>NZ_JBHJQQ010000045.1:0-1175 GCF_042262745.1 Kribbella sp. NPDC056345 | reverse complement strand
GCTCATAGATGGCTCCCTTCAGTCGGATGTTTCGCCCCCCGTCCGGGTCGGCAATGCTGATGCTGCTTTTCGTGCTGCGCACCACCTCAAAACCTGCGCTTTCCAGCGCCTCAGTGACGTCCTGACGGGTTTTCAGCTCCCCGGATGAGGCAAGGGCAAGCAGGCCGCGCGTAATCGCCTGGGCAGCTTCCTGCTTCGCTTCCGGCAGCGCGGACGGCGTGACCAGCGCCCGCCGGTTTTCCGGCGCGTTCGGGTCGTGCAGCCCCAGCCGGCCGTTGACCACCGTCTGCCAGGCATCGATGCGCGGCCGGTCGGCGCGGTCGTAGTACGGCTGGAGCCGCCTGCCGGTCAGCAGCTCGGTATTGGGGATCAGAAAGTTCAGCTCCAGACGCCCCTTGTCCGCGTGCTCCACCCACAGAATGCTGTACTGATCTTTATCGAGGCCGGGCATCAGAACACGCTCGAAGCTGGCCATCAGTTTTTCCCGCTGGCCGGGAGGCAGATCTGCCTCCGCAAACGACAGTACGCCGGAGGTGTATTTCTTCACGTAAGGCGACACATCAATCAGCTCCCGGACTTCTTCCGGCTTGCCCTGCAGGACGGTGGCGCCTTCACGCTGCCGGTCTTTACCCAGCAAATAGTCCACCGGCCCGGCGCCACCGCCGCGACCGCGCGGATGAAATTTAATGATCATCGTCCGTTCCTTTCTCAAGAACGGCGTGCCGCAGCTGCTCAAGGCCGGCATCGATTGCCATCAGCGCCGCCACAATCTGCACCCTGTCATGGCCGGTACCGCCGCCGGCGTTAACGCGGCGGGCTATCTGGTTCAGGTTGTTGCCCATGCCGGCAAGCTGGCGCAGCAGCGCCGGCGAGATCGAGGGTAGCTTTCCGGTACGCGCAGGCTTTTCATCAAGACAGGTCTGCCGCATCCACGCCGCCAGCTGCCTGCCGTCACAGCGTTCGAGCAGCCGCCGGTGCTCGTCCTCCGTCACCCACATGGTGAGCATCTTGTTCCGTTTCTCTGACAAACCGGTCTCCTGATAACGCCGGGACGGGCGGGAAAGCCTTTCCCGGTCGGCGCGGGGTTGGACAAGCCGCAGGCGCGTCAGGCTTTTGGCGGGTTTCGGGGCGCAGCCCTGAACCAGTCACGTAGCGCTAGCGGAGTGTATACTGGC
>NZ_JBHJQQ010000044.1:0-1261 GCF_042262745.1 Kribbella sp. NPDC056345 | reverse complement strand
GGTGTTTTAGTGACAAACGCTGCATGGTTTTTCGTAGTGTTGTATCCCTTCCAGACTTCATGTGGATCGAGGGCATACGCACAAACCTTACCAGCAACGGGGATTCTAACTAATGCATTTTTTGATTCTAAGTAATTGAGCCACCGAATAATTGTGCTTCTGCTAACTCCAAGTTTTTCAGCTAGGAATTGCTGATCCGCAACGACAGCGCCACACGTAGGATCGATATGCTCCGCTAAAAATGAGTACAGCTTCAGTGCTGATATGCCTTGGCTATCCTTCAACAGCTCTCGAACGCGTTCCCAACCTTTTGGGGATACCTGTGTAAACCTTGAATTCTTCTTTGCTTCTTCGAGATCCTCGGTGTTTTTCTTTGCCTCATCTGAAAGTTGTTTCAGCCGTTTTTCTGAATCAATAAACATGATTTTTCCCTCTGAAAATCCCATGCACTAACGTTGATTCAAATCTAAGCCATCATGATACATCTGTGCAACACCTTGTTGCGTGTTGTCGCATCCAGGATGCGACAACGTTGTGTCACCCTGGATGCAACAGGTAAACAAAAAACACACTAAAAAAACAACAACTTACAAATCGGCGTAAAAGATCTATTCTAGGCAAGGGTGTTTCGCTCAGCGCAACACCCTTTGGAGGTGTCGGGGCGCAGCCCTGACCCAGTCACGTAGCGATAGCGGAGTGTATACTGGCTTATTCCTCTGCAAGCCTCGTCAGCCGTGATTTTTGTTCGATTTCGTGCTCTCCACGTTCAACAGTTCCATCATGTTTTTGCCGTCCGTTCACCGCTAAAACGCCTCAGAAAGCGGGACAGGATGTGCAAATGTAATACCGTCACCCACGACGATATTCCGTTTGCCATCTGGTCTGGGCTGTGCCCCGACACCCATCAGTGCGTACGTGCTCAATCTAACTACCGGTTCTCTTCCGCTTCCTCGCCCACTCGCTCACTAACGTTCGGTCGCTGGGGCTGCGGCGAGCGGTGCCACCTCTCGCATGTTGTCGGTGATTCCGTCGTTGTTCTTTCGGGGATGAGTCGTCAGATAGCCCTTCAAACGCTCTCAGACGCACGAAACGGGTTTTAAATGCCCGCCAGGGCATGGGAGGCGCGAAAATGCGTTACAGAGGCTCTCAGGAGGTCAGGCGCGCCGATACCCCTAACCAGGGGCTTTCAGGTCGCCAGGAACCGCGCCAGCCCCCTGTAAAGCCTATTCGCACGGAACAGGCAGTTACTCGGTTGGCAGGT
>NZ_JBHJQQ010000043.1:0-1264 GCF_042262745.1 Kribbella sp. NPDC056345 | reverse complement strand
GCTAGATCGCGTTGCTCCTCTTCTCCATCCGCGTTCCAAGCTGCGGAAAGGCACCCATAAGCGCACGCCTGGTCGAGCAGGCGACGCGGATCGACGTCCAGCGCACGAGAGAATGCGTCCGCCATCTGTGCAATGCGTCTAGGATCGAGACAAAGGTCGTCTCTGTCAGCCGGATCGTAGAACATATTGGCGGCGCCAAAGCCCACTTCACCGACCAGACCGACGGGATCTATCACCAGCCAGCCGCGACTGGAGAACATGATGTTTTCATGATGCAGATCGCCATGTAGCCCACGCAGTTCCGAGGCATTGCTCATCATTTGATCGGCTATAATCGCCGCGTGGACGTAGTCAGTTTGACAACCTGCGTTTTGATCATCGCGCGCCCGCTGAAACAAAGCTGCAAAGCGATCCCGGATCGGGAGAAGGGCAGAAGGCAGGGGTTCCTCAGATGCGGCATACAGCTTCGCCATTAGTTCCGCTGCAATTTCGGTCGCCTGGTAGTCGCCGTGCTCGGCAACGATGTGAGAGAGCATTCGCTCCCCGGCATATTCGAGCAACATCAGATTGTTCTCACGACCGAGCAACCGGACTGCTCCCCTCCCATTGCGCCATACCAGATAGTCGGCCCCGCGCAGTTCATCAGCAATGTCTTCTATAGGTTTCAATCCCTTGACGATTGCAGGAGTCCCGTCTGGCAATGAAACTTTCCAAACGAGGCTGGAAAAGGTGTCCGCAATGAGAACAGGTTGCGAAACGTGCCAATGAGCAGGAAAAACAGGCGGCATGAACATCAACCCCAAGTCAGAGGGTCCAATCGCAGATAGAAGGCAAGGCGTTCGCGGTCGGGGGCTTCGATCCCCAATACATTGAATAGGACAGCGAAGGCGCGCTCTGCTTCATCTGGCGCTGCCCAGTTCTCTTCGGCGTTAGCAATCATGAGTGCCAAATCGGCATAGCGATCTGCTGTTCCGAGCCGCCCAAGGTCGATCAGACCCGTGCATTGAAGAGTTTTAGGGTCCACCATGAAGTTCGGCATGCAGGGATCACCATGGCAAACAACCATATCGGTGCGCTCTTGGTCGAGCCGCACCGGTAGCTCTCGTTCGACACGAGCCAAAAGATCGAGCTGCGGCGTACTCTTGTCCTCGTCCGGTAAGAAGTCGGGATTGACGGCATTGCGGGACACCACATCAACGGCGCGTCCGAACATTCGCGACAGCCTGCGCTCAAACGGACATTGATCAACCGATAGGCTGTGAAC
>NZ_JBHJQQ010000042.1:587-1462 GCF_042262745.1 Kribbella sp. NPDC056345 | reverse complement strand
CAACGGATGTTATGGTAAAAGCATGATGCCTGGCGGGTACGGAAAAATTGTGGCGACCGAGCCTGCAGACGCAAAAATCCGGCCCATACTTATTCGTCTCCTTCATCAGGAATGCAGTACTATCCAGCCACTGCAGGTATTTGGCCCCCAGCGGGGGCTTTTTTTGCCTGTTGTTGGGGCAGATAAAGAAAAGGGCCGCATTAGCGGCCCTTTTCGGAGAGAGCGATGCCTCAATGCGGAATTTCAGAGACTTCTTTAACGTCGGCTTTATTGATCTGCTGTTTGACACCATTTGCGTCTTTATAGCCCAGCAGGCCTGAGTCTGATTCTGTAGGCTTGCCGTCGCTGACAATTGTACGCCCGTCGTTGGTGTGGATGGCATAGCTTGTGCGCGTGCAGCCGGTTAGGGCTGAAAGCGCAACTGCCGCTGCGAACACTGAAACAAAAATCTTTTTCAAAGCCAGCTCCTTTTATCCGTATCAGTTGTCTAGTTCACTCATGTTGGTAATTTTGTCACGGTTGATCTGTTCGGTTCGGCCTGTATGGGCATCTTTGTAGGATACTAACCCCGTATCACTGTCAACTTTGGGTTTGCCGTCTGTAACGATAGTGCGACCATCTGTGGTTTTTATTTCTTGGTTTGAAGAACATCCAGCAGCGGCAAAGGTCACCAACGCGACCATCATGGCCGCCAACAGCGTTTTTTTATTCATAATAGGTTCCCTGCTTAAAGGTAAAGTGGATATGGTCACTAACCATCTAAGTATAGGTCGTTTTTTCATGCGAAAAGAGGATTGAAGGTGGGCATCATGCCCAGCAGTAAAAATGAATGAAAAACGATTTTGGAATGTTGCTTGTTTTTGAGGATTGAAATG
>NZ_JBHJQQ010000042.1:0-577 GCF_042262745.1 Kribbella sp. NPDC056345 | reverse complement strand
TTGGTATAAGCCACATAGAGCGCCGATCTTGCGTATATGGGGGATCGCGCCTGATGGACAAGAATTTCGATTATTGCTAACAGAGCATGGAGAAAAAGAGGCTGTTTTACTGTTCGGAAAGAAATCTTTTGTTGCCGTGCCAGATACGCAGAACCTTTATGGTGGGTGTTATTACCTTTATTTAGAGGATGCTCACAAGAACGAGCTTTTAATTGAGTTAAACGAAAGTGATTTATACCCCGGTGGCGCAATAGAACTTCAACACAACGGCGGTCGGAAGATTCATTGCGAGATACTAAAAGTAAGGTGGAGTCGTTAACTCAAGTAATGTTTCCTAAGTATGTTGATAGGCAAACATAGTGGTAGTTAGTCTCTCTGAGTAAATGATCTTCTTGTGATCCTGTCGTTACAGTCGTAATCTCTTGCTCTGAAAACGAAAAAACCACCTGGGGAGGTGGTTTGATCGAAGGTTAAGTCAGTTGGGGAACTGCTTAACCAGGTAACTGGGTATACGAGACCGCAGAAACCAAAAATGTTCTTTCAGTGTAGCCTCTCTCAGGCCCATACTTCAAGCTGT
>NZ_JBHJQQ010000041.1:0-1565 GCF_042262745.1 Kribbella sp. NPDC056345 | reverse complement strand
CCCTGCGTGTCAGGGTGAGTTGAGGCCAGCGGCTCGTAGCAAGTCCGCTTCTGCAGGGCGAGATTCAGGATGATTGAAATATGGCTGGTTCTGTTCTTGTACCGGTAGTCGATGATGGTCGGGTGAGTGAATCGGGTCCGAGAGCTGGTGGTCCGAGACCTCGTCGGACGTTCACCCCGGCAGAGAAACTGGCACACGTGGCCGCGTATGACGCGGCGTGCCGCGATGGTCAGGGCGGCGGGTATCTGCGGCGTGAGGGGCTGTATTCGTCGCAGATGACCGAGTGGCGCAAGCTGCGCGACGGCGGCGCGCTGGAAGGGCTTCCGGCGGGCGCGAAGGTCGGGCGGTTGAGCGCGGAGCAGGCCGAGATCGCCCGGCTGCGCGCGGAGCTGGGCAAGGCCGAGCGTCGGCTGGCCCGGACCGAGGTGGCGTTGGACATCATGGGAAAAGCACACGCGCTCTTGGAGGAGATCTCCGAGAGCGCACCGGACGAGCAGCCGCCCAAGCGGCGTTGATGGTCGCGTATGCCGAGCTGACTGCGGCCGGTGTCACGACCCGCGATGCCGCGAGCTTGACGGGTGTTTCCCGGGCGACCGCGGGCCGGCCCAGACCGCCGGTGGGGCTGGTCGCTGTCCGGGTGGCGCCGGTCAACCAGCTCACCGACGACGAGCGAGTCCAGGTGCTGGCTGTGCTGAACGGCGCCGAGTTCATTGACCGGACCCCGATGCAGGTGTATGCCGTGCTGCTCGCGCGCGGCGAGTACTTGTGCTCGGTGTCGACGATGTATCGGATCCTCGCGGCGAACGCGCAGGTGAAAGACCGTCGCAGGCTGGCCCGGCATCCGGCCCGGGCGCGTCCTGAGCTGATCGCGACCGGCCCGGGGCAGGTATTCACCTGGGACATCACCAAACTGGCAGGGCCGGTCAAGGGCGTCTACTACGACGCCTACGTGATGATCGACATCTACTCACGCTATATCGTCGGCGCACACGTTCACGTCACCGAGAACGCTGTCCTGGCTGAAGAAATGATGCGCGAAGTCTTCACGATCCACGAGATCCCGCAGGTCGTGCACGCCGACCGCGGCACCTCGATGACCTCCAAGACCGTCGCGGCGCTGCTCACCGATCTCGGGGTCACCCGGTCGCATTCACGGCCGCGGGTGTCGAACGACAACCCGTTTTCCGAGGCGTGGTTCAAGACGCTGAAGTACGCGCCGGTGTTCCCGGACCGGTTCGGGTCGCTGCAGCACGCCCGGACGTTCATCGACGAGTTCACCCAGTACTACAACCACGACCATCACCACACCGGCATCGGGCTCCACACGCCCGCTGACGTCCACTACGGCCTCGCCGCGGACACTGACCAGCGCCGCCGCCAAGCCCTGGCCGCGGCCCGGGCTGCGAACCCTGAACGCTTCACCACCACTGCCACGACCCCGGCCATCCTCGACCTGCCGCCCGCCGCCTGGATCAACCCACCTGTCCCCGAAACCCAACAACACAAAGCGGTTCATCAGACCGCCGCCTAACTCACGCTGGCCTCAACCACCTTGACAAATTCCG
>NZ_JBHJQQ010000040.1:0-1688 GCF_042262745.1 Kribbella sp. NPDC056345 | reverse complement strand
GTTCTGGGGGGGTGGAGCTTGCGGAGCCCCCCCAGGTTCCGTGGCAGGGTGCGGAGGGCTGTCCGACCGGAGGGACCCCCCCGCGACCCCTGCCGACCCACCCACGGACCCGCAGTGGCGTACGGCGCCCCCTCCCCCTCTGGGAGCGGTGGCCCGGGGGTGCAGGGGGCGGAGCGCCCCTGCGTAGTGACCCGCGCGATCTCTCCGGCCTCCCCCGCACCCCTCCCCGCGTCCCTGTGTGGCCCGCTGACGGCCGATGAGGGGCGCCGTGCCCTCTGGGTCCGGTATCCGGCTGACAGGGCCGCAGAGGGGCGCCTAGGGTCGCCGCGTGATCACCGGGGGGCAATGATGACTCAGACTGAGACGCTTGCAAAAGGCGGATCGATGTGTCAGAGTCAGTCGCATGACGCAGACACCGGCCCAACTGAGGGCCCAAGCCGAAGCAGCACTCAAGCCTTTGGGAGCGAAGAGGATCAGGCTCCTGGCTCAGCTGGAGCAGCTCGACGCGGAGATCCGTCCGGTGATCGTGGAGGCGGTCCGGATGGAGGTCCCCTACCGCAGGATTCGGGACCTGACAGGGGTCTCCCCGAACACCTCGGCCGCGTGGCGGAAGGCGGCCGAGGCGGAGTGATCTGAGGGGCTCCTCGCGCGCGTATATGCGCGCGTGCGTAGGGCCCCCCTCCCCTCCCCCGACCGCAACCCGCAACCTTGCAGGTCAGAGGCGGTTGCACCCCGCAACCCGACCGCAACCTGCAACCAGAGGCGCAACCAGCAAACGAAGACGGGCCGGACCGCCGCAGCGAACGGCGATCCGACCCTCATCCACGCACCTGAAGGAGAACCGTGGACGTGAAGGAAGTTTGGCGGAAGGCGACCGATTCGACCAAGTCCGCCTGGCGGGCATCGGCCACCGAGGTGACCAACGTGGTCGATGCCCTGTCCCCCATGTGCGCCCCTGTGGCGGCTCGGTGGGACGCGGCGGCGGACCGGCGCCAGGCGCTCCGGACGCCGGAAAATCTCAAGAAGCTCATGGCCGCTCAGCGTGAGAACACGTCGGCGAGGGCGACGGCCGCGACCGCGAAGGGGCAGCGGACGGCGGCACGGCAGGCGAGCAAGAACCCGTGGAACGGCGCCCGGCGGGCGGCGAAGACGGCGGACAGGGCGGCGCGGTCGCACCGGATCGCCGCGCGGGCCGCGTTGAAGGAGGCGCGGGCGAACTACCCGGCGACGATGGCGCAGGTAGCCCGGCGGTGGCACGCCGTGCATGTCGTCCCGGCGGCGGTCGGCACGTACGCGTGGTCGACGCCTGCGGACTGGGAGACGTGGCCTTTGGCCACCTCGGTCGCCGGTCGGTCTCCGTGCAGGTCGAGGATGGGGTCACGGCGGAGGAACGCCGCTTGCTGGAGCGCCTGGACCCGTCGTACTGGGTGCAGCACGCCGACTCGCGCGGCCTGTCCGGCACGCTGACCGAGCGGCCCGAAGTGACGGCGGCCGGGATCGTGTGCGGCGTCCGGCTGGACGGCAAGGGCTGGTCGGCGAAGAAGCTCGCGGCCGAGGCCGCCGGCATCCCGGTGCGCACCTGGCGCGACTGGCGCGCGGGCAAGGGCCAGTCCGCCCGCAACCTCCGCAAGCTGGAGACGGCACACAACCGGTTGATCACCATCCCCCGCTTCAGGCAGCGCGTGAAC
>NZ_JBHJQQ010000039.1:0-2275 GCF_042262745.1 Kribbella sp. NPDC056345 | reverse complement strand
ACGCGGTGCGGCCGCAGCCGCTTCAGCAACCGCTTGGCCGACGGACCGAAGTTCATCGACTTGTCCCCCGGGATACCACCCGGAGGCCCGAACGCGCCCGTCTTCAGGGTCATCTGCCCGAAGTGGAACGGGGACGAGTTGCCATACGACGCGACCGCCAGGGGCTGCGCCTCGTCGCAGTCCTTGCCGTCGAACTCGAACGACCCGGTGAGCATGCCGCCGACCTCGCACGCGAACTCCGCCGAGGTGACCTTGCAGCCCACGAAAGACTTAGCCGTGACCGTGCCAGTCGTCAGCGGCACGCCCTTCTGGATCGTCAGGGACTTGCCCCGGGTGTCCGCCAGGAGGTGCGTCTGCATGTACGCCGTGGTGGTCGACTGCTTCACCGGCGTCACCGACGTGCCCATGAGCGCCTGGACCAGGGCGCCCATGCCCTTGTTGGCGACCTCGATGTCCAGGCTGCCCTCCACCTCGCGGGGGGTGAGCACGCGCCGCGACGACAGCGCCAGCAGACGGCCGGCCGCGATCCCCGCCGACTGCGCCGTGGTCTTCTTCAGCGCCAGCGATTCCTGCGTGAACTCGATGAACTTCGACGGCGCCACGTAGGTGCCGTAGGTCGTCTCGGCTGCGATGCCGAGCTGGGCACCGAGCCCGGATCCGATCGCCATGGATCAGCCCTCCTTCTGCGGCTTGACCGCGGTCTTCTTCGAGGCCTTCGCCCCGGGCTCTTCGACGGACTCCCAGTTCGCGGGCTGGCACACGTAGCCGTCGAACCTTTCGTCCGAGACTTCGACGACCTCGTCCGGGTGGACAGTCCGGCCGAGTTCGGGCACGGTCACCGGCTCCGGCCCCAGAAAGCGCACACGCGCCATCACTTGCTCCCTTGTGGTGGTGGATCAGATACGGGCCTGGCAGGTCACCGTGAACGCCAGCCCGGCGGTGCTGCCCTCGCTCTGGATCTGGGTGAGGTCGCCCGCGGTCAGGTGCGCCCACAGCACCGCCCCGCCCAGCGTGGGCGCGTCCGGCGCGTCGGTCGTGGCGCGCAGCGCCGTCTCGATCTCCCCGAGGATCGCGAACACTGCAGCCCGGCGGGCCTGCATGTCCTTGTCGCCGGTGCGGGCCTCGATGTACCCGGCGATCTGGAACGTCTCGTCGCGGGTCCTGGCGCCAGCGCCGTTGAACGTCTGGGCGAGAGACACCGCCGACTCGCCCCCAGGCTGCCAGCCCACGAAGAGCAGGCGCCGCGGGGTCAGGTTGACCGCTGGCGGCCCGTCGACGACCGTCACGTCCGCCAGGCCGGGTGCCGCCCGCAGCACCGCCAGCAGCCCGTCCACAGCGGCCGGGACACGAGAGGTCAGCATCAGGCCACCCCCGGCGGGACCTTGTACGGCTCCAGCAGCTGCAGGACCCTGTTCGGGATCGCGTAGCCCCAGCCGGGCACCGGCTCGGTCACGGAGAAGTCGTCGCCGCCGCCGATGCTGCCCAGCCCCCGGGATGCCCCGTACTGGGTACGCCACAGGTGCTGAAGCAGGATCCGCGCGGCCAGGTTGATGGTGGGCGGCACCTCGCCGCGGCCGGCCGTGTACGTGACCCGCCACAGCGTCCCCGTGAACGAGCCGCCCCGGTAGCGGACGATGCCCGTGGCGCCGTCCAGGACGAGCGCGTCCAGGTCGAGAGCGTCGCCCGCGTCCACGGCCGGGACGACCGACACCAGGGCGACGGCCGGAATGTGGGACAGGCACAGGGAGCTGCTGCGGCCCTCGATCGTCTCGGCGAACTCCCGGGTTTCCACCGGCCCGACGTGCCGTTCGATCGCTGCGGTCAGTGCCTCGATGTACACCTGCAGCTCGAGGTCGTCGGTGTCCGTGTCGTTGTCGAGCTGGGCTTTCGCCTCGGCGAGGGTGAGCAGCGCCATGGAAGCCTCCCGGGCTACTTCTCGACGGCCGACTTCGTCGTGGGCTTGCGGCGGCCGGTGGCCTTCTCCGGCTCGCCCGGGTTGGCGGTGTTCTCCTCGGGCGGCTGGCCGTCCTCGCCGTCGTCGCTGTCGTCGTGCGGCTCGGCCAGGCCTGCCGCGACCATCTGCTTGGCCTCGCCGTCGGGCAGGTCCACGCTCTGTCCGCGCTCGGGCCAGGGCTGGCCGTCGCGGGTGCCGGAGATCGTGACCTTCATGCGGACGCGCATCGCTGGTTCCTCTCTTGAAGCGGGGCGGGCGGCCAGGCTGCGGATGCTCGGGTGGATGCGGCCTTGGTCGTCCACTTTGTCGAGGAACGCCTGT
>NZ_JBHJQQ010000038.1:0-3128 GCF_042262745.1 Kribbella sp. NPDC056345 | reverse complement strand
GTATATGGGCTGTATAAGCCCTCGGTGTTTGTATTTGTTTGATTTTCTCGATCTTGAGTAAACAAAAAACCCAGCTCAATGAGCTGGGTTTAAGCTTGCTTGGCGGCGTCCTACTCTCACAGGGGGAAACCCCCGACTACCATCGGCGCTAGAGAGCTTAACTTCCGTGTTCGGTATGGGAACGGGTGTGACCTCTCTGCCATCATCACCAAACTATGAAGGCATATTCCTTCAAAACTAGATAACATTTGCTTCATATTATATGGTTAAGTCCTCGATCTATTAGTATTCGTCAGCTCCACATGTCACCATGCTTCCACCTCGAACCTATCAACCTGATCATCTTTCAGGGATCTTACTAGCTTACGCTATGGGAAATCTCATCTTGAGGGGGGCTTCATGCTTAGATGCTTTCAGCACTTATCCCTTCCGCACATAGCTACCCAGCTATGCCCTTGGCAGAACAACTGGTACACCAGCGGTGCGTCCATCCCGGTCCTCTCGTACTAAGGACAGCTCCTCTCAAATTTCCTACGCCCACGACGGATAGGGACCGAACTGTCTCACGACGTTCTGAACCCAGCTCGCGTACCGCTTTAATGGGCGAACAGCCCAACCCTTGGGACCGACTACAGCCCCAGGATGCGATGAGCCGACATCGAGGTGCCAAACCTCCCCGTCGATGTGGACTCTTGGGGGAGATAAGCCTGTTATCCCCGGGGTAGCTTTTATCCGTTGAGCGATGGCCCTTCCATGCGGAACCACCGGATCACTAAGCCCGACTTTCGTCCCTGCTCGACTTGTAGGTCTCGCAGTCAAGCTCCCTTATGCCTTTACACTCTGCGAATGATTTCCAACCATTCTGAGGGAACCTTTGGGCGCCTCCGTTACATTTTAGGAGGCGACCGCCCCAGTCAAACTGCCCACCTGACACTGTCTCCCCGCCCGATAAGGGCGGCGGGTTAGAAGGTCAATACAGCCAGGGTAGTATCCCACCGATGCCTCCACCGAAGCTGGCGCTCCGGTTTCCAAGGCTCCTACCTATCCTGTACAAGCTGTACCAACATTCAATATCAGGCTGCAGTAAAGCTCCACGGGGTCTTTCCGTCCTGTCGCGGGTAACCTGCATCTTCACAGGTACTATAATTTCACCGAGTCTCTCGTTGAGACAGTGCCCAGATCGTTACGCCTTTCGTGCGGGTCGGAACTTACCCGACAAGGAATTTCGCTACCTTAGGACCGTTATAGTTACGGCCGCCGTTTACTGGGGCTTCAATTCACAGCTTCGCTTACGCTAACCGCTCCTCTTAACCTTCCAGCACCGGGCAGGCGTCAGCCCCTATACTTCGCCTTACGGCTTCGCAGAGACCTGTGTTTTTGCTAAACAGTCGCCTGGGCCTATTCACTGCGGCTTTCTCGGGCTTTCACCCTAACAGAGCACCCCTTCTCCCGAAGTTACGGGGTCATTTTGCCGAGTTCCTTAACGAGAGTTCTCTCGCACACCTTAGGATTCTCTCCTCGCCTACCTGTGTCGGTTTGCGGTACGGGCACCTCTCACCTCGCTAGAGGCTTTTCTTGGCAGTGTGGAATCAGGAACTTCGGTACTATAATTCCCTCGCCATCACAGCTCAGCCTTCACGGGAAACGGATTTGCCTATTTCCCAGCCTAACTGCTTGGACGCGGATATCCAATACCGCGCTTACCCTATCCTCCTGCGTCCCCCCATTGCTCAAATGGTGAGGAGGTGGTACAGGAATATCAACCTGTTGTCCATCGCCTACGCCTTTCGGCCTCGGCTTAGGTCCTGACTAACCCTGAGCGGACGAGCCTTCCTCAGGAAACCTTAGGCATTCGGTGGACGGGATTCTCACCCGTCTTTCGCTACTCATACCGGCATTCTCACTTCTAAGCACTCCACCAGTCCTTCCGGTCTGACTTCACTGTCCTTAGAACGCTCTCCTACCACTGTTCGAAGAACAGTCCGCAGCTTCGGTGATACGTTTAGCCCCGGTACATTTTCGGCGCAGAGTCACTCGACCAGTGAGCTATTACGCACTCTTTAAATGGTGGCTGCTTCTAAGCCAACATCCTGGTTGTCTAAGCAACTCCACATCCTTTTCCACTTAACGTATACTTTGGGACCTTAGCTGGCGGTCTGGGCTGTTTCCCTTTCGACTACGGATCTTATCACTCGCAGTCTGACTCCCAAGGATAAGTCATTGGCATTCGGAGTTTGACTGAATTCGGTAACCCGGTAGGGGCCCCTAGTCCAATCAGTGCTCTACCTCCAAGACTCTTACCTTGAGGCTAGCCCTAAAGCTATTTCGGAGAGAACCAGCTATCTCCAGGTTCGATTGGCATTTCACCCCTACCCACACCTCATCCCCGCACTTTTCAACGTGCGTGGGTTCGGGCCTCCATTCAGTGTTACCTGAACTTCACCCTGGACATGGGTAGATCACCTGGTTTCGGGTCTACGACCACGTACTCAATTCGCCCTATTCAGACTCGCTTTCGCTGCGGCTCCGCATCTTCTGCTTAACCTTGCACGGGATCGTAACTCGCCGGTTCATTCTACAAAAGGCACGCCATCACCCGTTAACGGGCTCTGACTACTTGTAGGCACACGGTTTCAGGATCTCTTTCACTCCCCTTCCGGGGTGCTTTTCACCTTTCCCTCACGGTACTGGTTCACTATCGGTCACTAGGGAGTATTTAGCCTTGGGAGATGGTCCTCCCGGATTCCGACGGAATTTCACGTGTTCCGCCGTACTCAGGATCCACTCAGGAGAGAACGAAGTTTTGACTACAGGGCTGTTACCTCCTATGGCGGGCCTTTCCAGACCTCTTCATCTACCTCGTTCCTTTGTAACTCCGTACAGAGTGTCCTACAACCCCAAGAGGCAAGCCTCTTGGTTTGGGCTAATCCCGTTTCGCTCGCCGCTACTCAGGGAATCGCATTTGCTTTCTCTTCCTCCGGGTACTTAGATGTTTCAGTTCCCCCGGTATGCCTCTCATCAACCTATGTATTCAGTTGATAGTAACTGGGCATTACCCCAGCTGGGTTTCCCCATTCGGAAATCTTCGGATCAAAGCTTACTTACGGCTCCCCGAGGCGGTATCGTTG
>NZ_JBHJQQ010000037.1:0-3382 GCF_042262745.1 Kribbella sp. NPDC056345 | reverse complement strand
GGCTCGGCCGGACCGAGATGGACATCCTGGCGGCTGTCGACCAGTACGACGTCGATGTCGTCGCGGTGGCCGGTGCCGCCGCACGGCTCGCACGGCACCAGGCCGTGCCCGGCCTCGGCCAGCCGGTCCCACTCCGCCCTCTCGGCCGCCCGCTGCCGGGCCTTGGCGGCCATCACCTCCGCCAGGGACTCCACCCACTCCGCGGCTCCGGCCTCGTCCACGACCCGCGCGTGGTCCGCCCGGCCACCCGCGTCGGCCACCAGGCCGGCCACCTCTGCCTCGAGGCTGGCGGCCACCAGCTCGGCCACGGCGAAGTCGCTCCCAGCCTCGGCCACCTGGCCGTGCGCCTCCGAGGTCAGGACCACACCGCCGAGCAGGCGGCGGTGCATCTCTTGGTAGCGGTACGCCTCCAGCTCGCCCGCCAGGTCGGTGTGCCGGGCGAGGCCCCGGGTCATCTCGAACGCCCGCCGGCCCCGGGTCGCGGCCTCGTACTCCAGCGACCACGCACGGCACTGCTCGGCCGTCCCGTACCCCGGGGCGTCGGCCTCGGCCAGGCCGTCGCGCTCGATCGCCCACAGCCGGTCAAGGAACTGAAAGGCGGTCATCGACCGGGTGCCCTTGGCGCCCTTGGCCGTCGAGTGGGCGACTTCGGCCGCCGCGCCCTTGGCCGCGTCCACGTCGGCCTGGACCGACTTGGCCGTCTCCCCGCCCACCTTGGTCAGGTACTCGATCAGCGCCTTGTCATCGGGCGACCGGATCACGTCGATGCGCACACCGTGGCCCTTGCCGCCGCACTTGCAGTTGGCCCGCTCACACTCGGTCGACGTCTCGTACGTCGGGTCGATCGACCGCAGAGCCCCCGCCCAGAAGCCGTGCATCCACTCCTCGAACGCCTCCAGGTCCTCGGCGGGCGGCTCGAACGTGCAGCTCCGGCCCTCGCCCGGCTCGAAGTACCCGTTGCCGTCCTCATCCGTGTAGATCAGCTGGCCGTTGGCCGGGGTGCCCTCCAACTGGCCACCGAGGAACACCAGCAGGTTCAGGTGCGGGTGCCACCCGCCCGCCTGCGAGCGGGTGATCTCCGGGTTACGCGCCATGCCGATGTAGCCGACCGCCGGGGCCACGTGGCGCCGGAAGCTCTGCGATGTCAGGAGCCGCTGGTAGGCGCCCGGGACCCTCGGCGTGACCTCCCCCGTCGTCTCGTCCACGCGCTGCCGCGTCCCCCACAGGGCACAGACCAGGTCGTCCAGTGCGTCCGCACGGGTGTGCCGGGTGGTCAGCACCACGGCCGCCAGAGTCCCCCCACGGGCCAGCCACCGCAGAGCGGCCGTGGTCAGCTCGTGGGTGTCCTCGGCGCGCTTGGCGCTCTCGCACACCGCGCACGCCCAGATCGACTCGCAGAGCTGGACCCCGCGGCCGGACGCCTTCCCGTCCTCGGTGCGGGCCGTCAGCGTGCCCAGCTCCGGCGCCACGGCGCGGCGCGCGCACTTCCGGCACCGGTCGATCGCGGTGATCTCCTGCATGATCCGGCGGCGCCGCCACCGCCGCAGAGCCGGGGTGACGACCGTGACCGGACCCCCCTCGGTGGCCCCATCGACCGCACCGCTCTGACCTGCGGTTTCGGCGATCTGACAACTCTGTTCGTCAGTTACCAAGAAGCGGACACCTCGGGAGGTGTCTTTCTGCAGGTCAGACCCCGTTTTCGGGGGTCGAACCGCGTCCGCCTCGGAAGCGCGCTTCCGGCAGTTCGGGGAGCAGTACGTTTGGCCCGGTGTGCGGGGGTTTGGGGTGAACTTCTTCGAGCAGCCGCTACGGCGGCATGTGCGGCGGGCGGGCCGCTGTGGCGAAGGAGGCGCTTCGCTCCGTACTCTGGTCACAGCAACGTTTCCGTTCGGTGGTTTGGCACCTGCGGAGGCGGGCGGCCCGGGAGGTGAGATGCCCGGGCCGTTGCCATTTCTGAGGGGTGATCATCCCTTACGAGCGAGACGCCCCGCCGGATCACCGGCGGGGCATCGTCGTGTCGGTCAGATCGTGGTGATTCCTCCCTCGTCCCCGGCGGGGCGGGGCTGGACGCTGATGCGGACCGTGCCATCGAGGCGGGGCTCCATCGCCACGGCGTGGAACGCGCCGTCCAGGCCGCCGAGCGCGTCCTTCTGGAAAGCGCCGGCGGGCAGGTCGAGCGAGCCGCCGTGGTGCATGAGGATCGCGATCAGCATCGCGTGAGACATGTCGGCCGGGGTCGCCATCACGCCTCCTCGCGGGCCGAGCGGATGACCATCAGGGCCGCCTGCGGGAGGTCGGCCACGGCGTCGAAGTGCGCGAGGGTGACGCCGTGGCTGCGAGCGGCCTCCAGCAGGTCCCGCAGGAGAGCGGCTGCGTCTGCCTTCTCGGCCGGGGTGGCGGCCGGTCCGCCGAGCCGCGCGGCGGACGCGGTGATACGGGCGGGCACATCGTCAAGCTGGGTCTCGT
Source organism: Kribbella sp. NPDC056345 (assembly GCF_042262745.1). Taxonomy (NCBI): domain Bacteria; kingdom Bacillati; phylum Actinomycetota; class Actinomycetes; order Propionibacteriales; family Kribbellaceae; genus Kribbella; species Kribbella sp. NPDC056345. The sequence goes on along the minus strand of NZ_JBHJQQ010000037.1, from coordinate 916 downwards.
GCATGGTTCCTCCTGGTGGTGGCGGCGCCCCGCCGGGTGAGGGTGGATCAGGCGGACGTGAGTCAGTCTGACACAATGTGTCAGCCTGCGCAAGAGGGTCAGGGGAGGTGTCCCCTGACCCTCTCTCGGTCACGCGGCGGCCGGGACCTCAATCTCGGTCTGACCCTCGATGTGGTCGTCGTCGTGTCGCGGGTGGACGGGGGCGTTCTCGGTGTCGAGGCGTGCGTACACCCGCTGCACCTGCGAGGGGGCGCGGGTGGACACCCGGGCCGCCTCACGGACGCTCAGGCCGTCCCGCCATGCCTGCTCGATCGCGGCGCGGGCTTCCTCGGTGCTCAGCTTCGGGCGGGGGGGGACAGGCGGGATTTCGAGGTGTGCCCCGCAGATGACCTGCGGCGATGCGGTGGCCGGCACAGGCTCCGGCAGGGGGGTGGGGGACACCGGGGCGTCCACTGTGGACACCTCGGTGTCCCTGCCCGGCTCGACGGCGGGTGCGGCGTCGTCCACGAGGCCGTGGACCTGCCTCATGAGGAGCCCGAAAGCCAGCAGTGCGGCAGTGGGGGGGACAGCGGCGGTCACGTAGTCGAGGAAGGGCACGTGCTGACCGTCCCTCGCTCCGGCCACTCCGGCGACGTTGAGGACGATCGAGCCGATCGACCCGGCCGCCGTGGCGGTGATCGCCCACCAGTCGGTGCGGCCCTGGAGACCGGCCCGCAGCATGAGCAGTTCGCCGCCGACGATGAAGGCGTCGAGGGTCGCGGGCCATGCCCACTGGCGGATCGGGGAGCCTGCCAGGCCGTGCTGGCCGGCCACCTCGGCGAGGTGTGCGTAACTGAGCCAGAAGGCAAGGGCGGTCAGGGTCACGATCACGAGCCCGGCCGCGATCAGCGCGGCCCTCTCCATCGTCTGCTTGCTC
>NZ_JBHJQQ010000036.1:0-3680 GCF_042262745.1 Kribbella sp. NPDC056345 | reverse complement strand
TCTCGGTGGCGAACACCGACCTGGCCACCGAGGCCGAGCAGGACGCCGCCCTGGACGCCGCGGTGAGCGCCTTGACCGTGACCTTCTTCGAGTCGGGCGCCTTCTTCATCGCCGCCACGACACCGTTGAGGCTTGTGATCGCGCCCTCGGTGCGCATCTCCAGGCGCATCTTCGGCGACGGCATCTTCAGCAGCGTGCCCGCGAGCCGCTCGGCTTCCTTCCGGTTGCCGGTGATCGCAAACGCGTTGTCGACGAGGGTCTTGCGGCCCTTGTCGTAGATCCGGGTGACCTCTGTCCACGAGGCGCCGTTCTCGCGGGCCTTGGCCGCGGCGTCCTCGGTCGCCGCCGCCATCTGCGACAGGGCGTCCCGGTTTGCGCGGCCCTTGTCCGTGCCGACGTCGAGGGTCTTGCCGTTGGCCTTCAGCGACTTGGTGACGTTGTCGATCGCCGCTTCGAACTTCGTCTCGGCGTCGAACGCGTTCCGGGACGTCTCCGACAGCGCCTGGATCGACTGGCGCAGCCCGTCCGCACTCATCTTCTGCGCGTTCAGCTTCTGCTGCACGGCCTGCGCCTGCGCGCCGAACAGGCCCATGCTGTCGGCGGCGAGCTGCTGCTCGAACTTGGCGTCAGCCAGAGCCTGCTTGTAGGCGTCCAGCCGCGAGGTGAACTCACGGGTGTCCCGGCCGCCCTTGCCGTAGGCGTCGCTCATCCGCTTCAGCGCGGCCTCGGCCAAGCTGGCGTTGCCGCCCTTGACGAGGTTGGCGAGCGCCTGGTCGATACCGTCCAGGTCCTCCTTGGCCACCTTCATGGAGTTGCTGTCCGCCATGCCCAGAGTGAAGATCCGGTTCATGACGTCGTTGAACGAGTCCATGCCGCCGCTGTGGCCAGCGACACGCTCGACAGCGGAGGCCAGGCCCTCCATGTCCTTGCCCATCACCCGCGCGGCCTCGCCCGTGACCCGCCCGGTGCGGCCCAGCGTGCCCAGCGACGTGGTCAGCTTGTCGACGTCCGGAGGCACCGACTTGCCCCGCTGCTGCAGCTCGGCGAGCGCGACCAGCAGCAGACCGATACCCGTGCCAGCCAGCGCCACCTTCGCGCTGCGGGACAGGGCGCCGATCGCCGCGCCGACCGCGCGCAGCCGCCCAGGCGTGCCCGCGGCCGCGTTCCCCATCGCGATGAGCTGCGTCATGAACGCAGCCACGGCCGTGCGCGCCGCGGCCAGACCGAACGCGGCCGCCTTAGTCACCTTCATCGCGAACGCCAGCTGCAGGAGGGCGGCGATGGTGCCAGGCGGGACCGCCGAGACGAGCTTGGCGAGGACGTTGATGACCTGCAGCATGCCCACGCCGACGTCGCTGCCCGCCCGCAGCACGTTCATCAGCGTGGTGCCAATGTTGCGCAGGACGCTGGAGACCAACGGCCCCTGGGCTCTGGCGTAGTCCATGAACTCTGCCAGGTTGCTGCCGACCTTGCCGTCGCTGGTGCGCAGCAGGTGCACCAATCCGTCGTTCAGGTTGCGCAACGTGCGCTGTGTGAACGTGGTGAACTTGTCGTTGAGGCGGTCGAAGCCAGGAGAGGCCATCGAGCCGCCGATGATCGTCAGGAAGCGGTCGGTCTCCGACGAGGCGGCACGGACTAGGCCGGACGTCTTCGGCAACAGGGCGTTGGCGATGCCGATGCTCTTGATGACTGGGGCCATCGTGTCGCCGGCCAGCTCGTCGGACCAGTCCGCGAACTCGTCCTTGAGCACGCTGAACGCGGCCGCCGCCTGACGTGTGGCGGGCGGCAGTTCGGCCACGGTCTTGGCGTAGGCAGCCTGCGCCTGCGCTGCTTCCGCCGAGGTGGCGCCACTCTTGGCGACCGCGTCCTGCCACTTCGTCTCCGCCTCAGCCGCGTCGCCCAGAGCAGAGATTTGCGGGACCAGGGCGGCACCCATCGCTGCGATCGCGACGGCGACCGTGCCCGCCCCGGCTGCGATCGGCGCCAGCGTTGCGGCGACCGGGATCGCGGCCGGAGCCAGCAGCAGCGCGGCGCCCGCCAGCTTCTCCAGCGCCTTCCCGCCGGCCTCGCTGTCCTGCTGCATCTGGGACAGGCGTCGGGACGTGTTACTGGTGAAGCGGCTCATTGCGACATTGCCGCGAGTGGTCGCATCGTCGATGCGCCGGTGAAGCCGCTGCGCGCGGTCCCCAATCCGGTCGAAGACGTGGCTCAACCGGTCCTGGCCGGTGAGGAGGAAGTTCATCGACGGCACGGCTCAACCACCTTCCGCCTGGAGGGCTGCCTGGTGCTGGTCGATCCAGGCGGTCAGGTTGTAGAAGTCGTCGATGGTCAGCTCGTCGACGGCTGCAGGGGGGATGTGGAGGACGTGGGCGAAGAGTCCGAGGTAGAGGCCTCGGGCTCGTTCGATGTCGGGCTCGGGCTCGTAGCCTCGCCCGGTGTCTCCTCCGGCAGCGGCTCGTCGGCCGCCGCTTTTGGGCTGGTGGCCCGGGCGTCGATCAGGGCGCGCGCGTGCTCAGGATCGGCGGCCACACTCGGCAGCCGCTCGAGGAGGATGCCGGCCACCGTCTCCGGGGTCAGCTCGCTGTCGTCCTGCGTGGTCGCGAACGCGTTGTCGACGTAGGCCTCGACTTCCCGCCGGTCCATGCGGGAGACCATCTCGTCCACGCCCGGGTCGAACTCCCCGAACCGCAGGCTGGGCTGGGAGCGCTTCTTGATGACCCAGACGATGCCGCGCATCGCGTCCAGGTCGTCGCTCTCCAACCCCTCCTTGATCTCCTGCCACTTCATGTCGACGGTGCGCTGCACGATCGCGGCCTCGGACACGCGCAGGCTGGACGCGTCGTACTGCTCGGGCTCGCCGCCCGCAGGGGTGTAGACAACGATCACGGGTGTTGCTCCTATTCGAGGTGCCGGCGCACGTCATCGACGACGCGGCCGACTTCACGGGTGATGCGGTCGTGGTGAGAGCGCACGGTCCGGTCCCACCACAGAGGCGTGGCGTTCTGCTGCGCCCACCGGCGCTTGTTGCCGAACACGGGGTGCCGGAGGCGGCCTTCGTTGAGCCGGTTCACGACGCCCATGGGGATGTCTGGCGGCAGGAGTCCCTTGTCGAGCCAGACGCGGGCGCCCGGATTGCCGGTGTTGCGGACCGAGATGCGGATGGCTGCGGCGATCGACCGGCGCAGGGGGCGCGTGGTCGGCGACCGCCCGCCACGCTTGCCGAACCCCCGGCCCTGCGAGCGGATGTCCAGGCGGCGGATGGCGTCCTGCAGGTCGTCGCGCAGGGGTTCCGCCGCCCGCCGGATGCGCCGGTGGAAGCTGGAGCGGATGTTCTCGTGACCGGCCCGGCGCAGCCGCGCCGACAACTCCAGCAGCTGGCCGGTACCGATCACGCGAATGTTCTGAACCACGCCGGGCTCACAGAGTCGCTTCGGTCGAGATGATCTCGATCTTCGGCTGGTTCGTGCCGTCGTACAGGCCGGTGAAGTTGAACGTCGGCTTGACGACGCCGAAGCCATCCACGGTGGGCGGGCCCTCGTCCAGGCGGACGGCCGGGAGCGTGACCCGGAACGTGTCGGCGTAGGTCGTCTCGATCAGGGCGCCGGTGGCGCCGTGGATCTGGACGGCGCGTTGGGTGATTTCCACGGCTAGTTCGGTGGCGTAGACCTTGAGCATGCCGA
>NZ_JBHJQQ010000035.1:0-4696 GCF_042262745.1 Kribbella sp. NPDC056345 | reverse complement strand
TCCGGCGTGAGCAGAACAGTAGCGCACTTTCGGCGTCCGCCAAAACCGGATTCTCACGCCTGAAAACAGCCTCATCCGTCACACAAGCACCACGCATTCTGTCCACTCAACACGCCGTCGAGCCCTCCGGTTTTCGTCACTTCACCCCACCGAAATGACCTCCACCGGAACCCCTCAGTCCAGGCATCCAGCGCCAGCAGAGCCGACGAGCCGCGCCCAGCCCTCGTCCGCCGCCCCGCAATCCCGAGCTCGATCCGCCAAGCCGGCAACGGCCGATGCCCCCGATCAGTCCGGAACTCAGGCGACACCCGCCGTACAGACACCACCCGCACCGGCTCGCGATCACTCCCGACCGACGCCGGCTGCAACCGCTCCAACACCCCCGCCGGCAACGCGACCTCGGAAACCACCGGCCGCCCACCCAACACCTGCTCCCGATGCTCCACCCAAGGCAACCCACCCGGCCCCACCGCACAATCCATCAACACAATCGCCCGAGCCCGACCCCCACCACCCATCGGAAACCCGTCCCACAACCCCAACGCCGCAACAGCATCCACACCCCAAGAACGCCCAGCCCACCCCCGCCGTCCCCAGACCCTGTGAAAACCTCTCCAAATGACCGCGACCGCCGAGCCCCGGCCCCTCGCCATCCGCAAGCGCGACACCCTCCACCGCCTAACCCACGACATAGACGCGTGGGTCGCCACCGCCTCCCCAGACGGCACGCCGTACCTGATGCCCCTCTCATTCCTCTGGACCGGCCAACACCTCTACCTATCCACCGCCCGCAACAACCCCACCGCCCGCAACCTAAAAGCCAACCCAGTCCTGCAGTTGACCCTAGGCACCCTCCGAGACGTAGTGCACCTAACCGCCACCACCGACAACACCCAACCAACCCCCACCGAAGCCCAAGCCTTCGCCACCAAAGCCGGCTTCGACCCCCGCCCCCTCCCCAACTACCCCTTCATCCGAGCCACCCCCACCAAAATCCAAGCCTGGCAAGAGTCCAACGAACTAAAAGACAGAACCCTCATGCAAAACGGCACCTGGCTGACCTAACAGACCCGAGCCCCCGCCGCAGCCCGACAAACGAGCCCCAACCGCAGCGCGCAACCGGGGGAGCGCGCCTCGGCCACAGCCGGAACCGTATGAGCGATCCTCAGCCATCGCGGGGAACCGGCGAGCGTGCCCCCACCCAAGCCGCCAAAGCGAAGCGAGGCGAAGGGGGTGCGGGTGGCGAAGCCCCCGCCTGCGGCAAGCGAAGCGCAGCCGCACAAACGACGAAGGCGACCAGGTCCGCGCTTTCCGCGGACACAGGTCGCCTATCGACTTCGTGGGCGATACTGGGTTCGAACCAGTGACCTCTTCGGTGTGAACGAAGCGCGCTACCACTGCGCCAATCGCCCAGGCGTGGTGCGTGTTGCTGGTGTTGCCTGGTGGGGTCTTGCGGGTGAAACCTTAGCGCATGATGCGGCGACGTTCTAATCGGGGCGGGCTACTCTTGGGCCAGGACGGAGACCCCGTCACGTTGGAGACGTGATTGTGACTTTCTCGCACGACACCGAGCAGGCGCTCGGCACGCTGGTCCGGCTGGTCAACACGCTGCCCGGGCCGAACAGCCAGGTCGACACGATGGGGACCTTGGAGGAGCTGGAGAAGTTCGTCCAGGAGCGGGAGTTCAGTGCGGTCGGGATCCTGACGGACAAGGACCTGGCCGACGTCCGGGATCTGCGGCCGTTGTTCTCGCCGGTGTTCACGACGGATTCGGATGCGACGGCGGCGGCGATGATCAACGCGATCATTGCCCGGGGTACGACGACGCCGCGGCTGACGAACCATGACGGGCACCCGTGGCACATCCACTATTCGCGGGACGGTTCGTCGCTGGCCTGCCGGATCACGGTGGAGTGCGGGATCGCGCTGGCGCAGGTGATCTCGGCGGGGGAGCGCGAGCGGCTCCGCCGGTGTGAGGCGCCGGATTGTGACGACGCCTTGATCGATCTGTCCCGCAACCGCTCGAAGCGGTACTGCGACGCCCGCACCTGCGGGAATCGCCTGCATGTGGCCGCCTATCGCGAGCGCCGCAAGGCGTCGGGGGAGTAGTCAGCTCTGCTCGCGTAGCGCGGTGACGGTTTGGCCGGTCAGTCCTAGGTGGGTGCCCAAGGCATCCACGGCTGTGGTGAGGGCGGCGAACTGTTCTTTGGTGAGGGAATCGACGAAGGCGCTTCGGACCAGGGTGACGTGGTCCGGGGCGCTTTCGCGGAGTTTGGCCCAGCCGGCGTCGGTGAGGGCGGCGATGATCCCGCGGTCGTCGGTGTCGCACGGGCGCCGTCGTACCAGGCCGGCTTTTTCGAGTTGGGTGACCTGGTAGCTGAGGCCGCTTTTCGAGGTGAGGGCGACGCCGGCGAGCTCGGTCATGCGTAGTTCGCCGCCGGGGGCGTTGGACAGTCGCGCGAGCACCTCGTACTGCGGGTGCGAGAGGCCGGCGTTGTCCTTGAGTTGCTGTTCGACCTGCTGATTGAGCAGGGTCGCGACACCCAGGAACGTCCGCCAGGTGCGCAGTTCCCGGTCGGTGAGCCCGTGTCCGTCCGCCATGGCCTCATCCTATCGAATGATTGTTCAAATTCGAACAAGGCGCTATCGTCGATCAGGTAGTTCCAATTTGAACGACTCTCGAGAGAGCGAGCAGACCATGAGTGAGGTAACGAATGCCCCGTCCCGCCGGGGGCTGCTGAAGCTGGGTTCGATCGCCGCCGCAGCCGGCGCCGCGAGCGTCGTACTGGGCAACAATCCAGCCTCAGCAGCCGGTACGGCGACGCCCGCGCAACCCAAGTTCGCAGCGCTGCCGGCTGATGCGAAGCCACTGCCGATGGGGCCGGACGGATACCGCCTCGACCGGATCGGGCCCGAGATGTTCGCCGTCACCGCCGGTGGAACGCAGTCGGCCTTCGTGGTCAGCAACCGCGGTGTCATCCTGCTCGACGCGCCGCCCGCGCTCGCCAAGGCGCTGCCGGCGGCGATCAGCAAAGTGACCAGCAAGCGCGTCACGCACCTCGTGTACAGCCACCACCACGCGGACCACATCTCCGGCGCGGCGGCGTTCGGCGACATCATCCGGATCGCTCACGCCGACACCGCGCGGCTGATCCGCGCCGAGCACGACAAGACCCGGCCGATGCCGACCCGCACCTTCACCGACCGGTATTCGCTGACCGTCGGCAATCAGCATCTCGAACTGAGCTATCCCGGCCCGAACCACGAGGCCGGCAACATCATCGTGCACGCGCCGCGGCAACGGGCCGCGCTGATGATCGACGTCGTACTGCCTGGCTGGTCGCCGTTCAGTGCGTGGGGGACTGCGGACAGCGTGCCCGGTGTGCTGCGGGCGCACGACGTTCTCGCGAAGCTCGACATCGACACGTTCGTCGGTGGACACGTGCACCGGCTCGGTACGCCCAAGGACATCAAGGTGTCGCGCGAATTCACCTATGACCTCTGGAACGAGACCCGAAAGGCCGTCGCGGCGACACCATCCGCGCAGTTCTTCGGGCAGGTCGAACCCGGGAACAACTGGGCGGCGTTCAAGCTTTGGTACAACGCGGTTGCCGACAAGGTCGAGCCGGTCATCTACCGCAAGTGGCTGCACCGCCTGGCCGGCGTCGACGTCTTCACCCGCGAGAACATCGTCACCGTCGCGACCTCCCAGATGCTCGATGCCCCGAAGGACCTCTAGGGGTTGAGATCCTCGAGCGAACGATCCGCGAAGATCTTCACGACCTGTGCGGTGATCGAGCCCGGCGCGGGCAGCTCGCGGTCGTCGACCCGATGGATGCCCTGGACGTCGCGCGTCGTCGATGTGAGGAAGATCTCGTCGGCCGTGAAGAGCTGCTCCAGCGGTACGTCGCGCTCGGTCGCACCGAACCACTCGAGGACGAGCGCGCGGGTCACCCCGGCCAGTGCACCCGACTCCAGGGTCGGCGTCACGAGCTCACCGTCGTACACACAGAAGATGTTCGAACCCGTGCCTTCGCAGAGCACGCCGGTGGTGTTCGCGAAGATCGCCTCGCTGCCGCCACGCTCCTTCGCATAGGCGAGGGCGCGGACGTTCTCGGCGTACGACGTGGTCTTCAGACCGGCGACCGCACTGCGCTCGTTGCGTGTCCAGGGCACGGTCACGATCGCCGAGGTCGGCGACGGCGGCTCGATGGCCTGGGTCGCGATCACGATCGTCGGACCCGTCGTCCCGCGATCCGAGGAGAGTGGCGAGACGCCGCCGGTGAACGTGATCCGCAGCCGCCCGAACGCAATGTCCGGATCCGCGGCGACCACCTCGGCGATGCCGGCCTCGACGCGCGCCACATCCGGTGCCGGCAGACCGAGTCCGGTCGCGGAACGGACCAGCCGCTCCAGATGCCGCCGTACTGCGAACGGCTGTCCGTCGACGATCTTGATCGTCTCGAACACCCCGTCACCCGTCGTCAGTCCGTGGTCCAGCGCCGGAACCGTCGCCAGTTCGCCGCCGAGCTCGCCGTTCACCCAGATAAGCATGTGCCGCTCCTTCCACGGAACACCTTAGTGCTAAGGCGAATCGGGTCCCGTTGGTGACCAGCAGGTGACGGTACGTCGTCCTGCGGGGGACCCCGATTTTTGAACTCGGGGCGGGATGGGCTAATGTTCTTCTCGCGCCGGG
>NZ_JBHJQQ010000034.1:3390-5071 GCF_042262745.1 Kribbella sp. NPDC056345 | reverse complement strand
GTTGTTGACTCTCTAGCTTCGGCTAGGTTGTCTATATTTTTCAACGGAGAGTTTGATCCTGGCTCAGGACGAACGCTGGCGGCGTGCTTAACACATGCAAGTCGAGCGGTAAGGCCCCTTCGGGGGTACACGAGCGGCGAACGGGTGAGTAACACGTGAGCAACCTACCCTCAACTTCGGGATAAGCCTCGGAAACGGGGTCTAATACCGGATATCATCTCGCGCTTCATGGTGTGGGGTTGAAAGTTCTGGCGGTTGGGGATGGGCTCGCGGCCTATCAGCTTGTTGGTGGGGTAATGGCCTACCAAGGCGTCGACGGGTAGCCGGCCTGAGAGGGCGACCGGCCACACTGGGACTGAGACACGGCCCAGACTCCTACGGGAGGCAGCAGTGGGGAATATTGCGCAATGGACGAAAGTCTGACGCAGCAACGCCGCGTGAGGGATGACGGCCTTCGGGTTGTAAACCTCTTTCAGCAGGGACGAAGCGAAAGTGACGGTACCTGCAGAAGAAGGACCGGCCAACTACGTGCCAGCAGCCGCGGTAATACGTAGGGTCCGAGCGTTGTCCGGAATTATTGGGCGTAAAGGGCTCGTAGGCGGTTCGTCACGTCGGGAGTGAAAACTCGGAGCTTAACTCCGAGCCTGCTTCCGATACGGGCAGACTAGAGGTAGGCAGGGGAGAGCGGAACTCCTGGTGTAGCGGTGGAATGCGCAGATATCAGGAAGAACACCGGTGGCGAAGGCGGCTCTCTGGGCCTTACCTGACGCTGAGGAGCGAAAGCGTGGGTAGCGAACAGGATTAGATACCCTGGTAGTCCACGCCGTAAACGTTGGGCGCTAGGTGTGGGGGACATTCCACGTCCTCCGTGCCGCAGCTAACGCATTAAGCGCCCCGCCTGGGGAGTACGGCCGCAAGGCTAAAACTCAAAGGAATTGACGGGGGCCCGCACAAGCGGCGGAGCATGCGGATTAATTCGATGCAACGCGAAGAACCTTACCTGGGTTTGACATATAGGGAAATCCTCCAGAGATGGGGGGTCCGTAAGGGTCCTATACAGGTGGTGCATGGCTGTCGTCAGCTCGTGTCGTGAGATGTTGGGTTAAGTCCCGCAACGAGCGCAACCCTCGTCCTATGTTGCCAGCACGTTATGGTGGGGACTCATAGGAGACTGCCGGGGTCAACTCGGAGGAAGGTGGGGATGACGTCAAGTCATCATGCCCCTTATGTCCAGGGCTTCACGCATGCTACAATGGCCGGTACAAAGGGCTGCGAAACCGCAAGGTGGAGCGAATCCCAAAAAGCCGGTCTCAGTTCGGATTGGGGTCTGCAACTCGACCCCATGAAGTCGGAGTCGCTAGTAATCGCAGATCAGCAACGCTGCGGTGAATACGTTCCCGGGCCTTGTACACACCGCCCGTCACGTCATGAAAGTCGGCAACACCCGAAGCCGGTGGCCTAACCCCTTGTGGGAGGGAGCCGTCGAAGGTGGGGCTGGCGATTAGGACGAAGTCGTAACAAGGTAGCCGTACCGGAAGGTGCGGCTGGATCACCTCCTTTCTAAGGAGCATTCGGCAGACAAGCCCGCAAGGGGTGTCTGCCCATTCATCGTTTCCTGGACATCCGTTCCAGGGCGATGGTGCTTCGGAATGTGGAACATTGACCATTAGGCCTGAATCTC
>NZ_JBHJQQ010000034.1:0-3290 GCF_042262745.1 Kribbella sp. NPDC056345 | reverse complement strand
CCTGGTCGTATTTTGAGAACTGTATAGTGGACGCGAGCATCTTTGTAGCGAAATGTTTTTGTTGTTGTTGTGACAAGCTACTAAGGGCAATCGGTGGATGTCTTGGCACCAAGAGCCGATGAAGGACGTTGGAGCCTGCGATAAGCCCCGGGGAGTTGGCAACCGAGCTGTGATCCGGGGGTGTCCGAATGGGGAAACCCAGCTGGCATTCTAAAGCCAGTTACCAGTGCCTGAACACATAGGGTTCTGGAGGGAACGCGGGGAAGTGAAACATCTCAGTACCCGCAGGAAGAGAAAACAATAGTGATTCCGTGAGTAGTGGCGAGCGAAAGCGGATGAGGCTAAACCATGTGCGTGTGATAGCCGGCGTGTGTTGCGCATGTGGGGTTGTGGGAGCATTCAGGTACCAATGCCGTGGTATCGGGGAGTTATAAATCACTGTTGAAGTCGAATCTTCTGGAATGTTGAGCCGTAGTGGGTTATAGCCCTGTAGGCGTAAGACAGTGACTTCCGAGTGTTTTCCCAAGTAGCACGGGACTCTTGAAATCCCGTGTGAATCTGGCGGGACCACCCGCTAAGCCTAAATACTTCTTGGTGACCGATAGCGGACTAGTACCGTGAGGGAAAGATGAAAAGTACCCCGGGAGGGGAGTGAAATAGTACCTGAAACCGATTGCCTACAATCCGTCGGAGCATGTTCTTTGGAATGTGTGACGGCGTGCCTTTTGAAGAATGAGCCTGCGAGTTAGTGGTGTGTGGCGAGGTTAACCCGTGTGGGGTAGCCGTAGCGAAAGCGAGTCTGAATAGGGCGAAATAGTCGCATGCTCTAGACCCGAAGCGGAGTGATCTATCCATGGGCAGGTTGAAGCGCGGGTAAGACCGCGTGGAGGACCGAACCCACCAGGGTTGAAAACCTGGGGGATGACCTGTGGATAGGGGTGAAAGGCCAATCAAACTCCGTGATAGCTGGTTCTCCCCGAAATGCATATAGGTGCAGCGTCGCGTGTTTCTTACCGGAGGTAGAGCACTGGATGGTCTAGGGGGCTTACCGGCTTACCGAAATCAGCCAAACTCCGAATGCCGGTAAGTGAGAGCGCGGCAGTGAGACTGCGGGGGATAAGCTCCGTAGTCGAGAGGGAAACAGCCCAGATCACCAGCTAAGGCCCCTAAGCGATTGCTAAGTGGAAAAGGATGTGGAGTTGCCCAGACAACCAGGAGGTTGGCTTAGAAGCAGCCACCCTTGAAAGAGTGCGTAATAGCTCACTGGTCAAGTGATTCCGCGCCGACAATGTAGCGGGGCTCAAGCAATCCGCCGAAGCTGTGGCATTCATACTTGTACCCGGCCCAGACTTGATCTGGGTCCAGGTGTGTGGATGGGTAGGGGAGCGTCGTGCAGCGTGTGAAGCAGCCTAGTGATGGAGTTGTGGATGCTGCACGAGTGAGAATGCAGGCATGAGTAGCGAATGACGGGTGAGAAACCCGTCCGCCGGATGATCAAGGGTTCCAGGGTCAAGCTAATCTGCCCTGGGTAAGTCGGGACCTAAGGCGAGGCCGACAGGCGTAGTCGATGGACAACGGGTTGATATTCCCGTACCGGCATTAACACGACAAGACCGAACCCGATAATGCTAAGTCTTTGAAGCTGTGCGGCCTTCGGGCCAAGTGGTGGAACAGACGACCCGAGTTGGTATTAGGTGCACTGAGGAGTGACGCAGGAGGGTAGTCCAACCGCGGCGATGGTAGGCGTAAGCTGATCCGCGGGCAAGGTGGTAGGGCGAGGCATAGGCAAATCCGTGTCTCACGAAGCCTGAGAGCCGAGGCGGACCCGTTCAGGGGAAGTGGATGATCCCATGCTGCCGAGAAAAACTTCGTAGTGAGTGTTAGAGCCGCCCGTACCCCAAACCGACACAGGTGATCAGGTAGAGAATACCAAGGCGATCGAGTGAACCATGGTTAAGGAACTCGGCAAAATGCCCCCGTAACTTCGGGAGAAGGGGGGCCGGATGCGTTACATGGCTTGCCCATGGAAGCGTTGATGGCCGCAGAGACCAGGCCCAAGCGACTGTTTACTAAAAACACAGGTCCGTGCGAAGAAGTAATTCGATGTATACGGACTGACGCCTGCCCGGTGCTGGAACGTTAAGGGGACAGGTTAGCTGGCTTAGGCCGGCGAAGCTTTGAACTTAAGCGCCAGTAAACGGCGGTGGTAACTATAACCATCCTAAGGTAGCGAAATTCCTTGTCGGGTAAGTTCCGACCTGCACGAATGGCGTAACGACTTGGGCGCTGTCTCAACCGTGGACTCGGCGAAATTGCATTACGAGTAAAGATGCTCGTTACGCGCAGCAGGACGGAAAGACCCCGGGACCTTTACTACAACTTGGTATTGGTGGTCGGTACAACTTGTGTAGGATAGGTGGGAGACTGTGAAGCTCGGACGCCAGTTCGGGTGGAGTCATCGTTGAAATACCACTCTGGTTGTTCTGGCTGTCTAACTTAGGTCCATTATCTGGATCAGGGACAGTGCCTGGTGGGTAGTTTGACTGGGGCGGTCGCCTCCTAAAAGGTAACGGAGGCGCTCAAAGGTTCCCTCAGCCTGGTTGGCAATCAGGTGTCGAGTGTAAGTGCACAAGGGAGCTTGACTGTGAGACAGACATGTCGAGCAGGGACGAAAGTCGGAACTAGTGATCCGGCGGTGGCATGTGGGAGCACCGTCGCTCAACGGATAAAAGGTACCCCGGGGATAACAGGCTGATCTTCCCCAAGAGTCCATATCGACGGGATGGTTTGGCACCTCGATGTCGGCTCGTCGCATCCTGGGGCTGGAGTAGGTCCCAAGGGTTGGGCTGTTCGCCCATTAAAGCGGCACGCGAGCTGGGTTTAGAACGTCGTGAGACAGTTCGGTCCCTATCCGCTGCGCGCGCAGGAGACTTGAGAAGGGCTGCCCCTAGTACGAGAGGACCGGGGTGGACGAACCTCTGGTGTGCCAGTTGTTCCGCCAGGAGCACGGCTGGTTGGCTACGTTCGGGAGTGATAACCGCTGAAAGCATCTAAGCGGGAAGCACGCTTCAAGATGAGGTCTCCCACCGGGTTAACCGGGTAAGGCCCCCAGTAGACCACTGGGTTGATAGGCCAGAAGTGGAAGCACCGTAAGGTGTGGAGCTGACTGGTACTAATAGGCCGAGGGCTTGTCACACACCAACCACTGGTTGGCGATGACACAGACCGCTGCGCTACAAGTAACTCGCGTTCACTGTACGGTTCCCAGAATATGAACAGGACCCCCAGCA
>NZ_JBHJQQ010000033.1:0-7007 GCF_042262745.1 Kribbella sp. NPDC056345 | reverse complement strand
CCCGCTCTCCGCCAGCTCATCGCACACCGAGCCGGCACTCACCTCGACAACCTCGCTGAGGTGCTCCCGCAGGATCCGCATCCCGGCCGCCCCGGTCCCATCCCAACGAAGAGACAGGAACGCCATCATGGCACTCGGATTCCCCAAGCCCATCCGCCAGGACGACCCCCGCCTGAAGGGGCACGAGACGACCTACCAGGCCTCCCGCGGCGGCCACTTCCCCCCGCCGCAGCAGCAGCGCGCGCAGGGCAAGAACGAGGTCACCCTGGAACGGCTGGACAAGTAGCAGCCGCCTGCCACACTGAGACCGGGCCCCGCCGCGTAATCCCCCGTCGCGGCGGGGCCAGCCGCATCATGGAGACATGGAGTCGCAGATCATCCGGCCCGGTCACCTCACCGCCACCCAGACCCGCGAGGTCCTCGGCGGCATCAGCGCCGGAGCCCTCCGTAACCTCGTCTACCGCGGCCAGCTCGAGCGCTCCGGAGGCACCGAGCGCTTCCCGTACTTCGCAGCGGTCGACGTCACCGCGCTCGCCGTCAAGCGCGCTGAACGCCAAGCGGCTTGACCGCAGGTCAGACGGTGTGTGACGATCGCCGTGCACAACTGTGCCCACAAACACACGACGCAGCCCCGGCCAGGACCACCCGGCCGGGGCTGCGTCGTGTCCGTCCGTCGCCTGGCGCCCGGGGCTGGAGGCGGCCCCACGCGGGGATCACGGGCACCCGCGGGATGCGGGGCGCCCGGCGGCGGACACCAACGCGTCACAACACAGCCACAGACCCCCCAAGCGACCAACACGCAGCGGATGATGCCCGTTCAGCATCCGAACACCCATGGGGGGAACCATGACCGCCCGCGGAGCCGCCTGCGCCGCCCTGCTCGCCCTCGCAGCCCTCACCACCGGCTGCAGCAGCGGCAGCAGCGACGACAAGCCGCAGCCCACCGTCACCGCCACCAAGACCGTCGACCAGGCCGCCGCACGCAAGGCATGCGTCACCGCCTGGGCAGACCTCATCAAGGACAGCCCCGACGCAGGCATGGACGAGGAGCCGAGCCCCTGCCAAGGCCTGCCCGAGGGCGACCGGATCGACCGCTACATGGAAGGCCTGCAGCAGCTCAACCGGGCCAACCGCGACGAGCTGCAGGACTGCCTCGACGACCCGACGTGCACGGAGGCCCCCGCGCCGTAGATTGGTGGGAGGTGGCGCCCGTGGCCGGCAACCCGCGCAACGGGCGCCCCTACCGCCGCCTCGTCGACTGGCTCCGAGCCCAGCGACTCCCCTGCTGGTGGTGCGGCCACAACATCGGCTACGAGCTGGACGCCCGGCACCCGTTGTCCTTCACCCTCGACCACGAACAGCCGCTCTCGCGAGGCGGCTCGCTCCTCGACAAGGCCAACGCCCGGCCCGCGCACCGTCGCTGCAACAGCAGCCGCGGCAACCGCACAGCGTCACCGAAGCCCAGCCCCCGGCGACCCCAGCTGAGGTGGTGACGGTCCGTGCTGTACATCGTGACCGGACCGCCGGCCGCAGGCAAGACGAGCTGGATCGAGAGCAGGGCCAAGCCCAGCGACATCGTCATCGACCTCGACCGCATCACCCGCGCCCTCGCCGGGCCAGGCGCCCCCAACTGGAACCAGGACCCGCTCCTGCTCCGCGTCGCCCACAAGGCCCGCTACGCCGCGATGTTCGAGGCGTTCGAGCACCGCGACAAGGTCGACGTCTACCTGATCCACACCATGCCCACCTCGAAGTGGCTCGCCCGCTACCGGCGCATGGACGCACAGATCATCGCCGTCGACCCCGGGCGCAGCATCGTGATGGCCCGCATCGAGGCCATGCGAGACCCCGAGATGCGCAGGGTGGCCACCCGCTGGTACCGGTCACGATCGGCGACGAAGACCGAGACGACGGGCGCGACGCTCGAATGGTGATCAAGGCCCCGACTACTTTTTGAGCGCAAGACCGGGCGACCCAAACGCCCTTGTCGCCCGATTTTTTACACGGGGCCTGTACTCGCTAATCCGCCGAGGCGAACGCCAGCGATTTAGCAGGCGGTCACCCTCCGTGACGTGACTCTCAGTGACAGGTCGGGGGTGATCATGGCTACCAACGTCGAAGGGACCGCCGCCGAAATTGCACGGCTCCGGGTCGGCGATATCGCCCCTGGCCTGGCGCAACTCGCCCTCACCCTCGCCCAGGTGATGGACGGGAAGGACGGGGCGACGGCGAAGGCGAACGCCGCTCGCGAACTACGGGCCGCGCTCGAGGCCCTGCACAAGCTCGCGCCGGTCGCCGAAGAGACCGACCGGGTGGACGAGCTGGCCAGGAAGCGGCAGGACGGGAGGCTCCGTGCTCGCCGAGCCTGAACTGCTGCGCGGTGCCCAGCGGCCCCGCCTGTTCACCGCGCCGCCGACGTTCCTGTCCTCGGCTGGCCGGGAGGCGGTCGAGCTGGCCGCGCACGCCGGCCTGGACCTGATGCCGTGGCAGCAGCACGTCCTGGACGTCGGGCTGCGGGAACGGGAGGACGGCCAGTGGGCGGCGTTCGAGTGCGCCGTGAACGTGCCCAGGCAGAACGGGAAGGGCGGGGTGATCGAGGCCAGGGAGCTGGCGGGGCTGTTCCTGCTGGGCGAGCGCCTGATCATTCACAGCGCGCATGAGTTCAAGACGAGCCGAGTCGCGTTCCAGCGGATCCAGTCCCTGATCCTCGGGTGCCCTGACCTGCGGAAACGCGTCAAGCGGATGTTGAACAACACGACGGAGACGTCGATCACGCTGACGACGGGGCAGTCCCTGCAGTTCATCGCCCGCTCCGGCGGCTCCGGCCGTGGCTGGACCGGCGACTGCAACATCCTGGACGAGGCGATGATCCTCGGCGACGACGCGATGGGCGCGCTGATGCCGACGATGTCCGCCGTCGAGAACCCGCAGCTCTGGTACCTGGGCAGCGCCGGAATCGGCGCCCCCTCGGTGCAGCTGGCCCGTCTGCGGCGCCGAGCCCTGGCCGCGCTGGAGGCCGGGAAGCCGGACCCGTCCCTGGCCTACTTCGAGTGGTCGGTGGACCCGCACCTGGACGAATGCCCGCCCGGCTGCACGGAGCACGACAGCTCGGACGATCCGGCGTCGTGGGCGAAGGCGAACCCGTCGCTGGGCCTCCTGATCACCCCGGAGTTCGTCCGGAACGAGCGGGCCTCGCTGGGGTCCAGCGGCATCTTCGAGCGTGAGCGGCTCGGTGTAGGCGACTACCCGTCCGACGAGGCCGACACGTGGCAGGTCATCGCCGAGGAGGCGTGGCGGGCCCTGGCCGTCGGGGACGTCTCGGCGGTCGCTGAGGCGCGGCAGGCCGGGCCGGTGGCGCTGTCCATCGACATGACCCCGGAGCGGTCGCACGCGGCCATCAGCGCAGCGTTCCGGTACCTGGGCGGCGTGCACGTGACGGTCATCGACCACCGGCCCGGTACGGGCTGGATCCTGGAGCGCGCCAAGGAACTGCACGGGAAATGGAACCCGCGGTGCTGGGTGATCGACGGGGCGGGGCCGGCCGGGTCGCTGATCGGCGACCTGGAGGACAAGGAGACCGGGCTCGGAGTGACAGTCGTGCAGCCGAAGGCGCGGGAGATGGCCGCGGCGTGCGCCCAGTTCTACGACGCCGTAACGACGCAGACCCTGACGCACTTCGACGATGCGCCGCTGGCGTCGGCTCTGGCCGGCGCGCAGAAGCGGACGCTGGGCGACGCGTGGGCGTGGGCCCGCCGTATCCCGTCCGTAGACATCAGCCCGCTGGTGGCCGGGACCCTCGCCAAGTGGGGCCTGACCGCCGAGGTAGAAGAACCGCCGGGCGACATCCTGAACAACGTGTGGTGAGGGGGCAGTCGTGAAGTGGTGGCCCTTCCGCCGGACGGCGCTGAAGCGGGCGATCTCGTACCAGGACGTGTGGGGGTCGGGCTCGGACCCGGCCGTGCTGCGCGGCACCAGCCAGGAACGGGCACTGCGGCTGGGGCCCGTCTACGCGGCCACACGGCTGCTCGCGGACTCCGTGGCCTCCCTGCCTCTGAAGTTTTACCGGGCGGACGGAGAGGACCGGCAGCGGCTGCCATTGCCCCCGCTGTTCCGGCGCCCGGCCGCGGCTGGCTTCCGGTATGACTGGCTGCACCGGTGCATGACGTCGCTGACGCTGCGCGGCAACGCCTACGGGCTGATCGTCGCCTGGGGCCCGGACGGCTGGCCCAGCCAGATCGAGTGGCTGCACCCGGACGACGTGAGCATCCAGGACAACCTCGCCGCCGTCCCGGTCTGGTGCTACAAGGGCCGGCGCCTCGAGGACGGGCAGATGTTCCACATCCCCGCCTACACGGTGCCCGGGCAGATCCTGGGGCTGTCGCCGATCGCGTACTTCGCGACGACGACGGAGGCCGGGCTGCTGGCCAACCAGTTCGGCCGGGACTGGTTCGCCAACGGGTCCACGCCAAGCGCAGTCCTGGAGACGGACATGGCCGTGGACCAGGGCGCCGCGACCGTGCTGAAGGCACGGTTCAAGGAGGCCGCCCAAGGCCGGGACGTGGTCGCGCTGGGCAACGGCGTGAAGTACCGGGCGATCTCGGTGCCGGCGAACGAGTCGCAGTTCCTGGAGACCATCAAGGCGACGGCGAACCAGGTCGCCGCGATCTACGGGGTGCCGCCGGAGAAGGTCGGTGGTGAGACGGGTGGCAGCCTCACCTACGCCACGGTCGAGCAGAACAGTATCGACCTGCTGACGTGGACGCTGCGCCCGTGGCTGGCCCGCCTGGAGGAAGCGTTCTCCTGGCTGCGGCCACCCACCGAGGAGGCCCGATTCAACGCGAGCGCGATGCTGCGCACCGACACGCTGACCCGCTATCAGGCGCACCGTATCGCTCGCTCGATCGGGCTGAACAACATCGACGAGCTGCGGCGTCACGAGGATGAGCCGCCGCTGCCCGGCGGGCTCGGGCAGGACTACACGCCACTGGGCAATGTGGCCCCGGACGGAAGCGAGAAGAAGTGAACGGCGACAGTGAGCGTCGGTTCACGCGCGGCCTCGTCGAGGTCCGGGCGGCCGGCGACAGCAGGACGATCGGCGGGTACGCCGCGAAGTTCAACACCCTGTCACGCAACCTGGGCGGGTTCGTCGAGCGGATCGACCCGGGGTTCTTCGCGAAGTCCGAGGGTGACGGCTGGCCGCGCGTGATGGCCCGCTACAACCACGACAACAACATGCTGCTCGGCACGACGCGGGCGAGCACGCTGCGGCTGCAGACGGACGGCACGGGCCTGGACTACAGCGTCGACGTGCCGGCCGCCCGGGCGGACGTGTTCGAGCTGGTGCAGCGCGGCGACGTCACCGAATCCAGCTTCGCGTTCTACACGTTCGAGGACGACTGGGCGATGACGGACGACGGGTTCCCGGTGCGGACGCTGCTGTCCGGGCAGCTGGTCGACGTGGCCCCGGTCAACGATCCGGCGTACCTGGACACGTCCACAGGCCTGCGGTCCCTCGCTGAGAAGGCTGGCGCGGAGCTGGCCGAGGTGCGGGCGGCGGCCGAGGCCGGTGAGCTGAAGCGGTTCCTCGGGGCCCCGGCCCCCACGATCATCCCGCCGGGCGGGCAGGGCGACACCCACCCGCTCGTGGCGGTACGGCAGCGGCGCGCCGAGCTGGTGAAGCGCCGCACCTTCTGAGGCAGGGCGACACCCACCTCACCCACCCATCCACTGGCACCCCGGCGCACGGTCGCGGGTGTCGTCGTCATGCCCAGGAGGGCACATGTCCAGCCACATCAAGGCGCTGCAGGAGCGCCGGGCGAACATCTGGGAGCAGGCCAAGGCGCTGCTCGACACCGCCGAGAAGGAAAAGCGGGACCTGTCGGCGGAGGAAGAGGCGCAGTACCAGGCGCTGAACACCGACCTCGACAAGATCGACGCCCGGGCGAAGGACCTCCTCGAGGCGGAGCAGCGCACCAAGGACGCCGAGGACGCGTTCGCCAAGCTCCTCGCCAAGCCGGCCGACCAGCGGCAGCAGCCGCAGGAGCAGGACTCGGAGCTGCGCCGGTGGGCGCGCGGCGAGATGCGCGGCATCGACATCGCCAAGCCCGACGGGGTCAGCTTCCGTGACCTGACCAAGGGCACCGCGACCGCGGGCGGCAACACCGTGCCCACCACGTTCTACGGCCGCCTGATGGCCCACCTCATCGAGGTGTCCGGTCTGATGATGGCCGGGCCCACGGTCCTGAACACCGCCTCCGGCGAGACCATCGAGATCCCGGTGACCACGGCCCACTCGACTGCCGCGCTCACCGCCGAGGCCGCCAACCTGCCCAAGTCCGACCCGGCGTTCGCCAAGCGCACCCTGGGCGCCTACAAGTACGGCGTCCTGCTCCAGGCGTCCACCGAGCTGCTCACCGACACCGGTGTCGACCTGGAGAGCTACCTCGCCATGCAGGCCGGCCGCGCGCTGGGCAACGCGTTCGGCACCCACGCCATCACCGGCGACGGCTCCTCCAAGCCGACCGGCATCATCACCTCCGCGTCGACCGGCAAGACCGGCGGCACCGGCGCTGGCGGCGCGTTCACCGCGGACGACCTGATCGACCTGTACTACAGCGTCATCGCCCCGTACCGGAACAGCGCCTCGTGCGGCTGGCTGATGCGGGACGCCACCCTCGGCACCGCCCGGAAGCTGAAGGACAAGCAGGACCAGTACCTGTGGCAGCCGTCCATCCAGGTCGGCGTCCCGGACACGCTGCTGGGCAAGCCGGTCCACACCGACCCGAACGTGGCCGCTGTCGGCACGACCGCGAAGTCCGTCGCGTTCGGTGACTTCTCCCAGTACTTCGTGCGCATGGCGGGCGGGGTGCGGTTCGAGCGGTCCGACGACTACGCGTTCAACTCCGACCTGGTGACCTTCCGGGGCCGCGACGAGGTGCACGCGTTCCTGCGCGACGCCGGCGCCGAGTTCGAGTACACCACCGAGCAGATCGGCGCCCGCCGCGTCG
>NZ_JBHJQQ010000032.1:0-7832 GCF_042262745.1 Kribbella sp. NPDC056345 | reverse complement strand
GCCGTCAACCTCTGGTACGACGTGGGTTCGCGTCACGAGCCACCCGGTCTGACCGGTTTTGCGCACCTGTTCGAGCACCTGATGTTCCAGGGGTCCTCGGGCGCGTTGTTGGCGTTGGTGTTGTTGCCTGACCTGCAACAACACGCGTCTGAGTGGGCGTCGCTCTCGGCCGGGGAGGGGGCCGGTATGTCGTCCTGGTGGATGCCCGGCCCGTTCCCTGCGGGTGTGCGCACGCCCGACCTGACGCGGATGCCGGCGGCCTTCAGCAGGGTGCGCACGGCCTTCGTGTCGGGCGCGCCGACCGCCTTCTGCAGCTCGGTGAGGAGGACGTGCCGGCCGTCGCCGGACAGCGTCCGCAGCGCGGCGGCGACGTCCGGGGCTTCCTCGGCCGCGGGCTCGTCCTCGTCGTCCTGGCGGCGGCGGGCGAACCACCGGGTGGCGCGCTGCCAGGCGAGGCACAGCAGTACGCCGACGACGACGTAGGCGGTCTCGGGGACGGCGGCGACCACTCCCCACATGGCGAGCAGCAGGACTGCGACGAGGACCAGGCGGGCGGTGCGCTCGCTCATCCCGCCGGCCTCGGCCTCGACGAGCGGCTGCTCGGTGTCCGTGGTGCTCATCCGAACACCCCGGTGAAGCCGCTGCCGAGGAGGTTGGCGCTCGACCCCAGCGGGATCGCGGCCACCCCGGCGACGTTGCCGGACAGGGCGATCAGGACTCCGGCAAGGCAGCCGAGGACGATCTTCGCGTTGGCCTGGCGGGGGCCCCACTTGAGTAGGCCGAGAAGGACGAGCGTGATCAGGAAGACGACGACGTACCCGCCGTCGGTGAGGACCAGCTGATTCGCGCGGGTGACGTCCGGGGCGTTGCCGCCGATCCCCCACACCAGCGCGGCGTAGCCGGCCACGTTGCCCGCCCACAGGGCGACCCAGGTGACACCGCCGAGGGCGGAGACGGAGCCGAGCGCTGCGAGGGCGGCGAGCATCCCGTACAGCACGGACAGGACGAAGGGGATCAGGGCTCCGAGCCTGCGCTTCTCGCGCATGACCCAGCGCATGACGAACAGGATGATGATGCCGACGCCGAGGGCGACGCCGCCGAGGTTGATGGCCATGTACGGCACAGCGGGGTCCTTCAGTGGAGGACGGTCACGGCGAGCGCGACGAGGGTGAGGATGAGCGCGCACGTCCCGGTAATGGGCGGGATGGTGCGCCGGTCGACGAGGGCGAGGCCGACGAGGGCGCCACCGGTGGCGAGGACGAAGAACGCGGCGAGCGCGGCGAGCCACATGGCGCGCCGCCTACTGCGCCGTGGCGGTGTCGTGGCTCGGGTGGCTCGCGCGCCGTACGGCGTTGGCGCGCCAGGTGGCGCGCCGCTGCTCAGCGGCGGTGTGGATGGCGCGCGCCACCGGCTCGGGCAGGCGGCCCGTGAACGGGTCAACGAGGATGTTCAGGTCCTGGACGAGCCACGCGGGCAGGTCGTGGATGAGCCGTGGCGCGCGGGGTGCGCCGCTGGTCGGCGGGGGTGGCGCGGCGTCCGGCTCGTCCGGCTCGTGGGGTGGCGCGTCCTGTGGCTCGTGGCGCGGCTCGTCCGGCTCGGTGCCCGGCTCGGCGGCTGGCGCGTCCGGCTCGTCCGTGGCGCGGAGGGCGCGCGCCACGGTGCTGTGGTGGATGCCGAGCTGGCGCCCGATGGCGCGGTGGCTCATGCCCTTGTCGGCGAGCTGGCGCACGGTGGCGCGGGTGGCGTCGTCGATCGGAGTGCTCATCGCGCGCCACCTCGCTCGGCGTGGCGCTTGGCCGCCTTGGTCTCCTCCTGGGCGAGCTTTTGGCGGAGGTAGTCGACGTTCCAGCCGAGGTCTGCGGGGTCCTCGTCGAGGGCCTTGCGCACGGTGAGAGCCCAGCCGGCACGCTCGACGAGGCGGGCCTCGTAGCCGGGGGCGTCGCACGGGAGGGTGATCGCGTCGAGGACGGCGGTGAGGAGCGCGCGCAGGTCGCGCACCTCGTCGGGGGTGGGCTTGGTGCTCATCGCGCACCACCTCGCTCGGTGCCCCGTGCGATGAGGAACGCGTCGTCGCGGTGGTTCTGGACGCGGCGGGCGGCGTTGCTCTCGTAGTCGGCGCGGCACAGCCGGTGCAGTTCGGCGAGGCGGGCGTTGGCGGCCGTGCGACGGATGAAGCCTCCGGCGACCAGCCGCCGGGGCGTGGGGGAACTTGCGGCCCCGACGGGGCGCGCGAAATGATCGGGCATGCCGACTCCTGCTCTGATCAGGATGTTCGGTAGAGGGTCGGGCGGCGCGCGCGCCTCCTCGGTGTTCCAGCACCGTGGAGAGCTGCTGTCCGGCCCTCGCTGTCTATTCGGTTGTGTACTTCTTGATCGCCTTCGCTACGGCGGTCCAGCTGAGGTTCAGCTGTTTCGCCAGGGCGTAGACGCTGCCGAGTTCGCCAGCCCCTTCCTTCAGGGCTTCCGCTCGTCGTCTGCGGGCCTGTTCCGCTTGGGCTTCGAGCTGTTCCAGCAACTCGTCCTCCGTGCGGATCCGGTCCCGCCATGGGGGCGTCTTCACCTCCCCAAGGGTATCGCATCCCCCGTTATGCGCAACCCCCCATTGCGTACTGCTCACGCGGCCTCGCTCGGCTGGAGCTGCTTCAGCAGCAAGTAATCCTTCGGCTGGTACTCGGTGCCGCACCAGCGGCACGTCAGCGTCGCCTCCCCGGGGTAGGAGCGCAGGACGGCCCCGCACACCTGGCCGTCGGGGAAGGCGGCGACACACAGTCCAATGCGTGTGCCGTGCTGGCGCTTGCGCTCCTCCGGGTCCTCCGGGTCGACGATCGTAAGCACGTCGCCCTCCAGGCCGCGCACCTCGACCGCCATCTCCCCGGCCAACGGCCAGCTGCTCGCGATCCAGTCCATGTTGATGGTGAGGGCGCGGGCGGCCACGGTGACGCGGCGGCCAATGTCGGCGGGGACGGCGGGGGTGCCCCAGCCGCGGTCGGCTTGCATGGCGGCCCGCCAGTCCTCGAGGACTCCGGCGATACCGCCGGCCGCGCGGAGGCTGAGCACGTCCTCGCGAGCGGGCAGCGGCGCCTCGCAAGGCCGGGTGCGCCCGTACTGGGGGCTGCCGCTGCTGCCGGGGGCGAGGAACGCCTCCAGCGCGGCCCAGAGCCGCGGCATGCGCTCCAGGCGCTGGGTGGTGGCGCGAGTGCAGCCGTCGCACAGGTAGCCGTGCTCCAGCTGCCGCTCGCACAGTCCGCAGTCGTTCACGGGGTGCTCTGCTCCTTCGGCTCCGGGAGGGCGGTCCGAATCGCCTCGACAGCGGTAGCGGTGCGGATCGTGTCCGGCAGCCGCTGCTCCCACGCGTCGGTCATCTGCCGCACGCGCTCGATGGCGGCCTCCGCCTGCTGGGTCGCCGCGCGTCGTTGCCCGGTCCGGCGCCGCTCAGCAGCCAGCTCGGCGGCGATCCGGTCGCGATCACGTTCGATCTCCTCGGCCTTGGCCTTCCACGTGGCGCGGCCGTTGATGATCTGCTCGACACGGCGGCGCAGTGCCACGCCCTCGGCCTCGCTGAGGACGCCGCGGGCGGCTCGGTCGGCGAGGACGCGGAGAAGGTTCAGCGGGTCGGTGGGCTCGGTCATCGTGCGCTCCGCGGGTCGTCGGGGATGTCCAGGCCGGCCACGATCGCGTCGAAGCGGGCGCGCTCGTTGGCGATGAACGCGGCGTCGTCGTCGCGGGCGGCGGCGCCGACGGGCACGTACCGGATGCGGGCCGTTCGGTGGCCCCAGCACCAGCCGGCGGCAAGGGCCAAGAGGGCGGCGAGGAGGTAGGTCACGGGTGCCTCTTTCGGGTGTGGCGGCGGATCGCGCGCCCTGCCCGGTGGAGGCCAAGCAGGGCGGCGCTGATGAACGGGCCTGCGACGAGGCCGAACGCGAGCGCGTAGGCGATCACGCGGCTTCCCGGTAGTCGTGAGCGGCTGCGCGCCTGCTGCGCGCCCAGGACGGGCGGACAGTGCGCCGCCACAGGGCGCGTGCGGCGGCCGTGAGGACGGCAATCGTGCCGAGGAGGGCGAGGGTGCCGGCCGCGGCGAAGACGGCGACCCAGGCGAGGAGAGCCCAGCCGAGCGCAACTGCGGTGTCGATGGCGTCGGCGAAGAGTTCGGCGCTGGACATCAGTTGCTCCTTGAGGCGGTGGCGGGGCGGCCGGCGGTGATGTGCCAGCCGAGCGCCTTGAGTTCGGCGACGACGAGGCGGGACAACAGGTCGGGGCTGGCTGCGGGGTGTTCTTGCATGACGGAGGCGATGACGGCGCGCACGGCGTCGGGGATCACGCGGCGGCTCCGTGGGGGCAGTGGCCGACGGTGACGCGGGCGGTCAGGGCGAGAACGTCGCGACGGCCGGTGGCGCGCTGGTGGTGGCCGCAGCCGCACAGCCAGTCCGCGACCGGGGTGTCGTCGCGGTCCAGGCCGCGGACGGTGAGGCCGGCCGGGATGCCGGACACGAGGGTGGGCTGCTCGCTCACGCGGCACCGTCCTCGGCGACCAGACCGCGCGACCTGGGGTCGCAGTGCGTGCAGTGGCACGGCCCCTCGGCGTAGGCGGGCGTCTGGCATTCCCTGATGTCCGTCCAGCCGGTGGCGTCGCTGATGACGAGGACGAGTTGCCCGCCCGCAGTCTTGCTGCCCAGGCGCATGTCCGGGCCGACGAGGCGGGTGTGGTCGTCGTCGTCCAGGAGCCCGGCGTCGACCAGGCCGTCGACGGCGGCCTTGAACGAGGGGTACCAGTTCGCGGGGTCGGCGCGGCCGGCGCGGGCCGGGCGGTAGTAGCCGACGATGCGGGCCCGCTCGAACAGCGCGTTGGGTTTGGCCGCGGCGAGCGCCTCCACCAGCGGGCGGTGCCCGGCCACGGCCTCGATGGCAGCCGCGCGGATCGTGCGGGTGCGCTCGGCGCGGACGTGGTGGTGGGTGCGCCGGTTCGCGTTCAGCAGCGGCAGCCCGGCGGGAAGTTCGATGGTGAAGGACTGGCTCACAGCAGGGTCTCCTGGACGGGTCGGGGTCGGCATTCGTGGTCGGCGAGGACTTGATGGGTGCAGGCGGTGGCGTGCCAGCGGTCGCGCCAGCGGATGCGCGCCGGGAGGTGCTTGTGCTGGACGAGGCACCACAGGAGCCGTCCGGCCGGCGCAGTGGCCGGGTCGACGGGGTGCGGGTCGGCGCGGACGTCGACGGCGGCGACGCGGTCCGCGGTGCGGGCGACGATCGTGTCCGCTTGGCAGCGGGGGCACGGCTGGTGCCGGGGGCGTTGGGCGGAGGCCTCAGCGCGGGCGGCGACGAGGTGCGCGGGCAGGCTGGCCATCAGGCGCCGCCGAAGGGGTGCGAAGGGGTTGCGAAGGCATGTGCGAAGGGGTGCGCGAAGGGGTTGACCTGCGGTGCGAAGGGGTCGAAGGGGTTTTGCGCTGCTCCCCTTGCATAGAGGCACTGCTGGTTTTCCTTCTCCTTATGTGCGTGGGCGTAGAAAAACCCCTTCGACCCCTTCGACTTGCAGGTCAAAGCCTTCGCAGACCCCTTCGCAAACCCCTTCGCAACCCCTTCGCACCCCTTCGCAGACCCCTTCGCACGGCCGGTCATCGGGCACCTCCGAGCAAGGCCATGGCGAGACCGAGCGTCACGGCGCGGCGGGTCCTGGAGTCCTTGGACTGGGCGTAGCCCTGCTCCTGCAGGCGGACGGTGAACGCCTTCATCGACATGGGGTGCCGGATCCCGGCCTTCTCGGCCCACGTCTTGTAGCTGCCGTACAGATGGCCGTTCTCGGTGACGGCGTCGGCGACGTCGTCGGTCTCCTCTTCCAGCCATGTGGCGAGCGGGTTGGACTGGGCGATGTGCTCGCGGGTCTTGGCGGTGACGGACTCGGGGACGGCCAGGCCTTGCTTCTGCCAGTCGAGGCAGCCGCGGATGGCCCAGTTGAGGACGCCTGCCGCTTCGCGGGCGAGGATCTTCTCGGCGAGGCCCTGGATCCGCTTGGCCGGCGGGACGATGACGTCCCAGCCGATGTCCTGGAGGCGGCGGGCCATGCTGTGGCTGCCGGACACGTCGGGCAGGTGGTTGGTCGCCAGGTGGATCTTCCCGACGGGCTTGAACTCGAAGAACTCGGCGTTCAGGAACCGGGCGGACACGGGGTCTTCGCCGGTGAGCCGCTTGACGAGTTCCTCGTCGAGGGGCTTGCCGCGGCCTTCCGCGTTGCGGCCGGTCTCGGACGTCGACAGGAGCCGTTTGCCGACCATGCGGGCGATGTCGTTGGGGATGCCGCCGTCGCCGTGCTTGGCCATCAGGGTGGAGGCGGGCACGGCCTGGGCGTACTCGCCGAGGAGGCCCATGACGACGCGCATGAATACGCCTTTGCCGTTCTGGCCCTCGCCGTGGTGGATGAACATGACCTGCTCGCCGGTGCAGGCGGTGACGCTGTAGCCGACGACGCGGGCGAGGTAGGCGCGGCGCTCGAGGTCGGGCATGACGCCGTCGAGGAACTTGTCCCACATGGGGCAGGTGGCGTTCGGGTCGTAGCAGATCGGGGACTGCTGCATGAGGTAGAGGCCGCGGTCGTGGGCGCGGAGGTCGCCGGTGGTGAGGTCGACGATGCCGTTGGCGACGTTGAGGAGCATCTCGGGCTTGTCGAAGGCGTCCATGGTGGTGTGGACGGCGGGGTAGGCCTGGAGGACTTCGCGGGCGGCGGCGAGCTTGGGCCGCATGCGCTGCTTGCGGGCCCAGGCGAGGAACTGTTCGTGCTGGCTGGCGGTTTCCTTGCCCTTGTCGTCGGTGACGGGCTCGTCGCTGTAGTTGGGGGCTTCGTCCTCGAGCTGGTTGATGGTGTCGACGACGCGGGTCCACACGCCGGTGTTGGCGGCCTTGAGGTTCCAGCGGCCTTTGTCGTAGTAGGCCCAGCGTTCGATGTCGGCGAGCCATCGGATTTCGCTGCCGTGGCGGTCGATGACGCGTTCGGCGTTGCCGAGGTCGTCCCATTCGCGGGCGGGCATCGGCACTGGGGTGGGGGCGGGCTCCTCGGTGGGCTCGGTCCAGCCGCTGGTGGCCGTCTGCGGGGCGGGGGCGGACTGCGGGGGGAGGAGTCCGGCGAAGGCGTTGCGGTCGCGCGCGGCGGGCGGCCAGGGGGTGCGCGGGTGGGCCATGCCAGCGGTGAGCCCCGAGTTGATGGTGGGCATGGCACGATCGTCGGGATGGCCGCCCGCGCGGGCCGCGGCAAGCAGCGCCTGCCGGGCCTCGGCCTCGGTGAGGGCTCCGGCGCCGACGAGGGTGCCGATGTTGAAGGCGCTGGTGTTGATCTGGTTGTTCTGGTCGCCGTCGGCGGCGCGGGCGATGGCGTCGCACTCGTCCTGGACGGCGCGGCGGGTGTAGGCGTCGAGCTGCGCGGGCGGCAGCTGCAGCGCCGGGGCGGGGCCGGCCGCGACCGGGGCGGGTGCGGGCTTGGTGGTGAGGGCGGTGAGGAGCCAGGTGGGCGCGGCAACCGGCGGCCGGTCGGCGTCTTCCAATTCGTAGACGACGCCGGTGGCGTGGACGGAGCCGGGGCCGATGACGTAGGCGTTGCCGGCGCGGACGTCGCCGTCGAAGCGGCCCTTGAGCGTGCCGAGGCTGTTGCCGAGCTTCATGCTGGCGGGCGCCCAGTAGTAGTCGTGGTGGCCCTGCGCGGTGTGCACGCGCATCGTCGGCGTGTGCCGGTGGCCGAGCGCGGCGGCCGCGTCTTCGATGGCGCCGGAGCTCGCCCGGACCACTGGTGGTGACAAGCAGTTCGACTACGGGCTCGATCTGCTGCTCGAAGGCCTGATCGCTAGAACAGCATCG
>NZ_JBHJQQ010000031.1:0-15215 GCF_042262745.1 Kribbella sp. NPDC056345 | reverse complement strand
CCCTGACACGGAAGAGGTCACTGGTTCGATCCCAGTATCGTCCACGAAGTCGATAGGCGAGGTGTGCGGCGCTGTTACCAGCGCTCGCCGCCTCGTCTTCGTCGTTTTGTGCGGCTGCGCTTCGCTTGCCGCGCGGCGGGGGCTTCGCCACCCGCACCCCCTGCGCCTCGCTGCGCATCGGCGGCTCCGGTTGCGGCACGCTGCCCGGTTTCCGGCTGGGGTGGGCTTACGGTTCGCGGCAACGAGGGCGGCAGGTTCCCCAGTTCCCGACCGGGGGCGGGAACACTCCAGAGTGGGTGTGAACAAGTAATACGTTGTTCACGGCCACCAGTTCTTGTTCAAACCCCCCACGGGTGGGTGCGCTACATCCTTAGGTGGGAGGCGCCGTTGAAGTCGAGGATTGTGCCGGTGGCGAATTCGGCGGCGGGGCTGGCTAGGTAGAGGATGGCGGCTGCTACTTCGGTGGGGGCGGCTACTCGTTCTAGGGGGCTTTCGAGGCGGCGGCGGTTGTGGCCTTCGCCGGCCAGGTTGGGGGCGGCCATGTCGGTGGTGGTCCAGCCGGGGGCGATGGCGGTGACGGCGATTCCTTCGGGGCCGAGGGCTCGGGCCAGGGACTGGGTGAAGGAGACGATGGCGGCCTTCGAGGCGCCGTAGGCGGGCTGGTTGGGTTCGCCGCGGAAGGCGCCACGGGAGGAGACGTTGACGATGCGGCCGCCGCGCGTCATGTGGCGGACGGCGCACCAGGTGGCGTTCGCGGGGCCGATCAGGTTGACGGCCAGGGTGTCGGTCCAGGCCTGCTGCCATTCCTCGTACGTCGTCTCGCGGATCTTGTGCGGGTGGTAGACGCCGGCGTTGTTGACCAGTACGTCGATGCGCCCCAACCCCGCCGCGGCCTCGTCCACCATGCGCTGCACAGCATCCGGATCGGCCAGGTCGGCGTGCACCATGACGTGCCCGCTACCTGGCAGGGAGGCGAGCACCTTGGAGGCGGCCTCGTGGGAGGAGCTGTAGTGGACGGCGACCCGATCGCCGTCGGCGGCGAAGGCGTGGGCAGTGGCGGCACCGATGCCACGTGAGGCACCGGTGATCAGAACGGCACGATCCATACCTAGATCATGTCAGGACTTACCGTGGCTTGATGTCCCGGCGGTAGGACTTGCTCGCGCGCGCCCACTCCTTCTTCGCCAACGCACGCGCTCGCGCATCCGAGCGCCGCGCCATGTACGCCGCCTCCTTACGCAGCTGCACCCAGCTCTCGTAACGCCGGTGCGGCAACGTCCCATCCTCGAGCGCCGCCTTCACCGCGCACCCCGGTTCGCCGTCGTGCGAGCAGTCCTTGAAGCGGCAGTGCTCGGCGAACCCAGTCACATCCGGGAAGGCCGCCGCCAGCCCCTCGCCCGACTCCTGCAGGCCGATCCCCCGCAGCCCCGGCGTGTCGATCACCACGCCACCAGCCGGCAGAACGACCAGCTCACGCCGTACCGAGGTGTGCCGGCCCTTGCCGTCCTCGCGGATCTCCTGAACATCCAGCAGCTCCACACCGGCCAGCGCATTCACCAGCGACGACTTGCCCGCGCCACTCGACCCGAGTAGCGCCAGCGTCGCATCCCCCGCCACCAGTTCGCGCACGGAATCCATGCCCGCCCCGGTCGCAGTACTACACACCAGTACGTCGGCCCCGGGCGCAGCCGCCGCGACATCCTCGGCCACGGCGTCGGCGTCACCGACCAGGTCGGCCTTCGTCAGTACGACGACCGGCCGGGCACCGCTCTCCCAGGCCAGCGTGAGGAAGCGTTCGATCCGGCCGATGTTCGGCTCGGGATGCAGACCGACCACGATCGCGATCACGTCGACATTCGCGGCCAGCATCTGGCCTTTCGACGTACCGCTGACTTCGGCGCGGACGA
Organism: Kribbella sp. NPDC056345; assembly: GCF_042262745.1. NCBI lineage: Bacteria > Bacillati > Actinomycetota > Actinomycetes > Propionibacteriales > Kribbellaceae > Kribbella > Kribbella sp. NPDC056345. The sequence goes on along the minus strand of NZ_JBHJQQ010000031.1, from coordinate 13,308 downwards.
TCGCCGTACGGCGTGGGGCCAGCGACTCCACGGTGATGCGGTCGTCCGGCCAGTGGCGCAGGACTGCCCAGTCCCCGGTGCAGGGCGCTGCGTGGGCATCACCGGCGATCGCGCCGAGGAGACCGCCGGACCACGTGGCGCGGACCGGTCCGTCCTCGGTGAGAACTGTCGCCAGGCCCTTGTCGACCCGGGCGACGCGTCCTGGCACCAGCTCGGCCGGGACGGATTCGAAGAAGGCGGCCGTGGAACTGTCGAGTCCCAGAGCCTGCAGTGTCACGGACATGACGAACCTTTCGGAAGGTCCGGCCGCGAGGTCAGCTCAGCGGACGGACAGAACGGGAGACAACGGCCCGGCGGTAGGCCTGTAAGTGGCTCATGGCGGGGGTGCCTCCCTTCCAGTTCAGACGGGTCCTGATCGAGGACCCGTGATCGCGACGCGACCAGCCTATGTCGTCCGATTCGTCGTGCGCACCGGGTTTTCGGCGGCCGCCGGTGCGGGCTCCGGTTCAGGCGCCGCCTCGGCCTCGGTCGTCCGCGCGGCGGCCTCAGCTTTAGGCCCGGTCTTGGGTGCAGCCTCGACCGGAGCGGGCGCGGCCTCCGCGGCCGGTGCCTTCGCCGGCTCACGTTCGGAGAGCCGCTCGATCCGGCGCGCAACCGCCAGCTCCGGCCGCTCGAACTCCGGCCGCTGCAGATCCGGCTCCGCGTGATCCGGCTCGTGATGATGCGGATCCGGCTCGGCCTTCATCACCGGCTCGACCTCGTCGTCGTCGGCGAACTTCGGCAGTGCGGGCTCGCGGACCTGGGCCGGCCAGAGCCGGTTCACGACCGCGTTCAGCGCGGCACCGATCAGCACGGCGATGGTGGTCATGTACAGCCACATCAGTACGGCGATCGGTGCTGCGAGCGGACCGTAGATCGACGTACCGCCGACCGTGCTCTGCAGGATCCACCGGAGTACGAAGCTGCCCAGGATCCAGATCGACAGCGCCAGGAACGCACCCGGCAGGTCGGAGACCCAAGGCGTCCGGACCGGCACGGACACGTGGTAGAGCGTGTTCAGGAAGCCTGCGGAGAGGATCGTGACGACCGGCCAGTACAGCTGGTTGAGGAAGTCGAGGCGGGGCGGGAGGAGGTGGTCGACCGCCTCGGGCCCGGCCAGGACCAGCGGGAGCACGATCACGCCGATCACCAGAGCGATGCTGTACAGGCTGAAGGAGAGTGCGCGGGTCCGGACGATGCCGCGCTTGCCGCCCATCCCGTACATGATCGTGATGGTGTCGACGAAGACGTTCAGCGCGCGGCTGCCGGACCACAGGGCGAGCACGAAACCGATCGAGATGACGTCCGGGCGGCCGCCGTTCAGCACCTTGTCGAGGGTCGGCACGATGACGCTGTTCACGGAGTCGTCGGTGAGTGCGCGCGCGGCGATCTCCGCGATCTCCAGCTTGATCTTGGCGATCTGGACCACGTCGAGCCACTGGCTGATGTACCCGAGGCTTCCGGCCAGCCCGAAGATCAGCGGCGGCAGCGAGAGGATCGCGAAGAACGCGCCCTCGGCGGCCAGCCCGGTGACCCGGTAGCGCAGACACTCCCCGACCGTCTGGGTGAGCAGCTTCCAGATCGTCGAGGGGATCTTGCGGACCCATGCCAAGGAGACCGAGCTCCCACTCGCGGGCCCTGCCCCTGAACGTGCCATACCGCTTACCGTACTGATATGGCGGACCCTTTCGCGGTAACGAATCAGGCTCCCCCACTGCAGGGGGTGAACTTCTTCACCACCGACGCGGCCCTCGGCGACGCTTTGCGGCCGTACGGCGACCTCCCCGCGGACCCCGGTCTGGTCCGGATCGGCGCGGTGGCGGGGTCCGAGGAAGCGCTCTCCCACGCGCTCCCGGCGAACCAGAATCCGCCGGTGCTGCGCACCCACGACCGCTACGGGAACCGGGTCGACGAGGTCGACTTCCACCCGTCGTGGCACTGGCTGATGGAACAGGCCGTCGGCTTCGGGCTGCAGGCCGCGCCGTGGACGAGTTCCCGGCCGTCCCCGCATCTGACCCGAGCGGCCGGCTTCTACCTCTGGTCCCAGGTCGAGCCGGGGCACAGCTGCCCGATCTCCATGACGTACGCCGCGGTGCCGGCACTGCGGGCCGACGAGCGGCTCGCGGCCGAGTGGATTCCGCGGTTGGCTTCGACCGAGTACGACGTACGACGGTTGCCCGGCGCAGCCAAGCGTGGCGTGCTGGCCGGGATGGGGATGACGGAGAAGCAGGGTGGTTCCGACGTGCGGGCCAACCTGACCACGGCCACGCCGACCGGCGAGGAGTATCTGCTCGACGGGCACAAGTGGTTCTGCTCGGCACCCCAGGTCGACGTGTTCCTCGTGCTCGCCCAGGCGCCGGACGGGCTGACCTGTTTCGTGGTCCCACGGGTGCTTGCTGACGGCAACCGGAACACGTTCGCGCTCCAGCGCCTGAAGGACAAACTCGGCAACCGCTCGAACGCCTCCAGCGAGGTCGAGTTCCACAGCACCGTCGGCTACCGCCTGGGCGACGAGGGCGCCGGCGTCCGCACCATCATCGAAATGGTCGCCGCCACCCGCCTCGACTGCGTCCTGGGCTCAGCCGCCCTCCAAAGACGAGCCCTGCTAGAAGCCACCTGGCACACCCACCACCGCTCCGCCTTCGGAGGTTTGCTCTCCGACAAACCCGCCATGCTCAACGTCCTCGCCGACCTAGCCATAGAAAGCGAAGCAGCCACCGCCCTAGCCATGCGCTTGGCGGCGGCCGCAGATGCGTCGACTGCACGCGGTGAGGGGGAAGGAGCGGATCGCGAAATAGCCCGCTCGGAAGCGGAGCGGCGCGCGGCGCACGCCCTGGGCGATGGTGCTGGCCTCGGCTCCCATCCCTCCCAGCAGGCCGGCGCAGCCGGACCCATCAGCCCCGAACGGGAGGCGGCGTTCAGGCGGATTGCTCTACCCCTGGCCAAGTTTTGGGTTTGTAAGCGGACTTCGTTCATGGTGGCGGAGGCGCTGGAGTGTTTGGGTGGGAACGGGTTTGTGGAGGAGTCGGGGTTGCCGCTGCTCTTCAGGGAGTCGCCTTTGAACTCGATCTGGGAAGGGTCGGGGAATGTGAATGCGCTGGATGTGTTGCGCGCGCTGAGGCGGCCGGAGTCGCTGGAGGCCTGGCTGCTGGAGGTTGGTGCGGCACAGGGTGCGGACCAGCGGTTGGATGCGGCCGTGAACGACGTACTGCAGGGGTTGGCGGATATTAACGAGGCGGGGGCGCGGCGGTTGGCGGCGCGGATGGCTTTGTGCTTGCAGGCGTCGCTGCTGGTGCGGTACTCGACACCGGCGGTGGCGGACGCGTTCGTGGCGTCGCGGCTGGCCGGGGACTGGGGTGGGGTGTTCGGGACGCTGCCACGCACGACACCGTTCCGGGAGATCGTCGAGCGCACGATAGGGTGAGCGGGTCGCGACTGGCGCGCTGAGGTGGAGTACCACCGGGGAGCGAAAAGCGTTGGCACCGTGCGCCTGGGTGCCTCGAACACTGCAACCGCAGGAGACAACGATGACTCAACCCTTCGATGCTGCCAAGGCGTCGGCCGCCTACCGCAACGCGCTCGAGGTGATCGCCTCCGTCGAGCCGACGATCGCGGGTGCGATCAAGGCCGAGCTGGCCGACCAGCGCTCCTCGCTGAAGCTGATCGCGAGCGAGAACTACGCCTCCCCCGCCACCCTGCTCACGATGGGCAACTGGCTCTCGGACAAGTACGCCGAGGGGACCGTCGGGCACCGCTTCTACGCCGGCTGCCAGAACGTCGACACCGTCGAGCAGACCGCGGCCGACCACGCCCGTGAACTGTTCGGCGCCCCGCACGCCTACGTCCAGCCGCACTCCGGGATCGACGCCAACCTGGTCGCCTTCTGGGCGATCCTGGCCCAGCGGATCGAGTCCCCGGCGCTGGCCGAGGTCGGCGCCAAGCACGTCAACGACCTGTCCGACGAGGACTGGACCAAGCTCCGCAAGGCGCTCGGCGACCAGAAGATGCTCGGCATGTCGCTGGACGCCGGCGGTCACCTGACGCACGGCTTCCGCCCGAACATCTCCGGCAAGATGTTCAACCAGCACTCCTACGGCACCGACCCCGAGACCGGGCTGCTCGACTACGACGAGGTCGCCCGGAAGGCGCGTGAGTTCAAGCCGCTGATCCTGATCGCGGGCTACTCGGCGTACCCGCGCAAGGTGAACTTCGCCAAGATGCGCGAGATCGCCGACGAGGTCGGCGCGACCCTGATGGTCGACATGGCACACTTCGCCGGCCTGGTCGCGGGCAAGGTCTTCACCGGCGACTTCGATCCGGTACCGCACGCGCACGTCACCACGACGACCACGCACAAGTCGCTGCGCGGCCCGCGTGGCGGCATGGTGCTGTGCCAGCCGGAGTACGCCGACGCCGTCGACCGCGGTTGCCCGATGGTGCTCGGTGGTCCGCTCAGCCAGACGATGGCCGCCAAGGCGGTCGCGCTGGCCGAGGCACGCCAGCCGTCCTTCCAGACCTACGCGCAGGCAGTCGCCGACAACGCGGTCACCCTCGCCGAGGGTCTGATGAAGCGTGGCGTCAAGCTCGTCACCGACGGTACCGAGAACCACCTGGTCCTGCTGGACGTCTCGTCGTACGGCATCACTGGCCGCCAGGCCGAGTCGGCGCTGCTCGACGCGGGCATCGTCACCAACCGCAACGCGGTCCCCCGCGACCCGAACGGCGCCTGGTACACGTCGGGCGTCCGGATCGGTACTCCGGCACTCACCACCCGCGGGTTCGGCGCCGACGAGTTCGACCGGGTGGCCGAGCTAATCGTCGACGTGCTGTCCTCGACCACGCCGACCACCACCGCGGCCGGTGCGCCGTCCAAGGCGAAGTACGTGCTGGCCGACGGGGTCGCCGACAAGACCCGCGCGGCCTCGGCGGAGATCCTCGACAAGCACCCGCTCTACCCGGGTCTCGAGCTCAGCTGATCAGCCTCCCGAGCCCTCGTTCCCGGCACTGGGAACGAGGGCTCGTTTGTGTAGGGTTCAATCATGGCGCCCACCCCTGAAGAGATCAGTCAGTACGTCGAACGCTTCGCGGGTGTGATGGCCAACAGCGGCGTACCGACGATGTCCGCCCGGGTGATGGGCCGGATGCTGGTCAGCCCGAACGGCACCATGACGGCGGCCGAACTGGCTGAAACGTTGAAGATCAGCCAGCCCGCGGTCTCCGGCGCGGTCCGGCAGCTGATCCAGATGTCGTTCATCTCCCGGGAGCGGATGCCGGGCTCCCGCAAGGACCACTACCGGATCCGCGAGGACGTCTTCGCCGCGATCCTCGAACGCCGCAACCAGGCCCTGACCGAATGGGCCGCCAGCAGCGCGTACGGTGCCGCCCTCTTCGGCGCCGACACGACCGTCGGCCGCCGGCTCTCCGAGGCCGCGGAGTTCTTCAACTTCGTGCACAACGATCTCGAGCAGACCATGAAGGAATGGCACGCCAAGCACCCGCGCTAAGGCCTCTTCAGCTCCACCATCAGCTGCTTCGCCACCGCAAGCGCGGTCGCATCGTCGCCGTGCCGCGTCACCACCTGCGCGCCGACCGGTAGTCCGTCCAGGAGCCCGACCGGGACACTGACCGCCGGATGCCCGGTCACGTTGAAGGCCCAGCACGGGTCGCCGACGATGATGTTCTCGTTGTACTGATCGTAGCCATGGGCAACAGTCAGCGTGGTCGGCGTGACGAGCGCGTCCACGACGTTGAAGAGATCGGCGAGCGCGGTGTTGTTGTGATCCCGTACGGCGCGCGCCCGCTGCACGTCCGCGGCCTCGACACCTCGTCCCGCATCCAGCGCGGACAACACCGGCCACGCGTCGTCGGTCGGAAGCAGTTCCAGCGGTACGTCGATCACCTCGACGACCGGCAGCCGGTCCCGGATCAGCTGGTCGACACCCGGATCGACGGCGTACCGGTTGCTGAGGGTGGGCAGATACGCGACCCGAAAGGGGCCATCGGCAAGTATCGGCACCGGCCAAGGTGGTAACGCGGTCGGATCCAGCCGGTGCGGTCCACTGACGATACTTGTCGCGAGCATCACATCGTCGAGGTTGGCGCCGATCACTCCGGCCGTGGTCAGCCCGCCGAGCGTCCGGCCCACCGCCCGCGGGACCCGGCCGTACGTCCCCTTGAATCCCACCAATCCGCAGAACGACGCCGGAATCCGGAGCGACCCACCACTGTCACCTCCAGTCGCCAGCGGTACGACGCCCGCCGCGACCGCCGCCGCTCCCCCAGCCGTCGACCCACCCGGCGACCGCGTCACGTCCCAAGGGTTCCGGGTGTACTCACGCCCGTTCCACCCATACGTCTGCGACCCCGGTCCCGGCCGCGCCCGCGTCGCCGTACCGATCGGAATCGCTCCCGCCGCCATCAACCGCTCCAGAATCGGCGACCCCGGCGGCGTCCGAGCCTTCACCAGAAACGGCACCCCGGCCAACGCCCCCGCCGGATCCACCTCCCGAGCCAACCGAAGCGCTCCGTCTGCATCCAACTCCTCCAGGAAGTGCAGCACCGGATCCAGCCGCCGAGCAGCCTCCAGCGCGTCCCCGACCACCGCACCAGCCGACAACACCCCCGCCCGAACCCCAGCCACAATCGCCCCCGCAGTAATCACCCCCCAACCCTAATAACCCCCACCCCCAAACCCCCGCGACCGAACCCCCAGTACCGCAACCCCGCACGCGCAACCTCTCCACCCTGCACGCGCGACCGGCACCACCCTGCACGCGCGGCACCACCCTGCACCGCGACTGGCGCCACCGTGCTCGCGCGAGTGAACCCATCGTGCGGCGCGGGGCTCGAGTGGAACAAGCGTGTCGCCGGCGAACGTTTGCCAACAGCACGGTCCGCACACTCGCCCCCTGCACGCACACTGAACCCACTCGCGGGCGCCGATGGGGTGCGGCTTCATAACCCTCGGTGGGTAGTCAGCCAGACGGCGAGGGGAAGGGGTGCGCGGCGCGAGTGAACCCGGTGTGCGAGCTGGGGTTCAGGGTGCGGAGTGTGGTGCCGGAGAAGTGGTTGCCGGCAGGGAGGTGCGTGCCGGCGAGATCCGGGTGCACACCCGCAGGGCTGAGGGGGTTGCCCGGACCGCCAGGCCATCACAACTGTGCGTCGCGGGCTCGCCCGCGCCTGGGCTGGTGGGCCGGCGACCAATTGTGATGGCCTGCAGCACCGCGTCCCCAACGCATCCAACGGCACAGGGTTCAATCACGGCGCGATGGCCCGCGCACGGTGGGTTCAGTCGCGGCACAGCGATCCCTGCGCACGGTGGGTTCCCTCAGGTCGTTGGCGACGGGGCGGGGACGATTGTGTGGCCGGCGGCTTGGAGGGTTGCGATGGCTGCGTCCAGGTCCGCCTCGGCGACGAGGACCAGGTCGGCTTGGTAGGTGGAGGCGGCGCAGACCGAGAGGCCGGCGGCGGCTAGGGGGTGGACGATGGCGGCGAGCATGCCGGGCTGGTCCAGGGCGTGGGGTTCGTTGTTGTAGAAGGCTCGCCAGGGCTCGGCTGCGCCGCCGGTCTCGCGAATGACGGTGATACCGGCGGGGGTTCGGGACATGGCCCACCAGTCGCCTGCCGGCACGTCGGGTACACCGTCGGTCACGTGGGTGATGGTGAAGCGCGGCCGGAGGAGAGTCAGGGTCTGAGCTTGCATGGGCTCAGTCTCCCCCGACCGCGGGCCCTCAGCGGGTGAGGGCGTAGACCGCGATGGCGGCGAAGTCGTCGGCCGGTTCGGAGGCTTGCCACGAGCGGACGTCGTCGACGTACCGCGAACCGCGACCGGTGAACTCGGCGTACTGGTCGACGCCGTTAACCGGGCAGGGGTTCATTCCGTCGAGGTGATCGCCGAGGCCGTCCTCGAACAGGCCGGCCGAGTTCGGGCCGTTGACGACCGCACCGACGACCTGGCGGCCGAGGATGTTACCGATCTGGTGATGCGGGCAGCGACCCGCGTTCGACCCGACGCCGACCATGAACGACTCACCCCACGCGTTGGCGCCGAACGCCCAGTCGATTTGCTGCGCACCGAAGGTGTCGTACTGGCGGTCACCCGTCACCTGCCGATACAGCCGCGCGGTCGCCGCCAAACCGAACGTGTGCGGTACGGCGTCAAAGTTGTCGTACTGCGCCCCCGCGCGGAACGGATCCTGCGCCGCTCGGGTCGTGCCGATCGCAAGCTGTGCTCGCAGGTCACCCGCAAGCTGCGCAACCAACGCACGGTCGGAACGCGCCGCCCGGATCAGGTCCGCGTGCGCCAGCGCCGATACGTCGTACAGGTTCAGCGTGTCGCCACCGGCCTCATGCTCGAGATACTGCCCGGCCCAGTACGACGCCTGTCGCACCCAACCGGCTGCCCGCGGATCGCCGAGTCGCTGCGCTGCCAACGCGAGCTCGGCAGCACCCAGCTCGAGGTCATCGCGCCAAGCCGATTCCGGATAGAACGCGAACGGGAGCGACGTGACGAGCTGTCCGACGTCAGTCGTCTTGGCCTGGGCGAAGATCTGCGCAGCAGTCTCCAGGTGCTGACGCGCCAGCTTCCGGTCGGTCCGTGCCTCGACCTGCGCTGCGAGCGCGAACGCCGCTGCTGTCCGACCGGCCAAGTTCGGACTGATCGGCTGCCCGGGCGCCGCGGCCCGGAACACTGGCCGGTTGCGCAGATGACGTTCGGCAGGCGAAGTCAGGTGGTCGTCCGCCTCGGGCAGCCGCCAGATGTCGTGGTCACCGATGAACGTGCCTTCGGCGTTGCCGGTACCGACGCCGACCTGGATGTAGAGCGTCTTCGACTTCTCGTCCCACATCTTGCCGAGCCACTTCAGCCCGTGGCGAGCTTCGTTCGTCACCTTGCGATCCGGCCGGCGCGCGTCCCGGGCCGATGCCCACAGCAACGATTCCGAGTACGCCGCGATGTGGGTGAACTTCAGGTAGTCACCCGCGTCGTACCAGCCGCCTTCGACGTCGACCGGACCGCCGACCCGCTGCAGCTCACCGACCGTCTGATCCGTGTCCGGGTTCACGAAGGTCGGCGTCTCGTAGACCTGCGCAGAGCGATCCGTCAGGTGCGCCGGCTTCCGGTCGAGAGACCCCGGTACGACGTTCACCCCGTCCCGCTGCTCGGTGAAGAAGTTCACCGCCTTGTCCTTGGCCGATGTGGCCAGCCCGTCCCCGTCGGCCCGCACGACGAACTCGGGGGACGACGCCACCCCAGGCACGTCGACCCGGTAGGTCCCCGGCACCCAGAGCCGGGACAGATCCACCTGCGAGACGTGCTTGTACTTCTCGTTCCACTCCCCCAGTTCGGCGCCGACCTTCCCGGTCAGCACCCGACGCCCGTGGCTGTCGACGACCGAGAAGGACTTCCCGGTCACCACTCCCTCGCTCAGTACGTACGCCGACTTGCCGTCGAAGGCGCCGTACCCGAGCTGATTGACCCGGACCGCACCTCCGGTCGCCGCCTCCACGGGTCCGACCAGGCCCACTACCAGCCCCGCCGCCACCACAACCGACCCCACCCGGTGTATCGCCTTCACCGCAACCTCCTCGAAGAACAGTTAGGAAAGTTTCCTGTTCATTCGAAGAAATGTACAGAGCTCAGGGCTGGGCAGGCACTCCCTGGGCGAAGACGTACACCGGTTCCGCCTCAGGTTCGGTCGACGGATGGTCGACGTACTCCTCGAGCACCTCCTGGATCCGCTCGCGGAGCTCGGTCAGCCGCTCCGGCGTGAGCCGCAACCAGACATCGATGGACAACTCGGCCTCACCCCAGGCCGCGCCGTACTCCGGACGCTTGGCGACCCAGTCCCGGATCTTGCCGGCGCGGTACGTGACATTGCTCTCCTCGGCCACTCCGCCGATCAGCTCCGCCCCCGGCTCGTCGTCGCCGACCCGCCACGAGTACGACGACCAAGCGCTCTTCCACCACCGCTCGCGCCGGTCCTTGGCCAGCTCGGGGACCTCCTCGATCACCCCCGCGGTGGCCAGCACCTTGAGGTGGTGGCTGATGTTGCCGACCATCTCCCCTGTCCGCGCAGCGAGCACCGACACGGTGGACGGCCCGTCGACTGCGAGGATGTCCAGCAGGCGGCGCCGTAACGGATGATCCACGGCCTGTACTCGCGAGGCTCCGGGTGAGCGGGTCTTTTTCGGCGACATGAGCCCAGGGTAGTTAGACAAGATGTCTTGTACAAGCTTCATTGCCCAGCGTGTTTCAGGCGGGAAGGAATTCACACCAGACTGATCGGGATAGCCACATCGTGAGATCGCGTCTCGCGATGCAGGATAGGGAGTTGATTTGTCAGCCGTTCACGCTGACTCTTGTGAACATGCTCGCTGCCCGCTCCACTCACCTCGTAGGTCGGATTCATGTCGACCTCGGGCGGATGCGCAGCGCCATCTGTCGTCCTTCGATGCTCTGACAGCCACCCCGCTCGAAACATCAGCTGGGTGCGCACCGCGCAGACCAGGTCGAATCGACGACGCTTCGAGCTAGCCTCCCGCGGACGCACCTGTCTCTAGGACAAGGACACCGTTCCGGATGACTGGCGTCTCCTCACCGCAGGCCGGTACCCCCCGCAAGCCCGCCCGCCCCCGCAAGGGCAAGGGCGAAGGTCAGTGGGCGCTCGGCTACCGCGAACCCCTGAACAAGAACGAAGAGAACAAGAAGAACGACGACGGCCTGAACGTCCGGGCCCGGATCGAGAACATCTACGCGCACCGCGGGTTCGACTCGATCGACCCGGCCGACCTGCGGGGCCGGTTCCGCTGGTGGGGGCTGTACACCCAGCGCAAACCCGGGATCGACGGCGGTAAGACCGCGACGCTGGAGCCCGAGGAGCTGGACGACAAGTACTTCATGCTCCGGGTCCGGATCGAGGGCGGCCAGCTGAGCACCGAGCAGCTCCGGGTGATCGCGGAGATCTCGACCACCTACGCCCGCGACACCGCGGACATCACCGACCGGCAGAACATCCAGCTGCACTGGATCCGGGTCGAGGACATCCCGGCCATCTGGAACAAGCTCGAAGCGGTCGGTCTCTACACCACCGAGGCCTGCGGCGACGTCCCGCGCGTCATCATCTCCTCCCCGGTCGCCGGGATCGCGGCCGACGAGATCATCGACCCGACGCCGGCCATCGACGACATCGTCGAGAAGTACATCGGTACGGCGGAGTTCTCGAACCTGCCGCGCAAGTTCAAGACCGCGATGACCGGGCACCCGTCGCACGACGTCGTACCGGAGGTGAACGACATCGCGTTCGTCGGGGTCGTGCACCCCGAGCACGGCCCGGGCTTCGACGTCTGGGTCGGTGGCGGGCTCTCCACGAACCCGATGCTCGCCCAGCGCCTCGGCGCGTGGGTGCCGCTCGACGAGGTGCACGAGGCCTGGTGGGGTATCTGCAGCATCTACCGCGACTACGGCTACCGCCGGCTGCGGACGCGGGCCCGGATCAAGTTCCTGGTCGCCGACTGGGGTATCGAGAAGTTCCGTGAGGTTCTCGAGGAGAAGTACCTCAAGCGGAAGCTGATCGACGGCCCGGCGCCGGAGATCCCCGCCGTCCAGGGCGACCACGTCGGTGTCCACAAGCAGAAGGACGGCAAGTACTTCGTCGGTGTCGCGCCGGTCGTCGGTCGCGTGTCCGGCGAGAAGCTGGCGAAGGTCGCGGATGTCGTGGCCGCGCACGGCTCGGACCGGATCCGGACCACCGCCCAGCAGAAGCTGATCGTGCTCGACGTCGAGGAGTCGAAGGTCGAGTCCCTCGTCACGGAGCTGGCGGCGCTCGGCTTCCAGGCCCGGCCGTCGGCCTGGCGGCGGAACACGATGGCCTGCACCGGGATCGAGTTCTGCAAGCTGGCGATCGTCGAGACGAAGGCCCGCGCGGCCGCGCTGATCGACGAACTCGAGGAGCGGATCCCCGACCTCGACGTACCGATCACGGTGAACGTGAACGGCTGCCCGAACTCCTGCGCCCGGATCCAGGTCGCCGACATCGGCCTCAAGGGCCAGCTGGTCCTCGATGCCAACGGCAACCAAGTCCCCGGCTACCAGGTACACCTCGGCGGCGGCCTCGGCCTGGACGCCGGCTTCGGCCGCAAGGTGCGTGGCCACAAGGTCACCTCCGACGAGCTCACCGACTACGTCGAGCGCGTCACCCAGAACTACCTGAAGGAGCGCAACGAGGGCGAGCGATTCGCCCAGTGGGCAACCCGGGCCGATCAGGAGGCACTGACATGAGCGAGCGCGCTGCACCGCTTTATTGCCCGTACTGCGGGGATGAGGACCTCCGGCCATCGGAGGAAGGGCACGGCGCGTGGGAGTGCCGGCCGTGTGCACGGGTGTTCCAGCTCAAGATGATCGGGTTGCGGGTGAATGTGGAATGAGTACGGATCTGAAGACTCTCGCCGAAGAGGCGAACGAACGACTGGCTGAGGCCTCGCCGCAGGAAGTGCTCGCGTGGGCGCGGGAGACCTTCGGGGACGACCTGGTGGTGACCGCGTCGATGGCGGACGGGGCACTCCCCCACCTGGCGGCCGAGGCGGCTCCAGGGGTCGACGTGCTCTTCCTCGACACCGGCTACCACTTCGTCGAAACGATCGGCACCCGGGACGCCGTGGCGTCGATGCTGCCGATCAACCTGATCAATGCCACGCCCCGGCAGACCGTCGCCGAGCAGGACGCCGAGTACGGCGAGAAGCTGTACGAGCGCCGCCCGGATCAGTGCTGCGCGCTGCGCAAGGTCGAGCCGCTCAACCGGCACCTGTCCCACTACAAGGCCTGGGTCACCGGCATCCGCCGCGAAGAGGCACCGACCCGCGCGAACACGCCCGTCGTCGAGTACGACGCGAAGCGCGACATGGTGAAGCTGAACCCGATCGCCCCGTGGACACAGGAGGACCTGGACTCCTACATCACCGACAACGGCGTACTGGTCAACCTGCTCCAGTACGACGGCTACCCGTCGATCGGTTGCGAGCCCTGCACCCAGCGCGTCGCACCCGGTGAGGACCCGCGTTCCGGCCGTTGGTCCGGGACCGGCAAGGTCGAATGCGGACTCCACACATGACCGCCACATTGGAGGCTCCCCTGAACACGCACACGGTGACCGAGCTGGACGCACTCGAGAGCGAGTCCATCTTCGTTTTCCGTGAGGTGGCGGCGGAGTTCGAGCGGCCGGTGATCCTGTTCTCGGGTGGTAAGGACTCGATCGTGATGCTGCACCTGGCCCG
>NZ_JBHJQQ010000030.1:0-16374 GCF_042262745.1 Kribbella sp. NPDC056345 | reverse complement strand
GGCCTCCACCGAGTGGTGGAGGCCGGCTTCTTCAGAAGGTGATCAGCGGTGGAGGTCGAAGCGGTCGAGTTCCATGACCTTGTGCCAGGCGGCTACGAAGTCGGTGACGAACTTGGACTTGGCGTCGTCGGAGGCGTAGACCTCGGCGACGGCGCGGAGTTCGGAGTTCGAGCCGAAGACGAGGTCGGCGCGGGTGCCGGTCCACTTGACCTTGCCGGCGGCGTCCTTGGCCTCGAAGAACTCCTGGCTGCTGTCGGTCGACTTCCACTCGGTGCTCAGGTCGAGCAGGTTCGCGAAGAAGTCGTTGGTGAGGGTGCCCGGGTTGTCGGTGAGGACGCCGTGGGCGGAGCCGTCGTAGTTGGTGCCGAGGACGCGGAGGCCGCCGACCAGGACGGTCATCTCGGGGGCGCTCAGGGTGAGCAGGTTCGCCTTGTCGAGGAGGAGGTACTCCGCGGGGAGGCGGTTGCCCTTGCCGTAGTAGTTGCGGAAGCCGTCGGCGGCCGGTTCGAGGGCCTCGAAGGACTCGACGTCGGTCTGCTCGAGGGTCGCGTCCGTGCGGCCGGGGGTGAACGGTACGACGATGTCGATGCCGGCGTTCTTGGCCGCGACCTCGACGCCGACACCACCGGCGAGCACGATCAGGTCGGCCAGCGAGACCGGCTTGGGGAAGACCTGCTGGACGCCCTCGAGCGTGCGCAGCACCTGGGCGAGCTGGTCGGGGTTGTTGACCTCCCAGCCGGCCTGCGGCTGCAGGCGGATGCGGGCGCCGTTCGCGCCACCGCGCTTGTCGCTACCGCGGAAGCTCGAGGCCGAGGCCCACGCGGTCGACACCAGCTGCGAGACCGACAGACCGGAGGCCGCGATCTGCGCCTTCAGCGCGTCGATGTCGTCGGCGCCGATCAGCTCGTGGTCGACGGCCGGGAGCGGGTCCTGCCAGATCAGCGTCTCGGCGGGGACCTCGGGACCGAGGTAGCGCACGATCGGGCCCATGTCGCGGTGGGTCAGCTTGAACCAGGCGCGGGCGAACGCGTCCGCGAACTGGTCCGGGTGGTCCTTGAAGCGGCGCGAGATCGGCTCGTAGATCGGGTCGAAGCGCAGCGCCAGGTCGGTGGTGAGCATGGTCGGCTTCTTCTTCGGACCGTCGTACGCGTCCGGGATGATCGCCTCGGCGTCCTTCGCGACCCACTGGTTCGCACCGGACGGGGACTTGGTCAGCTCCCATTCGTAGCCGAACAGGATCTCGAAGAAGTCGTTACCCCACTTGGCCGGCGTGGTGGTCCAGGTGACCTCCAGCCCGCTGGTGATGGCGTCCTTGCCCTTACCGGAGTTGAACGTGCTCTTCCAGCCGAGGCCCTGGTGCTCGAGGTCGGCGCCCTCGGGCTCGACCCCGACGTGCTCCTCGGCGTTACCGGCACCGTGCGTCTTGCCGAAGGTGTGACCGCCGGCGATCAGCGCCACGGTCTCCTCGTCGTTCATCGCCATCCGGCCGAAGGTCTCGCGGATGTCGCGCGCCGAGGCGAGCGGGTCGGGGTTGCCGTTCGGGCCTTCCGGGTTCACGTAGATGAGACCCATCTGTACGGCGCCCAGCGGCTTCTGCAGCTCGCGGTCACCGCTGTACCGCTCGTCGTCCAGCCAGCCCGTCTCCGGACCCCAGTAGACATCGGTCTCCGGCTCCCAGACGTCGGCCCGGCCACCGGCGTACCCGAAGGTCTTGAAGCCCATCGTCTCGAGCGCCACGTTGCCGGTCAGGATCATCAGGTCGGCCCAGGAGATCTTCTGGCCGTACTTCTTCTTCACCGGCCAGAGCAGCCGCCGCGCCTTGTCCAGGTTGGCGTTGTCCGGCCAGCTGTTCAGCGGTGCGAACCGCTGCTGCCCCGCACCGGCGCCACCGCGGCCGTCGCTGATCCGGTACGTCCCGGCGCTGTGCCACGCCATCCGGATCATCAGCGGGCCGTAGTTCCCGAAGTCGGCCGGCCACCAGTCCTGCGAGGTCGTCAGTACGTCGGCGATGTCCGCCTTCACCGCGGCCAGGTCCAGCGTCTGGAACTCGGCGGCGTAGTCGAAGTCCTCGCCCAGCGGGTTCGACACGGCCGGGTTCTTGGCCAGGATCTTCAGGTTCAGCTGGTTCGGCCACCAGGCCCGGTTCGCGTCGCCCGAGGTCGGTTGCACACCCTGACCGTGGGCCACCGGGCAGCCGCCCGCGGCCTGGGCGTTGTCTTCGCCGCGGCTCTCCTCGCTGCCTTCACCGGGCAGGGGCTCGTGCGGCTCATGGTTGTCGGACATCTGAATCCTTCCAGGACTGGACGTATTTTTCACAGAAGGTCAAGCACAGTCGGAGCAGAGGCCCCAGTAGATGACCTCGGCCTCGTCGATCACGAAACCGTGGTCGTCGGACGCATGCAGGCAGGGCGCATGCCCCACCGCGCAGTCGACATCGGCAATCGCACCGCAGCTGCGGCACACGACATGGTGATGGTTGTCGCCGACCCGGGACTCGTAGCGGGCCACCGAGCCGAGCGGCTGAATTCGCCGTACCAGCCCGGCCGCCGTCAACGTGTGCAGCGAGTCGTACACCGCCTGGTGCGACACGTCCGGCAGATCGTTGCGCACGGCCCCGATCAGCGAGTCCGTGTCGGCATGCGGATGCGCATACACCGCCTGCAGCACCGCGACCCGCGGCCGCGTCACACGCAGCTCACTCCCCCGCAGCAACTGCTGGAGCTCTTCCACGGTCGGCACACCCGCAGTCTTACGCCTTTTCTGGAATGAGTCAAGATTACCTGCCGGAACACCGACCAGACTTGAGCCATGACAGTCGTCGACCGCGTAGAGCCATACCACCTGCCCGATCTCGCCGCCCTCTACCGCTCCGCCTGGTGGCTGACGGACCGCACCGCCGCGGAGACCTCGCGGATCCTCGCCGAGTCGGACCTCGTCTTCGCCCTGATCGACACCGACCGGCTGGTCGGCTTCGCCCGGGTTCTCACCGACTACGCGCACGTCGCCCTCGTCCTCGACGTGGTCGTCTCCCCCGACGCCCGCGGGGCCGGGCACGGCGCGACCCTGATGGAGGCGATCGTGACGCACCCATCGCTTCAGGACGTCCGCAGTATCGAGCTGGTCTGCCAGCCCGACCTCGTCCCCTTCTACCGCCGCTGGGGCTTCACGACGGAGGTCGGCCGGTCCCTGCTCATGCGTCGGGCCGCTGGCTGAGGATGCGGTCGTCGGCGGCGGCGTCGTACCGGTCTTGAGCTGCTTGTACGTCGTCCACGTACGACTCGGCCCACACCTGGAGCGCCTGGAGTGGTGCGTGGAGGGTGCGGCCCAGCGGGGTGAGCTGGTAGTAGGCGTGGTCCTGCTGGATTCGCTCGACCATGCCATCCCGCTCGAGCGCCCGCAGGGTGTCGATCAGCACCTTCTTCGTGATGCCCTCCACCTGCCGATGCAGCTCGCCGAACCGCCGCGGCTCCTCGTGCAGCAGCACCACGATCATCGCCGTCCACTTGTTCGCGATCCGCGCCAGCGACGCCCGCGACGGGCACTGCACCGAGAACACCGTCCACTCACGGCTCGATCCGGTCACGTTGAAGTAACCACCCTCTCCTCCGACACCATGACAACATGTCAGCCATCGATGTAGTTACCAAGTACGGCGCCGCCGCGGCCGCCGGCGACCTGCAAGCCCTCGCCGCCACCCTGCACCCCGACGCCGTCTGGCACCAGCCCGGCACGAACCCGCTCTCCGGCGACCACGTGGGCCCCGACGCCATCGTCGCCCACCTCGGCCGCTTCTTCGCCCTCAGCAACGGCACCTTCACCCTGGAAACCGAGTCCGCCACCGAAAGCGGCAACCTCGTCTCCACGACCGTCCGCTTCACCGCCCAGCGCGAAGGCCTCCCCGACCTCGACCAGCACGGCGTCGACGTCTTCCGCGTCGCCGGCGACAAGATCGCCGAGATCTGGCTCATCGGCGAAGACCAGGCAACCGAAGACGCCTTCTGGGCCTGAACCACGCTCCTCCGACTAGGGTGCCGGTCATGCGCACATTGCACTTCGGTCTGCGGGTCAGTGAGCTGGAGCGGTCGCTAGCGTTCTACACGACCGTCGGCTACAAGGTCGTCGGGACTGTCCAGGGAACGGCGCACGGCAGCCTGACCATGCTCCAACTCCCCGGCGACGACTTCGTCTCCATCGAACTGGTCCACGACCCCGCAGTGCGCAAGACCGGCCCCGGCGTCGGCATCAATCACCTGGTCATCCAGGTCGAGTCCCTCGAAGAAACCCGCGCCACCCTCGCCGCCAACGGCATCGAGCCAGGCCCGACCGAGCACCCCGGCCCCCAGACCTGCTGGCTCACCGACCCAGACGGCTACCGAATCGAGCTGGTCCAGTGGCCGACCGGCCACCCCGAAGGCATGACCGCAGCCGACTTCCCCTCCTGACCCGCCACGCACCCACCGAGTTCGAGGCCCCGCCACCGCTCCCGACGGTTGGATTGCCGACGGCAACTAGTCGACCTGTCGCCGAGGCTCGCAGCTCAAGCTGACTACGTGACCTTGACCGTAGCCTCCCCACCCGCCACCCCACCCCGAGCCCGGAACCATGGAAGCCCACCCCAGCCACACCCCGAACCGTGGAAACCCACCCCAGCCACACCCCGGAACCGTGGAAACCCACCCCAGCCACACCCCGAACCGTGGAAACCCACCCCAGCCACACCCCGAACCGTGGAAACCCACCCCAGCCACACCCCGAACCGTGGAAACCCACCCCAGCCACAACCCGGAACCGTGGAAACCCACCCCAGCCACAGCCCGCGCAGGCCGATGCGAAGCGAGGCCGAAGGGGGTGCGGGTGGCGAAGCCCCCGCCCGCGGCAAGCGAAGCGCAGCCGCACAACACGACGAAGGCGACCCGGCCCACGCTCTCCGTGGGCACGAGTCGCCTATCGACTTCGTGGAGCTTAGGGGATTCGAACCCCTGACCTCTTCGTTGCGAACGAAGCGCGCTACCAACTGCGCCAAAGCCCCAATTTCGGCCGCCGAAGTCTCCCTTGGCGACCGCGAAACTCTAACACGCTCATGGTCGTCGATTAAAACCGGCCCTGTCCACCGACTTCAGTCGCCGACGGCTCGCCGGACCTCGGGTTCTTCGGCTGCGGGCGGCGGGGAATCGGCGACGAACGGGGTCTCGCCGGGGTCCGTCGTACGGGCGCTGGAGAAGACCTCGTCGTCGGTGAGGGAGATGGTGCGGACGGTGCGGTCCGGGGCCTTCTCCTTCATCACGTACATGGGCAGGGTGACGGGGACGGGGTCCCAGAGGCCTTCGGTGGAGGCGGCGGGCTTCTCGACGACCGGGGCGGGGTCGGCGGGGAGCTTGACCTCGATGGTGAGCTCGTCGTCGGGGGACGGGGCGGGCTTACCGGCGGGGCCGCGGTCGTGCTGGGCCTGCATCCGGGTACGGCGTTCGGCCGCGCGGCGGGCGCGGTCGCGGGCCTGGCGGCGGAGCTGGACGCGGGTGAGGACGACGAAGCCGACGATGAGGCCGGCCGGGATCGCGACGGTCCACCACAGGAGCATGCCGAGTCCGGCCAGTGCGGTGACCGACAACAGTGAAAGGGTCAGGATCGACAGGACCCGCCGGCGGCGCATAGCGGCCACCCGGCGGGCTCGGTTGGGGACGAAACGCTTCGGTGGCGACAGGTCGTCGGCAGCCTCGACGTCAGGGGCCTCCACCGAGCCCGGTGGACGGACGACGTACCGGGTGGTGGACGGGTCCCGCGACAAGACGCGCGCGTCGGCCGTCGACGGTACCGCCGAGCGGCGCCGGGCCTCGTCGTTCCGCTTCAGCATCATCGGGACGAGGTAGGCAGCCCACGCGGCGACGATCGCCACATAGATCAGTCCTGTCGTCCCCATGCCACGACGCTAAGACCCAGCGCACGTCAGATGGGGTACGTGGCACGGTGTGTCGCAAGAAGACTCGTGTGACTGATGTGAACAGTACGGAGCGTAGTCACTGCAATCGGGAGACGAGACCCGGCCCGACTTCTTCGACGTTGAGCGCGAAGATGCGGTGGTCGCGCCAGTCGCCGTCGATGTGCAGGAACCGTGGCCGCTCCCCTTCGTACCGGAAGCCGAGCTTGTCCACCACGCGCAGGCTGGCCTTGTTCTCGGGCCGGATCGCCACCTCGATGCGGTGCAGTCCGAGGGTGAACCAGCAGTGGTCGGCGGCCAGTGCGACTGCGGTCGGCACGATGCCGCGACCGGCGTACTGTTCGTCGATCCAGTAGCCGAGGTTGGCCCAGCGGGCTGAGCCGTAGGTGATTCCGGAGACGGTGAGCTGGCCGACGAGCGGCCACTTCGCCCGCGGACCTGCGCCGGCCGCACCGCCGTACGTGATGACGAAGGGCAGCATCCGGCCGTACCGCGCCTGTCGGTTCCAGTCGCGTGCCATGGCGCGGAACGTGCGTGCACCGTCGTCCGCACCGGGCGGCTGGGTCGCGTCCCACGGCCGCAGCCAGCTGACGTTGCGCTGACGAGCCGCTGCCCATTCAGCACCGTCGCCGGCGCGCAGCGGCCTCAGTGCGACCTGTCCGTGCTGCAACTCGACAGGCCAGTGCACGACTGCCATTAGTCGGTGTCCGTCCGCACATGGTCGCCACCACGCACCTGCTCAACCGCATGCCGCAGCAGCGGCTCCAGTACGGCGAGTCCGTCCTTCACGCCGCCACGCGACCCCGGCAGGTTCACGATGACCGTCGTACCGGCGACTCCGGCGAGCCCACGCGACAGTGCGGCAGTCGGTACGCCGTTCGCGATGCCGTACGCACGGATTGCCTCCGCAATCCCCGGGACCACCTTGTCGACGACTGCAGCCGTCTCTTCGGGTGTGCGGTCCGTTGGCGAGATCCCGGTGCCACCAGTCGTCAGTACGACGTCGTACGCCGCACCGACCGCAGCACGCAGTGCCTCACCAACAGGCGCACCATCTGGCACCACCTGTGGCCCGGACACCTCGAAACCCCACTCACTCAACCGCTCGGCGATCAGCGGACCAGTGGTGTCGGTGTAGACCCCAGCAGCGGCCCGGTTGGAGATGCTGACGACGAGCGCCTTCACGAGCGCTCCCAGAGACCGGTCTTGCCACCCTCTTTGCGCTCGACCCGTACGTCGGACAGCACAGCAGCCGGGTCCAGCGCCTTCACCATGTCGATGACGGCGAGCCCAGCGACGGCCACGGCGGTCAGCGCCTCCATCTCGACACCGGTCCGATCAGTGGTCTTCACAGCTGCCGTGATCAGTACGGCGTCGTCCGTCACCTCGAGGTCGACCTTGGCGCCGGTGATCGCGATCGGATGGCACAGCGGGATCAGGTCGGGCGTCCGCTTCGCACCCATGATCCCGGCGATCCGGGCGACCCCGAGAGCATCGCCCTTCGGGACACCGTCCCCGCGCAGCGCCGCGACCACCTCGGCCGAGACCAGAACCTTGCCGGAGGCAACGGCTCGCCGGGTGCCGACGTCCTTGCCGGACACGTCCACCATCCGGGCCGCCCCCGTCTCGTCGACGTGGGTCAGCCCCCGGTCCTGCGTCATCCGGTCTCCTCGTCCAGCAGCAAGAGCTCCACCTGGTCACCGGCCCGGACCGACGTCACGTCCTCCGGTACCACGATCAGGGCGTTCGCCCGGCTCAGGCCGCCGAGCAGGTGGGAGCCGTGCCCGCCGACTGTACTGGCCATCCAGCCCTCGTCGCCGGACCTGGCCGCTGCGCGGACGAACTGTCGCTTCCCGGACGGTGAGTTGAACCCGTCCAGGGAGACTCCGCGGGCAAGGCTCCGCCGGTACGGCATCTGGCCCATCAGCTTGCGCAGAGCCGGCCGCACGAACACCTCGAAGGAGACGTACGCCGACACCGGGTTCCCGGGCAGTGTGAAGATCGGTACCTCGTCGGCACCGAGCACTCCGAAGCCCTGCGGTTTCCCTGGCTGCATGGCGACCTCTGGGAAGTCCACGGTGCCCGTCTTGGACAGCACCTCTTTCACCACGTCGTACGCGCCCTTGCTGACGCCGCCGGTGGTGATGACCAGGTCTGCGCGGGACAGCTGGTCGTTCAGTGTGTCCATGATCTTCTTCGCATCGTCGTCGACAACGCCGACGCGGTACACCTCAGCACCAGCGGCGCGAGCACATGCCGCCATGGTGTAGCTGTTCGAGTCATAGATCTGCCCGTCGCCCAGAGCAGTGCCCAGCTCCCGCAGCTCCGATCCGGTGGACACCACGACCACCCGCGGTCGCGGCCGCGCCTTGACCCGGGCCCGGCCAACAGCAGCCAGTACGGCGATCTGCCGCGGCCCGAGCAACGTGTCCCGCTCGAGCACCTGCTGGCCCGCCTTCACGTCCTCGCCGAACCGCCGTACCGATCCACCGAGTGGTGGCTGCTGGTCGATCCGCACGTTGACGGTGCCACCGTCGGTCCACTCCACCGGTACGACGCTGTCCGCGCCCCGTGGCATCGGTGCGCCGGTCATGATCCGCATGCAGGTGCCAGGCGTGACTATGGTCCGCACGCTCTGCCCAGCACGCTGCTCGCCGATCACCGGCAACGTAATCGCCGCCTCGGCGCTCGCGCCGGCCAGATCCCCGGCGCGGACGGCATAACCATCCATGGCCGAGTTGTCGAACCCGGGCAGGTTCACTCCCGAGACGATGTCCTCGGCGAGTACCAGGCCGAGCGCCTCCATCAGCGGTTGGTCGAACGCCGGTAGTGCGGTCACCCGCCCGAGCACGGCCTCCAGATGCTCCTCAACGCTGCGCTTCACGTGCCGAACCCTAGTCGGTAGTGCGCTCCGGGTGCTTACCCCACACCATCCGGACATCCGGTGCGCGCTCTTCGTTGGCCGCACCGTCGGTACGGCGTACTTCGGTGAAGCCGTGTGAGCGGTAGAACGCCTGGGCCTTCAGGTTGGTCTGGAAGGTCCACAGTGCGAGTCCGCCGGGACGCAGGTCCTTGGCCAGGTCGACCAGGGTCGATCCGATGCCACGACCAGCCAGCTCAGGCTCGACGTACAGCTGGTCGAGGTCGTCACCATCCAGCGTCAGTACGGCGACGATCCGGCCGTCGTCGAGTCCCACCCAGGTCTGCGCGTCCGGCAGCAGCACCTCGGCGAACCACGTCGCCACCTGCTCGGGAGTGTGGATCGCCGGCGGCAGCTGCGCGCCCGGAGCGTGCCGTGAGCGCCACCAGACCTGCGCCGCCTCGTCGGTGTCGTACGGCTCCAGCGGCCGGATCAGGAGGTCGTCGACCGGGGCGGTGGGGCGGGGAAGGTATTTCATGAGCCTTCGAGAACCGTCCCGTCCGCGATCAGCCGCCGCTCACCCGCAGCAGCCTCGATCTCGACCTCACCGATCACCGTGACGTCCTTGCCGAACACCACGTCGCCACGCACCTCGAGCCGGTCGGCCCGGACCAGCGACGGCGCACCGGCCGCGAAGCGCGCGTCGAAGTCGGCCAGGATCTTGAAGTACTCCGGGTCCAGGTCGACGTACGGCTCGTCACCCTCGTGCGTGGTGGTGAGGTCACCGGCGTCGTCCAGCTCGTAGACGTCCGAGCGCAGGACGAGCAGGTCGTTCGTGGTCTTGACCGGCTTGAACCGGCTGCGGTCCACGATCACCGCCTGGGAGCCCTCGAAGGTCTCGATCGCGGTCCCCATCCCGGTCTCCAGCTGGATCACCTTCGGTGAGGTGGGGTCGGCCGGGTCGACGGTCTTGCGGTTCACCATGATCGGCAGACCCAGGATGCCGTCGTGACCGGCCATCAGATCGGCCAGCCGGTCCAGGTCGATCCACAGGTTGTTGGTGTTGAAGGTGCGGTGCCGGGTGACGTCCTGGAAGTACTTGGTGTCCTCTTCGGCGACCTGTGCGCTGTCCCGCAGGATCAGCCGGCCGTCCGACTTACGCACCGCCACGTGCCCGCCCTTGCGGTCGGACCGGGTCCGCCGGCAGACCTCCATCCCGAACGGCACGTCGTGCTCGGCCATCCAGGCGGCGATTCGCGGGTCCGGGGTCGCACCGAGGTTGTCGGCGTTCGAAATGAACGCATGGCGGAAGCCCTGCTCGCGGAGCGCGTCAAGCGTGCCGGACGCGACCAGAGCGGTGAACAGGTCGCCATGGCCCGGCGGACACCACGCCAGCTCCGGATCCGGCTCCCACTCGGCCGGAGTGAGGTCCTCGACCAGCAGTTTCGGTTCCATGTTCTGCAGGAAGTCCAGCGGCAGACCGTCCACCGCGAGACCGTCGTACTCGCTCAGGATCTGCAGGGACTCCTCCTTGGTGCGGAAGGAGTTCATCAGCACCAGCGGCAGCGGTACGTCGTACTTGCGCCGCGTGCTCAGGATCTGCCGGGCGATGATGTCGAGGAAGCTCAGCCCGTCCTTGACCGGTAGCGCGGACTTCGGTCCGGTGACACCCATCGACGTACCGAGACCGCCGTTGAGCTTGATCACCACGGTCTCGGCCAGCGCGGCCCGCATCGCCTCGGAGTCGGTGTCCAGGTGGTCCAGATGTGGCAGGTCACCCACCGGCTCGATGTCGTCCTCGCGGATCGTCCCCTGCTGCCCGGACTCCAGGAGCCGGTAGTAGTGGGTGAACACGCGAATGGCGACCTCTGCTGCTCCGGCCGCACGCATCTTGTCCTGAGCTCTCTGTAACCCCACCGCACTCATGTCACAACCCTAGGGGACACGGGGGAATCGCAGTGTTAACCGCGTCACGCCCGCCTACGATCAGAGCGTGTTCGCGTCGAAGGCCGTAGCGCGGCAGCACTTCCTCACCGCCCGCAACGCGAGGCCGGCCGAGGACCTGCTGCCAGGCGCCCGCTCCCTACCTCTCCTGCAGAGCGCGCAGCGGATCGCCCTGTACGTCTCGATGGGCGCGGAACCGCAGACCGGTGCACTGATCGACTGGCTGCTGGCCAGCGGCCGTGAGGTGCTGCTGCCGATCCTGTACGCCGACAACGACCTCGGCTGGGGTGTTGCGCCCGGAGCGGCGGATCTGGTCCCGGGGCGACTCGGTCTGTCCGAGCCACGGACCGATCTGGGTTCGTGGGCGATCAGCACCGCCGAGCTGGTCCTCTGCCCGGCCGTAGCGGTCGCACGGGACGGCGTCCGGCTCGGACGAGGCGGTGGCTCCTACGACCGGGCGCTCACCCGCGTCACACCCGGTACGCCGATCTGGGCGGCCGTCTACGACTCCGAGGTCGTCGACTCGCTACCGTCCGATCCGCACGACCACCTGGTCCACGCGGCGCTCACACCGCGCGGACTGCTGCCGGTCGGTTAACGCTCGGGCTTGCCGGTGAAGGTGAGCGTGTGCTCGCGCTTGGCCTCGACAGCACCGCGGGTGAACGCCCAGGGCAGGGTCTCACCCTTGGCCCACAACTCGGTCTGGTCGGTGTAGTTCTTCGAGAACGCGTGGCCCGACGTACCGGTCAGGTTGATCCAGCGGGACTTGTCGAAGTCGGACAGGTCGACGACCATCCGCATCGACGGCACCGCGGTCACGCCGTACCCGACCGCTGCGTCCCAGGAGGTCGCGTTCACGATCGACGTACCGCCACCGAGCTCGTAGGGACCGCGGTTGAACAGCTTCTCGACCACGCCGATGCCCGACGTACCCAGCGTCTGGTTCTCCAGCGTGAGCTTGTGCAGCTGGCCCCACCGCCAGTTCGACGGCTCGCGAGCCATCTTCTTGGTGATCTCCGCACGCGCGTCGACCAGCGCCTGCCGCAGGATGTCGTCGCGACTCTCCCGCTGTGGCGTCCGCAGGTCGTCCCACCAGCTGTTGCTGGGCTGGCCGAGCAGGGTGTGCACGACCTCGACCCACCGGGAGCCGCCGTCCGGCCAGGCCGACTTCGGCAGCTGGTCGTGGAACGTCAGCGTGAGCAGGTTGCGCCACACGACGTTGAAGTACGCCGCCGGTGCCGAGTCGGCCGGCTGGGTGAAGTCCCAGCCCTTGAGGGTGTCCTGCCCCTGCCGGTCGAAGGCGTCGTTGATGCCGATCTTGAGCAGCGACGGCACCAGCATCTCGGCGGCCCGGTTCTTGGTGTCCAGTTGGATCGACGCCATCTTGGCCGCGTCCAGCGTGCCGGCCGCCTTGATCCGGTCCAGGATCTGCTGTGAGCGGTAGCCGTAGTCCCAGCTGTCGCTCAGGAAGTACGGGTACGACTTCGGCACCACTGCCTGGTTCGCGGTGACGATGATCCCGTCGGCCGGGTCGAACTCGGTGGGCATCGCGTCGAACGGGATGTAGCTGGTCCAGTCGTTGCGCGGGTCCCAGCCGGCCACCGGCCACTTCCCGCTGGCGATCTTGCGGATCGGAACCATTCCGGGGGCCTGGTAGCCGATGTGGCCCTCGGTGTCGGCATAGATCAGGTTCTGCGAGGGGACCTCGAACTGCTTGGCCGCATCGCGGAACTGGCTCCAGTTCTGCGCGCGGTTGATCGCGAAGAGCGCGTCGGCGGTCTTCCCCGGCCGGAGCGCGGTCCACTGCAGGGCGACGCCGTACGCCTTGTCGGCCTTGTCGCGCCGCGCGGCCAGCTCACCGGTCTCGCGCTCCTCGGCGCCGACGTCGGAGATGATCGGGCCGTGCCGGGACTCCCGCACGGTGATCTTCACCGGCTCGTCCTGGCCGGCGACCTGGAAGGTCTCCTCACGCTTGGTCAGCGGCTTCCAGCGGTTGTTGTAGAGGACGTTGTCCCCCTCGATCCGCTCCAGGTACAGGTCCTGGACATCGGGGTCGAGGTTGGTGAAGCCCCAGGAGATCGCATTGTTGTGGCCGATCACCACACCGGGCAGTCCGGCGAAGCTGAAGCCGGAGACGTCGTACGGGCAGGTGCGGCTCAGCTTGGTGCAGTGCAGGCCGACCTGCGACCAGATGCCCGGCATGGTGGCGCCGAGGTGCGGGTCGTTGGCCAGCAGCGGCTTCCCGCTGTCGGTGTGGTCACCGGACACGACCCATGAGTTCGAACCGATGCCGTCGCCCTGACCAAGCAGCTGCGGCAGGCCCTTGGCGACCTTCTCCACCGAGTCGAGCGACTTCAGCAGGTCGGTGGTCAGCATGCCGCGCCGGAGCTCGTTGGTGGCCGGCGGAGTCGCGCTGAACTTGCCGTCCGCGCCGACCGAAGCGGTCGGGACGATCGGCTCGTTCCGGTCGAACGGATACGCCGGGTAGAGACTGTCGACGCTCTTCGAGGGGATGGTCGCCAGCAGCTTGGTCCGGTTGAGCTCCTCGTCCATGTTGCCGCCGAGATCCCAGGCCATCGCCTTCAGCCAGGCCAGCGAGTCGGCCGCGGTCCACGGCTCCGGACGGTAGTCCCGACGACCGTTGGGATCCAGGCCGAGTACGGCGTACTCCAGGCTGAGGCCGGAGCCGCTGTGCTTGTCCAGATACGCGTTCACACCGCGGGCGTAGTCGTCCAGGTACTGCCGCGTGGACGGGCTGACCAGGCCGAGCTCCTTCTCCGCGACCCGCCGCCAGCCCATCGTCCGGACGAACTTGTCCGTCTCCACCGCGTCCGGGCCGAACAGCTCACTCAGCCGGCCCGCGGTGACGTGCCGGCGGAAGTCCATCTCGAAGAACCGGTCCTGTGCGTGCACATAGCCCTGAGCGGCGAACAGGTCGGCCGGGTTCGAGGCGTAGATCTGCGGGATCCCGTTGCTGTCCCGGACCACCTCGACATCGGCGTCCAGACCCGCCAGCTCGACCGTCCCGTCGTACGTCGGGAAGGAGTGGCGGACGACGAAAACAGCAGTACCGGCGATCACCACGAGAACCGTGGCGAGCGCGATACCGCAGATGATGACGGCTCGAAGCAGGCGACGCACGGACCCAACCGTAGAGAATGCGGCCCCTGGCCCCAAATGGGGTCCCGGTGAACTTTGCGTTGCTCTGCGTTCCGAGGGGTCGTCGCGCTGCGTCCGGGCGGGGCTGCGGGGCGCAGTTGAGACGGGAGTTTGGAATACTTCGGGCCGCTGACGCATTATTAGCAGTCGAGTAGTAGGAGTGCCAGCGGCCTGAAGGGAACCAACCGTGCCCACGTACCAGTACCAGTGCACCGACTGTGGTGAGGCGCTCGAGGTGCGGCAGAGCTTCACCGACGACGCACTGACCGTCTGCCCGGCGTGCCAGGGCACGCTGCGTAAGGTCTTCAACGCAGTGGGTGTTGTCTTCAAGGGCTCCGGTTTCTACCGCACCGACAGCCGCTCGTCCGGTAAGAGCGCGGTCCCGGCCAAGTCGGAGTCGTCCTCGACCTCGACGCCGTCGACCACTTCGTCGGACTCGAAGCCCGCGGCGAAGGCCTCGGACTCCTCCTCGTCGTCGAGTAAGGGCAGTTCCTCCAGCGCCGCCTGAAATTGGCCTGTGGACAACTGAAAGAGGCGCCGGAGAAGCTCGTACTTTCTCTGGCATGAAGACTCTTTCGTTCCTGCGCGATCTCTCCCGGGCCGCCCGCTGGCACCGCCGCCTCCTGGCCGGCGTCGCCGCGGCGGCCGCTGTCTACTTCGGCCTCACCTCCCTCACTCCCGCCCCGCCTCCGACAGTCGACGTCCTGGCTGCAGCGCGCGACCTACCCGGCGGAGCTGTGCCCGCTCCCGACCACCTCCGCTCGCTCGAGCTCCCAGCTGATGCCGTGCCCACGGGAGCGTTGAGACCCGGCGCAGATCTTGCCGCGCGCGTATTGGCCGGGCCGGTCAGGGCCGGCGAGCCACTCACCGACGCCCGCTTCCTCGGCCCAGGTCTGGTCCCATCCGGGTCCGTCGCCTACCCGTTCCGCATCGACGACGCCGAGGTCGGCGCTCTACTCCGGGTCGGTGATCGTCTCGACCTCTACGCCGGGACCAGTACGGCGTCCGCGTCCGCCGGTCTCGTGGCTCACGCTGTCCGGGTGATCGCCTTGCCGGCATCGAGATCAACCGGCGCCCTGATCGTGACAGCCGTCTCCCCCGCCGTCGCCGCCAGACTGGCCCAGGCCACGACGAGTTCCAGGATCAGTGTCGCCCTGACCCCGGATACGAGTTGATCGCTACGGCGCGTGCCCTCGCGTGACCTGCCGCACGCTCCTACGTTGACCGGAGTACAACATCCGCTTCGTGGAGGCACTCCAAATGCTCAAGGGCTTCAAAGAATTCATCATGCGCGGCAACGTCATCGACCTCGCGGTCGCGTTCGTCATCGGCGCAGCCTTCGTCAAGATCGTCGAGGCGCTCGTCGCCGGCCTGATCACTCCGTTGATCGCCGCCATCTTCGGCAAGCCGGACATCAGCGATGTCTGGGCGTTCACGCTCAACAACTCGGAGTTCAGGATCGGGCTGATCCTGCAGGCGATCTTCAACTTCCTGACCGTCGCGGCCGCGGTGTACTTCGTCATCGTGGTGCCGTTGAACAAGCTGGCCGAGCGTCGCAAGCGTGGCGAGGTGCCGGCACCGGAAGACGAGGCGCTGACCACCGAGCAGCAGTTGCTGACCGAGATCCGCGACTCCCTGCGCCTTCGCCCGTAACTCAGTACACGAACTCCACGATCGACCGCACGAACTGGTCCAGGTACGGCGGGAAGTCAGGGCGCGGTGGTTCCGGGCAACCGGACAGCTCCTGGCTTCCCGCGATCAGCTCCAGCAGGGCGTCGACTGTCTTGCGTTGATGCGTCGGATTCTCGAGCAGCGACGGAAGTACGGCGACCGGGATCCGGGCAAGGTCGATCAGCTCGACATCCGTCGTACCCCGAAGTGTTTCGCCGGCCAAGAGGTTCTCGGCGTCGTCGGGTGCGCAACCGCGGCTGAGAAGACCGGCCAGCGTGAGCGTGTCGACCGCGGTGTCACCGGCGGTTGCCGGCCACGCAAGAACGAGTCGGTCGACGAGATCGGGGTAGACCGAGGTAAGCCGTGCAGCAACTGTGCAGCCGTTGGATGCGCCGACGATGGTGAGCGGTTCGGCATGGTTTGTCAGCAGTTCGCCGAGGGCTTCGAGCTCGACGTCCCAACCGCTCGGATGCTTCGGACGGTCCGGGGCGAGCACGGTCAGACCGGCGGCTGTGAGTCCGGCCGTGATGCCCGGCGTACCCCAGAATCTCTCGGCGTCCATGGGCTCCCACAGACCGCCATGGACGAGGAGAACCGTTGGGCTCATCCGTGGTGTGGGGGGACCTCGCGCAGGATGCGCTCGTCGTCGTCGCTGGTGGAATCGCCTTCGCCCCAGCTCCGCGGGTCGTCGTCGCGGGTCTGGTCGGGCAGCACCGGCTCGTCGTCCTCGTACGGGCTTGTCATGGTTCCAGGTTACCGAGTCCGCGGGGCTCGCCGGTGCCGAGTTCGCGGGGCTGGTCGGCGA
>NZ_JBHJQQ010000029.1:0-18794 GCF_042262745.1 Kribbella sp. NPDC056345 | reverse complement strand
ATGCTGCTCGACCAGCTGGCCAAGGTCGGCACCGCGCGCGACTGGGCCCGCCTGGCCAGTGTGACCGCCCGCGACGCGCTCAAGGACAAGACGATCACGCTGGAGGCGCGGGACCGGGCCAGCGCCGCCGCCCGCGCGATCCAGCAGGCCCTCGCGGGACTGCGGAACAAGACCGTCACCATCACGACCGTTCGGCAGACGATCGCCCAGTACAGCACCGACACCCGGCCCTACACCGGGCAGGGCGGTGTCAGCAAGAACGCCGCAGGCGGCCCGGTCGAAGCGGGCGAGGTGTCCTTGGTCGGTGAGAACGGGCCCGAGCTGGTCGTGTTCGGTCAGGCGGGACGTGTCATCGACGCCACCACCACGCGCGCTCTGAAGGCGGGCACGGCCAGTGCCGGGCGGGACGCTGCCCGAGGCCTGACCACCGGGATGGGCGGCTCGACGGGAGGGGTGTTCTCCGCTGCGCAGACGATGGCGGCCGCGGTCACGGCCGGCATCCGGACGGAGTTGGAGATCGCGTCACCGTCGAAGAAGACGCGGGCGCTCGCCAAGGACGTTGGGCGCGGCTTCATTCAGGGGCTGACCAGCACCCGGGCGAAGATCAAGTCGGTGTCGGCTGACCTGGTCAAGGACATCAAGACGGCGTTCTCCGGCAAGAAGGAGTCCAGCCTGGTCGCCGCCGTTAACTTCCAGACGAGTCGACTGATGGCCCTGGCGGCCAAGCGGGACAAGCTCGCCGCGAAGATCGCCGAGGCGAAGCAGTACGCCAAGGACGTCACGAGGAACGCACGGGACCAGGCCAGCCTCGGCAACTTGGGCATGCAGCCCGAGGAGGTCACCGCGGGCGGCATCAAGGCCGGCCTGGCGGCCAAGCTCGCGAAGATCAAGCAGTTCAGCAAGTACATCGACATCCTCGCCAAGAAGGGCCTGAACAAGGGGCTGTTGCGGCAGATCCTCAACATGGGCCCGGAGGACGGCTACGCCTACGCGTCCGCTCTGGTCGGCGCGGACAAGAACACGTTCAAGCAGATCAACAGCCTGCAGAGCCAGCTCGACAAGTCCACGGACAAGCTGGGCAAGCGGGGCGCGGACATCCTGTACGACTCCGGCAAGAACGCCAGCAAGGGGTTCCTCACGGGCCTGGCTTCTCAGCAGAAAGACATCGAGAAGCTCATGCTGAAGATCGCCCAGGGGATGCAGAAGAGCATCAAGAAAGCGTTGGGGATCAAGAGCCCGTCCACGGTGATGGCCAAGCTGGGGCGCTTCTCCACGCAGGGCCTGGCCCGCGGTCTGGTCGGCGCGCTGCCGGAAGTCGACCGCGCCCTCGGCGTCGTCACCGGCCGCGTCGCCTCGGCTCAGCCTGTGCTGGGGCGGCCCGCTGTCGTGGCCGGCGGGGGCGGCGGGGTCATGCAGGTACAGGTCGACATCAACGGGGCAATGGACCCGGTCGCTGTCGGCAAGGAACTGCAGCGCGTACTGCTCATGCTCAAAAGAACGCAGGGCCTGAACGTGAAGCTGGGGGTGGCGTAGTGGCGTGGCTGGTGGAAATGGGCTGGGGCGGCCTGGTGCAGTACCCCGACACCATCACCTGGACGGACATCAGTCAGTACGTCAGCACAGCGCGGGCAATCACCATCACCCGAGGCGCCGCCGACGAGTTGTCCGAGACGCAGCCTGGCACGGCGACCTTGGCCCTGGACAACGACGACGGCCGGTTCACCCCGGGCAACTCCTCGTCGCCGTACTACCCGTTCGTGCGGCGCAACGCGCCGATCCGGATCGCGGTCGCGCACATGCCGACGCGGTCCGGGGCGGCGCCCTACCCGGTCGGGCAGCTGGGCGACGACTTCGACGATGGCCGCGTCGACTCGGTGCTGTGGCCCAACTCCTACGGCGGGGTCGTCGAGCGGGGCGGCGTGGTCCGCATCCCGGTGAGCACTGCCGGGGATGCGGGCCTGCAGTCGGTGCGGCAGTGGACGCTGAAGGGCAGCCGCCTCACTGCCAAGCTGGTCACCGTCCCGAAGGCGGGCGGTTCGTCGAACGTGGCCGCGTCGATGTGGGTCAACTCCACTACGGCGGGCACGCGGATCGGCTGGCGGTACGACGCGCTCACCGGCCTCCTCGCCGCGTCGAACCAGGCGGCGTACTTCGACGGGTCCGCCGTGAACCTCACCTACTCGCCGATCGACCACGCGTGGCTGCGGGTCCGGGAGTCCGGCGGCACCGTCTACTGGGAGACGTCCCGCGACGGTTTCAGCTGGACCGTGCGCCGCACCCTCGCTGCGCCCGCGTGGGTGTCCAGCCAGACGCACGCGGTCGAGTTCCCCGCCACCCGCACCGGCGGCACCAACGACTTCATCGAGTGGGACCTGGTCGGCGCCATCATCAAGCCCCGCTTCTGCGGCACGGCCAACGAGTTCCCCGTCGACTGGGAGGGCCTCTCCAGCACGGTCACGGTCACGTGCACCGACCTGTTCAAGCGGCTCAACCGGCTCCCCGTGCTCCGGAGCATGGCGGCCGAGGAGGTCCTCGCGTCCGGGCCGCTCGCGTTCTACCCGCTGACCGAGCCGTCCGACTCCACCAGCGCGGGCGACCTGTCCGGCATCGGCGCGGGATCCCTGACCATTCAGCAGGTCGGTACGGGCGGCACCCTCGCCATGGCTGCCGCGCCGGGGCCGCCCGCCACCGAGGACCAGGTCCCGCTGTTCACTCCGTCCTCGGCGACGGCCGGGAAATGGTTGTCGGCCAACATGGGCGACGACGTCCAAACGCAGCTCAATGGCGGCCGGCCAGTGCTCGAGTGCTGGTTCCAGACCACCACCGCCGGCCGGGCCATCATGGCTCTGGCGTCCCCGGACCTGCAGTACGTGCACGTGCTGTCCCTGTCCGGCAGCGGCCAGCTGCAGATCGAATGGACCGACACCGGCGGCACGCTGGCGACGGCACCGATCCCCTTTACGCCTGGCCTGGCGGACGGAAACTGGCACCACGTGGCCTTTGGCCAATATTCGAAGCTTGTGTTCCTCGACGGCGCGCTGGCGATGGCCGGCGTATCCGTGCCCTATGGCACCGACCAGCGCATCTTGCATATCGGCGGCTACCGTGGCACCCGCCTGTGGTCCGGGTCGATCGCCTACGTTGCCCTGTACGGGGTGGCCCAGGCCGCCGAGTCCCGGCTCGCCAGCCACTACAGGGCCGGGGCGACCGGGTACGCGGGCGAGAGTGCGGCCGAGCGGATCCAGCGGCTGGCTCGGTATGCGGGCGTGGACAGCGTGACGATTCTCGGTGGCACGTTCGACCCGATCGCGTCCCAGGCGGCGGGCGGCACGCAGGTCGTCGCCCGCATGCGTGAGGTGGAGTACACCGAGTCCGCGAAGCTGTACGCCGAGCGGGACTACTTCGGGCTCGCATTCCAAAGCCGCGACCTGCGCTACAACCCGGACCCGTCCGGCGAGGTGTTCACGGTCACCTACGCCGACCTCGAGCCGGGAACGAGCATCTCCGACGACGACCAGAAGATGGTCAACTCGCTGCAGGCTTCCCGGCCCGGCGGCGCCACCCAGCGGGTCACCGCGCCCTCGAGCATCACGGCGTTCGGACTGTACGAGCCGCAGCCCCTCGACATCCTCAAGACCAGCGACAACAGCGTCTTGGACGCCGCCTACTGGGTCGTGTCCCGGTACGCAAACCCGGGGCCGGAGTTGCGCGAGGTGGTGATCGAGGCGTACACGATGCCCAACTATCTGGACATCCTCGACGCCGACATCTCCAGCTACTTCACCGTCTACGGCCTGCCCTCGCAGGCGCCCGCGTCCTCGATGCGGGTCACGGTCGAGGGCTACACCGAGACGATCAAAGAGCGCAGCCACGTGATCCAGTTCCACACCAGCGCCTCCTTCAACGACTCCGTGTGGGTCCTCGGCGATCCCGTGTACTCCAGGCTCGACTCCACCACCCGCCTCGCCTACTGATCGGAGCACGCCCATGGCCGTGTCCGCCCTGCCCGCCGCGTCCATCGTGACCGCCGAAACGTTCTACCTGCCGCCGCCCCCGCGCCGGGGCCAGCCCGCGGAAGACTGGTCGCAGATCCCCGGGGCCGAGCTGGTCTACGCGTGGGTCGAGTACCGGCTGGGCCGCCGCGTCCCCGTCCCGACCGAGTCGGTGCCGGACCATCCGGGGCTGTACGCCTGGATCGATGACGGCCGGTGGATCACCGAGTGCGATGCCTGCCGGACAGCGTGGGCCGTCTCCGTGGCCGACCCGCGTTTCGGGTGCGCGGAATGCCGGCGGGACTGGGTGCCGCTCATCGTCCCCGATGACATCGAGGCCGCCGAGGCCGAGGCGCTGAGCCTGACTCGCCGGTTCTGGTGGCACCCGGACGACCCGCGCAACCCGGTGCAGCCCGAGCCGGAACCGGAACCCACGCCCGAGCCCGAGCCCACGCCCGAGCCGGAGGCCCCGGAGGTGGGGGCGTGACGTTCGCACCGAAGACGTGGATCGTCGGCGAGACCGTCACGGCGGCCTTGTTGAACCAGGAGATCCGCGACCAGTTCAACAGCATGTTCGACGCGTGGACCACGTACACGCCGACGTGGACAGCGACGACCAACCCGGCCCTCGGGAACGGGGTGCTGACCGGCCGGTATCTCAAGGTCGGCCGGAAGTGCCTTGCCGACATCCGCCTGGAGATGGGGTCGACCACCACCTACGGCAGCGGCGCCTACGCCTTCAGCGTCCCGTTCGCAGCAACGTCCGCCGTCGTCGACTACCTCGGCACGGCCCGGCTCGCGGCTGGCGCCTCAACATGGGCCGGGCAGGCCGTGATGAGCGCTGGCAGCACCGTCTTCTCCTGCACTTTCCCCACATCGGCCACGGACTCGCGAGCCGCATCCATGACCGGCGCCGCCCCGTCCACCCTCGCCGCCGGCCACATCCTGCGCGCGCAGATCGAATACCAGACCGCCAACTGACCCAGCCCTACCCCGCCCGCCCCGCGCCGATGGCCGGGGCCTTTCTCATGCCTGGAGGCATCCCGTGGCAACTCCACTCACCGCTGCCCAGTTCCTCGCCGCCCTGAAGGCTGAGGGCGTGACCGTCGTCGAGGTCGGCGACTGGAAGAACCACAACCGCAACGCGAAGGGCCCGTGGGGTCCGGTGCACGGCGTGATGATCCACCACACCGTCACCAAGGGCACGGCGAACACGGTGAAGATCGTGCGCGACGGGTACGCCGGACTGCCCGGCCCGCTCTGCCACGGCATGATCGCCAAGGACGGGCGCGTGCACACGGTCGGCTGGGGCCGCGCCAACCACGCCGGCCTCGGTGACCCGGACGTCTTGTCCGCGGTCATCGCAGAGCGGCGGCCGCCCGTCGACAACGAGGCCACCGCCGACGGCAACCGGGCCTTCTACGGCTTCGAGTGCGAGAACCTCGGCGACGGCAAGGACCCGTGGCCGACCGAGCAGATCGAGGCCATCGTCCGCGTGATAGCCGCGATCTGCCGGCAGCACGGGTGGGGCGCCCGGTCGGCGCTGCGGCACCTGGACTGGCAGCCCGGCAAGGTCGACCCGCGCGGGCCCGGCATGGACTGGGAGCAGATCCTCGACCGCGTCGCGAAGCGGCTCGACAGCAAGCCGCCCACCACCAGCCTGCCCGCCCCGGCCAAGCCCACGGTGTCGCTGTCCAAGCTGGTCAAGGCGGCGAAGACCGACCCGCAGGCCAAGGGGACGCCGGTCACCTACGCCGGGGTGCGCGCCGTGGAGGCCGCGCTCGTCGACGAGGGCCTGCTCGCCAAGACGTACCTGGACGGCCACTACGGCACGGCCACCAAGGACGCGATGAGCGGCTGGCAGGAGCGGTGCGGGTTCCGCGGCCGCAAGCCTGGCCAGAGCGCCGACGGCATCCCCGGCAAGGACTCCCTTAGCCGCCTCGCCGCGAAGCACGGTTTCACCGTCACCGCCTGATCCCAGAAGGACACCATGAAGATCTCCAGCATCGCCAAGTCCATCGTGGCCGGCCTCGCCGCGGGCGCCACGGCTGCAGTCACCGCCGTGCAGGACGGTCAGGTCACGGCCACCGAGGGCATCACCATCGCGCTCGCGGTCCTGGGCGCCTGGGGCGTCACCTACGCCGTGCCCAACAAGCAGCCTTCGACGGGCGCCTGATGGGTGCCGTGGCGGTCCGGCGGCTCACCCGACGACTGCCGCGGCGCCCTGCTCACCCCCCACTGCACCATCGGAGGTCCTGCGTGGACGCTGCGCAGCTCGGCGCCGTCGGAGCCATCGCCGTCGGGCTCGCATCTGCGGTCGGCGCACTGATCGGGCAGCGGGGCGCGAATAGGGCCTCGCAGTCCGGCGCCGTGCTCGGCGGCTACTCGACACTCGTCGACAACCTGCAAGAGGAACGCGACAAGTTGCGCGACCGGCTCGTCGAAAACGAACGGCAGCTCGCCGCCGCCTACGCCGAACTCGCCAGCGAACGCGCCGACAAGGCGGCACTACAGCGGCAGATCACCGAACTCAGCAGTGAGAACACGCGGCTGCGCGCACAGATCGTCGAGCTGGGAGGACACCCCACGTGAACACACGTCGCCACGCGAGGCCGCTCCACGTACAGCAATGGCGATTCCTCGCGGTCGCAGCCGTGCTACTCGTGCTGTCAGGTGCGGTCGTCCTCGTGTGGCTACGCATCGACGCGGGAGACCGCCGGGCGGATGACCTCGCCGCCGAGGCGGACCTGCGCGGGGACGCCGTGGCCACACTGGCGACGGATGTGCGGGTGCTGCGCTCGCAGATCAAAGCGGGGGGAGGGACGCCGGCGGCGCCGGACCCGTCGCGGGCGGTCGATGATCTGCCCGCGCGTGCTCAGGTGCCTGTGCCAATCCCGGGCCCGGCCGGGCCTCGCGGTCCGCAGGGCGAGCCAGGACGGCCGGGTGCGACGGGCCCGCCCGGCTCGCCCGGCCCTGCAGGACCGTCCGGCGGGCAAGGCGAGCCCGGCGCTACGGTGACCGGTCCAGCAGGCCCGGCGGGGTCGGCAGGGTCGGTAGGGCCCGCAGGACCCGCAGGACCCGCAGGACCCGCAGGACCGCCCGGCAAGGACGGCAGGGACGGCCACGACGGCAAGGACGGCAGGGCCGGGCAGGCATGCCCCGACGGGTACAGCCTGCAGGCGCCGTCATGGGATGCCGACGCGCTCGTCTGCAGGCGGGACGGCGCCCCGCCGCCGAACCAGCCCGGCAACAACGGCAACGGCAACACCCCGGAGGCGTTAGGCCTCGACCCGCACCGCCGCCAGTACCCATGACCACGGCCCCGTCCTCCTTCGGGAGGGCGGGGCCGCTTCGTCGTTACCGCAGCCCTTAGCCGGTCGGCCCCGAGGAGTTGACCGTCACCGATACCGCCGGCACCCAGTACCCGGTCAGTCCGCCCGCCGTGATCTGGAAGCACGGCCGCCCGTTGACGATCGCCCGCCGGTCCGTCGGCGCGTTCGACGGGTTCACGAAGGACACCGTCCTGATGGTCGCCGTGCCGTCCGTCGCCACCTTGTACGTGTCCACCGGCACGCTGCCGCCGGGGAACGTCACCGTGCGGGTGGGCCGGTACAGGGTCGTCAGGTACTGCCCGAGCAGGTGCGAGTTGGGCCATGCCTCGCCCACCCACCAGCCCTCATACGGGCCCGCGCTGATCCGGTAGTAGATGCCCCGGTTCTGGATCCGGCGCCGCATCGACGCCGGGGCCTGCGTCGCCCGGCTGAACGTCACCGACTTGGTCTCCAAGACCTTGTCCGCCCTGGACTCCACCCAGGAGCCGTCCGCAGCCGTGTCGTACCGGTACAGGGTGTGCGTGCCGGCCGCGAACTGGACCGTGCCCGTCACGCTGGCCGGGTAGTCGTCGACGAGCCGATCCGTGTGGTCGGCGAAGTCCGGGCTGCCAGTCTGCCAATGCAGTTGCCGCAGCAGGTTGATGTGGTGCTGGTGGTAGGAGGGCGCGGGTATCCGGTGCGTCTGGCAGTAGTGCGAGGCCCACTTGGTGTTCCGCAGCTGAGGGAAGTACCTGGCGATGGTGGTCGCGCACCCGTCGTACAGGGCTGCCGCATCCTGGCTGCCCGTGGCGACGTAGTAGTCCCACAACCCGAACATCGCGAAGACCATCCCGTTGTATGTGTAGTCGCCGGTGCCCGGCTCGCTGCCCGGGTACTCCTGAAGCCACACATAGCCAGCGCCGTCGACGTTGACCGCCCACGGGTAGCCGTCGTCCGCGACCTGAAGCGACGCGAACGCCGCGTCGGCCGCCGCGAGATACCTGGCCCGGTCCTCGCCACAGACGCCGTCCAGCTGGGACAGCTGCGCGAACAGGGAGATGGCCTCGCCCTGCGCCATCCCCGAATACCACGGCGCCTTGTACGAGACACCGGTGTGCACGGCGTGCGTGAACGGGAAGGGGTACGGGAACCACCAGCTGCCCCGGGCCTCAAGCCGTTTGGCGATGAGCCGGTCCGCCTGCGTCTTCGCCCGCGTCAGGAACACCGCCCGGCGAGCCGGGTCCGTCTCCGCGCGGTAGCTGGAGATACAGCCCAGCCCGAACTGCGCCTGACCCACGGGGTGGTCGAGTCCGGCGCTGCCGACGTCCGGGTAGTACAGGTACACGCCGCCAGAGTCGAGATGATAGGTGCCGGTTGCGGGGGAGACGTTCTCCCACTTGGTCGGCCGGTCACGCCACGGCCGCATCTCCTCCGGCAGATCAGTGACGAGACGGTAGCCAGCCTGCTGAAAGGTAAGTTGCATATTACAAGTGTCCCCGGCAGCGGCACGGATAGCGAGGGCCTGACGTGGCGTCCGCCGGCACCTGGGCGCGCTCAGCCGTCGAGGGGCGGCCGGTCGGCGACGAAGGTTCCAATCCCGGTCTCGCCGCGCAACCAGCCCTCACGACGCAGATAGGCGAGCGCCTTCTGGCTCGTCGACGCCGCGACCCCCAGCTCGGTTGCCAGCTCCAGCGTCGAGGGCACTCGGGTCCCGGGCGGATAGGTGCCGTCCTTGATCCGGCCGATGACGATCTGCGCGGCCTGCCTCCATACCGCCCGCGTCCGGTCGAGATCAGCGCTCATACCGGCGACCGTAGGTTCCCGCACCATGCCGCGCGACCGCAGGACCCCTCGGCAACCCTCGGTAAGGCGCGGTATGGTCTGGGTCACAAGAAACCCCCGCGGCCTGGCAGGGCCCGGGGGGTGTGGCCACCGCTACATAGGGAGCAGTGACGCATGGATCGTAGAACACAAGCGCCGACGCCGGCAGTGCCCGGGTGTTCCGAATGCCGACGACTCAAAGTCGAGGAGGCCAGCGCGGAGCGGGCGGGCGACCTCTCGCGGGCGATCGACTGCCGGGTGTGGCTCCGCCGGCATCGTGCCACCGCGCACCGGGGCGAGCAGTGAGCGCCGGGCAGGCCGGCAAGGCGCCCATGCGGCTGATGACGATGCGGGTGACCCGTATCCACGACGGCGAGATCATCGAGCGGCGTGACGAGGTGTGCGTGACGGCTGATGAGCCGCTTGACCCGTTCGCGCTGACTTCGGCGTGGCCGCCGTGCCGGTGCCCGCGGTGCCGCCACTGAACTCCCGGACCCGGCAAGAACGCAGGCCGGGCACGGGCAGGGGCCCCGCCCCCGCCCCCCGTCGGGGACGGGGCCCCATCACGTAACAACCACCAGAAAGGCAACACATGGACAGCACCACTCTGCCCTGGCACGTGTCGAGCTACAGCACCGGCAACGGCGCCTGCATCGAGGTCGCCAAGACGTCGTCCGGCGCGTACTTCCGGGACACCAAGGACCGTCCCCGCGGCGCCGCAGCCGTGGCGCCCACGCGCCTGGACCACGTTCCTCGGCGCGGTGAAGGTGGGCACGCTCGGCGCCTGACCCTTGCGCGCTGCGGCCCCGGCTGGTGTCCACACCGGCCGGGGCCGCTTCATCGCACAAGGTCGGCGAGCGGCACGCCCAGGACCCGGGCGACGCGCGCCAGCGTGGACAGCTTCACGTCCCGGCCGGCCTCCACGTGCTGCAGCGTCCGCCGATCGATGCGCGCGGCCTGCCACACAGCGTCTTGGGTCAGGTTCTGCCGGAGCCGCTCGGCGCGCACCCGGTCCCCGATGGCCTGATGGACCTCGGAGAGCCAGCTGTCGTCATCGTCGTCGGGCAGGGCAAGCACTCGACAAACGTCGATGCCGCGTGATCATGTGTCTGCGGAATACGTTCCGCCTTTTCCGATCTTGATTGACCGGCATGCACCGTGGGACACGGGGCATCCGGTCCGCATGGCGTGACATTCCATCAAGTTCGACCCGTAGCCTTGCGGTTCTGGCATATGCCGCAGGGCTGTGTGTAGTGTGCATATTCGAACGGGTGTTCACACGAACGGGTGAATGACCAGGTCGGCATCCGTTTGTTAGACATGGTGTTGACCGGGCAAACCAGCCGTGCCGGACCGTTCACACAGTGGTCCCCCCCTCTGTACGGTCCGGCACTCCGGGCGCCCCTGCCCTCCCGCCAGTGGGAGCGCAGGGGCGCCCGGTTCGTCTGCTGACCTGCAGCAACGCCATGATCATTTAGGGGATATTTAGGAGACCAACTCCCGTAGTGAGTGTGTAGTCAGCCCGTAGTGAGTGTGTAGTCAGAGTGAGTGCGACCGCACGACGAAGGCCCCGGCCCCCATCTGACCTGGGGAAACCGGGGCCTTTGCCCTGATCAACAGTGTGCCCCCGGCAGGATTCGAACCTGCGACACCCGCTTTAGGAGAGGGATTCTCTAGCCGCTGGTCTTCCCTGATGGCACCTGCCGGGGGAGTACCGGTCAAGATCATTTAGGAGAGATTTAGGAGATCAACTCCGTGGGATGCTTCATCAGGTCCACGCGGCCCCACAGCGTGCGCAGCCCCACGTTCGCCATCGCCTTCCAGAATACGGACTCCAGCCCGTCCAGCCGTTCCGCGCGCATCGCCGGAGTCGGCCGCTGATAGTGCCGCTTGATGCCGGGCCGCCGGTGACCGGCCGCCTCGAACGCCAGCGGCTCCTTCACACCGATCTCCGACTGCATCGTGTCGTGCAGCGCCCGCAACGCCCGCATGTCCAAGCCCGGCAGGATCGGCTCCCACGCCGCCCGGTACGCGACGCCCTGCCGCTTCGACCGCTCCTCACGCCCGTCGCACGCCGGCCGGAAAGACCGTGACCAGTTCCCCCGGCGCCAGGGCGTCCCGCTCGGCGTGCTGAACGGCCGCTCGTGCGGCCAGTCCTGACGGTGGTTCCGCAGCAGCACGGCCAGGAACGGCGGCACGTCCACGTCGCGCGTCGAGCCGTCGTTCTTCGTCGGCTCCAGCTTCAGGACGTACCCCTTCTTACGGCCCCGCTCGTCGCGCTCCTGGTACTCCGCATACTCCTCGACCACCCGCAGGATCGGGCACACGAACTCGCCCGCGCCCCACGGCTGGCGCCGCATCAGCAGCACGTTGTCCCGATGCAGTCCGAGGCCCTCGCCCCAGCGCAGGCCCGTGAACGCCGTCGCCAGCACGTGCACGCCGATGGCCGGCCCGAGGCGCTCCGCGACGAGCACGGCATCCTCCGGGCGGGCCCCGCCATCCCGGCGGACCTTCGGTGGCTTCGTCCAGGCCGCCTCACCCGACGTGTCGCGGGTGCGGCGTCGGCCGAACAACGGGTTCACTGTGATGTACCCGGCGTCCACAGCCGCCGTCATGATGGTGGACATCAGCGACACGCAGTGCCCGCGGGTAACGTCCTCCACCGTCATGCTCTGCTGCCAGGAGTCGACGTCGAACCACGAAATGGCGCCCAGCGGCACGTCTTTCCACCTGGGCAGGATGTGGTTGTCCAGCCGGTCCCACCGGGTCCCGACCGTGCGCCCCCGCTTACGGCGGGCCGCCATGAACGCCTCGGCGAACTCGCCGAACGTCGTGGCCCGCTTGTCGGGGTCAATCCATGTGCCGGCCTTGATGAGGCGCTCCTGCTCGTCGCCCCACTCCTCGGCCAACTTCTTGGTGGCGAAACCAGGTTCGGACCCCCAGGTGCCGTCCGGTTTCTTGTACCTCGAGCGCCACGTGAACTGCTTGGTCTGCTTGCCGTTCCGGACCTTGTACACCTTCTCTGCGAAGGCCATTGCCCCGCTCCCTCCCCCTTCAGATCGCCGTGCGGCTGGTCCGCCGCGCAGGCCTGCGCTGCCAGTTCGCTGATTCCTTGGACTGGGCGCGGGTGAGCGCCCGGGCCGCTCGCTCGGTGATGAGCGAAGCCCGGACGGTGTAGTGGATGAAGTCGGGCCGGTCCTCGACGATCAGCGGAATGTCGTGCTCGATGCGTTGTCGTCGATCCATAGTGAAGGGAATCTGGCGCCCGCGGGGGCTTCCCGGGGAACGCGGCTCCCAACGCTGCATCTGCTCGGCGAGCGCGTCCTCGAACGCTTTCCGGCCTTCCTCCGTGACGTCGTCTTCGTGGACCCAGACGACGAGCCCGGAGGGCTGATCACCTATGTGCGGCGTGAAGTAGTTCCCACTGCGTCGCACCACTCGCGCAAACATGTAATGCCCCGATCCGCCGAGTGGTCCCCCCCTCCCGGTGACGGTACGTGCATGCAACCACACTTTGCGCGGTAGCACACTAGGGCAGCACTGTTTTCTTAGGGCTCTGCAACCTCATCAGTCTCAGAAGCAATGCTCTGGAGGTACCGGCGGGCCTTGCGGTAGCGCGCCGCGACCCGTGCCATCTCTTCCCGCGTCGCGCCCTTGCGGCTCTGCAGGACGACGATGATGTGCCCGTCGTCCTCGTCCGGGCCGAGGTTGATGACGTTCGACTCCAGCGTCTCGCCGGCCTGCAGCTCCATCTCCACTGCGGGCGAGAGGCCGAGCGCGGCCGGGGCGGACGGCTCCGCGGTGGCCGGCGGCTCGTCGGGCGGGCGGACCGTGCCGCCTTCCATGACGCGCTCGGCGGCGCCCTCGGGCCAGCCGAGCAGGCGCGCGTAGTCGCGGATGTTCGCGTTGACCCGCTGGAAGCGGCCTGCCTCGATGTTCTGGATCGTGGTCCGGCTGACGCCCAGGTGCTCCGCTACCTGGGGCTGGGTGAGCCGGGGGCGCCGGCCTTCGCGGGCAGCCTGCAGCTCAGTTCCCAGTCGCTTCGTTGCCTCATCCATAAGTCTCCATCATGCCCCATCAGGTTGCATGCGCGTAGCCAAGTTTCGGCGCTTTGACCTGCGCGTTGTTGAGCCTTTTACGTCTCACGAGTTGCATACCGCCCCTATCGGCTGCCACTGGCATAGGCCAGAAGCACAGAATCTGTGCCCAGAGTGTAGGCAGGCTGCTTGCGTCCGTAGCCAAGGTGTGCTCAGAATGTAGGCGTGAAGCCAAGAGGACCACTCATCCGGGACATCCGACGTGCACGGAAAATGAGCCTGCCTGAGCTTGAAGCGCAGACCGGCTTGAACAGGGGCTACCTCTCCCGCCTTGAGCGTGAGCAGATCCAGGACACCGGAACTGAGCAGGTCCGCAAGGTCGCCACCGCCCTCCGGGTCGACGAGGACCTGATCGCCGAAGAGGAGAAGAAGCCGTGACCGTGAAGGCCACGAAGATCGTCCGCCGCATCGCGGACCCCAGCACCGACGAGGCCGAGTTCCGCCGGTGGACGCCCGAAGAGGTCGTCGCCCGGCAGCTCCTGCCGTACCGGAGCGTCCGCGTCCTGAAGGAGCG
Organism: Kribbella sp. NPDC056345; assembly: GCF_042262745.1. Classification (NCBI taxonomy): domain Bacteria; kingdom Bacillati; phylum Actinomycetota; class Actinomycetes; order Propionibacteriales; family Kribbellaceae; genus Kribbella; species Kribbella sp. NPDC056345. Next base: position 5,059 of record NZ_JBHJQQ010000029.1, on the reverse strand, counting down.
CTGCTACCGCCGCGAGGTGCACCACCACCGCGACGGCGGCCGCATCACCTTCACCGCCGAGGACCTGCGCCGCCAGAACGAGCGGCACGCGGTCAAGCCGTTCGCGCGGACCGCCTGAACCCCTGAACGCGCCGAAGGGCCGCTCACAGCTTCCCGGCCCGAGCGACCCCACGACCGGCGCCCCTACACAGCAGAGAAAGCAGAGGTCACCGTGACCGCAATCATCCCAGACCACCCCCTGCCGCGTCGAAGCGAGTCCGGCATGGCCACCCGCAGCGTGAACGCCGCCGCCGGCGTCATCCTCGCCCTCGACTCCGCCCGCCTCCTCAACTCGCCCCAGCAGGCCGCCGAGCACGAGCAGCTGCGGAACGACATCACCGGCGCCTGCCTTGCTCGGTGGGAGGAAGAGCAGGACAACGCGCGGCTGCGGTTGGCGCTCGCGTCGGCACAGCGCGGCCGCCAGGAGCTGCGGGCCCGCGTCGCCGAGCTGGAAGAGCTGCTCGTCGCCAAGGACCGGCCCGTCGACGAAGACCCGATCGCCCACGCGCTCACCGACAAGGCCACGGCCCTCGAGGAGAACGTCGAGCCGCAGGTGCGGCGCCTGCGCGCCCTCCTCGCCGGACAGCGCGAGGACGCCGCCGCCGAGGCCGACGGCATCACCCGCCGCATCGCCCCCACGCAGGCCCTGCGCGAAGAGACGAGGGCCGCCCAGTGATCGCGCTCCCCGTCACCCTTGCCGCGCTCGCCCTGTACGTCCTCGGCTCGATCGCCGTGGTTCGGGGGTGCGAGCGATGAGCGCCCTCGACGACATCCGCCGCGCCCTGTCCGACGCCTACGGCACCGGTGTTGCGCTGCACGACCTGACCGCAGACGACCTGATCCGCTCGGCCGTGGCCGAGTTCGAGATGGACGCGGAGGCGTACCCCGGCGAGCTGGCCATGTACCGGCAGCTCGTCCGCACCCTCCGCACCGTGGTTCGCGTCGACGACGCGGACATGGACGAGGTCCGGCGCTTGCTGCACCACCACGCGAGCGACGACGACGTGGCCCGCGAGGAAGCGAAAGGGCTCACCGAGCGGCAGGCCCGACTCCTCGACGCCATCCGCACCCACGGCGGCGCCTGGAACACCCACCGCGTCCTCAGCCTCTACGCGCTGACCGACCCCGGCGTAGTGCAGCGCGGCACCGCCCGCCACGACCTCACCGCCCTGCAGCGAGCCGGACACCTCGTGCTGGTCGACGACCCCGACAACCGCCACTACGCCCTCAACACCCGTGGGGGCGGCGCCCGGTGAACGTCGAACGCGGCAGCGACCACCTGCACACCGCCAAGGCAGACACCACCCGCGAGGAGCGCGCCGCCGCATCCCGCGCGGTCCTCAAGGCCGCCCGCGACCGCGGCGACCTCCGGCTCCTCCTCGACGCCCTCGGCCTCAACAACCAGACCAGCAAGGAAGCCTCATGAAGTGCAACGAGCCATACCCGCAGGGCTCCTACGAGGAGTGCCGCCTGGACCTCGGGCACACCGGCGACCACGAGTACTTCGACAAGAAGTGGTCGCGGCCCGAGCCGGCCGACCCCGACCCGGCCGTTGAGGCGCTGCTCGACCAAGCCGCCCGCGAGGCCCGCGTGTGGGGAGTCGGGGAGCGGAAGTTCCCGGTCGTCATCGAGCGGACGCTGACCTACGTCCTCTGGGTCGACGCCGACTGCGAGGACAACGCCCTGCTGAACGCGGCCGACGACTCGTGGGAGACCGACCTCAGCAAGGAGACGCCGACCAACGGCTCCGACGAGGTACGCAGGCTCGACGAGTTCGAACGGCAAGACGCCTTCGAGAGCGAGATGGGCCGCGAGTTCGGCCCGCAGATTCAGTGCCCGGGCTGCCGCCGCCTGTCCTTCCGTCGCGAGTGGTTCCACGACCCGTACCGCAAGTGTCACGGCCCGATCGCCTGGCGCCAGCCCTTCAAGTCAGTCCTCCCCTGGCGCGAGCACAACGCCACCCCGGTGTACGGCGGCGCCCGGACGGCGGTGGTGGCGTAACCATGGCCAGCACCAGCGGCAGCGACGAGGTCGGCGAGATGCTCGCCGAGCGCATCGCCGGCCTCATCGTCGACACCGCCCACAACGCCCCCCGGTCGCTCCAGAAGCGGCTCGGGCCCAGCGAGGTCGGCGACCCGTGCGAGCGGCGCCTGACGTACAAGCTGCTCGACTGGCCGCGCGCGGCCGCCGCGAGCGACCCGGCCGCGAGCATCATCGGCACCGGATTCCACACCTGGATGGAAGAAGCCTTCGAGCGGCGCCAGACAGCGCTCCCGGACGGCCGGCCCCGCTACAAGATCGAAGAGCGGGTCACCGTCCACGCCTCCCCGATCGAGGCCGCCGTCATCGCGGGCAGCACCGACCTGTTCGACCGCGCCACCGGCACCGTCTGGGACTGGAAGCTCGTCGGCCACAGCACGCAGGACGACTACCGGCGCAAAGGGCCCGGCCCTCAGTACCGCATCCAGGCCCACCTGTACGGGCTCGGCCAGGAGAACGCGGGCGAGACCGTGAACCGGGTCGCGATCTGCTTCGTCGCCCGCTACCACGAACTCCGCGTCCACGTCTGGACCGAGCCGTACAACCGGCAGGTCGCCCTCGACGGGCTCGCCCGCCTCGACCACATCAAGCAGCGCATCGCCAGCTCGGAAGCCGCTCTCAGCGACTACGGCCCCGACTGGTGGTCCCAGATCCCCACCGACGAACTGGCGAAGTGCCGGTTCTGCGAGTGGTTCAAGCCCGGCAGCACCGACCCCAGCGTCGGCTGCCCCGGCATCCAGCAGTCGGCCGCGCCGCGGCACGGCTTCGAATCCCTCATCGCATAAGCGAAGGAGCATCAGCATGGACGCGAACAGCTTCCTCATGGGCGGCGGCGGAGCACCCACCGCCAAGTTCCCCACCCCCGGCACCACCGTCGGCGGCCGCATCACCGAACAGCCCAAGGTCGAACAGCAGCGGGACATCCAGACCGGCGAGAAGAAGTTCTGGAACAACGGCGACCCGATGATGCAGCTCGTCGTCACCGTCCAGACCGACCAGCGCGACCACGCCCTGGAGGACGACGACGGCAAGCGCCGCATCTTCGTCAAGGGCCAGATGAAGAACGCCGTCGCCGACGCCGTCCGCGCCGCCGGCGCCCGCGGCCTCGAGGTCGGCGGCACCCTCGCCGTCACCTACACCCACGACGGCGAGCAGAAGCAGCGCGGCTTCTCCGCACCGAAGCAGTACACGGCGCGCTACATCCCCGCCGCCCAGTCCGAGCTGAACGCCCCGGCCGCCCAGGCCGCGCCCGCGCAGTACGCCGCCCCGGCCGCCGCCCCGCAGTACCAGGCCCCGCCGCCCGCGGTCCCGGCTGGCGTGAACGCCGTCACCGGCGAGATCGGCCCCGGCTACGCCGCCCCGCAGCAGGGCAACGAGCCCCCCTTCTAAGCCCGCCCAGCCACCGCCCGCCGCCGCTGACCAGCCGCGACGGCGGGCGGCCCAACCAGCAGAAGGAGATCGGCCGTGACCGATCAGCCATACACCGACGACGACCTGCGGGTCGAAGCCGCAGCCCAGCACGCCACGCTCACCGAGGACCCCGAGTTCATGTGCGTCGGCGAGCAGATGGACGACGACATCGTCGCCTCCACTGAGCACGAGGACGGCGGCAAGACGTGGAGCGAGCTGCTCCCGTTCGAGGCCGACAGCGGCGAGGCGTACAACACCGTCCAGCGGAAGATCCACGCCCTGATCAACGGCGCGGCCGACGTCTCGAAGTGGGCCGTCGACCTCGGCGCCGACGGCCTCGAGCCCGAGGACCACACGCTCACCGTCGACGGCGACGACACGCCCCTCGTCCGCCTGCACTGCGCCTTCAGCCCCGACATCGACGACCGGGCCCGCATTGCCTTCATGACCCGCCTGGCCAGCGTCATGGCCAACGCCCTCTGATCCGCCTGCCTATCAGCCCGTGAGGAACACCGCATGCAGACCGCACCGCCCATCGGCAGCGAGACCGCCCGCCACGTCCTGTGGCACTACGGCCGCCCCGGCGGCTTCCGGCCCGGCCGCTTCACCGAGCTGCTCATGCAGACCATCGACGCCGCCGACCTCCAGCACACCGCCCGCCTCCGCGCCGCCTACCCCGAACTCGTCGACGCCATGAACCTCGCCGCCAACCAGGCCGACGGCACCGCCCACCTCACCGCCATCGCCAACGACACCGCCAGCAAGGAGGCGTGACCCATGGGCATGTACCACTCCACCTACTTCGCCTACGGCGTCCACGTTCCGCTTCCGGACGGCGTCCACCCGTGGGCCGAGAACGACCGCATTGAGGCCGAACTCAAGTCGCTCAAGGACCGGTGCCCCGAGGTCGGATACCTGTCCGCAGGCAACTACGACGCCGACGAGCTGTTCCTCACCACCCAGTGCGACGAAGTCGAGCTCGGCACGTACAAGCACGTCACGCCCGAGACCGTTACGCCCGAGCAGCTCGCCGACTGGAATCACCAACTCGCCGCCGCGGTCGACGCCCTCGGTTACGGCACGCTCCCCGATCTCGCTGGGCCTGGCTGGCTCTGCGTCCCCGACCTGAGCTGACCGCCTTCCCCCGAGCCCGCCCGCCGTCCTTCCCCGCCCGCGGCGGGCGGGCCCCGCCCAACCAACCCGAGGAGCACACCCGTTGAGCACGACCACGGTCCGCGACACGCCACTCGACGGCGCCCTGTGGCTCATCCGCCACGGCTTCGCCGTCTTCCCCGTGGACCACCCGGGCCTGCTCCATTGCATCGGCATCGGCCAGGGCCACGACCCCGCCACCTGCACCCAGCGCGGCAAGCACCCCGCCGTCGCCTTCACCCGCAGCCACACCCTCGACGAACACCAGGCCCGCGCCCAGTTCGGCACCCAGCTCCGCAACGTCGGCGTCGCCGTCGGCGCCTGCACCGGCTCGTCGTCCTCGTACGGGCTTGTCATGGTTCCAGGTTACCGAGTCCGCGGGGCTCGCCGGTGCCGAGTTCGCGGGGCTGGTCGGCGA
>NZ_JBHJQQ010000028.1:0-41640 GCF_042262745.1 Kribbella sp. NPDC056345 | reverse complement strand
GGGACGGTTATGCCTTTAGCCACACATTAGCAGCCGGAGTAGGGCGCACCTAGGAGCGTAGGCGCGCTACACGGCAACTACCGGACTCTGAATTCGGTCGCTGAGATGACCTCGACGCGCGAGGGATCACCTTCGGAACGACGCTCGGCCTCCTCGCGGGCGAGAGGCACCAAATGGTTAAGGCCCAGCCGGACTACGGTCACCGGCTGGGCCTTCGGCTTGCGGGTAGTGGACTTGACGGGGGTTCGACGGGTTCGAGCCATAGCCTCGACCCTATACAGCGGTAGGCAACCAACGCGGGTGTTTAAACGGCAGTTGCACGTTCCTGCAATCAGGGTGCGAGCGAGCTAGACGGCATCGACCCATGAGACTGATTCCGGTCGTTGGCCAGTCCTCAGGAATTCGGACGCTGCGGCCTTGGCCTGATCTGTCGTGATTGCGCTTCCGCTGCCCATGGCTGTTGGGGTGCCCCCGTAGTAGAACTCCGCGTCCTGCGGGACGTCGATCGTTCCGGCGGATCGGTACTTGGCCCCGTCTCCGCTCATGTCGTAGTAGGTCAGGGAACTGAACTCGCGTCCGACGCCGACATTGAGGGTCTGCTTGTCGTCGGCGCTGACCAGTTCGACCCAAGTCGGCCGCACGGCCTCCCGCTCAAGCAGTTCACTCAGCGCGGCCTCAGACTCGATCCGCTCGGGGTCGCCGTCGTCGTTGTAGACGAGCAGGTGGTCATTCATTCTGGTTGTCCCTCTTCTCCGATGAACACGTCGTGTCCGCCTGGATAGTAGATCGTGAGCTTGGCGCCGGGCGGTAGTTGGTACTTCAGCGTCTTGGCGCATCCCCACCTTTTCTGGCAGGGCTTGTTGTTGAGGTAGAGGGTCATCTCTCTGGCTGCGCCCAGCCGGCGCATGAGGGCGGCGGCGTGGCCCTCTGTGTGAATGCGGGCGACATCGAGCAGGGCTGTTCTGCCGGTGAGTCCGGGGGCTCCTGCGCCCGGGCCTTTCGTGCCACTGATCAGGCTTACCGGTTTGGAACCGTCCGGCATCGTGAGAATTCCCCGCGTTGGGCCCTCGTCATTCGGGCGTTCTGGAAGTCGCCTATAGATCTCCTCAATGAATGGGGCGGGAGCAGGCCCACTTGTGTCGTGCGGCAGAGGGCGAGCAGGGCGGGTGACATCCGGACCTTCGGCACTTGGTTCTACTCCGGGCCGCTCTCGTTGCGCGGCAGGCTGGCTGTTGTCCCGTGGGCCGCTACCCAGCGTCGGAGGGGTCGGGTCCGTGTCCTTCGGTGGTGATTGCCCATCCCCGCTCGGCCCGACAGTAACCAGCCTCTGTGCCCAGCCCAGCGCCTTCGGCGGAGCCATCGACAGGAAATGTGCGGCCTCCTCACATTTCCTCGCGGCGTCATCGAGTTGGGCGGCTGCCGTCGCGCCGTTCTGCCCTGCGAGCTGCACGACCAGGGCGGCGTTCTCCCGGCACCTACCGGCCGTCCGCTGAAGGTACGCAACGACCTGAGGCACCTGATTGAGCGAGTCGACTAGGCCCTGTGCGACCCGTTGTAGCTCGGAGGGCATGACGCCCGCTTAGATCTGGTTCGCGTAGTTCGCGCATCCGGACGCGGCGATCTCCAGAGACTGGGCCGCTTGCTCAACGGCCTTTCCGGCGGCGTCCAGGATCTCGGCAATGTCGCGGTCGACGCCTGTGGCGGTACCCGCTATCAGGGCCTGTACCTGCTGGGAGTTCTGGGTGAACTTGAGCTTGAACTGAGCGAGACCTCCGCCGGCCTGCTTAGCTTCCATCGAGATTTGGTGCAACTGCTCCTTGAGGCGTTGGACGTCGGACATTGGGATCTCCTCACGTTGTTGGGCTGTCAGCAATCGCTAGCCCAGGTTGACAATTCGGCCGGTCAGGCGGTGATGATGTCTCCTGAGATTGGGAGGTCGACCGGCTGATGTTTCGACGCAAGAACGTTCTTCTGGACACCGCTCTTGCCTGCGTGGAACGGGGGATTCTGGTGCTGCCTGCAACAGCCGCTGGTACTCCGCTCGGCGCCACATGGGTAGGCGATGATGCCGAGGCGCGGGCGCTCTGGGATGTCGCTGCACCGCCCAACCTGATGATCAGCTCCGGTCCGGCGGTGGCCGTATGGCACCTTCCCCGGGTCGCGGGCGCATACGGCAAGCGGCTCTACGAACAAGAGCGCCCAGGCGTCTGGCCACCCACCATGAAACTGGCGGACGGCCGTTGGCTTACCTGCACGCTGCAACCAGAAAGCCCGCTTGGCGAACAGGCGGCTGGCGTGGAGTACGTCGAACCAGGCTCTCCGGTCATGATCCCGCCGTCTACGACAGAGGACGGAAGGCGGCTCACGTGGGACGGTGCGAACTTCCCTGTTCATCCGCTGCCGACGGCTGAGGCCGTACTGTCCAAAGTCCTGATAGCGGAACAAGAACACATGGAGCTGTACGGACGTCTCGACTAGGTGCACCGCACAGCTCCACACGCCGGTCAGCTCTTCCGGCCAACTGCAAGGAAGAGCGAGCTGGAAGCGACAAGTTCCGGCATCTGATCGGCTAGGCGTGAGCACTCTAGAGCCGTATCTAGAGGGTCATGTTCGGCCAGCTTGTCCGAGTACGGCTGGGACTTGAAGTGGGCATCAATCATGACCGTTAGCCAGCCGCCTGGCCCAGTCAGTCCGTGAATCTTCACCGGATACAACCCGGCAAGGATCAGCTCGTTCAGTAGTTCAACCTCACGGTGGTAGTAGCAGTGCGCCATGCGCTCGTTGTCGGCGCTGTGCCCGCTGTCGAGAATGTCTTGCACGATCCCGTGACGCGCGAGCAACGTGTTGGCCAACGTCGAGCCGATCAGGTTTGCGGCGCGGTTGATCGCAACCGCCGCAAGAACGCCGCCCGGCCGGAGCACTCGCAGCGCTTCACGAAGTGCAACACGCCGGTCAGCAGCCTCAGGCAGGTGGTAGAGAGGGCCAGCCATCAGCACGGCGTCGAAGGTCTCGTTTGCCCATGGCAACCGTCGCGCGTCGCCCAGCTCGGCGGTGATCCCGGCGGCGCTGGCCTGGTCAACGTGGCTTTGAACCGGGTCCAGCAAGGTCACGTCGTGCCCCTGCTCACGAAGCCATCCGGCGTGTGCTCCGGGACCGCCTCCAACGTCGGCGACGCGGGCGGGCGCGGACGGAAAGACTTCCGTTAGGAAGTCATACAGCCGTTGCCGTTCGAGCTGGCCCTTGAGAGTCGAGTGCAGGCGGGCGGACTCATCCCAGCGAGTCGAGTAGTGCGTCTGAATGGCCGGGTCTACGAGCGAATCGGCCGCCGGAAGAACGGGGGTGTCCACTGGACTCCTATCATCGAGTTGGAACAGCGGGCGGGCGGTCGCTTCGCTGGCTGGGCGCCCGCCCGCTGGTCTTTGAAGGAACCCCCAACCTCGGGAAGTCAGGGGTTCCAGCTTTGTTGTGGACTGGCCGGATGATGACTCGCCGAGCGCTTACGCGCCCATCACCATCCGGCCAGCCGTGCCAAGGCATCCGTCCGGGCCTTGGCGGTTACTGACCCCTGCCTGAGCGTGGGAGGGGCATACAGGGGACTTTCTGGTCTGCTCAGGCAGGGGCCGAGATTGGCGGGACCGGCAGCTCACGGCGATCATCCGCGAGACGGCGGTGAGGAGACCGCTACCGGCCCCGCCGGTTCATGGGCCTCAGTCACGCGGGTCGTACGGCCGATCGCGCGGGTAAGCGGCCTCGTGTCGCGAGATCTCCTCCGCGCGGATCTGGTCATGGGGATAGCGCAGACGGAGGACATCGGCATATGCCGCCGCGTGATCAGTAGGAGCGTCTCGCCAATCAATCGTCTGGCCACCACGTATGACCTTCACGCGCCACCACTTTTGCTCGATCACTGCTCGGGCGGGACGATCGGCACGACCGTTACGCGCAACTTGGCGAAGCGGGACCAGTAGTGCAGCACCAGGCTGAGCGCCAAGTCCCGATCTACGGTCGAGTCCGCGATTGCGTACCCGTTGAACCACAGCCGTACTCGCCATTCAGATGCCCCCTCGGTCGTCGTCCCCGTCACCGCTGTCTCCTGTGTCGATCAGGTCGCCGTCAAGCTGGCGCTCACCCCGAAGCCAGCTCTCGAACAACTTGCGCTGGGGCTCCGGACACCGGTTCGCCAGCTCGGCAATCTCTTGCTCGGTCAGCGCGTGGCTGGCCCGAAGCTCTTCGTTCCTTGTCAGCGCCATGACACGGACCGTAATCAGTCCGGGTCGGCAAAGTATTACGAGCTGTAATGCAGCCCTCACGCGTGCGTGTAAACGCAGGTACCGTGGTTGCATGAGCGAGATTGACGACGACCAGTACATCGGGAAGCAGGTCAAGTCGTACCGCGCCCTGCGTGGGCTCACGCAGAAGGAATTGGGCGACTTCGTCGGTAAGACGCAAGGTGCCATTGCGCAGTACGAGCGCGGTCTTCGGCCGGTCACTGACCGGGCAGTCCTGTACGGGCTCGCCGAGGCACTTCAGGTCAACGTCGGAGACCTCACCGGCCACGCCGACGACAAGGCCAACCCCAATGTCGCGGCCTTCCACGCTCAGGTGCCCCGTATCGAAGCCGCCCTCATGAGTCAGGGCCACGTCGACGGGGGCGGCGATCCGGCGCCACTGGAGCGGCTAGCTATCGACGCTCAGCGGGCGCTTAAGATCCGAATGAACAACGACTACGCCACGCTCGGCGGGATTCTGCCGAACCTGATTACTGACCTCTACCGGCACACGCTGGACGGAGACGAGCGCACCCAGATTCGCGCATGGGAGGAGCTGACCCGAGCTGCCTTCGTCACCGCGTTGGCAACCAAGGGGCTTGGCTTCACGTCGCTAGCTTGGAATGCGGCAAGGGCGGCGCACGAGGCCGCAGTAACCGTGGGAGACCCCGGAGGCATGGCAGCCGCGGAGTTCGCCCGGTCTCAGGTGATGCTCGGCACTCCGGGCGCTCTGAGGGCGTCGCTCACCTACTCGGCCGGTGGCGCTGACCGTTTGCAATCAGAGCTCACGTCGCCGGCTGAGCTGGAGCTATACGGAATGCTCCACCTTCAAGCCGCACTCACCTCCGCAGCAGTCGGAGACGATCCCGGACCGCACATCCGGGAAGCCGTCGAGACAGTTCGACGCGCGGGTGACGGATCTGCCTTCGAGCTGAACTTCGGACGAGAGAACGTCTTGGTGTGGCAGATGTCCATCGCTCACGAAGAGCGCAAGCCCGGGGCTGTCTTCGACATCGCCGAGAAGCTCAATCCCGAATCCATCACGACCCCAGACCGTAAGTCGCGATACTTCATCGAGCTGGGTCGGGCGCACGTGGCCAAGAGGAACTACTCGGCAGGTATGGCGGCGCTACTCCGCGCTGAGATTGTGGCTCCGCAGCAAGTCCGGTCGCGAGCCGTCGTCAAGGAGTTGGTAGGGCATATGTTACGAACAGCTAAGCGGGAAGTCGCTTCCGGTGACTTGGGGAAGCTTGCTCAGCGAGTCGGTGCGGTTGCTGGCTGAGCAGACCTCAGCACGGGAATTCGGTGCGCTTGCGCGGCGGTTGCCTCGGCCCGACCGTTGGACATCCCGCCGGTAGAGATCAGGGTCGAACACCTGTTCTACTATGAGTTCATGGGGAACAGGCGTGCTCCGTATGAGCCACCAGCGCCGCCGCCGGATCAACGGTGGCGGCATTGCTGGGTTCGGGCTCGGGTGGGCGAGTCCGAGCGGTGGTGCCCCGGCTTGATCCACGAGTGGCGCGGGGCTAACGGCGGCGGTCTGGCGGCACGGGTTGTGTACGTTCCCGACCCCAGGCGTGCCGAGTCGGTGGAGGCCTGGTTTGCACAGGCTCACCTTCGGCTTGTGGAGTCTCAATCGCCGAGCCAGGCGAACGGGGCGGTGGCCCGGTATCGCGCGGCCGGCGGGACGACGTACTAGGGGGCAGGGGGCATGCCGGGGGCGGCGTTTTCCTACCTCCCTCTAATGCGATCGCGCATAGAAAAGGTAGGGATTTGGCTGCCCGCGGGTGACCCCTGCCCCCTAGCCTCCGCGTCACTTCACCCGGCGTCCGGTATGGATCATCGCGCGGAACTCGCCGCCGGGTTTTAGGCCTTCGATGATCTTCACGGTGGCGGTCCAGGCGGCGCCCCATCTGGCTGGCTCGCTGACGATCTCGTAGACGGCGTCCCGCACCTGGAACCGGAGGCCGACGTGGACGGTCTCCGCAGCCAGGAAGAACTCACCGGGTGCGGACCGCTCGGCCGGGACCGGCTTGTCCATGCTTCGACGGTACCCCTGTGCGTGGGTACGATTCTCGATCGCAATGCAACTGAGAAGGGGGCTATATGGGACTCATCAAGAACGCGAAGACCGACACCCTTGGGGGGCTCGCTCGCAAGGCTCGGGAGGCTGGTCAGACGACGTTCGCGGCCATGCTCAACTACCCGGCGACACAGCCGGACCTGTCCGGCGAGATCAACGATTGGTCGGTCATGGTCGAAGCCGTCGAGGCCGAGGGGTGGCAGCTCGTGAACTGGACGGTGGGGCAGGACAAGAAGGGTCGGCCGCAGGCGTTCCCGGTGTTCCGGCGTCTGCCGTAGGCGTGTAAACGACAAAGGCCCCGCTCCTCCTGATGTGGAGGGCGGGGCCTTGTCTTGCCGGTCATGCGGGAACCAACTCGTCCTCCCACTCCCGGCGCCAGCGACGGCCGAGCGAGGCGTCTACACCCGCGTGCCGGGCGAGTGCGGCACCGGATGGCTTCTTATCTCCGGCTGCGTCCCAGAGCGCGCGGGCCTTGTCCTTGCCGGTCGAATCCTGCGCGGTGGTCGACGGCGGGACCGGAGCGGGACTCGGGGCGGGACCAGTCGGCGGGACCGGGACTCGTGCGGGACCGGCTACCGGGACCGGGGCGGGACCGACAGGCGGGACCGGGACCGGGGCGGGACTCGACACCGGGACCGGGGCGGGACTGACGACCGGCGCCGGGACTCGGGCGGGACGGGGCTTGGGCTTGTCCTGCGGGACCGTGGCGAGCGTCAGCAGGTGGCCCACAGTCGCGAGGGCAACGGGCGGGACGGCGCTGACGACGACGGCGAGGGCCGCGCGCCAGGGTGATGCGCTACCCAAGGCAACGATGTGCCCGACGGCGTTACCGGCGATGCTGACGGCCAGCGCGGCCAGGCTCGCGGCCTTGGCGAATCCGCGTGCCTCGGCGGTGTATCGCTCAGCCAGCCACACGCGGCCAGCGCCGAGGGCAAGAGCGTCGATGCAGACCGGCAACAGCCACGCCGAGCCGTCACCCCACCCAACGAACACCGCGAGCGCGGCCAGCGTCGAGAAGGACGCGACGATGGATGCCACGCCCACCAGGACGGTGCAGACGGTCAATACCTTGTCGCGGTTCACGGGCGGGGACCTTTCGGGTAGCGGGCGAGGATGTAGCGCAGGTGGCCGAAGCGAGCCTGTAAACGGCCGGGACCGTGGAATAGGCGGGACTCGGCCTCGCGGCGGGACGAGCAGTAGAAGCACGTGCACAGGCGGTCCCGGCGGGACCGGAACCAGCGCCCGGCGGCGTAGGCCGCGCCCGCGAGGGCGAACGCGGCCAGACCGGCGAGGCCGACAAGGAGGCCGGTCACGCCTCCTCCATCGGCTCGTCATGGCAGGGGCAGGAGGGCAGTCCCACGGTGTCGATCCACTGGCGGGTCATGCGCACCTTGTAGACCTCCTTGATGTCGGTTAGCGGGTCGCGCTCGGCGCAGACCACGAGGAGTTGACGGGTGCCTTGCTTCTTGCCGCCCTGGAAGGAGGTCAGGGCGGCGTGGGGGTATTCGCCGAGCTGGTCCGCGAGGTCGCGAAGCTTGGCCTTGAGCTCGTCGGAGGCCGGGGACGCGGACATGGGAGTCAGGAAGCCCAGCGGCTTGGCGATCGGCGAGAACACGGTTCCGTGGTCGGAGGTTCCGTGCTCCGCAAAGTTGATGGCGTGGACGAGTTCGTGAGCCACGGTCTCCAGTACGTCAATCACGTCACCCAGCACCGGAGAGACGAACACCTGCGCCACCCCATCGGCGGCCAGAGTGCCGGAGTGGCACTGACCGATGGCACGCGAGCGTCCGCCGTTGCCCTTCGGGAAGCCGACGGAGATGCGCACCGGCGGGACGTCGTGGCCCAGCTCGGTGAACATCGGGGTCAGGGCCTCAACGGCGGCGATCAGCCAGGACTCGCGGGTGGTGTGGGTGGTGGCGGTCATGGTGTCCTCCGGATAGATACAGAGCCTCTGTATGTTCTGGAAGAATCAGAACACACAGAGGCTCTGTATGTCAACGTGTAAACGACACCGCTCAGTCGTCTCGTTCCCAGTCCCAGTTGCGGCCGACGATGTAGCGGCCGTAGCCGTCGGGCCGGATGCGCTCCGGCTCCTCGTCCGGGTAGTTCAGTTGCGTGTAAACGAGGACATCGCCATCCCACTCAAAGAGCGTGCTCTCCGGGTCGTGCTCCGTGGCCTGCTCCGCGATCCGCTCGGCTTGCTTGCGGTCGAAGGACGGGAAGATCCGATAGGCCTCCGGGTCGTAGTAGCCGGTGGCAACTATCAGGCCATCGACAGTGACTGGGCCGTAGACCTCAAAGTCGGTGATCGGCGGACCCCAGTACCAGGAGCCTGCGCCGATGGCGTAGTGCCCGGACTCGTCGGGCTCGAAGCGCTCGGGATCGTCGGAGCTGTCGGGGTTGTCGTAGACGAACGTGTCGCCGTCCCACGTACACAGGTCCTTCGGTCCGCGCGCCCCCTCGTAGTTCATCCACTCGGCGACCTGTTCGGCCTCGGCTCGATCGAAGGATGGGCACAGGTTGCCGTTCCAGCGCTTGACTGGGTCGTAGTGGCCCTGGAAAAAAGCCTTGCCGTCAAGGGTTACGGGGCCGTAGTAGATCACAGCGGCCACCGGTCCCCAATGACGGTGACGTTCCACCGGGCCAGCGCTCGTTCCAGGTCGGCGGCGGTTGTGTCCATGTTGGGGCAGTAGTCGATGTTCTCCATTTCGTAGTGGTCGAGGGCGAGGCCGAAGGCCTCCTCAAAAGTCATCTCGTGGTCGCTCATGAAGCAAGTTAAACATACAGAGCCTCTGTATGTCTACGTGTAAACGACAGCTGCGAGAATCGCGCGGGCCAGCTCCGGAGGAATGGCGTTGCCGACCTGCTGATACTGCTTGGTTCGTGAACCCTGCCAGGGATATCCGGGCGGGAAGGACTGCAAGATGGCGGCCTCTTCCACGGTGACGCGGTCGCTGGTGGTGCGGCGATCGTCCACCGGCCGGGTGGCGTCGACCCACTGGGCCGTTGCCTTGGTGGTGATCGAGTGGGCGGGGTCGGACAGCGGCCGGGGCTTCTGGCCGGCGGTCTTCTCTGCGGCCGGTCCGGCTCCGGCAAGGTGCCATTCCACAACGTTGATCCGGGCACCGAAATGCACGGTCGGTGCGGGCTGGTCCAGGTCGCGGCGGGCGGCGTTGGCCTGGTTGCCGTTGACGTACTGCCAGCGGTTCCAGCTCCGGGCCTTCTCGGTGACGACGAACGCGGGCTTGTCGGCCTGGCGGAGGTCGCGGGCGCGGTAGGCGGTGCCGTCCAGGTTGACGGTCTCGTGGGCGTCGGCCCGCCGGGGGAATCCCACAATGTCGGTGGGTTGCCATGGCTTGTCGATCCAGCGGCCTGCGGCGCGCTCGCTGGCGATCTTGGCGCGGGCACCTGAGCCGCCGACCATCTGCGGGTCCTGGCCGCCCGCAGCGGTCCCGGCTGCGACGGTGAGGTAGGGGCGGTGGGTCATCCCCCACGACAGCGCCTCTGCCATCGATATCCATTTCGGGACGCCCTCGTCCAGCCGCTCGGGGTGGCGGTTGTGGTACTTGGAGTGCGTGGCGGTCGGCAGGTCGACGGGAGCACCGAGACGGGCCACCAAGATAGCGCGCTTGCGGGTCTGCGGTACGCCGTACTGCTCCGCGTGCAGGTTGCCGGTGGCAACGGTGTATCCGAGGGCGCGCAGGATCTCGGCCATGGCCTCCCATACGGGAAGGACGGTCGGGACCTGCTCAAGAGCGATCCACTCGTAGGGGCTCCCGCGGTCGATGGCTTCAAGCACCCAGCGCAGGGGTTCCAGGACAAGGCCGGTGCGCTCGTCGTCCAGGCCGGACAGGTCGACGGGTCTACGATCGGCCATCGCGGCCATCAGTGACAGGACGGCATCCAGGGCCTTGCGCCCAGCGCCCTTGCCTGCCATGGAGAACGTCTGGCATGGAGGGGAGGCGATCAGGCCGATGGCGCTCGGGAAGTCGGCCGGGCCGTAGTCGCGAACGTCGCCCTCCACGGTGGCGTGACCCGCTGCGCGGCGCGTGTTGCAGGCGTCCGGGTCGGACTCAATGCCGATGGCGTCAAGGCCGAGCATGTACGCGGCGACATCCCAACCTCCGGGGCCGGCGAACAGGTCGACGGTGTCGTGATCCATTCATTGCTCCAGGCAAACGAAAAGGCCCCGGCACGCTGTCGGTGAGGACAGCGGCCGGGGCCGGGTGGGTGAGGGTCAGAAAGGCGCCACGACGTCGACCGGGCGGTTGGCGCGCTGCGCGATGGCGTACCGGGAAACGGCTACGCCCTCCACGATCTGGCCGTTGCTGAGGCTGACCAGGTCGACGCGGCCCGCGCCGTCCTCGTCGCGGATCACGACGTAGCGGGCGCTGTAGCTGCCTCGCGGCCGGACCTTGTCCCCGCGCCGGAACTTCGCCGCTTCGATGTCGTAGGCCGCGACGGCCGAGGTCAGGGACTCGATCACGCGCACGGTGGCCGCGCGGTCCAGCGGACACGACGAGCTGTCCAGGACGACGACCTGACGGCCGTTCCAGCGGTCGGAGTTCGGGGTGGCGTCGATGGTGACGTTGTCGGCGTCCAGAGCGGTGATGGTGGTCATGTGGTGGTCTCCCTTGCTGGTGGTCAGGCGTTCGGATCGGTCATGACGGTGGGCTCGGCAGAGCACAGGAACTCGGCCATGCGGAGAATCAGGTCCCCGCGCTCGCGCAGTGGGGCGGCGCCGTCGGCGTAGCCGCGCGCGTTGGTCGGCGGGGCGAGCTTGTTCACGGTCTCGGTGGCGACGGCCAGGGCTTCGGTGCGCGTCACGCGGGAACCGGTACGGCCCTGGTGAGGTGGTCGACGTGGATGAACTGGAGGCACTGGCCGCCCTCGGCGGGCCGGAACCGGATCAGCAGACAGTCGCCGATGGGCTCACCCATGACGGTGCCAGCGCGGCCGGGCGCCGACTGTGAGACGTAGCCGGAGCCGGGCTCGGGGCCGGTACCGGGGTTGTCGCTGATCAGGACGGTGTCGCCGTCGCGGTAGGCGGCCAGGGCGATGACGCGTCGCGCCTTGGTGAACAGCCTCACTCGGTGGGCTCCTTGGTCTCGGTGGGCTTCTTCGGGGCGCGCTTGCGCGCGGGGGCCGGTGGGGTGGGCGCAGAGATGGCCAAGGTGGCGTGAAGCTGTGCCTCGGCCAGGAGGGCGATGCGTTCGGGGTGGGCGGGCATCTCGATGCCGTCGGCCAGGCGGTGGAGTTCCAGGGCCTTGGCGCGGTGCTCGTCGCGGGTCATTTCGCGAGCCGCCGAGCGCGGACGATGCGGGCTTGCAGCCACGTGACCAGCTCGGTCATGCCGTCAGCGGTGAGCAGCGCTACGCCGGTTGGGCCGTCGGTGCAGATGGCGACGAGGCCGCAGACCTTGCCGTCGTCAACGGTGCGCTCGGCGTACTGGAGGACGAGGCTGTCTCCGTCGTCATCGGTGGCGCCGATGAGGTCGTCAGGGGCGGTGTAGGCGGCGGCGTCCAGGCCGAACAGGTCTTCCAGTCCGGAGGCCTTGGCGAACGCCTCGAAGGCGTCGACCGCGGCGGGCTCGGTGCTCAAAATCGTGTGCTCCTTGGTGGTCGTGAGTGGTGTGGGCTGAGTGATGTCAGCGGCGGTGGGTGCGCCCGGCCGGCGGGCGGTCAGGTGGGAGGCGTGTAAACGTCACGGACCCAGTGCGGCGGGAACCAGCGGACCTCTCCGCTGACCGCGTCGCGGATCTGTGGCGATCGCGTCGACCAGCGGAGAACCGGGCCGCTCCACTCCCGGCCCGACAGCGGGTTGACCACTCGCGCGTGCTCGCCCTCGCCCGGACGCGAGTCGGTAGGAATCACGCCTTCACCCCCGCGCCGGTCGCGGCCTCGAAGGCCCGTCGGGCCGCGCGGGCGGCGGCCTCCAGGACGGTGCGCTTGCCATTGGCCACGATCGAGAACGTGGACCGGCCGAGCGCCAGTGAGCCGAGAAACTCGCGGTCACACCGGACCTCGATGTCTACGAGGTGATCGGAGTACTTGCGCAGCCGGACCCGGTACCAATAGCCATCCGGCAGCGCAGGCGCACCGGCGGCCCGCAGGAGGCGGTAAGGCTCGTCGCGGGTCACCGGGTCAGTTCCTTGGCCTCGGCCCGGATCACGAGCTGGGTCGGGATCTTGGCGCCGCTGGCCCAGTGCTGGTCCCATGGCTCGATCTCGGGCACGTCGGCGGTCGCCTCGTCTGACCACCGGCCCGCGCGGTACCAGCGGTCACCGCAGCACCGGCAGTCACGGCCGGAGTCGCAGCCGTCGAAGTACAGGCCCGCGCGCTCAACGGCGATCCGGTTTGCCTCCTCCGCTGTGGAGGCCTCGATGACGACATTGACGGCCGGTCCCTCGTGTACGCCGCCCGAGTTGTTCTGGCGGAAGTTGTAGAAGCTCATGCGCCCTGTCCCCCTTGGTGTCGTGGGCTGAAGCGGCAGTGAGTGATGTCAGCCATGGCGGGCAAACTCACCCGTTCGCCAGCGACTTCTCAGCGGCGCCGCGCATCGTCGCGAGCGCCTTCACGCGCTCGCGCTGCACGGTCGACCGCGACATGTCCAGGCAGTCGCCCACCTGCGCGTCCTCCAGGACGTCGCTTTCCCGGTAGCCCTTGAACACACGTAGCCTCTGTATGTTCTGGTCAGTGAAGCCGTAGGCGAGGCGGCAAATCTGCTCCTGCCGGCTACTGGCCTGGCTGAGCAGCCAGCGCACATACTCGCGCCGGATCAGGCTGTCCTCGGTTGATTCCGGGACCTCCAGCTCGGCCTCATGCGCGGCGGCCGAGGGGGCATCGAGCGACGACGAGGAGTTCAGTGCGTGATGAACCGTCAGGAACGCTTCCTTGGACATCAGGCCGCCGGTGTCCGTGCCTCGGCGAGCCGAAGCGGCTTCGTAGGCCCGGCGCAGATCGTTGCCGTGCGCGTGCATGAGGCGGTAGTACCGGGCCACCTGAACCTCCGGCACGGTCAACCCCGTTGACTCCTCGCGGTCGGCCCGGCTGACCGCCTGGCGCATCAGGTTGGCTGCGATGTGATGGAACGGCGTGTCTGACGTCAGGTCGTACTCGCGGACCGCACGGACGAACGCCTCTAGTGCGACCGCCTCGGCCTCCTCCACGTTGCCTGTCAGCTTGGTTCGCCGTGCGGCGGCCTTGACCGCTGGCATGAAGGCAGCGAGGAGCCGGGCGCCTGCCGCCTCCGATGCGGCGGTCACGCCGTACGTGATCCGCTTCGAGCCGTCCTCCAGGACGGTGACGGTGGTCGGCACGTTCTGAATGTCCGTGATCAACGAATACTGCTCAAACACAGAGAGGCTCTGTATGTTTTGCGCGGCAATAGACATGGGTGTCCCTTCTGAGGGCGTGCGGAAGCAAGGGACCGGCCGGACGGTGATCCCAAAGATGGAGAGGCTCTGTATGTTTAGGTCAGATGATGTGAGCCGTGAGGCAGCGGCCCTCACCCCGAGGCGGGGTGAGGGCTATCGAGGCAGGGCTATGAAGCGAGGCCGGTTAACTCGTCGGCCGGAATCGATGAGGTTCTCCAGGCAGCGCGGAGCATCGGCAGCTCCATCCGCGCTTGACGCTTCAGCTCGTCGGCCAGCTCGCGGCCGGCGGCGGCAAGCGCCGGGTCGTCGTCGTCATCGGGCGGGGTGGTGCGGTCGTGCACGCGGGTCCTCCTGTTCCCCCTCCCACCGCGTGAGGGCGGTGGCGAGTAAGTGCGTGTGACGACTGAGCTGTAGGCGGTGCCCAGCACGGTTGTGGGCATGTCGGAGCAAGCCTGTGGACAGCGCGAGCTGAAAGGCGCGTGCCATGCACAGCCGTTCTCGCTTCGGTCCAGCAGGACAACCAACCCCTCGAAAACCCCTTGAACTAGTCATCTTTGCGTTGCTCCGACACCCCCGGCCAGCAGGCCGCCCCCAGGTCCCGGAGCCCTTGCTCCCAAGGGGCGGCGGTGTTGCGTGCGTCTCGCTCGCCCATCGGGAGTCTCCTACCCTAAACACTCGTTGGGACAGAAACACGGGCGATGTGGACAGGGGCACCCACGTTGCAGGAAGCTGCAATGAGATCAACGTTTCACCCGCCTGCGGAACCTTGACTTCGGGTTCCAGGACTCTGCTGGTTGTTACGAAATCGTTCAGGGCTGTAGGCAACTTTCCTGTGTGTAGGTGCGTCTGAGCGTGCGGCAATCTTTACGGCCAGGTCCGTGACCACACCAGGAACCAGCAAGGACTTCTTGAGGACTCCTGGAGGACTTCTGTGGCATCAGCCTCGCGTGAACGGCTGTCCACTTTCAACGGCCTGTAGTTACTCAACTGCCAGCAACTCCGTCGACAGGTCAGGCGGCCTCGGCGTAGCCGTAGCCGTGGCCCCAGCTCGGGCCGTACACCTCGGCCTCCGAGGTAATCGCGACGCCGCCGAAGGTGGACTCCATGATCCGGCCGACGCTGTGGATGACGTCGCGGGCGTCCTCGGCCGGGGCCTGGCACACCAATTCGTCGTGCACCGGCAGGAGCACGTACTCCGACAGTCCCGCGTCGTCCAGGTCGCACAACGCCTTGGCCAGCAGGTCACGGGCCGTGGACTGCACGACGTAGTTGGTTGCCGCGTACGCGCGGTCCCGGTCGAGCGGCAGGTGACGGCCAAACGGAGTGACGACTTCCTGGCCGCCGTACGCGGCGCCACGCTGGAGCCGTCGGCCGTAGGCCTTGATCCCCGGGAAGGCCTTGTCGTACTCGGCCACTGCTACCCGGACGTCGGCCAGCGGGGCGCCAGTCTGGCGCGACAGCGTGACGGCGCCGCCGCCGTAGACCTTGCCGAAACCGACGGCCTTGAACAGCTTCCTGGCCTTCTTGCGGGCCTTGTCGTCCATGTACTCCCACGCGGCACCGGACACGAGCCGGGCCGTGAAGGTGTGCAGATCCTCGCCGGAGGCGATCGCGGCCATGAGGGCCGCGTCCCGGGACAGGGCGGCCAGGACCCGCATCTCCACCTGTGAGTAGTCGGCGGCGACGATGAGTTGTCCAGGGTCGGCGACGATGCACCGGCGGATGGTCCAGTCCGATGACGGGAGTTGCTGGAGGGCGGGGTCCGATACCGACATGCGGGCGGTGCGGGCGGCCAGGCTGCGGATGCTCGGGTGGATGCGGCCTTGGT
The DNA here is from genome assembly GCF_042262745.1 of Kribbella sp. NPDC056345. NCBI lineage: Bacteria > Bacillati > Actinomycetota > Actinomycetes > Propionibacteriales > Kribbellaceae > Kribbella > Kribbella sp. NPDC056345. The sequence continues at coordinate 26,086 of NZ_JBHJQQ010000028.1, read as the reverse complement.
CGTCCACTTTGTCGAGGAACGCCTGTGCGTAGGAGTCGGCCCACTTGGACGCGCGCTTGGCCCGGACCACCGCATCGGCCACCGGGTTGGCTGCGCGAGCGTCCAGCCGCTCCCACTGCATGCCCAGGTCGGCCATCGGGAGGAGCACGTCCTTGGACACCGACGGTGCGCCGGAGTCCGTGGTCTCGGACCACTCCTCCCCCATGCCCTGCAAGGCGGCGATCACCTGAGCGTTGGAGTTGACGTTGGCCACGCCGAACTCCGCCGCCGTCGACCGGTGCCGGGCGGCCTCGTCGTGCAGTTCGGCGACGAGCTGGGCCGTGTAAACGGGGTCGATCCTGAGGCCGCGTTTCATCATCGCGGTGGTGAGGAGCTGGACCCGGTGTTCCCAGTGGGCGAGCTTGGACAGGCCGTTGCCCTTGACCAGCGTTCCCAGCTCGCGCAGGAGCCGGGAGGCGTAGATGACGTCCAGACCGGCGTACGTCAGGTAAAGCGGGTGCGTCAGGTCGATGACGGCCCAGCCGGTGTGTTTGGTGGCCTTGTACTCCTTGCGGAAGACCGCGTGAAGGCCGTCTTGGGTGTCGGCTGCGCCGGGGTCGACGTAGACCTTGGACAGCTCTTTCAGCTTCAGGCCGGTGCCGCCCTGGTGGAGCATGCGCGGGTCACACAGATGGCCCAACAGATAGGTGTCGAACACGCGCGGGCCGAGGTCGGCCAGTGGCGCCAGGCCGGTGCGGTCGAACACCAACAGGTCGTAGGGGGCGTTGTGGACGACGAACTTGCGGTTCGGGTCCATCAGCGCCCGGCGGGCGGCCTCGCGGTAGGCGCCGCCCCATTCGACCGGGATGCACCAGGCCTCGTCCACGGTGCCGAACTGGACGAGGCGGCCCCGGAACTGCGGGCCGTAGATGTGCAGGTCGGTGTTTTCGGTGTCCAGGCCGATGATCTGGCCGGCGGTGCGGCGTAGGAACTCCTCGAAGGCGGCCAGCTCGTCGGGGTGCTCGGGGAATCGGATGGTGACGGCGTCGCCGCCGACGCGGTACGGGAAGGTCAGCAAGGGGCCTCCAGAGACGACGAAAGGCCCCGTTCCTCCGGGATGGAGGAACGGGGCCAGGTGGCGGGCGCTGGTTAGCCCAGGAGGGTGCGGACCTTCTCGGCCGAGGTGCGGGCCTTGGTGGCGGCGCTCTCGGCGTTCGCGGCAACGACGCGGTGGTAGTCGGCGGCACGGTGCGCGGTGGTGGCGGTGTCGTCCAGGTCGGACGCGGCCGATTCCAGCTCGTCCACCACGTCGGTGAACGTGGCTAGCGCGGCCTCGGTCTGGGCGATCGCGGCGTTTACACGCTCCTCCGCGGTCGCCGGTGCGGAGGCGTTTCGGGTGAACAACGGCACGGGTGGTCTCCTCATGCGATCGGGTCTAGGAAGTCGAGGCTCGGGGCCTGCGAGGGGGTGGCGGCGGGCAGTTGTGTCAGCGCGGCGGCCTGTGCTCGCCCTTCTTCGGAATCTGTCGGGCGGGCCTTGCGGACGCCCTTGAAGCCGCGCACGCCCTTGCGCTTGGACTGGTCGACGCCCCGGTTGGCCAGCTCCTGATAGAGCGTCGTGTTCTGCCAGGGCCGGGAGTGGCCCTCGGCCTCGCACCACTCGCGGTACGCGGCGTACAGCTCGGCGCGCGAGATCCAGCCGTCCGAGTCGTTGACGATCGCTCCGGGAAAGAACTCGAGGAGCTTGTCTGCTTCCGCGCGGTGCGCTTCCACGGTCTCGGTGACCGAGGCCGGTTCACCCAGGCCGCCGGTCGCGTACCACTCGACCGCGCCCTGTACGGCCCACGCGAGGATGCCGGGCGCCTCGGCGCGGAGCTTGGCCGACAGCCGGGTGTCCTTGCGGGCGCCGGTGAACTGCTGGCGCCACTCGATGATCTTCACGCGCCGCCAGATGCCGTCCGAATTGTCGCGGACCTCGGGGACGGCGTTGGTGGACATGAACAGCAAGAACGACGGCATGAACGTGAACGGCTCGCGGTACAGGAAACGGGCGGTGATCGGGTCGCCGCCGGTGAGCCGCTTCAGCTTCGCCTCGGCCATCCGCGCGCCGGCCTCGGCCTCAGACGTCAGCACGAGTCGGGAACTGCGCAGCGAGGCGACGTCGGACGAGGCGGCCGAACCGTCGTTCTGGTTCGCGGCGGCAAGGAACGTCTCGATCCCCACCGATGCGGTGATGTTGCCGAACACGTCGTACAGGGCCGAGGTGAACACACTCTTGCCGTTGCCGCCACGCCCGTGCAGCATCACGTAGCACTGTTCCGTGGCGTGGCCGGTGATGCCGTACCCGACCAGGCGCCGCAGGTAGCTGGTCATGTCGGTCTCGTCGGGAAAGCACTCGGACAGGAACTGTTCCCAGCGCGGCGCAGTCGCGGCCGCGTCGTAGTCGATGTCCAGGGCCTTGGTGAGCAGGTCGGCTGGGTCGGCGGCCTTCAGCTCGCCGGTACGCAGGTTGACCGTGCCGTTGCGGCACGCCAAGAGATCCGGCTTGGCGTCCAGGTCAGCAGGTGACACCGCGACGTTGGGCAGGGCCTGCACCTCCTTCATGACGGCCTCGATGCCGCGCGAGCGCTGCGAGTCGTGCGCCCAGCGGAAGGCGGCCCGCTGCCGCTTGTCCTCCGGTGAGCCGGGCTCGCCCGACGGCATGGCCTTGGCCTCCTCCATCAGCGCGATGGCGGACTGTTGCGCGGCCTGGCGGACCCGGGACCGGTTGTCGACCGCCCAGGCCGACCCGTTCCAGACGAGGAAGCCCAGGGCCGGGGTGTGCCGCAGCAGGCCGCCCATGCGGGCAACCAGGCGCTGAGCGTTGGCCAGCTCGGTATGCGGAAGGCTGTCCTCGGCCGGGCTCGGCCGTCGGGGCGTGTTCGGGAAATTGGGGGTTTCCGGTGGCAGCGGAACCCACGGGTTTGCCGAACGAACTGCGCGAGCAAAGGCCTGCGGGAAGGCGGCCGGGTCGAGCTCGCGCCAGTGGGTGAGGTCGTCGGCGGCCTCGGGAAGCTGAAGCACGAACACCGGCAATCCGGCGTCGGTCATGCGCTGGCCGACGCGGGCGTTGAACTTGGACCCGGCCTTGTCGTTGTCCCCGGCAAGGATCACTCGGGCGTCCGGCCGGATTGCGGCCAGTGCCTGTGCCAGCTCGGCCGAGTCGCCCAGGCCGGCGCCACGGATCAACAAGGTGTCGTAGCCCAGTCCGACCGAGGTCAGGCCGTCGCCGGGACCTTCCGTGACCACGACCTCAAGCCAGCCGGTGTCCCCGGGGAACCAGCCGTACCGGCCCCACACCTCCTTGTCGGGGTTGGCCGGGCCGGACCACTTCGCGGCACCGGTGTAGGGGTCGGTGATGGCGCGGGCCTGGAGGTAGTGGGCGTGCCCGGCGAAGTCGTACATGGGGACGGTGAGGCGCGGGGCGTCGCGGTACAGCGCTCGGGACAGGCCGTTGATGCGCTTGTTCTGCTTCTGGATCGGGAGGCGCCCGGTGCCGCCGTCGAAGCCGAGGCGCAGGCTGACGGCACGTTCACGGGTGATGCCGAACCGCCGAGCCGCGTAGGCGGCGGCCTCGTCGGACAGGGCGTCGGCGGTGGTGCGGACGTACTGGGCCAGGGCGGCGCGGTGGCCGACACTGACGGGGGCCTCCTCGGTGCCGGTCAGGCGGACGTCGTCCAGGTCGCCGATCTCCACGTTGAACAGGTCGGACATGCGCAGGCCCATGGCGGCCAGGACATCGGTGGTCTCGCAGCCCGCGCGGCAGTGAGCCATCACGGTCTTGCGCTCGGGGTTGTACGCGACCCTCAGCGAGGGGTCGCTGTCCTCATGGGCCGGGCACAGCGTCAGGTAGCCGTCGCCCTCGGCGTCGACCCCATCGAGCTGGCCGAGGAACGCAGCGAGGGTCAGGCCGGTGGCAACGGGAGTCGGGTCAGAGAACGGGTCCATACGAGGCGGCCTCCGGAGGTCGTGTAAACGGCAAAGGCCCCGCTCCTCCGGAAACTGGAGGGCGGGGCCAGGCGAGTTGAGTCAGCGGGCCGTGTCGTGCTCAGTAGACGAGCTGGCCGCAGCCGGAGCAGTAGGCCGCCGGTTCCACGTCGCCGTCCTCGGCGGCGCGGTAGGTCCGGCGGACACTGCCGTTGCAGCCGTCAACCTCGCAGCGGTCGTCAGTCGCAGTCGTCATCGTGGTGGTAACCGCCGTACCCGTAGGGCTTGGTGGTCTTGGTCCTGGTGGTCGACGGCTTGCTGTACGGCTTGTGCGGGCGTGACGTCCGCGAGGGATTCGGGGCCTTTCCCGCGGGAAGGGTCATCGCGTCGTCCACGCAGAACGGCACGTTGTACCCGCCGGACGGACCGCACGCGGTCAGGCCAGCGGCCAGGGCGACGGCGGCGAGGAGCGAGACAGCTGTCTTCATCAGCGGGCCGCCTTCCGGTGCAGAGCGCGGGCGATCCGTTGCGCCTTGCCGGTCCGCCGGCGGGCCGCCTTCACTCGGCCGGGCACGCTCCCGGCGTAGAGCGGGCCGGTACGGCCCTTGGCCACGAGTGCGGTCAGGAACGCGAACCGGTGGTCCTGCTTGGCGCGGTGCGCGTCGTGGATCTCGGTCAGGGCGTCGCGTTCCTCGACGGTGACGCCGGGGAGCTGGACAGTGGGAAACGGGTTCACTCGGTGATCTCCTCTGCGGTGGTCGGTGCGGGGATCTCGTCCCAGAGCTGGCCGCCGTAGCGACGCTGGTCCTCACGGGCGAGCGGATCGGCGATCGACTGCCATTCCTCGTCGCTGCGCATCACGGCGCCTCGGCGACGGCCAGGCGGCGGACGAGATCGCGGAAGGTCGCGGCGGTCATCGCTATGTAGGCGTGCTCGGCGCTCTTGCCCCGTCGCTTGACCGCGACGACGCCATAGGGCTCCTCCGCGCGGACGGCCTGGACGGCGGCGCCCGCGAGGCCGACGTTCAGGGCCTCCGTGACGGATCGGTAGTTCTTGGCCTGAATCACGAACGGCGACAGGTGGATGTCGCCGACGTCTTCGTAGCCTTCCTGGTGTGGGCGGCGGACCTGGCGGCCGTGGACCTCGGCCAGGTACCGGGTCAGCTCCAGCTCGAACCGGTCGCCCTTGGCCTTGTTGGGGCTAGTCACGCAAGGCCTCGGTGACGGTGGTCATGAAGCGTTCCAGGGCCTCGCGGGTGACGTACCCGCCGTACTGGTCGCGGTAGCGGCTCTCCAGGTGATCGCGCAGCCGGTCGACCGGGCCGTGTTCGAGGGACTCGGGTGTGTGGTCCTCGAACGGTGAGGGGCAGGAACAGCCGGAGTCGTCGGCCCACTTCAGGTTGCCCTCGGCATCGATCCACACGGCGGTGTAGTCGAATTCGTAGGAGCCGCTGGAGAAGTCGAGTTCTCCGACCAGCGTCAGGCCGTGGTCTTCGGGCGAGTAGAGCAAGCTCATGCGGCACTCCTCAGGTGACGGGATCGCGACGCCGGGCGGGTGGCGTAGGCGGTGATGAGTGAGGTGGCCTTTGCGGTGCGGCGGGCGGACAGCAAAGGCAGGACGGCGCGCATGACCGCGACGGCTCGGGCGCCGGTGATCTGGGCGACCATCAGCGGCTTGTAGCCGTGGCGGCCGGGAGTCTCCAGGTGAGTGGAGGCGTCCATGAGGTCGGCGGCGCGGATGATGACGTCGTGGTCGGACATCTTCACGCGGATGCGCGGGTTGTTGCGTGGGGCATCGAAACAGCCCTCCCCGTCGAGCAGTCCGGCCAGCCAGGCCGCTTGCTCCGGTGTCATGGGGTGGGCCGGTGGTAGGGCGTTCATCGGTTCATCCGCGGGCACCGACGATCACGGCGACGATGAAGCCGAGCGCGGCGAACACCAGCATTGCAAGGGCAAATGGGATCAGGGCAGGCAGCAGAACCAGCACCCAGGGAAGGGATGCGCCCGCAGCCTTGGCCATACCGGCCAGCACGCTCACAACGGTGCCGACGGCAACAGCCTTGGCGAGGATGCCGCCGGCGCGGTAGCTGCGGGAGGTTCTGTCTGGGGTGTAATCGATCTTCACGGGGTGTCCTCCTGAGGGCAGTCAGGACAGGCGCCGAGTGGCGCGTGGTAGGCCAGATGGCAGGTGGTGCAAATGACCTCGGAGGGGAGGAGGACTGCCGTTTCGGGGTCGTATTCGAGGAACATCGAGGCGTCGTCTCCTCGGCCGGGTGGAAGCGGAAGGCCCCCGCCCTCCAGGTGTGGAGGACGGGGGCCTTGGGGATGCGGTTAGCGGCGGCCGGTCAGAACGGCGCTTCGGTGTTCTTGGCCAGGTAGGCGCGGGCGATCGCCTTGTCTGCCTCGGTGGCGTCGGCGAGCTTCCACGGCTTGCTCTGGCCCTTCTTGGCCTCGCCTTGGCCGAGGCGGCCCAGGACCATGCCGCCGATGCGACCCTTGATCTGGCTCTGAAGGACCTTCGGGAACACCAGGGTGTCGATCACCTCGGTGTCGACGTGCTCGCCGTCCAGGACGAGGACGTCCGCGCTGACGGCCGAGGTCTCACCGTGCACGGTGTTGACGGCGGGCTCGTAGCCCTTGACCTTGAACAGCAGAAGGCTGCCCAGGTAGTCGGTCCACTGGATGCCGTCGGCGCTGGACGGACCGCTGAACTGGTCGCTCATACTTGCGCTTGCTCCTTGCTCGGGCGGGGCCACCGTGAGGGGCGGCCTTTGACGAACAGGAGTGGTGGCAGCCGAGAGACTCAAACCCGACGAGTCTGGTTGCTCCAGGCAATCAGTTGGACGAGGCGGGCGTACGCCTTGTAGTACAGGCGTTTACACGCCTTCATGCGGCGCTCAGTTCCTTCTTCCGGGCCGAGGCGAGCGCGGTCAGGCCCGGCGTCCAGGAGGTGGAGTTCTGCGTGTAGAGCGACAGCAGCGCGTCGTAGGAAGGTGCGGCCTTGATGAGGTCCACAAGGGACGCTTCCGGCGCCCTGGTCACGGTGAGGGACGCGAAGTCGTGGGCGAGATCCTTGCGCTTGCGCCACTCGTGAACGCCGCGCGCCAGGGTCGACGCGACAGCCCAGCCGGAGGCGAGGTCGGCCCAGACCAGCCGCGCGGCACCGCTGCCCGCCGGAAGGTGGACGATGACGCCCCAGTCCTTGGACGGGTTGCCGACCAGGGCCGTGCGAGTGCCGATGGTGTGGTCGTAGTCCAGGGAGTTGGCATAGGTGCCGAGCTGCATGCAGATCTTGCCCATGCCGAGATCGATGTTGCCGGTTTTGACATCGCCGATGATCGCGTCACCGGGCTGGACCTCGGGGCCGGCGCCAGCGACCAGGCGGCCGAGGCCATCGCGTCCGGGGTAGTGGAGCCGGTGGCCGTAGTAGGCGGCGTAGGCGTCCAGGAACTCGGCGGTGAAGCGGTAGATGCGGTCATAGGAGCCGCCAACGCGCAGGTCGTCGCGGACACAGAACCCCTCGATGCCCACCGATTCCAGGCCGGTGGTGATCTTGCGGTAGGCCTCCAGGTCCGGCAGGTACTCGGCCGGGACGTTGCCGAGATCTTGGCCCCGGTCGATGCGCTCGGAGTAGGAGTGCAGCGCGGTACCGATGGTGGCCTTGGCCGATCCGGCGGCGGCATCCTTGGCCTGCCTCGCGATGTCGTTCAGGGTCTTCTTCGCGTTGCGGTCGTCAGGATCGGCGATCGCGAGCGCGGCAAGCTGGAGGTCTCGGCGGTCGGCCATGCCGAGCACGACCATGCGCTGAGACCACAGGTTCAGGTGGTAGGTGTCCTCCAGGGCGGACACGAAGGTGGTCACACGCTGGTAGGCAATTGGGTCGCCGCCCTCGGGCGGAGTGATGAGCGGGCGGCCCCAGCGGTCGCGGGGCAGCTCGGACGAGACGGTGGAAAACGGGTCGGCGGTCACAGGCGGACGGCTCCTCTGGATCTGCGGATAAATGTCCGCAAAGGAGTGGTGTCAGCAATGTGACACGAAGCCTGGCCGCCGGGCCGCGCGATTCGCGGCGAGGAGGCGAGGGGGGCAGGGGGCATGGTCGGGCAGCCGAAACCTACCTTCTTCTAATGCGTGATCACATTAAGAGGAAGGTGTCTTTAGGCTGTCCTCGGGGTGCCCCCTGCCCCCTGAGTTTGTGCCTAGAGATCTTTCGAGATCGTGGTGAGCGCCTTGCGAATGTCTGACATGAGCGCTTTGACCGCTGCCCGTTCTTCGCGTGAGATCGGCTGATCGGTCAGGTTGGTGGCAAGCTCCGTCAGCATCGCCGCGACTCCCATCACCCGGGGGAGACTGTCCCCGCTTCCGGCCTGGATGCCCAGGGCGGTGGCAGTGGCCGCGTTGATGTCACGACGCAGGGCGATGCGTGCGTTTGGTGACAGCTCGCTCATTCCGGCCGCTTTCAAATCCTCTGGATTCGCGACCTCGCGCAGACGGATGTTCACGTAGTGACTGATCTTGGATTGGAGGTTCTTCCGCTGCCTGTCGTGAACATTCAGCCGTGAATAGACCTCGCCCATTGCGTGTTGGAATCCGCCGGAACGGCCTTGCCAGTCGATTTCGTCATCACGGGTGAATTTGGAGCGCAACTGGACGATGTCCGCGCACGCAGCCTTGACGAGATCGGTCTGTGTCGCGCCTTGATCCAGGTACTTGCGCAGCGTGGCCGAGATGTCGTCTATGAGCTTGGCCACGGTCGCATCCGGCGGCGCGTAGGCATTGGAGGCGTGTCGCGCCATCGGTTCCCCCAAGTGGTTGGCGTCGGGACCTGTAGAGCCTATTGCCAGCCGCCGAAGGCCCGCAACATAGGGAGCCTGTGTGTGTTTTATAACGACGACAGCCCCGCCACTCTCAGGGAAGAGTGACGGGGCTGTCGTTTACACGGGTTTTACGCTGCGAGGGTCGCGATGCGGTCGGCTCGCAGGTGGAGAGATTCGATGGTGCTCGAATTGTCCACGGTGACGTCCGGCTCGTAGGCGTCGAGAGCGCTCTCTGAGATGTGCTCCTCGGCGGGGCGCGCGATGCGCGGATTGACGATACGGACCGTACGGCCTCGGAAGTGGTTGCGGACGGCATCGACCTCGTTCGGGAACCGCACATCTGTGATGACGACCGGGCCGGGGATGGTGTCGGCGGCGTCCAGCACGATGCGGACCCAGAAATCCGGATCGAGGTCACGGACCCCCACGCCCATGTGCTGGAGGGTGCGGCGGACCTCTCGCAGTTCCTTGGCGGCTTCCCAGCCCATGGCGTCGACCAGGTGGGACAGGCGCGGAAGGTACGGAGCCGCAGGACCGTACGGCAAGGCCCAGCCGTCAGGCAGGAGGCCGTACTCCTCGGGGTAAACGGGAATGATGGGGTCGAGTTTTAGGGCGGCCTCGCGGAGCTTGTCGGCGAAGGCCAGGCGGGTGAATCCGTGCTCGTTGCACAGACGGGCGGCGAAGGTGTCTTTGCCGTGGCGCTTGCGGCCGAGTACGCCGATGATGCGCGATGCCAAGGCGGTCTCCTGACTGACGGGGATGATCAGTCGGCAGTGGTGTCAGCGGGCGGGACCGGCGCCTACACGTCGCGGTGTCGGCGCTTGAACTCCTCCACCTCGTGAAGGACGGCGCGGAGCTTGGCCTCCAGGGCGTCGATCTCTGCGCGCATGCCTGCCTTTTCGCCTGCCCAGACGGCGCGGTCCTCGGCGTGACGGGACCGCTCCTCGGCGATCTGGTCCCGGAGGCGGCGGTTGTCCTCGGCTAGCTCGTCGCGGGCGTGCGCGACCACGGCAACGGTCAGGTCGGCCTCGCTGAGCAGGGCCGCGCGCTGACCGGCGGGAGTGACCGCAGCCCGGCGGCGGAGATACCACCGGGCCACGGCCTCCAGGTACCGCAGGACGCCCGCGCCGATCAGAGCGACGATGACGGGCGTCCACTCCATCAGTCCCCCTCGGGCAGGACCGGGACCGGGACCTCGTCCTCGTCCCCCGGGACCGGGACCGGGACCGGGGAGACCTTGCTTCGCAGTACCGGGGTGACCTGGATCAGCAGGGCCGCGACCAGGACTCCGCCGATGGCGGTTGCGACGGAACCGGTGACCAGGCCGAGGGTGCCGAGCAGGACCAGGACCGCGGTCGCGATGCTGTAGAGGTACCGGCGGACGGGCTCGTTTTCCTTGGACAGGAACTTGGCGAGTGCGTTCATTTCAGGGTTCTCCGATCAGGTGATCTTGTAGCCGTACTTGGCCAGGACGGCGCCGGTCTTGGGGCCGAAAATGCCGTCGGCGACGAGGTGGTTCTTGCGCTGGACGTTCTTCACGACCGGGTGCAGGAGGTTGGCTGCGCCCTGCCATAGGCCCTTGCTGGCCTTGTCGATCCAGGCGCGCTCGGTGGCGGCGCTGGTGTAGCCGAGGCGCCGTGCCCACGCGAGGAACTGGCGGATATCGACGTAGGTCGCGTCAGTGCTGCGCATGCCCCGGGTCAGGTAGCCGGGCTCCTGGTTGCAGCCGTAGCGGATGGACCACGCCTTGATGGTCACGTCCTTGGGCGGCGTGGCCGGCGGGACCGGAGCGCCCCGGAGCTTGCGGGCGACGGCGGCGACCTTGGCGGCGGAGGCGTTGATCTCGACGTGCATTTCATCGGCGCGCTTGACGTAGTCGATGCCGTGCCGAAGGGCGCCTTCGTAGACCTTGAGCTGTGCGCGAATGGCCGCGTACTGGGCCTTGGTGAAGGTCCCGCGCTTGGCCAACGGGTGCCGCAGGGCGTTCAGGTCGAGCGCGGTCCCGCTGGCGTGGTTGCTGAGCTGAACGCCGCCCTTGATGGGACGTTCGGCGTAGCCCCAGTCATCGAGCTGGCCGGAGTCGATGGACTCAACGTGCTTGTCGAACCAGGCCGCGAAGTGGGTCAGGAGGTAACCGGCGTCGCCGGTGCGGAGCCGGACCTTGCGGGTCGTGCCGGGGATGGTCTGGACGCTGGTCACGCGGATGTCGTTCGCGGACCAGCCGTTTTGTGAGGTGGGCATGGCGGTGCTCTCTCTGTGGAGTTGTGGCGCCGGGCATGACGAACAGCCGCGCAGCGCGGTGGAGCGAAGCCGGGTCGCTGCCTCAGGCAGCGAGCTTGCGGACTTCGAGGTAGGAGTTGGGGCGGACGTGCAGCGCGTTGGCGCTGGCGGCGAACTGCGCCCAGATGACCGCGACGGGTCCGGCGGTGGCGCCTACCCTCACGGTTCCTTCCACGACGATCTTGGTAGCGAGGGTGGCGTTGTTGCTGACGCCGACGGCGAAGACCGAAGAGGCCGACACGTCCAGGTAGGCGTACCAGTTCGAGGCCGCGACGCCGGACCCGTTGGCAATGGCGGTGTCCGGGCCTTCACAGCCGAACGTCGCCAGCGTCCCGGACGGGAACGACAGACCGACCTTCATGTCCACGGTGGAGTTGGCGCCGTCGACCGTGGCGAACATGACCGCGCGGACGCGGTAGTTCGTGTTGGCCTCGGCGGCGAAGGTCAGTTCGGGGTCGGCGGTCGCGGTGGTGTTGTTCGGGCGTGAGGTGTCGGACAGTTTGCGGATGAACTGCTCTGCGCTGGTGATGTCGCGCCAGGCGCCGTTTTGCCGGACCTGGAGCCAGCCGTTGACCGATGTCACCATGCCGTCGGCCAGGACGGCGGCAAGTGCGTTGTCTCGCTCGGTGATGGAGGCAAAGCGCATGACGGATTGCTGCATGAGGTAGCCGTCCAGCTCGTCGCCGGTCAGCACGTTGCCGTTGGCAAAGTCCTTGAAGCCGAGGCCAGCCATGGGGGTGTGCTCCTAGTTGATCGTGGCGTTGCGGTTGGCGGGCTGGCCGAGCCGGTACGCGGGGTTGAACGTGCCGATACCGGCGCCGGGGTTCGGGTCTTGGGTGTACTGGACCTGGAACTTGCCGTTGCCGGTGTTGCTGAGCGCGGACACGGGGACGGTGATGGCGACTCGAGAACCTGGTGTCTCGGACTCGGTCACCGGCGTGTTGTGGACGACCTTGAAAAACGAGTCGGCCGGGACCATGCCGCCGTTGAATCCGGCGTCCGGGACGATGTGGCGTACCTGGCGGTAGATCGGCACGTCACGGGGCATGACGCGCGGCGAGTCCCACGAGATCGTGACGTCCGTTCCCGCGCCGCCGGCCTGCGTGATCGTGAGGTTGCGGGGCGGGGACGGGTCGTAGTCCGACTCCCGGGTCAGCAGGTGGGCCGGTCCTAGCTCGTAGTCGATGAGCCAGCGGTCCGGCGTGATCATGTGCGTGGCGGACAGGATCGCAATACGCCGGTCGGTGCCGTCGACGTTCAGCGTGGCCAGTCCGGGAACGCGGCCCTGGATCTGGGCCGTGGACTGCATCGGTGCTCGCAGGGTGCGTGTAAACGGCTGCGGGCGGACCTTGAGCGGCAGTGTGCTGACCAGGTTCCGGACGGTCGCGCCCAGACGCGTGGCGCCGACGTCGAGGACGCCCAGGTCAATGGTGACGTCCTGGCGGCGGGCCGTGCCCGGGGTCGCGAACGGCCCGTAGGTCACGACGGTGCCCGGGGCACTGATGTCGGCCGCTGTGACAGTGACTGCTGTGCACCACAGCGAGGAGTCCTCACCAACGGTGCGTTCGGTGTAGGACACGGTCCGGTCGATGTGGGTCTTGCCGCCGAGCGCGGACGGCGGCACGCCGGTGACGAGTTCGGGGTTGTCGGTGAACCGCAGCGCGCTGGCCAGCGTGGTGCCACCGGACGCGGGCCGGGAGATCGACTCGAAGTCCAGTCGGCTCAGCCACGGCAGCAGGCGCCAGTACAGGCCGTAGTAGCGGCAGGCCCGCCATAGTGTGTCCAGGATGGTGGCGGTGTCGTCGGTGACGGTGGTTCTCGGAAGGATGCCCGCCGGCATGATGTTGGCCATCACGCCGGAGTCCACGTCGGAGTCCCCGATGATGACGGCGCCGGTGGCACCGAGCGACAGGTAGGCGCGGGCGCGTTGCGGGAGTTGCTGGTTCTGGTTGAAGTTCTGGGCGGGTGCGTCTTGGGTGGCGAAGTACTCGGTTGAGCTGGACGCGGTGAGGGTGACTCGGTGGGTGCGGGTGGCGGTGTTCCCGGGCAGGTGCGGGTTCAGGTCGACGGTCTCTGTCATGGAGGCGTCGTTGATCGTGCCGAGGAACAGTTGCTTGCCGTAGGGGGTTCCGGCGCCGTACTCGATGAGGAGCCGCTTGCCCTTGTGGGCCATCAGCTCGGGCCGGGTCGACGTCAGCGTTGCTGTGGTGACCTCGCGGCGGACGAACAGGCCGTCCTCGACGGTGGAGGGCTCGTTGACCACCAGGGATGTGAAGTCGGCGGGGACGAGCTGGTAGTTGGAGTCCTGGCCGAGGGTGCTCTCACCGAGGATGCTTTCTCCGAGGACGAAGCCGGGGGCGGCGACCTTGAACGTGAGCTTGGACAGGTCGTAGTTCGCGTTGCCCGCCCACCGGTTGGGGCCGGAGTTGCTGGTGTAGTCGGCGGCGGTCGGGCCGCTGTTGATCATGGCGGCGTCGATGTCCACGGTGTCGCCGATGGCGAAGGTGGGGCCGGTGCCGTTCCAGTCGAACACCGAGATACCGGCGCGGACGGTTCCGGCCGGGGCGGTGCCGGTGACGGTGTAGCGGGTCCACCCGGCGGTCAGGGTGTGGCCGTGGACGGCGGAGGAGATCTGCGTTCCGGCCGTGTTGTACCACGACATTTGCGGCCAGACGGTGCGGCCGATGCCGCCGTCCACGCCGCGCAGATAGACCGAGAACGTGAGCATGTCGCCAGGGCTGACCGGGACCTGTTGGTCCGTCCCGAGGATGCCGCCGAGGTTGTCCGGGCCGGTCGTGACGAGGCAGACTGCCCGGACGAAGTTGGCCCCGTACAGGCCGCCGCCGGAGACGAGCGACGCGGCGAAGTCGTCATCAGACAGACTCCACCCCGTCAGCCCGTCCTCGAACGAGGAGTTCGCCAGCAGGTTGAACGTGGGCACGTCAGTTCCTCCAGCGCGCTCCGTTGGTGCGCTCGTAGTCGGTGATGGCTTGGACGACCTGTCGGCCGACCTCCGGGCCGGACGTCAGCGCGTAGACGTTGATGACCGGGGCGGGCGTCGAGCTGGTGCCGTTGCTTCCGGCAATCGATGCGGTCAGCGCGACCGCGGGTGAGGCGGATAGGCCGTTCTCGATGTCGGCGGTGACGCCGCCGAGGAACCGCTTCAGGCGCGCGGTCTCGCCGTCCATGCCCTTGATCAGGGACAGCAGGATGGCTGAACCGGCGGGCGTGAGAAGCCGCTTGTCCTTGGGGAGCGGTCCCTTCCACGACTGAATCCAGCCGGTCACGTTCCCCAGGTAGTTCTTCAGGTCGCCGAGCTTGGACGAGATGCCGTTGATGAGGCCCTGAAGGATCGAGCGTCCCGCGTTGTAGAGCGTGGACCCGAGATTGCCGACCCATCGCAGGAGCGATCCCGGCAGGCCGGCCAGCGTCTTGGCGAGGGTGCCGACGTAGGAGGCGTAGCCGTTGGCCAGGGAGATGATGAGCTGTCGGCCCTTGGTGTAGAGCAGGGACGCGACGTTGCCGATCCACCGCAGCACAGCGCCCGGAAGTCCGGCGATGGTGGCGGCCCAGGTCTTGATGTAGGACGCGTAGCCGTTGGCCAGACTGATGATGACTTGGCGGCCCTTGGTGTAGAGCAGCGTGGCCACGTTGCCGACCCACTTCACGACGGCCGAACCGATCGAGGCGAAGAACTTGCCGATCGTCGTCCAGTAGGACAGGTAGCCGTTCGCGAGGCTGACGATGACGTCGCGGCCCTTGGAGTACAAGAGTTTCGCGACGTTGCCGACCCAACCCACGATGGCGGAACCGGCGGCCAGGAAGAACTTTCCGATCGTGGTCCAGTAGGCCAGGTAGCCCTTCGCGAAGCCGACGAGGACGTCACGTCCCTTGTCGACCAGCCACGAGGCGGCGTCGCCGATGGCGCCGGTGATCTTGCTCGGCAGGTCGCGCAGGAACGTCAGCGTGGACTGGAAACCGGAGGCGACGCCCTGGCCGAAACCGGCGAAGAACGACCCCACTCCCTTGACGGCGGCAACTACCGCGTTCACGGCAGCCAGGACGCCGGTCTTCACGGCCGACCACACGGCGAGCACTCCGGCACGGAATCGGTCCGAGTGCTTAAAGGCGTAGACGAGTCCGGCGATCAAAGCGGCGATCGCGACCACGACGATGCCCACCGGGTTGGCGGCGAGGACGAAGTTCAGCGCGAGCTGAGCAACACTCCAGGCCTTGACCGCGGCAACGACCGTGCCGAGGATTCCGGCGAACGGCGCGAAGAAGTCCTTGTTCTGAAGGACAAACCCGGCCAGCTTGCCGAGTAGACCGACGAGCGGCAGCACGACAGCGGCGAGAGTCTTCAGCACGTCGGCGAGCTGGCCACCGGGGCCGGTGCCGTCCTGCATGCCGGAGACGAACGCGAGAATCGCGGGCAGCGCCTTGGACGTCAGGGCCGGGACGACCTTGTTTCCAAGGAAGTCGACCAGGCCGGTCTTCAGGGTGCGTGTAAACGTCGTGAGCTTGGACTTGGCGGTGTCGCCCAGGGTCTTGTTCACCTGGTCGGCGGCACCGGCGACCTTGCCCAGGCCGTTGACGGCGCTGGATGGGTCGAGCTTGAACAGCGCGTCCCCGAGGTCTTCGGCCTGTGTGCCGAACAGCCCGACGGCGATCTGTGCCCGCTTGGCGGGGTCCTGCACGTTCCGCAGCCGGTCCAGGACGACGTCAAGGCCCTTGCTGGCGGCCGGTCCACCCTTGGCGAACGTCTCAGTCATCGCGGTGGCGGACAGGCCCAGCGACTTGAACGCGTCGGCCGAGGTCTTGGAGCCGTCCACGGCGCGGATGCTGAATTCCTTCAGCGCGTCGGCCACCAGATCGGAGTCACGGGCGCCGCCCTGAAGGCCTTGCTGGATCAGGCCGAGCGCCTGAGTGCCGTCGATGCCGAGCTTGCGGAACTGCGTGGAGTACTCGTTGAAGGTGTCCAGCAGATCCTCAGCCTTGTTCAGGCCGAGCTGTTGTCCCCTCACCAGGATGTCGAACGCGGCCTTGGCGTTCGGGGCCATGTTCGTCTTGAGCATCTGGCCCACCGCGCGGGTGGATGAGACGGCGTCCTCGCCGGTGATCTTGGCGTAGTTCAAGACGCTGGCGCCGACGTCCTCAATGGCCTTCTGGCTGTCGTTGATCGACACGAGGCCGTTCTGAAAGGCGGCCTTGATGGCATCGCCG
Organism: Kribbella sp. NPDC056345; assembly: GCF_042262745.1. Taxonomy (NCBI): domain Bacteria; kingdom Bacillati; phylum Actinomycetota; class Actinomycetes; order Propionibacteriales; family Kribbellaceae; genus Kribbella; species Kribbella sp. NPDC056345. The sequence goes on along the minus strand of NZ_JBHJQQ010000028.1, from coordinate 9,826 downwards.
GTCTCGGCCACGGACTCGCCGTAGGCATTCTTGTAGAGCGCGCCGGCAGCCTTGCCGATCTTGGCCGACGCCGGGCCGGTGAGGCCGAGCTGAGCATTGAGGGTGGCCGTTGCGTCCTGGACCTCCAGAGCGCCGAGCAAGGCGCCGGACAGGGCGGCTCCGGCGCCGACACCGACGCCCGCCAGGGCGCCACCGAGCTTGCCCCAGTGAGACTCGGTCTTACTGACGGCGTCCTCGGCGGCCTTCGGGACGGTCGCAATTTCCTTGCGGGCCGTCGATGCGTCTGCCAGGAGGCCGATGCGCACGGCGGCGCTTGGTGCTCCCATCACTGTCTCCGAAACTTCGGGGCAAGACGGACGAAGGCGTCTCGCTGCGCGCGGGTGAGGTTGAGGTACTCAGAGGGCGGGACGCCGGTGGCGAGGCAGAACGCGGCCAGATCGTCAGCGAGCTGGCGTGCCCTCAGTCGTCTTTTCCCGAGTCGCTGTCCGGCTCGTCGGCGATGACGTCGGCGTCCTCGGCGGTGAAGTAGTCGGCCACTGCCGACATCGGCATGTCCATGGCGCGCTTGTAGGCCGCGCGGATGCTGTCGCCGGTCTCGCGGCTGGAGTGGATCGTGACGGCTGCGCGCAGGAACAAGGTCCGGTGAACCTGTGCCAGTTCGGTGATGTCCTTGCCGAACGCGGCATGTAGTGCAAGCTCGTCGTGACCGGTGAGCGAGTCGATGACTTCGTCAACGGTGGCGGTGGTCTGGGCCATGGTCAGAGTCCCCTTTTGCGGATGATCTGCTGAAGTGAGTCGGTGATCTCGGAGACCGCGACGGGCTGCATCACGTCGTCGGTCTTCCGGGTGAATTCGGCGGGCGCGATGTTGCGCGCTTCCCAGCCGTAGTTGACGATCCCGGCGTAGGGCCGGGTCGCGCGGCCGACGGTGACGACGGCCTTGTTCTTGGCGCGGTTCCCGCGGACGGTGGCCTTCAGGCGGCCCGTGAGTGACGGCACGAATCCGGCCGTGACCGTGGCGCCGCGCTTGGCGATGTTGCCGAAGGCATCTTTCAGGTCCGCGATGTCCGCGCCGAGGCCTTCCAGCTCGCGAACGAGCTTCTTCAGGCCATCGACGCGGACGCCGGTGGTGGCCATGGATCAGGCCGTGACCTTGGTGGGCTTGCCGGTCAGCGGCCAGACGCCCTCGAAGGTGAACCGCGCAGTCGTGGAGGCGTTGGCCTCGCCGCCCAGGAGGTCGCCGTCCGGCTCGGTCACTACGGCGGTGAAGTCGTAGTGCGGTTCGGTGAGCGACGGGGCGACGTTGCCGTAGGGCATCAGGGTGCCGGTCACCTCGGTGCCGGCAGCGGTCCAGATCTTGTCCCAGATGGTTCCGGTGGCGGTGTTCTGGACTGCGGTGAACTCAAGGTTGTACTGGCGCGCGCCACCGGCGGCGGCGTCAGCGAAGGTGACGAAGTCGGAATCTGCCTCGCCGGAGGTGATGACGGACCGGCTGACCTGTGCGGTCACGGTCTGGCCGTCGATCTCCAGCTTGAGCAGACGAGTGCCGAGAGGTCCGGCCATCTGCGTTACTCCATTTCCCGGTGCCCTGCGGCGATGAGGCAGGGCTGACCAGAGCGGTTGTCTTGGGAGGTGGTGCCGAACGTGACGCTGTCCACGGCCATGGCCTCGGAGAGGGCGGCGTACAGGAGCGGGATCAGCTCGTCGGCCTTGTTCTGGGCGGACTCGACGTCGACCGGGAGAAGCACGATGACTTCCCATTGGCCGATGCCGCCGAAGATGTTCGGGTAGTCGACGCGGGCGAGGACGACGTTGCCGTGACCGGTCTTGCCGCCTTGGCGGTAGTACGGGTGCACGTGGACACCGGGGACGGTGTTGGCGGCGTCGGCCAGCGTCTGGCGGATGCTCACCCGACCACCAACTTGCGGTGCGGCGCTTCCAGGCGGGTGATCTCGTTGTCCATGCCGATGCGGGTCACGGAAACCGTTGCCTCGGACATCGTTGTGGACAGGCCGAGCGGCAGGCCGCGCATCACGAGGTTGCGGTGAACGCGGCGGCACAGAGCCTCGGCCAGGTCGGCAGGCCACTCGGCGCCGTCTGGAGGGACGGTGCATCGGGCGGCCTGCGCGGCCTTCTCCGCCAGGAGGGCCGCCCCGATCTCCTCGCCGGTCCAGGTCCCCTCGTCGCCGAGGTAGGCCCGGAGCGTGGTCAGATCAGGGGCGGCCATGGATCACGGGGCCGGGTCGTAGCTCAGCTCACGCACGCCCGCCAGGCGGGTGATTGCGGAAGCCTCGTAGCCCCACACGGCCAGGTCGACCTTCTCAACCCGGTAGTCGAAGCTGAAGCGCTTCGGTGCGGAGACCCACTGCGAAACGTCGTTGCTGTTCAGCAGGTAGCTGGACTCAGCGTTGACCTGCGAGCCGGAACCGAGCGCCCACGCCGGGCGGCCGACGTAGGAGCCGATCTGGATGGAACCCCAGTCGGCCTCGCTGCGGCCCTGCGCGTTGGTCGGGTTGAGGATGGGGAAGATGTTGCGGCCGTCGGCGTACTTGGCAGCCGCCAGCGCCATGAACAGGTTCTCCTCCAGGAACAGGTCACGCATGCGCGCGCCGCCCCGGATGAACTGGAGCTGAGCCAGACCGGGGAGGATCTTGTTCGCAAGAACCTCGTTGCCGTCAGCAACCGCCAGGGTCGCGAGCTGCGCCGGGGTCGCGGCGTCCAGGAGCGTTGCAACGCGCTCCTCCACGGCCTCGTTGTAGGCCCGGACCATCTCGTTCCAGATCAGGCCCGAGACCTGCGGGGAACCGCCGGCATCGATCACCTCTCGGGTGATCTCGACCTTGCCGGACAGGGCGCCCGGGGTGACGGTCTGCGAGGTCGCGGTGAAGCCACCCGGCGTGGGCGCGGTGCCCTCGACGTGCGCGGCCACCAGGTTGGTGGCGGTGCCGAACTTCGGCAGGACGAACGGGGTCTGATCCCCGAGCGTTCCCTTGCGGACCGCGTCGGACATCGGCGTACCGAAGTCCAGGTTGTCCACGTACAGGTCCGGCCGGGGCCGGGCCGGGTTCAGCGCGGCGACGTCGGGAGTGGACGCGGCGAACGCCACGTTCATGAACTTCTCGACTCGCGCACCGGCCTCGCCGTCACCCTCGCGGGCGAACGCGAACAGGTCGGTGGAGAAGTCGTGCGACGCGCGCAGACCGTCGAAGCGGTACGGCAGCGGCTCGGCCTTCACGCCTTCGTCGGCCGCAGCCTTTACAACCTCGGGCTTCTCATCGGGCTTGGGCAGGTGGGCCGCGATGGCCTGGCCGATGGCGTCCGCGAGGCCGTCGAACTTCGGGGCCTCCACGGTGATGACCGGCGCTGCGGCCTGCTCGGCCGAGGCGGTCACGGCCGGGGCCTCGGTGGCCTCGGTCTTGGTCTCGTTGTCCACTAGGGACTCCTTCTTGGTGTGGGTCGCCTCGGCGGCGACAGAAGTCACCCGGGCGCTGTCGTAGGCCGGGGCGGGGGTGAGAGAGATCTCCACGAGGGGCGCCGAGACGGCGTGATTAACGCCGTCCTTCACGTCGAAGCGGCCACCTGCGGCAACGCCGATGGACAGGCCGTCATAGACGCCGTCCTCGGCCATCTGAAGGGCGAAGTCACCTTCGGGGCCGCGGGCAACCTTGAACGAGGCAACAAGGCCGTCGTCGGTGTCTTCGAGGCTCGCGGCATAGCCGACGGCCCGGGACCAGTCGTGAGAGATCAGGAGCTTGACGCGCTTGGCGTCGGCGTAGGTGAGCGTGCCCTTGGAGAACGACCACGTCAGACCGCCGGACTCTGCCGTGTGCCCGTAGGGGACGGCTAGGCCGGTGATGGTGCGGGTCTCGCGGTTGACCTTGAACGTCACGCCGGGTGGCGTGGCCTCCAGTGCAACGGCGACCTCGGGCGCGTCGAACCGATGGTTCGTCACGGGTGGGGTTCCTTCGTCGGAATCAGTTGGCTCGTCCGGCGGCGTGTCCTGAGGACGCGGCGCGGGCTTTGCCTTCGGGAGCGGGGGCTTGCCCTCCAGCTCGCGGACCTCGCCGTCGGGGTCGATGGCGCCGACGCGAAGACCGATCTCGTACGCCTCGTAGCGCTCCTTGGCGGAGCTGCGGAGGAAGGCGTCCAGGTTGATCTTCACGACGTGGCCGCGCCGGGTGACGTCGGCCATGGACAGGCGTTCCTCGATCGCGACGACGTAGGGGCTCAGGACGAAGTCCGTGAACTCCTTGCGCTTGTCGTAGGCGTTGAAGTACGTCCGCGATGTGGTGGAGACGCCGAGCGCTTCGGGCTCGATGCCGGAGGCGCGGGCGATCTCCACGACCGCGTGCTGACGGGCCTCCTGGAGCTGGAGCTTCTGCGGGTCAAAGCCGCTGACGGTGTACTTGAGGGCGGCCGGGACGTAGGCCGTCGACCGCTTCAGGCGTGCGGCCTTCCACGCGTCAAGCAGGGCTTGAACGTCGTCGTCGCTGATCGGGTCGGCGCCCTCGCGCGGCTCGAAGTAGTCGGCCGGCGGGGCGCCCTCGGCGTAGTTCGCGGCCGACGCGTCGAGTCGCAGTGAGGTGCGGATGGCGCGGGCGCCCGCGTACAGGAACGCCTCGTTGGGAGAGTCGAACCGGATCAGGTCCGCGTCCGGCACATGCTTGCCGTTGACGTAGACCTTGCCCGGCTCGTAGACGTAATCCCGCAGCTCGGGCAGGAGCGGCCAGCCGGTGCCGTCGTCCACGTCGAGCGGGTTCAGCCGCTTGACGAACGTTGGCCATCCGGCGCCGTCGCGCTCGATGACCTGCCACCACGCCTTGGCGTAGAACAACAGGTCTTCGACCGTGAGCGTCATCGTGATGACGCGGGCGCGGTAGCGCTCGGGCTGATCGAGTAGCGGGTTGCGGGTGACGGCCTTCTTGCTGTCCAGCACCTCGGCTGGTAGCTGGCCGATGGTGGCGGCGATGAGGTCGCGGGCGCGCTTGACGGCCGGGACCTGAATGGCGATCTCGCGGACGACGGGCGCGGCCTTGGCGATCGGGTCGCCGTATCCCGTCAGTCCGAAGATCTGCGCGGGCACCGAGCTGGCGTCCACTGCGTAGGCCAACGCGGCCTGTGTCTCCAGGGCAAACGAGGTGACGGGGTCGCGGCCGAGAGCCTGCGCAAAACGGGCGAGGATGCCCACTGCGGCGCTCCTTACTGGGCCACGATCAGACGCGGCCGACCAATGGGGGCGGGAAGATTGCGCGCGAGATAGGCGGCACCGGCGGCGGCGTAAGCCGCGTCCACGTAGCCGCCCGCGCGAGGACGGGTGAAGCGCCAGCCGTCACCGGAGTAGGTGCGGGTGGCGGAGGTGACCTGCGAGGTCAGCAGCGGGTCACCGGGGTGGATCAGGCGCCGGGCCTGGACCAGCTCGGCGAACTCTTGGCAGACGACCGAGACATCGGCGCCGGTGATCGGCTCGAAGCCGAGGCCCTTCAGCTCGGTGGCCAAAGCGGCGGCCGGGCCGGTCGGGAAGAATCCCAGCGAGCGGGCGTTTACACGCCCCACCCAGTCGGCCAGCGACGGGCTGTCCTCGGTGCTGACGCGCATTGCCGACGGGGAGTCCCAGGCGGCCACGACCTCGACCTGTACGGCGCCTGTGTCGCGTTCTGCGGCGGCCAGGAGGCTGACGTGGTGAAGGTCCGGCGAGACGTCCAGGACGAGCGCTACGCGGTCGCGGACGTCGTCCATGACGGCGGCGGTGTCGGCGCCCTCGGTCCACTGCGCCGGGTCGATCGCGCCGTTCAGGGACTCGACGCGCTGGCACAGAACCTCGGTGCGGAACACGGCCGGTGGGTCGGTGGCCATGGACATGCGGATGGCGTCGGCCGACAGCGTGTAGCCGAGTGACGGGTTGGCGGCGGCCCACGCTTCGATGTCGTCCAGGGCGGCGCCATCGGCCGCGCTCCACTCGAAAACGCCCACGCGGTCGTCCCCGCCGGCCAGAGCGATCTCACGCAGCGAGTTCAGGACCAATGAGTGATCGGACCCGGCATTGGAGATGCCGACGATGAGGGCGTTAGGGCGGGCGCTCGTCGTCTTGGACAGCGCGGCCCAGGCTTCCCAGTTGGTGTGCTCGCGTAGCTCGTCCAGGATCAGCAGATCCACCGACAGGCCACGGCCAGCGCGGCCGGTCGCGGCAGCGATCCGGTAGCGGGCACCGTTGGTGAGAGCGAACTCCTGGTCACCGTTGGTCCGGCGGATACGCGAGATCTCGGCGTCCAGCTCGGGGACCGCTTGGGCCAGCTCGACGGCCTTGCCCCACGACTCTTTCGCGATGTCCAGGGACTGAGCCGAGCCGAGGATGAGGCGGGCGTGGCCGAGGTACAGCAGGGTCAACGCGAGGATCTTCAGGAGCGTTGTCTTGCCGTTCTGGCGGGCAACCAGAGTCAGGACGGTGCCGAACCGGAACCGGCCGTCCTCGGTCAGTTCCAGGGCGTGGAGCGCCCACCAGCGTTGCCACGGGAGCAGCGGCTCACCGAGCATTTCGGCAAAGGCAATGACCGCGTGGCCCAGCGTCGCGCCGGGCTCGGACAGGTCACGAAGTGGCGGCGTCCACAGGCGCGGTTCCGTCTTGCCCAGGACCGAACTGGTCACGAAGGGCCTCCAGGCGGGACGGGGCCGCCGGGGTCGGTGCGGCGTCGGTGGGCTTTGCAGGGCCACCCGCGGCGCGTGCCTTCGGCGTCAGTGCCAGGGACTCCAGAACGCGGAGCAGGCCGGGGCCGAGGTCTTTCAGGGCGTCGGCCTTTCCGATCGCGGCGTCCAGCTCCTCGGCGTAAGCGAGGGCGAGCGCGGCGGCGGCCTTGTCGGGGTGGTCTTCGGTCTGCTCTCGGACGGCGGCGGTCAGCTTGGACACGGCACCTCCACAGGCAGTGACATCGGGGGGAGAGAAATCAGGCGGCGGTGATCTGGCCGCCTCGCCGGCCGGGAAGAAACGCGGTCGACGGCGGCGCGCATCGCGTTCACCAATTCGTGCGTGGACGCGGTTTCGGTGTCAGCGATCGTGGGTCGCCGCGCTCCAGGTTGCAGGGCTCGCACGCCGCGCGCAGATCGTCCAGTGACTCGCTCAGGCCACGGCCGAGGATGTGGTCAACGTGGGTGGCGTGCCCCGTGCACTTTGGGCCACGGATCTGGCAGCGGTAGTTGTCGCGCTGAAGGACGAGCAGGCGCGTGCGGCGCCAAGCTGCGTCCACCGGATGAGTGGTCCACGACAACGGGACTCCTCGGTGGACGCGGTGGGTGGACCGCCTAGGACTCGAACCTAGGACCCGACGCTTAAGAGGCGCCTGCTCTACCGACTGAGCTAGCGGTCCATGACAGGGGCCAGGGCCGGGGTGTACGGGCCTGGCAGGGGTAGGGCATGTGACTGGACCCCTGCCCACCACGAGGGCGGGAGGGGTGGTTGTAGCGCGTGAGGGGGTGGGGGTGTTTACACGTGCTCGGCGCATCGCGCCTCGAGAATCCCGTTGCGTGTAGCAACGTGGGCCGCAGGGGCCAGGCACTTGCGGCCATGGGCGTCCCTGAGCTGGCACGTGTAGCGATCCCGGCGCAGAGTGCGCAGACGGTCGCGGGCATTCATGTACTCGGTACGGGACTCGAACCCGTACGTTCCGCGTGAGAAGCGGAGAGGCTGCCAATTACCCCAACCGAGCCGGGCTGTCGCGGCGCGCTCTACCCGGGAGCTAGGCCAGTGGGCGGACCACCTCGCCATCCTGGCTCGGAACCGGGGAGCGCGCCGCGACGCGAAACCACCCCTCAACCGGCAGGCCAGCAAGGCCCAGAGCGGGAAGGGTGGAGGACTGTCAGCCGGTGCAGACTCGGCACACGGCAACGCGCCCATCCTCGCTGTCAGGCGAGTGGGCAAATGTGGACAACGTGCGCTCCTCGGCGCACTGAGCACAGCGCTTGACCAGCGATACAGGCTCGGAGACCTCGCCGGGCGTAGCGCCCTCGTCCGGGGCAGCCAAGACGGCCTTGGACCTCGTCACAGCGGATCTCCTCTCAGACATGAGTCGCCCCCTGCCTGCCACCGCATCGTGCGCGTGGGCCATGGTCAGGGGGCCTCATAAAGGAGTTGTGTCACCCGGGCGGAGTGGTGCCCGCTCAGGGGCGTGTAAACGTCAGGCCACCAGGCAGCCAGGCACGTACAGGCCAGCATTCTTGCTGTCGGGAACGAATGGAGCGTTCTCCAAGATCTGGAGCCGTGCCGGGTCGATTCCTGGTCGCCCCTTCTTTCCAGGAAGGACACGAACCGAGTAGGTGGTTTCCAACATGGCCCGCCTACCGTGGACGTCCTCAAGGTCCCACTGTTCAGCCACCGAGCGACCAGACGGCACCAGGTGCACGACTAGCTCCTGAGGGATCCCCTCCGCGACGATGCGGGCCGCCTGAGCTGCCTGAAGCTCCTCGAAGTTTGCGGGAGTCGCGGCAAGCGACAACGCCTCCAGGGCAGCAGCTTCGCGCATCTGCGCAAACTCCACGTCCGCAGCGCCGGTCACTTCAGCGCGGCGTACGTAGTAGGGCAAGTCTCCGAAAGCGCCGATGTATCGGTCCTCGAAGAAGCGTTCTAGCGCGACGGCCGAGATTGACGGCGGGTGCTCGCAGGTTCCCCCAGCGCTGTAGGCGTTCACACAGCGATACGTGATGAATCCGCCGGGATAGCGGGGATCATCGCGGTGGGCAACCTGCATCTTGGTGTCACATGACCAACACCAGAGAAGGCCAGACAGGAGACGGGCGGGCTTGCGACCGGCATATCCCTTGCGGGCGTCAGGCTTGCGAACCTCCAACGCACGACGGAGGGCCGCTCGCTGGTCAGGTGTCAGGACATCCTCTCTGGCCGCTGTTGGGGTCACAGTCAGCACCTGGCGAACGGTGACGCGGCTCCAGGCCTTGGCACGCCTTGGCTTCATACCGTCAGGGCCGTTCATGAATCGCACGACCATTGAAAGGTTCGCCTGGCCAGTCTCCTCATCGACCGAGGCCAGACACAGCCGGGCGGCCTCCCGGAGGATCGCGGCTTCCTCGTCACAGATCGCGAGAAAGGCACCGACCGACACCGCGCCGGTTTCCGGGTCGGGCTCTCCGATAGGTAGACGAACGACCTTCCATCCGAACGGCGGTTGTCCGCCCAGGAACCGGCCCTGAGCCTTGGCACGTGCGGCGCGGGCTCGGCTGCGAGCCTTGATGCGCTCCAGCTCACCCCGCGCGAACTCGGCCTTGACCAAGAACTGGATTCGGAAGCCGACGCCGTCGTTGGAGTCCAGACCACTGATGTCCATGAGTCGCGCGGGCTGCCGAACCACCGCACCGGTGTGGGGGTCTTTACCTTCGTGGACATCCAGGATCATGGCTGCGGCGTTGATGCCCTCACGGGTCATCCGGTCCACGTCCCAAGCCATCATGTGGGAAGCCCGGCACTCCCGGACATCGTCCAGCCAGGCTATGAACTCGACGCGGTCTCGGATGGACCCAGACTTGCCGTCGTCCAGGTGCTCGCCGACAACGCGCAATCCCAGTCGCGCGGCCTTCTTGCGAAGGTCGTTCATCATGCCTTCGCCGGACATGTTGGTCTCGTCAGCCGCGCTAGACAGGCGTACGTACAGCGTGACGGTGTTAGGCGGTGCGCTAGGGAGTATGAAGTGCTTACTGCGTCGCATGGGCGTCCCCGGAACTCGGCATCAACCGGACGGCTGAGTTGAGTCAGCGGGGCTGTTGCAAGCCCACCGAGAGCAGTCTCAGAGCCCATCTAGCTGATGTGCGGTTGGACGCATAACCGCAGG
>NZ_JBHJQQ010000027.1:32504-42358 GCF_042262745.1 Kribbella sp. NPDC056345 | reverse complement strand
GGACCAAGTGGGTCGGCGTCGGTACGTCCGGCCTGGCCGGTTCGGTCTGGATGGCCGGCGACCGCGCTCCGGGCACGGCCGCGCTGGCGGCGGGATTCGCCGGCGCGCTTGGCTCGCTGCTGATCGGCATGGGTCCGGCGTCCTGGATCGCCGATGACGCCTCCGACGGCCACCAGGCGCGCGGTGACTACGCGACGCCGATGTTCGCGATCTACCTGGCGACGCTGGGCGTCGCGATCTATTCGGGCCTGTGGATCCACCTGGCCCTGCTGGCGGCCGGTGCCGGTGTGACGGGCTGGCTGTACGCCCGCCTGCTCCGTTCGGCCCGCGTCCAGATCGGTCGGGGGGTGGACTGGTGAGCACGATCTTCGACAACGCCAGCCTGAACTCGCAGGACCGCGACCGCCGCGACACCCCCGACTGGCGCCAGCTGTCGGAGTGCCGCGACGAGGACCCGGAGCTGTTCTTCCCGATCGGCAACACCGGCCCGGCGATCATGCAGACCGAAGAGGCCAAGCAGGTGTGCCGCCGCTGCCCCGTCCGCGCGCAGTGCCTGTCGTGGGCGCTGGAGGCCGGTCAGGACGACGGCATCTGGGGCGGCCTGGACGAGGACGAGCGCCGCAAGCTGAAGCGCCGCAACCAGCGCCAGCAGACCGGACGGGCGGCATGAGCGCCCCGCGCGGCTGCGCGGTATGCGGGTGGTTCCCGCGGTTCCGCCGCCTGCGCCCCGCGCGAAAGGCCTCACGTGGGCACCGCTGCGTTCCGAAGCCGGTCCGCGTCCGCGGCTGTCACGTCGCGGATCTGCTGGAGGCGCTGTGAGCACCGCGCAGAAGCTGCCGCAGCTGGAACAGCTGGTCGACGAGCGCTACGGCCAGAACCACAACGAGACGGCTGTCGCCGAGCGGTACACCGCCGGCTTCGGATGGGGCCGCCCGGCGGCCGCGAAGCCGGTCGACCAGGACACCGCGACCGCCCAGCGCACCGAGCTCGAGCACGAACTGACCCACTTCGACCACTACCGCCCTCAGGAGCGCTGAGACCGATGCCGACTGTTCAATGGATCGATCTGTGGGAGGGCAGCGAGCACGATCGCTGGCCTGGCCGCATGGTCGACGGGTGCCCGACGTTCGGGTTCCGCCTGGCACCGCCGGGTCTGGCCACGAAGCGGCAGCTGCGCGCCGAGGGCCTGAACCCGGGCGGGCGCGAGCCGTTCGCGAAGCTGGTGTGGAAGCGCGGCCGCCGGTTCGCGTGGCTGTACGTGCGGGCCTTTGCCCGGCACATCGTTCCGGCGTCGCCGGCGAAGCTCGCGTCGCTGCTCAAGGCGATGACCGCCCGGCAGACCTGCGCGGCCGGCCACGTGGCCGACCACTGTGTCCGCAAGTCCGACCAGCTGTGCGGCGACCACGCCGTACTGGCCGACCAGCACCGCGGTTGGGTGGTGGCGGCATGAACGGCCCGGACCACTACCGCGAGTCCGAGCGGCTGCTGGCCCTGGCCACCAACCGGATCCCGCAGACGCTGAGCCAGACCGACGCCGATGTTCTGCGTCACCTGGGCACCGCCCGTCAGGGCGGCATGTCGGTGCCGGCGCTGGCGCACCGGCTGAAGCAGCCGATCTCGGTCACCGAGCTGCGCCTGGTCGTGCTCGAGCAGACGCACCAGGTCGTGCGGCTCGAGGATGGCACGTACGCCGTACCGGAGCCCGGTGAGGCGGCGACGTCGAGTCCTGAGACCTCGACGTCGTCGACCACCGACCTGCTGCTGGCGGCACTGACGAATGCCTGGCTGGCCAACTGCGCGGCCACGGTCGCCGGCCTGGTCGACGGCCAGAACGGCCCCGGCCAGTACAGCGAGGCCACGGCGTGGGCGAAGGCGGTGGTCTGAGATGGCTACCCGTAAGAGCCGTCGCCGTAGCCGCAGCTCCACGATCGGGGCGCGGGCCAAGCGGCACATCAAGCGTGCTGTGCGGTGGGGCTGGAACCGCTCGTGGTCGTCGACCAAGCGGGTCGGCCGCTGGGGACGTGACCGGGTGATCAAGCCGGGCGCGAAGAAGGCGGCGTCGGTTGCCGGGCGTCGCGGCCGCGCGATCGGCCTGGGTGTCGTGGAAGCGATCGAGCGCCGGCGGCTGACCGGGTCGATGCGTTCGGCGACCTACACCTGCGGTGAGTGCCCCGGCTCGAAGTTCACCGCCGAGCAGTACCGCGACCACCTGGCCGGCCACGGCAAGACCTACGCCATCCCAGCCCGGCTGAAGAACGGCGTGGCCGCGAACGAGCTCAAGCCCGCCCCGGCGCCGAAGCCCGCCGTACCGGCAGCCGCTGGTCCGCGGACGGTCTCCGAGAAGTTCGCACCGTACGCGACCACCGCCCCCCGGCCGGTAGTCGCCAAGCCGCTGACCGTGGCGGAGAAGTTGGCCACGGCCGGGGCCGCGAAGCCGGTCGCCCGGCCGCAGTTCGGGGCGCCCCGGAGCCCCGCCGTTACGAGCGCTGCAGCCGCAGCGGTCAACACCCACTGGAACAACACCACGAGGAGCATGCCCACCATGGCCAACCTGCAGCAGCTGGTCCGCGCCGCGGACAACCTGGCCGACGAACACCCCGACACCGCCGAAGACCTCGAGGAGATGCTCGGGCAGCTGGCGATGGCCTTCACCAAGATTGCCGACAGCATCACCGGCTACGCCGAGATGCTCGACAGCGACATCAAGATCGACCCCCGCGTGACCCGGCCGATCTACGACGCCGCCGACACCGTGGCGACCGCCGTCGGCCGGGCCTTCCGCGACTCCCGCACCACCTTCCGCAAGGTCTACGAAGACCAGTTCGCGGCCATGGAGTCCGGTGCCCGCAAGGTCGCGGTCGACGGCTTCTGGGACGCCGGCGCCGCCTAAACCAACCCCTCCCGATCCGGGTGGGTGGCCGGGACAGCGCCGTGGGCGCTGGCAGGCCAACGGCTGCCCACCCCAACCCCTTCTATTTCCTCCCGGATCGTCCGGGTCAGCTGAACGGAGAAACCGACATGGCACGCAAGCCCCGCACGCAATCGCGTAGCAAGGCGCGGCGGTCTGCGAACCTGCAGGCCCGGCAGCGCCGGACGGACCGCCGTACCAACCGCAGCGGCCTCTTCGCGGCCGCCCGCCGCAGCAACAACAACCCCAACTATGACGACGCCGGCGCCGGGCTGTCCGCGCAGCAGCTGCGCGCGACCCTGCACCGCTACCGCTGGCAGATGGCCCCGCTGTATGCATCGGCCGCGACCTTCGCCGCCGGCGCGGGCGCGCACGAGTACGTGCACCCGCTGATCACCGCCGGTGCCGCCGTCGCAGGCAACGCCGGCGCCTGGTGGTGGGCCAAGCAGGCCTTCCCCCGCCTGTCCGAGCGCATCTACACCTCGTCGGTCGCGGCCGCGGCTGGTGTCTGGCTCACCGCGGCCGCCGCGGCCGGTGCCACCACGGCGCCGCTGCCCGGCCTGCTCGGGATCGCGACGCTGGGCGCCGGGATCCCGTGGTGGTACCACCGCCGCGTCCGCGACCACATCGTGGCCGACCGCACCGTGGAGGCCTGGCCGGCGATCGCCGAGCTGGTCGACCTGGGCGGTACGAAGCTGCGCCAGTACCGAGGCAAGGGCATCAACTGGGAGGCCAAGCTGCAGCTGGTCCCGGGCCGCCACACCATCGATGACGTCAAGAAGGCCGCAGGCCGGCTGGAGACCGCGCTGAAGGTGCGCCCGGGAGCGCTGCGGGTCCGCGAGGACAAGGACCGCTCCGACTGGGTGAACCTGGCCGTGGTCGCCGACGACCCATTCAAGAAGGGCAAGATCATCCCGCACCCGGCCACCGTCGAGGGCTGGACCGCGATGTCGCGCTCGATCTACGACGAGGCCCCGTTCGGTCTCGACGAGACCGGCAAGGAGATCACCACCGTCCTGATCGATAAGGACGGTGCCCGCCACGGCCTGTTCGCCGGCGCCAACGGTTCGGGCAAGTCGGCCGGCATGGTCGACGAGATGGTCCACGAGCTCGCCTGCCGCGACTCGATCAGCATCGTGATCGACCTGGGCAAATTCGGCCAGCCCTACCTGCCCCTGAGCGACTGCCTCTACCTGCCGCCGATCACCGACGTCGCCAAGGCGCGGATGATGCTGCGCGCCCTGGTAGAGATCATCAAGGACCGCGCGTCACGTCCCCGCCGTACGCCGAGCTTCAAGTGCACCGAGACCGAGCCGATGATCAGCCTGACCATCGACGAGGGCTACGACCTGGCCGCCGACGAAGAGTGCGCCGACCTGATCCTGCAGATCGGCCAGAAGGGCCGCTCCGAAGGTGTGCGGCTGCGGTTCGGCACCCAGCGCCCCGACGTCGAGAGCCTGGGATCGGGCAAGCTCGACGGCCAGTTCAAGACCCGTGTCGGGTTCCGGATGGGCCGCAAGGGCGACGTGCGCTACGTCTTCCCCGAGGACTGGCGCGACCTCAACACCAGCCTGTTCGACATCGCCGGGCTGTGCTACATCTCCGATCTCGGCCGGATCGAGGACCCGCGCCCGACCCGTACCTACGCGATGTTCGATCCCGACGTCGTCCAGGAGACCGGCGCCCGCCTCAGCGTCCGCAGGCCGGCCCCGGAGGCCCGGGCGGCGAAGATCTTCACCCGCTACAACTTCGCCCCCGCCGTCCAGGACACCGTGACGGCTGCAGCCCACCCTGCGGCCGCGACCGGCACGGAAGAGATCGCGGCCGTGGCCACGGCGGTCGCGAACGCCGAGGCTGAAGCAGCTGCCGCCGACGCGGCCGCCATGGTGCCGGGCGACGTGCACCAGGTCGTCGACGTCGGCAACAACCGCCACGTTCCGGTGACCCCTGAGCAGTCCAGCCGGGAACGGATCGTCGAGCACAAGGACGCCGACGGTGTCTCGGCGACCCGGCAGCGCATCGCCGACCAGGCAGCCGAGTTCGCCGCCGAGTTCGCAGACGACAAGCCGCTGCCGGCGATCTCGCTGGCCGAACTGGCCGGGGAGCAGGAACCGTCGCGGATGGCCGACCTGCTCGACGAGCCCACCCAGCAGATCCTCGCCGAGCTGCAGCAGCGCGACGAGGACAAGGACGTCGTCGACGCCCGGATCCTCGCGATCGTCCGGCTCGGCGGTGCGACCGGTGTCCGGATGCACCAGATCGTCCCGCACTTCGAGCAGGACCGGCGCACCATCACCCGCCGCCTGAACGACCTGATCGCGATGGAGATCGTCTCCCGCCCCTCCAAGGGCGTGTACGTGTCCGTCGACCACCAGGTCACGGTCAACGCATGACCGGCGTACGCGATGCCGCCGGAATCACCCCCACCACCACTCAGGAGCACACCATCCCCATGACCGACCCCGACACCACCTCGAGCACCGAGACCGGCAAGACCACCTCCGAGTGGCCGGCCTGGGCCACCACCGCCCTCAACACCCTGAACGACCGGGCCCGCCGGGTCGTCGCCTTTGTCGACGCCAACCCCGAGGGAGCGTTCCGGCTCATCGGGTCGGCCATCGGCGGGCTGGCCATGGCGCTGCTGATCCTCAGCATCCTGGGCCGGCTTGTCGGGTGGGCCGTCACCGGTGACCCGCTCGACGATCTCGCCAAGGCTCTCCCGGCCGGACAGATCGCTGCCGACCCGTTCATGCACTGGCTCACCACCCACACCACCGGCCTGCCGATCACCGCCGAAACCGCCGCCTGGATCTGGGGCGTCACCGGCGCGCTGCTGTGGTTCGCCGCCAGCTTCCACCACTTGGTCGCGAAGGCCCTGTGGCTGGTCTTCGGCGCGACCACCGCCGCGATGGTCTGGGCCGGCACCACTACCAATGCGCACCGGCCCGTCACCACCGGCCTGGTCGTCATCGCCTGGACCGTCCTCAGCCTCTTCGTCCTGGTTCCCCGTCCCCAGCCGCTGCCGCGCCGGCGCCCGGCCGCTTCCTGACCCCTGAACTCCCCCTGCCACCCCAACGAGAGGCCGCGCACATGACGCCACCCAGCAAGCCCGAACGGACCATCTGGGTCATCCGCGACACCAAGACCGGCAAGACCGTCGGCGCCGACCACTACCTGAGCGAAGACGCGGCCGCCACAGCCCGCCGGCGCAAGTTCGCCAGCCGCCGCTTCAAAGTCGAGGAGATCACCATCAAATGACCACCCACCACGCACCCGACACCACCACCCCCACCGAGGTCGACGACCGGTGGGAACACCAGGACCCGACCGTCCAGGCGATGGTCGACGAGATCGCCACGGCCGCGGGCTGCCCCGCAACCCGCGTCGTCGTGGTGCCCTGGATCGGCTACCGCGAGCCCGGCGACGCGATCGGCGACGGCGGCCTGGCCGAAGTCCACCAGCCCTTCCGCCGGACCGAACCGGCCACGCCCGCGACCATCTACCTGGCCGCGCCGGTTCTGTCCGACCTGTCCCCCGAGATCGGCCGGCACCTGCTGGCCCACGAGCTCGGACACGTCACCCGCCACGGCCGCCTGCACACCGCCGTCGACCACCTCGCCGCCCTCGCGGTCTGGCCCGTCACCGCCGCTGCGGCTGTCCTGTCCTGGAGCATCGGCGCCCGCGGCGCCGAGTTCCTGCTCACCCTCGCCGCGGCGGCCTGGGGCCTGATGAAGCTCGCGAACTGGGCCTGGGAGCTGGTGCAGGAGATCCAGGCCGACGACTTCACCACCCAGTACGCGCCCCTGACCGCCGACCAGGTCGACCAGCTGTGGAGCTACCTCGACACCCACCTCGGTACCGACCTGGGAGGCCGATACCGCGGCTACCGCCTGATGCGGAACGCCCGCCGCACCGCCCAGCCCGCCGTGCTGGAAGCCGCCGGCACCGTCGAGGAGGCGTGATGATCCGCAACCGGATCCCGCGTGGTGTGACCGACCCGGCCTTCGCCCGGCAAGCCGCACCGGCCGAAGCGGCGATCGTCGCGGCCGCGTACGGCGTCGACACCACTGTCATCTACAAGATCGCCCGCGACTGGCTGGTCGATGCCGCCCTCATGGCCGGTGCGACCGGCCTGGACGACGTCGAGACCGCTCACCACGTCGAGTCCGACCACCCCAAAGGCTGGACCGGTCTCCTATCCGACCCCTACCTGCTCGAAGCCGACGAGATCCCCGGCGAGGCGCGATTCTCCATCGTCCACGCGGCCCGCGAATGGCTCTGGGACGCCAGCGGCGCCGGCGTCGACGCCGGCCACGAGTTCGAGGCCCTGACCACCGACGAGCTCCTGCAGCAAGTCCGCAGCAGCTACGACGGCGGCTGGCTCCAGTTCCTGGCCGACGGCAACCCCGACCACCAGATCCACCAAACCACCACCACCATGACCACCGCACACAGCGCCGAAGGAGACCCCCGATGAACAACCCCACCCTCACCGTCGTCCCGGACAAGGACCTCGACTGCGACCTGGACGCCGCGCTGGACCTCGACGTCGACGAGTACGACGAAGACGACGTCGACCCGGAAACCGAGCGGATCATCAACGAGATCCTGGCCCAGCGCAACGCGGCGACCGACCTGCAGGAGCGGGCCGACCTCATCCTGGCCGCACTCGGCTACCTCCTGGCCGACGCCCACTCGATCGCCTTGACAGTCACCGACGACGTCGAGGACGGCGCCGCGGACTGCTTCATGGTCGAAGCCCTCCTTGACGCCGACGGCACGATCCTCGAGCGCCATCCAGAAGATTGGTGCCTGGCAAGCAACCTCGAAATCATCGACACCACCGGCGACGTCGAGACCGAGCCGGTGTGGTGGCTGCCCGACGCGTTCCAGCCGCACTTCATCCCCAGCGCCGAGCTGGTTGCGGCAGGCGTGGCGATCGGCAACGTGATGACGTTCCGGGCCGCCACCAGCGACCTGCGCGCCCTGTGGAGCACCGGCCAGTGAGCATCAAGCCTTACGTCTGCATCACCATCGAGTGCGAGCGTTGCGGCACCGACTGGTGGGAAGCCGACGGCGAGCAGTACGTCATTCACTTCGACACCACCGCCGAAGCCCTCGCGTACATCGCCGAGCACGAATGGCGTAGCCAGGACGGGCACCACTGGTGCCCGTCCTGCGTGGCCGCACTCGAGTGCGAACGCGACGGCCACCAGCTCACCCCATGGCAGACCTGCAACTGCCTCAACCGGTGGAAGTACCTCGGAGGCTCCCGCCCCGTTGAGGAAGCCCAGTACTGCGGGCACCTGTGGCGCCACTGCACCCACTGCCTCAAGGCGCCCGAGAGAGTCACGCTTACCGATGCCGGGGTGTGCTCATGAACGCGAACCGCTCGACACAGCGTGACGGCGTGAGAAGTTCCTGCAACTCCCGGCGCGCCTCCGGTATCCGCATTCGCAATGCGGATAAACCAGGGGCATGCCTCAGAAACCGATCAAGCCAGGACGGACGCTCACGAGCCTGTCCTTGCCGACCGAGCATCTGGAGCTGTACCGGCAACTGGCCGACGCGGACGGGATCCCGTTCGGGGACTGGGTTGCCGTACGGCTCGCCCGCAGCCAGGACCTCCCTGAGCCCGAATACGTCGAAGCCGAGAAGCAGAAGCGCCTCCGCAAGAAGGCAGCCGCTGCTCGGCGTCTTGCCCGTGAACAAGGCGTCCAGGAGCTGCCCATCGGCGCCTGACGCATCGAAATGCCTCAGACAACCTCATAAAGCACTGAGGCCCGTCCACTAGGGACGGGCCTCCAGAAAGCCAACCTTCGCGCCACGCCGGCCAAAGCTGCGCGCGAGGGCCAACCAACAACACCCCTCAAGGGGGCTTCTCGCTGTGTCAAGAATGCCACGTTCCACCCCCGTTTCCGCAAGTCCCACGCCCCGCCGCCCGCGTCAGCTTCCTCACCAGCACCGCGCCAAAGCCGATCTGAACGGCATTTTGGCGGTCGCCGGATCGGTTCACCTGGTCCGCGGCATGAACGCCGACATACGGATGGTCGGCCGGCACCTGAGGGCCCGCGTCCACACCGGGCTGCACGCCGATCGGGGCCCGCGGTGCCACGACTCCCGCGAGGCCACCGAGGGCGCCTACAGCCAGCTGCCGGCCTGGACGCACCGCGACCAGTGGCTCTACCTGGTGACGATGGCCGTCGTGTGGTTCCCAACGCTGATTCATCGTCAGGTCTCGGTGACCCGGCTGCTGGAGTTCGCGGCGCTGGTGGCTGCCGATGCCAAGGACGACAGTGGCCGGGAAACCCGCCGCGTCTACAGCTCGCTGGCGACCGCGATGGGCCGCTCGGAAGAGACAGTGCGGGTGTGCTGGCGGGCCCTGGAACGGCTCGGTTTGGCCGTGCAGGTGGAGGAGTCGAAGTACTTCTCCAAGGACCGCAGGCTGGCGATCTGGCGCGAGCATTGCTCCAAGCAGCGCGGCCACACCCCCGAGTACGCCCTGGTCGTCCCGCAGGCCTTTGCCCAGGCGATGGTCACCGGTGAGCACCCGGCCGACCTGCTGGCCCAGGAGTCGTTCGACGACGTCGACGCCCTCCTGGCCGCCGGTGCCACGAAGCGGACCATGACCCCGTACCAGCGGCTGCGTACGGCGCTGAGCCGTCTGCGCAACGCTGCCCCTATCCAGCTGCTCCCCGCCGCCTCAGGCACCGCTGACAGCACCCAGGAGGGCCCTGCAGCTGCTCCGTCGACGGCCGCACCCCAGACGGCCAGCACCGCAGCTGAGCAGCCTGTGGATAAGCCCGGGGAGGTTGTCCACAGCAATCCGTTCGAAGGTCTGCGAAATGTCGACATTCTGGCCCTTCCTTTAGGACCGGCACGTAGTGCTTTCCCTTCTGGTCTTCCTCAGGTTGAGCTAGTTCCTCACGGGGTGAAGTCGACCGCT
>NZ_JBHJQQ010000027.1:0-32408 GCF_042262745.1 Kribbella sp. NPDC056345 | reverse complement strand
CCGAGGTGCTCGGTGCGTTCGAGGTGGCGCCGGGGGGTCGGCGACCAGGAACGGCTCTGGGAAGCGCCAGAAGCGCGCTGACGGCTACTACGGGGTCCATCGAGACATCGCAGTCGCATTGTGCCACCGCGTGCTCTGGATGAAGGGCACAGCGCCCGGCATGTTCCAGGGGCAGTTCAAGCGGTTCACCGCCACGAACCTGCCCTACGTCTGGACCCCCAACGACTTCGTGAAGGCGTTCGACGCGATCTACCGCCGCACCGGTCGCTACTCCCCCGGCACGAACTACGACTCCCGAACCAAGGACGACCGCGGCCGCGCCGAGAAGGCCGACGCCGGCGCGGTCCGCAAGCCGATGAAGATGCTCCAGTGGCACCTGGACCAGCTGGACCCGGTCAACGACCACCCGCGCCTCGAGCTCGACATCGCCAACGAAGCAATGACCCGGGCACAGGCCGCCCGGCAGGCAGTGCTGGAGGCCCACGATCAGCACCTCGCCGAGATCGGCATGGAGCGAGGCTCCGAGCGGCGCGCCGAGGTCCGGACCGCTCAGGCCGCTCTGGCCCGGGAACTGGCCGGCCTTCCCCCGGTCACCCGGGTGAGGAACCGCCGCCGATGAGCCGCCGATGGTTACTTTCCGTAGATGAGTCACGGGACATGGGACAACCGATTCTCGCACGCGCCTGCGCGCGTATAGAGACCAATTTCCGCGTCCCATGTCCCATGTCTCATGCGCGCGCGAGCGTGACTGTGCGTTACTTACGCGCGGTGCTTGCGTGGGTGCTGGCGTGCGTAGGTGAGCGCCGCGCGAATGAGTGCGCTGCGGTCGGGCGCGTCGTGCCTGGCCGTGAGCTGGTTGAGCACGTCGACGTGGGATGGCAGGGCCGACAGGGCGACCTGGATGTGAGCCTTGCTGCCCTTGGTGGAGCTGGGACGCTCGAACAGGCCGCTGGTGTCGGGCTGCTCGGCTGCGGCGACCATCCGTCCAAGCTGGCCGTCTTGCTCAGCCTGCTCGACAGCGTCCAGAACGACGGTGAGCTGGGTCGATCCAGCCGCGGCCTTGCGCAGCCAGTCCCGCAGGTCGCGGGGCATGTAGACGATCATGATCGGCCGACTGGTCTTGCGGGCTGGCTTCTTCTCGACTGCCCGCAGAGCCGGCGGCGGGTTCTCGACTGCCGGCGGGGTTGTGGTGCTCTCAGTCGGTTCTGCCGGGTTCGCGGGCGCCGACGCAGCACCGGGTTCGGCCGGAGACGCGGCTGGCGCGGCCGCCGGCGGAACTGGATTCATGATCCCGCCCAGACGCTGGCGCGGTGTGGAGGCTGGCGGGGTGAAGATCTCGCTGAGGTTGCCTGCTGGGAGCCCTCCCGTAGGCAGCTCGGATCGCCTCTCGCTCATACGGCAGCCTCCCGGTGGGCGATTGCGGTGAAGATTTCTTCGGTGATTCCGGCGAAATCACCGGCCAGCTTGGTGGCGGTGCTGGATACCGAGCGCTCGACGTCAACACCGGATGCCCGCAGGCGCAACCGCTCCAGGGCCTGGGCCTTGGTCGGGACGAAGGCCTCGAGCTCGTGCACCATCAGGCCGCGTTTGCGAGCGTCGACGGCCGGCACGATCGCGTGCCGCACGATCGTCTTGAACACGGGGGCCTGCCCGCCGAAGACGGCGTGGATGTCGTCGATGGTTTCTTTGCGCAGCGTCTTGGCGGCTTCAGGGATGCCGACGGCCGCTACCCCGAGCAGCTCCAGGTCCGGGTTGTCGCCCGCACGTGCCTCCGCGAACTTGCTTCCCATCTCCTTCATGCCCTCGATCGAGGAGATGTCGGCTTGAGTGGGGATGATCAGGTAGCGGGCTGCCCTCATGGCGATCTGGATGAGTGGTTCGTTGCCGGGAGGCAGATCCAGCACGATGAGCGAGTAGTTGTGCGCGATCGGAGCGATCGCTCTCGCGAGAGCGAAGACGGCGGCACGATCGCGGCCGACCGAGGTCGTGATCCAGCTGGCGAGCGCCGCGGTGTTGATCCGGTCGGCGGCCACCAGGTCCAGGTTGTCCCTGATGTCCGGGTGGGACGGAGTGAGCGGCTTGCCCCGGGCGATCGCATCGAACAGCGCTTCTCCCCCGCCGTCCTTGCGGCCGGCCTGGGTCAGACCCAGCTCCTCCGACTGGTTGCCCTGAGGATCCAGATCGATCAGGAGAGCCCGCATGCCGCTGTCAGCGGTCAGGCCGGCGACGTTCGACGCCAGAGTGGTCTTGTACGACCCGCCCTTGCCGTTGCCGATCGCGACAACGCGACTCAACGCTGGGCGCAGCTGCTGCAGCTCCTGTGTATCCATTCGGGTTCACTCTCTGGCTCGTCCACCGTACGGCGTAGTAGATCCGCTAACCACATCCATAGTGACCCACCCGGTGGCGTCCTGTCGCTAGCCGCCGCATCACAGCGCCGACGTCGTTTGCATAGCAGCTCACCCCGCCGTACCACACCACCGCCTGCATGGCTTGAGGGTCGACGTGACAACCACACCCTTGCGAATAGCGCTGTGATGGGACATGAGACACGGCTAGATGTCCCATCACGACACGCGGCTATACACCTGGCTATACGAATTGCAGTAAATATCAGCTACTCTCACAGCTATGAGTACGCATGTGGAAGGAGCGCAGGTTCGCATCACGGTAGATCTCGATGCAGAACTGCACCGCGACATGAAGCAATGGCGGATGCACCAGGGCCGCGGTGTGACGCTGGCGAAGATCTACCGAGCGCTGTCGAACGAGCTCCTGAGCGACCCGGAGCTCGCACGGAGCGTTCTGAGCCGGATTCACGCGTGAAAAGGCCGCCGCAGACTGCACATCTGCGACGGCCAGCGCACCCATCCATCCCTGAGACGAGCGAATAGGAGACACCCACATCATGACTGATGTCGCATTGGAACGTGCACTGGACGAGGCCGAAGACTTCCCGACCCGACGGGACGTCGGCGTCCAGATCGCCCGCAAAGCTCTCGAGGAAGCCCGGCAGACCGGCGCCCGCGTGAGCGGCGCGACCCTGGCCGAGGAGTACCCCCAGAACAAGGTCCGCTGGTGGCAGGACCGCCTGAACACGGCCCGCGCCGAGATAGAGGCGGGCATCGACACCAAGACCGCCGAGCAGAACCCGGATCGGCATGCCGACCGTGTCGTCGGCACGGCCCTTGTGCCGACCAGCGTGCCGATCGGCACGGACTCTCAGGAGGTCGGCATGCCGACCCAGACCAAGCGTGCCGAGTCGGCACGCGCCTCCGTGCCGACCGGCGACGTCGGCATGGAGATCGGCACGGAAAGCGTGCCGATCCCGGAGGTCGGCACACCGAGCATGCCGAGCGGCGTGCCGATTGCAGAGTCGGCACACCGGTCCGTGCCGATCAGCACGGACCCCAGCGAGATCGGCACGGATCAGCATGCCAACTCCTGGTACGACGATCTGATGACCGCCTCAGCAGACGAGTCGGCACGCACGCTTTCAACCACGCCGATTCGTTCCTCCCTGCCCGGTCAGACCGGCCTGGATACCCCCCACTGGCCGGATCAGCCCCTTAATGCGGCTGAGAGCCCCGCTGATGCGACGACAGCAGCCGCCACGCACCTTGATGTACCCCAGGGACCTCGGGAGCTCCTGGACCTCTTCGAAGGCACCAGCCAGGCCCCCGCGCCGACAGCGCACGCCACTGGTGCCGGCACCGAGGTCGGTATGCCGATGTCGAGCGAGCGTGCCGAGTCGGCACACAGCTTCGTGCCGACCGTGCTGACCCCGGGAGTCGGCACGGCCTTCGTGCCGACCAGCGTGCCGATCGGCACGGACTCTCAGGAGGTCGGCATGCCGACCCAGACCAAGCGTGCCGAGTCGGCACGCAGCTCCGTGCCGACCAGCAACGTCGGCATGCCGACCCAGACCAAGCGTGCCGAGTCGGCACGCAGCTCCGTGCCGACCAGCAACGTCGGCATGCCGATCGGCACGAAGGCCGTGCCGACTCCCGAGATCGGCACACAGACCGATGCTCGTCGTGCCGAGTCGGCACGCGACCTCGTGCCGACCACGGGGCAAACCGAGCCGACACAGGCGGCACCCCCGCTGATCGCGCCCACCGAGACCACCGGTGCCGACAAGGTGGCCTACGCCTTCTACGGGGTCGCGGCGACGGCTGCCCTCGTCGGCCAGGTCTGGGCCGCCGTCAACCACATCCCGTGGCCGCAGACCGGTTTTTCGACCTTCGGCAAGATCGCTTTGGTCGCGCCGGCGGTCGCGGTGATCGAGCTTGGTGGCGTGGCCACGTCCGCGCTGGCTGATGTGCGGCGGCGCCGGGGAGAGAACGCCTATGGCTACCGGACCATGTCGCTGTTCGCCGCTCTGGTCGCGCTGATCTTCAACGTCTGGGGTCACTGGGCACCCGATGAGCGGTTCCTGGCCTTCGGGTTCGGTGGCCTGTCGGCCTTCGCCTACGTGCTGTGGCTGATCCACTCCAGCGCCCGTCGCCGCGACAGCCTGCGCGGGACGGGCAAGCTCGCCGAGACCGCGCCGGTGTACGGGCCGGGGCAGTGGCTGCGGGAGCCGCGGCTGACCAAGCGCGCCCGGGACCTGGCCGTGGAGCACGGGTACGGCGTTCACGAGTCGCTTCGAGTCGCGCGAGAGGAGGAACGCACCAACACCCGCCGCAAGGCGATCGCGGCCGCGATCGAGCGCCGGATCCGCGAGCTGCACAAGGACGACGAGGTCGGCGCGACGATCGCCGCCACGACCTACGACCTGGACCGGCTGGCCGACGAGGTCAAGGACCGCCTGGACTACGCCACCGCGGCCGACTTCATCGCGACCGATCTCGTGCTCGAGCTCCGCTCCAGTGAGCAGGTGTCGCGATGATCGGGCGGCGTACGGCAATCGACCCGGTGCAGGCGGACTTGAAGGTTGCGGCCGTGCTGACCCGTGCAGGGATCTGTGTTGACGACGTCTCGTACTGGGCATCCCGGATCAGCACGGCCGCCCGGGTCACTGCCGACAAGAAGGTGGCTCGCCTGGTGGTCGGCAGGTTCCTGGACGAGTGCGGGGTGCCGGCAAACAACCAGGCGAAGCTGGTCGCTGCCCTGATGAAGGCGGCGCGGCGATGAGCGCCCCGGAGCTGGTGCTGAGCCGGATCCCGGTCAAGGCGATCGCTGAGCACCCGAAGAACCCGCGCCGCGAGCTGAAGCACATCGACGAGCTCGCGGCATCGATGCAGACCAACGGGCTGCTGCAGCCGGTGGTCGTCGTACCGATGGCCGCGTTCGTCGAGGCCTACCGCGACGCCGCCGAGGGCTGGATCCAGGCCGCCGACGGGCTGGAGTACGTGTCGGTGATCGGCCACCGCCGTACGGCGGCCGCCGAGCTGCTGGAGTGGGAGACGATCGACGCGATCATCCGGCCCGATCTGGCCTCAGCGCAGGCGGCCAGCCGGACGTTCATCGTGGAGAACCTGCAGAGGATCAACCTGGACCCGATCGAGGAGGCCCGCGGGTACGCCGACCTGGTGGCTCTGCGCATGTCGCAGCGGGAGATCGCGCTGACGTGCGGCAAGTCCCAGCCGCACGTGTCGAAGCGGCTGGCGCTGCTGCAGCTGCCCGAAGACGCCCAGGAGCAGGCGTCGGAGGGCCGGGTGAAGCTCGCGGACGCGGTCAAGCTGGCCGGCCTCCCGGCAGATGCCCGGGAGCGGGCGTGGCGCATGTATGCGGAGGAGCCGTTCGACCCGGACCTGGGTGAATGCGTCGCCGAGATCGAGCGCGAGATCGAGGCGGCCCGCAAGCGTGCCGAGTTCGAGCAGCAGGCTGCCGACGAGGGTGTGGAGCTGATCGACCCGATCGCGATGTTCGGGAGGAACCGCTACGACCACACCCTGTACGACGCGAAGGCGATCGCGAAGGCCCGCAAGGCCGGGACGCTGCGTGCGGAGGCGACCGCCCGCGGGCTGTCGTACTTCTCGACGATTCCGCGGGAATCAACCACGACGTCGGCCGATGCCAGCGGCGACACGGCCGCGCGGAAGCAGGCGTCGAAGAACCGCCGCCCGGCGCTGATGCAGCTGGTGGCCAAGCCGCCGGCCGCGGACCAGCTCGCTGCCGAGCTGGCGGCCGCGATTGTGCACGGCGACGTCGGCCACTTCGAGGCGCTGAAGCTGCTGAAGTCCTGGCTGCCCGCCGGCGTGAGCCCGGGCGCGGCCGACGTGTACTCGTGGCGCGACGGGATTGGCCAGGAGAAGTGGGCCTGGCTCGCGTGGGCAATGACGGTGGCCAGTACCGAGATGACCGCCCGGTCGTCGTACACGAACTGGGGACCGCGCCAAGCCGCCCATGTTCAGCGGCTGATCGACGAGGCCGGGTACGAGCCGACCGACTGGGAGGCCGCCCAGCTGGCCCGTGTCGAGCAGCAGGCTGCCGACAAGGCCGCCCGCGCTGAGCTGAAGGCGTCGTGAACCGGGCGTACGCCGTCGTGGCCGCTGGCGCGGCCGCGGCGGCAGTCCTGGCCGGGTGTTCGCTGCCGCCTGCCGGTGCCGGCCCGGCGGCGCCTGCCACGGGTGAGGCGAAGGCGATTCGTGCCGAGCTGGCCAAGGCCAAGGTGGTCGCGAAGCGGCCCGACGTTGCCGGGTACGCCCGGAAGGAGTTCGGGCAGCGGTGGACCGACAGCCACGCCGGCCGCGGTGGCCACAATGGCTGCGACACCCGCAACGACGTCCTGGCCGACCAGCTGGACGACGTCCAGCTACGTGCCCGGTCCAAGTGCGTCGTCGAGGCTGGCACCTTGGCAGACCCCTACACCGGCCGCAAGGTCGCGTTCCGCAAGGCCGACGCCGCCAAGGTCCAGATCGACCACATCTACCCGCTCGCGCGGGCCTGGGATCTCGGCGCCGCCGGCTGGAAGCCGCAGCGCCGTACCGACTTCGCCAACGACCAGGCGGCCAACCTGCTGGCCGTCGACGGCGCGACCAACGCCTCCAAGGGCGACAAGGGCCCGGGGGAGTGGATGCCGGTCAACCGCGCCTACCGCTGCACCTGGACCCTGCGCTACCTGAAGGTCGCCAATGCCTACGGCCTGGCGATCACCCGCGACGACCAGGCCGCCGCGCAAGCCATCACCCGCACCTGCCCGAAATGACTACCCGGATAGAAATCAACGCGGCGTTGACCTATAGCAAAAGTCAACGTAGCGTTGATCTCATGAGTGATGGACGGGCAGAACAGGCCGACGCGGCGCTGGAACGGCTGCAGGACCGGCTAGCGGTGACGGATGCACGGGATGCGGCCGACGAGGCGCTGGCGGCGATCGAGCGGCACCCCGGCCGGGAAGGCAACGCCGAGCTGGTGCTGGACGGGCTGTCGGTGCTGTGGCTGGCCCGTGGCCACCTGGACGAGGTGGAGCGGCGGCTGCTGATCCACGGCCGCGAAACCGAGGGCTTGACGCTGGAGGCGCTGGCGCCGGCGCTGGGCGTGAAGTCCAAGCAGGCCGCCGAGCAGCGCTACCAGCGCCGGGTCCGCAACGCGACCGGCCGCGACCTGACCGAGGCACGGCGACGTGCCCGGCAGGAGGCCGCTTTCGCTGCGTGGCTGGAGATCGCCGAGACCACCACGACCCGCCGCGACACCCTCGCTCAGGCCGTGACCGCGTTGTACGAGGTTTTGGCATCAGCGGCCAGGCGTGAAACCGCGACCGATGGCTGGGAGCGGCTGGGTGGCCTGCTGGACAAGATCAAGTCCGGCACCGCGTCACCGAGTGCCTGGGAGACGGTGCTGGAGGGTGCGGAGACGACCGCTGCCATCACCTTGCGCAGCCGCGAGGCTTTCACCGCGTCCGATCTCGAGATCGCCGAAGCCGTGCTCGCGCTGGCGGAGGATGCCCGCCGTCACATCCCGGAATGAACCGTGCTCCCCGCGGGGAACCGCCCGCGGGGCAACCAGGAGGGAGAAACACTCCATGGACAAGCCGATCGAGAAGGTGCTGTCCGGCGACCAGATCGCTGACGGCCACGGGCGGTGGAACCGGATCCATGCCGTACGGATCACCGGCGGCGCCGTGAGCATCGACCACGACCGCAAGCGCAACGTGCTGTACCGGACCGGGACGACGGTCCAGGTCCGCAGCTGCTGAACCACCAGTGCCACAGGCAAGGAAGGCGGCCGGGACCGCCCTTAACGGCCCCGGCCTCCGCTCATCGAACCACGAGCGCGAGGACACCAACACCATGACCAACCCGAACGAGCACGCAACCGTCGCCAGCCGCCCTCCGTACGGACAGGAGGCTTCCCGATGATCACCGAGACCGCCGGTCGCTGCTGGATCCTGGAGCGCGATGGTGACCAGTGGCACTTCCCGACCAGGAAGGCCGCGACCAAGTGGGCCGGCAAGAACTACACCGGCAAACCCGCACGCCGCTCAACGGTGCCGTGCTGGATCGCCACCTGCAGCACCCCCGGCTGCGACGGCTTCGAGGGCACCGAAGACGGTGACCACGCACACATCGCGGCCCTGAACGCCAAACACGCCCTGACCGAACTGGGCGAGCTGAGGCTGGACCACGGCGAGCTGCTGTGCACCGACTGCGTCGAGAAAGCGAAACCGCCGGCCCCGGCGCCCGGTACCCGGCCGACCACCCTCACCTACGACGACATCGCCCACGCGCTGATCCTGCTGGTCCAGCTGCGCAAGCAGCTCCCTGGCTACCTGCCTCACGGGTCGACCGATTACGACACCCTCGCCACTGTCGAGGCTTTGGTCGGACACCACCCGGTCGGAGCAGACAAGGAACGGCTGTACGTCCATCCGTTCGCGGTCCAGCCACCACTGCCCGACATGCCGCCCGTCTCGATCGCGACCGCTGGGAGCCTGCGATGACCGACCAGAACACGCTGACCAGCCCGACGATCGTCGACCCGGTCGCCATTCGGCGTGAGCTCACCGAGCTCGCCAAAAAGCATGGTGAGGACACAACGCGCCTCAAAGGAATGGACTACCGGCAGGCCTACCTGGTGCAGCGGGACCTGCAGGCCAACGAGGATCAGCAGCGCATGCTGCAGCTACAGCTGCAGCAGACCGAGACAGCTGAGGCGACCGCACTCGCGGCAAAGGCCCATGCCATGGCGAGCGATGTTGCCGCCGAGATCGGGCGGGCTGACGCCAAAGCCGGTTTCGCCGCCCCGGTGCAGCTGGTCGTGGCTGGTGCGGTCGCGAGCGGGACCGCTGGTATCGACGGCCCGCTGCAGGTCGCGGCCGTGGTGCTGCTGCTGGTCGCGGTGATGCTGGCCTCCGGGGCGGTGCTGTCGCGGCTGCCACGGCGCCGGCCGGAAACACACCACGACTGGATGCAGTTCGCGACCGTACGCACCATGGAAGGCGACGAGCTAGCCAAGCGACTCAGCAACGACGCCGACGTGGCCGACGCGGCCTGCCTGCGCGTCGTGACCCTGTCGCGGATCGCGTACCTGAAGCACCGCCTGGTCCGGCTGTCGATCCAGACCGGCACCGCCGGGCTGCTGGTCGCGGCACTCGCCGCGCTGATCGGAGCGTGGTGACCATGGCGGTGAACCGTCTCGACATCCAGGAGATCACCGTGGCCGACGTCGTCGACGTGATCACCGCGCTGGAGATGCTGCGACGAGCACTCCCGCCCAACCTGGTTTCACAGGTGCTGAACCCGCACCTGCACGCCGCGATGCTGCGCAACGCGACGCTGGTCGACGTCGACCCTGTCCCGGGCCGCCCGGAGCTGGTGAGGTCCTCAGTACGCCCGTTCCGCGTCGTACCGAACCCGCCAGCCACCAGCCAGGGAGAACCGCGATGAAGACCGCGACGAACGCGATCGCATGGCTGAAGACCCAGTGGGCACACCGGCGCCGCCGGGCCGCGAGCAAGAAGCAGTGGCTGCAGGCCGACAGCCTGGCCGATCTGGGGCTGTTGACCGCGCGCTGGCTGGAAGGCGATCTGGCGTTCCACACGAACGGGTACGACGTGCCGGACGAGGAGACGCTGCCCTTGGTGCCGGTGCTGGCCGCCGTGAACCGGGCCGGGTTCGTCACCGAGGGCTCCCAGCCGGGCGTGATCGAAGACGACGGCGGGATGCAGCGGGCCACGGTGCAGGGCTACGTCGACGACGAGCAGCTGCTGTGGTCGATCGTCGCGGCCGCGCGGGTGCGCGGCCTGATCTGCATCGTGAACACCGCCGGCAGCCCGATCCGCCAAGGCTCAGTGGTCGTGACGTCGTACGGCGCATCGTTCGGTTCCTGGATGTCGGCGTCGGCCATCCGGCTGATGTTCGGCGCGTGCAACCGCACCGCGGTGAAGGCGGTGAGCGCGGCGGTGCAGGTGACGGTGATCGACCCGGTCTGGGGACGTGACACCGTGCTGTGGTCAACCCTGACCGCCGCCGTCACCGCGCTGGACGGCAAGCAGCTGCTCGAGGTGACGCCGGGACGGCTGGATCCGGATCCGGCGCCGTACGTGGCGGAGTGGTCGGCGCCGATCGGCCCGACCAAGCGGGCGGTCTACCTGTCCGGGCCGGGAGAGCACCGGATGACCAAGCCGGTGCTGGTCGCTCGCGACCCGGAAGCGCCGTTCCGGGCAGTGGAGGGCCTGCCGTACGAGGTGACGGCCGAAGGCCTGGCCGACTGGCGCTGGTGGGCGGCGGCCTGATGTGCCGCGCGGGTGGCCGGCGCTGTACCGGCGGCGACAGCATGACGCGCGAGAACATGGCGGCCAGGCAGCGCCTGAGCCGCGCCAGGAAGGCAGTACGACGGGAGGACGGCATGACCGAGCAGGAATCGACCCGCGAAGAACGGGCCGCGTCGATCGCCGAAGTACGGCACTCAACCGCGCTGGAAGGCCGCCGGTCCACCGATGCGGCCAGGGCGCTGCAGGACCGCTACATCGACGGCGAGTTCGGCGTCGACGAGCTGGTCCGCCGTGGGCAGCGCCTCTACGGGCTGCCACCCCAGCCCGGCGACATGGTCATGGACGACGAGAAGGGCACGGTGCCGATCGGCGACGTGTTGCCGGGTGCGTTGGTCTGCGGGCCGCCCGGTGTTCGGCTCACCGCCGGCGACGTCGACGAGGTGCAGAGGTTCCGCGCCTACCTCGAGGACGGCGGTGCCAGCAAGGACCCGGCGACCCATCTGGCTGCTCTGCGCAAGCACTACCCCGACGAGCCCGAACCGGCTTCCTGACCCACCCTGTACGGCGAAGGCCTCCGACCAACATCCCGGTCGGAGGCCTTCGTCTTGCCCCGCACCCGGAGCATCGCTGCTGAAGTCCCACACACCTCTTGCACTAGCAGTGAGCGGCCGGGAGAGCGGGATCGCGGCAGGTGCGAGATCAGGTGCCGGCAGCGTCCTGACCGTCGGCCATGGCGTCGAGGACGTCGGGTAGCTCGGCACCGGTCGCCTTGGCGATGTAGGCGGCCAGATGGACGTGCTGACTCAGTGCCGGGTGCGTGGGCGGCGTGATCCACACGTCGGGCCGGTCGGCTTCCGGAGGGGTGCTGTTACGGGTGAGCTGGGCGAACAAGCTGGCGGTTCCGGTGTCGTACCCCCAGACGCTGCGGTCTTGCCACCCATCGAGCAGCAGCCGGTTGATCGAGTCCTGCCGGCGGTAATCCATGACCACCAGTCTGAGTCCTCTGTCTGACCGTTCAGGGGAGCGGTGGCGCGCGTCAGCTGTCCGGTCGAAGGTCTTTGCCGCGTACCCATTCGGAGTGGCCGTGTTCGTTGGTGAGGCGGGCCAGCCACTGCTGCCCGGCGGCCCGGTCGGAGGGCAGTACGTCGCGGATCCAGACGTCGATCGTTCCGGCCGGCACCCAGGTCACCTTTTCGACGGGGATCGGCTCGGGTGGGATCCGGACGGCGCCGAGCCGGTTGCCGACTCTGCCGGCGAGCTGGTTGAGATCGGCCGCGAGCTGAGCTTCGGATTCCCGTCCGGTACGGCCTGGCGTGCACCAGGTGCCGGCCAGCGAGTCGTACACGGCGTACGCGCCGGTGTCGTTGCGCCGCACCAGGAACCGGACCTCCACGCGCCCAGTATCGAACAGGTGTGCGAAAGAAATGAAGACCCGTGGAGTTTTAGACAATGAAGCGTTGACGAATACTGCAGGGCTGGTTACCGTCAATGCCATGTTGTCGTTTATTGGTAGGGAGGTGCCGTGATGGCGAGATCGCCTGAGCGCAAGGAAGACGCCGACACGGCGGGGGAGCTTCCGGCTGAGCTGGCCGCCGAACTCGATCGCCGAGATGCCGCGTACGCCGTTCGGCGTGCTGTGGTGCTGGTGTGGCTGGCGTTGAGCTGGCTGGTGGTCGGGCTGGCGGTGTCGTGCCTGGTCCAGGGGTATCCGGGGACGGCGGTGTGGCTGGTGGTGGCGGGAGCTGGAGCCGCGGCCGGTGTGGCGCTGCTGTGGTCCCTGGAGCGGCTGGGCCGCCGGCATCTGCTCGGGAATCGGCGGGCGCTGGTCGACCACTTCGCCGGGCGGCCGTGATGGGCAGGCCTGCGAAGCCGAAGCCGGCCCCGATCGAGCCGGAAGACGCGCTGGACCGGCTGCACACCCGCTACGGCGGCGACAGCCCCCGCAGTGTGTTCGAGGCCGCGGTGAGCGACCTCCAGACCGGGCGCAGCTCCGATCGGGCGGTGGTGCTGGACGCGCTGGCGATGTTGATGCTGCTGCGCGAGGAACTGGACGAGCACGAGCGCGAACTGCTCCGGATCGGCCACGACGAGCTGTCGATGGCCATGTCGGACCTGGCACCAGGGCTGGGAGTGACGTCTCGGCAGGCCGCCGAACAGCGCTACCAGCGGCGGCTCAACGGTGCGAACCCGTCCAGTGCCCGCCGCCGGCGGTCTTCCCACCTGAGCTTCTTCTGGTGGGTCAAGACCCACCAGGCCGATGTCATCGCGGCCGTCGAAGATCTGCTGGTTGCGGTCAACGGCAGCGCGCAGCTGAAGACCGGCGACTACACGCTGATCGACATGCAGATCCTGTTCAAGATCGGCCGCGATGCCGCAGATGCGGTCACCGCCGCCGAGACCACGTACGACCCGGAAACGGTCGCGAAGGCCGATCGCGTGAACGAGCTGCACCGGATGTATCGGGCCGCGCAGAAGACTCTGCGTTCCCGGCGCGACCCGGACGAAAAGAGAGTTCAGCTGGCCCCGATCGAGTCCTGGGGCGAGTGACTGGGTGCGAGTGTCGGTGCGATCCGGCATCGTCAACACCAACACCTCGACGAGAGGAACCACGATGAAGAAGACGATCACGAACTGGCCGGACACCACTGGTGCGCTGCCACCGGGTGACCACCCGTACGGCGTCGCGTTGTGGCTGCTGGGCCGTCACCCGCAGCTGGCCCACCTGGTCGACCGGGTGCCAGGGATTGCCGGCGTCGAGAACGGCCGGGCGTCGCTGAACCTGGACCTGCTCGCGGCAGCGTTTGCAGAGGTCGATGCCTACAAGGCCGCGTACAAGGAGGCCTTCGGGTGGAACGTTCCTAGTGACGCCGAGGCGGACCGGTTCCAGGCCGACCAGCCGAACCCCGGCCCGGCCGCGGACGAACTACTGGTCATGTCGAGTACCGAGCTGAGTCGGCTGCGGCTGCTGGCGACCCTGTCCAGCGAGGGAGTGCAGTTCAAGGTCTCGCACTTCCGTGCCTTCGATGACGCCGGCAACAGGCTGCTTGGGGACTGGCTCGACGCCGTCCGCAACGGTTGAGCCTGCACCTGTACGACGCGATAGGCGGCCGGGACCGCCCTTAACGGCCCCGGCCTCTCGTCATCACACCACGCGAGAGGACAACAAACCCATGAACACCCCACGAGGCAGCTGGTACCCCGAGATGCCGCCGGCGCTGCCCGGCGAGACCGACGACGAATACACCAACCGGCTGACCGGCGCGGACGGCACCGATCGCCGCCCGTACGACCATCACCGCGGCAAGCAGTGCTCGATCGGCGTGCATGAACAGTGCAGCGATCAGACCGGGGATTGGTGTGGGTGCCCGTGCCATCGCGAGAGCCCGGCCCCGAACCAGGCAGATCCGATTGTCCGGATCGATCGAGTACGGCCTCGCGAACCGCAACCCATCGACCCGGCCGAACTTGCTGCGGCCGCGGCCCTGGCCCGCCAGGCGCACCAGACCGCCGGCCAGCTGCAGCTGCTCGCCGAGCGGATGAACGATCTGGGATGGCGCACCGACGAGTACAGCTGCGACGACCTGATCGCGGTCGCGAAGTCCCTGATGGGCATGAGCATGCGGGCCGCGATGCACTCCGGTGACACCGCGGTCCTGAACGACGTCAGCGGCCGCAACTGGAAGCCGATGTCCGCCGGCGATGTGCTGGGAGGCGATGAACAGTGAGCACCCGCAACGAGCCGGCGCTGGAGCGGACAGCGCCCCGTAGCGTCGAGGACTGTCCGAGGCCCCGTTCGGAGTACGTCGACCTGAACGAGGCATGGGGAGACATCATGTGGTTCGCACAGATGAGGAGGCCGGCCAGGCTGGCGTCTGAGGAAATCGATCTGGGATCGAAGATCCGGGCCGCCAGCAATCTGCAGTCGGCTAGCAAACGGTTCCTGGAAGCGGCCGTGTTCGGACTGCTGGACGAGGGCATCGGCCCGGACGAGATTGCCGAGCTGACGGGTCACCCGGCCGACGTGATCCGCGACTGGATCGACCAGGACGCCAGGACACGGGCCCGGCGTGACTACTCCGTGGCCTACTACGAGCGTCACCCTGACCGGACCCCGAAGGAGTGGTACGCCGTGCAGGACGGCGACCCTGCCCTGCCGGAGACGCCGATCGGTGTCCGGACCCGCGAGGCCGGATCCGGGGCAGTGGCTGCTGGCACCGGGCCGGTGGCCGGGGAAGAAGGCCCGCGATGAGGCCCGCGAACAGCTGGGACGAGCACAGCTGGATCCTGCTGCCCGAGGCCGAAGAGCTCGTACCGGCGTTCAGGGCTGCCGAGGAGCTGCTGCTGGATCTCGCGGTGAGCGAAGAGGAGTCGGCTACCGAACAGGAGCCGTGGCGGCTTCCGAAGCCGATCGCGGGCCGTGAGGCGCTCAACGCGTTCTATCGGGTCTGGGAGGTGCTGCGGGGTGCGATGGACGAGCTGGCATGGCCGCCCGTCGAGCCGGACCAAAGCGTCCGGCCGCGGCTGTACAGCGACGGGAAGGAGCGCGTGCCGTTCCGGGCCGTGCAGATCGATGCCGCCGACCGGTTGCTGCTGATGGACGCGGTGGCCAAGATCGAGCTGGCCACCACTTCGACCGAGCGGGCCAAGGTTGCCGACCCCGACGAGCTGCGGCGGCTGCGTGATCTGGCCGAACTGCTCGATCTGATCTGTGACGGTCAGGAGACGGTGGACCTGCAGTCGAAGCTGGTCCGTCCCCTGCTGCTGTTGACGTTGCTGCTGAACCAGGTGCCCGATGACGACACCCGTCTCATGGTCGACGTGATCTTGGTGGCCGGTGACACCGTGGAGCTGTCGCCGACGCAGTCGGAGGCCTACGGCCGGGTCGCGACCAGGGTGAACACGATCATCACCGGCGGCGACCCGATCGCCCGCTGGGTCTACTGACCCCGGCTTCTCGACACCCTGCGATCGGTACGTCGTTTGTCGGTGGCGTGTTCTACAGTCGGGTCTGCGGTCATTGAGACCGTGGGCCCGGCTCGAGGCCCGGTTCGTCTGGCCCAGACCAGGCGAGCACACCGAAGGTGCTCCGCACCGGGCCCCACCCCCTTCTGCTGGTTTGTCGCTGGTCTCGCTCTTGGCGGGCTGGTGAGTCTGGGATCACCGCGCCCCGCGGAAACGAGAGCTCGAAGATGCCGAAGAACCACGCACGCAAGAACCAGTTGGCCGCGCTCAAGACGCAGCTGGGTGTCAAGCACGTCGACGCGATCGCGCTGCTGGACCACCCCGACACCGACGATCGCGACGCGCTCGAAGAGATCCTGAGCGTGTATGTCGACGTGACCACCTACAAGGACGCGGTGGCGGTCCTCGAGGACAAGCGCAACGACCCGGCCAACCGGGTCATCTGCCACACCTGCGGCTGGACTGCCTCGATGGCCTGCCCCGAGTGCCCCGGCGGGTGTGCCTGTTACAACGGGCGGTGTTTGGGGTGGCGGCACGACGACTGGATGGGTGCGGACCAGGAGCCGAGCGACGCGTACTACACCTGCCCTGAGTGCGGTGGTGACACCCGGAGCGGCTACGACTGCTCCTGCGCGGATAGGTGTTCTGACTGCGGAAGCCTTCACCCTGGCCAGAACTGCGATGCCCCGGCGCGGCCGTGATCATCACTCCGGCCACGCCGCCGGTGGCACCGGATCCGGTGCCGCTGCTCGATCGTGGCCTGGCAGTGTTCCCGCTCCCGCCCGGCCAGAAGGCTGCCGCGCCGGGCTGGCAGCACACCATCGTCACCAGCCGCTCCGGGCTCGCGGCGTGGCCGGCCGGGGCGAACATCGGGATTGCCTGCCGGGCGTCCGGGATCGTGGGGATCGACCTGGACCGGCACACGACCGGCGGCGCGAACGCCGGCGTCGACGGCGTCGCCCAGTTCACCGAACTGTGTGAGCGGTGGGAACAGCCGCGGCCGGTCACGCTGGAGGTCGCCACCCCGCACGACGGCCGCCACCTGCTGTTCCGGGTGCCGCCCGGGCTGCTGGTCGCGTCGGTGTCCGGCGGCACATCCCGGCTCGGTCCCGGGATCGACATCCGCGGACCCGGCCGCACCCTGGGCGGCTACCTGGCCGGCCCCGGATCGATCGTCGACGGCCGCACGTACACGGTCGTGGTCGACGTACCGATCACGCCACTACCAGCCTGGCTGACCGCACTGATCGCCCGCCGCCCGCAACCTGACCAAGCACCAGCACCAGCACCACGTCCGCGGCCACGCACGGCCACGGACGAGCTGAACTGAAACTGTCGGCACGACCGAGGAAAGTGACTCTCATGGCGAACGTGACCCAAATCGACGACCAGCTGACCTGCAGCCTGTGCGGCTGCTGGTGCGGCGCCTGCCCGTGTGATGACGACGCCCAGCGCGCGAGCGAAAGGCCCGAAGGCTGGGACAGCATGACCCCGTCCGCGCACTGCTGCGAGTGCGGCCGGTCAGGCCTGGACTGCCAGTACGGCTGCTCCTGTTCCTGACCCGGGAACTGCTGTAACGCAGCGGCGCCGGGATCGATGTAGTCAGCATCCCGGGTCCTTCGGATCCACTGGGTAACCCAAGGCCCGCCAGCTTCCGCTCGACGCTGGCGGGCCTTTGCCATGCCCGCGACCCGCCGCTTCCTGCAGCTGGTCGACGAGACGCCGCCCGTACGGAAGAACGCCGTACGGCCGCCCACGAAGAACCGCGGCCGCGACGCCGGCGGGTGCAGCGGAGTTCGGGGGATGGCCTGCGGTCGGCGTGGTCCCCGTAGCCGTCTGCTGCGGCACCTGACGGGTACGCCGGTCGTGGCCTCGTCTCCCGAACTCCTACCTCCAAGATGCACCAGTTCGCGCCCGGGCCGGGCCGGTTATCCACAGGCGGTGATTCCGCCGGAATCGGCAGCTCGGTACGGCGAACCGACCAGCCGATCCGCCGTACCGAGACCGAGCAAGCTATACCGATAGCCGGGCTAACTTCGGCCGTTTGGCGAGCGCCGGTGAGCGCTGGCACCGTGTGCGGGTGGGCGCTGCGCTGGGCTGGAGACGACGGGGGACCGGGTGAGCGAGGACGGCGTACCGAAGAAGGCCGGCGCCCAGCGCCGTCGACGGCAGAACGTGAAAGGCGGCCGGGCGGCAGGTGGGGCCCGGGTCGACGTGAAGCTGTCGGCCGACGAGGCCGCCGTCTTGAAGGCGAGGGCAGCCGACCAGAAGGTGTCGCTGCCGCGGCTGCTGGTCGAAACCACACTCGCCGGTGAAACCGGGCAGACACCGACTCAGCGACGCGACGACATGGCACAGCTGTTCGCGCTGCAGCGCACCCTGGGCGGGATCGCGACCAACATCAACCAGCTGGCCAAGCACGCCAACGCCGACGGTGTCTTCCCGCAGCAGGCCTTCGACCTGAAGGTCCGGCTGAACGGCCTGTTCGACCGGATCGAGCAGCTGCTCGACGACGTCGCCAACCCCGCAGCCGCGGCCACCCGCCGGCCGGTCGAACCGGACCTCGAAGACGACCAGGCCGACGACGTCGACCAGGCCGACGAGGACGCCGATGCCGGGGCGGTGGTCGACGTCTGGGACGCGGACAGCGTGGATGCCGAGGACGCGCTGTCCGGGCTGCCTGATGACGTACTGGGGAAATGTCCGCCGCTTTGACCGACCTGATCGCGACCTGGCCGCCGTCTGCCGGCCCGGCCGTTGACGACGGCAGCTGAGGCCCGTTTCGTGGCTCCGGAGCGCCAGCAAGTTGGACCGTAAGATAATCAAAAGTCCCGGTTCCGGGTCGCTGCGCTGGCCTGTTCAGGGGCGGTCGTACGGCGGGTTTCCGTACGGCTGGCGACCCGTCGAGCGGGCACCTGGATCCGGCCGCCGCGCTGGCCGCGAAAGTGTCAACAGGGTGTTTCTAGGGTGTTCCTTCGACCCCCACCCGACCCCCCTGTGACCTGCGGTTTCTGCCCTCTCCGACCGACACCTCCCTCCTCCAACTACCGATGAGGGAGGTGTCGGTCGGAGAGGGCAGAAGAGTGTGTGGGGGGAGGGGGTTGTGGCGGTGGTTCGGAGAGGTGGAAAAGCAGAGGGGGAACTGGTGGCCAGTGGGGGTGGTACGGCGGGCGGGGGACGTGACATCGAGGGTGGGGAGTGCAGAGCAAGTTAGAGATCACGGGCCATGATCTCGGCAGGGGCCTGGCGGACCGGGGTTGTGCAGGGGCACCGTGGGGGTGTGGGTGACGAGGCCGAAGTGGCGGCGGTCCGGGTCGCGCCGGGCAGCTACCGGCTGCAGGCCGGCCGGATCTGCGTCGGCCTGGTGTTCGTCGTCGACGGCGACCGCTACGAGGTGACCGGGCAGCCCGCGCCGATCGGCAGCGACCGGTACATGGCCGTCGTACGGCGGCCGGACGGCGGCCGGCTCACGGCGCAGCTGGAAGCCGCCGGCCGCAGCACCTGACCCCCGGCCGGGTGACCTGGGGTTGTCGGTGGCGGGGGAGACGATGGCCTGTATGACGATGCGTAGCGAGGCCGGCAGCGAGCTGGTGGGAGGCCACGATGCCGCGGTGCGGCTGAAGAACCGCACCGGGCTGGAGGTGCGGCGGTGGGACGTCGAGGTCCTGGTCGACGACGGCGTCCTGGCGTTCCACTCCGTCTACGAGAACACCCCGCTGTACCGGGTTGAGGCCGTCGACGCCGTCGCGGTCGCGCAGCTCGCGCCGATCGTGCAGCGGCGCCTGGACTGGTTCGCCGACAGCGTCTACATCCCCAACCTTCCCGAGTACCTAGGGGTCAGCTGGGCGCGGTGCCTGGAGCTGCTGCAGGAGCACGCGCCGCGCACCGGTCTCTACCGGCGGATCGCCAAGGCCGATCTCGAACCGCTGCGTCGCCACGCCGCACTCATCCGCACTGAACCGCACTCAACCTGAACCCAACCGCACTTCGCCATACCCCGTTCACTCCGTACGGCGGCGCCAACTGGTGGCCGGCCACCGTCGGCTGATACCGGAACTCCCGGGTTCTGCAACAAGATGCAAACGCGGGAAAACGCCTGTCGAAACCGGCGCCGGTGTGTCTACCGTCGAGTGATGAACGGGGCCAACAGCAACAACTTCCCGAACCATCAGCACACCCAGCAACCGCCGGCCGGGCCGCCGTACCAGTCAGGCCCGCCGATGCCCGGGCCGCCGCCGTACCCGGTCCAGCAGCCACAAGGAGCCGGTCCCTACTGGCCCGCCGTCCCGCAGCAGCAGTACGTCCCGCAGCAGTTGCCGTCGCGGCCAGCCTCGATCGTCCGCCCCGCGATCGAGAAGGCCGCCCGCGCCGTACGGCAGCTGAAACCGTCCGCGTGGGTCGAGCTCGGGATCTCCCTGCCCTGGCTTTGGTGGAGCTGGCTCGCAGTCACGTGGGCCGGGAGACCAGGCCCGAAGGTGTTCTGGTCCCTGATGATCGCCTGGGTCGGTACGGCGACCGCGGTGGCCGTGTGGCCGCGGCTCGAGCAGCTGCTCGCGACCCGGATCTACCGGCTGCGCAAACCATCGAACCAGGAGCTGCAGCAGCTCGGTCTGGCCTGGTTCGGGGTTTGTACGGCGGCCCGGGTCAACCCGCACGCGTACACGCTGTGGGTCCACGAAGGCCCGGAAGCGACCGCGCCGAACGCGGTCGCCGGATCGAGCATCGCGGTGACCAGCTGGGCGATCCACAACCTCCCGCGGCCGCACCTGGAGGCCGTGCTGGCGCACGAGCTCGCGCACCACCTGGTCCTCGGTCGGGTGCCGTCGCTGCTGCTGTACTGGCTCACCCTGCCCGCCCGGCTGGCCGGCCACGTGGCCGTGTTCTGCTGGCGCACCCGCTTCCTCAACGTCGCCGCCAAGGTCCTGCTGGCCGTGATGCTGATCGGGATCGTCGGCGTCGGGGTCTTCCTTGGGTGGGACAGCTGGTGGCCGTGGGCGCTGCTGTCGCCGTTCCTGGCCCCGGTCGTCGTCCCGTTCCTCACCCGGATCCAGGAGACGATGACCGACCGCGTTGCCCTGGAGCTCGGGTACGGCGTACTGCTCGCGCAGGTCTTCGCCGGCCGCGAGCACGACCGCAACGCCCGATCCGGTGCCGCGCTGAAGCCGGGCATGAAGGGCACCCAGCCGCTGGAGTCCGCCCGCCTACAGGCCCTCGAGGAGCAGCTGAACGCTGCACCGCGGCACGGCCACCAGCCGCCGTACTGATCTGCCGGTGACGGAGTAGGGCATGTGCGAAGCCCCCGACCGGATAGGTCGGGGGCTTCATGGCGTTGCTGGGTGCGAGATCGGACTCGCTCAAGTTGGGGGTGGGCCCCCTCCGCCAAAGAGGAGGCCCGAGGTCCCGAGTGCACCTATGCCAGGACACGACTCGCGATCACACCTTTGCAGAGGCTTAACCCTGCGCGGCGATGAGTACAGGATGGGCCACCAATATCTGGAAACAATTCGAAAGTGGACAGACTCGGACAAAACCCTGGGTACGGACGACGTTTCCGCAGGTCAGAGGCCTTGACGACGGGGATAGTCGAAACAACCACCGCTGTTGTTTACCGCTGAGCGGCAGGTGATCTCCCACGATGAGGGGGCAACTCGTGGTGCTGTCCAACGTTGATCGGCGCCCTAACTAGGAAACTTCCAGCTTCGGTTGCTGCCTAGCATCGACGCGTCGCGCACGAGCACAATGTCCTTGTTCCGCGTGGTGGTGTGCGCCAAACACACATCGGTCGCCGCGACGAGGACATCCCGAACACCTATGCCACGGCCGGGCCGCCACCCGGCCGACACGACTCGAAACGAGGTTCACCGAAGTGCGCGTCACCACACCCCCGGCGATGCCGGACCCCCCAGGCGGGCGGGCCAAGATGCCGCCGCGCCTGTTCGTCATCTTGATCCTGCGCGGCTTCAGCTACGCGACTACGATCGCCGGCGCGACCATGCTGCTGATCCTCGGCTACCCGCTGCCTGTGGTCGTGGCCTTCGCGACCGCGGTCGCCCTGGGCAGTGCGCGGGCCGCCCGCCACCTGACGGCCGGTCTCACGCCGGCCCGGCCGAAGATCGAATCCGTTGGCCGCGGCCGGCCCGGCCTGGTGCAGGTCGTGCTGCTGTCGCTGTTCGCACGGACCAGGATCGTCTCGATCGGTGTGCCGGGTAACAGCTTGCTGTTCCGTCCGGCGAAGTAACTGTGGCGGGCCGCCCCGAGGCCCCGCTTGCCGCCGATGCCCTTCCGCACCTCGTCCCGCTCGCGGACGAGATGCGGAAGGCTCGGGAGGCAGCCGGACTCCGCCTCGCCGATCTCGCCACGGTGATGGGCTACCAGCCCAGCTACCTGTCTCGGGTGTGCAACGCCCGACGTATGCCGCACAAGGACTTGGTGCTGTCGTGGGCCAAGGGCTGCGGAGTGGCCCAGCTCGATGACTGGACGAGGATGTGGGAGACCGTCAAGGCCGCCGACGTCGAGTACAAACGCCAGCAGCGCGAAGCCAAGAAGAACCCCAAGTCCGTGCCGACGTCCGCCTCGCCGACGTCCGCTGCGGTGACGACCCCCGCTCCGGAGCAGGTTCTTCCTGCTCCGCTTGCGATCGCCGGTCGGGTGGCATCTGCTGCTCCTGATCGACCGCAGGTAGTGCCTTCTGGGATCAGAGCGACAACCACAACCGTGACGAGGACCCGGTCGCCGGGTGCCTTCCGGCCGGCCAACTCGCGGGTCTTGAAGGTCGACGGGTTCAGTCAGCCCCGGCGGCTCGCGGCTGAACGGGAGCGGGCGGCCATGGACCTGGCTCCGGATGGTCCCTCGGTTTCCCTCAGCCAGATGCTGCAGCGTTCCGACACCCCCGAGATGTTGGCGACCGCGATTCGGGTGCTGGCCGGCCGCGCCGGCTACAGCTCGCTTCGGGAGATGGCGGCGGTCAGCGGGATCAGCAAATCCACCCTGCAGCACTGGCTGAGCGCGAAGATGCGGCCGGGTCGGCTGGACGAGCTGGTGATCGCCCTTGGCGCGACCCCGCGCGAGACGCGCTTGTTCGCCCAGTGCATGGAGCGTGCGTGGTCGAGGCGGATGCCGGTGCTGGAACCCGGAGTCCCGGTCTACTCACCGCGGCTGAGCAGCCGCTACGGCGCCCCCATCTACCTGGTGGAGATCACGCTGTTCGACCGGGATGTCGTGTCCGGAATGGTGCGGACCCAACAGTGGCCCGAACACGTCCAGGGGATCACCGTCGGCCCGTTTCACGACATGCGCCCGTCGACGGTTGCCCCGTTGCCGCCCTTGGCGAGAAAGCACGCCTTCGAGATCGCGATCTGGACTGGTACCCGTGAGGTGCCCACCGACTCCAAGATCAGTTTGGAGTTCCAGCTGTCGACCGCAAACGGTGAGGTCTTCACGCACGTAGTCACCGTCATGATCCCAGCCTCCTCCGTCTGGACATTTGAGGTCGCCGGTGCGGAAGCGCCGAAGGACGACAGACACCCGCTGCCCGAACCTCACCCCGAAATCACGGAGGCGCCCGAGGCTTCCCAGATCGAGGCGAGTAGCGGCATGTCGGCCACCGACGACAGCCGGGGTAAGCACCGACGGCCCCGGGAGAAGAAGGGAGTTTTCAAGGCCTTGCTGTCGCTGGTCACCACCGACCTCAAAGGCTGATCCTCGGCGTACGGCACCGCCGCGCGAGCCGTCGTTCGGCTCTCGTGCTCACGGTTACTTGGTCTCGACGATTTCGCTGCGGGCCGCGGCCTGGTAGGTGGCCAGCAGCTGGTCGGACTCGGCAAGGAACTTCTTCACACGCTCCTGGTGACCCGGGCTGGTGGGGTA
Organism: Kribbella sp. NPDC056345; assembly: GCF_042262745.1. NCBI lineage: Bacteria > Bacillati > Actinomycetota > Actinomycetes > Propionibacteriales > Kribbellaceae > Kribbella > Kribbella sp. NPDC056345. The sequence continues at coordinate 8,920 of NZ_JBHJQQ010000027.1, read as the reverse complement.
GCCGCCAGAGTCGGGGAGCTGGTCGACGTGGGTGATCAGGTCGGTGACCACAGCATGCAGGGGACCGAACGTGCAGACGCTGAGGTAGTTCAGGCCGGCCAGGAAACGGGCCTGCGCATCGTCCAGCCGGGTCTGGGCGGCCTCGAAGGTCCCCGACGCCCGTTGCCTGTTGGCCTGCTCGGTGAAGTACGTCTGCAGCAGGCGGTACCAGGTCTGGCCGTCGGCGTAGCTGGTGGCCAGCCGGTCGGCCGACGGCTCCTGTACTGCAGCAGCGCCGGCGCCGGCCTGGGGCTGCTTGGCACGCTCGGTCAGGTAGTTCATGACCCCCCAGCCGACCATGCCGAGGAAGACTGCGATGGCAGGAACGAGTCCGTAGACGAGCGCGTCAGGCATGGCGCTCAGCGTAGTGGCGGCGGGTGGGACAGGGTGGGAGGCATGAAACCGTTCTTCGGAGACGTGAAGGCCGCCGACTGGCGCCGCCCGGACGGGTTGCTGCACGTGTACGTCTTGCCGCCGCCTGAGGTGCTGGCGATGGCCGATGCCTACCAGCAGCTGATGAAGCCGCACCACGAGACCGGTCTGGTGTCGTTGCAGCCGCGGGCGTTCCTGCACTACACCGTCCAGCTGATCGACCGGCACGTCACCGAGATCACCGACGACCAGCTGGCCGCGCTCAAGTCCGCACTGGATGCAGAGGCCGGGCCGGTCGAACCGTTCGAGCTGACCGCGGTACACGGCGTGGTCGGTGTCCACGGCGTCACGATCTACACCGAGCCACCGACGCCGCTGTTCACCGCGCTGAACCAGCGCGTCCGGGCCGCGGTTGCCGAGGCACTCGGTCCGGACGCCGTACCGGAGCAGCAGTACGCCCCCGTGCCTCACCTGTCGGCCGGCTACGGCCTGGCCGATGCCGATTCCGACCCGCTGATCAGGGCCGTCAACGGCTACCGGCCGACTCCTGTCACGTTGACTGTCGACCAGGTGCACCTGCTGGCCGTCGACCAGGACCGGGCCGCCGGCACCTTCAGCTGGAAGGCCCTGCACACGGTCGATCTGACCGGCCGACGCGACTTGGTCCACGACGAAACCGCAGGGACGGCGCGGTGAGCGACGAGCCGCTTCCCCCCATGAACCCCGGTACATGGCACCGGGCCTACCCGGGGCACGCGATGCCGACCTCCAGCGTGCTGGTCGACGAGTCCGAGGCGATCACCGGCGGGATCGACCTGCGAGCCGAGGGCTTCACGAAGATGCTCAAGCACGGCGCGCAGCTGCCGACCGCGGACCTGGTCGCGTTGATCATCACGCCCTACGACATCGAGATCGTCCGCCGCGACGCGTTCCCCGACGGCGACGGCAAAGTGAAGATCGAGCAGCCGAAACCGCTGCTGGCAGGGACCTTCGACGTCAAGCACCCCCAGGAATGGCTCGACGGCGCAGCCCGAGGTCTGCAGGTGATCGTGTCCCCGGACCTGGACGGCCTCGTCGCGGACTACGGCTACCCGACGCTGTCGCAGTGCTGGTTCGCTCAGGCCCGCATCCTGCACGCCAAATAGACAACACACCACGGTGGTCGGCCGGGAGCGATCGCACGACGATCCGCGATAATCGGGAAATTCCGGAATTTCCCGATTATGCTGGTGGGTATGGCGACGACGACGTACACGATGACTGAGGCGAACAAGCGCACAGCCGAGATGGTCAACGAGGCCCGCTACGGGCACAAGGCCGTCATGATCACCGACCACGGCAAGCCCGCGGCCGCGGTGATCTCCGCGGAACGGCTCGCGCACTATCAGGCGCTCCAGGACGCTGCAGACCTGGCTGAGGTCGAGGCGATCCGGGCAACCGGTGCGGAGTGGATCAGCAACGAGGACGCCCAGCAGATGATGGATGTGATGGAAGCCGAGGCTGAGGCTGCGGACCAACAGCGGTGAGCCAGCGGAACCTGACCTTCCAGCCCGCCTATCTGGCCGGCTACAAGGATCTGCTCGCGACCGACCGGCTGATGGCGCGCCGGGTGCGGAACGCCGTGAACGGGCTGGCCCGCGACCCCGAGCCGCCCGGCAGCTCCCACATGGGCGACAGCCTGTTCTACCGCCTCCACATCGACGACTACCGCGTGCTGTACGAGGTCAGCGACGACACGGTGCGGGTGTGGTCGCTTGGCCGCTCACCGGGATAACCGGTCTCGCCAGCATGGTCTGAGGCCCCGAGAATCGCACCGCACCGGGTTGGCGCCCGGTCACTGGTTGCCGGGCCGCCGGGCCCAGATCGCCTTGTTCAGCTCCGCTGCGATGTCCGGGAAGGTGTGCTCGATCGTGTAGATCCAGGGTCGGCCGCCGGATCGGATCTCGCATAGGAGGCGGAACGGGTGCCCAACAACTTCGCTGGGCTGGAAGGCCCACAGTCCGCACGAGACCGTCGTGCCGGCGGCGGTGGCCGGGAAGTCGAAGGTCAAGCTGTACTCGAGGCGGTTCGGGTCCACTGGGCCTGGACCGAAGCCGGCGAACATCCCGTTGTGGTACTCCCGTGGCAAGGTGAGCTTTGCTGAGTCGAAGGGAACCGGACACCAGACCTCGATCGGGATCCAGCCCTGCTCGGGCACGTCGCCGAATGTCACGCGGATGTCCGGCTTGGACTGCTGGTGGTGCTGCTCTTCCATCAGCTCCCGCGATCGCCGGGCCTCGACGGCTTGTTGGCGGGTCGCCCGCCACGACAAGCCGGATACGACGAGTGCAACCACGGAGATCCCCGCGGCGATGAGTTCGATCATGGGGATGACCTTGACCTATCACCGCGGTATAGCGCCAGGCATGGCTGCCGGACAGATTGACCGGACTGCGGCCTCCCGAGAGTGCCAACTTGGCACTCCGGTCCCACGCCTGGCCCACCGTTTCGGGGAGTGCCAACTTGGACTCCCCGAAAATCTGTTGGAAGGTCCGGCGGCTCTGATTCCGGCGGAATCGCCGGGCGCGACGAGCTCAGATGTTCCTACTCCGGGCCAGGGCCGTGGTGCCGCAGGATGTAGGCAGCGATCCGCCAGGTGGCGATCACCAGGCCGGCGGCGACCTCGTGGCCGGTGAAGGTGAAGACGGCCAGTACGGCGTACGTGAGTGCCGTGGTGGCCAGGACGAGCTGGTCGGGTCGCGGCGGTGGTCCGCCGGGTGTTGCCGTGCTTACGCTCATGGTGTGAACGCTCCTGTTCTGGTCTGCGCTGGATCCGGGGTTGTTCCTGTGGGGTGGCCCGGTGCAACGGGCCCCCCACACCTTTCTGGTCCCTCACTACAAATAGGGCCCTCGTGGGTGGGTGGTCTGTGACAGCTGGCACCGAACTTCTCGATGCCAGCAGCAGCTTGTACCGCGGCGATGGTTAACGTCGCGTCGAGCGATGTGGACAACCCTTCTGTCCGCATCGACGCGGCGGTGGGACGTCGGCCGTGTCGGCCCACACCCCCTATTTGGGCCCGCTCAGACGGGAATGCAACTCCCGCCGGCCTGGCCTGAGCCTGGCGTAGCTGAACATGCGAGGCAGCGTGACCCGTTCGTACTCCAGGGCACCTGCCGAACCTGTGGTAACGGCCATTACCCCTGGTGGAGCAGAAGGTGTGCGGGATCGAGCCGTCGTATTCACGCCTGAACCGGCCTCGACACGCCCGGCCGGGCCGCCACCCTGAATTGCCCGTTATCACTGGTTCGCAGGGCGCGTGCGCCGCCGAAGCGTCGGCTGCGCGTCCTACCGTCGATGCATGTCCCCGCTCGTGATGTCCGCGCAGGCCGGCCGCCGTGCTCACCGCCGTCCGGCGGTGCTGCCGGCGACGTCGGCCAGGTGCTCGTCGACGACCGCCCGGTGCTCAAGCAGCTGCTGGACCACCGCGACCCGGTCACGCTTCAGCGTCATGGTTGGCCGCGCGCCGGCGAGCTCGCGAGGCACGCTGGCGGCAGCGCGGCGAGCAGTGCCGGGCGTCGGCACGATGCCGAGATCCGCCGCCGGGGTAGAACCGCCATCCGCAGCCGGGGCAGACCCGGCCGACCTCCGGGGCGTCCGGGTGGGCGGTGCCGCGCAGCTGGTCGATCGCGGCGATCGCCTCGTCGAAGGCCTGCGTTCTGCGGCGCCGGGCGCGGTAGGCCCGGGCCACACAGGCCGGGCTGCAGTAGCGGCGGCGCGGATCCGCGTCGGCCGGCAGCACCCGACGGCAGGCCGGGCAGCGGCGCTTGGTGCCCACGGCCCCATCATCACCACCGCCCGCGCCGCGGTGAACACCTCAACCCTCGACGTCGTACGGCGGCCGTGGTGAGCCCGGCTGCGCTCGTGCTCGAACCCGGGCACGCGATGACTGGTCAGGTCCGTGACTTCCTGGCCGACTACGAGTTCGGCGGCAAGTCCGCTCAGACGATCCGCGCCTACCGCGGCGACCTGACCCAGCTCGCGCAGCACACCGACGGGGACGTGACAGCGGTCGACGCCGGCGTGCTGCGGTCGTGGTCGGCCGCGATCGCCGACCTGAAGCAGTCGAGCCGGGCCCGCAAGCAGGCCGCGGTCGCGGCGTTCCTGCGCTGGGCGGTGCGCCACGACCTGATCGAGGCCTCCCCGATGGACCGCTTCGACCGGGTCGCCGTACCGGACGGCGTCCCGCGCCCGGTCGACCCGAAGCGGGTCCGGCGCGTCATCGACCAGATCCCGAAGAAGAACCTGCGCGACCGGTTGTTGTTCGAGCTGCTCGATTCCACCGGAATCAGGATCAGCGAAGGCCTCGGGATCTACATCGAGGACCTGGACCTCACCCCCGGCGACGAACACGTCCTGATCCACGGCAAGGGCGGCGTCGTCCGCACGCTCCTGCTCGACGACCCCCGCGTGGTGAACCTGGCCCGGCGGTACCTGCGCGAGACCGGCTGGACGCACGGGCCGCTGTTCCGTGCCGCCCGCAACTGGAACGGCCGGCCGTTGACCTATGCGACCGCGCAGGCCGCGTGGGCGTACTACCGGCACCTGGCCGGCGAGGACGACCTCGAGCTGCACCAGCTGCGCCACACCCACGCCACCGAGCTGATCAAGGACGGCGTCAGCCTGCTGACGGTCAAGAAGCGGCTGGGCCACCGCAAGCTCCAGACCACGCTGATCTACACCGAGCACACCGACGCCGCGGCCGACGCCGAACTCCGGGACCGGCAACGCCGCCGCGGCCGGACGACGTCGACGCCGACCAGGAGGAGCGCGTGAAGACGAAACCGCCGGCCACCGATGCCGAGATCGCCGACCTGGACGCCGCGATGGCCGCGTTCGAGGCCGGCCTGCCCGCGAAGATCGGCCTGTCCGGTGCCTGGCCCGAGCTGACCGACGTACGGCGCGAGCAGCTGCGCGAGATCCACCGGCTCTTCACGATCGTCGACGAGCGCCAGCGTCCCCGGCGGGCCTGCATGGGCTGCAGCGGGCGCGGCTGGTTCTTCGTCGACCCCGACGACGTCCCCGACTGGCGGCCGTGCCGCCGCTGCCTCACCACCGGCCTGCAGCTCGAGCTCAGCACTGGAGGCAACACGCCATGACCACCACCGGATCCCGCCCCGCTGTGCGGCACCGGCCCGCCTGCCCGACCTGCCACACGACCCTCGACGACGACGCGAGCGCCGCGCGGCTGCGCGAAGAACTGCGCACCGCCTGGTGGTCGACCAGCGACCAGGACCCCGGCCGGATCACCGTCACCCGGCACTGCGGGCACTGCCAGCCCCACACCGTCTACATCGTGGTCTGCCTGGTCTGCGGCGACGGCCCGATCCTGGCCGGCCAGCTGGCCCGCGACGTCCTCGACTCCCACCCACAACGACTGCCCGCGGCCGTCGTCGACGAACTCACCCGCACCGGATGGCGCCCCGCCGTCACCACCCACGCCACCGGCTGGGTGTGCGGCCAGCCCACACCCGACCACGGCCACGGCGCGGTATGACCGCCGTCTGACGCGGCGTACGACATTTGAGTCGGGCTACCCGGCCCCAGCAGACTGGACGCATGTATGTATCGAGCAAAGACGAGAAGCAGCCGATCGCCATCGCGTTTGCTCGACGTGGCCTCTACCCCGGAACGACCGAAGCTTCGAAGGCTGGTTGCCTCTGCAAGGTGTCTGCCGAGCACGGCGACTCAGGCGAAATTGTCGTTGTCATCGACGAGAACTGCCCGCTGCACAGAGTCCTACCTCAACCGTTGGCCGACGTGCTCTAACTACCGTGCTGGTGCCAGACAGAGAACAGGGTGCGCACCGCCTTTGAGCGGTGCGCACCCTGACGTCTGGATGCACGAACTGTGTGCGGGATCTACCGGAGGAACGCTTTGAGCTGGACTCTGCCCAGCGGAGTGTTTGAGAGGTTGGCCGGCCTGTCCTTCGCATAGACCACGGTGGCGTCGTCGGACTTCTTATTGCGTGCCCAACGAGTGCCCGCCGGGTCAGCGTTTTCTGCGTGGCGAACAGCTTGAACGAGTTTGCGCGGGCCGTCTTGATCCAGAAGTTGAAGTAGTTCTTCCCAGTCCATCAAGCCGAATGTGCACGCGCGAGCTGCCCCGTCGGTCAAGACCGCCAGCCGTGCTACGTCGGTTGCCTGCCCAGTCAAGGCGTGCTGTGCAGCGGTTGGGTCGGCGGCGGCAATCCAGTAGCTCTGGTTCCGCTCAGCCAACTCGGTGTGCTTCATGGCAACCATGGCCGCGTTCTTCTCTGGCGCACCGATCGGCCAGCGGTCGGCTTCGTCACGCTCGAGCCGTGCTGATGCTGAGATCCGCGTGTCTGCGATGACGGTAGGTGAGCCGGGGGTATCCAAGACCGCAGTCACGTCACCGAGAACGGCGTACTCCCAAGTGCGGGTGCCAATAGGCCGGACGATTCCGACAGCGGCACCAGGAGTGCCGGGGTGGTTGAGGTCGCAGGTGTCGGCATGTAGTGCGGCGACAGCTGCGATGCTGGCGGAAAGTGCTTGCACCAGCGAGATCTGAGGGTCGTTGAGCAGCTCACTTTGCAGCGATGCTCCAAGTTGCCGGGAGTACCAAGCAACACCATGGGAGCAGCCCGTTTCTGTCCGAGCTGTTCCCCCGTCCAGAACCAGGATTGTTACGCCTCCGTCGGGCATGTCGACCAGGCCGAACCAGTCCTCGTTTTGGCTCGCGGGCAGGCCGGGTTCCGTCCACCAGGTGGCGATCACTTAGATCCCTCGTGTTTGGCGATAGTGGTGAGGAGACCGGTAGCCGCCGGCCGCCGATGCTTCTTGTCGAAGTCGACCTTCACGAGTGCTGACCACCGCTTGCCCCGGGTCTCCCGGTAGATGAGGTCGATGTTGTCGGCGAGCCAGTACGCCGTGCCGAGTGTCCCGGGCGCATGCAGACCAGCGATGTACAGGAACGAACCGTTCCCATCGGGGCGAGGTAGGCGACCTACGTAGCCGTAGTCGGTCAGCTCCCCCGAGTCTGAAGGCGAGTAGATCTTCTCGTTCCGGGCCTTATCGATAACGAACCAACCTTCGTCATCCTCATCGAGGCCGTACGCCGGGTCTGAGGGCAGGATCTGTGCCAGAAACGGAACCCGGGCGGGTGACCCCAGGACGATCAGGTTGTCCCGGTTCAGGTCGACGAGGCCTGGAGGTGGTACGACCTCGTGCCCGCAATCCAACCCAAGTGCTCTCGCCACTTCGGCTAGCCGCTCATAGGCGGCAAACGCTTCTACAGATGCGACGGCCCGTGGCTTTTCGGCCTCATGCTTGCCGCCGATCGCGACGGTGAGCTTGGCCGCGCCCAGAACCGCCCGGGCCGGACGGGGGCCACCGGACATGAGCTGCCGAACGCGTTCTGGTGAGACATCGAGCGTGCGGGCAATGTCGGCCTGAGTGAGGCCGGCATCCAGCATGGCCGTGATCGCGGTGCGCCGTAGCTGTCCGAGCTTGGTCGTGGCGTCCTGAGCCGCTGTCACCGCCTCCTGAGCGGCGCGGGCTCGCCTGCTTGGGTCTGCGATCTCTCCAACCTGCTGCACGGTCAGCCGCACCATCTCGGCGAAGTCCACAGCAGTGTCGATGGTCGTGTCAGTCATTAAGACCCCTTCTTCCTTACTGGCGAGTCTAGTGCTCTAGGCCATCCGTGAGAACCAACCCCACTTTCCTAAAATAGATGTATCAACCCCTATTGCCTTTCCGGTTACCGTGCGCTTATGGTCGATAAGTCAACCCCCCTTGAGGGAGTCGATACCCCCAAGAGACCTAGAGAGGAACTGAGATGGACATTCCGATGTGGATCATCCTGGGCGCGGCGGTGCTGTACTCGGCTGCGCATCGTGGTTCGGACGTGCCGGGCATCGCTCTTGGCGTCGCGCTGGGCGTCGTCGGTTACAACACGATCCTGGGTGACTTCGTCCGGGCCCTCATCGGCGCGGTCCAAGGGATCTTCTGATGCTCCGCGAGATGGCTCTCGACGTCGTTCGTTACGTGTGCCTGGTCAGCGTTTCCTACACCGTGCTGAACCTGTTCGGCGCCGAGATCGGCCGCGCAGCGTCGTGGCTGGCAGGGCTGTTCTGATGCCCGCGATCGAGACGGAGACCGAGCGCCAGCTGCGCATCGCGCGGCTGGAGCTGGCTTTGGTCCGGCAGTCGTACGGCGAACTGCTGTCGGCTGCCCACGCGTGCGTGACCGCCGCTGAGACCGGCGATCCGGATGCCTTGTGGCTGCTTCGCGACGAGCTGAGCACTCACTACTTCCTCCCCGCACCGTCTGCCACTGCACAGCAGACGGCGCCCCAGGCTTTCGGGCCGGAGCGTGTTCCGGCCTTTCACCAGACCGGGAGGTCTGCCGCATGAGCACGACACACACCAACAAGACACTCACTCGCGAGACGACCGGGCCGAACCAGGCCTATGTGCGGTCGTCGATGCAGCCGCTGGACCGGCTGCACACC
>NZ_JBHJQQ010000026.1:0-42596 GCF_042262745.1 Kribbella sp. NPDC056345 | reverse complement strand
AGCCGATCGCTGCTCGGCCGCACGCTCCTCGGCGGCCGACTCCAGCAGGTCGGCCGTCGAGAGCAGGGACAGCGCTTCCTCGAACATGTGTTCGATTATAGTCACGAAACGATAACGGGGCAAATCCCCTTGTGTGCAAGGGATTGTGTGTGGCGATCGCCGCCATCGATGACGGTCGGAAGGCTCGGGACGGCGAAGGAGTTAGCTCGTGGGGCTGCCGAATCAGATCGTGGTGATGATGGCGGCGACGAGGGCGGCTCGTTCGGCGAGGCTGGTGGCGACTGCTTGTTCGTGGACGGCGTGGGCGCCTTTGCCGACCGGGCCGAGGCCGTCGAGCGTGGGGATTCCGAGCCAGCCGGTCAGGTTGGTGTCCGCCGCGCCTGATGCGGCCGCTCCGCCTACCTGCTGACCGAGCGAGTCTCCAGCCGCAATCACCTTCGCGAGCAGGGCTTCTGTTGCCGCCGAGGGCTGCCAGGCCGGCCGGTTGGACATCACCTTCACCTCGACAACGGCCCCGGCTCGCAGTGCGGGCAGTGCGGTGACTGCTTCCAGTACGGCGCTCTCGGTCTCGGGATCCATGAAGCGGAACCCGACATCCGCCCACGCCGACCCGGCGACCACGTTCGTCCGCCCGCCACCCTCGATCGTGCCCACGTTGCAGAGAACGTGCTCGTGCCGCGCGACCACCGAACGCACCGCGATCAGCTGGTCGACGAGTTCGTCGATCGCCGAGATACCGCTCTCCGGGTCGAGTGCCGCGTGCGCCTCGCGTCCGGTGACCGTGATCCGGATCCGCGTGCTGCCCCAGCGCGATGTCTTGAGATCCCCGTTCGGATGCGGTGGCTCGAGCCCGAACGCCGCCACCACCCCGGCCGACTCCGCCGTCACCAACTCCCGCGCCGACGGCGACCCGACCTCCTCGTCCGCCACCACGATCACCCGCACCGGCCGATGATCCGCACCGGAGAACCGCCGTCCGGAGAGCTCGTTTCCCGAGATCATGCTTCCCGAGATCGCGTTGCTGGAGATCGCGTTTCTGGAGAGTTCGGCGAGAGCGGTCTCCAGGATCACGAGTCCGCCCTTCATGTCGAATACCCCGGGGCCGTGGATTACTCCGTCCTGCAGCCGCCAGGGCATCGCGTCGGCCAGCTGTCCGACCGGCCATACGGTGTCGTGGTGCGCGAGAAACAGCACCGGTGCCGCCTCGGAGAGCGCTCCCCGACCTGGGAAGTCCGCGACTACGTGATCGCCGGTGGCGCTGTGGATTCGGCGAGCGGTGGCGCCTAGTTCGGTGTAGCGCTGGACGAGGCGGTCGGCGAACGCGTTCAGGGCAGCGACATCGCCGGTCGGTGTCTCGTCCTCGACGTAGCTGCGGAGGCGGTCGATCATGAGCGGGAGATCCATGGATAGTGAACGTATCATCATCCGGTCGTCGATTGACGGGCTCAGTGAACACGAGTTCTACTCGTATGGCGGACATGATCCGTTCCGTATCTTCGAGAGGAGCGCGTGCAGTGCCCGACGACTTCAGGGCGGTCTCGCTGCGGACCCCCGAGCAGTACGCCGAGGCCGCGGCGCTGTATCGCGCGGTGTTCGGCTACCAGCAGCCGGATCACGGACTCAATCCCCGGTTGCTCGCTGCCTTGGCCGGCAACGGCGGATCCGTGGTCGGCGTTCTGGATGCGGCCGAGCGCCTGGTCGCGTTCGCCTACGGATTCCCGGGTATCTCAGAGAGCGCTCTCTACCACTATTCCCAGTCAGCTGTAGTGGCCGCTGATCTGCAGGGCCGCGGTCTTGGGCGGATGCTCAAGTACGCCCAGCGCGAGGTGGCGCTGGCCCACGGCATGACCCGGATGCGTTGGACGTACGATCCGTTCCAGCTGCGCAACGCGCACTTCAACCTGAACGTTCTCGGCGCCCGTGGTCGCTGGTACGCCCCGGATCTCTACGGCCCCGGCACCGACCGCCTGGTCGTCGAATGGAACCTGACAACGGAACCCCTCCGTCAGGATCCCGAGCGCATGCAGGACTTCGGCGCCCGTCGGGACCTCGACCCCCATCAGGACTCCGATGCCCGTCAGAACTCTGATGCCCGTCAGGACCTCGACCGCCGTCCGGACTTCGAAGCCCGCCAGGAATCCGAGCCCTGCCCGGAATCCGATGCCCGCCAGGAGTTCGACCGCCGTCTGGACGCCGAGCCCCGCCTAGGCCTCGAGCCCAGTCCGGGCCCAGAGCCTCGTCGGGACCCGGTTGCCTGCGTCGGCATTCCGGCGGACCGGGCTGCGGTGACTGCGGCGGTGATTGCGCGGGTGCGGGACGAGTTCGCCGAGCTGCTGGCCAAGGGACTCGTTGCCACCGGCATCCGTCGCGACGACGAGCACACTGCGTCGTACCTGTTCGGAGCAGCCGAATGAGCGCCGACGAGGAGCGGAACCGCGAACTCGCGAGTCCCCAGGACCGGTACGACGCGCGGTTGCAGCGGCGGTCGTCGACGCTGCTCCAGCGGCGCGTGATCGAGCAGGAGCGGGCCTCGATCGAGGAAGCGCTCGACAAGATCCTGGCCGACGACGCGATCGCGTTGGCTGCGGCTCGGATCGTCGCGGCGCGGCGGCGGTTCGTGGTCGGTTCGGCGAAGTCGTTCTCCTACGCGTCGCTGCTCGCCTTCGACCTCAGTGCCGGCCTGTCCCAGGTGACACTCGTCGACGGGACCGTCGTGCGGGCAGTCGACGTACTGTCCGATGTCCGGTCGAGCGATCTGATGGTCGCGTTCTCGCTGCGCCGGTACCGCCGGGACACGGTCGAGATCGCGCGTTCTTTCAAGGAGGCCGGCGGTGAACTCGTCGTCGTCACCGACTTCGAGGACGCTCCGCTGGCAGCGGTCGCGGATCAGTGCATCTACGTCGCCACCGGGAGCGCGTCGTACGTCGACTCGCCGACCGTGATCGCCTCCGTCCTGCACGTTCTCGCGACGCTCACGACCGCCAGCGCCAAAGGCGCCCGCCGGCGGCTCGGAGAACGCGATCGCCTGAACACCGAGCTGGGCCTGTACATCAGTTGAGTCCGGACATCAGTTGAGAGGAACGTCATGAAGATCGTCGCGGCCAGGTTGCACCGGGTCCGGTTGCCGCTGGTGCACGAGTTCCGGACCAGTTCTCACGGCAAGAGCCTGCTCGACCACATCCTGGTCGAACTGACCGACGAATCCGGTGCCGTGGGCTGGGGAGAGATCGCCTCGCCGTCCGACCCGTACTACGCGCCCGAGACCGTCGAGACCTGCTGGCTCGTCGGAGAGCGCTATCTCGTGCCCGCGATCCTCGGTAAGGAGTGGGAGCGGCCCGAGGAGGTTCCGCAGTTGTGGGCGAAGGTGCGCGGCAACCAGTTCGCGAAGTCGGGTCTGGACGTCGCGGGATGGGTGCTCTGGGCAACGAGCAACGACGTTCCGCTGGCCGCGGCGCTCGGCGGTACCCGGAGCGAGGTCGTGGCCGGTGTCTCGCTCGGTATCGAGCCGACGATCGACGATCTGCTCACCGAGGTCGAGCGGCATCTCGCGGCCGGATATCCCCGCGTGAAACTCAAGATCGCGCCGGGCTGGGACGTCGAACCGGTCCGCGCAGTCCGCTCCGCCCACCCCGAACTGGATCTCCATGTCGACGCGAACGGCATCTACACCGAGGAGCATTCATCTCAACTGAAAGCACTGGACGAGTTCGGCCTGACGATGATCGAGCAACCGTTCGCCCCGCGGGATCTGCTCGCCCATGCGCGTCTCCAGCAGCAGATCAGCACCCCGATCTGCCTCGACGAGAGCATCGAGACCATCGATGATCTCAAGATCGCGCTCTCTCTGGACGCACTCCGGATCCTGAACATCAAGATCTCCCGGATGGGCGGTCTCACCGCCGCTCGAGCTGCGCATGATCTCGCGCACCAGGCCGGGATCCCGATCTGGTGCGGCGGCATGCACGAGTTCGGCATCGGCCGAGCGGCGAACGTCGCGCTCTCCAGCCTCCCCGGATTCACGCTCCCCTCCGACGTCTCGGCCTCCGCGAAGTACTACGCCCAGGACGTCATCACCCCACCCGTCGTTGCCACCCAGGGCGTCGTACAGGTCCCGGCAACCGCGGGCCTCGGTCACCAGGTCGACACAGGCTTCATCGCCGCCAACACGATCGCCAGCAGCGAGCTCACCGCATGAGAGCGATCGTCAACGGCCACGTTCTGGACGGTACCGGCGCCGCGGAGAGAGCGCTCTCTGTGCTGATCGACGGCGACCGCATCGTCGACCTGCTCCCGCCCGGCACCACCGTGGACGCCGAGCTGATCGATGCGCAGGGCAACATCGTCGCGCCGGGCTTCATCGACCTGCACTCGCATGCAGACTTCACCGTCCGTACGTCGCCGGCCGCAACGACCCAACTCCACCAGGGCGTCACCACCGTCCTCACCGGCAACTGTGGCTGGTCACCGTTCCCGATCACCGAGCTCGACGAACTCCGGACCGGCGCAGCCTTCCTCGGTGCCCAACACGACTGGTCCTGGCGAGACACAGCAGGTTTCGCGCAAGGTGTCACTGCCGCCATCAACGTCGCCCTGCAAGTCGGCCACTGCACACTCCGCATCGCGGCGATGGGCAGCGCCAAACGCCCACCGTCACCCGAAGAGCTCCGCCGCATGCAAGACCTCCTCCGCGAAGCAGCAGACCAGGGTGCGGTCGGGTTCTCCACGGGGCTCATCTACGCGCCGGGTGCGTACGCCGATCCGGCCGAAGTGGCGGCGCTGGTCGCCACAGCGGCGGAGTGCGGACTGTTGTACTCAACGCACATCCGCAACGAGGGCACAGACCTCCTCCAAGCCCTGGACGAGGCTGTGACCGCAGCACGCGCCGGGGGAGCGCGTCTCGAGATCTCCCACCTGAAAGCCGTTGGCGCGCCGAACCACGGACTGGTCGCCGCTGCGCTCGACCAACTCGACCAGGCCCGTGCGGACGGCGTTGACGTCACCTGGGATGCCTACCCGTACACAGCCACCAGTACGACGCTCACCACCCGGCTCCCGATCTGGGCCATGGACGGCGGCACTCTGGCACTCCTCGCGAGACTCAACGACCCCAAGACGCGCGACCGCATCACCCACGCGCTCCGCACCTCAGACCTGTTCGATCCAACCGCGGTAGTGATCGCAACCCTCCCGCCGGGCCGCTACTTCGACGCACGCGGCCACTCGCTGGCCGAGATAGCCCAAGCAGACAACGTGGATGCCGCCGAGGCGGTCTGCCGAGTGCTGGAGCACCACCACGCCGCAGTCGGCGTGGTCAACCACGCCATGAGCCCCGAGGACGTAGTGACCGTCCTACAACACCCCTGCACCAGCATCGCCAGCGACGGCTGGATCCTGGACGCCACTGGCCCCGGACACCCGCATCCACGCAACTTCGGCACGTTCCCGCGCGTCCTCGGCCACTACACCCGAGAGCAGCAGGTACTGACTCTCCCCGAGGCAGTCCGCCGGATGACAGGTCTTCCGGCCGCGCGTCTCGGGCTGACCGATCGCGGTGTCCTCAAGCCGGGCGCAGTAGCCGACGTCGTCGTCTTCAACCCCGATCAGATCGCGGACCGGTCGACGTACGCAGATCCCTGGCAGCTCTCGGTGGGTGTCGAGCACGTGCTCGTGGCAGGCGAGTCGGTGCTGGCCCACGGCGTACCGACAGGCATGCAGCCCGGCCGCGTCCTCACCGGGTCTTAAAGCGCTGCGGCTCACTGGGCAACGGCGGGGGAGACGCCACCGGCCCCTCCGACGCAGCCTCAAGCCAAGCGTCCTCGAGCCAACCGTCATGTGCAGCCAGCAACGCGTCGAGGGCAGAACGGTCCACCCCAGCACCCAGTACGACGACCCACGGGTGGTCCTCGTCGTCGTCCTCGCCGTGGAACCGCTCTCGCCGTACGACGCCGTCCAACTGCGCAGCGACCGACGAGGCGTCCTCCTGCTCCCAGAAGTAGGCGATCAGCTCCATAGCTCCACACCGTACGATCTACTCCATGAGGAGCACCACATTCCCCTGGCTGAAAGGCCATGGCACGGAGAACGACTTCGTGATCCTTCCCGACCCCGACGGCACGGTCCACGGGGACCTGGACGCGACGCTGGTGCAGTTCCTCTGCGACCGCCACGCCGGCCTCGGTGCGGACGGCGTACTGCGGGTCCTCAAAGGCACCAGCCAGACGTACGTCGAGGACGGCGGCGACTGGTTCATGGACTACCGCAACGCGGACGGGTCTATTGCCGAGATGTGTGGCAACGGCGTCCGGGTGTTCGTCCGGTATCTCGCAGACGCCGGTCTGATCGATGACAAGCCAGTCCGCGTCGGCACGCGCGCAGGGGTCAAGGACGTTGTCCAGAACGACGATGGCACGCTCACCGTCGACATGGGCGAGCCCACGCTTCCCGGCCCTGCCGGAATCGTTGTCACCGCCAACGGTCACCAGTGGCCCGCTCTGCACGTCGACATGGGCAATCCGCACGCGGTGGCCTTCATCGACAACCTGAGTGAGCCGGGCAACCTGTGCGACCAGCCGAGCTGGTCGCCGCAGGAGGCGTTCCCGCACGGCGTGAACCTGGAGTTCGTCGTACGGCGTGGTCCGTACGACGTGGACATGCGTGTCCACGAGCGTGGTTCGGGGGAGACCCGCTCCTGCGGCACGGGGACCTGTGCGGTGACCGTGGCAGCGGCGAAACAAGCTGGTCAGGCACTCCCGGTCACGTACCGCATCGGCGTACCAGGCGGTGAAGTGACCGTCACCTGGCGTGAAGACAACCACCTGGAACTGACCGGACCGGCCGTCCTGCACGCCCGCGGCGACTTCGACCGCGCCTGGCTGAACGGGAATTCAGGCAACGGTTGAGGCGTTGACGTGGTTAATCGGGTCGCCTGTACTGGGGGCCCGTGCCACCATGGAAGGTATATGACGACCCAATCGAACTTTTACGAAGAGACCTCCGACGTCGAAACCGACCTCCTGCAGGGCGATGACTCCGGCGCTTCGTTGACGGGTCACGACGACTACGACGAGACCGACCGCGCGTCGAGCACCGAAGGCAACACCGAGGGCCTCGAGCTCGAGGAACGCCAGGCACTGCGCCGCGTGGTCGGGATGTCGACCGAGCTGACCGATATCAGCGAGGTCGAGTACCGCAAGCTGTTGCTGGAGCGGGTGCTGCTGGTCGGCGTCTGGACCGAAGGCAGCGCCGAGGACGCGGAGAACTCGCTGGCCGAGTTGAAGCTGCTCGCCGAGACCGCCGGTTCGGAGGTGCTGGACGGAGTCATCCAGCGCCGCAAGAAGCCGGACCCGGCGACCTTCATCGGTTCCGGCAAGGTGTCCGACCTGCGCAACCTGGTCGCGTCCTCGGGCGCGGACACGGTGATCGCGGACGGTGAGCTGGCCCCTGCGCAGCTGCGCAACCTGGAGGACCGGCTCAAGGTCAAGGTGGTCGACCGGACCGCGCTGATCCTGGACATCTTCGCGCAGCACGCGAAGAGCAAGGAAGGCAAGGCCCAGGTCGAGCTGGCCCAGCTGCAGTACATGAAGCAGCGCCTGCGTGGTTGGGGTGGCAACCTGTCCCGCCAGGCCGGTGGCCGCGTCGGTGCGGCCGGTGGCGGTATCGGTGGCCGTGGTCCCGGTGAAACCAAGATCGAGACCGACCGGCGCCGGATCAACACCAAGATCTCCAAGCTGCGCCGGATGCTCAAGGACATGAAGAGCACCCGCTCGACCATGCGCCAGGAGCGTCGCCGCAACCTGGTCCCCTCGGTCGCAATCGCGGGGTACACCAACGCGGGCAAGTCCTCGCTGCTCAACCGGATCACGGGCGCCGGCGTACTGGTCGAGGACGCGCTGTTCGCGACCCTGGACCCGACCACCCGGCGGACCACGACGGCCGACGGCCGCGTCTACACCCTGACCGACACGGTCGGTTTCGTCCGGCACCTGCCGCACGACATCGTCGAGGCGTTCCGCTCGACGCTGGAGGAGGTCGCGGACGCGGACCTGCTGCTGCACGTGGTCGACGGTTCGCACCCGGATCCGCTGTCGCAGATCCACGCGGTCCGTGAGGTCCTGGGCGAGATCAACGCCCTCGACGTCCCCGAGATCATCGTGATCAACAAGTCCGATGCCGTCGACGCCATGGCGCTGGCCCCGATCCTGGCTCGTGAGCCCCGTGCCATTGTCGTCTCCGCCCGCACCGGCGAAGGCATCGACAAGCTCCGCGAGTTCCTTGAGGGTGCACTCCCGCAGCCGCTCATCTCGCTCGACCTGCTGCTGCCCTACGACCGCGGGGACCTGGTCTCCCGGATCCACTCGGAGGGTTCCGTAGAGCAGCTCGAGCACACCGCTGACGGCACCCGGGTCACCGCCCGGGTTCACCCGGCCCTGGCCGGCGACCTGACGCCGTACGCGGTCGCCTGACCGGTTACACGAAACAACCCCCCGAGGATGATCCTCGGGGGGTTGTCCGTTCGTCAGGTCAGGTAGCTACTTGCGCTTGGAGACCTCGACCTTGATGGTCGTGCCGGTGCGTGAGACGACCTTGATGTTGACGCCGTTGTTCGGCACCTTGACACCAGCCATCGGCTGCTCGGCGAACCAGTACGGCTTGGAGTCGTTGAACGTCCGGACGCCGTCCTGGCCGCGGATGTAGCTGGCGTTGCCGTTGAGGTGCAGGGAGAAGGAGTCTGCCTTCTCCAGACCGAACGGAGCGTCGTACCCGCCGACCCGCGGCCGCCAGAGCTGGCCGTCGAGGCGGTTGATCGGGACCGGGTGGCTGTCGACCGGCAGCACCAGACCCTCACCGGGGTGCTCGTTGGTGTTGTTGTCGTCCTGCGAGGTGTCCCAGTACCAGAGCAGCAGACCGTCCTGGTACGGGAAGTGCTCGACCTTGTCCGGCGCCGTGTTCGCGAAGCCGAAGTTGTACGGGCCGGTCTTCAGGTGCTGGTCGTAGCCGACGTAGTTGATGTGCGACGCGAGGTAGTAGTTGTCGTGCTGACTCGTGTACGACGCTCCGACCGTGCTGAAGCCGTTCAGCGACCAGCCGTCCGGCGTGGTCTCGGCACCGGAGCCGAGCACGGTGGTGGCGCCCGAGGTCACCTTGATCTCGTCGGCGAAGAAGCCCAGCTCGGCCGCCGCCGGGTCCGTGGTGTAGCGGAACTGCAGCCCGACCGTCTTACCGGCGTACGCCGACAGGTCGAAGGTCGCCGGGACCCAGCCGTTGCTCTTGCCGTCGATGCCGTTGCCTTCGGCCGCGTTGGTGATGCTGCCGGCGATCGGCTTGTAGCCGGTGCCGTCGTTCACCTCGACGTACGCGTAGTCGCACGCGACGTTGCCACAGTCCTCGATCGCCCAGTTGGCCTGGAAGGTGAGGCTCGCCGCAGCGCCGGCAGGCAGGGTGACCTGGCGGTTCATGGTGTGCGTGAACTGGTTGCCCTGACCACTCCACCACGACTTCGTACCGGCGGCCGGAGCCACCAGCTCGTGGGTCACCGACTTCTTCGGCAGCGTCACGACCAGGCCTTGGGCCTTCTTGGAGTTGTACTCGTGCGGTCCGAGCTCGAGCGTCCGGTTCTGACCGGCGGCCACGATCTCGTAGTCCAGCCAGCCCAGCTGCAGCTTGTCCCACGCGCCGAAGTCGGCCGCCTGCTCGCCGATGCCGCCGTCGGTGGCCTTGCTGACCCGGCTCTGCGCCATGATCGTCCACCAGTTGACGCTGTTCTCGATCGCCGGGCCGGAAGTGTCGTAGTGGTCCGGCAGACCGAGGTCGTGGCCGAACTCGTGCGCGAAGACGCTGAGCCCACCGTTCTCCGGCTGGATGGTGTAGTCGGAGACCCACAGGCCGGTGTCACCGATCTGCGATCCGCCGGCCGGGTTGGTCGCCGGGCCGCCGGGGTACTGCACCGACCAGCGGTGCGACCACACGGCGTCCTCGCCCTGCCACGGGTCACCGTCGGCCTGGTCGCCGCCGGCGTGCACGATCTGGAAGTGGTCGATGTAGCCGTCGGGCTCGTTGAAGTTGCCGTCACCGTCGAAGTCGTAGCGGTCCCAGACGTCGAACGACTTCAGGTCGGCCTTGATCTGCTCGGTGGTGCGGCCCTTGGCCTTCTGGTCGGCCACCCACTGGTTGACCGAGTCCTTGATCAGCGCCCAGACGTTGTTGCAGTTGTTCTGCAGGCAGGGCTTGCCGTTGGACCGGCCGTAGCGGGCCTCGTTGTACTTCACCTTCACCCAGTCGGTGACGGTGCCGTCGACGGTGTACCGGCCGGACGACTGCTTCTCGTAGTACTTCTTGACCGAGTTGCCGTTGCCGAAGTACAGGTCCTGGAAGTACTGCTTGCTGTAGTCGGACCGCCAGACGGTGCTGTTGTCGACCGAGCGGTCCGGCTCCGGGATCGCGTTGTGCAGCGGGCCGTCCCAGGTCGTCGGGCCGGGGAAGTTCGGCGAGGTGTCGACGTCGGGGAAGTCCGGGTGCCGCTCGTTGCCGAACTCGGCCAGTACGACGAAGATCTTGTCGCTCTTCTCGCGGCTCAGCTCGACGTACTGGTCGACCTTGCCGGCCTTGTTCCTGATGCCCTTGGCGCCGGCGGCCTTGGTGCCGAGCTTGACGACCTTGCTGCCGTTGCGCAGCTCCGGCTTCGCCTTGCCGCTCAGAACCTTGGTCAGTGCCTCCTGCCGCAGGTCTCGGCGCTTCTCCTCGCGCGGGTTGGGCATCTCGTCCGGCTCGGGTGCGATCTCACTGGCGACCGGTCCCGAAGTGTCGGTGGCCGGCGAGGCGGCATTGCCGGCCTGCGCCCATCCGATCCCGGCGGTGGCCGCCAGGGCCAGGCTGAACAGCCCAGCGGGTAGCTTGCGCACGATTCCCCTCCATGCATTGTCGACTCGGCCGCGTGTGGTGACGCGGCGTGTTCGTAGCTCCCCCGAGCGTGTTCTGCCGGAGAGTACGGGGAAATCACGCGTCTCCGGAAGCAGATGGCGGAAAATTCGGGAAAGGCGCGGGGAAACCTGCACCATGAGTGGTATTACTCAACCGGCCGAGTACGACGCCTCGGTCGCAGCGGGCCGGAGTGTTGACAGACTGTGGCGGTGGAGCGCGACCAGGCAGACCTCTTGCAGCCGCTGTGGCGTGCCCTGGTCGTGTTCCGGGTGATCACCTTCGGGTTCGCGTGTCTCGGCGTCTGGACCCGCTGGGAGGACATCGCCAGGCCGTCCGGCGCCGTACTGCAGCTGGCGATCATGGCGGTCTGGACGCTCATCTCCTCGTTCGGCTACAGCCGGCGCTGGGGACGGCGGAACACCCGGCTCGCCTTCGCGGACCTGGTCGTCACCGCGGGCTGCATGTACGCCACGCTGTTCGCCCAGCCGCTCATCGACATCAGGGGCGGTGCGTCGGTGCTGACCTCGGTCTGGGCGGCCGGGCCGGTGCTGGCACTCGCGATCTCACGCGGCCGCGACGGCGGTCTGCTGGCCGCCGCCACCATCAGTCTGGCGTTGCTGTCGCTCCGAGGTGTCGACAACGCGTCAAAGGTGCTCAGTAACGTCCAGCTGCTGCTCGTCGCCGGACTGGTCGTCGGGTACGCCGCCTCTACGATGAGGCGGGCTGGAGACCGGCTGCGGGAGGCCATCGCCACAGAGAGCGCGACTGCCGAGCGGTTGCGACTCAGCCGGTCCATCCACGACGGTGTCCTGCAGGTGCTGGCTCAGGTGCAGCGCCGCGGTCATGCCATCGGTGGCGAGGCCGTCGAGCTGGCGCGGATGGCCGCCGAACAAGAGGTTGCCCTGCGTACCCTGATGGCCGCCCGCCCGGTGACAGCAGACGGCGACCGGACCGACCTGTGCAATCAGTTGTTGCCGTTGGCCACCACCAGGATCGACGTGGTGGTGCCGGCGGGACCTGTGCTGCTGCCAGCCGCTGTAGCCCGTGAGCTGGTCGCCGCAGTCAAAGAGGCGCTCAGCAACGTGGACAAGCACGCCGGCGGCGACGCCCGCACCTGGGTGGTGGTCGAGGACCTCGACGACGCCGTCCTGGTGTCGATCCGCGACGATGGGATCGGTACGACGCCCGCCCAGCTGGAACAGGCCCGCGTCGACGGACACCTCGGAGTGAGCCAGTCCATCCGCGGCCGCATCACCGACCTCGGTGGTACCGCCACCGTCCGTACCGCACCAGGCGAAGGAACCGAGTGGGAACTGAAGGTGAACCGATGACCAGAGTCATGATCGTCGACGACCATCCGATGTGGCGCGAAGGTGTGGCGCGTGACCTCGGGAGTCGCGGGTACGACGTCTGTGCGACCGCGCAGGACGTTGCGAGTGCGGTGAAGATCGCACTGGCGACCCGGCCGGATGTCGTGGTGATGGACCTGCAGCTGGGCGACGGTTCCGGGGTCGACGCGACGCGGGAGATCACCGCGGCCCTCCCCGATACCCGTGTGCTCGTCCTGTCGGCCAGCGCGGAACAGGACGACGTACTGGCTGCGGTGAAGAACGGTGCGTCGGGCTATCTGGTGAAGTCGGCATCACTGGACGAGTTCGACGACGCAGTACGGCGTACTGCCGAGGGGGACGCGGTTTTCAGCGCCGGACTGGCCGGACTGCTGCTGGGGGAGTACCGGCGGCTGGGGGCTGGTCCCGAAGTGCCGCAGCTGACTGAGCGGGAGACCGAAGTACTCCGGCTGGTCGCACGCGGGCTGACTGCCCGCCAGATCGCGACCCGTCTGGTGCTGTCCCATCGCACGGTGGAGAACCACGTGCAGAACACGCTGCGGAAGCTGCAGCTGCACAACCGCGCCGAGCTGGTCCGCTACGCGATCGAGCACGGGATCGACGCCCCCGAGTAGTCCCCGGGGGCGTCGCCCGCTGTCTAACCGTTCGAACTACAGGCCGTTCGTGAAGAGCAGGCGGTTGACCGTACCGCCGGTGCCACCACCGCTGACGACGTTCGGCGTCGCGTTGGCCTCGATGTACGACTTCACCGTGGCCGGCGTCGCCGAGGGGCTGGTCTGCAGGTAGAGCGCCGCGACACCGGCGACGTGCGGCGACGCCATCGAGGTCCCGCTCATCGAGCCGCTCCCGCCGGTACGCAGCGTGGAGACGATCGACCCGCCCGGCGCGTAGATGTCGACGCACGCTCCGGTGCTCGAGAACGACGACCGTGCGTCGGTCCGCTCGGACGACGCGACGACCAGTGCGGTCTCGATCTTGCGCGGCAGGCGGTCACAGGAGTTCCCACCGGTGTTCCCGGCCGAGGCGGCCAGGAAGACGCCGGAGTTGATCATGGCGCGCAGCGAGTTCTCCAGCGTGGTGTTGGCGCTGAAGTTCCACGAAGCGTTGGCCACGGCGGGCTTCACGGCGTTCCGGGTCACCCAGTCCACGGCCGCGATCGCGGAGGACGCCGTACCGCCGCCACTGCAGTTCAGCCACTTGACGCCGTGCAGCCGGACGGTCTTCGCCACGCCGTACGACGTGGATCCGATCGTGCCGGCGACGTGGGTGCCGTGGCCGTTGCAGTCGGTGTTGTTGCTGTCGATGCCGTTGAAGTCGAACGTGGCGCGGCCGCCGAAGTTCGGGTGCGACGGGGTGATACCGCTGTCGATGATGTAGGCGTGCACCCCCTGGCCGGTGCGGGTGTAGGTGAAGGAGTTCGACAGCGGCAGGTTGCGCTGGTCGATCCGGTCGATGCCCCACGAGGGCGGGTTGGTCTGGGTCGCGTCGAGCGCGTTCTCGATCCACACGTCCTGTGAGATCGCGACGACATCGGGGTTCTTCTGCAATGCGCTCAGCTGAGCGGCGGTGAGCTTGGCGCTGAAGCCGTTGACGGCGGTGCTGAACTGGCGCTGCGGCGTGATGCCCAGGCCGGCCTTCAGCTTCATCCCCTTCTTCAGCTCGACGATGTAGGTGTCCTCGATGGCCGAGACACCGGGCTCGGCCTTGGCCTGCTGGACGATGATCCGGTCCGGGCCGGGTGCGGCGCCGGCGGCACCGGCGGTGGTGAGGGCGAGGGCCGGGGCCAGGCCCACGGCGAGAATCAGCGAGACGGTACGACGCACGGTTCCTCCTCAGGAACTCTCATCACCCACCGGGGCGGAGGGGTGATCACCGTCGGTCCGGAGTCGACCACGGACCGGGGTGGAGCAGAAGTTAGGCGGTGCTCACCTGAGGCGTCAATCAGTTCAGGGGTGTGCTGATGCCATGGCACAGCGCTGCCGCGATCGCGCGTTTGCTTGAACCAGGTAGTCGCGACGTCGTCGCTTGTGAGAGTGTTCCGGCAAAACCCTTTATCGGGCCTTGATCCCACTCCGTACACTGTGCGCCACGCCAGCCGTGGCTGCTCTCTGTCACGACACCCGTACGGCGGGTGCCCATCTCCGGAGGATGTAGTGAACCGGTCGTCCATCGTTCGCGCGTTGCTCGCGTTCGTCGTCCTCGCGCTGTCGACGTACGTCGTCCTGACCGCGAAGCCCGAGCTCGGCCTCGATCTGCGGGGTGGTACGCAGATCGTGCTGGAGGCGAAGGACACGCCGGAGGTGAAGGTCAACAAGGAGGTCACCGACAATGTGACCCAGGTGCTGCACCGGCGCGTCGACGCCCTCGGTCTGGCCGAGCCGAACGTGACCCGCCAGGGCGAGAACCGGATCATCGTCGAGCTGCCCGGTCTGCAGGACCCGCGCGAGGCCGCGAAGGTGGTCGGCAAGACCGCCCAGCTGACCTTCCACGAGGTCCTGAACCAGGTCGAGCAGAAGCCGGCCAAGACCGGCAAGGGCGAGATCTGGCTGCCCGCGGACACCGGTGCCGGAGTGCTTCAGCTCGCGAAGCCGGCGATGACCGGTCAGCTCGTCAGCGGCGCCGACGGGATGATCGACCCGGCCCAGCCGGGCCAGGGCTGGTTCGTCCAGATGAAGTTCAAGGGCGACGGCGGCAAGATCTGGGCGAACATCACCGGCAAGGCCGCCTGTGAGCCGGTGAACACCCCCAAGCGGATGATCGCGATCGTCCTCGACAACGAGGTGATCAGCGCCCCGCAGGTCGACCCGAACGGCGGCAACCAGCTCTGCGGTACCGGGATCCCCGGCGGCCAGAGCACGATCAGCGGCTCCTTCACCGAGGCCGAGGCCAAGGACCTGGCGGCGCTGATCGAGGGCGGCTCGCTGCCGGTCCCAGTCGAGATCATCGACCAGCGCTCGGTCGGCCCGTCGCTGGGCAAGGACGCCATCCAGGCGAGTGCCGAGGCCGCGATCATCGGCCTCGCGCTGACCGCGATCTTCATCATCTTCGTGTACCGGCTGGTCGGCCTGATGGCCGTGTTCGGCCTGATCGGGTACGCCGGCATGTCGTACGCCGCGCTGACCGTGCTCGGCGCCACGCTGACCCTGCCCGGCCTGGCCGGCTTCGTGCTCGCCATCGGGATGGCGGTCGATGCGAACGTCCTTGTCTTCGAGAGAGCCCGGGAAGATTACATCTCCGGCCGGACCGACGGCCTGCGTCGTTCGCTGCGCAGCGGCTTCCGGAACGCGTTGTCGGCGATCGCGGACTCCAACATCACCACCCTGCTCGCGGCCGGCCTGCTGTTCTTCCTCGCTGCCGGTCCGGTGAAGGGCTTCGGCGTCACGCTGAGCATCGGTGTGCTGGCGTCGCTGCTGTCCGCGCTGGTGGTCACCCGGGTGCTGGCCGAGTTCTTCGTGTCGCGGAAGTTCGTCCTGCGGCACCCCGGCCTCAGCGGGATCGACGGCCACGGCCGAGTACGGACCTGGCTGGAGACCCGTCGGCCGGCCCTGATGAGTCACAGCCGCCGGTGGTTGCTGATCAGCGTCGTCGTGATCGCCCTCGGAGTCGCCGGCGTCGTCGTACGGGGTCTCAACCTCGGGATCGAGTTCACCGGTGGCCGGTTGCTGGAGGTCAGCACGGCACAGCCGATCACGCCGGACCAGGCACGCGCCGCGGTGGCCGAAGCGGGCTATCCGACCGCCATCGTGCAGGCGACCGACAACGACAACATCACCGTGCGGACCGGCACGATCTCGGACGACGAGGCGGAGAAGGTCCGCGAGTCGATCGGCCAGATCGGCGGCACCGCCGAGCTGGTCCGCAACGAGAGCATCGGTCCGTCGCTCGGTGAAGAGCTGCGGAACAAGGGCCTGATCGCCCTCGGGATCGCCTTGCTCGCCCAGCTGGCCTACCTGGCGGCCCGTTTCCGCTGGACCTTCGGTGCGGGCGCAGTCCTGGCCCTGGTGCAGAACGTCGCCGTCGTGGTCGGCGTCTTCGCCTGGACCGGCAAGCCGGTCGACGGCATCTTCCTGGCCGCGATCCTGACCATCATCGGCTACACGGTGAACGACTCGGTCGTCGTCTTCGACCGGATCCGCGAGACCCGGAGCGCCCGCGCCACCGAGAACCTCGGCCCGGTCATCGACACGGCGATCGTCAACGTGCTGCCGCGAACGGTCAACACCGGGATCTCGACGCTGTTCATCCTGTCCGCGCTGCTGGTCCTGGGTGGCGACTCACTCGGCGACTTCTCGCTCGCGCTGCTGCTCGGCATCCTGGTCGGCACCTACTCGTCGAACCTGACCGCCGCACCACTGCTCCTCGAGCTCGAACGCCGCTACCCGGCCCCGCCGCCGCGCCCGAAGCGCACCCAGGTCGACCGTGACCAGGCCCCGGACCGCGGCGCCGTCGTCTGAGTTATCCACAGGCCTGGTCCGCGCGGCGGTTTCTGTCCGTCGCGCGGGCTAGGGTGTGGCGGTGGGTGTAGACGTACGCGAATTGCTCGAAGCCGCTGTCTCCGGGATCGCCGGACAGACCAGACCTGGACAGGTGGAGATGGCCGAGGCCGTCAACACCTCCATGCATGACGGCTCGCACCTACTCGTCCAAGCCGGCACGGGCACGGGTAAGTCGCTCGGCTACCTCGTTCCCGCGCTGCTGCACGCGATCGAGGACCGCCGGGTGGTCGTGTCCACCGCGACTCTCGCGCTGCAGTCGCAGCTCGTGGATCGCGATGTACCGGCGCTGCTCGACGCGACCGAGAAGCTCCTGCCGCGCAGACCGTCGTACGCGATTCAGAAGGGCCGCAACAACTACGCCTGCCTGCACCGGATCCGCGAGGGCGCGCCGGACGAGGACGGCATGCTGATCGACGTCCCGCCGGCGGGGCCGATCGGGCAGCAGGTGCTGGAGCTACGGGACTGGGCCGAGCAGCAGCTGCTCGACGGTGCGGCCGGCGACCGCGACCATGCGCCCTCGCATCAGTACCAGGCGTGGCAGCAGGTGGCGATCGCGGCGCGGGAGTGCCTCGGCGCGCAGAAGTGCCCGTACGGCGACGAGTGTTTCGCGGAGAAGGCGAAGGAGCAGGCCCGCAAGGCGGACATCGTCATCACGAACCACGCGCTGCTGTCCATCGACGCCTTCGAGAACCGCACCGTTCTCCCCGAGCACGACGTGATCATCGTCGACGAGGCCCACGAGCTACCGGCTCGCGTCACCGGGGCCGCCGGTGACGAGCTCTCGCCGCAGATGGTCGAGCGGGCCGCCAAGCGGTCGCGACGCTTTGTGGACGACGACAAGGCCGACGATCTGATCGACGCCTCCGACGCACTACGGGCAGCGCTCGACGGCACCCGCGAGGGCCGGATCGAGCCGTCCAACGCACCCGTCCTGGAGGCGGCCGGGCTGGTTCGCGACGCCGCTCGCGGGCTGTACTCGGACCTGAACAAGAAGTCCGACGACAAGGACGACGACCCGGACGGCGCGAAGCGGCAGGCCAAGGGGGCGGTGAAGGAGATCTTCGACGTCGCCGAGCGGGTCGCCGCGCTGAACGATCTGGACGTCGTCTGGATGGTCGACCGCGAGCGCTTCGGCCGCGAATTGCGGATCGCGCCGCTCACCGTCGCCGGCCTGCTGCGCGAGCTCGTCCTCAAGGACCGCACCGCCGTGCTCACCTCGGCCACTCTGACCCTCGGCGGCGACTTCGACTCGATCGCTCGCCAGGTCGGCCTGCGACCGGCCGACAAGCTCGCGGACGACGACGAGATGCCCGAGCTCGACGACAGCTCGGAGACGGGTCCGCTGCCGTGGCGCGGCCTCGACGTCGGTTCCCCGTTCGAGTACGAGAAACAAGGCATTCTGTACGTCGCCAAGCACCTCCCGCCGCCGCATCGTGACGGGCTCGGGCAGAAGCAGTTCGACGAGATCATCGACCTGATCACCGCCGCCGGTGGTCGCACGCTCGGGCTGTTCTCGTCGCGCCGGGCGGCCGAGGCCGCGACCGCCGCCGTTCGTGAGGCGACCGACCTGACGATCCTCTGTCAGGGCGATGCGCAGCTGGGTGAGCTGGCCAAGGAGTTCGTCGACAACCCGGAGACGTCCCTGTTCGGGACACTGTCGCTGTGGCAGGGCATCGACGTACCGGGCTCGACCTGCAACCTGGTCATCATCGACCGCGTCCCGTTCCCGCGCCCCGACGAGCCGCTGATGGCGGCCCGGCAGCGCGCGGTGGATGAGGCCGGGGGCAACGGTTTCATGGCCGTCGCCGCGACTCACGCCGCGCTGTTACTTGCCCAGGGCACCGGTCGGCTGATCCGCCGTAGCTCCGATCGTGGCGTGGTCGCGATCCTCGACCCCAGGATCGTCACCCAGCGGTACGGCGGATTCCTGCGCGCCTCCTTGCCTCCGATGTGGCCGACGGCGGATCGTGAGAAGGTGCTCGCTGCCTTGAAGAGACTCCAGACGGTATGAGCCCGTCGGGCGGTCCTCCGGTGCTGCCGATGATGGCTGCGCTGGGGGAGATGCCGTCCGGGGCCGACTGGTCGTACGAGCTGAAGTGGGACGGTATCCGTGTCGTCGTCGAGGTCGACGACGGTGTCTGCCGGTTGTGGTCGCGGAACAGCCGTGACGTCTCCGCTGGGTACCCCGAGCTGATCGGGCTGGCCGAAGCGCCCGGTTTGCGACTGCCCGCCGTACTGGACGGAGAGATCGTCACGCTGGACGAGCACGGTGCGCCGTCGTTCGGTCTGCTGCAACGACGGATGCATGTGCGGGATCCCCGGCAGTTGCGCCATCTGATCACCGAGGTGCCGGTCTCGGTGCGCCTGTTCGACGTGCTCCGTTTCGACGGTCAGTGGTTGCTTGAGGCAACGTACGACGATCGGCGGGGGTTGCTCGAGTCGCTCGAGCTCGGGGATCCGTTCTACGAGACGCCCGCCGCGTTCGCCGATGGTGACGAAGCGCTCGAGCTGGCAGTGTCGACGGGGCTCGAAGGGGTGGTGGCGAAACGCCGTCGTTCCCGTTACCTGCCTGGCCGGCGGAGTTCGGACTGGATCAAGGTGAAGCCGGTGCAGACCCGCGACGTCATCCTCTGCGGATGGCATCCGGGGGAGGGGAACCGCGAGGGCAAGATCGGTTCCTTCTACATCGCCGCGTACGCCGAACCTGATGGCGAGCTGCTGCTGATCGGCAAGGTCGGTTCGGGGCTCGACTTCGCGACGCTCGACATGCTGGGGGCGGAGCTGGCCGGTCTGGAGATCGACCGGCCGGCCTTCGATCCGGCCACGATTCCCGGTCCCGACCGCCGTCGGGCGCACTGGCTGGACCCGGTTCTCGTCGCCGAAGTCACCTTTTCCGGCTGGGCGGCTGACGGCCGGCTGCGTCATCCGGTCTGGCGCGGGCTCCGTCTCGACATCGATCCGGGTGATGTACTGCTGGTGTCCTGAGCGCGGCACGCCGATTGCTGAGACAAACGTCCGGAATACGGTCGGATTTGCGCTGCAGTGCGACGCCCGCTGTTCAGGTGTTGCAGGCGAAGTGCCGCGAAGTAGTTGCGCTCGGCATCGATCGCCGGGCGGGGTGCTGCTGGATCAGTCGTTCGCTTCCCGCGAGGTGGCCGGCATCGCCAGTGCTGCCTCGATCTTGTCGGCCAATTTCTCCGGGGTGTTGGTCGGCGCGTAGCGCGCGATCACCCCGCCGTCGCGGCCGATCAGGAACTTGGTGAAGTTCCACTTGACCCGGCCGCCGAGCAGACCGCCCTGCTCGCGTTTCAGCCAGTTGTACAAGGGAATCGTCCGCGATCCGTTCACGTCGATCTTGGCGAACATCGGGAACGTGACGTGGTAGATCGTCGAGCAGAAGTTCGCGATCTCGTTCTCGTCACCTGGCTCCTGGTGGTTGAACTGGTCGCAGGGGAAGCCCAGCACCGAGAAGCCCTGCCGACGGTAGGTCTTGTAGAGCTTCTGCAATCCCGCGTACTGCGGGGTCTGGGAGCACTGCGAGGCCGTGTTCACCACCAGGAGCACCTGGTCGCGGAAATCGGCAAGAGACTGTTCATTGCCTTCGATCCGGCGCGCGCTGAAGTCGTAGACAGTCGTCATGAGAACAATGCTGACACGACCCGCCCGTCTTCGCTCGCCGTCTGAGATGTCAGACTCGCCGCAGAACTGTTACGACCTTTCCGAGGATGACCGCGTCCTTGCCGTCGATCGGTTCGAACGCCGGGTTGTGCGGCAGCAGCCAGATCTCGGACTTGGTCTTCTTGAACGTCTTCACGGTCGCCTCGCCGTCGATCATGGCAGCGACGATGTCACCGTTCTCCGCGGTCTGCTCCTGCCGGACGACCACCCAGTCGCCGTCGCAGATGGCGATGTCGATCATCGACTCACCCTTGACCTTCAGCATGAACAGCGTGCCCTCGCCGACCATTGCCTTGGGCAACGGGAAGACCTCTTCGACCTGCTGGTCGGCGAGGATCGGGTTACCGGCGGCGATCTGCCCGACCACGGGCACGTACACCGCGTCCGGGTGCGCGTCGCCGGCCCCGGTCTCGTCGTACGCCGTCTGACGCACCGAGCCGAGCGCACTGCGCCGGGCCGCCGCGTCGACCTCGCCGGGGTAGCGGACCTCGATGGCCCGCGGCCGGTTCGGGTCGCGGCGCAGCAGGCCCTTCTGCTCGAGCACCCGCAGCTGGTGCGACACCGACGACGAGCTGGTCAGCCCGACCCGCTCGCCGATCTCGCGCATCGAGGGCGGGTAGCCGCGGCTGTCCACCGAGTCCTTGATCACGTCCAGCACCCGGCGCTGCCGCGGGGTCAGCCCGGTCGCGTCGGCCGGCCCGTCGGGCAGCTCGCTCACGGTCCGGTCCGCGGCGTCCGCGGCGCGGTCCTCGTTCTTGCTGGAACCGCTCGGCGTCCTGGGCATCGGTGATCCGCTCCTCGGGTCGGGCCGGCGGAAAAACACACCGGCCAAGGTTGCTCGACTGAGATGACGGTAGACCGAATCCTGAGATTCTTCAAACATCTGTTCGAAGGCGTGTCGGTTCGCACGTTTGTTCGTGTGTCGGGTTATAGGCGGGAATTTCGCTGGCGTGTCGCTGTTGGAAGTAGTTGCATCCGCAGGGGTGATGGGTTAATCATTCGTGCAGACGTTCGATCGAACAGGTGTTCGGCTGGTCGCTCCGCAGAAACTGTCGGCGGCGGCCGGTAGACAGGGAAACACAGCGAACAACGTGGTCTGGAGGATCTGATGAGCACAGCGGAACTCGCAGCGGCCGCCCTACCCGGCGATGTACTGCCCGGCCGGCTGGCACCCGAGGTTGCGCCCGCTCCCCAGGGGGTTCCGCGACGCCGCCGGATCCCCGGCAGCACCACCGAGCCGCTCCCGGTCCGCGGTTGTGCCGGTGAGGTCCTCGGCCGCCACGTCGCCGATCCGGCCGCGCTGCGGCAGGTCGCTCGCAGACAGCAGGCGCGGCAGGCGCGCGAGCTGGAGGCCCCGTCGCTGCGCCTGACCCGGCGCGGCCGGATGCTGGTCTCGTTCGTGTCGGTGCTGGTCTTCGGTTCCGCCATCGCGGTGCTCGGTCTGCGGATCGCCGGTGTCCTCGACCCCGGGCCCGACTTCAGCAGTACGGTCCCGGTGCAGGTGGCGCCCGGCCAGAGTTTGTGGTCGATCGCCCAGGAGACGAATCCGGAGCAGGACCCGGCTCTCGTCATCGAGAAGATCGCCGAGCTGAACCAGTTGTCCGGCCCGGCCGACCTCACCCCTGGTCAGACGCTGCAGATCCCGATCGCCCGCTGAGCCATTCGTCCTTGAGTAGGGCGTAGACGTAGTGGTTTCCCCACTCACCTTTGAACCACAAGGCCTGCAGGTGATGGGCCTCCCGGCGCATCCCGAGCCGCTCGAGTAGCTGCGCCGACGCAGCATTGCGATCGTCGAGTACGGCGACGATCCGATGCAGCCCGAGCTCCTCGAAGCCGAGCCGCAGCATCTCTCGCGCCGCCTCCGAGGCGTAACCCTTGCCGTGGTAATCGGCATGCAGGGCATAGCCGATCTCACCCTGCCGGTTCGCCTCGCTCGCCCATTTCAGCAGCACCTCGCCGATCACGGTCCCGGTCTCCCGCAGTTCGATCGCCAGCACCAGCCACTGACCTTCCTCGGTCAGCCGGTCCTGCGTGAGCTTGGTTTCCAGCGCCACCCGGGTCTGCTCCCGATCCCGCACCGGCCACGGGACGTACCGCACGATGTCGGGATTCGAGTGGAACGCGAGCAGGTCGTCGAGGTCGTCCCGGCGATGCGCTCGCAGGTCCAGCCGCTCGGTCCGCAGTGGATAGGTCGGGTGCAATCCGGTCACGACGCCGTCCTCACGAGTAGTCTGTCTAACACCGTTAGACAGTAGCCCGTCCCATCGAACCCCACAATGAGGTTCCCGTGCCCAAGCCCGCAGATCCTGTCCCCGGCAAACCAGCCCGCGGCAGTGCGCCCCGCGCCCCCTCCTCCCATGCCGCAGCCGGGATCACGGTCGCGGCGATCGCCGACGCCGCGCTTGCCGTGATCCGGGATGTGGGCGTCGAGGGGCTCACCATGCGTGGGGTGGCCGAGCGACTGGGGGTGCGAGCTCCCACGCTCTATCACCACGTGCAGAACAAGGCGGAACTCCTCGACCTGGTCGCGCGCAACGCATTCGACGAGTTCGCGTCGGACGAAGCGGCGTACGAGGAGCTCCGCAGTATCGACGAATGGATCGCGCTCACGAGAATCGGCTCGCTGGAATTCCGTGCGTTCTACGCCGACCATCCCGGTTTGGCGGCGCTGATGCAGGCAAAGGTGACGCCGGATCGGGATCAAGGTGCCGGCTCCCGGGCTCTCCTGGTCCGGGTGCAGATCGAATCGCTCGTCCGGCTCGGCGTCCCCGAACCGGAGGCGCGCCATCTCTTCGAGGTGACCGCCCGCTGGAGCCTGGCCGCCGTGGTTGCCGAATCGACAGTCACCACCGACCTGTTCACCGACGGGCTGGACCTGTTCCTGGCCGGGCTCAGAGCCCGGCTTGTCGAGCTGACTACCTGACCGCGGCCAGCCACAGCTCGGCGTACCGCGAAGCGTCCACGGCTGTCGCCACGTCGACCACGGTCGGCGAGACGCCGTACGGATCGCTGGTCAGGTCGGTCGACCAGTCCCGGGTGTCGACGATCGTCCGCCCGCGCGACCAGCTCCCGGCCAGCTCCACCCGGAGTGGGAATCGCTGTGTGGTGAGCCCGTCCGGATCGATGACCGCACAGACCGCGCCGCCGTCGCCGATGGTCGCCCCGGCGGCGCCGTACAACTCACTGCGCTTCTCGATCAGCTTGCGCGCCAGGTCGGCTGGCGCAGATCCACCCAGCTTTGAGGCCTGATCGAGCGTCACCACCACGTCGTAGAACACATCCAGCCCATACATCGTCACCGGTACGGCGAGCTCTCCGGCGGCCGCGAGCGCAATCGCAGCGGCCTCCGGGTCGGTCCAGATGTTGAACTCGGCCGAGGCGGTCGCATTGCCGATCCCGGCAGCGCCGCCCATGAACACGATCTCCCGCAACCCGGCCGCGGCCTCGGGATAAGTGCGCAGCAGCAACGCGATGTTCGTCATCGGCGCGAGCGGGATCAGCGTCACCGGGTCGTCCTTGGCGGCCGCGTCCAGCAGGACCTCGCGCAGGAGCTCGATCGCCGAGGCCGGACTCGGCTCGCGGGTGGATCGCGGCCAGTCGAGGTCACCGAGCCCGTCCACCCCGTGCACGTGTGGCGCAGCCCGCATCGGCTGCAGCAGCGGCAATGCCGCGCCACGTCCGACCGGTACGTCGGTCCGCCCGGCTGCCTCGAGGACTGTCAGCGTGTTGACCACGACGTCGTCCAGGCCGACGTTCCCGCCGACGCACGTCACGGCTCGCAGTTCGAGGTCGGGATGGCGCGCGGCCAGGAGCAAGGCGCAGGCGTCGTCCAGCCCGGTGTCGACGTCGAGGATGACCGGTTTCATGCGGCTATCCTCACCCATCGTTCGTCGTCAATTCATCACTAGCTGTGGCGTAGTACGCGTGACTTTCCTACGGTTGGTCCCCATGAAGCTCACGTCACGCCGCCCTCGTGCAGTGCTGGCCGCCCTGGCCGCTGGAATCACTGTCACCGCCCTGATCACGAGCCCGCCCGACACAGCCGTCGCCGGACCGTCGGCCGAGACTCCGACCGTCAACGAGACCTTCGACGGCACCACCTTGCCCACCGGCTGGAAGGCGGTGGAAGGCACCTGGAAGGTGCAGAACGGCCGCCTCGTCGGCACGTCGACCGCCTCCAGTCAGCTCAGCCGGATCACGTTCGGTGCGCCGCTGACCGATTTCCGGATCGAGAGTCACCTGCGCTTCGAGTCGGCCGTCGATGCCGGCCGCTGGGTCGCGTTCGGCCTCGATCTCGCGCCGAGCGGAGCCGTGCCGTGGTCCATCGCGACGCTTCGGAACGGCTCCACCGCGACCAACGGGCTCGAGTTCGCCCAGCGCACGCCGTCGAACACCTGGAATGTCACCGACACCGCCGCCGCGCCGCTGCAGGTCGGCATCGGCAAGGAGGTCGCGGTAGCTGTCGAGGTCCGCGGCTCGCGCGCCACCTGGTTCGTCGACGGGCGCGAGTCGCTGCGCAGCACGGCCGTGAACCGTACGGCGGCCGGCGTACAAGGTCTGCTCGTCAACGGCGCGACCGTGTCCTTCGACGATCTGAAGGTGACTCCGCTGGCCAAGGAGTCGTTCATCCGCAAGCCCGGTGACCCACTGCGGGTCTGGGCGCACCGGGGTGCTTCATCGGCCGCGCCGGAGAACACCGCGGCCTCGGACGAGGTTGCCCGGCGGGCGCGCGCCGAATGGATCGAGAACGACGTACAGCCGACGAAGGACGGCGTACCGGTGATCCTGCATGACGCCACGGTCGACCGGACCACCGACGGTACCGGTGCGGTCAGATCGCTGACGGCGGCCCAGGTTGCTGCTCTGGATGCGGGTTCGTGGTTCGCTCCGGCCTTCGCGGGGCAGCGGGTTCCGACGCTCGGGCAGCAGCTCGACGGCCTCAAGACTCGCGGCGGCAACCTGTTGCTGGAGGTCAAGGGCGCCCATACGCGAGACTCGGTCGCGCGGATCGTGTCCGACGTACGCGGCCGGGGGATGAGCAGCCGGGTGTTCGTGCAGAGTTTCGAGCCGCAGCACCTGCGCTGGGTGCGCGAGCTCGCGCCGGAACTGCCGCTCGGGCTGCTCCGCAGCACGCTCGATCCGGACCCGGTCGCGATCGCGAAGGATCTCGACCTGTCGGCGTACAACCCGTCCGACGCGGCGCTGTCGGCCCGCCCCGCCGCCATCGCGGAACTGCATGCTGCCGGAGTCGCGGTGAACGTGTGGACCGTCGACGACGCGGCCCGCTGGAACGCGCTGGAGAAGGCGGGCGTCGACGGCATCATCACCAACCGTCCGGCGGAGCTGGCCGGCTGGAATGCCGCCTTCCTGCAGCGGGCGGAGTCGCGGCTGGCGATCGTGAGCCCCGCGGCCGGAGCCAAGCTCGATCGCGCCCAGCAGCCCACGCTCGCGGTCTCGTCGAACCTGAGCGAGCCGGCGACCATCACCCTCGACGGCCGCCCGGTCGAGAACGGCACGGCCATCGACACGACCACGCTCGCCGCTGGAACCCACGAGATCAAGGCGCAGATCGGCGCCACGACCACCGTGTCCACCTTCGAGATCGTCGCCTCGCGGAGCGGTCTCGCCCATTTGGTCCTGACCTCGGGCGCGCGCCCGGCTGCCGTTTCGACGATGACCACGTTGCTCGGTCAGGGCCAGTACGCCGTACTGGCCAGGTACGCGGCGTCGGCGGGCTCGACTGGATTGAGCGCCGTACGGCTGCAGCAGATCGTCGCGGAGGCCGACGCGCTGCGGTAGTCACGGTCTCTACATCGGTGTAAATGTTGGGGATGACCATCGAGACCGATGTGCCCTATACGCCCTCCGATCCGGACGCCCCGCACGTACGGCGGGCCGTGGTGACCGTGGCGGTGAACGACGACCGGGGTCTTCTCGAGAGGCCCTGGGCGAGCCTCGGGTACGACGAGATCAACTGGACGTACACCGCTCAGGGCCGCCGTACGCTCGAGACGATCGGCGGCTTCGCCGAGACGCCGTACCACGTCCGGCCCCACTATGTGTTCAACAGTGGGACCGGACTCGGCCTGCCGCACTGGGGCAGCGGCAACGTCTACCACGAGGATGCCGACGGCAACCCGTTCTACGACTTCACCATCGCCGACCAGACGTACGACACGATCGTTGCCGCCGGCCACCATCCGCTGGTGGAGCTCGCCTTCACCCCGCGGGCTCTGGTGCCGGACCACGCCAAAGCCGAGTTCCCGTTCGAGAGCAGCCCCACGCAGTACAGCGAGTACGAAGCCGGATGGTGGTCCTATCCGCCGAAGGACTACGACAAGTGGGGCGGCCTGGTCGCCGCGCTGGCCCAGCACTGCCTGGACCGGTACGGCGCGAGCGAGGTCTCGCAGTGGCTGTGGGAACTGTGGAACGAGCCGGACATCTTCTACTGGCGCGGCACTCCCGAACAGTTCCACGACCTGTACGCCGTCACGGCTGCGGCGATCCGCAGTGTGCTTCCCGAGGGCAGGGTCGGCGGGCCGGCGGTGACGGGCGGCGACAATGGTGTGACCTTCCTGCGCGGGTTCCTGACTGCGTGCTCCGAGCGCGATCTGCCGCTGGACTTCGTCTCGTTCCACACCAAGGGGTCGGCGTTCTCACCGTGGCGAACGTACGGCCCGATCGGCGCACCGGCTCCGGTCCGGCAGTCGCCGTCGATGACGAAGATGCTCCGTGAGATCGATCGGATGCTCGCTGTGATGGAGGAGTTCCCGGCTTTCGCCTCGCTGCCTGCCATCGTCGACGAGTGTGACGCCTCCGTGCCCGCGCACTGGGGGATCTACGACAACGCGAACTTCGCCTACCGCAACAACGAGTACTACCCGGTGTTCCAGGCCAAACTGATGAAGAAGGTGCTGGATCTGAACAGCGTGCACGTCGCGAAGGTGCGGGAAGCGACCACCTGGAGCTTCTCGATGGAAGGCGAGCGGTACTTCGAGGGCACTCGCAGCTTCGTCACCGCGGCGGGGATCGAGAAGCCGCTGATGAACGGGTACCGGGCGCTCGCCCAGCTTCGGGACCGGCGGCTGGGGGTGCGGTCGACGGCCGCCGTACCGGTCGATCTGGGCGCGCTGGGCAATGGCTTCCCGGAGGAGGTCGACGCGATCGCCAGCTGCAGTTCGTCCGACGGCAGCCTCGCTGTGCTCGTCTGGCGGCACGCGGACGACCAGTACGCCGAGGACTCCGCTCCGACCGAGGTCGGGCTCGAGTTCCCCGGGCTGACCGGTCGGTGGACGGTCGAGCACTGGCGGATCGATCGGGATCACAGCAACAGCCACACGGTCTGGCAGGCGGTCGGCTCGCCGCAGGACCCGACGCCGGAGCAACTCGCCACCATCACGGACCGGCAAGGGCTGGAACGGTACGCCGATGATGCCAAGGTGACCGCGATCGACGGGCTGTCACTGACGCTCGAGTTGCCGCTGCCGGCGCTGAGTCTGGTCGTGCTGAGGCCGCTCGCAGGCTGAGCCCCGATCGGCCCGGGCGGGCGGATTCTGCTCCTCGAAAGGGCCACCGTGACGGCGCCACGCGGGAGTACATCCGCCCGCGTGGGTGTTGTAACAGGGAGACGCGCGCGAGATTCGGCCGTTCTTGCAAAGTGTCGGAGGCCGGACGTAGCATCCCTAGATGTAGTAGTTACAAGCCTGTAAGTCATCCACAGGTAGTGGTTGGTTACTCACAGGTCATGCACAGGTTATCCCCAGCTGATCCACAGAACCGTCCCCAGGCAGGGGGTGGTCGCACCCGGGAGGAGAGGTTCACCATGCACTGTCCCTACTGCAGGCACGTGGACTCCCGGGTGGTCGACAGCCGGGTGGCCGAGGACGGCGGAGCGATCCGCCGCCGGCGTCAGTGCCCGGTGTGCGAGAAGCGGTTCACGACCGTCGAGCAGATGCAATTGACGGTCGTGAAGCGCTCCGGCGCCACCGAGCCGTTCAGCCGGGAGAAGGTCATCAACGGCGTCGGCAAGGCCTGCAAGGGCCGGCCGGTGGACGTGGACGCGCTGGCCCGGCTGGGCCAGAAGGTCGAGGACGCCCTGAAGGCGAGCGGCACGCCGGAGGTTCCCGCGCACGAGGTCGGCCTGGCCATCCTCGGGCCGCTGCGGGAGCTGGACGAGGTCGCCTACCTACGGTTCGCCAGTGTGTACCGGCAGTTCGAGTCGGCGGACGATTTCGAGACCGAGATCGCCCTGCTGCGCGCGGAGAAGGAGCCCGAGGGCACCGAACCGCCGCCGCTGCGGCCGACCCAACAGACATAAATCGGGGATTCGCAGTACGAGTGACACCAACGGCCGGTACGGCGTCGGCGCAGTACCAA
Source organism: Kribbella sp. NPDC056345 (assembly GCF_042262745.1). Taxonomy (NCBI): domain Bacteria; kingdom Bacillati; phylum Actinomycetota; class Actinomycetes; order Propionibacteriales; family Kribbellaceae; genus Kribbella; species Kribbella sp. NPDC056345. The sequence continues at coordinate 13,780 of NZ_JBHJQQ010000026.1, read as the reverse complement.
ACGGGGCGGTCCCGGGCAGGCCGCGGCAGGGCTAATTGCGAGGAGCACAAATGACAGAGACGGTGACCGGCCACTCGGGGTCGACCAAGAGGTCGCCGGCCGGGTTCCGCGGGCGGAAGAACGCGCCGGCGGGACTCACCATCGAGCGCATTTTCACCACCGAAGGCGTACACCCGTACGACGAGGTGACGTGGGAGCGCCGCGACGTCGTACAGCAGAACTGGAAGACCGGTGAGACCGTCTTCGAGCAGCGCGGGGTGGAGTTCCCCGACTACTGGAGCGTGAACGCGTCCACCATCGTCACCACCAAGTACTTCCGTGGTGCGGTCGGCCACGACAACCGTGAGTGGAGCCTGCGCCAGCTGCTGGACCGGGTCGTCAAGACCTACCGCAAGGCCGGCGAGGACTACGGCTACTTCACCACTCCGGCCGACGCCGAGGTCTTCGAGCACGAGCTCACCTGGATGCTCCTGCACCAGTACTTCAGCTTCAACTCGCCGGTCTGGTTCAACGTCGGGACGACGTCACCGCAGCAGGTCTCGGCCTGTTTCATCCTGGCCGTCGACGACTCGATGGACTCGATCCTGAACTGGTACAAGGAAGAGGGGCTGATCTTCAAGGGCGGCTCCGGCGCCGGCCTGAACCTGTCCCGGATCCGTTCCTCCAAGGAGCTGCTGCAGTCCTCCGGCGGCACCGCCTCCGGCCCGGTCTCCTTCATGCGCGGTGCGGACGCGAGCGCCGGGACGATCAAGTCCGGTGGCGCCACCCGGCGCGCGGCCAAGATGGTCGTGCTGGACGTCGACCACCCCGACATCGAGGAGTTCGTCGAGACCAAGATGCGCGAGGAGGAGAAGATCCGGGTCCTGCGCGACGCGGGCTTCGACATGGACCTCGGCGGCCGGGACATCACCTCGGTGCAGTACCAGAACGCGAACAACTCCGTCCGGGTCACCGACGAGTTCATGCGGGCGGTCGAGGACAAGACCGAGTTCGGGCTGCGGGCGCGGCTGGACAACTCGGTGATCGAGTCCGTCGACGCGCGGCAGCTGTTCGACAAGATCTCCCAGGCGGCCTGGGCCTGCGCCGACCCGGGTCTGCAGTACGACGACACCATCAACGACTGGCACACCACCCCGGAGACGGGCCGGATCACCGCGTCCAACCCGTGCTCGGAGTACATGCACCTGGACAACTCGTCCTGCAACCTGGCGTCGCTGAACCTGATGAAGTTCCTCCGCGACGACGACCTGTTCGACTCGGAGAAGTTCGTCAAGGCCGTCGAGCTGATCATCACCGCGATGGACATCTCGATCTGCTTCGCCGACTTCCCGACCGAGCCGATCGGCGAGACCACCCGCGCCTACCGGCAGCTGGGCATCGGTTACGCGAACCTCGGTGCGTTGCTGATGGCAACGGGTCACGCCTACGACTCCGACGGTGGTCGCGCACTGGCGGGCGCTATCACGTCGCTGATGACGGGTACGTCGTACCGGCGGTCGGCCGAGCTGGCCGGTGTCGTCGGTGCGTACGACGGCTTCGAGCGGAACAAGGACGCGCACACCCGGGTGATGCGCAAGCACGCCGCGGCCAACGACGCGATCCGGACCATCCACGAGATCGACAAGGACGTCCACACCCACGCCACGCAGGCATGGGAGGGCGTGCTGAAGATCGGCGCGAAGAACGGCTGGCGCAACGCCCAGGCCTCGGTGCTGGCACCGACCGGGACCATCGGCTTCATGATGGACTGCGACACCACCGGGATCGAGCCGGACTTCTCGCTGGTCAAGTTCAAGAAGCTGGTCGGCGGCGGCTCGATGCAGATCGTCAACCAGACGGTCCCGCGGGCGCTGCGGCAGTACAGCTACACCGAGGAGACCATCGAGGCGATCGTCGAGTACATCGCGGAGAACGGTCACGTCGTGGACGCACCGGGCCTGAAGCCGGAGCACTACGAGATCTTCGACACCGCGATGGGTGAGCGCGCGATCAAGCCGATGGGTCACGTGCGGATGATGGCGGCGGCCCAGCCGTTCCTGTCCGGCGCGATCTCGAAGACGGTGAACCTGCCGGAGACCGCAACGGTCGAGGAGATCGCCGACGTCTACTTCCAGGGCTGGAAGCTCGGCCTGAAGGCGCTGGCCGTCTACCGCGACAACTGCAAGGTCGGCCAGCCGCTGGCCGACGGCAAGTCCGCGAAGAAGGCCTCCGACGCGGTCGCGGCCGAGGCCGCCGTCGCCGAGAAGATCGTCGAGAAGGTCATCGAGTACCGGCCGACCCGCAAGCGCCTGCCGAAGTCGCGGCCGTCCCGGACCACGTCGTTCGCGGTCGGCGGCGCCGAGGGCTACATGACGGCGGGCTCCTACCCCGACGACGGCCTCGGCGAGGTCTTCCTCAAGATGGGCAAGCAGGGCTCGACCCTGGCCGGCGTGATGGACGCGTTCTCGATCGCGATCTCGATCGCCCTCCAGCACGGCGTCCCGCTGGAGACCTACGTGCAGAAGTTCACCAACCTGAAGTTCGAGCCCGCCGGTCTGACCGACGACCCGGACGTCCGGATGGCGCAGTCGATCATGGACTACATCTTTCGTCGGCTTGCTCTGGATTACCTGCCCTTCGACGAGCGCGCGGCCCTCGGCATCTACTCCGCCGAAGAGCGTTCCCGTCAGCTCGACACCGGCTCCTACGAGCCGGCCCCCGTCGAGATCTCCGAAGCCGAGTCACTGAAGTCGGTCGAGCCGATCGCCGAGGTGACCGAGAAGCCCGCCGAGGCAGCCGCTGCCAAGCCGGTCGACACCTCCGAGGTCCGCACCACCGCCGAGATGTTCGAGCTCATCACCGGCACCTCGGTCGACGCCCCGCTCTGCTTCACCTGCGGTACCAAGATGCGCCCCAGCGGTTCCTGCTACGTCTGCGAAGGCTGCGGCAGCACCTCCGGCTGCAGCTGACCCACAACTGAACGCACTCCGGCCCCCGGGAACTTCCCACCTCCCCCGGGGGCCGCGGTGCGCCTCGGTCGATCTCAGGTCGTGAAGGAGCCGGTCACCACTGAGTAGGACTCAGTGCCGTTCTTCTGGGACCAGAGGCGGATGCGGACCAGGGTGCCGTCGGTCACCGAGAAGTTGCAGAACGACCAGCCCTGGTAGTCGGCGACTGTGGTGTCGTCGAAGCATTCGTGCGCGTCGTACCAGAAGCCGACCTGGCTCTGGTACAGCTGGATGGCCGCCCGAGCGCTGTAGCCGTCAACCTGGTCGTCGTGGACCCCCAGCCACTCGCCATCGGTGCAGTAGACGGCAGCACTGAGCCGAGAGTTCAGTAGTTCCTTGGTCGGGTTGTGGTAGCAGTTAGCCGGCGTATTCGCGTACGCCGGCGCAACCGTCAGCAATGAGGTGGCCAGCAATCCGGCGGCGAGCCCGGCTGCGACGCGTTTGACGGAGAAGGACATGGGGCGGCTCCCAGTCGTCGTGAGATCGGAACGCAGATCATAGGCCGAAGACTGGGAGCGCTTCCAACAGCCTCTGCTCAGTGACCGAAGCGGTCCGAGTCGGCGGCTGTTTTGGCCGTCCCGTCAAGCGCGGTCAGGGCGCCGAGCTGCTCGGGGGAGAGGTCGAAGTCGAAGATCGCCAGGTTCTCGGCGAGCCGGCCGCGGTCGGCAGACTTCGGGATCGGTACGACGTCCTGTTGCGTCTCCCAGCGCAGGACCACCTGACCCGGCGTCCGTCCGTGTTCCTTCGCGATCTCCTGCAGGATCGGGTGGTCGAGCAGATCGGTGCCCTTGCCCAGCGGGCTCCAGGCCTCGGTGACGATCCCGTGGGCGGCGTGGAACTCGCGCTCGGCCGGCTTCGCCCACACGGGGCTCAGCTGAACCTGGTTGACCTCCGGGGCGACCCCGGTCTCGTCGATCAGCCGCTGGAGATGGGCCGGCTTGAAGTTCGACGTACCGATGGCTTTGACCAGGCCGGCCTCACGCAAGGTGATCAGCCCTTGCCACGCATCGACGTACTGATCCTGGTCCGGATTCGGCCAGTGGATCAGCAGCAGGTCGAGGTACTCGACGCCGAGCTTCTCCGCACTCGCCTCGAACGCGGTCCGGACACCGTCGACGCTGTGCCAGCGCTTGTTGAACTTCGACGTCACGAAGAGCTCGTCGCGTGGTGCCTGTCGCAACGCTCGCCCGACGCCGGTCTCGTTGCGGTAGTTCTCGGCCGTGTCGATCAGCCGGTAGCCGAGTTCGAGGGCCTGGTTCACCGCTCTCTCGGCGTCCGCATCGTTCATCGGCGACGTCCCCAGTCCGACCCTCGGCATCGCAGTTCCGTTACTCAACGTGACCGTCGGGACCTGGCTCATCGATCTCCTCCTCGGCAGCGACTGTCTGGCCACGGTACGCCGTTCACCGTCTGCTCCCACCCCGGGACCCGGCCCGGCACCGGCCGTACGCCGTACGGCCGGCCCGGTGTCTCAGCACCCGTATCCGGGGCGCGAATTGTCGGAAGCGTGGTCCATGATGGAGGCCACCGGGGATCGAAACGCGTTGGAGGGTGGGCGAATGCGCAATCGGCTGATCACGCTGGTGGACCTCGGACTCGACAGTTCCTTCGACGCCTCGATGACCTTCGTCCAGGGCATCACCGGCAATATCAACGCCGGCTGGGACGAGCCCGTCATCGATGTGAACTTCGTCCGCACCCGCGACCACGAGACCGCCTTCTCCGCCCTCACCACCCCCTCCACCGTCCTGCACGTGATGGCACACGGTGACCACAGCGAGGAGCCGTCCTTCCTCTCCACCGACGGCCGCACCCAGGTCTCCCTGCGCTCCCTGGCCGACTGGTTCCTCGACCGCCAATGGGGCATCTCCAGCGGCGTAGTCATCGCCGACGGCTGCAAAACCGGCATCGGCAAATGGCAACGCGCCATCCGCGACTGCCTCCAGGACGACATCACCTACATCGGCACCAGCACCGTCGTCGGCTGGTACGAAGCCACCGTCTTCTGCTCCGCCTTCTACGGCGCCCTCGTCCGCAACCGAGGCCTCGGCCGCACCCCCGCCGAGCAAGGCTGGGACGCCGCCAACCGAGCCATCAGCGCCTACGAAACCCTCACCGACGCCCGCTGCCCCTACAAACCCGTCCTCCTCACCCCCTCCCGCCGAGCCCTCCGCTCCCTCACCGGCTGACCGACACGCAGCGCGATCGCCGCCGCCCGTAGCCGGTGTGAAACTTTCCGTGTCCCCAGGTGACGAGGCCCGGAGCGTGATCGGATTGGCATTGCCGCAGACGTTCCAGGAGCTGATCGGTCCGTCCGCCTGGCAGCTCCTGCTGGCCGAAGGGACGTTGCGCAGTTATCGCCCGGGACAGACGATCCTCCGTCAGGCCGATCCTGGCGGATTCCTGCTCGCACTCGATCACGGCCGGGTCAAGCTTCTTGCCTCGGCCGAAGACGGCGCCCATCTCCTGCTCACCATCCGTGGCGCAGGCCAGCTCCTCGGCGAGCTCGCCGGCGCCGAAGGCCGCCGTACGGCGACTGTCGAGGCACTGGACCGGTGTACGGCGCACTACCTGTCGACCGCGCGGTTCGATCGCTTTCTCAGCAAGCACGGTCTGACCCAGGAGTTCCATCGCTATGTGACCGGGAAGTTCGATCAGGCCGTCTCCCGCCAGGTCGACCTTGCGCACCGGTCCGCACTCCGCCGGATCGCCCGCCTGCTGCACGACACGGTCGTCCTCGCGCCCGCCACAGCCGCCGACCCAAGACGCGTTCCGTTCACCCAGGAGGAGCTTGCCGGCTCACTCGGTCTGGCCCGGAGCACCGTCGCCGATCAGCTGACGACCCTTCGTGCGGCGGGCGCGCTGACTCGTGGCCCGCACCTGGTCGTCGCCGATCTGGACAAGCTGACCGAGGCTTTTCGCGTCTGAGTTCTGGATCACTTTCCAACTGTCCGATTCCGGACAAAGCGCCCGGCCGATGTCGCCGACTCTGAGGGGACCGACCCGTCCCCGAGGAGGCCACGATGAGCACACCGATGGACCCGCGCTACACCGGCGTTTCCGAACTCCCGCCGTACCGCGCACTCCTGGTCGTCGACATGAAGGACTACAGCGGGAACGCCGGCCGCTACCAGACCGAGTTGACGAAACTGATCCCCGAGATCATGCAGGCTGCCTTCGACCGGGCGGGTCTGGGCTGGATCTGGTCGCGCAAGACCGCTCACAACGGAACTGGTGACGGCTACGCCATCGTCCTGCCGCCTGAGTTGCTCCCGCATCTGCTGAACCCCTACCTGGCTGCTTTGCAGGAGGAGCTCGAAGATCGCAACCGTCATCGCCCGCACAGCTGGAACGGCCCGATCCGCTTCCGGGTGAGTGTCAACGTCGGCCCGATCGCAGACTCCGGCGACAACGAGCTGGGCGACGGCAGCGGCGCCGAACGGGTGGTGCTGCACAGACTTCTCGACAGCGACCCCGTCCGCCATCTCCTCACCGGCTCCGACCCCGACGTCACCCAGGTCGCCGCCATCATTTCGCGCCGCGTCTACGAAGACGCGGTCGTAGCCCGCTTCGCCGACGACCCGGCAACCCTGTACGTCGCCGCCGGCGCGGAGGTGAAGACCTACCAGGGCCAGGCCTACCTCCGCGTCCCCAAACCGTCCGGGCAGCTCCTCAGCCACGGATTCCTCAGGCCCGAAAGAAGTCCGGAGCCAGGACCGCCGGCCAACGGGGCGACGCCGACGCCGCCGAGTCCGCCACCGGGTGGCTTCGGCGTCCAGATCAATGGCGCCAGTGGGCCCGTCTACACGGGGAGTGGAACGCAGAACAACACGCTCTATCAAGGACGCGAGCGATGACGGAGGCCGTCGCGGTCGCTCAACCTGACGCAGAACATCCGTACGATCCGGCCGATCCCACTCCCGCCGAGCCACCGCGGACGGAGGTCAACGACAGCAGCGGACCGGTGCATACGGGCACCGGCGATCAGCTGAACGACATCCGGTACTACCTCGATCGGCCCCGGAAACCACGGACCAGAGACATCACCCAGGACAGGCTTAGGCAGCTCTGGACGAGCTTCGTACCGCCCGCCGGTTTCCAGCGCGCAGCCCGCGTCCTCGCCGAGCCGGAAGGCCTGGTGATCCTGAGCGGAGCAGTCGGCACAGGCCGCAGTACGGCGGGGCTCATGCTCCTGTACGCCGACATCGCACCGGACACGGTGGTGCGATTCGTAGCGCCCGATCTGGAGAAGTCTGCGATCCAGGTCGAGCGGCGGATCTTCGAGGGTGCGGATGTTCGCGAGAACGATCGGCTGGTGCTCGACCTGTCCGAGGTCGACGGTGAATCGTTCGGTGAGCTTCAGGACTACCTGCAGGCGCTGCAGCCCGCCTTGCGGGAGCAGCGGGCCAAGCTCGTCGCGATCATGCCGCATCTGCATGGTGAGCGGCTGAAGGTCGATCTGCTGTCGTTCATGGTCGAGATCCGCCGACCGGACAGCTTCGAGGTCCTGCAACGCCGGCTGGCTGCGGAGGGTCTCCCCGCAACAGACCTGTCCGCCTATCGCGAGAGCTTCGCCTCGTCGAGCATGGACGGTCTGGTTCGGGTCGTCTACCAGGTGCGCGAAGCGTGGCTGGAACGTCCAGGATCCGCCGTCGATGCCCTACTGTCGGAGATTCTCAACTCCGCCGAGAAGCGCGAGCAGAAGGTCGCCACGGTTGTGCAGACAGCCGAAGGCGCGCGGCTGCGTGCTCTGCTGATCGCCGCAGCATTGCTTCACGGCCTGTCGACGCACACCGTCTTCCGTGCGCAAGAGCGCCTCCTCGAGTTGCTCCGGGTCGAGGGCGAGGAGGGAGACCATGCCCTCGAGGTGGCCGGGGTCGAAGAGGCGCTCGCTTCGCTGGGTCTTGAGTTGTCGGTCACCCCCGAGCCTGGACAGCGGCTGCTTTTCGCGGATCAGGAGGTGCCGACCGAGGTGTTGCGGCATTTCTGGGACGACATGCCATGGCTGCGCGTCCGCTTGACGGACTGGGTCGAAGAACTGGTCGGGACAGGTACGGGTTCGCTCGACCGGTTCGACATGGCCACTCTTGCGCGCCGCTTCGGTGCGCAGTGCCGCCGGACGCGTGACACCGACCTGGCACTGCGGCTGGTGGAGGCGTGGTCCGGTGACCGGTACCAGTCGCAGCGGTCGGCGGCCTACACCCTGCTCGAGGAACTCCTCGACGACGACGGGACCGCATCGGCGGCACGGCAGAAGTTGTACAGCTGGACCCGCGACACGCATCTGCCGGATGGCCGAGTCGCCATGGTCGTGGCAGCCTGCGTCAACATCCTGGCCGATCGATATCTCGATCAAGCGGTAGTGCGACTGTCCTGGCTCGCCGAACATGCCGAGTACGGCGTGCGCTTCGCGGCCCGGGACGGACTGGGGGAGCTGGCGCAGGAGCCCGATCGCCGGCTGGAGGTGATCGACCTTGTCCTCGAGCGGTGGCGGTTCAACCCGGCCAACTTCGCTGCGGTCGCGGCACCGGCAGGACTGCCGATGTTTCTGGGGACCGAAGCCCTCGAGCGGCTTGTCGCCGGTTGGCAACGGGCGTTCCTGGAGACCGATCCGATGCGGCGCGATCCGCTGTTCCGGCGGTGGCTCAGTGCCCATGCCGAGGCCCTGGACGAGGAGCGGGTCAGCGATGCGCAGGGCGTACAGCAGGTGCTCGCGATGATCTGCGCACACGACCACGAACTGCTCGACGGCCTGTTCAACACGATGCTCGACTGGCTCGAAGTACGCAGCGACGATCCGCATCGCTTGCAGACCGCACAGACCATCGAACAGCTCGTCCGGCGCGGCCGGCGAGCTGGAACCAGCTTGTCGGAGGCCGCCTCATGACCACGAATCGCACATCTGTCTACCTCGCCGCCTTGTTGGTACCGCTGGTGGCAATGGCTGTCTGGCTGATCGTCGAACTCGGCTGGCTCGGAGCCGTCGTGTCCGCGCTGGTCGGGCTCGGTTGCTTGACCGCCTACCGCAAGGCAGGTGGGAACCTGTTTGCCGGCACCACTGCGGCCTCGTCGTCGGAGCTGTCCACGAGCGGGCTGCCGACTGCGGACGAGACCGTCTTTCTCGCTGTCTCGGCGACAGTGCACTGGCAGGCAGCCAAGGCGGAGAGCTATCACGCTGACCTGGCTCGCGCGTTCATCCTCGAGCACGCCCGCGAGGTGACCGGCAAATGGCGTCCGTCGCAGCATTCGCTGGCACAGCACGAGCTCGCTGCCCGGGTCGCCCGGCCATCGGCCGTGGAGGCCGGCGAACTGGAGGTCTGGGCCACCGATCTGAGGTTGGTGCTCCCCGAAGCCGTCGAGCAGCACCTCGCCAAGATGGACGAGGCGCATCGCGACGGCCTGTTGTGGGAGGTCAGTGCGGCCAATGAGAACCGCATTCGTTCCTACCTTCGCGACGACGCCTTGCGGACACCGGCGTCGGCGATCGTCTGGTGGCTCGCGCAGCACGACGGCTCGGTCGAGCGGGCCGTCGAACTCGCCGAAGTCCTCACCAAGCTGTCGCAGCTGGCGAACGGCGGGAGTGATCTGCTGGACGGAGCCGTCGACGTCCAGCAATTGATCGACGCGATCGAGAAGCTCGAACGGCCCGCGCGCAGACCAGCGGCACACAATTTGGCAGAGGCCTTCGAACAGGCCGCCGTACCAGCTGTTGCTCTGGCCCTTCGCGAGAAATACAACCTGCCAACGCTGCGTCCGATCGCCGACACCAGACCGGTGCCCGCTGCTGACGCGGAGGCCGAGCCTCGATCGAGCCGCTCCGTCGGGTAGTGCCTCGGAGCAGCCGGACTCGCCTCCGGCTGCTCCGAGCGAAAGGGCGCGGCCGGCGAGTGCAGGCCGCGAGTTTGACCGGGGTGGTGAGAGGGCCCGACACGCTTCGGGCGGCTGTGGGGGGTGTGGCGTGTGAGACTTTGGGAGGGCTCGCCTTGGGGTGGAGTCCGTGGTCTGGGTTGCCGGTGACCTGGATGGCGTGAGGACGGGGAAGCCGTTCGGTGCGCATTGGCGGCTCTGCTGACGTCTGCCCGACGCGGTGAAGGAACGCCACCATGAAGCTCCATCGGAACTCTCTTCTGACGGCCGCCGCGATCGTTGTGGTCTTGTACGTCGTGTCGCTGGTGGTCGGTTTGCCGGCCTGGGCGGCGATTGTGCTCAGTGTGGTGCTGCTGGTGTTGCTTGCGGTGGTGTGGAAGCAGCCGGAGGCGCCCAAGCCCGTGGTGCGGACGGTGCAGTCCGCGCCGGCGCCCGTCGTACTGCCGGATCCCGTGTTCTCCGGGCCGCCGACGCGGACCGTTGTGGATGTGCGGTTGCCGTCGGCTTCGGCGGACTTCCAGTTCAGCTTCTCGGCGATCGTGCAGTGGTCGACGGTGTTGTCGGGGTCGCGGCACGCGGATCTCGGTGCGGTGGCGGTCGATGCGTTGTTGCAGCGCGCGCGGGCGTTGGCGGCTGAGTTGCAGGTGACCGAGGAGGCGCTCAACCAGCAGCATCTTGCGGCGGTCCTTGGTGAGCCGGCGCTGGATGAGAAGGGGCAGGTGCGTTGCTGGGCCACCGAGGTGCGGTTGCGGTTGCCCGATGCGGATCACAAGCATCTTCAGCACCTCGCCGCTCTGCATCGGCTCGAGCAGACGACCTTGATCGAACGCCGGATGGAGCAGGACAAGCGCGCGTACCTGAAGGAAGACGTGTTTGCCACGCCTGGATCGGCCGCGGTCTGGTGGCTCGCCAACCATCCTGGCGACGTCGAGAACGCGGTGGGCCTGCTCGACACTCTGGCCGAACTGTCCGCGGCCGCGAACGACCTGCCCGCTCGCCGGACCTCGGCCGAGAAGGTCGAGCAGCCGAAACCAACTCGGGCCGAGCTCGACTTCACGGCAGCGGTCGACGATCTGCTCGAGGTGGAGCAGGCCGAACCGCAGCGCCCGGCACGCGGCGAGTATCGCGAGCAGTTCTACTCGGAGTAGGCCGGTGCGACGGGCTGTCTGCAGGGACCCGCCGCACCGGGGTCGGTGGGTGATCATTCGTCCAGCCAGCGGATCGTGGTGGAGCCGTTGTGGCCGTGGATCGTGAGCAGAGCGTCGATGCCGTCGGCCCAGACCGTGGTGGTTGGGTAGCGGCCGCCCCAGTGCAGGGCCACCGAGCCGTCGGTCCACTCGACGCCCTCGGCGACGACGCCCGTCCCGCTGACACCGGAGACGTCGATGTGACGCACGAGCTGGAAACAGCGTGGTCCTGCCTCGCTGGCGACCTTCAGGTGACGCCGCCGCGAGGATCTCCGCGGCAGCGTCGCGGTCCTACCGCTGATCTCGTCCATGGCCCAAGTCAACGCGCCGGCGCTCGCCCTCACCAGGAACTCATCCGGTATCCACAGGGCAGAAATTCGGAACTCCGGCGGTCACTCGATCGCCGTAGTCTGATTGCAAGGAGTGATCAACGCCCAGGAGAGTGAGAGCGATGACAGTCATCGACGAATGGACCGGCCGGCATGCGAATGCCTTGCGGGCAGCGTTGCGGCTGACCAACGAGGCCTTCGCGGAGCATCTCGGGATCTCGCCGCGCACGGTCACCAAGTGGCGCGAGAGACCGGAGATGGTGCCGAGCCCACAGCTGCAGGAGGCCCTCGACACCTCGCTGCGAGACGCGGAGGAGGATGCCAAGCTCAGGTTCGCGGCGAACCTCGGCCTTCAGCCGCCGCCCCCGCTCGACCAAGCCGCCTTGAAGCAGCTGAACAACGCCATCGGAGACCTCGCGCGCGTGCTGGCCCGGCTGCAGGTCGCGGACCCGCAACGATGACAGCGGTACCGTTTTCGGTCGGGCCCGCAGGGGCACTGGATGGGCGTCGTTCCACACGGGGTTTCGCCCAGCTCAGGAGTTGTCTATGCGTACCCGCCGAGCATCCACGACAGGTTCCCGGACCGTCGCCATCATCGTCGCCGTGTGGTTGCTGATCGGCCTCGCCGCAGCAGCGCAGCGGAGTTATCTCTCCGGCTCCGATGCGACCTGCGCCAAGGTCGGCACCACCCTCGTCACCATCGTGGCAGGCCCGCTGAACTATGTCGGCGCCAACCCGAAGATCGACTGCACCGCGCCGCAGCCGTCGAGGTGATCCCCGATCCGGCGTAGCGTTCCGGTGAGCCGTCGAGGAGGGGAACGTGGACGTACTGCGGGACGGGATCGAGTCGGATCGCGAAGAGTTCCGGGTGCCCGGCGTGAGCTGGGCAGTGATCGAGAACGGCGAGATTGCGTACGCCGGGACGGCCGGAGTCCTCGAAGCAGGGAAGCCGGCACCGGTTGAGCCGGGGACGCTGTTCCAAGCCGCCTCCATCAGCAAGCCGGTCACGGCGTTCGCGATGTTGCGGCTGGTGGATCGCGGTTTGCTCGAGCTGGACGAAGACGTCAACCGCCGGCTCACGTCGTGGCAGGTGCCGCCGACGCGTGCTTGGCAACCTGTCGTCACGTTACGGCAGCTCGCGAGTCACAGCGCGGGGCTGACAACGCCCGGGTTTCCGGGCTACCACCCCGACGCGTCGTTGCCGACGACCCTTGAAATCCTCACGGGCGCACCACCGAGCAACACCGCCGGACCACGAGTGGAGCGCATCCCGGGCGCACAGTTCGCCTACTCGGGCGGCGGTACGACGGTCATCCAGCAGCTCCTCGAAGATGTGACCGGTACGCCGTTCCCTGATCTCATGCGTGAGTTGGTCCTCGAACCACTGGGGATGTCGGACAGCGCCTTCGCCCAACCACTGCCGCCGGATCTTGCCGGGAGGGCCGCGATCGGCCACGACGAGTCCGGTGAAACGGTCGAAGGTTGCTGGCATGTGTATCCGGAGCTGGCCGCCGCAGGGCTGTGGACCACTCCGACCGACCTGGCCAGGTTCGGGATCGGGGTCCAGGAGGCGTACGCCGGTGCGCGGGGTGCTCTCGTGTCGCCGGAGCTCGCGCGGCAGATGCTGACACCGGTGATCCAGGTGACCGATCCGATCGCCGGCCTGACCCAGGTCGGGATCGGTCCGTTCCTGAGCGACTCCGGTCAGCTCTTCGGCCACAGCGGAGGGAACGTCGGGTTCCGCTGCAATCTGCTCGTCGACCGGGCCACTGGGTACGGCGCTGCCGTGATGACGAACTCCGATGGTGGCCATCGGCTCGGGATGCGAGCGTTCGCGAATGCGGCCTCGTCGTACGGGTGGGAGGACTATCGGCCCGCGGCTCAGCTCTCTGATGTGCCTGAACCAGAAGTGCTGGCAGAGCTTGCCGGCGACTACCGCCTTGGTGATCGGCTGCGGTTCGGGGTTCAGGTATGGGGGAGTGGTCTGCGGGTCACGTTCGAGGGGCAAGCGCCATTGCGGTTCTTCGCGCTCTCGGCCACGACTTTCATGGCCTCGAGTACCCAGGCGCAGCTGGAGTTGCGGGAGGGTCGGCTCGTCTTCCAGCAGAGCGGTTTCGAGCTCGACTGCGTGCGGGAATAGGTCGCGGACCGGCCCGGTTACATCTGATGCCGTCCGGTACAAGACCCCCGGGCCTCAACCTCAGCCGCTTCGAGCGGCCACTCGCCGAGAGGCGTCTGCTGGACGGTGCTGTACGCGGCGGTGGGAGCCGGCTGGACCGGCTTCCACCCCCGATTTGCATCTGGAGGGTGAACATCAGTAATGTTCTTCTTGTTGGGAGCGAGTGCAGGACGCGGAAGCGGCCGGACCTCCTGACCATCCTCTAAGGCTTTCGTGGCCGGATCGTGTCTT
>NZ_JBHJQQ010000025.1:0-50993 GCF_042262745.1 Kribbella sp. NPDC056345 | reverse complement strand
AGCGCCGATGGTACTGCGACCGGGAGGTCGTGGGAGAGTAGGACGCCGCCGGACATTCACACTGTTAAGGGCCACCCCGCAAGGGGTGGCCCTTAACATATGCCCCAACGGGCAATCCGCGGGTGACAGCCGATTGCGGGCGATACGCTACTTCCGCCGGCACCCGGTCAGGAGGCATCTTGCGTACAGGCGTCATAGTCGCGGCAAGCCCCGGTGTGGAGGATCTCGCCGTACAGGCCGAAGAGCTGGGTTTGAGTAGCTTCTGGGTTTACGACACTCCCATGGTTCACGGCGATCCGTTCGCAGCTCTGGCCTTGTGTGCGAAGGTCACCAGCCGGATCAAACTCGGTGTCGGCGTGACGTCGCCGGCCTTACGGTCGATACCGGCGGCCGCGAGTGGGTTCGCCAGCCTCAACGCGCTGGCACCGGGCCGGATCATCTGCGGCATCGGCACCGGGAACTCCGCCCGCCGCACTCTAGGAATGCCGCCCAGCACAGCGGCCGAGCTCGAGACTTTCACCGCCTCACTCCAGGATCTGACCGCCGGTCGCTCGATCAGGTACCAGGAGGGCGAGCGGGTCCGCGACATCCAGTTCCTGCACGACCAGCCGGCCGCCGAGACGATCGAGTTCGTGGTCGCCGCCCAAGGCCTGAAGGCAGCCGCCATCGCCGGGCGTCGCAGCACCGGCCTGCTGTCCTTCGCCATTCTGGACCCTGAGGCCTGGCGTGCATTCCACGTCGCTCGGCAGGAGGCCGCGCACGCTGCGAGCAAGCCTGTCGCAGGCGACTCCTATCTGATGACCTCGTTGTACTTGCTCGGCGAGGGCGAGGACCCGTACGGCGACGCGGTGCGTGAGGCGACCGGTCACACCGTTCTGTCCTTCCTGGTCTTCGCCGCCGACAAACCCTCCTTCGCCGAGGTCCTCGGCCCCGCGGAACGCGAGGCTGTGCAGCGATTCCTCAACCGACGCGGCACCACAGGCGCCACGCCGGACCGCTACCGCCAGCTCTACACCAACTACCTGAGCCGCATCGACCCAGCAGACCGCGACCTGATCTTGCCGTCACTGATCGACAAACTCGCTCTGGTCGGCACCCGCGACAACCTCCTCGGCCGCCTCGCCGTCCTTGAGGCAGCCGGGATCGACGAACTCGTCATCCAGCCTGTACTCGATCCGCCCGCAGAGCTGGCCGAACTAGCCAAGCTCACCGCCTGATGCGGGCCTGCTGGCTCGCGAAGTACGCGACCTTGCGGGCCCGCATCACCTCACCGAGCGGCCGATGCTCGACCAGCGCGTTCCACGGATCGAACCGAGCCGCCTCGACGGTCTTGGCGAACTCGTCGTCGGGCTCCTGCTGCGGGACGATCAGCCTGGCCACGGTCAGGTACGGCGTCGACCAGGTTGCGGAAGCGTCCTCGATCGGCGTGGTTGCCTCGTCCTGGAAGAACTGAACCTGCAGTTCGTAGCCGAGTGGCGCGACCGCCAGCCGTCGGAACAGATCAGCACCCCAGTCCTGCGCGGCTGCCGGATCCACCTGATCGGACGCAGCCGCGAGCCGCACGCGGACGGCGTACGGGCCGAAGGCAACGGGTGCGGCGCTGAAGAAGTCCTGCGTGGCAAAGCCGGTGAACGGGGTCCGGATCGCCGTGATCACCTCCCGCACCTTCGGCACTAACGAAGGGGACCCGATGAGCCGGCGGATCGCACCACCCGGCGTACTGCCAGTGGTGAGAACGACTCCGCTGAAGTCCTCGCTGGTCGCCGAGCTGAAGTGCTCATGGTTGATGAGGGCAAAGTCCTGACTCTTCGCCTCTCCACCCAGCGCTCCCTGCCCGCTCACCCCCAGGATCTTGATCGAGAAGCCACGAACGTCCGGAGCCTTGTCCGCCGCGACGTTGAACCCACCGTTGGACACCCGCAGCCAGGCCTCGAACGATCCCGGCCGAGCGAACAGACCCTGCCGCGCGTACTCCGGCAACCCCTCAGCTATCTCGACCCGCGCCCGCAACGCAGCCACCTGCCGCCGATGCAACGCGCGCCCCACCCCGTACTTCCCGGACTTGCGCACCTGCATCGCCACAAATCCTTCCGCCTGGCGCCGGTGCCGCTCCTCCTCGTCCGCCCCAACAACCTCACGCCACGCAGTACTGGGCTCAACCTCTGTCATGCTCCTACCTTCCAAGCCGGTGCCCCCATCATGGACCCCGCACGCCCGCGTCGCGGACCGCCCCCACTGACGCGCCGAACCCGCGACGGCTCGGGTGGTTAGAGGAGGTTGTCGAGGGAGCGGTTGATGTAGTTCATGGTTCTGTCGAGGTCAGTGGCGAAGGCGGGGTTGACTTGTGCCATGCCGGCGAACCAGAGGCCGAAGGCAACGTCTCGGGTGGCGATGAAGTTGTCGAGATGGGCGAGATCGGGGAGTTCGCGGTGTTCGCCGTAGCCTTCGAGGAGGGCAGCGCGCAGTGCGGGGAACTCGTCGCGGTAGCGGTTGTCCCAGAGGGGGACGGCGATGTCGTAGAGCCAGTAGCCGAAGCCGCAGTCGTCGAAGTCGATGATGTGGACGGCGTCGCCGTGGAAGAGCGCGTTCTCCAGGTGCAGGTCGGCGTGGATGAGGCCGAAGGTGTCGGAGGCCGTGCCGAGGTCTGCCATCGTGGTGCGCATCCGGCGGGCGATCTCGTCGAACTGGGTGCGCACCGGGAGCGGTAGGAGATCCCAGCAGTCGGCCGCGGAGACACCGCCGTACTCCATGGTGTTGCCGAAGAAGGTCTCCCAGTCCCAGCGCATGCGCACGAGCTTGGTGGGTGGGTTCCAGGCTGCGGTGTGGTTGTGCAGACGAGCGAGTACGCCGCCGAGTCGCCGGAAATGCACGGGGTGCGGATGGTTCGCCTGCATGCGACCGTCTTGCCAGCCCAGGACCGAGCAGACCAGGTCATCGGCGACGGTTGTCCACTGCCCGGCGCGAGTGCGGATCGGCGTTGGTACGTCGAGGTCCGTGTCCGCCTGCAGCGCAGCCAACCACTCCAGCTCCGACCCGACCGCATCCCGCGAGTCGACCCCCGGCCCGTGCCGGTTAGCCCGGTGAACACGCAGCAGGTATCGCCCAGTGGGGGAGTCCACCCGAAACGTCGTGTTGTCGCCATGCGCGATGAACGTCAACCGCGGCCCGTCGATCGCATAGTCCGCCAGCGCCCGGACCGCCGTCCGGCGAATCCGAGCCACCTGCGAACGCTTCGATTCGAGCTCAGCCATCCAAGGAGAGTAGCTCCGCCGATTCGCCCGCCGCGAACGCTTTGCCCCTTCAGGCCAAGCGCCTGGAGGGCATCACACGCCGACGCTGGGGTAGTCATTGAGAGGGCCGGCCGAGCTGACGCTGCTGTGGTCTGTGACGAGCTGCTCGGCGATCGGCATCAGCTGTGCACCTTCTTCGGAGCACCAGCGTACGGCGGGTCAGTCGGTGGCGGGGGCTGGTTCGGGTTTGGGGGCGGGGGTCCAGGTGATTTGGGTGGTGCAGGCGGTTACCAGGAGGGCGGAGAGGGCTACTGCTGCCATGCCGTAGAGGAGGGTGGTGGCGTTGGTGAGGGCGCCGATGGCGGGTGGGCCGGCTAGGAGGCCGAGGGTGCCCATGGTGGCTACGAGTGTCAGGGCGTTGGGGCCTTGTTTGGCGGCGGCTGCGTAGAGGCAGGGAGTGGCGGCGGCCATGCCCAGGCCTACGCAGGCGAAGCCGATGAGGGTGGGGATGAGGCCTCCGATCAGGAGAGCGGTGGCGAGGGCGGTGCCGGCGATGGTGGCGCCGGCCAGGACTACTTGGCGGTCGCCCCAGGCTGCTCGGCGGGAGTCGGCGAACAAACGGGTGAGGAGCATGGTGGCGGAGACCACGGCGATGCCTAGCGGGAGGACGGCGGGTGGTGCGCCGACGATCTCCTTGAGGTAAAGGGCAGACCAGTCGTTCATGGCGCCTTCGACGACGGTGACGAACACCATGGCGACGGCCAGCCAGGCGATGGTTCTCGACGGGATGGTGAGTTTGCCCTTGGCCTTCTCGGTTGCGGGAAGGTCGGTGGGCAGAAGGGCCCGCGAGGCGAATGCCGCGAGTGCTGCCAGGATTGCCGCGCCGATGGTGAAGTGGGTCAGCAGGTTCGTCGTGGCGGCGGTAACGGTGGAGGCGAGCAGGGCTGCGGTGAAGATGCCGCCGCTGAAGGCGGCATGCAGCTTCGCCATGGTGTTGCGTTCGTACTTCACTTCCAGCGCGGTGCCTTGAGCATTCATCGCGACGTTAAGGCACGCGACCAGAACGCCGTCGAGCAGCATCACCACCAGCGCTACCGGCTGATTCGGTACGACGGCCAAGGCCAGCAGCACGAGTGTCAGCCCCAGGCAGGCAACGAGCGCGAGCCGTCGCGATCCCAGTCGTTTCATCAGAAACGTGACGATCGGGAACGCGATCGCGGCACCGATGCCCGTGGCCAGAAGCAGCAGCCCCACTTGGGCGTTCGAAAGATCGAGAGAGCTCTTGAGCATCGGGATCCTGGCGGCCCAAGTCGAGTACTGGAAACCGAGGAAGCCGAACAGTGCCGCGATCGCCAGCTGCGAGCGGCGGAACTCGTCGCGCATGCGGAGAGCCCTTTCTAGAGGACCTTGGTCAGGTAGCGGGCGTTGTCGCCGTAGCCGGTGGGGGCGGGGGCGGCTGGATCGGGGCGGAAGCCGTTGGATGACCAGAAGAGCGCCGTTCCGGAGAGCGCGATCAGCGAGATCGTGAGAAACCCGCGTTCTCGAGCTACAGCGTTCACGTGAGTCACGATCTCGCGCCCCAGACCGGTACGACGGAACGCCGGCGCGACCGCGAGATCATGCAGATGCAGGTTCGGCGAACCCACCAGCGCGCCGGTCGACATCCCCAGCCGCGGATAGTCGCCGTACGGAAACGGCATCGCGAGAACGTAGCCGCGCACGGCTCCGGACTCTCCGAGAACGAAGCACGTTTCCGGAGAGAGCGCTCTCCAGGATTCCAGGGCGTGCCGGCCCTCGGAGAGCCCGAGAGGTCCGTACGCCGCCTGTTCCAGCTCGGCGATGTGCGGCCAATCGGTGTCGCTGATCGGCCGCACGCGAACCGTCTCAAGCATGGATCTCCACCGGCAGCACGCTGACCGGCAGCACAGTCACCGGTAGGGGCTCGAAGCCGTTGAAGCGTTGCGTTGTATAGCTGGTGGAGTACGCGCCACAGGACAGGATCCAGACCGGATCACCGGAGCCGATCGTCGCCGGCACCCGGGCCGGGGACGGTTCCTGACCGAAGACGTCGTCGCTGTCGCAGGTCGGCCCGGCGACGACCGCCGGTACCCGGAGTCCCTCCGGATGCGTCGGGAACACCATCCGGTACCGCACCTGGTCGACCTCGTACAACCCGTTGAACTTCCCGCAGCTGAGATACAGCCACCGCTCCCGCGCACCGTCCGGCTGCTGCCGGGACGACAGCCGTACGACGTGGGCCCGGATCGCACCGTGGTCACCGACGAGATGCCGCCCGGGCTCCATGACGAACTCGATCGCGGTTCCGGTGAGCTCCTGCAACCGCTTCATCCCGGTCCGGATGGTGCCGAAGATCTCGGCCAGCGACGGATCGAGCGCCGTACCGGCCCGGTCGAGATAGCCCAGGGCCGGAAGCCCGCCGCCGAGGTTGATCCGGTTGATGTGGATGTCCAGATCCGCGAGTTCGGTCATCGCCTCGGCCAGCTGGCTGAATGCGGATTCCCAGGCGGCGGTCGTCATCTGCTGCGAACCGACGTGGACCGACAGCCCCGACGGCACCAGCCCCTGGGCACGCGCGATCGACAGCACGATCAACGCGTCCCGCACCGAACAGCCGGCCTTGCGATTGAGGCCCCACAACGCACCCTCACCAGTGGTCCCCAGCCGGCAGAACACCCGGGATCCCGGTGCGCTCGCGGCGATCGCGACCACATCGGGAACGCTGTCGGTCGCGAAGTCCCGGATCCCGAGCCGGTAGGCCTCGGCGATGTTCTGATCCGACTTGACCGTGTTCCCGTAGTGAACGTGTTCTGGAGCTACACCGGTCTCGAGCGCCTGGATGATCTCCTGAGGACTCGCGGCATCGAATCCCGAGCCGCGGCCGGCCAGGCTCGCGAGAACGCCGTTCACGGGACACGACTTGATCGCGAACCGGACCGCGATCTCCGGCAGCTCCTCGGTCAGCGCGCCGTACGCGGCTTCGATCCCGCCCAGATCGAAGATGATCTGATCGTGGTCTGCGAGTTCTAAGGCGGTTCGCAGCCGATCACTCAGAACAGTGTTCATCTGAACAGACCTGCTCCTGCCGAGGTACTTGCCCTGATCAACGACTGCCAGACGTCGATCAGCACCGCGAAGTCGTCCATGTCCTGGCGCGCCTCGTCCAGCAACACCTCGCGCCGGACCGCCAGCGTCTCGGCGAAGCCGGCATGCCGGCCGCCCAGCCGGCGGTAGGCCCGGCCGAGTTTCTCCAGCCGGTCGAGGTTCTCGTCGACGGGCAGCCGGATGCTCTGCCGGACGATCTCCGCAACCGCCGCCGCGTCGACATCTCCCTGGGCGTCACGGAGCGAGCTGCCCGCCACACCCATGCGCTCGTAGACGAAGTGCAGGTAGAGCATCGAGAGGAAGAACTTGGTCAACGCCAGCTGGTACGACGCGAAACCCTCGTCGGTCTTCCGTTCACCGGTGTGGAAGTTCACGATGTGCCGGTTGTGCAGGACACCGGGCAGCCCGGCGTCGTGCACCAGGTGCATCAGGAAGTAGTCGCTGCCGATCGTATCGGTTGCCGGCGGCAACGGAACCTGTTCCTGGACCCGGTGGAAGGCGATATTCGACATGTCGACACGCATCGGGTCGACAACGGTCAGCACCGACTCGTCGGCACGGAACGGCGAAGTGCCTGCCCCGGTGAAGGATTCCGCAACCAGGGCACGCTTCTCCGCCTCGGTCGCGCCGCCGGGTGCCCACAGGCTGACCACGTCATAGTAGATCTCGGGATCACGCTGCCGGATGTCGTCGATGTCCACGGACATGTCGCCGATGAACGACGCGCCTGCCATCACCACCGGCAGGTCGTCGCTGCCCGGTGCGAGGTCGACGGTGGCCACCCGGTCGCGGGCCGCCGCGGCCGTCGTACCGATGGTGAGCTCGTGGTGGATCGGGAAGATCTTCGCACCGTCCAGCTCCTGGTAGGTGCAGTCCGAGTCGCGCCGGTGCACGGATTCGCACCCCAGCGCGGCCGCGATCACGAACGCCCGGTTCGTACAGGCGCCGTACGAGCGCCGCCCGGGCAGCATCAGGTCGAGGACCCGCTCGGGTTCGGCGACCGCCGCGCTCTTGATCACGTTCTGGAGAAACGCCCGCTGCGCGTTCTCATCGAGATGCACGATCTCGATCCCCGGCGTTCTCGGGAGCGCGGCGAGAACGCGAGCGTGCTCGCCGAAGTCCGCCGGGGAGCTCGAGTCCAGGATCAGTACGGCGATCTCAACGTTGAAATGTGAGACCGCGTACTCCGCCTCTTCCGCAAGTTCACGCAGTATCGGAGTGCAGGCGCGGTCGGTGGGCAGGGCCAGGCAGATGCGCTTCACCTGTTCTCCCCTCCAGTAGCGCTGTGCCAGGAATCGAGCCCCAGCAACTTGCGTCCCAGGGCGGTCAGCTCGGCGGTCGGGTATCGGAGCGACTCGTGCTTGATCCGGTCGCCGATCAGCGTCGCGTTCCATTCCGGTGTACTGAGCTTTCGCCAGGAATCAACGCGCGAACGCACGAGATCCTGGTGCGTCTCCAGCGCCGGCATCATCGACAGGTACTGCACGGAGCGGACGCTGTTCACGGAGCGGTTCGGGGCCACGCCATGTGCGAGCATCCCATTCCAGATCAGGAGATCGCCGGCCTCGAGCTGCGGCCGGATCACCGGAAACGCGTTCCGATCGATGGCGGGCCGGATCGGATCACGGTCCAGCGGCTGTTCGGCTCGCCAGCTCTCGAACTGACGGAACAGTTCGGGGCAGCACTGGAACCCACCGCTGTCGGCGGTGGTGTCGGTCAGCGCGATGATGCCCTGGACCCGCTGCGGCAGTACGTCGAGCGTGCTGTCGACGTCCCAGTGCAGATCGATGTCGAAGCCCGTCTCGGTGGCCGGGATCAGCGCGCGGTCGCGGTTGCCGACGTTCGGCGGGTTCAGGTTGAGCCGGTCCAGCGTGACCCAGAGCTCTTCGCAGTCCCAGACGTCGACGAAGGCGTCGTAGACGCGCTGTGCCTGCCGGCTGTCCCAGATGAGTTGGTGCTGATAGGCCTCGACAAATCCGTAGATGTACAGGTCGCGTTCGAGCTCTGAACGGAATTCATACTCCGGATACCAGGTCTCCGGGTGGTCCGGTTCGAGACCCTGGAATTCCCAGGCGAAGTCCAGGAGCTCCTTCGCGTGTGGAATAGCGTGTTTCACCACGGTGTAACCGTAGGTCTGCCAGTGTTCGTAATCCGCCGCGGAGAGGACCCGCAGCGGCAGGGTCTTCCGGACGTCGCGCAGCGGCGTCGCGGCGAGGTAGGTATCGG
Organism: Kribbella sp. NPDC056345; assembly: GCF_042262745.1. Lineage (NCBI taxonomy): Bacteria > Bacillati > Actinomycetota > Actinomycetes > Propionibacteriales > Kribbellaceae > Kribbella > Kribbella sp. NPDC056345. The sequence continues at coordinate 42,414 of NZ_JBHJQQ010000025.1, read as the reverse complement.
CATCAGCGCTGGAGTAGGGCACCTTCGAAGCGGCGCGGTACAGGTCGGTCCCAGTGTTCGGCATAGCAATCGTCCCCAGTACGGTCGGCCTGCCAAAACCGGTTCAGCTCGGCAGGGCTGCTCCTTCACGGGAATTTCAAAGTGTCCTTACGGAAGTATTCGAAGGAACCTTATCAAAGTAATTCGGCCTGTCGAGCGGGGAGCGCTTTCCCATTGCCGAACGCTGCCCGTTCAGACCGCCGGGTATGGCCGCGCGGGCGGCCGGTGACCGCCCCTGCGCGCCGTCCGAGTGCTTCCCGGGCGCGGCGGTCGCCGGCGGTTAGAGTCCGGTGACGTGGACCATCAGTTCTTGCTCATCGCCGGGGCCGGGCTCGCGATCATGATCGCGGCCTCGGTGTTCGCGCGGCGGACCGGTGTCGCGGCGCCGCTGCTTCTGGTCGCGCTAGGCATCGGAGCCAGCTACCTGCCCAGCACGCCGACGATCCACCTCGAACCGGAGATCGTGCTGGCCGGAGTGCTCCCGCTGCTCCTTTACTCCACAGCGGTGCAGTTGCCGGTGCTCGATATCCGGCGGAACCTGTCGCTGATCGCCTGGCTGTCGATCGTGATGGTGATCGTCTCGTCGCTGGCGATCGGGGCGGTCGTTCATGCCCTGTTCCCGAGTATTTCCTTCGCGCTGGGCGTCGCACTGGGTGCGGTGGTGAGCCCGACCGACGCGGTCGCGGCGACGGCCATCGGTCACCGGGTCGGTCTGCCGCCGCGGGTGATGACTGTGCTGGAAGGGGAGAGCCTGATCAACGACGCGTCCGCGCTGGTCGTGCTGCGGACGGCGATCGCCGCGATCGGGGTCGTCGGTGGTGGGTTCGACCTCGGCCACACTCTCCTCGACTTCGGGTGGGCGGTGATCGGCGGCGGTCTGATCGGTGCCGTGGTCGGCGTTCTGACCGTGCTGCTGCGGCAGCGCCTCGACGATCCGGTGCTCAACACAACGATCTCGTTCGCAGTTCCTTTCCTGGCTTACTTTCCGGCCGAGGAGCTGCACGCTTCCGGCGTACTCGCGGTGGTCGTGGCCGGACTGCTGACCGGCGTACTCGGGAGCAAGCGGTTCAGCGCGCGGGACCGGCAGACGCAGGCGACGACCTGGACCACGATCAGCTTCGTTCTGGAGAGCGCCGTATTCCTTGCTATGGGCTACCAATTGCCCGAGCTGGTGGATGCGGCCCGGGCGGAGACCACTGTCGGCGAGATCACCGGGCTGGTCCTGCTGGTCGTTGCGTTGCTGGTGGTCCTGCGATTCATCGGTCTGGCCTGGCCCGCGTTGTCCGGCCGGTTCGGCCGTGGCGATCGCAACGAGCAGCAGCGAACGCGGTTGAGTCAGTTCGAAGAGGCACTGGACGCGATGAACCCGGAGAGCGATCGGGAGGAGTCGCGCCTGGCTTGGGCGCGCCGCCGGTTGGCGCGCGGACGGGCCGATGTGGAGTTCGAGGAACGGGAGCCGTTGACCTCGCGCGGCACACTCGTACTGGCCTGGGCCGGGATGCGCGGGGTCGTCACGGTGGCCGCCGTACAGACGATTCCGGCGGACACGCCGCATGTCGCCACGGTGGTGCTCGCGGCCTTCTTGGTGGCGTTGTTCACGTTGGTGGTCTTCGGTTTGACGCTGCCGTGGGTGATCGCGCGGCTGAAGTTCCAGTCCGAGAGTCCGGAGGACAAGCGGGACGCGACGCAAGCGTTGCTGCGGCGGATCGGTGAGTCGGCGATCGATGCGATGGGTCCGCTCGAGGAGCAGACGGTCGCGGGTGAGCCGCTCGATCCGGAGTTGGTGGCGACGATGAAGGAGCGGATCATTCCGCGTCTCGTCTCGGCCAGCCGGCAGGTTCCGGCCGCGGCCAGGCCCGACAGCTTCGAACAGATGGCCGTCGTTCAGCGCCGCTATCTGGATGCCATGCGCGATGCGCTCGGTGCCGAGCGCAGTATCGGCGCCTTCAGCTCGGACACCTATCGCCAGGTCGAGACGCTGATCGACACGATCGAGAACCGCTTCAAGCCTGCCTGATCGGCCGGGCTCGGATGGGCTGCTGGGATTCGTCAATCCGGTGGTGCTGGGCGAGGCTGTGCGGTTGAGTCGCGGGGTGACTTCCCCCTCATCGACTGCTCTGTCGCCGGCCGTGCGCCGCCTCATCATCGCGACGCTGGTGAACACGCTCGGCAACGGCGTGTACGCCGCGATCGGGGCGATGTACCTGACCCGGGTCGCGGAGTTGTCGGTTGCTCACGTCGGCGTCGGCCTGACGATCGCTGGGGTGCTCGGGCTGATCACCAGTACGCCGCTCGGCGTGGTCGCCGACCGCCTCGGCCCGAACCGGGCGTACGTCGGCTTCCTCCTGCTGCAGGCGATCACGATGAGCGCGCTGACGCAGGTGCACTCGTTCGGGGCGTACGTCGCCGTGGCCGCGGTGACCGCGATCGCGGACTCGGGGCAGCGCGGCGCCAAGGGGGCATTGATCGCCGGGCTGTCCGAGCCCGACCAGCGGGTGCGGACCCGCGCGGTCCTTCGGGTCACCACGAACATCGGGATGGGCGTCGGCCTGGCGCTCGCCGGGATCGTGCTCGCCCTGGACAAACCCGGCCTGTACGTCGGGGCGCTCCTGGCCAACGCGGTCACGTACTGCGTGACGGCCGCGATGATCCAGTTCGGTCTGCCGCCCGTGGCCGGGGTGGTGTCAGAGAGCGCTCCCTCGGGACTTACCGCGCTCAAGGATCGGCCGTTCCTGGCGTTCGTCGTACTGGACGGGGTGCTGAACATGCACAACGTGATGGCGCAGCTCGCGATCCCGCTCTGGATCGTCACGGCGACCGATGCTCCGCGGTGGATGATCTCGGTGTTGCTCGTGATCAATGCTCTCGTGGTCGTGTTTCTCCAGATCCGTGCAGCTCGAGGAACGGAACACCTGGCGGGAGCAGCGCGGGCCGGCCGACGCTCGGGGCTGCTGCTCGCGGCCGCCTGCGGCGTGCTGGCGATCACCGATCTCACGTCGGGGCCGGTGACCATTGCGCTCCTGATCGTTGCGGCGCTCGTGCACGTGCTGGGGGAGATGCTGCAGTCCGCCGGCGGCTGGGGAGTCAGCTTCGAGCTCGCGCCGCCCGGTGCGCAGGGGCAGTACCAGGGTGCGTACGCGATGGGGCACCAGCTCGGCGATCTCGTCGCGCCGCTCATCCTGACCACGATTGCGGTCAGCTGGGGCTGGCCCGGCTGGTTGCTCACGGCCGTGCTCTTCGGAATCGCGGGCGCGTTCATACCGATCGCCGTACGACGCCATCCGGCCGCAGCGGCGGAGGCGTCACCGATCCCTGCCGTCGCGACATGAGCTGAAGTCGCGGGGCAGGCTCGGCGGGTGAAACACTGACACGCGTGTACACCCTTGACCTGAACCCAGACGAGTTGCTCACCACGACCCGCGCCGTCCGCAAGCGCCTGGACCTGGAGCGGCCCGTCGCGCCCGAACTGATCCGCGAGTGTCTCGAGATCGCGACCCAGGCGCCCTCCGGCAGCAACGGCCAGCGCTGGCACTGGCTGGTGATCACCGACCAGGACAAGCGCGCGAAGATCGCGGAGTACTACCGCACCTCGCTGCACGCGTACTTCGCGGCGACCGAGGCCGCGCAGGGGCCCGAGGTCGATCCGGTGCAGAAGCGGGTGTACGACAGTTCGGCGTACCTGGGTGACAACCTCGGCAAGGTGCCGGTCTTCGTGATCGCGTGCATCACGGCGCCGTCGCTGCCGCAGGGCAACCAGGCCGGTCTGTGGGGTTCGATCCTCCCCGCCGCCTGGAACTTCATGCTCGCCGCGCGGGCCCGCGGGCTGGGGACGACATGGACCACGCTGCACCTCAAGTACGAGCGGGAGGTGGCGGAGCTGCTCGGCGTACCGGATGACGTCCGGCAAGGGGTCCTGATCCCGGTCGCGCACACGATCGGCACCGACTTCAAGCCCGGACCGCGCCGGGACCTGGACAAGGTCGTCCACTACGACAAGTGGTGACTGCCCGGGAATGAACGCCGCCCTGTTGCGCGTTGATATGTCAACCTAGACTTTGGTGACGTGGACAGGAGCGGGAAATGAGTGGCCTGGAGTTCGGTCTCGACACGTTCGGCGATGTGCCGGAGGGTGCGAACGGCGAGCTGGTGTCGGATGCGGCGGCGATCCGGCAGGTGGTGCAGGAGGCCGTGCTGGCCGATGAGCTGGGCGTGGACGCGATCGCGCTCGGCGAGCACCACCGGCCGGAGTACTCGATCTCCTCACCGGAGACGGTGCTGGCCGGGATCGCCGGACAGACGTCGCGGATCAAGCTGGGCTCGGGCGTGACCGTGCTCAGCTCGGACGACCCGGTGCGGGTGTTCCAGCGGTTCTCGACCGTGGACGCGTTGTCGAACGGCCGCGCGGAGGTCATCCTCGGGCGCGGCTCGTTCACTGAATCCTTCCCGCTGTTCGGGTACGACCTGGCCGACTACGAGGTGCTGTTCGAGGAGAAGCTGCAGCTGTTCGCGCGGCTGCTCGACGAGAAGCCGGTGACCTGGGAAGGCACGGTCCGCGCCTCCCTCGACAACGCGGACGTCTACCCCAAGACGGAGTCCGGCCGGCTGACCACCTGGGTCGGCGTCGGTGGATCACCGCAGTCCGTCATCCGTACGGCGTTCTACGGGTTGCCGTTGATGCTGGCGATCATCGGCGGTTCGCCGGAGCGGTTCGCGCCGTACCTGGATCTGTACAAGCGGGCGTCCGAGCAGTTCGGAACCGTCGCGCACCCGGTCGGCATGCACTCGCCGGGCTTCGTCGCGGACACCGATGAGGCGGCGAAGGAGATCTACTACCCGCGCTACAAGGTGATGCGGGACCGCATCGGCGCGCTGCGCGGCTGGCCGCCGGTGAAGCGGTCGGAGTTCGATGCGGAGGTTGCGCACGGTTCGCTGTACGTCGGTTCGCCGGACACCGTGGCTCGCCGGATCGCCGGTGCGGTCAAGAAGCTCGGGGTCGGGCGGTTCGACCTGATCTATTCGGCGGGGTCGGTGCCCGGTTCGGACAGGTTGCGCGCTGTGGAGTTGTACGGCAGCAAGGTGATTCCGATGGTGCGCGAGATCCTGGCGGAAGCATGAGCGGCTCGGGTGTCGCTGGGTCGGTCCGTCCGGGGTCTCGATCCGGTAGGCCGACGGTTGCGATCCTCGGTGCCGGGAAGGTCGGAACCGTGCTGGCGCGGCTCGCGGTCCGGGCCGGGTATCCAGTGCTGATCGCAGGCTCCGGGGAGGTGTCGAAGATCGCGCTGATCGTGGAGGTCGTCACGCCGGGCGCGGTCGCGACCACCGCGGCCGACGCGGCGGCGCGGGCGGATGTGGTGATCCTCGCGCTGCCGCTCGGCAAGCATCGGGCGCTGCCGGTCGAGGCGCTGCGCGGCAAGCTCGTGATCGATGCGATGAACTACTGGTGGGAGGTCGACGGTATCCGCGACGACCTCACCGATCCGCGGACCTCGTCGTCCGAGATCGTCCAGGAGTTCCTGCCCGGGTCGCGGGTGGTGAAGGCCTTCAACCACATGGGCTACCACGATCTCGAGGATGGTGCCGTGCCGTCCGGATCACCTGGGCGGAAGGCGATCGCGGTCGCGGGGCCGCCGCTGGAGGCGGCCGAGGTGGCGGCGATCGTCGACGACCTCGGGTTCGACCCGGTAATCGCGGGTTCGCTGGCCGACGGCGTCCAGCTGGAGCCGGGGACCGAAGCGTTCGGGGCCAACGTCACCGCCGCCGAGCTGCAAGACCTGCTCGACCGCTTCCCCGAGTCCCCCCGCGGCCTCACCGTCCGAACCGCCCGTAACCAACTCGCCAGCTGAACCACGGGCGGGAACGCAATCTCGCCCCGCCGGAAGCGGGTGCCCGGCGCGGACCGCCAGGCCATCACAAGTGAGGGCGACGAGGTCGGCTGAGCGTGGCGGCAGCTGGGCGACCGCGATTGTGATGGCCTGCAGATCCGCTGCTGCCAGGTCTGCTGCTGCCAGGTCTGCTGCTGCCAGGTCCGCGGCCGCCAGGTCCGCAGCTGCCAAGGTGCCGACGCCCAGCTGCCGAGGCCAAGGTGCCGAGGCCAAGGTGCTGACGCCAAGGTGCCGATGCCCCAGGTGCCGATGCCCAGGTGCCGACGCGATCTGGCGCGGCCGGGATGCGGCAACGGCCGGACCGCCAGCACCGTCCAACGCGGTTGGGGCGGGTGTCTGCACCCTTGTGCTGTGCTCAGCCGGGGTGGCCGGCGCGGTTGGTGGGTGGTGGCGGTCCGCCCTGATTGCCATCGGCACGGTGGGTTCACTTGACGCGCGAGGACGGCCGCATCCATCGACTGTGCGGAGAGTGCCGTTGGTAATCGATGGACAACAACCCGGTGGGTACAGTCGATGGCCCGGTTCTGGCATTCCCCGATCTCACGGCGGAGCCCGACGACGGCTACTTAGTAGCGGTCGATCGGGAACTCCGCCGAGGTCCGGCCGAACTTGGTGTCCAGCAGAACGTCGTCTTCCGTGACACTGGATCGCTTGCTATCGGTCTCGAGTAAACGCAACAGTGCCAGCAACCGGCGAGTCACTTCGCACATACCGGATCACCCCCTCCCAGTGTCCCTATCGTTCTGGAGGGCCAGAACGTTTCTCACAACTTTGTTGCGGTCGGCAACTGGAGGCCCGGGAGAGGGCCGAAAGGGGAACGAGACGGTCACAGCGTGCGACACCAGCGCCTGCGGCCGGCCGGATCGGGTGAGACCGAGCTCACAGGTCTCGCGGAGTTCGAAGTCCACGATGCGCAGCTGCCGTCCTGCGGTACCAGGGCCTGCCCTGTCCCCGGCACCGCAGGAGGATCAAGAGGTCAGGGGCGTCCGGGCAGCCGGTAGTTGTCGCCGAGAACCTGACCGCGGTGAGGTTTGTAGAGGTCGAATCCGCGCGAGTTGCACTGCAGACCACCGTTGATGCAGTGGCTCACCAGGGCAGCCAGGGTCGGCGGATCCCAGGCGTTGAAGAAGTCGTAGTGCCAGGAGTAACCACGTCCGCTCGCCAGCCGGACATTGGTCACGTCGCCGTCGGCCGGGAACGCGATCTTGAACTCCAGCATCGGCAGCGGATTCGGGTGCGAGGCCGGGCAGGCCCCGTTGACCGGGTAGGCCATGTGACTCTTGTGATCGGCGCTGTCCAGGTCACGGCCGTTCCAGCAACTCGGCGCCTGGTAGCGGATGTTGAGCTGGGTTCCCGCCGGGCAGTTGGCCGGGAAGTCCCAGTTGTGCGCACTGTCGCCGCACTCCCAGCCCTCGACGGCACCAGGAGAGGTCCGGAACGCCTCCTGGGTCGCCGCCGGGCTGCCGACGACGAACCGGATCCCCGGCGGGAACGGGCGGACCGCCTGGTAGTCGAGGATGCCGGACTTGTAGTAAATGGTCTGGTGCCAGGTCTGGCTCACCGGGTCGTTGCCGCGGAACATCGTCGGCCACCAGTACGCCGACAGATCGTCGGGGTTCAGGCAGGTCGTCGCGTACGGACCGGCAGCGTTCAGGCTGTTCAGTGTGGTGGCGGCGTTGGTGGTCTTGTTGCCCACGAAACTGTGGTCGTGGGACGCGCCCGGCATGTTCGGGAACACGATCGGGTCGTCGGGCGCCCGGTGATTCACGGTGCAGTTGACCTGGAACTCGTGATGCGTCACCTCGTCGGCGGCGTGCGCGGACGAGCCTGCCAGCACGGTCGATACAGCGGCGGTCAGTACGGCGGCGATCAGACCGGCGGCGGTACCGCCGGCGTAGAGCACTTTCTTCCTGGTCGAGAACACGGAACTCCTCCTCGTGGGGGATTCCGCGGGGCGGCGATCGGTCAGGGTCGGCAGGGTGATCGGGGTGTCCCGCGGTCGGACGGATCGCGAGAGAGCGCTCTCTGGAGAACCATGATCTTGCGGTCCCGCGGTGTCAACCCTCCGTGGTTCCGGAACCACGCTGAGCGTGGAACCGGCGTACCGAAGCATTGACAACACCGGAAAGCAACGGTCACGATCGGTCCGCGAGAGAGCGCTCTCTCACCGCTCCTGACCCAGGAGCTCTCCCGCAAAAGGAGTCCGCCCGATGAAGCTTTTGCCCGCTCTGCGTGCCCGCCGGCGACGGCGCCGGCCCGCCGCGGTCCTGATCGCAGTGGCGCTGGTGGCGCTCGGCAACCTGGTGGTGTCGGCCGTCCCGGCGCAGGCCGCGACCCTGCTCTCCCAAGGCAGACCGGCCACCGCATCGACCTCCGAAGGTGCCGGAACGCCGGCCTCGGCCGCGGTCGACGGTGACGCGAACACCCGATGGTCGAGTGTGTGGGCCGACAACCAGTGGCTGCAGGTCGACCTCGGCTCGACCGCCACCGTCGAACAGGTCGTCCTGCAGTGGGAGGCGGCGTACGCGACCGGCTACCGCCTCGAGGTCTCGGCCAACGGCCAGCAATGGAACCCGATCTACACCACAGCCGCCGGCCGCGGTGGCACCGAGACTCTGAACGTGAGCGGCAGCGGCCGGTACGTCCGCATGTTCGCCACCACTCGCGCGAACGGGTACGGCGTCTCGCTGTTCGAGTTCAAGGTCTTCGGTACGCCGGGCGACAGTGGCCCGCCGCAAGGCTCCGGAACGGTCCGGATCGCCGGCAGCCAGGGCAACTGGCAGTTGCTGGTGAACGACAATCCTTGGGTCGTGAAGGGCCTGACCTGGGGGCCGCCGCCGACCGAGGCCGCTCAGCGGCTGCCCGAGCTGAAGGCGATCGGCGTCAACACGGTTCGCACCTGGGGCACCGACGCGAGCTCGAAGGCGCTGTTCGACGCGGCTGCCGCGAACGGCATGCGAGTGGTCGCCGGCTACTGGCTCCAGCCCGGTGGCGGCCCAGGTAGCGGTGGTTGCGCGAACTACGTGACCGACACCAATTACAAGACCACGATGCTCGACGAGATCCGCCGCTGGACGACCGAGTACAAGGACAACCAGGGCGTTCTGATGTGGAGCGTCGGCAACGAGTCCGTGCTCGGTCTGCAGAACTGCTACTCCGGCGCCGAGCTCGAGCAGCAGCGGATCGCGTACGCGACCTTCGTGAACGACGCGGCGAAGGCGATCCACGCGATCGACCCGAACCACCCGGTCACCTCGACCGATGCCTGGACAGGCGCCTGGCCGTATTACAAGCAGTACTCGCCGGACCTCGACCTGCTGGCAGTGAACTCCTACGGCCATGTCTGCCAGGTGAAGCAGGACTGGATCAACGGCGGCTACAACAAGCCGTACATCCTCACCGAGGGCGGGCCGGCTGGTGAGTGGGAGGTCCCGAACGACGCGAACGGCGTACCGGATCAGCCGACCGATCTGCAGAAGCGGGACGGTTACCTACAGGCGTGGAACTGCATCACCGGGCACGCCGGTGTCGCGCTGGGGGCGACGTTGTTCCACTACGGCAGTGAGAACGACTTCGGAGCGGTCTGGTTCAACATCACGCCGGGCAACGAGAAAAGCCTGGCCTGGTACGCGATCCGGCAGGCGTTCGGTGGCCCCGGCGGCGGGAACACGCCTCCGGTGATCACGAACATGACGCTGAGCCGGACCACGGATGTCCCGGCCGGCGGCACGATCTCGGTCAATGTGGCGGTCACTGATCCCGACGGGGATTTGCTTTCGCATGACTTCAAGGTCAACGGGAAGTACATCGACGGCAGTGGTGCACTGGTCGGCACACCGTCGAGCGGCAATGGTCCGTTCACGGTGACGGTGCCGCAGCGGCTCGGCGTCTGGAAGCTGTATGACTACGTCCGGGACGGGCGGGGGCACGTGAGCATCGAGACCCGGTCCTTCCGGGTGGTCGCGCCGCCGGTCGAGGGCACGAATATCGCCCGCGGTAAGCCGGCGACAGCATCGTCGTACCAGCAGACCGGCAACGGGGCGCCGTTCCCGCCGTCGAACGTGACGGACGGGAACAACGCGACCCGCTGGGCCAGCGACTGGGCGGACCCGCAGTGGGTGCAGGTCGACCTGGGGCAGGTGACGTCGTTCGACCGGATCCAGCTGATCTGGGAGGGGGCGTTCGCCCGCGAGTACCGGGTCGAGGTCTCCGACGACGGGAACGCCTGGCGGCCGCTCTACAGTACGGCGGCCGGCAACGGCGACGTCGATGACATCACGACCGGGGGGACCGGGCGCTACGTCCGGCTGACCGGGACCCAGCGCGGCACCGGCTGGGGGTATTCGCTCTACGAGTTCGGGATCTACAAACGCTGAATCCCACCGACCGGTACGGCGGTTCACCACCTGGGGCCGCCGTACCCTGTGGATAACTTTGAGGCGGAATCGCGTGTCCCAGCTACGATCCGATGCCATGACCCCGGCAGCAACCCGACGTACCGTGACCTTGGAAGACGTGGCCAAGAAGGCGCGGGTTTCCCGCGCGACCGTGTCCCGCGTGGTGAACGGCAATGAGAAGGTCGATCAGGATCTGGCGCGCCGGGTCGTCAAGGCGATCGCCTCCACCGGCTACATCCCGAACGCGGCCGCCCGCACCCTCGTCAGCCGCCGTACCGGCACGGTCGCCCTGGTCATGTCCGGCTCGGACGGCTCGGCCGCGCAGGTGTTCGCCGACCCGTTCTTCGGCCGGATCACCGGCGGTGTGGTCACCTATCTGCGGGACCGGGCGATGCATCCGACGCTGATGCTGGCCGACTCCGACCGCGCCCGCCAGGACGCTCTCGACTTCGTCCGGCGCGGGAATGCGGACGGCGCGCTCCTGGTCTCGACCCACGCGGGTGATCCGCTGCCGCAGTTGTTCGTCGACGCTGGTGTGCCGGCGGTGCTGTTCGCGCGGCCCGCGCTCCCGGTGCCGATCAGCTTCGTCGACCTGGACCACGAGGCCGGTGCAGCCCTGGCTGCGAACCATCTGGCTGAGCGTGGCTGTCGACAGGTGGCCACGATCGCCGGTCCGGCCGACCTGCCCGCCGCGAACAGCCGGCTGGCCGGATTCCAGCGTGCGATGGCGCGGCACGGCGTCCCGTACGTACAAGTTGCCCACGGCAACTTCACCGCCGACAGTGGTGAGCAGGCGATGATCGAGTTGCTGACTGCCGTGCCGGAGATCGACGGGGTCTTTGCGGCCAACGATCTGATGGCGGTCGGCGCGCTCCGGGCGCTGCGCGACAACGGGCGCGTCGTTCCCGATGACGTTGCCCTGATCGGCTTCGACGACAGCGAGCCGGCCCGCCTCACGCGTCCGCGCCTGACCACGGTCTCGCAGCCGGTGGAAGAGATGTCGGCCCGGATGACCGCTCTGCTGCTGACCCTGCTGGACGCGCCCGGGACCGCGCCGTCCTCGGTCGTCTTCGACCCGTATCTGGTCGTGCGCGAATCCGCCTGATCCCGGCGGCGTTCCCGCCCCGCTGAGTTCCGGAACCACGCTCAGGGAACGTTCCCTTGACAGCGTTCCGGCGCCCCGCCACTGTGGTGAGAGAGCGCTCTCTCGGACCTTTTCCGCCCTTTCTGATTGGTGTCGCCCATGGATGTTTCGTCGCGCCTGCGTGCGCGTTCGCTGCTGGTTCTTCTCGTGCTCGCCCTGGCGGCGACCGGTCTCGGTGCTGGTGACGCCGTGGCCGGTTCCCGGCAGCAGGACCGGCTGGCTGCCTGCGGTACGGCGAACGCCGCGCTGAACCGCCCCGCCACCGCGTCGTCCACCGAGAACGCCGGTGTACCGGCCTCGGCTGCGGTCGACGGGAACCCGGGAACGCGCTGGGGGAGCGCTTTCTCGGATCCGCAATGGCTGCAGATCGATCTCGGCTCCAAGGTCAGTGTCTGCCAGGTCGCGCTGACCTGGGAGGCGGCGTACGGGAAAGCGTTCCGGATCGAGCTGTCCGACAACGCGACCGCGTGGACCGAGGTCTACTCGACAACGACCGGGACCGGAGGTGCGCAGACGCTCGAGATCGCCGGGAGCGGGCGCTACCTGCGGATCACCGGTACCCAGCGCTCGACGGGCTGGGGCTACTCGCTCTGGGAGGTCGCAGTGCGCACGAGCGACGGCACCGGTCCGGTGATCCCACCGACCGATCCGCGCAACCCCGATCTCGGGCCGAACGTGTTCGTCTACGGACCGGGCAGCTCGCAGACCGAGATGCAGAACAAGCTGAACCAGATCGCGACCGAGATGCACACGAACCAGTTCGGCACCCAGCGGTACGCCGTTCTGTTCAAGCCCGGCAGCTACACCGCCGACGTGAACCTCGGGTTCTACACCCAGGTGGCCGGCCTCGGGCTGTCACCCGATGACGTGAACCTCAACGGTCACGTCCGGGTCGAGGCCGACTGGCTGCAGCAAGGGGACAACCCGAACAACAAGGGCAACGCGACGCAGAACTTCTGGCGGTCCGCTGAGAACCTCGCGGTCACGACTCCGCCCGGTCAGATCGAGCGCTGGGCCGTTTCTCAAGCGGCGCCGTATCGGCGGATGCATCTCAAGAACGCGCCGGAGGTGCAGCTCTGGAACGGCGCTGACGGCTGGGCGAGCGGTGGACTGTTCGCGGACACCAAGATCGACGGCCGGGTGGTCTCGGGATCGCAGCAGCAGTGGTTCTCGAGAAACTCGGAGTTCGGGAGCTGGGCGGGTTCGGTCTGGAACATGGTGTTCCTCGGGACCAACGGCGCACCGCCGCAGCACTTCCCGAACCCGTCGCACACGACGATCGGCCAAACCCCGAAGGTCCGGGAGAAGCCGTTCCTGTACTTCGATGCTGCGGGCAACTACAACGTCTTCGTCCCGGCACTGCGCACCAACTCGGCCGGTACCAGCTGGTCCCAGGGGCCGGCCGCCGGTACGTCGATCAGCCTGGCCGACTTCTATGTCGCCAAACCGGGCGCATCCGTCGACACGATCAACGCGGCACTTGCTCAGGGCAAGCACCTGTTGATCACGCCCGGCGTCTACCACCTCAACGACACGATCCGGGTCACCCGGCCGAACACCGTCGTACTCGGACTCGGCCTGGCCACTCTGGTCCCCGACACAGGGAAGGCGGCGATCAGCGTCGCCGACGTGGACGGCGTCAAGCTCGCCGGAGTGCTCGTAGACGCGGGCCCGATCAACTCGCCGTCGCTGGTCGAGATCGGCCCGGCCGGATCGACCGCGGGCCACGCGGCCAACCCGACCTCGCTGCACGACGTGTTCGTCCGTGTCGGCGGCGCGCACGTCGGCAAGGCCAGCGTCAGCCTGCGAGTGAACAGCAACGACGTGATCGGCGACCACCTCTGGCTGTGGCGCGGTGACCATGGTGAGGGGGTCGGCTGGAACGTCAACACTGCCGCCAACGGACTCGTGGTGAACGGGAACAACGTGACGATGTACGGCCTGTTCGTCGAGCACTACCAGGAATACGAGACGCTGTGGAACGGCAACGGCGGGCGCACGTACTTCTACCAGAACGAGTTCCCGTACGACGTCCCCGACCAGGCCTCGTGGTCGAGTGGCGGCGGTACCCAGGGCTGGGCGGCGTACAAGGTCGCGAACACGGTGACGACGCACGAGGCCTGGGGTGTCGGCAGCTACTGCTTCTTCAGCCCGAACAACTCCATCGTGGCGTCCCGCTCGTTCGAGGTCCCGGACACACCGGGAGTGCGCTTCCACGACCTGGTCTCGGTCTCGCTCGGCGGGGTCGGCACGATCTCGAACGTCATCAACAACACCGGCGGCACGGCCAATACCGCCAACCAGCAGCGCTACGTGGTCAGCTACCCCTGACCTGATGCTGACAAGTACGGCGTCACCGGGCGCCGTACTTGTTAGCTTGGCTGGATGGGATTCGAGCTGACCGTCGGACCGCTGGACGGGATCGACGAGCCGGGGGCCGACGAGGACAGTGGTTGGTTCGAGCACTGCCTGGACATGTTCGCAGTGGTGAACGAGCACCTGGCATCGTTGGGGCTCCCGCCGCACACCGAGCCGCGCAGCGTTCCCGCAGGTGCGTATCTGGGCTACCGGCAGCCGCTGCTCGAGCTGCTTGAGCTCGATGCGATGCTTCCGGACGAACTCCGTGGCACGTTTGACCAGGTGCTGATGGCCGGCGTGGGCGCCCTGTTCATTCCGGTCGACCTGCCGGAGCCGGTCTGGCTCGAGGCCGATGGTGACGGTCTCTGGCTCGGTTCTGTCCCCAGACTGCTCTTTCAGTCAGCCTGGTTGCAGCGGCTCGTCGGTGAGGAGAGCTGGTACGACCTGGAATTCGCGACTGCCCTGTACGGCGCTCTGCTCGATCAGCCGCTCGAAGGCTTCCCGAAGGAGCTACAGCTCATGGAGGGCGGTGGCACGGCCGGTGCGGCGCTGTCCGAGACGCTGTGCTGTGCAGCGATCAACGCCTACGAGACCAACTCGTCGATCCGCATCTGCTGACGCCACGCCGGGGAACCGTCACCGCTCAGCCGCTTGAAAATCCTGTGCATGCCGTCAGCGTGCGGGTGGGCCGCCACAGTGGTCGATTAGGTTGCAGGTTCCTGCAATGTGGTGGCGTTCGAGGGTGTCTGCTTCGGCGTAGCGGACGCCGGCGGCGAAGCGGGTCTTGACCTCCAGGGTCTCCATCAGCCTCGCTACTTCGTACCGCACGGTGCGGACGCTGAGGGTCAGGCGGTCGGCGATCTCCTCGTCGGTGCAGCCGTCGCCGAGCAGTGCCGCGATGACGTGCTGGCGCGGTGTGAGGCCGGCCGGGTAGTGCTCCCGCAGTTCCACCGCGCGGACCGCGCCGCCGCGCACTGCCCGCAGGTACTGTCCGGCGGCGTTGACCGCCTCCGCGCCATGGATCATCATCAGGCTCCGCCTGTCGTTCAGCACCGGGCCCTCGACGATCACTCGCTCACCGTCCAGCAGCTTGAGCTGGATCGGCCCGAAGGAGATGTGGTACGGCATGTCGTCGGCCGCGACGATGAAGTCCGTGATGGTCGGAGAGCCCTCGCTGATATCGAAGAAGCTCGTCATCCGGACACCTGCCTGGACCAGGTCGCGGTTGAACCGGTGGCTGGGCGCGAAGGCCTCCACGCTCTGGTGCCTGGTCCAGGTGACGGCGGTCAGCTCCTCGGCCCGGCCACAGTGGCCCTCGAGCCAGTCGCGCAGGGAGAAGCGGTCCGTTATGACGAACACCTCAGCATCGCACGGGCGTCTGGCCAGCAGGTCGTCGCAGAACCTCGCTCGGACCACCTGGAGTCGCAGTGAAGCGTCCAGGACCTCTTGACGGCCCACGTTCGAGGTGCTCCGGCTGTGCAGCGTGCTGTGCATGCTGATCTGGCGCATCTCTCCATCACCCCCGTGACTCCCCAGTCGCCCGTATGTTCTCACGTAATCGGCCTGTCATGGCTGGAGTGGCGTGTCTGCAGCAGTCGTCTGACTAGTCTGGCAGTTGTCTACCGCAGGAGAGGCCTCACGACGCGAGAGGGTGCAGATGCTGGGACTGCCGACGGGGATCCGGGTCTGTCTGTTCGATCTGGACGGAGTGCTCACCGATACCGCGGCCGTGCACGCCGCAGCCTGGAAAGAGATGTTCGACCGGTTCCTCCGCGACTATGCCCAGCGGCAGGGGGTTCCGTTCCAGCCGTTCGACGCCCGCGCGGAGTACGACGACTATGTCGACGGTAAGCCGCGGATGGACGGCGTCCGCGACTTCCTGACGTCCCGGGGCATCACACTGCCGGAGGGGACGCCGGACGACCCACCGGACGCCGAGACGGTGAACGGGCTCGGGAACCGCAAGAACGAGGCGGTGCAGCAGCGCATCCGCACCGACGGCGTCCACGTGTTCGAAGGCTCCCGGCGGTACCTGCAGGCAGCTGAGCAGGCCGGACTGCGCCGGGCCGTGGTCTCGTCGAGTGCGAACACCCGGGAGGTTCTCGACGTGACAGGTCTCGCACAGTACGTCGAGGAGATCGTGGACGGCGTCACGATCAGGACCGACGGGCTGAAGGGGAAGCCGGCGCCGGACACGTTCCTGGCCGCCGCCCGGCGGTTCGGGGTCGACCCGTCCGAGGCAGCGGTGTTCGAGGACGCGCTGGCCGGTGTCGCCGCCGGCCACGCAGGCGGGTTCGGCCGAGTGGTCGGCGTGGACCGGGTCGGACAGGCCGAAGAGCTCGCCGCACATGGCGCGGACGTCGTCGTACAGGATCTGGCCGAGCTGCTCACCGGGGAGAGCCGATGATCGACCGTGGGCACCACCCTGTCGAGCCCTGGCGCTTGCGCGAGACCCGGCTGTCCCTCGACGACCTTGCGCAGTCCGAGTCGCTGTTCGCGTTGTCGAACGGGCACATCGGGCTGCGTGGCAACCTCGACGAGGGGGAGCCGTACGCGATCCCCGGTACCTATCTGAACTCGTTCTACGAGCAACGGCCACTTCCGTACGCCGAAGCCGGCTATGGCTACCCGGAGTCCGGGCAGACGCTGGTGGATGTCACCAACGGCAAGCTGATCCGGCTGCTGGTCGACGACTCGCCGTTCGACGTCCGCTATGGCTACCTGAGCCGGCACGAGCGGCTACTGGACTTCCGGACCGGTCTGCTGGAGCGCGACGTGGACTGGACGTCCCCGGCGGGCAAGCGCATCCGGGTGCGGAGCCGGCGGTTGGTCTCGCTGACGCAGCGTGCGGTCGCAGCGATCGAGTACACGGTGGAGGCGGTCGACCAGCCGGCCCGGTTCGTGATCCAGTCCGAGCTGGTCGCCAACGAGGCGCAGCCGACGCTGTCCGACGACCCACGGGTCGCAGCGGTGCTCGACAACCCGCTCAAGCCAGTCAGCCACGACGGTGGCGAGAATGGCGTCGTACTGATTCACCGGACCACGCACAGCCGGCAGTTGATGGCTGCGGCGATGGTGCACGAGGTGGAGGCGCCGACCCGGTTCGCGATGGACCAGGACGTCCGGGAGGACTGGGCGCGGACCACGGTCATCTGTCAGCTCCAGCCCGGCGAGAAGTTGCGCGTGGTGAAGTACCTGTCCTACGGCTGGTCGAGTCTGCGCTCGGAGACTGCCATCCGGGACCAGGTGGCGGCCGGGCTGTCCAGTGCGCGCTTCTCGGGCTGGGACGGACTGGTGAAGCAGCAGGCCGAGTACCTGGACGACTTCTGGGACGGCGCAGACGTCGAAGTCCAGGGACACCCAGAACTGCAGCAGGCCGTGCGATTCGCGCTCTTCCATGTCCTGCAGGCAGGTGCTCGCGCAGAGCGGCGTGCCATCCCATCCAAGGGGCTGACCGGTGCTGGGTACGACGGCCACACCTTTTGGGACACCGAGGGTTTCGTCCTGCCGGTGCTGACCTACACCATGCCGGACGCGGCAGCAGATGCGCTGCGCTGGCGGCACTCGACACTGAGCCTGGCGAAGGAGCGCGCCGACGTACTGGGCCTGCGTGGTTCGGCGTTCCCCTGGCGGACCATCCGTGGTCAGGAGTGCTCTGGCTACTGGCCGGCTGGTACGGCGGCCTTCCACATCAACGCGGATATCGCCGAAGCGGTGATGCGGTATCACCGGGCCACCGGTGACAACCAGTTCATCGAAGAGGTCGGGCTGGAGCTTCTGGTCGAGACTGCGCGGCTCTGGGTCTCACTGGGACACCATGACCGCCACGGACGATGGCATCTGCCCGGTGTGACCGGTCCGGACGAGTACAGCGCGGTTGCCGACGACAACGTCTTCACCAACCTCATGGCCGCGCGGAACCTCCGGGGTGCGGCCGAGATGGCCACGCAGTTCCCTGGGGTCGCTCGCACACTCGGTGTCGACAGCGAGGAAGAGGCTGCTTGGCGCGACGCGGCGGCAGCTGTTTACGTGCCGTACGACGAGGAGCTCGGGGTGCACCCGCAGTCCGAGGGCTTCACCGGCTACGCCGACTGGGACTTCGAGGGCTACAAGGACAAGTACCCGCTGCTCCTGCACGCGCCGTACTTCCAGCTCTACCGGATGCAGGTGGTCAAACAGGCAGACCTGATTCTGGCGGCGTACTGGTGTGGTGACGCGTTCACTGCCGAGCAGAAGGCGCGTGACTTCGAGTACTACGAGCGCCTGACTGTGCGGGACTCGTCGTTGTCGGCCTGTGTCCAGGCAGTGATGGCGGCTGAGGTCGGTCATCTGGATCTGGCCTACGACTACGCCTACGAAGCCGCACTGATCGACATGCGCAATCTGCACAACAACACTGGCGACGGACTGCACATGGCGTCGCTGGCAGGAGCCTGGACCGCACTGGTCGCGGGCTTCGGTGGGTTGCGGGACCGGGACGGCTTCCTGGCGTTCGACCCCGCCTTGCCGCAGGGCATGACCAAGCTGTGCTTCTCGATCCGGTGGCGTGGAGTCAGGCTGACGGTGGACATCGGCCCAGGGTCGGTCACCTACACGGTGCGCGACGGCGAAGGCGCCGGCATCACCCTCCAGCACGCGGGAGAGGACCTCACGGTCACAGCCGGTACGCCGGTCACCCGGCCACTGGCCAAGCGGGTTCCGCTCCTCGGGCGGCCGACCCAGCCGGCCGGCCGCGAACCTCGCCCGGCGTTTCCGGGCGAGGGCCGCTGAAGGTTACTTCTTCGCGCTGAGCCGCTCAGCCGTCCCGACCAGCAGCACCGAGGCGATCACAGCGGTGATGAAGCCGAGCACGTTCAGCTCGAAGATGCCGCCGGTACCGAGGAGGTTCGCGATCGTGCCGCCGATGACGGAACCCGCCAGGCCGAGCAGCAGTGTGGCGAACAGGCCGAGCCGCTGCTTGCCCGGGGTGAAGAGCCGCGCCAGCGCCCCGATGATGAGTCCCGCGACGATGAAGCCGATCATGTTCTGTTGCCTCCGAGTGTGAACTGGTCTGAGAACCAGTCTGCCGGTCAGAGGGTCTCCACACAGTTGGAGATCACCCTGACCGGCCCCGGAGAGCACCCTGGGATCAGGTCGCGGCCTGTGCCTCGAAGAGCGGAGTGTTCTCCTGCAGGTGCGGCACTCGCTCCAGCCGGCTCAGGGCCTGCGCCATGGCTCGCTGGGCCGAGGTCTCGCTTGGCAGCATCGTCTCGAAGGCCAGCTGGCACGGACTGCCGGTTCTGAGTAGCTCGGCGTAGAACTCGATGTCGTGCAGGTCCACCCGCTCCTTGAGGAGCTGCTTGGTGGCCTTCCCACAGCGCAGTAGCCCGGCGTAGAACGTCTGCGGCGCGGGCTCCTTCACAGCGACTGCCTGGTCGGCCAGAGCCTTCAGGACGAAGTACTCCGCGCTGGCGGTCTTGTCCCGCAGGTAGCGCAGGCCGGCCACCTCACCCGCCTTGTCGGTCAGACCGCAGACCGCCCACCCCGGCGGCACGATGAGTGCCTGCGTGGACGGGACGTTGCCCGGCAGTTTGACCTGTGGCGACAGGATGCCGCTGTTCGCGACCGCGGTCTGCGCAGTCTTGGCGGCACTGTCGGTCGGACTGGCGAACGGTGCAGGCAGGACCCGCGTGTTCCACTTCGCATCCGGTACGACGATCACTGCCAGGTTGCCGGTGTTCTTGAGGAGCAGTGTGGTCCGGGAGACGTCGGTTGCCGCCTCGAGCCGCACACCGTCCGCTGCAGTGAGCGCCGGAAGACGACGTGTCGACTTCGAGCAGTCGGCTGCCGCCTGCGTCGTCGTCGGCTTCTTGCTGCTGGTTGCCGGCTTCGGCACCGGAGTGGTCGGTACGTCCTCTCCGACGTACTCCGAACCAACTGCACTTGAGCATCCGGCAGCACCGAGTGCCAGGAGCACTATTGCCACCACTGTGGGCATGACCGCCCGACCGCGTCCCGCCTCCACGTTGTCCCCCCTGAATGGTGCAACCGAGCTCACTAGGTCCCCACCTGCCCGGTTCACAGCATCGTCGAGGCTCCAGTGTCGCACCGTGCCGCAACTGACGACAACGTCCGCTCTCCCGGTACCCTGCCCTGTGATGGACCTGACGCGATCTCAGCTGCTGCGCTCCCTGGTGATCCTGGGTGCGCTGGTTGGCCTGTTCGCGCTCCACGGTGGCGCTGGTCAGTCGGCCCGGCCGGAGCAGGTCGCTGTCACGCCGGTGGTGATCACGCTGCCGCTCGATGCGCACGGTGCAGTGGAGCGGCTGGAGCAGGTCGCCATGGTGGCACCGCTCACGCTGGCCGTTGACACCTCGAATCACCAGCACCTGCTGGTGCCCTGCGCCCTCCTGATCGGCTCAGTGCTGCTCCTCGGGCTCGGGCTGCTGCTGACCCGGCAGCGGTTCGGCGACGTGCCGCTGCGGTCACTGGCTAGGCGCGTGCCCTGGCTGCGCGCCGTCGTACCAGACCCTCCGGATCTGACGAGACTCTGCATCCTGCGGACGTGACGGTCAGCTGCTTTCGCTGCTGACCTCACTCGTTCACGCATCACTGCGTGCTGTTCCGGAAGGAAGCCGTCATGCGGCTGTCACTTCGCGGCGTAGTTGCCGCTGCACTCTTCGCTCTCGTCCTGGCTGGTTGCGGTACTGACCAGTCCCCAACCGCGGGCAGCCCCAGCACCCCGCCCACCCCTACACCGACCACCACAGCACCGACCACCACAACGAGCAGGACGCCGACCAGTACGCCGACCCCCGTCGTACCGGCTGCTGATGTCACCGTCGACGTGAAGATCGCCGCTGGGAAGATCTCGCCCAGTGGGCAGACCGTCAAGGCGAAGACGGGTCAGAAGGTTCGGATCACTGCCGTGAGCGACGTTTCTGAGTCGCTGCATGTGCACGGGTACGACAAGATGCTGGAGCTCAAGCCGGGCAAGCCGGCGGCCGTGGAGTTCACGGCTGACACCAAGGGCAGCTTCGAGGTCGAGACCCACGAGAGCGGCAAGCTCGTCTTCAAGCTGCAGGTGAGCTGATGCTTCCTCTCCATGGGATCGGCGGGCGTCAGGACCTGCCGATCCCGTTCGGGCTGGCCGTCGCCGGGGCCGGGATCGCGATCGCGGTGTCGTTCGTGATCCTGGCCGTCGCCTGGCGATCACCGAAGTACCGCGGTGCGGCGAGCGGTACGCCGCTCCCGGCCGGACTGCGCACCGCACTCGACTCGTCGTGGTTGCGCTGGGCGGTCCGGGTGTTCGGTCTCGCCCTCTTCGGGTACGCCGCACTGGCTTTGCTGGCCGGAGTGGACCGGCTGACGAACCCGATCTTCGGATTCGTCTACATCTTGGTGTGGGTCGGCCTGGTGCCGGTGTCGCTGCTCCTCGGTCCGATGTGGCGCACTCTGAACCCACTCCGCACCCTGCACCTGCTGGCGTGCCGGGTGCTCCGCCATGACCCGCGTCGCGGTCTACTCGAGCTCTCACCACGAGTAGGGCTCTGGCCGGCCGCCTTCGGCATCTTCGCGTTCGCCTGGCTCGAGCTGGTCGCACCGGACCGAGCGACACTGCTGGTGGTGCAGGCGTGGCTCTCTCTGTACGTCGTCTATGTCATGTTCGGCGCTGTCCTGTTCGGGGATCGGTGGTTCGCTGCTGCGGACCCGTTCGAGGCCTACGCGACGTTGATGGCGAAGCTGTCGCCCTGGGGACGCCGGAGCGACGGTGTGATCGTCCTGCGACGCCCACTGGAGAACCTGGACAGCCTGACACCCCGCCCCGGGCTGGTCGCGCTGGTGGCGGCACTACTCGGCTCTACGGCGTACGACGGGTTCTCCCGATCGAGCAGGTGGATCGGATGGTCCCAGGACTCGGGGTACTCGCAGACCCTGCTCGGAACCCTGGCGCTGGTCGGGTTCGTGGTGTTCGTCCTGGTCACCTACTCCGCGGCCACAGTGCTGGCAGGACGGATGTCGGACAGCTCACGGACCAGACTGCCCGGTCTGTTCGCGCACTCGGTGGTACCGATCGTGCTGGGGTATGTGGTCGCGCACTACTTCACCCTGCTCGTCCTGGAAGGCCAGCGCACGATCAACCTGCTCAGCGACCCACTCAGCCGTGGCTGGAACGTCTTCGGCACCGGTCTGAACGGTGTGAACGCAGGCATCACCAACCACACCACTGCGGTCGCCACGGTCCAGGTCAGTGCCGTAGTGATCGGCCACCTCCTGGGCGTGATCTCGGCCCACGACCGAGCGGTTGCCCTCTTCCCACGTGGCCGCGCACTGGCCGGACAGATCCCGCTCCTGGTGGTTATGGTCGCGTACACAACGGGAGGCCTGCTGTTGCTCTTCTCAGCCTGAACCAAACGCGATCCGGGCCACCTGGCCGGCCCGGATCGCGGACACGGCACAATAGGGGTGCCTGCGGTTCGGGAAATCTTGACCGTGGCATGACATTGCGTCACGGCGTTCCGGTCCAGTCAGGGCCTCGGTACCCGGTAACCTCCTGGGTGGCCGCACGCAGCAACCAGGAAGGTCAGCTCCACAATGGGTTCCACTGTTACTCCCGGGCGCAGGTCCATGCGCGCTCGTGTGCTCGCGATGCTTCCGGGCCCGGCACGCAAGATCCTCGGGCGGAGCAAGCGTGCCGTGACCGAAGGTGGCAAGACACTGGCCGCGAACGTCGACCGCAAGCGCCGCGAGGCGGCCCTGCCGCCGACCCCGGAGGTTCCGGAGTCCGAGGTCCGGTTGTTCGTCGGCCCGGCCAACTTCGCCGGTCAGGGCACCACCTGGGCCCGGGCGGCCGAGCGTCACCTCGCCGGCGTCAAGGCCAAGAACATGCAGTACGCCGGTGGTGCGTACCGGTTCCCGGCCGATATCGAGGTCGAGCGCGAGCTGCTCGACGACCGGGTCTGGCAGGACCGCCAGGTCGAGTACCTGACCAGCGGCAACTACACCCACGTGCTGATCGAGGCCGGCCGTCCGGTCTTCGGTACCCGCTTCGCGCGGAACGCCGTCGGTGACGTGAAGACGCTCAAGGAGGCCGGTGTGAACGTCGGCCTGGTCGCCCACGGTTCCGACGTCCGCCTGCCGAGCCGGCACGCCGAGACGCACCAGTGGTCGCCGTTCCACGAGCGCGATGACTTCTTCGTCCGGCTGGAGGCGCAGGCCAAGCGTGAGGGCCTGCTGTTCAACACCTTCGACGGGCCGACCTTCGTCTCCACCCCGGACCTGCTGGTCGACGTACCAGGCGCCAAGTGGCTGCCGGTCGTCATCGAGCCGGACCGCTGGGCCAACGACGAGCCGGTGCTGGAGCGGGAGCGTCCGATCGTCCTGCACGCCCCGACCAACCCGCGCTTCAAGGGCACCGAGTACGTCGAGGCCGCGATGCAGCCGCTGCACGACAAGGGCCTGATCGAGTACCGCCGCCTCACCGACATCCCGAGCGAGGAGATGCCGGCCGCGATGGCCGGGGCGGACATTGTGCTCGAGCAGTTCGTGCTCGGCCCGTACAGCGTGACCGCGTGTGAGGCGATGGCAGCCGGCCGCGTGGTCGTGGTGAACGTCGACGAGGACGTCCGCAAGCACGTCAGCACGGTGACCGGGCGCGACCTGCCGATCGTGCACGCCGACCCGACCACCATCGGTGAGGTCGTCGAGCAGATCGTGGCCGACCGCGAGGCGGCCCGGGCCGTAGCGGCCCGCGGCCCGGAGTACGTGCGCGCAGTGCACGACGGAACCATGTCCAGCGCAGTCCTCGGGACCTGGCTCACGCCGGGCGCGAGCCAGTAGAAGAAAGCCAATCATGACTGACCTGCAGGAGTTCGCCGGCGTGGACATCGCTGTGATCGTGCCGTGCTACAACGAAGCCGTTGCCGTCACCAAGGTGGTAACCGAGCTGCGCGCCGCGCTTCCGACCGCCAGCATCTACGTGTACGACAACAACTCCACGGATGACACCGCGGAGCTGGCCCGCGCGGCCGGTGCGATCGTGCGGCACGAGTCCCGCAAGGGCAAGGGCAACGTGGTCCGCCGTGCGTTCTCCGACGTCGACGCCGATGTCTACGTGCTGATCGACGGCGACGACACGTACGACGCCGCCCGCGCGGGCGATCTGGTCCGCGTGCTGCTGCAGGGGCCGTACGACCACGTCGTCGGTGTCCGCAAGCACACGAACGAGGAGGCGTACCGGCCGGGGCACACCCTGGGCAACCGGGTGCTCACCGGGACCGTCGGGGCGCTGTTCGGCCGGCAGATCACCGACATGCTGAGTGGCTACCGGGTCTTCTCACGGCGCTACGTGAAGTCGTTCCCGGCGCTGGCGCAGGAGTTCGAGATCGAGACCGAGCTGACCATCCACTCGCTGCACCTGCGGGTTCCGGTGGCCGAGCTCGCGATCGGCTACAAGGAGCGCCCGACCGGTGGCGAGAGCAAGCTGCGCACGTACCGCGACGGCATGCGCATCCTGCGCTGGATCATGAGCGTCACCCGGCTGGAGCGGCCGACGCTGTTCCACGGCATCCTGGCCGCGGTCTTCGGCGTGGTGTCGCTGATCCTCGGCGTCCCGGTCATCGTCGAGTACGTCGACACCGGTCTGGTGCCGCGGTTCCCGACCGCGATCCTGGCCTCGACGATGGGGATCGTCGCGATCCTGGTGCTGGCGGTCGGCTATGTGCTGGACGCGATCATGCGCGGACGGCAGGAGGCGGCCCGGCTGGCCTACCTCCGGCTGCCCGCACCGCAGACGATCGAGGCCGCAGCTGGCGAGCTCCCCGTCCCGGTCGTCCCGGAGGCGTCGGAATCACCTCAGGTCGTCTGAGCTCTCCAACTCCTCGCCCTCCGTCGCGCTTGCGGCGGAGGGCGTTGCCTTGTCCCGGAGTGCGTCGCGCTCAGCCGTCATCGCGGTGAGCGCCGCCTTCGTCTCCTCCAGAGCCTGCTGGGTCGCCTGCAGCTTCAGTTCCTGAGTCCGGCGGACCAGTCCCTCGACGACGTGCTCGTCCGCCAGCCGCAGCAGCGTCCGGCCGGTCAGCGGCCCCGGCGAGCGGGAGCGGTCGAGGTACGCGTGCAGCTCGCCGACCTCGTCGTCGACGCGTCGGCAGATGACCGCCACACCCCACTCGGTGTCTGCGAGCGGATGCGCCTCAGTTGCCTGCAGACCGGCCGCCACCAGCGCCTGGATCACGGGCCCGAGCGGTAGCTCAGCAGCTGGCCACGGCAACAGCAACAGCACAACCTCACCCGGTACGGCGTCCGCCAGCACCGCAGGCAGATCGCCAGCGGCAGCGGGGGAGCCGGCCACAGTCACAGCCGTCAGTACGTCGTCGGCCGCCGGAGACGGGACCGTCTCGGCCACCTTCATCAGCGGCGGCCATGCGTGCTCGGAGCCGGTGCGGTCGACGATTGTCCCGCCCTCGGGCAGCCACGAGCGGACGAGTTCGTTGAGCTGCATTCAGAACACCCTTTGCAGGACGAGGAAACCGGTCGGAGCGCCTCGGAAGCCGTAGGGGACGAAGCGCTCCACCTGCAGGCCCACCGGCTCCAGCAGACTCTGGTAGCGGTGCAGAGCGCGCGTCCGCTGGTAGAACGACCAGGTGCGGTCCACATCGGACTCGTGGTCCACGACCAGGAGCAGGCCGCCCAGCCGGACCAGTGCGGCCAGATTCAGCACCGAGGCCTCCCACAGCGCGTCATCCATGATGTGGAAGAGCACATCGATGCTGTAGACCACGTCGTACAGGTACGGCGGTTGCCAGTCGGCCAGCTGGGACAGGTGGAAGCTGCTGTGGCCGGTCGCGTTCGCACGGCACAGCTCGATCGCATGCTCGCTGACGTCGATCCCGTCGACCGCATGCCCGAACCGCGCCATTGAATGCGCGAACCAGCCCTTGCCGCAACCGGCGTCGAGGATGCGCAGCGGTGCCGCGTACTCGGTCCGGTCGCCGATGACGTCGAGCAGCCGGCCGAGCCGGACCGCGTAGAAGATCTCGTTGCTGAACTCGTCGTACCCGGCATCACCGCCCGAGCGCAGTGCGCCGAGCCGCCGGTGCCGGCGATCCCAGTGCTCGATCGTCTCGTCTGCTCCGAGCTGCTCCACGAAATCACCCTACCCTCGGTGCGAACCGAACAACCTGACCCTCTGTTACGCTCCTGCTACTGGCCGCCCTGCCCCGAGCCACGAGTACGACGATCACGGGGGAGCCCTTGCGAACGTGGCGAGCCCGGCGCTCTCTTCCGGTGCCGGCGGCCGCTGTGGCGGCTGCGGCGACGTTCGTCGCGTCCGGCATCATCCGCGGTACGTATCCGTTCGGTGCGCTGCCGCGGAACACCAACGACCTCGGCCAGCAGTTCGTCCCGATGCACGCCTATCTGCGCGACCTGCTCACCGGACAGGCACCGGGTGACTTCCTCCTGAACTGGTCCAGCGGGTACGGCGTCCCGTTCATCGGCGACTTCATGGGCTATCTCGGGACCAGCCTGTCGTGGATGGTGCTGCTGTTCCCGCGCGACCGCATCGACCTTGCGATGTACGTAATCGCCACCGTTGCGATCGGGGCTGCCGCGGCCGCGATGACGGCGTACCTGCGTTTGCTGCGACCGGCCGGGCCGGTGTGGCTGGCCGCGCTGGCCGGAGTGTCCTACGCGACCTGTGGCTGGGCGATCGACGATGCGGCGTACATGACCGAGTGGCTGAACGGTCTGATCGCTTTTCCGGTGATCTGTCTGCTGTGTGAGTGGATCTGGAGCAAGCGCTCGCTGACAGCGCTGGTGGTGACGCCGTTCGTCGTTGCACTGCTGTGGATGTCGCACTTCTACACGGTCTACATGGCGACCCTGGGTGCTGCCGTAGTGGTCCTGGCGCGGGTGCTGTCCGACCCGGAGGGTGGGGCGTTCACTCGCCGGGTCGAGGGCGGGTTCCGGTGCCTGGTGGGAGTTGCGGTAGGGATCACACTGGCGGCTCCACTGCTGTTGCCGACGTACTGGCTGGTGCAGACCGCGACACCGAGTCCCGATGAGGTGTTCACGCCACTCGGTTGGACGGAGTTCCTCTCGCGGTTGCTGCCGGGCTCTGAGGGTGTTGGGACATCACCTGGATTGGCTGTCGGCACACTGATGCTCCTGCTCGCGCTGAGCTTCCCGTTCAACCGTGCGGTGTCGGGGCGAGAGCGGTTCATCTGGACTGCATTCGTGGTGCTGACTGTCGTGAGTCTGCAACTGCAGTACCCACACAAGGTGTGGCACGGGTTCGACTCCCCGAACGGGAGCCCGTACCGGCAGGCGTTCGTGGTGGCCGGGATGCTGGTGGTCCTGGGATGGATGTCCCTCGCATCCGGTGTCCGGAACCTCCTGGCGGTAGGCGCGCCACTGGTGCTGGTCGGTGCACTG
The DNA here is from genome assembly GCF_042262745.1 of Kribbella sp. NPDC056345. Classification (NCBI taxonomy): domain Bacteria; kingdom Bacillati; phylum Actinomycetota; class Actinomycetes; order Propionibacteriales; family Kribbellaceae; genus Kribbella; species Kribbella sp. NPDC056345. Next base: position 15,184 of record NZ_JBHJQQ010000025.1, on the reverse strand, counting down.
TTCGCGCAGGTGTCCGATCTGCCGACGATCACACCGACTACGCGCGACGTCGTACCAGTGGTTGCCGGAGTCGCCGTACTGGCGTTTCTGCTGACGCGGTGGCGTTCAGGAACACAGCTGTGGGTACGCCGGATCGCGGCCGGGCTGCTGATCGCCGCTGTGCTCGTCGAGACCACATTGTCGTCGGTGGCGATCGACGAGGCACGGTCGAAGTTCATGCGCGACTACCAGCCGTGGGGCGCCAAACAGGAGTCGATCCGCGCACTGGTGCAGTCGGCCGAGGACTGGCCGCAGCAGCGCGTCTCTGCGAGCCAGTACACGACCCTGAACGATCCGATGCTGATCGGAGGACAGGGCGCTGAGTACTACACCAGCACGATCCAGCACTCGCTGTCGGAGACGCTGGTGAACCTGGGGTTCGGCTACAGCTCCTACGGCCGGGCTCCGATCGATCCGAAGAACCCGGTGATCGATTCGGTCTTCGCGGTCGGCGCCCGGGTTCAGGAAGGGCCACGGGGGACCTTTGCACTGATCAAGCGGCAGGCGGGTCCGTTGGTGACACTGCGGCCGGAGAAGCCGTGGGAGTCGACGGATCCCGGGGCGTTCGGCGTACAGGAGACCGCGCTGGGTGCTGACGTCTACACCGTCCCGAAGGTGCAGGTGCGTGCGTCCAAGGGTGCGACGGCGGCGCAGCGGGACTGGGGGATCGGCATGCGGCCGCTGCCGGGTGCTGACGACCCTGTGGAGCTGAGACTGACCGCCTCCTGCCGGCCGGGGGACGGTGTCTATCTGCGTGGTCCGGAGTTCGTCGGCGACGTGATGATCAGTGGTGACGGCTGGCGGCAGGTGCTGAAGCCGTCGGCGAAACGCCCCGGTACCTACACCGGCGCTCCGATGCTGTGGGTGGGCAGGGCCCGGGCCAACGGCGTGGCCGATGTCCGGATCCGGGTGTCCGCGCCGACCCGGCTGCCGGTCGGTGCGATCGGTTGTCTGGATCCGGAGCGGCTGAAGGCAGCAGTCACGGCGTTGCAGAGCAGCAAGCCGACCGAAGTCGAGGTCGGCGGGCATGACGTCGTTGCGCGGTTCAAAGCCGGACAGGCTCGGACCATGGTCCTGGGCGTCGTGAACACGCCGGGCTGGGAGTGCGCGGTCGACGGCAAGGCCGCGAAGGCACCTGAGTCGCTGTCTGGGCTGATCGCCGTACCGGTCGGTCCCAAGGCACGCAAGGTGTCGTGCAGCTACGTGCCACGCGGTCTGGAGGCCGGACTGGTCCTGGCGGTCGCCGCATTGGGTGTCCTGTGCGCACTGGCCGGGATCCTGATGGTGGGCGAAAGGCGTCGACCTTAGCTTTGCAGGTGGATTGCAAGGTCCGGGTCCGACTGTGGTCGCATGACGACAGTCAGTGTGGAGCAGCGGGTCTCCTGCCGGGTGCTGGGCCCGCTCGAACTTGAGGTGGACGGCGCAGTGTTGCCGCTCAACGGCGTACAGGCGCGGCGGCTGCTGGCTGCGCTTGTGCTCGCCGACAGCCGTCCTGTGGCCGACCTGGAGCTGGCGGACCTGATGTGGGCGAACGGCTGGCCGGAGAATGCGCGCAAGGCGCTGCGGGTACTGGTCTGGCGGTTGCGGACCGCTCTGGGCGCAGCTGGGGAGTACCTGGAGCGAACGCCGTCGGGGTACCGCTTCGCGGTCGCCACCGACCACCACCGGTTCGCCGACCTGGTCTCATCGGGTCTGTACCGGCTGTCGATCCGCGATGCAGCCGGCGCGATTCAGGACCTGGAAGCTGCCCTCGGGCTCTGGCGGGGTGAGCCCTGGCAGGACCTGGCCGACTCTCCGGTGGTGGTCGGCGCGCGGACCAGGCTGGTTGAGCTCCACGAGCTCGCTCTGGAGGAGGTCGAAGCCGCCCGCCTGGCCTTCGGCAACCCCTGGGTCGCTCTGCGGTCGCTGACCCGGCTCGTTGCGGTCAGCCCGTACCGGGAACGCCGCTGGGAGCTGTTGGCACTCGCTTGCTGGGAGACAGGCCAGCCAGAGCGCGCCGGCGCCGAACTGCGCCGCTTCCGCGCACTGCTGGCGGATGAGCTCGGCCTGGACCCCGGGCCGGCGCTGGTCGCGTTGGAACGGCGGCTGTTCGCCCCACCACAGGCGCCGCGCCCACGTCCGGCTGCCTGGCGCTGGAGGTAGCGCCGCTAAGGTGGCGAGGTGCTGGAGTGTCGGGTTCTGGGGCCCGTCCGAGTGGTGGTCGACGGGGCCGCGGTCGAGGTCGGGGGAGCGTTGCCCCGGCGGTTGCTCGCTGCGCTCGCACTGGCGGACGGCAAGCCGGTCTCCGACGATCGTCTGGCTCAGGCGATGTGGGACGACCAGCCACCGGCCAAGGCAGCGGCCGCGATGCAGGCGTATGTCTCGAGACTGCGGTCCGCCCTCGGGACGGCGTACCGCGATCGGCTAGGACGCACACCGGCCGGCTACTTCCTGCACGCCGACGAGATCGACGTACGGCGTTGTGGCGAGCTGATCGAGGCTGCGCGTGGCCAACTGGCGGGAGACCAGCCGGAGCAGGCCCGCATCCGGCTCACCGAGGCCCTGGAGCTGTGGCGGGGCGAGCCGTACGCCGAGCTGCCGGACGACATCGCCGCAGCAGAGCGTGGGCGGTTGACGGAGCTACGCGAGGTGGCGCTCGAGGACTTGGCGGCCTCACGGCTGGGGACCGGTGACGCAGCCGAGGCCGTCGTGCAGCTGGAGCAGCTCGTTCGCGAGCAGCCGCTGCGTGAGCGACGCTGGGCCCTGCTCGTACTCGGGCTCTACCGGTGCGACCGACAAGGTGATGCGCTCGCGACCCTGCGCAGGGTGCGGGAGCTGCTGGCCGAACAGCTCGGCGTCGACCCAGGTCCCGAACTGCAGGAGCTGGAACGACAGGTGCTCGCGCACGACCCGCGGTTGCGGTTGGCCGCGCCGATGCGCGTTGTGCGGCCCGTACCGATCAGGCGGCCGCTGACGACGTTCCTGGGGCGCTCTGCCGAGCTCGCGGTCCTCACCTCGCGAATGGACCGGCACAGGCTCGTGAACCTGGTCGGTCCGGCCGGTGTGGGGAAGACACGGCTGATGGTTGAGTACCTGGCCACTCTGGGGCCGGCCGCCGACCCGTGGGCGGCCCGGCTGGCCGATGTACCGGACGGGTCCGGTGTTGCCGCTGCTGTGGCTGATGCAGTCGGTGTGGTGGTCACGGGCGATCCGGTGGCTGCGATTGTGGACGGGATCGGTACGGCGTCGGCGTTGCTGGTGCTGGACAACTGCGAGCACGTCGTTGCGGCAGCGGCGGAGCTGGTCGACCAGCTGACGCAGAGCTGTCCGGGACTGCGGATCCTGGCAACGAGTCGCGAGCCGCTCGGCGTCGACGGTGAGATCACTGTCTCGGTCCAGCCGCTGCCCTTGACCACTGGGGCCGGAGAACCCGCTGTTGAGCTGCTGGTGGATCGCGTGCGGGCAGTGCGACCTGGCTGGGAGCCGAACCCGGGTGAGCTCGTCGCCGCCCGGCGGATCGCTACTGCACTCGACGGTCTGCCGCTGGCAATCGAGCTGGCGGCCGCACGGGCCCGGGTGCTCGGGCTTGGGGAGATCGCCGACCGCCTCGCCGACAGGTTCGCCGTACTGGGGCCAGTACCGCGGGGGTCGCTCGCGTGGCACGCGACGCTGGAGGCTGCGATCGGCTGGAGCGTCGATCTGCTCGATCCGGCCGACCGCGAGCTGCTGCTGAAGCTCTGGGCGTTCGAGGGTGGCTTCACGCTGGAGGCGGCCGAGACAATCTGGCCCGGCCGGGAGACCGCCGTACTGGAGTCCCTGTCCGCTCTGGTGACGCGGTCGGTGGTGGTGGCCGACACGTCCACCGAGCCGACGCGGTACGTGCTGCTGGAGAGCATCCGTGCGTACTGCCGCAGCATCGACCCCGAACCGGCCGAGACACGGCTGGTGCAGGCCCGCTGGGTGCGACTGCTCGCCGGGCGCTGCGCGGACTCGATCCGCAGCACCCAGGCCGGCGCCTTCGTGCGCATGATGAGTCGTGAGCTGCCCAACCTGCGGGCCGGGTTCGCCCACGACCTGACGACTGACCCGGACACAGCGCTGCTCACTGCGGTGTCGCTGGGCGTCTACCTGTACCGCGGGGTGCACCACGGTGAGGCGATCCGGATGCTGCGCTCGGCACTCGCCGCCGCACCGGACGCCTCGGTGCTGGATCGGGTCCGGGCGCTCAACGTACTCACTGCGCTGGCCTACTTCTCGGGTGATCTGGCAGGTACGGCGGAGCTGGTCGACGTGGTGTTCGAGCTGATCCCGCAGATCGCGGCCGATGCTCCGCCACGCGACTATGCCGAGGCCCTGTTTTTCCTGGCGGTCGGATGCGCCCTGACTGCCCCGTTGGCGGTCACTCAGCAAGTGACCGGGCAGCTGATCGAGTACTGCGAGCGGTTGGGGATCGAGGTGATGATCCCGGCCGCGGTGTCGGTCCGGACTATCGCACTGCTGCGGCAGACGACCGACAGCACCGAGATGCTCGAGTACGCCGATGCGTTGCAGCAGCACAGCCGAGGCTGGAACAAGGGCTGGGCAAATCAGGTCGTGGGGGAGGTGTACCTGCGCCACCCATCGCTGCGACCGGACTCTGCTGAGCGTGCGTTGGCTGCGCTCCGGACTGCGCTGGCGCGGTTCCTGCAGCACGAGGACTACCCATATGCGCTGAACACGTTGCGGCTCGGTGCACTCGCGCTGCTGCGAGTGGGGCGCCCGGTGGAAGACGCCAGGCGGCTGCTGGCCGCCGTACAGGTGCATGCGGCGCGGATGGGCCTCAAGACGCCGGGGCATTACGTCGTCGGTGAGCCGTGGGTGGAGAACGAGTTGGGCGCAGTCGGAGTGCACGAGCCGGTCTCGTGGAACGCGATGGTCGCGATGCTCGCCGACGACTGACTCGCTGGGTGGTTGGGGCAGTGCAAGTGCGTTGCAAGGCGTGCTGGGCAGTCTGTGCCGCATGGAGTTCGTTAGTGGGACCGGGGGACGCCGGCTGGACTATGTACGGCGTGGGCGGGGTGCGCCGCTGTTGCTGATCCAGGGCATGGCGGGGCATCACGAGTTCTGGGGGGACGAACTGCTCTCTACGTTGGAGGCCAGGTTCGACATCGTCGCGTACGACCATCGGGGGATCGGGCGTGGTGACCGGGCGGACGAACCGTTCACGGTGGCGGACCTGGCCGACGACGCGGCCGCGGTGATCGCGTCGGTGGGATGGACCGACGCGCACGTCTTCGGCATCTCGCTCGGCGGGATGGTGACCCAGGAGCTGGTGCTGCGCCACCCGGACGTCGTGCGGTCGATCGCGCTCGGATGCACCTGGGCCGGGGGATCCCGAGGAGTGATCTCGGAGACCTCACGCCGGATGGTCGACGCGATCGCCACCCGGGACGTCGAGCACGGGTTGCGCACGAGCTTCGAGGCGAACGTGTCCCGGAGATACGCCGCTCAAGAACCCGGCGTTCTGGAGATCTATCGCCGGAGAGCGCTCTCCGTGAAGGTCCCGGTACCGGTCGTGCTCATGCAGTGGGCCGCGGCCCAGGCGCACGACACCACGGCCCGGCTCGGGGCGGTCGACGTACCGGCGCTGATCCTGCACGGCTCTGCAGACGCAGGGATCCCGGTAGAGAATGCTCTCCAGCTACACGATCTGCTGCCCACGGCGCAGCTGGAGATCTTCGAGAACGCCGGTCACCTGTTCTGGTGGGAGGACCCGGAGCGCACCGCAGCTCTGCTGATTGCGCATTCCAGCGGCTGAGCAGCGGGGAACCTATTCCGGTCCAGCTCGCGTCCTTCGGCGTGGGGGTGGTGTTGCGCCGAACGATGGGTGGGTAACCTGCCCTGGTCGTTGGCTGATCGGATAGGAGATGATGCCGACCGTGACCGAACCAGGAAGCCAGCCCAAGCACGACCGGCTGCCGCCGTCGGAGGCCGATCCGGCCGTCGCGGGGCTGACCGTCGGGCTCGGTGGCCGGTCCGGCCGGTTCGCGCGGCTCAGCTCGTCCTGGTGGACGCCGCTGCGGATCGCGCTCGCCGTGTGCACGCTCACGTTCGGGCTCGGCGTGCTGCAGAAAGCGCCGTGTATGGACGCCGGCTGGGACCGGCAGAGCTGGCGGCCGTTCAAGGCGCTCTGCTACTCCGATATCGGCTTCCTCTACCAGGAACGCGGATTTGCCGAGGGCAACCGGCCGTTCCTGGACACCGGCAACTACCCGGTGCTCGAGTACCCGGTGCTCACCGGCGCGTTCATGGAGGTCGCGGCGCAGCTCACCTGGCTCGTCACCGGTGACCCGAAGTCGGATCTCACCGCCGAGCAGAAGCGCGACACGGCCGGCGTGTTCTTCGTCGTCAACATCGCGCTGCTGTTCCTCTGCGCATTGATCACCGTCGGGCTGACAGTGGCGACGGCCCGTGGCGTCGCGTCCAGACCCGGGGCCGCTCGCGGCCAGCCCCTGGATGCTCTGTACGTCGCTGCCGCACCCGTGCTCGCGGTGACGTCGACGATCAACTGGGACCTGTTCGCGGTCGCCCTCACAGCCGGCGCGATGTTCGCCTGGTCGCGCGGGAAACCGATCTGGTTCGGGATCCTGATCGGGCTCGGGACAGCGGCGAAGTTCTATCCGTTCCTGCTGCTCGGCCCGCTGCTGATCGTGTGCCTGCGCGGCCGCAAACTGTGGCCGTTCGTCCAGGCCGTGGTCGCGGCCGTGGTCGCCTGGGGTCTCGTGAACGCGCCGATCTACCTGCTCGCGAAGAACGAGTGGCTGTCGTTCTGGACGTTCAACGACGCGCGGGAGAGCGATTACGGTTCGATCTGGTACGTGCTGAAGCTGGCCAAACACGAGGTTGCCGACGTCAACCAGCTGAACATCGTGATCTTCGCGGGCCTGTGCCTGTCGATCGCGATCCTCGGCCTGATGGCACCACGACCGCCACGCTTCGCTCAACTCGCGTTCCTGGTGGTCGCGGCGTTCCTGCTGATCAACAAGGTCTACTCACCGCAGTACGTGCTCTGGCTGCTGCCGCTGGTCGCCCTGGCCCGGCCGCGGTTGCGGGACTGGCTGATCTGGCAAGCGTGCGAGTGTTTCTACTGGATGCTGGTCTGGATGCATCTGGCGCAGTTCCTCCAGCCAGGTAATCCGGATGTTCCCGATCGCATCTACTGGTTGTCCGTCATTCTCCGGATGGCCGGCACGCTCTGGCTGATGCTGGTCGTCGCTCGCGACATCCTGCTGCCGGAGAAAGATCCGGTCCGCCAGGGCGATCTTGTCGACGACCCCAGCGACGGCGTGGCCTCCAAGGCCCCGCCGCGAGAGCTGGCCCCCGCCTGATCGGCAGAGAGCGCTCTCTGGTGAACAGGGAGCGCTCTCTCATGATCAGAGCTTCAGCCGCGTGGCTAGAGGTTCAGCCTGGTGAACAGAGGTGGAGCCTCGTGGTCAGAGGTTCAGCTTGGCGACGTCGAGATTGCCGCCGCTGATCACGGCAGCGGTGACGCCGCCGAGCTGGATCTTGTTCTCCAGCAACGCGGCGAACGGCGCCGCGGCGGCCGGCTCCAGCGCCAGCTTGGTGCGCGACATGACGAGCCGCGTCGCCGCGAGCAGAGCGTCCTCACTGACACGTACGACGTCATCGACGTACTGCTGGATGAGCGGGAAGTTGCGCGTACCGCAGATCGGCGCGGCCAGCCCGTCGGCGATCGAGCGCGCGGTCGGCAGCCGCTGCGGTTCTCCGGCCGCGAGACTGCGGCTCACGACATCGGCCTGCTCCGGCTCGATCCCGATCACCCGGATCTCGGGCTTCAGTAGCTTGAGCGCCAGTGCGACTCCCGAGATCAGTCCACCACCACCGACCGGCACGAGCACGGTCTCCAGATCGGGCCGATCCTCCAGCAACTCGAGCCCGAGACTCCCGTGTCCCGTGATCACCTGCTCGTCATCGAACGGATGGACTCCGGTGAGATCGCGCTCTCTCCTGATCCGTTCATAGGCCGCGAGCAGATCGCCGTCCACGAGTTCGACTGTCGCGCCGTACCCACGCGCCGCGTCGACCTTCGCCGGTACGGCGGTCGTCGCCATCACCACGGTCGCCGGGATCCCCGCATCCCGGGCTGCCCAGGCGAGCGCCCCGGCCGCGTTTCCCGCGGACACGGTGACCACCCCGCGCTCGCGCTCCTCGGGCGTGAGCTGCAGCAGCTTCGTGAGCAGCCCGCGAACCTTGAAGCTCCCGGTCTTCTGGAACAGCTCGGCCTTGAGCACGAGCTCGCCACCGAACTGCGTCTCCAGAGCAGCGGAGGTGAGCATCGGCGTCCGGTGAATGCGACCGCGCAACTGCTCAGCGGCAGCGCGGATCTCCTCGAGTGTGGGCATGCTCTGCACCCTATGCGCTCCAGAAACCGCTCTCTCAGGAGGTTAAGTGAAGTAAGTCAGTCGACAAACGACCGTATCCTGAGACGGGCCGCAGAGAGCGCTCTCGGAGATTTACCGTCATTGTTATGAGGCCGATGCTGACCGTGATCGTCGATCCCGCCGACCGTTGGATGGACCGTGCCGCCTGTAGTGGGCAGGCCGGTGCGTACGACGAGACCGCGACCCGTTTCGAGCAGCGCAAGGCGCGCGAGCTGTGTCTGACCTCATGCCCGGTGCTGAACGAGTGCTACGAGTGGGCGCGGCGGACCAGGTACACGGGAACGGCGGCCGGGATCACGTTTCTGGACGGCCGCCGTCGCGGTCACCCCGAGTCGGCGGCCAGCTGATCAGAGGCGGGCAGCGATGGCGCCGACGAGGCTGTCGGCGGCCGCCGGGTGCTCGGGGATGAAGAGGTAGGGCTCGATCAGCTCGAGCTCCATCAGCAGGAAACGGCCGTTGACGACGACACCGTCGACGCGGGCGTAGGCCGGCTGAGAACGCGCCGCAGAGAGCGCGTTCTTGGCGCTCTCGAGGATCTCGGGAGTCGGTTCCTCGAGCGTCACGTTGCCACCGAACATGTGCTGCACCCGGTAGTCACCAGCTGCCGGGCGCTTCACCACCGCGTGGCTGTACTCGCCGCCGAAGAAGAGCAGCGACCACTCGCCGGCCGTCTGGATCTCCGGCAGGAACGGCTGCACCAGGTACACGTCGTCGGGCAGGTCCGTCATCGCCTGGTCGAGCTCGGCCGAGCCGGCCAGCCCGCGGACGGTGTTGTACGCCGCCCCGCTCACGGTCGGCTTGATCACGATCTGCTGACCGTCGAGCCCGGCCACGACCTCGCGCAGGCACGCGCCGGCCGCGACCTGCGACGGCACGATCGCCACGCCCTGCTCGCGGAGCTCAAGGAGGTAGCGCTTGTCGCTGTTCCAGCGGACCAGGTCGGTCTCGTTCAGGACCAGTACGCCGGACTTGTCGAGCAGCCCGAGCCATTCGGTGAACTCGACCTGCCGCTTGTAGTAGTCCCACACCGAGCGCAGCAGCACCGCGTCGTACCCGGACCAGTCGATCGACGGATCCGTCCAGACCACGGGTTCGGGTTCGAGGCCTGCCGCGCGGAAGGCGTCCAGGAGGGAAACCTCCTCCGGGAGCAGCTCGGGCCAGTCGGCCGAGGTCGCGATCGCGATGCGCTTCTTGAGGCTGTTCAGTGTCACGCTGCTCAGTGTTGGTTGGCGGTCAGCCTCGCGTCAAACTGCTTTGCGGCGACCGAATGGTGACGCACGGTAGCGGCAATGACGACGATGGTGGCGGCAGTCAGATAGATCAGCCCCTGCCGGCTGTCGTGCCCGACGGTCGCATAGGCCAGGTACGCCGCCAGCGGCACGGCGATCCACTCGGGCCGTCGGGAGAGGGCGGCCAGCGCGACCAGCGGTACGCCGTACCAGGGGTAAGTGGGGGTCGCGATCAGCAGCGCGGCGCCGTACAGCCAGCAGCAGGTGACGGCCAGCGGTTCGCGGCCGCGGCGCCGGAACGCGAGTACGGCGAGAGCTCCCGCGACCAGAACAGCGACCAGCTGCCGAGCCTCAGGAGGCAGCAGGAGCGAGAAGATCGCGAACCGCGTGCTGCCGTCGGAGAACCCTTCCTGGGCCAGGTAGCCGGGCAGGAAGCCGAGCACCAGGGCGCCGGAAGCCACCAGATACGGGATGTAGCTGGCGACGAAGGTGCCGAGGGCAACGACCGACTGGCGGACCCGGAACGCGGGCAGCAACAGCAGCGGCAACAGCTTCACGCTCGCGGCAGCCCCGAGCAGGATCGCGGCGAGCCGGGGACGCCGAGCCGCCATCAGTACGGCGCCGGTGATGAGCAGCGCACCGAGAACGTCGACATGGGCCGCGCTCCCGGCCTCGAGAACCACGATCGGTGACCAACCCCACAGCGCGGCCCAGCGTCTGTCCCGGCTTGTTGCGGCGAGTAGCCAGGCGAGTGCAACCGCAAGCAGACCGGCCGCGATCTGCAGCCCCAGCGTTCCCGCCGACCACGGAGTGACGGCCGCGACCGCGACGAAGTACACCTGCGCGATCGGCGGATAGATCGTCGGCACCTGTGGCCGGTTGATCCGGGTCCGCGGATCATCGGCGGCGATCGCTGCCACCGCCGCGGGATCCGTCGGAACCCGCGGCGGTGCGTTTACTCCTGACGATTGCTCCGGTGACAGGCCTGGGAAGAGCAGCGGATCTCGTAAGTTCGCGAGGGCGTCATCCAACGGAACATGCGCGTACGGCGAATGCCCGGCGAGCTGTACGCGCCCGTCCCACACGTACCGGTAGGAATCCGTGCTCGTGATCGGCGTGTGCGTCAGCCCCGGGATCTGACACAGCGCGGCAACCACCACGACCGCGGCGATCCCGAGCCCGCGGCCGAACCGCCAGATCCCCGCGGCCACCAGGAAACATCCGAGCACCAACGTCAGATTCGGCCACCAGCTGACGGCGTGCGCCCAGATGGTGAGTACGGCGGTTCCGGCCGCCGTACAGGCGATCAGCCAATGGCCCACGGCCCGGCTCAATGCAACGCGGCTCATGCGGTGCGGCGGAGGGTCAGGAAGGCGCGGTGTGGCGTGCGCCAGTCCTCGATCGGGTGCAGGGCGGTGGTGCGTGCGTGCCGGAGCAACGTGCGGCTGCCGATCCTTGCCCATGGCAATGGTGTGGACCGGCGGCCGGTGGAGCTGCGGAGCACGATGGGCGCGGTGTCGTCGAGATCGTCGTCGGGATCGACCTCGACCAGGACTAGACCGTTGGGCCGTACCAGCTCAGCGCAGCGGCGGAGCAGATCGGCCGGGTCGCCGCCGATACCGATGTTGCCGTCCATCAGCACCACGCTGCCCCAGCGGCCCTCGGCCGGCAGCCGGTTCTGCACCGGCCGCTGCAGTGCGGCCGCGCCGCGCGACGTGGTCAACGAGATCGCCTGCGGAGATACATCGACCCCGAGGGCTGGAATCCCTTGCTCGGCCAACGCCGTCACGATCCGGCCCGGCCCGCAGCCGATGTCCAGCACCGGTCCCTCGCACCGGCTCAGCGCGAGCCGGTCGACCTCGTCCGCCGGCGATTGCCAGCGGTCCAGCTCCGACAATGCGGGCAGGGTCCGCCCGTCGATGCCGGTGGCAACCACTTGCGCCGTACCGCCGAGCGCCTGCTCGAACAGCAGTGCCGGATGTGCCGTGTGCTCAAGCCGCCGGAACAACCGGGACATCCGCAGCGCCGGGTACTCCGCGGCGATCGCAGCTGCGTCCCACGGTGTGTCCATGTCCCGGAGAGTCTGTAGCTTGAGAACGCGTTTCCCGCGTTTCTCGAGACGCAGCAGCTGATCCTGACCGGTGTGATCGGTGGACATGGGAACGCCGATCAGCGCCTGGTCATCCGGTTCGCGCAGTCCGAGTGCCCAGTACCCACCATCCTCGGTCAGCCCGAGAACAGCGTCGTACCCGGGCCAGTTGAAGCCCAGGAGCTCGGCCGGCAGTTGCGGCGTGTCCATACCGACCAGGAGCATCGGTGATCCGTCGAAGGAATCCTCGAAGGCGGCCGCCAGCCGTTCGTCGAGGCCGTCTCCACGCTGCCGGATCACCTCGAACCCGGGTGGCAGCCACGGCCCGGGCCGCCCCTCGAGCACCAGCACGCGACGCGCGGCCGGAGCGGCACGGACCGTGTTCAACGTGTCGACCAGCGAGGCACGCGCGAGCGCGGCAGCCTCCCTCGGCGTGAACTCGGTCTGCAGCCGAGTCTTGACCCGACCGGCGACCGGTTCCTTCGCGATCACGATCAGCGTGCCCCCAGGTGCTCTCATGCCTTCAGCACCTTCGACATGTCCATGACGGCCCGCGCGGCCCCGAGCGGCGTACCGGTGACCTTCGAGCGGCCCGAGCGTGGCAGGTAGTCGACGTCGATCTCGGCGATCCGCCAGCCGGCGTCGGCGGCGCGAACGACGGTCTCGAGCGGGTAGCCAGATCGCCGATCCGTGAGCGCGAGCTCCAGCAGCGCGGTCCGCCGAGCGGCGCGCATCGGGCCGAGATCGTGCAGGAGAACGCCGGTGCGTCTCCTGATCCGGCGGGACAGCTCAGCGTTCGCGAGACGCAGATGCCAGGGCCACACGTCCCGAGAAACCGCTCTCCGGCGGCCGACCATGAGATCCGCGTTCCCGGCGAGCACCGGAGCGGTCACCCGGACGAGCTGCCGCGGATCCAGGGATGCATCAGCATCCATGAACGCAACGACCTCGGCGTCGGCCGCCTCCAGGCCGGCGTGACACGCGGCGCCGTACCCACGGATCGAGCACCGCACGACGGTCGCACCGAGTTCTTCGGCGATTTCGGCCGAACCATCGGTCGAGCCGTTGTCGACGACAACGGCTCGGACGCCGGCCGGAAGCCGGGTGAGTACCCAGGGCAGAGCCGCAGCCTCGTCGAGGCAGGGCAGTACGAGATCGACAGCCACCTTTCGACCGTAGGGAAGAACGGAGGTTCCAGGTGGCCGCCGGCGGCTACGGGTCGCTTACGGTGAGCGCTCTCCCGGGGTCCACCTCCAGCGCCGGGGCGGCCGGAAGTCCTAGGCTCTGACCGTGGCTACTCGTGTGCTCGTGGTCGATGACGACCCGACCGTGTCCAACGTCGTCTCGGCGTACCTGACCAAGGCCGGGTACGACGCTCGCGTGGTCGCGGACGGGACCGCTGCCGTCGAGGTCTGGCAGCAGTGGAAACCGTCGGTCGTCGTCCTGGACGTGATGCTGCCGGGGATGTCCGGCCTGGAGGTGCTGCGCCGGATGCGCGCGGCCGACGACGGCGCCGCGGTGATCATGCTGTCCGCCCGCGGCGAGGAGGAGGACCGGCTGGTCGGCCTCGAGTTCGGTGCCGACGACTATGTGGTCAAGCCGTTCAGCCCGAGAGAACTGACGCTGCGGGTGCAGGCGATGCTGCGGCGTGAGGAGCGGCTGGCCGGGCTCGACCTGACACCGACCAAGCTGAGCGCCGGCCCGATCACGATCGACACTGCGGCCCGGATCGCGATGCTGGACGGGAGAGCGCTCTCTCTGACCCATCGCGAGTTCGATCTGCTGGCGTATCTCGTGTCCCATCCGGGAAAGGCGTACACGAAGGCCGAGCTGCTGCGCCGGGTCTGGGGCTGGGACTTCGGTGACTCGTCGACGGTCACCGTTCACGTGCGCCGGCTGCGCGAGAAGATCGAAGCGGATCCGTCGGATCCGCAGCTCGTGCTGACCGTGCCGCGCACGGGCTACCGGTTCGCGGGGGAGTCCGAATGAACCGCGACACGATGACGATCCTCGCGCTCACGACCCTGTGGACGTTGGTGGTCGCGGTGGTCGGCGGCGTGATCCTGTACCAGTTCCGGCGCCGGTCGTTGCGGGTCACGATGATCGTCGCCGCCCTGGCGCCGATGGCCGCGGCCCTCGCCGCGGTGCTGCAGAGCGTGCGGGCGATGTTCATCTCAGAACACGACTCGTGGGTCGTTCTCTGGACACTCGCGTTCGCAGGCCTGCTCGGACTCGGGATGTCCGTGCTGCTCGGCCACTGGATCAGCGCGGGCTCGCGCGACGTCGGACAACGGTTGCGACGGCTGGGTACGACGTACGAACCGTCGGATCGCCTCACTGGCGCTGTACCGGCGGAGCTGGCCGCGCTGACGGACGAACTCGAGATGACGCGGGAGAAACTGGCCGCATCCCACGCGAGAGAGCGCGCTCTCGAGGCGAGCCGGCGGGAACTGGTCGCGTTCATGTCCCATGATCTGCGGACTCCGCTGGCCGGATTGCGGGCAGTTGCGGAGGGTCTCGAGGATGGAGTGATCGACGACGTACCAACGGCGCTGCGGCAGATGCGGTCGACGGTCGACCGGATGACCGGACTCGTCGACGACTTGTTCGAACTGTCGCGATTGTCGGCGGCCGCCCTGCCGCGAAAGCGATCGGCGGTGAGCCTGCGCGAACTGGCCGAAGACGTGGCAGGCGAGAACGGCGAGCACGCCCGGGCCTCCGGAGTCCAGCTCACCGTGTCGACACCGGCCGGCGACGATCGGCTTGCTGTACAAGGGGATCCGGACGAGCTGACCCGCGCGGTCACGAACCTGGTCGGAAACGCGATCCGGCACACGACCCGCGGCGGAACGGTCACACTTGTCGTCGACCGCGAGCCGGACGGCCGCGTGCGGCTCGCCGTCACCGATGGATGCGGCGGGATCCCGGTCGACGACCTTGAACGCGTCTTCGACATCGGCTGGCGCGGCGACGAGCAGCGGACCCCAGCACCGGCCTCCACCTCCGCCTCGGCTTCAGCTTCGGGCGAGCCGGCGGCAGCGTCGTCGGGTGGCGGCGGTCTTGGGCTGGCGATCGCGCGTGGCGTCGTCGAATCCCACGACGGACAGATCGGGGTGACGAACATCGACGGGGGATGCGCATTCCAGATCGACCTACCCCCAGTACCCGCCAACGCCAACGCCAGCTAGCTGTCTGACGACAGACATGCCTTGGATGGGGATGCGTGTGGGCAAGTTGAGTGTGCAACCAGCCCACAAACAGCCCACACATCCCTTGTATATAAGGGGTTCTGAGCTCGAAACTGTCGGTGGTCATGTCTAGGCTTTGAGGCATGGAGATCTTGGCGATGCCCCCGGTGTACACCCAGAGCGGCAGCGAACTGCTGACCGCTCTGGACACCCTGCAGG
>NZ_JBHJQQ010000024.1:0-65296 GCF_042262745.1 Kribbella sp. NPDC056345 | reverse complement strand
GATCAACCCACCTGTCCCCGAAACCCAACAACACAAAGCGGTTCATCAGACCGCCGCCTAACTCACGCTGGCCTCAACCACCTTGACAAATTCCGGTACAGCGACCACGAACCCCAGCGGACCGTCAGAGCGTGACGAACGGCTGCTCGCACTGGCCTGGGGCGCCATGGCCGACAACAGCCCGGAAGTCGTCCTGACTGATCAGCTCATCCAGAGGCTCGCGGTGGGCAGCCCAAGGATTGAGCGGCCGATCCCGCCGCATGTCGAACTAGCCGCACAGCTTCGTGCCGCGTCAACCGATGCACTCGATCGCGGCGATTACACCCTCGTCGTGCACCCAGGTCGCTCAGCTGGGACCTTCACGTCGCGATTGGCGTACTTGGCACCAGAGGCCGGCCTGCAGGATGCATATCGAGGCGTACCGACAGGCGTCGACGGCGCATTGCCAGTCCAGCTGTCGTGTCCGCCTGCGTTCACTCACGCCGAGAACATCAGTCGAGTGCCTGCCTACCTTCCGCACGTTCTGTCGCTCGGCGAACACCGCAGCGATGACGACACCACAATTCCGCTCAACGACCTTGCGGTGACGGCCACCCGCGACAACCTCTACCTGGTCAGCGTCTCGCAGCGCCGAGTCATCGAGCCGCAGTCGTTTCACGCGCTGGCGATCGAGAAGCAATCACCACCATTGGCGCGTCTCCTGGCCCATCTGTCGCAGAGCCTTGGCGCGGCCTGGCATCGATTCGACTGGGGTCCTGCCGCGCAGCAACTGCCTTTCCTGCCTCGAGTGCGATACCGGCAATCGATCCTGTCACCGGCAACCTGGCGTTTGGCCCTCGACGATCTTTCGTCGTCCGCCGACGACATCGTTTGGCGCGCGTCATTGGCGGATTGGCGGCGACGATGGGCCTGCCCCGTGACGGTTGAACTGCAGGATGCTGATCGGTCGCTACCGCTCACGCTGACTGAGCCGGCCCACGCAACCATTGTGCGCAATCTTCTCGCAAGACACGGCTTCGTCGTCCTCACCGAGACGGCTAAGGCCGGAGACTTCGGCTGGATCGGTAGTCATGCGCACGACATCGCCATGCCGTTGCGGACGACAAGGCCGCCCGCGGCGCCACCAGTTGCAGCAGTTGGTGGGAGACCCACGAACCGCAATCACGGGCAGCTGCCTGCATCCGCTGGGGCCTGTTGGCTCTATCTCAAGCTTCACACCCATCCCGAACAACTAAGCAATCTAGTTGCTATTGAGCTTCCTCGACTGCTCAGCGAGATCGACCATCCTGAGTATTGGTTCGCTCGCTATCGAAGCCCCCGCGAAACCGACCACTTGCGGCTGCGCCTGCGAGCACAGAACCCTCATCACAGTGCCGGATTGCTCTTGGCAGCAAGTGCCTGGGCAGAGCAACTTCGAGACGACGGCAAAGTCAGCCGCCTGGTTGTCGACACCTACTATCCGGAGACCGGCCGCTACGGACACGGCACAGCAATGACCGCACCTGAGGCGGTCTTCGTTGCCGACTCACAATTGGCCGCTGCGCAACTGCGGCACCTACCGAGCGCCGTCATCGATCCGGCCGCCTTGACCGCGGTCAACATGCTCGGCACACTCGCTGACTTCTTCGGCGGCCTGGACTCAGGCTGCTCGTGGCTAGTGAATCAGCGCCCACCGGTCGATGCGATCGCCGACCGGTCTCTCACCAATCTGGTCGTCACGCTGACTCGAGGTGGCCTGCCACTGACCATCCCGGGCTGGAACAGCGAGCTGGCCAGTGCCTGGCAGCAGCGTGCCGCCGTGCTGGCCAGCTACCGCGAACAGCTGCCTGACAAGGCGCGGATCAACGACGTCCTCGAATCGCTCCTGCACATGCACCACAACCGAACCATCGGCGTCGACCGGGAGAGCGAGGCTGTGTGCCGGCGCCTGGCTCGGCAAGCCGCGGTTGCTTGGCAGGCACAAACGATTGGAGTGCCCCAGTGACGGCCGCGACGCGGCAGCTTCCATCAGACGCTGCTAAGCAGTCGCTAGGACGCGGCCTTGCAGGTCGGGCTCTGCTCGACATCGAACAGGCGCGGACCGGACAAGGCAGTTGGGCCAGAGCCCACGAGCAGATCACGAAAATGACGGGCGTTCCTGTCGCGGCACACGTCAAGAGCAGTCTGTTCGAGGGCGCGCCAGCAATCGCCTATGTGCTGGCTACCGCCGAACAGCCGACGTACGAACGAGCTCTCACGACGCTCGACCATCACATCGACGCGCTCACCCGAGAAAGGCTCCGCCGAGCACATCGGCGTATCGACCGCGGCCTGCTACCCGAGCTGCGCGAGTTCGACCTCATCAGCGGATTGACCGGGCTCGGGGTGTACCAACTCCGCCGGCGCGGCGGTGGCGAGGTGCTCGACGCAGTGCTGGCGTACCTCGTTCGCCTCTGCGAACCGCTCTCCCTCAACCGTCAGATCCTGCCAGGATGGTGGACCGCCAACGACACCGCCGATCACCCCTCGGAGTACTGGCCAGGTGGCCACGGCAATCTCGGCGTCGCCCATGGAATCTCGGGTCCACTCGCCTTCATGGCCCTTGCTGTGCGGCATGGGCGCCAGGTTTCGGGACAGATCGACGCAATTCAAGCGATCTGCTCTTGGCTTGACCACTGGCAGCAGGCCGCCGGAGAAGGAGCCTGGTGGCCAGGGACGATTACCAGGCACGAGGTCGAATCAGACGCGCTTCAACAGCCAGGCCCCCAGCGGCCATCGTGGTGCTACGGCACACCGGGTATCGCCCGAGCTCAGCAACTAGCCGGACTTGCTCTAAACGATCGAACCCGTCAGCACCTCGCAGAAGCCGCATTGCTCAGCTGTATCGCCGACGACACACAGCTCGCCCAACTCGGCGACACAACCCTCTGCCACGGGTGGGCAGGGCTCATCCAGGCGACCATCCGAGCCGCCGCGGACGCAGGCCCTCAGAGCCCGCTGAGCGCGGAGCTGCCAGAACTGGGACGCCGGCTCGACGAGTTCGCTCAGTCTCAGGGCTCGCAGCAGCACGCCAACCTCCTCGAGGGGAGTACGGGCGTCGACCTGGTCCGAATGGCTGCCACGTCGACCGCCGAGTCGATATTCACCTGGGACGCGTGTCTGCTTCTCAGCGGCTAACTGCGGTCTCGGAGAACTGTCCGTCCGCCCAACTACGATCAGCCAGCCGCCCTATAGAGGCCCGGGCTCCATGAAAGGAACCAATGAACACCATCACCAACTCACCGGAGACCTTGCGCGCGGCCATGGTCAACAACGTCAAGGCAGCCGGCCACGCGACCAGCCCGGCAGTCGAACACGCGATGCGCACCGTCCCGCGGCACGCGTTCGTTCCTGAATCCAGCGTTGAGGACGCGTACGACGACATCGCGGTCATCACCAAACGCGCGAGCGACGGTTCGGCGCTGAGCTGTGCCTCCGTGCCCACCATCGTTGCCATGATGCTCGACCAGCTGCAGGTTCAGCCCGGCAACCGCGTCCTCGAGATCGGGGCCGGCACCGGCTACAACGCAGCCCTCCTGACGCAGCTCACTGGTCCTGGTGGTGTGGTCACGACTGTCGATATCGATCCCGAGGTCACGGCCGGCGCTCGACGCGGACTTGACGCGACCGGTAACGAGCACGTCGAGGTCATCACTCGCGACGGATCACTCGGGGCTCCCGAGAACGCGCCGTACGATCGCATCATCTTCACTGTTGGGGCGTGGGACCTGACGCCTGCGTTCTGGGAACAACTGGCTCCCGATGGCCGCCTGGTCGTTCCGCTGCGCTGGCGCGGCCAGACCCGTAGCGTCGCTTTCGTCCGAGACGGCGACACGCTTGTGTCGGACTCGCTGGAGCTGTGCGGCTTCGTCCCCATGATCGGACAAGAAGGTGAGCGCAGCGGCGCCATCGATGCCGACGGCCTGGTGACCCTGTACTGGGACGCCGATCAGACGATCGACGCGGCGCAACTGAGCGGTGTCCTCGATCAGCCGAAGGAGATCGTCTGGTCGGAGGTTCTCGTTGGACCACAGGAACCCTTCGACGGCATCTGGCTGCGCATCACCGGTCACGACAGCCGCATCTGTCGCATCGCAGCTGACCGTGCTGCTGTTGACGCTGGGCTGTGCACGCCTGCAATCCCCGCCCGCAGCCCTGCCTTGGCCGATGACGACAGCCTGGCCTACCTCGTCTTCAGGAAAGTCGAAGAGGGCAGGTTCGAGCTCGGCGCCATCGGCCACGGGCCGTACGGCGGACATCTCGCCGGGCAACTGTGCAACGAGATCGAGGCCTGGAATCACGACCGCAACGCCCGGCCAACTGTGCGCGCATGCCTAGCCGGCAGCCCTAGCTCGGCCATCTCGGTTGACCAAGCAATGAACTATGAGGTGATCGAGAAGGCTGCATCGCGGCTAGTCGTCAGCGTGCCCTGAGGCTCCGACCGCCGCTGGCCTCTCCATCGGGGATCCGTGGGATGCAACGCAGCGGCCGGTCAACGTCGCAATCAGTGCTCTGACCAATCGCTGTGACGAGCGAACCGGTGATCCACCCTTCCTTCTCCACTGGAGAGATCTGCAAAAGGTCTGGCATGCCAGCGGGCTCAACCAGGTCGTGCCCGCCGGCATTTCCAGCCAAGCGCGGACGCACCATGGAACGAGCAGCAGGCCTTCTCTGTGTGGCGCAATGTCCTCCGCGAACTGTCCGAGGAACTGCTGGGCGAGTCCGAAGATTATGCAAGTAGCGTCGCGCCGATCGACTATGCCAACTGGCCTTTCGCTGCTCGCCTCTCGGCGGGCTTCGACGACGGATCGGTCCGGGCGCACTGCGTTGGGCTCGGGGTCGACCCGCTGACTGTCGCGACGGACCTGTTGACCGTGGTCACCATCGACTCCCGGATGTTCGCCGAGCTCTTCGGACAGGTCGTCGAAGCCAACGCTGAGGGTCGGGTGCTCGCCCCTCAGCCCATCACCGCCAAGGTGAGCGATGAGTTCGTGCACCACAAACCGATGCAGGCTGCAGGCGCGGCAGTCCTCCAACTCGCTTGGGATCACCAACTGGGCTGACTGCGATACAGACGGCACTGTGAAAAGTTCGGCTCTGTCGCTGGTTGCGTGATCGACTACCGCTCCACCGCTGGCTTGCGCCGGCCCGGCGGCTGGGTGCCGGCCGTCCTTGGCAGGTGTGAACTGGTGGCCAGCAGTGCGATGTAGTCCTGATAGGCGCGCTCGATCCGGCGATGGTCGCCGGTCGAGTCCATGTCGAGGAGCAACCCACGTATCTGCGCGAGTAGGCCAGTGGCGAGTCGCTGCGCTACCTCGGCTCGGCAGCCAACTGCGGCAAAGCCGTCGGCGAATATGGTCAGCCACTCGGTAGTCAGCTGTGATCGCGACACACTGACCTGCCCGTCAAGCCGGGCGACAGCGGCCACCTGGCCGAACAGCCGGAAATACTGGCTTGCCTCGTCGCCGCCGAACCATGCCCATGCCGCGGCCAAGACCTCGATGAAGTCCTGGGTGGGCGGCAGCGCGGCACGTGCGTGGTCCATCTCCCAGCCCCGGGCGCGGTCGAGGGCGGCGTCGATCAGTGTCTGACGGGATCCGAAGTGGTGCACCAGCATCCGGGCGCTGGTCGCGGCCGCGGCCGCGAGACGATCCAGTGATGCTCCCGGCAGACCATGCGCGAGCAGATCGCGCGCCACCGCATCCACGAGGCGGTCACGGTGAGCCGAGTCGACAGTGCGGGACATGAGATCCAGTCTTTCATGTAATGTGAATTACATGAAAGGACGCTTGCCCCGTCCATCAGTCGACCAGAGGAGACCGCATGCTGCGTGCCGTGTTCGCCCGCACCTTGAAGCCAGGCGTCACTGATGACGAGTTCATCCAAGCGTGGCTTCCCCCTGGCCTAACCCAGGACTCCTACCCCTCGGGGGTGAGCATCAGCCACAACATCACCCATCAACGGCAGATCATCTCGATCTTCGAGGTGGACACCACCCCGCAAGACTTTCCCGAGATACTCGCCTCCCTGGTCCATCCGGACTCGGCGGCTCGACTGGCCGAGATCGTCGAGTCGACCCAGCTCGAAGCGGTCTTCGAGGACACTGCGACTTTCGGGTCACGACAACCGCTGAGCAAAGACGGTCAGTAGAACCCCAGCCGGCGTGCAGGCGCAGACCTCATCGATCGCCTCCGCGACAACGGCGAGAGCCCGTCGTGGCTCGGGAGGTCTCCACCAGCACCGTTTGTAGGTCAGTGCTGACACCACCCGGACCAGGAGGGCACCCTAGTGTTGGTGGGAGTTGACACCACCCTGGCGGGCGCGCAAGCGGAGCTCGTAGCGCCTACACCATGGCCGATGATCCGGGTTCGTGGCGAACGGTCCCCGATCACCTCAAGATGCGCGCCTAATCAACCTTGACTAGACGTTTCTTCCTCGTGTACCTTGGCCAAGTAGTCAAACTGGACTAGCCTCTACCAATCCGGTCGCAACACGGGAGAAGGAATCGAACCCATGGGAAGGCTCGCGATCGAGACGAGAGGGTCGAGCGGAGGTGGGCGCCTGTCGGCGACGAAGCTCCTGGTACTCGGTATCGTGCACCTCTCCGGCGGCGCGCATGGCTACCAGGTGCGGTCCGAACTGCAGAGCTGGGGTGCGGAGAGTTGGGCCAAGATCAAGCCCGGCTCGATTTATCACGCACTGAAGAAGGCGGCGGCTGATGGCCTCCTCACCGAACACGCCGAGCCGGGCAACTCCGGGCCGGAGCGCGTTCTGTACCGCGCGACAGCTCGGGGACGTGACGAGATGGTCGAACTGGTCCGCGACGGTCTGCGGCGCACCCACGACCCGGACATGCTCAACGCGTCCATCGCCATGTTGCCCATGCTGACCAGGACGGATGCCATCGCGCAGGTTAACGAGCGGGTCGCGCGACTGGAAGCGGAGCTCGTAGTGCAGGCCGAGTGGCGGGAGCACCCCAACCGGGACACCCCCGAGCACGTCCGCGATCAGGCCGAACTGTGGGCGGGACAGGCACGCACCGAACTGGAGTGGGCGAAGAGTCTGAGCAAGCGACTGTCTGAGGGCGCCTACACCATGGCCGATGATCCAGGTTCGTGGCGAGCGGTCCCCGGCCACCTCAAGATGCGCTCCTAATCAAGCTTGACTAGGCATTTTCTCCTCATTTACTCTGGCCAAGTAGTCAAATTTGACTAGCTCAACCAATCCGTTCGCAACACCGGGAGAAGGAATCGAACCCATGGGAAATTTCGCGATCGAGACGAGAGGGTTGAAGAAGAGCTTCGGCACGACCCACGCGGTCGCCGGTGTGGACCTGGCCGTGAACGCCGGGGGCGTGTACGGCGTGCTCGGTCCGAACGGGGCGGGCAAGACCACCACGATCCGCATGCTGGCCACGCTCCTGCGGCCCGACGCCGGAGAGGCGCAAGTGCTCGGCTACGACGTCGTGCGTGACGCCCAGGCGGTGCGGAGCAGGGTGGGCCTCACCGGGCAGTTCGCGTCGGTCGACGAGGACCTCACCGGGGTGGAGAACCTGTTGCTGCTCGCCAGGCTGCTCGGCTACTCACGCCGCCGAGGCAGGGAGCGGGCGGCCGACCTGCTCGACGCGTTCGGTCTTGCCGAGGCGGCCGACCGGCAGGTGAAGAAGTACTCCGGCGGGATGCGCCGGCGCATCGACATCGCGGCGAGCCTGGTCGTCACCCCCGAACTGATCTTCCTCGACGAGCCCACGACCGGGCTCGACCCGCGCAGCAGGAACCAGGTCTGGGAGATCGTCAGGGGCATGGTCGCCGAGGGCACCACCGTGCTGCTGACCACGCAGTACCTCGACGAGGCCGACCAACTGGCCGACCGGATAGCGGTGATCGACCACGGGAAGGTCATCGCCGAGGGCACGAGCGGCCAGCTCAAGGCATCGGTCGGCGCCGGCTCGCTGCACGTACGGCTACGTGCGCCCGAGCAGCGGGCCGAGGCCGAACGGGTCCTCGCCGGCGTCCTCGAGGTGCCGGCCGAACCGTCCGCCGACCCGGCCGCGCTGTCCGCGCGGATCTCCGACCCCGAGCGGGTCGCCCGCGCCCTGGCCGAGCTGTCCCGCAGCGGCATCGACGTCACCGACTTCGCGCTCGGTCAGCCGAGCCTGGACGAGGTGTTCCTCACCCTGACCGGACACGCCGCCGAGGAGACACCCGAGGAGGATGCCGCATGAATGCCACGACCGCGGAGCAGGCGTCGATCACCGAGGACGCGCTGCGCAGTGTGCTGTTGGCCGGTGAGCGGCCGTCTCCCCCCGGTCCGGTGCTCACCTCGTTGACATTCGGCTGGCGCGCTTTGCTGAAGATCAAGCACGTCCCGGAGCAGCTCGTCGACGTGACCATGTTCCCGATCATGTTCACGCTGATGTTCACCTACCTGTTCGGCGGCGCGCTCGCCGGGTCGACACAGGCGTACCTGCAGTTCCTGCTGCCCGGCATCCTGGTGCAGGCGAACGTCATGATCACCATGAACACCGGCATAACGCTGAACACCGACATCCAGAAGGGTGTGTTCGACAGGTTCAGGTCACTTCCGGTGTGGCGACCGTCGCCGCTGGTCGGCGCCCTGCTCGGCGATGTGATGCGCTACTCGATCGGGTCGGCGATCGTGATCACGCTCGGCCTGGTCCTAGGGTTCCGGCCGGAGGGTGGCGCCGTCGGGGTGGTGCTCTCGGTGGTGCTGCTGCTGGTGTTCTCGTTCTGCCTGTCGTGGCTGTGGACGATGCTCAGCCTGATCCTGCGCACGCCGAACTCGGTGGCGGGGGTCAGCATGATGGTGATGTTCCCGCTGACGTTCGTGAGCAACATCTTCGTGGACCCGAAGACGATGCCCGGGTGGATGCAGGCGGTCGTCGAGGTCAACCCGATCACCCACCTGGCGACCGTGGTACGCGGCCTG
Source organism: Kribbella sp. NPDC056345 (assembly GCF_042262745.1). Classification (NCBI taxonomy): domain Bacteria; kingdom Bacillati; phylum Actinomycetota; class Actinomycetes; order Propionibacteriales; family Kribbellaceae; genus Kribbella; species Kribbella sp. NPDC056345. The sequence continues at coordinate 56,329 of NZ_JBHJQQ010000024.1, read as the reverse complement.
ATGGACGGCTCGGTGCCCGCCGGGGAAATCGGCTGGGTGCTCGTCTCGTCCGTACTTCTCGTCGCGGTGTTCGGTCCCATCACCATGTCCTCTACCGCAACAAGAAGTAGATGCCGCTACCGCGAGCACTTGGTCGAAATCAACTCCGACAACCCGGCCCACTCGGCCAACGCCATCACCGCTACCAGGCCCGGACACGACAAGGAGAGCCGAATGAGCACCATCCCCAAGAACAACTCGGAAACCGTTGCGCACACGCCCGGGCGGGCGAGCAGCATCGGGGTCTGGATTCTGCACGTCGTGCTGGCGGCGATAATCGCCGGCGGCGGAATCTCGAAGCTCGCCGGCGACCCGGTCATGCTGGACATGTTCGCCGACATCGGGGCTGGCCAGTGGCTCCGGTACCTGGTCGGAGCGCTGGAGGTCGCGGGAGGGGTTGGACTTCTGATCCCGGCTCTGGCGGGCCTGGCCAGTCTCGGGTTGGCGGCATTGCTGACCGGTGCTGTCATCACCGATCAGTTCGTGCTCGAGCAGAGCCCTTGGCTGCCGCTCGCCTTACTCATCGTGGCGGCCGTGATCGCAAGGACGCGGTGGTCGCGCACCGAGGCCGTCGTCGGCACGCTGCTCAGGCGCTGAGACAAACCTCTCGAACGGAGATGTGAGATGAACGAGATGGCCTTTCGCGTGACATCAAACGATGGCACCACCATCGCCTACGACCGGAAGGGAAGCGGTCCGGCCGTCATTCTGGTGGGCGGAGCACTCGACGAGGGGGTGGAGAACGCTCCCTTGGCGCCGGCTCTCGCCGAGCACTTCACGGTCTACAACTATGCCCGTCGGGGACGCGGCGCGAGCGGCTTCACCGAGCCGTACGCCGTGAAGAGGGAGATCGAGGACCTGGATGCGTTGATCGCGGAGGCGGGCGGCTCGGCACACCTGTTCGGGGCGTCCTCTGGTGGCGCGCTGGCGCTGGAAGCGGCCGCGGCCGGGTCAGCCATCGACACGATCGCCGTGTGGGAGGTGCCCTACGCGGTCGGGGACGACATCCGCCAGCGATTCGAGGAGTACGTCGCGGACACCCGACGCGCCTTCGACGCCGGGCGAGACGAGGAGGTTCTCGAACTGTTCATGCGCTTGAGCGGCGCCTCCGACGACAACATCGCGGCCAGGAAAGCGGCAGGCAAGCAGACGGCGCATTGGGCGCATTCGGTCGCCCTCGCGCCCACGCTGGTCCACGACAGCGTCTTCCTCAACCGCTACCAATTGCCGGCCGATCGACTGGCAACGGTCACCCAACCGGTCCTGGTCACCACCGGAGGACCGATCACGGTCCCCTATATGGCAGGCCTGCCCTCGGACTTCTTCGACCGCGCAGCCGACGAGCTTGCAGACCAATTACCCCACGCTCAACGGGAGACCCTCGAGGGGCCGGATCATGTCGTCGACCCACAGACCGTCGGCCCGCTGTTGCTACGGTTCTTCAGCAGCGAACGCTGAGGGGTCTGCGAGGTGTTGCGGGAAGACCGACTAGGCACCGCGCAAGCAGATCTTCGTCGCGCCAGGGACACGGGGCGGACAGGTGGTGTCAGAGGTTGATGTCGTCGGCGGCATCACAGGCCTGATCCTGGGCGTGCTCGTCACCAACGTCTTCGTCACCACGCAAGGCCGGGCCGTCGTACTGACCTGGGCTTCAGTGGGACTCGACCTGGCCTACTCGCTGCTCATCGGCTCCGTCGTCGGTCGTACCCTCCACTCCGGGCCGACTCAGTACCGCCCACCGAAGCCCTGCGCAGCACATGACCAGGCACCTCGGTAGGGCCAGTGATTCCGGGCTGTGGTCGTATGCGGTCACCGTTCCCGGGCGGTGGCCCGGTGCCGAAAGTCGTGCCCACGGCGTGCTCATGGCGTGCTCACGTCAGGAGTGCCACCGATGACGCAGCCGCGTTCCCGGGTCGACCTGTACGCGGCGATCCGACGGGATGCCCGATCTGAGATGTCCAACCGCGCGCTGCAGCGCAAGCACGGCGTCGGCTTCCGAACCGTGACAGCGGCGCTGGAATCTGCATGGCCGAAGGAGAGAAAGCAACCGCCCAAACGCGGCTCACGGCTTGACGCGTACCGCGTGGCGATCGACGACTGGCTGCGCTCGGACCTCGACGCGCCGCGGAAGCAGCGACACACGGCGAAGCGGATCTTCGATCGACTGCTTGACGAACATGACGGGGCCGGGGTGGTGTCGTACTGGATGGTCCGCGAGTACGTCGCCACCCGACGCCGTGAGATTCGCGTCGAGGTCGGACGGGAACCTGCCAACGCGTTCATCCCGCAAGAGCACCTCCCGGGCCGTAGCTGCCTGCCCTAGGGCGCGGGCGCCGATCGGCGCCCGCGATCTCGTTGCTGATTGCGGCAGGTCAGCTCTTTTCTTCGCGGACGTCCTTTCCCTGTTCGGCGAAGGCCTTGAAGTCCTGCATGTGTTGTTGCGACTGTTTGTGGAAGGCGCTGGGCATGAGGAGCCCGAGCAGTCGCATCAGCAGGTTGCTGAAGCGGTATTCGCTGTCTTGCTCCCAGAGCGTCGTCGTCGGACTGGCTTCGGTCAGTCGATCGTGGATGTCGCTCCACATGCCTGCGCCGACGATCTCGCGGTCGAAGTGGACGACGGTCCCTTGGGGGATGCTGTGCAGGTCTGTCGGCTCGCGGCGGGTGATCGTTTCGGTGCATTCGATCTGCCGTTTTCCGGACTGCATGACGACTCGCGACTTGGTACCGAGGTGGCCGTGGATCCCACTCAGCGGCTCGTGCAGGACGACGCCACGCAGCCATTTCGGGATGTGTGCTGGGACGGCGAGCAGTTGAGCGACTCTCTCCAGCGGCAGGGCGATCTCGATCGAGTTGGTGTACTTCATGGCGCGCATTCCTGTCAGGTCGGGTCAGGTGCGTAGAACTTGGTGGTGGCCTCGACTGCGGCGGCGACATGTTGCGGTTCGCCGCCGGCGGCCAGGTGGGCCTCGCCCCAGGCTGCGGCGCTGCGCCGGATGAACTCGCGTCCTTCGGGCGACTTGTGGACCTCCTCGTGATTGGCGGTCTCGCCGTTGGCCAACAGCCGGGCCAGGGCAAGGAGGGCCAGGTCCCAGCCAACGCCGCCGGCACCGGGGCCGTAGGTCGGGAAGAGGGGCTCCTCGAGGATCGCTGCGTGGATCAGCTCGAATTCGGTGTCGCCGGACGGGCCCGTGGCCAGGCGCACTTCCACCTCGCTCGTGCCGGGCCATGCGTCGGCGTCGGCGCCGTAGAGCCAGGACACCTTGAGCAGATGTGGCGGCTCGCACTGGAGGATCTCGCCGTGCTCACCACCGTCCAACTCGAACGTCCCACCGAGTCGCAGATCCCCGGTGATCGGATTCAGCCAGCGATGCAGCCGCTCGGGGCTGGTCAGGGCGTCCCAGACGTCGTCGACGTGCGCTGCGTAGCGCCGCCGTACCTCGATGGTGTAGGCGTCACCGGCAGGCACGCTGCCCTTGCCCATTGCCCGGTGCGCGGCGGCCAGTTCGTCCAGGACATCTTTCATGTCATGTTTCCTTCAGTACGCCGGCCTCGGGCCAGCTCCGTTTCCAGGGCGTCGAGGCGTTGTTCCCAGAACTGGCGAAACCGGCCCAGCCACACGTCAACCTCGCTCAGCGGCGCGGGCTCGACGGAGTAGAGCCGGCGAGCGCCCTCAGCCCGCACGGAGGCGAACCCGCTGTCACGCAGCACGCGCAGGTGCTGTGAGACAGCCGGCTGGGAGACTCCGAACTCGGCCCGGATCACGTCCGTGATCGCGCCAGAGGACTGCTCACCGTCGGCGAGCAGCTCCAAAATGCGCCGGCGCCGAGGGTCGCCGAGGATGTCGAACGCGTGCATGAATCGGAATCGTACCGATCTCTGCTTATATAAGCCAGAGCTGGTATTCACAGACAGTGTCGGCCGACGCGGGACGGAAGGACACCCACGCTTGCCTTGGCTACAGGATGAAGCCGGCTGGGTGGCCAAATGGGGTCTGGCGCCACAGAATCGGGGGGTCAGCATGGCTTGAGGGAGCGAACATGTCTGTTGCTGGGGATCTTGCGGTGAATCTGGCTGCAGGGGCGATCGGAGCCGGTGCTGGTGCGTTGGTGCAGCCTGTCAGGGCGCATTTTCGTACTCGGGGGCCGCGGCGGTTCTGGCGGCCGTTCGTCGCGGGCAAGCAGGTGAGAGTGGTCATTGGTGGACCGTCTCTTGAGGGGAACGCCTGGGAAGAGAGCGGGCTGATGGGCGTCGGGGACACCTTGGCGCTTCGAGATCTGCAGTCGGATTTTGCGAGGATCGGGGCGGAGGTCGATGTCCGGCTTGCGTCGCACATCGCCCGAAGTGAGCTCGCGGATTGCGCGCTGGTGTCGCTGGGAGGACCCGACAGCAGTCATGTCACGAAGGCCCTGACGGAGCGTGCCGAGACGACGCTGAGGTTCGGCGATCCTGAATCTCACGAGGTGGCGATCAGTGATCTTCTGGCCAGGTGTTACTACGAGCCGCGGATCCGTTCGGGGACGGGAGTGGACTACGGCCTCATCCTTCGGTTGTCGCGCTCCGAGGTGCTGCATCACGCGGAAGCGGTGGTTATCGGGGGCTCCTTCGGCTACGGCACTTGGGCCGGTGCTCGACTGATGAGAGAGAAGCAGTTCCTGGAGAATCGGATTGTCCGGTCGAAGTCTCCCTTCGAGTGCTTGTACAAGACCGCAGTGGCCGGCGGCCACCTCGGTGGCATCGAGATCCTGGCCCTCCGCCCCCTGAGTGGAGAGATCCGCGCGTCGGATGATGACATCGACCCGAGATGGATCGGGGCAGGCGGTCGCGGCTCGACTTTCCTTGGACCCGGCTGGCGCCGACCTGAGCAGATGCCAGATCGCGCGAGCACGGAGATTTCTCCATTGGACGCAACTTCCGACGAATGAGACAGCTGGCTGACCGCCGGATGCTTCAGGTGTGGAACCTGTCCGTCGGCGGAGGGTCTAGGTGACGGCGGCGTTCTCGGTCATCGGGCTGACCGCCGGGCGAGGTCGATAAGGCTGTCTATCGAATCGGCGACGATGGTTGGGTCGTCGGTTTGGATGGTGTGACCGCCATAGCGGGCGACCTTGTGGGTGGCGCCTAGGTCTTTGGCTAGGGATTGTTGGTGGGTTTGCCAGCGGGTGTCTAGCTCGAGAGGGGTGAAGGGGTGCCAGCGGGTGAAGTCGATGGTCTCGTCTTCCAGCCAGTGGCCGGGGCGGCTGGCGATGACGATGCTGGGGATGTCGAGGGGACGCCTGCTGCGGGTGACGTCAGCGACGCTGGCTGGTATGTCGAAGGCGAGGTCGCCGTCGGGGGCGGTGAGGATGGGGGTGTCGATGTCCAGGTTCAGGTGGATGTCGGAGGTGTCGACCAGGACCAGGCCGGCGAGGTTTTCTGGCCCTTGCGCGGCATAGATGAGGGCGATCAGACCGCCGAGTGAGTGGCCGACCAGGATGAACGGTCCTGGAAGGTCGGCCGCAGTGAGCAACCCGCGTAGTTCCTCCGCGGCGGCGCCGAGCGTGCGGGATGCCAGATCCGGTGTCTCGCTGTCGCCGATGCCGGCGCGGTCGTACGTCAGGCGGGTTGTCTTCGAGCGCAGTACGGCGATGGCTGCGTCCCAGGAGTCTCGGCCGCAGCCCGCGCCCGAGATGAAGACGACTGCTGGGGAGCCTGTTCCCGAGATGTCGGCTGCGAGGTCGTAGCCGTCGACGTTGAAGGTGGTGGTCGCCATGGCGACGAGCCTAGTAGTAGCTGCGACCTCTTGATCTCAAGCCTGGTTGAGGTATGAGGGTTGGTCTCGTGAGCACAACAACAGCGACCCGCGAGCATGAGATCGAAGCGATCATGCAGGTGATCAGCACGGTCGAACACGCCCAGAACAACGAGCTTCCCGACGAGTTTCTCAGTCTGTTCCGGGCTGACGCGATCTGGACAACGGGCGGGGGCAAGCGTCTGTTCGGTCGGGATGCGATCTCGGAATTCACCCATCAGGTGCTTCCCGGCGCGATGAAGGACACGACAGTCAGCTTCGAACTGGAGCACCTGATGTTCATCCGGCCCGACGTTGCCGCCGTCAAGTTGCGTCAGATCTACCAGACACCCGAAGGACCGGATGTGGGCTCGCCGCTATGGATCCTTGCCAAGGAAGACGGCAAGTGGCTGCTGACGGCCGCCCAGAACATCGGCGTACCTGATGATGAGTTGACGGCGAGCACAGACAAGCACCCGGTCTTCGCCCCCGGGAAGTAGCGGACTTAGAACGTGTGGTGATTGAACTGAGTGGATTCTCCTGTTGGACAGGTCGTCCCAACGAGGAGGAGGTTGGGAGGTATGGAATTCACTCATCTTGGCCGGACCGGCCTCACTGTCAGCCGTATCTGTTTGGGCACGATGAACTTTGGGCCGCACACGAGCGTCGAGGACTCGCACGCGATCATGGATGCGGCCCACGAGAAGGGCATCAACTTCTTCGATACCGCCAACGGGTACGGGCGTGCGATCTATCCGGGGCGTACCGAGGAGATCGTCGGCGAGTGGTTTGCGAAGGATCCCAAGAACCGCGAGAAGACGGTGCTCGCGACGAAGGTCTACGGCGACATGGAGTCGGACTGGCCCAACACCAGCCGGCTGTCGGCGCTCAACATCCGGCGGGCGCTCGACGCGAGTCTGAAGCGGTTGCAGACGGACTACGTCGACCTGTACCAGTTCCACCACATCGACCGGGCGACGCCTTGGGATGAGATCTGGCAGGCGATCGAGGTCGCCGTACAGCAAGGAAAGATCCTGTACGCCGGGAGCAGCAACTTCGCCGGTTGGCACATCGCGCAGGCACAAGCGGCTGCGGCGAACCGGAACTTCAACGGGCTTGTCAGTGAGCAGTCGATCTACAACCTGATCGTTCGCGATGTCGAGCGGGAGGTGTTGCCGGCCGCGCAGGAGTACGGGCTCGGCGTCATCCCGTGGTCGCCGCTGCAGGGTGGGCTTCTCGGTGGCGTGATCCGCAAGGAGAACGAGGGTGTACGGCGTACTGAGGGGCGCGCGAAAGAGGCGCTCGAGAGGTTGCGGCCGCAGATCGAGCAGTACGAGGCGTTTGCGGATGAGCTCGGGCATGAGCCGGGCGACGTCGCGCTCGCCTGGTTGCTGCACCAGCCGGCGGTGACGGGGCCGATCGTGGGTCCGCGGACGATGGAGCAGCTGGAGTCCGCCGTACGCGCAGTCGACGTGAAGCTCGACGACAAGGCACTGGCCAAGCTCGACGAGATCTTCCCGGGCTACAAGACCGCTCCGGAGGACTACGCCTGGTAGTGCTGACGGACGGCCGTCGTACGGCGGCCGTCCGTACTAGTGGACTGCGGTCGTGGGGAGCATGCCGAGGAGGGCGTCGGCGGCCAGGGAGGCGGCGGTGCCGGTGGGGACTGCTACTGAGACCTGCCAGTCGGCGGCGCTGCCGGGGGTGAGGGGGACCGTGACGTGGTCGCCGCGCTTGGCTGCGATGCGCTCGGGGACCAGGGCTACGCCTAGGTTGTGAGCGACCAGGGCCAGGAGGGTGTGTACGTCGTTCACCTCGATGGTGACCGGGTGTGCGACACCGGCGGTGGTGAAGGCTCGGTCGGAGATGGTGCGGGCGCCCCAGGTCGGGTCGAAGTCGACGAAGGACTCGCCTGCTAGATCGTCCAGGGATACGGGGCGGCCGACAGCCAGGCGGTGGTCGGGGGCGCAGACGAGGACCATTGGCTCACGGGACAGCGAGCGGAGGTCGAGGCCGTCGACCGGGTCGCCGGCGGTCGCCACGAAAGCGAGGTCGAGGCGGCCGGAGGCTAGTTCGTCGAGCATTGGGGTGGAGCCGCCCTGGCGGACCTCGATCTCGACGCCGGGGTAGGCGGAGCGGAACTTGGCTAGGAGTGCCGGTACGTCGACTACACCGAGGCACTGCTCCAGGCCGACGGTTAGGTGACCGCGGAGGAGGCCTTGGACTGCGGCGACTGCGTCGCGGGCAGCCTCGGCGGCGGCGAGGGTACGGCGGCCTTCGCAGAGGAGCGCGCGTCCCGCCTCGGTGAGCTCGACGCTGCGGGTGTTGCGAACGAAGAGCGATGCACGGAGCTCCCGTTCGAGCGCGCGAATCGAGGCGGACAGGCCGGACTGCGAGATGGACATCGCCTCAGCCGCCCGCGTGAAGTGCTTCTGCTCAGCGACGGCCACGAAGTGTTCCAAATGCCTGAGCTCCATGACTAAGAACTCTAGTCGATCACCACAACCCCATTCTGCTGTGTGAAATGTTGCCGAGTTATCCACAGGTGCGCCAACGGGGATCCCTCCTAGCACTCACTCCGTCTACGATCAGAGATGACTACGGAGAGGTGACATCGGTGACAATCCGCAACAAACCGGCCTTCCTCGCTGCCACCTGCCTCGGCGCGCTCGCCCTCAGCGCCTGCGGCCCCGGCAGCCCGGAGGCCGGCCGCCCCAACACCGCTCCACCGTCGACGTCTACTCCGACCACGTCAGGCAGCAACAGTTCAACCCCAACCTCGACGCCGAGCGGTGCACCTGAGCGGCCCGCGGCCGCGAAGGGCCTGACGCTGGGCGCCGCGGATGCGTTCTATCGGTACTACATAGACCTCGAGAACTACGCGGCCGCCACCGGCGACACCACGGCTCTCCTGAACGAGAGCGAGTCCGGCTGCGAGGGCTGCAAGGAGTACGCGGATTTCGTGGCCAAAGTGAATGCCGCTAACGGCGGGATCAGCGGAGACTTTCGCTTCAAGATCAAGAACGTCTACCAGCTCGCCATTGGCTCTACTGGCAGGGTCGGCGGCAAGGCGCAACTGTCGGTCGGCAAGTTCACGACGAAGGAGCACCCTACGTCGAAGCCGATCATCAGTGAGCCGACGAACTACATCGACACCATCGCGTTGTCCGCGAGCGGTCAGAACTGGGTCATGTACGAAATGGACTCGGCAGAGCAATGAAGGCATCCGCCTGGGGATTCGCCGCCGTGACGGGTGCGGCTGCCCTCTGCTTGCCGAGCCTGGCCGCGGCCATCAACGAGCAAGCGGTCAGCGACCAGGTTCTGACTGAGCCTGTCACGCGCGTTTCCCCACCACCCGTCACTGGCAAGAAGACCCACGCCGGATTGAAGGTTCACGGAACAAAGAACAAGCAGAGCCGTCTACAAACTGGCCAACGGCCAGCGCCGAACGGGTCTACCTCGCGCAAGGGGAAGACTCCCAAAAGCCATGCAAATCGGCCCCGCAAGCCGGTGAAGATCCTCAAGCAGGGGGTCCGGCTGAACACTGGGCTCTGTGGGCGGGTGCAGCCGGATGGGTCTGTGCCTGGGCCTGATTGGTGTCAGCCGGTGGTGCCGGGGCGGCCAGTTGTACCGGAGAGGGCAACGCCGCCGCCGGTGGTGCGGCCTCGACCGGAGGATGTTACGTGGGACCAGGTGTTTACTGAGTCAAAGGATGTGTTGTTCAAGAAGTTGACGGTGTATGTCCAGCCAAAGGGCAAGACGCTCGTCAATCTGGAGACGATCGTCTACACGGACAAGACCGGTGTTCTCACTTACCCGGTCGTGGTTGCTGGTTTCCGTGTCATCGTGAAGGCGACTCCGTCGAAGTACATCTGGAGCTTCGGTGACGGGAGTTCTAAGAGCACTTACTCGGCGGGCAGCCCGTATCCCTCCAAAGAGATCACCCACAGGTACCTGAAGCGGGGTGACGTGCGTCTGTCCGTCACTGTGGAGTATGCGGCCAGCTTCTCGGTTGCCGGGCTCGAACCGCAGTTCGTCGGGCCAGTTCCGATCACCGGGCCTTCGACACCACTGCAGGTTCGTGAAGCCGTGCCGGTGCTTGTCGATCCGCCTCGCTGAGTGCGCCCGAGTTGAGGCTAGTTGCTGGGGCAATCGCCGGGGGCGTGGACAGGAAACGGTGGCCGTGCACAATGCATAACCTGTTCACGGCCACCGCACGGGGTGTGTGCCTCCGGGACGTGTCCAATGGACAGTGCAGGCACTCGACCCCATCCCACTGTTCATCCTCCGCGCCCGCGCGCACGGTGGGTTCAGTCGCCGTGCAGGGACAGCGGTTGGACGTCGAGTGGAAGGAGATTGCCGCCAGAAATCGATGTCCATTGGCACTGTGCTTCCAGTCGACGGCAACTCCCGACACGCGCCGATCACACCAGCGTCGTCGCGGACCTGCGCTGACCGCATCGACGTGCCAGTTATCCACAGGCGCGAAAGTGACGGCTCCGCGGGCGGTCGATCTCAATATGTTCCAGGTATGGATGACTTACTGACGGACGACTTCGATTGCGCTGATTCCGACGATGAGCTGGACACGTTCCGGGCGATGCTGGCCTTTGAGCCTGCTCTTGAACGCTGGCGGGAGGCTGTCGCGCACGAAGAGCGCGGCGAGAATATGGAGGCTTTGATTTGGTATACCCGTGCGCTTGAAGGCATGCGCGCCGGTGAACTCCCGTCCTCCCTCAGGGATCACCTCGCTATCAGTGGCCGTCGCCGGGTGCGATGGGCTCTGGGGGTTGAGCTGGACAGCATTGATCGGTTCGGGACTGCGGGCACGGTTGAGCAGGCCGATCGGTACCTCGACGGTCTCGATGCGCTGCGTGAACCTGAGCTCAGAGGTCGGCAGGTCGAGGTGTGGAGCAGATCGGAGCTGGCGTTCGCACGGGAGAGATGGCCGGTGCGGATCACCGCCGAAAGCGTCACCGACTATTACCGGGAGGTCGAGAGAACGCTGCGCAGATATGGCGGTGACCTCACTGTCGTGCATCGGACGGCGGACTTCTTTGCCGGCCAGACGGGACAGGGTTCTGACCAGAGGGTCTCGTGGCCGCCTGCGCGGAATCAGGCTTGCTGGTGTGGCTCCGGAGCGAGGTACAAAAGGTGTTGTGGTGGGGAGGTGCTGGCGGCCGAGGGTGAGCTGGCGTGGGGGCCTGCCCGGTTGCGCGCGGGGGCCGAGTTGGCTGTCTGTAGGGTGTGATTTATGGCGGATGAGTTTCGGGTTGAGGTCGTGCTGGGGAATGACGAGCACGGGTTGACGTTCTGGGATCGGTTGCGGGCGCTGGATCTGGACGACGATGCGCGGAAGCGGCTCGGGAGCCAGGTGACGGTGACGCGGGACGGGAACCGGATGCTGCTGTACACGCAGACTCTGGAGGACGCTCAGGAGGCGGAGCGGACCGTCAAGGAGCTTGTTGCCGATGACAACCTGACGGCGGAGTACACGGTGACTCGGTGGAATGCGGCCGAGCAGGAGTGGACGGATCCGAGCGTGCCGGTCGGGGCTCATGACGAGGCCAGTGACGAGGCGAAGAACGCGGGTATGGAGGTGCCGGATCCGCGGTACGTCGTGCTGCAGGCGTACAAGCCGGAGTTCCTGCGCGACCTGGGCCTCTGAGGCCCGCGGTCTAGGCCGGGACGTAGCCTGTCCGCTGCCGGATTTCGTCGGCAGCGGATTGGTGCACGGCGGCCTGCCCGGGCCGGCCGAGCGTGCGGTAGCAGTCTGCGAGCAGGGTGTTGACGTGGAACTGGCCGACCGCGTATTCGATGGCCTGGAGTTCGGCCAATGCGGTGAGGCCTAGTTCGACAGCGCCCTCCGGGTCTCCTGCGCGGAAGAGGCAATATGCCTGCCAGCCGTGGGTGTCCGCGAGGATCGTTCCGTAGCCGGCCTCGCGCGCCATCACTTCGACCTGGTCCAGCTGCGCCTGTGCGGCCGGAAGATCGCCGGCCGACAGGTGGATCTCACCGAGGACAAGCCGGCTGAAGCACTCGTGGTACGGCGACGTGATCTCAAGGCTGAGGTCGAGCGCCTCGGAGGCGTGAACCAGCGCGGCTGGGTAGTCACCTCGGGAGCGGTCGACCTCGGCGAGCGAATTGTGCCAACTGATGACATCCAGGCGATTACTGCCGGGCGATACCGCCATGTCAGCCTCGGCTTTGTCGTACTCCCCCAGGTCGGTGTACGCCGCCGCCCGGTTCACCAGCGCCACCCAGCCCTGACCTGGCAGCCCCAGCTGCAGGCTCTCCGTCGCGCACTCGATGCTCTCGCGGAACTGGCCGAGATGCAGGTAGTTGAGCGACTGGTTCAGCAGCGCGACCGGCAGCCGGTCGACTTCTCCCAGCGACCGGAAGAGCGCGATCCCAGCCGCCAGCAGCTCGGACGATTTCCGGAGCTGCCCTCGGTCGTTGTAGCTGAGCCCGAGATTGCACAGCAGCGCCGCTTCTCCCACCGAGAAACCGCTCTCTCGATACAGCTCGATGGCGCGAGCGCTGTGCTCGGTCGCGCGCACCGCGTCGCCCGTGATCCGCGCGAGCACACCTTGCGCGTGCTCGATCGCGCCGCGCCCTAGAGCGTCCGGAGACGCCGCAGAGGCGAGCTCGACCAGGTTGCGCCAGATGCTGATCAGACTGTGCTGGTAGAGATAGGGCCGGACGATGTCCGCAAGCAGCCAGACGATCTCGGCCGGGCCCATCCGCAGGGCTTCGGTCGCGATCGCCTCGATGTTGGCGAGTTCCCCCTCGAGCCAGGCTTCTGGGTCGCCGGTGACAACACCGTCGTACGTCGTAATCGGCAGCCGGACCGCGGCCGGGAACAACTGGCTGATCGCGGCGTTCGCCGTCCCGGCATACCAGCTGCACAAGGCGTTCCAGGCGTCGAGGTCGGGTGGGCCGAGCAGGCCGGCGTACTCCCGGACGAGGTCGTGCATCAGGTAGCGGTCGTTGCCGACCGGCTCCAGGAAGCTGGCGGCCTCGAGGCTTGTGACGACGAGTTCGTGGTCGGCGCCGACCAATGCTGCGGCTGCGTCGCGGCCGAATTCGGCGCCGGGGAACTGGGCCAGCAGGCGGAAGCCTCGCTGGACCGCGGGTTCGAGGAGTTCGTACGACGTTTGGAACGCAGCGCTGACTGCGACCTCGTCGTCAATGGTCAGCGCGGGCAGGGCGCCGGCGGTTCGCATCCGGGCGACGTACTCGGCGATCGAGCCGCGGGCCGCGTTGGCGCCCGCGATCCGGAGCGCCAGCGGTAGCCCGGAGCACGCCGCAACCAGCGAAAGAACGGCGTCATCATCAGTTGCATCGAGCAACAGTCGGATCAGTACTGCGCTGTCGTCGTCGGTCAAGGTCGAGACGCGCAGGCCGATCGCACCGTCGAGCGCGATCAGGCCGCCCAGAGCGCTCCGGCTTGTCACGAGAACGGCACTCCCGGCCCGACCGGGCAGCAGCGGCCGGACCTGAGCCGCATCTCGAGCGTCATCGAGTACCAGGAGAACGCTGCGATCGGCGAGCCGAGCGCGGAACATGGCGGCCCGGTCGTCGAGATCGTCGGGAATCACGGATGGGTCGACGCCCGAGGAACGCAGTAGCTCAGCCAGTACGTCGCCCGGGCGCCGCGGCTGGCCGGATGCTCCCCGCAGCCGTACGAACCATTGGCCGTCGGGGAACCGATCGACCAGCTGATGTGCGGCGCGAATGCAGAGAGCGCTCTTTCCGACTCCTGGAGCACCGGACAGCACCACGACCGGTACGCCGTCGGTCGTGCAGATCAGCTTCGAGACCTCGGCCACCAGGCCGTCCCGGCCAATCAGCTGACGGACGTCGAGCGGGAGCTGGTTCTGCGGGTGCCAGTCATCGGGTGGCGCGGCCGACCCCAAGGAAGAGGTGAGGATCGCCTGTCGCAACTGGCGGAGTTCGTCGCCGGGGTCGAGGCCGAACTCCTCCGCGAGCCGAGCCGCGATCGCGTCGTACGCCGAGAGTGCCTCGACCTGGCGTCCGCAGCGATAGAGCGCGGTCATCAGGAGGCCGCCGAGGCGTTCGCGGAGCGGTTCTTGAGCGGCGAGGGTCTGGAGATCGGGCAGAACATCAGCGTGATCACCGCGGGCCAGCCGGGCGTCGTAGTACTGCTCGGTCGCGGCCAGCCGCTCCTCGTTCAGCCCCACAGCTACATGCGGATCCACAGAGAGCGCTCTCCCGCGCCACTGATCAAGAGCTCTCTGGAGATGCATGATCTCCTGAGCAGGATCTGACGCGGCCTCGGAAACGGCAGCGCGGAAGATCGCGAGATCAGTGGGCTCGGCGGCCAGCAGATACCCCTTGCCGCGAGTCTGGAGAACATCTGCTCCGACGATCTCGCGGAGGCGCCGTACATAGGTGTGCAGTGAGGCCTTGGGATTCGCCGGCTGGGTGTCGTCCGGCCAGAGGCGGTCGATCAGTTCGTCCACCGAGACGACGCGGTGCGGGCGCAGGAGAAGGGTCGCGAGGAGCGTCTGCAGACGCGGCGCCAGCGCCGGGATCGCACGTCCGTCGACGACGATCTCGAGCGGGCCGAGGATGCGGAACTCCATCGGCCCAGTCTGGCAGGACGGGGGCTCGCGCTGGGGCCCTTGACAACGGTTCGGTGACGGGAGGCCGCAACCACACGACGATGCCTCCCCGGCCGACTAATCTCGGCGGGTCGCTGCGCGCTCACTCGGCGTGGTTCTGCAACTCTTGAAGGTGCTCGAGGGAGAGGGGAATCATGTCTCGTCGACATGGTCTAGTGGCCGGTGCCGTCGTTCTGTCGATCATCCTGACCGGCTGCGCCGATGTGGCTGCCAGCGAGACGGGCACGCCGGCGACCACTCCAACTCCCAGCGCCGGCGGTACGACAACCACTCCCCCGGCCAGCACCCCGACCCCGTCCGCGAAGCCCACGGTCAAACCGCCAGTGAAGCCCACGCCGAAGCCGAAGAATCCGCACAACGCGCAGTACTACGCGTTGAAGGTGGAGCAGAAGCTGGAGAAACTCGGCTACCCGGTCGGCGACGCCGACGGCAAGATCACCGTGCGGGCCCGGCAGGCGTTGTGCGCCTGGCGTGAAACGCAAGGCCTGCCGATCAGCCGCAAGGGTCTGACGCTGGACGACGCGTATTCGGTGATCAATGCGACCGCGAAGCCCACGCCCACGCGCCCGGACGGTATCTACGTCAACAAGACCTGCCAGATCCTGTACCAGATCGTCGGGAAGCAGTACAAGCGGATCGTCTGGATCTCGACCGGCGCATCCGGATACGACACCCCGAACCGCACCGGCAAGGTCTGGCGCAAGTGGGCCGGCGCGCACGAGAGCAGCCTGTACGACGACGCGTACATGTACGACTCGATCTACTTCCTCAAGGATCGCCCGGGGATCGCTCTGCACGGCTCGCGCGTCAACTCGCTGATCAAGCCGTACCCGGCCAGCCACCGTTGCGTCCGCGTCCTGCGTCCGGCGATCCACGAGATCTTCGACGAGACCCCGATCGGTACGACGGTGTCGGTCTACGGCAAGTTCGTCTGGAGCTGAGCTGCACGGCCGCAGTTGTAGCCGTTGACCTCCAGCGCAGTTGAAGTCCCAGAATGTCCGCATGGTGACGGTGGACCGGGAACTGCTGGCTCGGCTTGAGCGGGAACGAAGCGTTTGGCTGTGCACGCTACGGCCGGACGGCTCGTCGCACGTGACGCCAGTGTGGTTCGTGTACTCGGAGGCGACGTGGTGGATCGGTAGCGCGGAGCGGAATCGCAAGATCCGCAATCTGGCGCGGGACTCGAGAGTTTCGTTAGCTCTTGAAGACGGCCGAGCACCCGCGGTGGCCGAGGGCCTGGCTCGGCTTCACCGCGGCGGCTTTCCTGCCGAGATCGTGGCTGCGTTCGCGGGCAAATATCAGGGATGGGACGTCACCGCGCCGGAGGGCGGTGCAGCCGGCGCGCGCGTGTTGATCGAGGTCCCGGTGACTCGATGGCTCCTCGAAGGCCGTGCTCAGTGAGAGTTCAGGACGCTGAGGCAGATTGGAGATCGACATGAGCTGCGCGGCCGCAGGTGTAGAGGTGGCCGGTGGTGGGGTCGGCGGCGAGTTGTGGGGCGTTGTGCCACTCGCCGGCCAGGCCGGTCAGGATCGTCGAGGTCGACAGGTCCGCATTGATCTGTAGTACTGCGTCTTCCGTCGCGAGGTAGAGCCGATCGTCGACCGATAGCAATCGACCGGGCTCGGACGCGTCGACGTGTCCTTGTGCGACGAGTTGCTGGGTTTCGGGTGTGACGGCGAACAGGCGGCCGTCCTGGGTGACGCCGTACAAGAGGTTTCGGTGCCAGGCCAGACTTGTGTACTGCGTGACGTCGTCCAAGGGTTGCCAGGTCCACAGGAGCTGTCGTTCGACCAGATCGAAGCCGGCGATCATTGCGTTCCTACTGAGTGATTGCAACCCGTCTGCGATCGTTTCGCTCCCGATGATCACTGTTCTTCCGCTGGGAGGGAGTGCGAGACAGGCAAGAGCGTGATCTCCGAGGAGGTCGTCGTACCGTTCGATCGTGTCTGTCGCCGGGGTGACGACGGCCAGTGCTCCGCCACGGTGGCCGTACTGGTTCCGGGTAACGACCAGGACGAGGTCGTGGTCGAGCGACCAGGCGATGTCGCGGGGCCGGTTCGATAGGCCGCCGATCTTTCCGACGCGACTGACCGTGCGGGTCTCGCGGTCGTAGCGGCAGATCGCGGCGCCGGGATACAGCGCGAGGTAGGCGGCGTCACCGGTCGACACCATCGCCTTGGGTTCGCCATCGACGACGTACCGGCGCATGCTGCGCTCGGGTGGTTGATGGACGCAGAGCCCGAAGTTGCCGCCCACCAGGACCTCGTCTTGCAGTGTGCACACAGATTGCGGTGGTTCGACGTGGGCGGGAAGTCCTTGTTGCCCGAGGTCGATGACGGTCGCGCTCTTGGCTGACCAGCGCCAGGATTGTCCACCGCCGGAGATTCCGGATATGCCGTCGGTGTCCACCGTCAGGCTCCGGGTCTCTTGACCTGGCAGCGGGCTCCAGACTCGCTCGAGTTGGCCGGTGTCATAGCGGAACAGGGAACCGCTCGGCCGGCCGGTGCACCAAACGACGTGTCCGTCGACGGCGATCGCGTCGATCGTTCGTTCATGGGTTTCGATCACGTGGTACTGGTCGGGTGTTCGGCGATCGAGAACTACCAGGAGACCGCCGGGTTCGGTGCCGATGGCAATGAGATCGTCGGTGACCGCGAGGGCGTAGACGAAGTCTTCGCGGGCCAGTTCGGGGATCGGCAGCTCGTGCGTCTCATTCGTTGCTGGGTTCAATGTCAGAAGACGTGCCGGGCAGCCTGTACCGACGTGGATCACCCGGTGATCCGGGTCGGCCGCGAGCGCGCGGACGTAGGTTGCTGAAGGCAACGGAGAGCCCAGGTCGCGGATCGTCCCGGTGGCGTCGTCGAGCTCGTACACCTTCCCACCCGGGTAGGTTCCCGCGTAGAGATGGTGGCCGGGACCGAGGGCGAGCGCGAAGACGAACTCTTCCTCGCCGAGTCGGCCGAACGTGGTGACGTCGCCGGAGCGCAGATCCCAGCGGTGCACGTTCGCGGTCGGATAGGTACCCACGAACACCGCCGAGTTCGAGGTGGCAACTCCCCAGCCTCCGTGGCCGTTCGGCAAGCTCATTCGTCGTCGTACTCGGGGATCTCCCTGCAGCTCGATTTCCACGACGGTGCATGGTTCGAGACCGCGGGTGACCACGTACGTTCGATCGCCAGGTTCATCGTTCGTCGCGCCGGTGAGCGGAGTACCGGTGACGGCTGGGCCGAGCGGCGTGATGATTCGGCCGGCCGGCTCGAACCGATAGAGGTCCATATCAGGGGCGGGGCATGGCCGCGGCGTCCTGGTGATCGACCATCTGGATCTGCTGACGACGGATCCGCGACGATCCCCACTGACCCAGTGGTGCGAGAGCGGCGTTCAGAGCGCGCCCCTCGTCGGTCAGGGAATATTCCACGCGCGGCGGGACCTCGGCGTACACGGTGCGGACGACGAGACCGTCCTGCTCCATCTCTCGCAGGTGCTGGGTGAGCATCTTCTCGCTGACGCCGGGGAGTCCGCGCCGCAGTTCGGCGAACCGGCGGATGCCGTGCTCGTCGAGCTCCCAGAGGATCAGGCCCTTCCACTTGCCGCTCACGACATCCATGGCCGCGTCGATACCGCAGATGTACGGGCCTTGCCGGGCCGACCTCGTCATGTGAACCCCACTAACCAAAAAGTAAGTACCGCAGTAAATAGTGCGTACTTCCGCGTTCTTAAGTGACAGCTAAGCATGGAGGCGACCACCAAACCAACCAAGGAGTCTCATGCCCCGCACTTCCGTCACGCTCATCGGCCTCGGCCCGATGGGACAGGCGATGGTCCGCACCCTGCTCGCGGCCGGACATCCGGTGACCGTCTGGAACCGGACCCCTTCCCGCGCCGCCGGAGTCGTGGCCGACGGCGCCGTTCTCGCTGCGAGCCCGGCCGAAGCCGTCGAGGCCAGTGATCTCGTGATCTTGAGCCTCACTGACTACCAGGCGATGTACGACGTTCTCGAGCCCGCCGTTGGTTCGTTGGCCGGCCGGACCGTCGTCAACCTCAGCTCCGACACTCCCGATCGCACCCGCTCGGCGGCGGACTGGGCAGGCGAGCACAGCGCGAAGTTCCTGACCGGCGGCGTGATGATCCCCGCGCCGATGGTCGGCACTGATCAGGCGTACGTCTACTACAGCGGCCCGAGCGCCGTTCTCGAGCAACACCGGGCGACGCTGTCCTTGATCGGTGCCCCGCGGTATCTGGGCGAGGACCCGGGACTGGCGCAGCTGATGTACCAGGCTCAGCTGGACGTCTTCCTGACGTCGCTTTCGTCTCTGATGCATGCAACGGCACTACTCGGTACGGCGGGTGTGACCGCGGCCGAGGCCTTGCCGGAGTTGCTGCAGACGGTCCGTGGTATTCCCGAGATGCTGGAGGCGGGCGCCGAGAACTTCGGCGCGGACATCGATGCCGGCAAGCACCCTGGAGACCTGAGCACGATCACCATGATGGCCGCGACCGCGGAACACATCGTCGGCGCGAGCGAAGCAGCCGGTATCGACCTCGCACTCCCGCGGGCGGTGCAGGCGCACTACCTCCGTGCGATAGAGGACGGCAACGGCGGCGACAACTGGACCCGGATCATCGACGGCATCCGTAAGCCGCGCTGACTCCGGTCACCCTCGGGCGCGTAATCCGCGCTGACTCCGGGTACTCCGGGCGCCAACTCGGTTGCCGACGTCCTGTTTCAGCGACTCACCGCGTACCTCCCGGCCGCCCAGCCTCAGAGCTGGGTCGGCCAGGGGCGGTGGTCCGAGAGAGCGCTGTCTATGTATGCCGCCAGCGCAAGAGCAGTCATGTCCTGGTGATGCGGTACGGCGATCTGGGCGCCGATGGGAAGTCCGGTCGTGGACCAGCCTGCGTTCAGCGTGGTCGCCGGGTGGGCGGACATGTTGTACGGAACGGTGAAGGCGATGTGTTCGAAGGGCTTGGACGGGTCGTCGGTGGGGTACGCGAGCTCGGCCGGGAAAGCGGTGATCGGGGCGACCGGTGACAGGATCACGTCGTACGACCTGAAGACTGCGGTGACTGCAGCGGCCATCGCGCCCATTTGGCTGTAGCCGTGGAAGACGTCGGAGCCGGTCAGTTCGCCGGCGGTGGAGACCCAGTCGCGAATCTGCGGGAGAACTTTGGCGCGGCGTTCTTCGGGGAGTGCGGCGATGTCGGTGGCGGAGCGGATCCGCCAGAAACGGTCGAGGCCATCGAGCATCTCGCGGGTGATGATCGGGGCGATCGGTTCGACGATGGCCCCGGCTTTCTCGAGAACGGCTGCGGCTGCTGAAACGGCTGCGGTGATCTCGGGGTCGACGGGGAGGCCGAGACCGGCGTCCAGGAGGAGTGCGACGCGGAGACCTTGGCAGAGAGCGCTCTCTGGTGCACTCGCCGCGTTCTCGAGATCCGTGTTCACGAGCCCCGTGTTCAGGAGCACCATGTTCAGGAGCGCCGTGTTCTGGAGCGCCATGTTCTGGAGCGCCGCGTTCTCGGGCGGTGGCGGGTACGACGTGTGGTCTCGGGGGTCGTAGCCGGACATGACGGAGAGGGCGAGCGCTGCGTCGGCCGCGGTTCGGGTGAGCGGACCGATTGCTCTGCCTGGGTAGGGATTCCCGACCGCGATCCGGCCGTGGGTGGGCTTGAGACCGACGAGACCGCACCAACCGGCGGGGAGGCGGATCGAACCGCCGATGTCGGTGCCGATGTGGATCGGGCCGTACCCAGCCGCGGCTGCAGCTGCAGCGCCGGCGCTTGAGCCACCAGCCGTTCTCGAGACGTCCCAGGGGTTGCGGGTCAGGGGATGGAAGGTCGAGACACCTGACGAGAGCATCCCGTACTCCGGCATCGTGGTCTTGCTGAAGATCACCGCACCGGCGGCGCGGAGGCGGGCGGCCGCTGGCGCGTCTTCGGCGGCCGGGATGAGCTCGGTGGCCGCTGTT
The DNA here is from genome assembly GCF_042262745.1 of Kribbella sp. NPDC056345. Classification (NCBI taxonomy): domain Bacteria; kingdom Bacillati; phylum Actinomycetota; class Actinomycetes; order Propionibacteriales; family Kribbellaceae; genus Kribbella; species Kribbella sp. NPDC056345. The sequence continues at coordinate 35,905 of NZ_JBHJQQ010000024.1, read as the reverse complement.
CCTTGTGGGACTGGGGTTCCGCGGGTGGCGATGTTCTCTTTGACAGTCACCGGTACGCCGTCCAACAGGCCGGCGGTGTTGTCGCGCCAGCGGGCCTCGGATTCGCGGGCCGCGGCGCGGGCGCCGTCCGGATCGAGGGCGTAGGTGGCGCAGAGGTGTGGCTCGAGTTGGTCGACCCGGGCGAGTACGTCCTCGAGTACCTCGACGGGCGACAGAGAGCGCTCTCTGTAGCGGCGAAGCAGCTCGGTCGCGGTCAGGTCGGCGAGACTCATCCACGCTCCTCAGGAATCAGGTCGGCCGGGCATCCGGCCGGTGGCGTCGGGCTCAGTTCGGTGGGTTGAAGCGGCCGTCTACTGCGGTCCAGCCACCGTCGACGGCCAGGACGCTGCCGGTGACGAAGCTGGCTGCGTCTGAGGCGAGGTAGACGACTGCGCCGGCGAGTTCGCTCGGTTGGGCCCAGCGAGAGAGCGCTCCCTTCTGTGCATAGGCGTCGTACCAGGCCGGGTCTGCCTTGATCTGTGCGGTGAGCGGTGTCTCGACGACGCCGGGGGCGATGGCATTGGCGCGGACGCCGGATGGGCCGAGTTCCGCGGCCGCGGTCCGGAGGAGCTGGACGAGACCGGCCTTGGTGGCTGCATAGACCGATTGCCCGGGCTCGACCGTCGTACCGCGAATCGAGCTGAAGCCGATGATGCTGCCACTCCCCCGCGCGGCCATGTCCTTGCCGAAGGCACGGATCAGGTGGAACGAGGCCCGCAGGTTGAGTGAGACCACGCGGTCGAACTCGTCGTTGGTGTAGTCGAGGATCCGCTTGCGAACGTTCGTGGCGGCGGTGAAGACCAGGACGTCGACGGGATCGAGTTCGGTGACTGCTCGGGTGATCGCGTCGTCGTCGAGGATGTCCAGTGCGTACGCCGCTCCGGCGGCGGTGGCTTCAGCGGCGGCGAGGTCGCGGTCGGCGCAGGTGACCTGAGCACCGTGGGCGGCGAGGGCGAGAGCGCTTTCTCGGCCGATGCCGCTGCCGGCACCGATCACCAGGGCGTGCTTGCCGTCGAGGCGGAAGAGGTTCGCGTAGTCCGTCATGTGCCGGTTCACCTCTCAGGGACGGGGGCGGATGATCGCCATTCGGGTGGTGGTCAGTTCCTCGATCGCGAAGCGTGGACCCTCGCGACCGATGCCGGAATCCTTGACGCCGCCGTACGGCATCACGTCGGAACGGAAGCCTGGCACCTCGTTGATCACCACTCCCCCGACATCGAGTTGGTCGATCGCCGTGAACGCAGTGTCGAGTGAGGCGGTGAAGACGCTGGCATGCAGGCCGTACCGTGAGGCGTTGACGCTCGAGAAAGCGCTCTCTAAGTCGGGCACAGAGCGCACTGCGATCACTGGGCCGAAGATCTCTTCGTCCCATGCCTGTTGGCCGGACGGTACGTCGGTCAGCACGATCGGGCCCAGGATGTCACCCTCCGCGGCGTACGCGATGGTGGCGCCGGCGTGGACCGCGCCCTCGACCCAGTCGCGGACGCGAGCGGTCGAGCGCGGATCGATGAGTGCGGAGACTCGGGTCGCGGGGTCTCTTGGGTCGCCGACGACGACGGTGGGCAGGCGGGCGCCGAGTTTCTCCAGCAGGGGCTGGCGGATCGACTCCACCGCGAGTACGCGCTGGACCGAGATGCAGGCTTGACCTGACGCGTAGTAGCCGCCTCGGATGATGGCGTCGGCGGCTGCGTCCAGGTCGGCGTCTTCGGCAACGACCAGAGCTGAGTTCGAACCGAGTTCGAGGAGAACCTTGGTGGGGGCGGCGTCACGGGCGATCTGGTGTCCGACGGCGGCTGAGCCGGTGAAGGAGACAGCGCCGATCCGGCTGTCTGTGGTGAGGGTCGCGCCGACGTCGGCTCCGCCGGTGAGGAGCTGGAGAGCGCTCTCTGGTGCCCCGTTCTCGAGCAACGCCGAGCGCATGAGATGCACGAGCCAGAGAGTTGCGAGCGGCGTCTGTGGCGCCGGCTTCACGATGATCGGGCAGCCGGCAGCGAAGGCCGGGGCGATCTTGTGCGCGGCGAGAAGGAGCGGATAGTTGAAGCCGGTGATGCCGACGACGACACCGATCGGCTTACGGACCCAGAACCCACGGAGCCCTTCGCCGCTCGGCAGCAGGTCCAGCGGCACCGTCTCGCCGTGCAGGCGGGCGACCTCCTCTGCCGCTGTTTCCAGGGTGAGCAGGGTTCGGTCGATCTCTACCCGGCAGTCGACGAGCGGTTTGCCGGTCTCAAGGACGAGGAGGTCGACGAACGCGTCGCGCTCGGCGCGGACCGCGGAATACGTTGCCTGTAAGACGTTTCGGCGCACGTACGACGGGAGGCGGCCGACCGTTTCGCGGACGGCGACCGCGTGGTCGAGGGCTTGGCGGGCGAGATCCGTGGTGCCGACTGGGGCGTCGGTGATCGTGGAACCGTCGTACGGGAAGACCACCGGGGCGGTTGCGGGTGCCTCGATCCAGGATTCGCCGATCGGCAGGCCGGACGGGAACTTCACGCGGTTTCTCCCTTCGCTAGCAGGTCAGCGGTGGTGGCGCCGGAGAGCGCTCTCTCCAGCGTCGGGATCGCGGAGACCAGACGTTGTGTGTAGGGGTGCTGGGGAGCCGCGTACACGTCGCCGGTCGGGCCGGTCTCGACGATCTGGCCGGCGTTCATGACGGCGACGCGGTCGCAGACGTGCTTGACCACGGAGAGGTCGTGAGAAACGAAGATCAGGGTGAGGTTGAGCTCGTCGACGAGATCGGAGATCAGGTTCAGGACCTGGGCGCGGACGGAGACGTCGAGAGCGCTGACCGGTTCGTCGGCGATCAGGATGCGGGGGCGCGGGGCCAGGGCGCGGGCGATCGAGATCCGCTGACGCTGGCCGCCGGAGAACTGGTGCGGGTAGCGATCTCCGGCGTCGCTCGAGAGACCCACGGCTTCCAGTAGCTCGCGAACGCGTTCTCGGGAGGCGGGGTGGCCTTGGACGACCAGGGGTTCGGCGATGATGTCGCGGACGCGCATCCGGGGATCGAGTGAGCTCATCGGGTCCTGGAAGACGAGCTGAAGGTTCTCGCGGAGGAACCGGAGCCGCCGTTCCGGGAGCGCGGTGATCTCGTTGCCTTCGACAAGGATCTGGCCTGAGGTCGGGCGGTCGAGGGCGGCGATCAGGCGGAGCAGGGTGGATTTGCCGCAGCCGGATTCGCCGACGATGCCGAATCGTTCGCCCTGCTTGACTTCCAGGCTGACGCCGCGGAGAGCGTGGACGACGGGGGCGGGGCGCAGGAGCGACGTACGGGGACGTGGGTAGTCGCGGACCACGTCGATCACTTGGACCGCGGCGGCTGGTGTGGTGGGTTCAGGCATGGGTGGCTCCGGCGGGGTGGTGGCAGGCGTAGCCGGTTGTGGGGGTGCCGGACCAGGTGGGGGTGGTGGCGCATTGGTCGGTGGCGTGCGGGCAGCGGTTGCGGAAGACGCAGCCGGACGGGAAGTGGCCGGCTGCGGGAACCGTGCCGGGGATCGTGGTGAGGCGTGGGCGCGAAGAAGCACCGGCGCGTGGGAGTGCGCTCTCAGAAGCTCTGGCGGCTTCTAAGTTGGAGGCGGCTAGGAGGCCTTGGGTGTAGCGGTGGCGGGGGTTGGTGAAGATCTCGTGGACGGGGCCGGATTCGACGACGCGGCCGCCGTACATGACCAGGACTCGTTCGCAGACGGTGGCGACGACGGCCAGGTCGTGGGTGATGAAGAGTAGCGCCGAGGATCGCGCCAGGACGCCCTGGACGATGAGGTCCAGGACCAGGGCTTGGACTGTGACATCGAGGGCCGTGGTCGGTTCGTCGCAGATCAGCAGTGCCGGGTCGTTGGCCAGGGCGATGGCGAGAACGATGCGTTGACGCTGACCGCCCGAGAGTTGGTGCGGGTACGCGCGCAGCAGGTCGGCCGGGAGCTGCACGCGGTCGAGGAGGTCGGCGGCAGCGGCGCGGGCGGCGTTTCGGGTCGGCTGGGTGTGGTGGATCAGCATCGACTCGGCGATCTGGTCGCTGATGCGCATGGTCGGGTTGAGTGCGGTCATCGGTTCCTGGAAGACCATCGCGAGATCGCGGCCACGGATCCGAGAAAGCGCTCTCTCGTCGGCGCCGATCAGGTCGTGGTCGATGCCGGTCAAACGGACCGAGCCGGACGGTACGACGTCGTCCGGGAGCAGGCCGAGGATGCTCAAAGCGGTCAGCGACTTGCCCGAACCGGACTCGCCGATCAGACCGACCCGCTCCCCCGGGCCGACCGTCAGATCGACATCGGACACGAGCTGCGTATCGCGAACGGAAACGTTGAGCCCTTGGACACTGAGAACGTCAGACGTCATCGGCGGTCTTCTAACTTGGGATCGAAGCGGTCACGAAGCCCATCGCCGAGCAGGTTGAACCCGAGAACGGCAACAGCGATGGCGATCCCAGGAAAGACCGCCAGCCGCGGAGCGCTGAAGAGAAACTCCTGACTCTCCTGCAGCATGCGCCCCCAGGACGGCGTCGGCGGCGGCGTGCCGTAGCCGAGGAAAGACAGCGCGGCCTCGGCGAGAACGGCGATCGCGAAGGAGACCGACGCCTGAACGGTGATCAGACTGGTGACATTGGGCAAGACATGCCGAGCAGCGATCGGGAACGGTTTCCGGCCGGCGGCGCGAGCGGCGAGTACGTACTCGGTCCGCATCACCTGCAAGGCGCCGCTCCGGATCACCCGCGCGAAGCTCGGTACCGAAGCGATGCCGATGGCAACCATCGCGGTGAGCGTGCTCGCGCCGAAGACCGCGCCGAACATGATCGCCAGCAACAGCGCCGGGAACGCGAGCATCAGATCATTGGTTCTCATGATCAGTTCACTGGGCCAGCGCGGAGTCATCGCGGCCAGTACCCCGAGCGGTACGCCGATCACCGCGGCCACTCCCACTGCGACGACTCCGACGAACAGCGTGGTCCGCGATCCGACCATGACCTGGCTGAACACGTCCCGCCCGAACTTGTCCGTACCGAACCAGTGCTCCCACGACGGCATGGCCAACCGCCCGGACGGGTTGACGAGCGTCGCGTCGTACGGCGTCCAGACGAAGGACAGCAGCGCCATCAGCACGATGACACCGACGATCACGCCGCCTGCGATCAGACTCGGGTTCAGCCGCCTCATCGCGACCCCGTCCGGAGTCGCGGGTCCAGAGCGACGTACAGGAGGTCCACTAGGAAGTTGACCAGCAGTACGGCGACGACCAGCACCATGACGACGTCTTGCACCAAAATCAGGTCCCGCTGCGACACGCCGTCCAGTAGCAGGCTGCCGAGCCCAGGGATGACGAAAACGCGTTCCACGACCACAGCACCGATTAGCAGCGTTGCGAGCTGCAGACCGAGCACCGTCACCACCGGTACGGCGGCGTTGCGCAGGCCGTGCCGCCAGAGCGCCGGAAACGGCCGCAGTCCCTTAGCGCGCGCCGTACGCAGATAGTCCTCCCGTAACACCTCCAGCACCGCACTGCGCACATACCGAGTCAGTACGGCGCCCTGTACCAGCCCGAGCGACAATGCCGGCAGCACCAGCTGCCGCAGGAACTGAACCGGGTCCACAGCCGGTGGGGTCCACCCGTTCGCCGGGAGCCAGCCGAGCTTCACTGCGAACACCATGATCAGCAGAATGCCCGCCAAGAACGCCGGTACCGCGACTCCGACCTGAGAGAGCGCAGACAGCGCCACCCCGGACAGTCGCCGGTGCCGCGCCGCCATCACCGTGCCGGCCGGTACGGCGAGGACCAGTGCGATGAGCATCCCGGCGACGACCAGTAGCAGTGTTACCTGGAGCCGGTCGAACACCTGCGGTCCGATCGCGGCCTTCGACACGTACGACGTACCGAGGTCGCCCCGGAGCAGTCCGCCGAGCCAATCGACGTACTGCGTCGGCAGTGGCCGGTCGAGGCCGAACTGGCGTCGCATCTCGGCCACCGCCTCGTCGGACGCGTTGACGCCCAGTGCGACCCGGGCGGGGTCGCCGGGCAGCACGGCCATGAATCCGAACACCAGCACCGAGCTGACTCCAAGACTGACCAAGAGCACAGCGGTGCGCTCGATCAGGCGAAGAATCACGGTGTCACGACCGGGCGAGGCGGGACAGGTCGAAGTTCTCGGTGATCGCGTTCTGCGGCAGACCGGTCAGGTTCTTGTCCGCGACGATCAGGTTCGGCAGCAGGAACAGCCAGTCCCCCGCAGCCTGCTCGGACAGCCGCCGGCCGGCCTTCTTCATGTTGTCGAGCTGCGCCGCCTCGTCGCCCGCATCGGCCGCGGCCAGGTACTGCTGCAGCTCGGGGTCGTTGTAGCGCGTGTAGTACGTCGGACTGAACACAGCACCGAGGTCCCGCGGCTCGACATGCGCGATGATCGACATGTCGTAGTCGGCGCTCTTGAAGACCGTGGTCAGCCATGCCGCCGGGAACTCCTGCTGGTCGATCTGCACCTTCAGCCCGACCTGCTCCAGCTGGCTCTTCACCACCTGACCGCATGAGATCGCGTACGGCAGAGTGGGCAGCCGCAGCCGCAGTGTGGCACCAGCCGCGCCAGAGGCCTGCAGCAACGACTTGGCCTTGGCAACGTCGTACGGCGCGACGCTGGTGAGGTCTTCGTACCACGGGTCGGTCGGCGGAACCATGGAACCGATCAGCTTGCCGCGACCGGCGAAACACGTGTCCAGCAAGGCCTTGTGGTCGATTGCCTGCCGGATCGCCTGCCGCGTGCGGAGGTCCCGGAAGACCGGCTTGGAGTTGTTGAACGACAGCAGCACCTCGCCGTTCGTGGTCCCCTCGATCACCTGGTACTTCTCGTTGCCGGTGAACTGGCTGAGCGCTTCCGGCGCCTGCACTGTCGTGATCACGTTGATGGTGCCGGTCAGCAGCGCGTTGTTCAGCGCGGTCGGGTCCTTGAAGTACTTCAGCGTGATCTGCTGGAAGTGGGGCTTGGTCCCCCAGTAGCCGTCGTTGCGCTGCAGCACGATCGAGTCGCCGCGGTTCCACTTCGAGAACTTGTACGGCCCGGTGCCGATCGGGGCGGTGGCCAGGGCGCTGACTCCGGTCTCGGAGAACATCGCGCCGATTCGGGTCGTCATCCGGAACAGCCAGCCGTTGCTCGGTTTGGTCAGCGTGACCTGCAGCTGCGTCGGCGACAACGCCTTCGCGCCGGCGACGACGTCCATCGCGGACTTCAGCGAGGTCGTCCAGGCCGTCTTCACGCGGTTGATGCTGAAGACCGCATCGGCCGCCGTGAACGGCTTGTCGTTGGTGAACTTCGCGTTGTCGACCAGGTCGAACGTGTAGGTCTTGCGGTCCGGCGACACCGTCCACGACTTGGCCAGCGAGGGCACGATCTTGCCCGACTCGTCCTGCTTGACCAGGCTCTCGTAGACGTTGCCGAGCAGCACCTGCGGGATCGCCGCACCGTCTGTCGTGGTGAAGTCGAGGCTGGCCGGCTCCGCGACCAGGCCGAGCGACAGTGACTGATCAGCGCCGGTGGACGAACCGCCCGACGTACTCGAACCGGCCGAACAGGCGGTCAGGGCGAGCAGTGCGGCGGAGGCGACGAACGCGACCGCTCGAGTGGTGTACGACTTCACGCGAACTCCTCCAGATCACCGGACTCTCGCCGCATTCTGCCGACCCGGCCCACTCCGGCCGGCAGCGGGCACGCAGTACGGCGGGGTTCGCCGTCCAGCTGTGACTGGTCCGACCAGTGGACTAGGTGTCACTGGGCCACTAGGTTTGTCGCTACACAGAGGTCTGTCAAGGCAAAAGGGGTGACTGGAATGGCGAACGGACCGCGGTTCCAGCCGGTCCAGCCCGTCCGCGCGTACCAGCGGATCGTCGAACAGGTCGAGGAAGCGCTGGTCCGGGGCGACCTCGCGCCCGGTCAGCGGCTGCCGAGTGAGCGGGAGCTCGTCACCCAGTTCGCGGTCAGCCGGTCCACGGTTCGCGAGGCGCTCCGCGTGCTGGAGAGCAACGGCGTCGTACGGTCGCGGCCCGGGGATCCGAACGGTCCGGAGATCCTGCCGTTCTCGTCGACCGCGTTGCGCAAGCAGATTGTCCGGCTGGCGCGAGTCGACGAGCTGACCCTGGCCGAGCTGATCGGGTTCCGGATGATCATGGACGGCGCCGCGATCCAGGTCGCGTCCCAGCTCCGGACGCCGGAGCAGCTCGCCGAGCTCGAGGAGACGCTGGTCGCGATGCGGGCAGCGATCGACATCGACTTCGCCGCGTTCAGTGAGGCCGATCTGACCTTCCATGACGTGATCGCGCGGATCGCGCGCAACTCGCTGATCGAGACCTGCAACGAGGTCGTCCGTGATGTCGTCCTGACGCTGATCTCGGACAAGATCGCGCACGCGACGAACAGCCGCGCGCTGATGCTGGAGTCGCTACAGCACCACGCGGAAGTGGTCGACGCGATCCGCTCCGGCGACGGACATGCCGCGGCGCGGATCGCCCGGCAGAACATGTACGACTACTACGCGGGCTATGTGCCCGAAGCCGAACGTGACGCGCTCCGGGCACTCACCGACTAACTGTCGTGCTCGAGGATGCGGACTCTGGGCACCTTGAGCACTTTGCGGGCCTTGGCGACCCAGTCGGAGCACAGGAAGCTGGCCGCGGTCTCTGGCCAGGCGACCACCACGACCTCCTGGCCGCCGGTGCGCATGACCAGCGACTTCAGTGCGAGCAGAACCTCGCCATGGGTGATGGAGACGTGGACCGGATAACCACTCGCCGCGCGTAGCTGACGCGAGCTGTGCTCGATGACCGAGGCCATGTCGAGGTCTGGATCGGCCAGTGTCACCGTCGCAGCTCCGGCAGGGGCGCTCCCCGGTGGGCTGCTCAAACCAGCCACATCGTCGAACGTCGTACCCAGTAGTGCCATCGGTCCGCCGAAACCCCGCTCCGGATGGCTGGAGACGAGCAGGTGGTAGTTGATGGCTTCTTCGTACCTTGCGTGCAGGGCGGCAACGCGGCGCGCGTCGCCCTCGCTCATCTCGCGCTCGATGAGCACCACCACGTCGTAGGTCATGCGTGGCTCCCTTCGCAGTCACTTTCCGTTGTACTCCTGTCCGGGACCAGGCCAAAGCACCTGGCGCGGCACCGACACGGAATTGTCAAAGTCCTCTCAGGAGCCTCACAGCTTGACCGGAGCGTGCGCACGGGTGTCCGGTGCGAGGGCGCTGAGCAGGTACGGCGCGTCGACCAGGGCGAGCGTGGTTGCGTCGAGCAGGTGGGGGTGCAGCGCGTAAACCTGGGTGCCGGCACGGGGGGTGAGGTCGCCGCGGAGCACGCCGACGAAATCGGCCCGGGCCGCCGCGTCCTCGTCCCACACGCGGTCCGGCTCCAGTCTGGCGATCAGGCGCCGCGCGAACGTTGTCACGTCCTCGGCCGGGTCACGCAGGTAGCCGACGACCGATCCGTCATCACACCGGACGGCGATCTCGTCGGAGCGGGCCGCGGCATGCCAGCAGCACACCTCCCACAGGCTGACTCGGTCGCCCGAGCCGTACACGTCCTCCAGCGCAGCGGACATCAGCGCGAGGTGGCCGCCGTACCGCGCGATGTTGTGACCGTATCCGGCGGCGCTGAGGTTGATGTCGTACCAGCGGAGCTCCTTCGTGTGCAGGTCGACGCCGAACGGGAGCAGAATCTTGGCCGGGCCGGACAGGTCGAACCGCTCCTCGACCGCGGCCGGATCGAACAGTCCGGTGGGCTGCCGCATCACTCCGACGAAACCACGCTCCAGCTGGTCGAACGGGACGTTGTTGTAGCTGAACACGACAGGCAGCACATAGCGCCCGCCGGCTCGGCGGAGCTGGCGCAGGTCGAGATCCACGAACTCGGTCGAGCCTCCGGGTCCGGGAGCTGACGTGAGATCGCCCGAGTGCACCAGCGCCTCCTGGTCGAAGCGCAGCTCGGTGTAGTCGCACAGCCCGACGAAGTCCCACTCCTCGCCGAACACTGCGACTGACAGGTCCAGGTCGACTCGCTGTCCGCGTGGCTCGACCCAGTGCAGGAACAGTCGCAGCAGGTCCTGCGGCGGGATCGGCACGGCGCTCCCCCGCGTCATCCGACGCAATGACGCCGACGAGCCGCGCTCCGAACCAGGTGCAGCCAGTCTGGCCAGGTCCTCGTCCAGGAACGCCCGCCGCCACCGCGGTAGGTCACTGGCCCGGCGCAACATCTCTCCGACCAGTACGCCGGACAGTGCGGCCGCGAGCTGGGATGGCAGCGGCTCCCGGGCGTCGACCGTGGTCCACACGCGGGTGTTGCCGCCGCGTGGGAAGAACAGCCGCAGGTCGCCTGGTGGCGTCCGCACCTGCCCGAGCGCTGCCGTGACTACAGCCGGGGACACATCAGAGACAGCTGTGGCCACCGCACCGACCAGATCGGCGTGCTGGTCTGCCGGTAGTTCGCGGGCGAGCTGTACCAGCCGTCGGAGCAACTCCCCCGGCCGCTGCCTCAGCAGGTCGAGGGCCATCCCAGGTCGGCCGTCCACGAACGCGCCCTCGACGCGCGACGCGAAGGTGCGCATGACGAGGCGTCCGTCCTCGAGCCGCACGAACGGATGCCCCGCCGCCTCGCTCAAGATCGCCCGCCCGGCCGCAGACTGCGTTTCGAGATCGGTACGCCGCAGTACGGCGAACGCGAGCGCCGCCCGCGGATGCCGGGTCGCGAACTCGAACGGGTGCAGCATCTCGCCCATCCGCTTCCACGCACGTTCGTGCCGCAGCATGTCCTCGATCAGCGTGTCGGCCGGCATCCGGTCCAGCCGAGCCAGCAATAGACGCCGGGTGGCGCGAGACAGCGACGTACGGCGAACAGGTGGTGTCCGCAGACCGGGGTCGGCGTCCATCAGCGCGTAAAGCAGTCGCAGTACGTCGGTCGCCGTACCGGCTCGGTCGATCACCTCGGGCTCATCCGCGAGGAAGTGTGCGAGAACCACTGCTTTGGTCTCGCGGACCGGGATGTCACTCGGCAGCCAGGACAGGTCGGTCAGTGGGAGCAGCAGCTGCAGGTCGGCACGATCCACGGCCGCCGGCGGAGTACGCCGTACCAGTAGGGACTCGACTGTGGTGCGGACTGCGTCCGGACCGGCCAGCGACAGCAGGCGCAGCCGGTCGGAACGGACCTGGCCTTGCGGCACCTCGTCGAACGACGGCTGCAGGAACGGGTCGCTCGGATCGATCCGCCGCAGGCACAGCGGACAGGCGCTGAGGTCTGCGCCGTCCCAGCAGGTGCGGCAGACCAGATGCGCGCAGGGCGAGACCGGATGCACCGACTTGGTGTCACCGCACAGCACGCAGGGCTGCTGCGGCTCTTGGAGCAGCCGGGCGAAGACGCGGTTGATGTAGAACGTGTCAGTGTCGGCCGGGACGGTATCCGGGAAGCCGCGGAACAGCGGGACGTGCTCAGTGTCGTGACCGGACTCGGCGTCCAGCAGCTCGAGCAGCGCGCTCCCCAGACCGGTCAGCGCAGGAGCTGACAGCCCGGCGCAGTGGCGGTACAGGCTGACCGAGAGCAGGAAGCCGCGCTGGATGAGGTCGGCCTGCAGCGCGGACAGGCCGGCCTGGATGGTCAGCGGACGCCGCACCCACTGCCACGCCGACCGGCGCACCGGTGGGGTGAGCGCCACCGCGTCGACCAGCCGTCGGCGCCGCAACAGCACGGCCGCAGCCTCCTGCATCGCGTCCTCCCCGCATGGCGTCATGAAGATGACGCCAGGGGCGGAGAGCGGACGCGCTACTTGGCCTGGTGAAGGAGAAGGAAGCACGTCCAGGAGCCGCCCCTGGCAGAAAGAACGCTACCGGGCTCCACCGACAGTTTCTGGCCGGTTCCGCCGCGGACATGAGAAGTCCGGTACCAGGGTCGGGGCCGCCCCGCCCAGACCCCGGTACCGGAACACTGACAAATATAGAACCTTTGATCAAACCCGACGCCACCGGGTAGCCGTTTTGGCCGGAAGATGGCACTGATGCGCCGCCAGCAAACCCTTGTTTCAGCTCCCGTTCGTGCAGGGAAACCCTTCCGATCACGCGGGGAAGGTGTGGGGCTACGGATAGTGGTGAAAACTCCTCCCATGGAGGGTGGGGTGATCGAGCGGGCACGCTGGCGGGATGTCTTCGGACATGCCGAGTTCCGGGCGTTGTTCGTGGCCGGGGTGCTGTCCGTCGCCGGCGATCAGCTCGCGCGGGTGGCGCTGGCGGTGCTGGTCTTCGACCGGACCGAGTCGGCCGGGCTGACCGCACTGACGTACGCACTGACCTACGTCCCCGATCTGCTCTTCGGTCCACTGCTGGCGGGCTTCGCGGATCGCTTCCCGCGGCGGTCGGTGATGATCCTCACCGATCTGGCCAGGGCGATTCTCGTTGCTGCTATGGCGATCCAGGGTCTGCCGCTGCTGGTGGTGATCCTCCTCCTGCTCGGACTGCAGGCTTTCGGGTCGCCGTTCAACGCGGCTCGGGCTGCCACGCTGCCTGCCGTACTCCCTGGGGATCACTACGTACTCGGCAAGGCCGCCAACGACATGGTGGTGCAGTTCAGCCAGGTGCTCGGCTTCGGCGCCGGCGGCGCGATCGTGGTGGCTGTCGGCACCTCCGGCGGTCTCCTGCTCGACTCGGCAACCTTCCTGCTCTCCGCGGCGCTACTCGCCGTCGGAGTCCGTCGCAGACCGGCACCTACGGGTGGCACTGATGCGCCACGCCGCAGCTACTTCAAAGACCTGTCCGCAGGCCTCTCACTCGTCGCCCGTACGCCGAAGCTCCGGAGTCTGGTCATCCTGGCCACCATCGCCGGTTTCTACGTCACGGTGGAGGGGCTGGCGATCCCCTACGCACATGAGATCGGTCACGGGCCGACTGCGGCAGGGCTCCTGCTGGCGGCCAGTCCGGCCGGTGCGGTCGCAGGGATGTGGCTGATCACGCTCTGGCCGCCAGAGCGTCGCATGCGACTGCTAGGCCCGTTGGCTGCGCTTGCGTGCGCCCCACTCGCGCTGTGCTTCTTCACACCAGGCCTGGTGCCGGCTCTGCTGCTGTGGGGGCTCTCCGGGATGGCGTCTGCGTACCACCTGCCGACCAGTGCGGCGTTCGTCCAAGCTGTGCCGGACGCACAGCGCGGGCAGGCGTTCGGAGTCGCCAGCACGGCTCTCAAGGGCAGTCAGGGCCTGGGGATCCTGCTGGCCGGCCTGGTCGCCGACGGCTCGTCCCCATCGTTCGCCCTGGGGGTGATGGGCACCGTGGGACTCTGTGCTGCCGTGGCGGCGGGCGCCGCCTGGTCACGTGCCCGCCGTCCCGGGCCCGAAGTCGCGGGAACCAGTCCCGCATGATTTCCAGCAAGTCTGTTCGGACAAGCCGGCCGGCGATTCAGGGAATTACCTCCGGACAGCCTCGGTAAATTATCGGTAAAGAAATTCCGGGGAGGTCCCGTGGATCACCACTCGTTACCGTTGGTGAACCATTCGTTGCCGCCCCCGGCCGGCCGGTCGAGCCACTCGTTGCCACTCTGCGTGAACCACTCGTTCCCGCCGTGGAACCGCTGGTTCCCGCCGTACAGCCACTCGTTGCCGCCGCCGGTCAAACGCTTGCTGGAGCCGTGGAACCACTCGTTGCCGGTGCTGATCTCGGACATGGTGGGGATCCTTCCTTCGCCATCCGCCAGATGGAATAACGCGCGGTCCGGGATGACCTCGCGTGAACAGGCAGTTACTATTCAGGAATAACCGCTCAGGTCTATCCGTGTGAGGCCACCATGATTCTGATCGGTCGGAGCAAGTGGGTGCCACCCCGCCGATGGAAGCTCTGGTCGTTGCCACGTCCGGCGCTGAGCTATGTGCTCGGTGTCGACGCTGTCGCAGTCACGATCACCGCCTTGGCTCTGGCCTCGACGATCTCCGGTGCCCGTACCGGTGTCAGGCCCTCCGAGTGGGCCGCGTTCGCCGTTCTCGCGACCGCCTCGGTCCTTCATCTGGAGTCTGCCCGCGGAATCGAGCGGCGACGCGAGATGGCAGCTAACAGTTCGCCATACACGAACCTGAAGAGCCTGTGGGTGTTCGCCGGCCTGCTGCTGCTCCCGCTGAGCCTGGTGATCGCCCTGATCGTCGTCTCGTACGGGTACTCCTGGATCCGCGTCTACGGTCGGACCATCGCGCACCGCAAGGTGTTCTCCGCGAGCACGTTCATCCTGGCCAGCGCTGCGGCTGCCGCCGTACTGCGCGGCGGCGGGCTGATCGCCGAGCCGCGGGTGCCGACGGGACCGTTCTCCTTGCTGGTGGTGCTGGGTGCGGCGACCACGTGGTGGCTGGTGAACTTCGCGCTGGTCATCGGCGCGATTCTGCTGTCCTCCCCGGACGCGACTGCGCGTGGCGCTCTGGGTGACCTCTCCGATCAGCTGGTGGTGGTCGCGGGTCTAGGTCTCGGTGTGGCGGTCGGAGCGCTCCAGGCGTCGTACCCCTGGGTTGTGCCGATCCTGATGGTGACGGTGCTGACTCTGCACCGCGATCTGCTGCTACCGCAGTTCCAGCGTGCTGCCGGGACCGATGTGAAGACCGGTCTGGCCACTCCGGCGTACTGGGCGAACGCAGTGCCGGTCGAGCTGGCGCGTGCGGAGACGCTGCGCAGCACGGTGGGTCTGTTGATGCTGGACCTGGACAGGTTCAAGGAGATCAACGACACCTACGGCCACCCGGCCGGGGACCAAGCCTTGAAGGCAGTTGGTCAGAGCGTCCGGGCTGAGGTCAGGCAAGGCGATCTGGTTGCACGTGTCGGTGGCGACGAGCTGGCGGTGCTACTGCCCGGTGCGTCGGAGACCGAGGTGCTGGAGGTCGCTGAGCGGATTCGCGACCGCCTGAGCACGTTGACGGTGTCTGTCGACACCGCGGCCGAGGAGACCGCGCTGATCAGCGGTGTGCCGGCGTCGATCGGTACGGCCGTGTACCCGGACGTCGCGAACACTATGGATCAGCTGGTGCTGGCCGCCGACAACGCACTGCTCAGCGCCAAGCGGGACGGCCGGAACCGCATCGTTGCAGCCCGGCCGAACCCACCTGCTGTCACAGACCACGCCGATCAGCCGGTCGACTGACGCACCCTGATCAGCGCCTTGCCGAGCAGCGCACGCTGCTCCAGGGCCGTGTGTGCGTCGGCCACCTGGTCCAGGTCGAAGACCTGGTCGACCACCGGCACCAGGTCGCCGGCCGCGGCCCGCTGCAGCACGAGGGCCTCGGTCACCGGTGTCGAGACCATGTCGACGCGCAGGTCGGCGATCCCCTTCACCGTGATCCCGCGACGCTCCGCCTCCGCCGGGTCGTAGGCCGCGAACGTGCCACTCGGCGCACCATGCGCCGAGAACCAGCCGCCGTCCTTGACCACACCGAAGGCAGTCGCGCCCAGCTCGCCACCGGCGCCTTCGAGGACCACGTCGGCGCCGCGGTTGCCGGTTGCTTCGAGCACAGCCTTCTCCCAGCCAGGCTGCGAGTAGTCGATCACCACATCCGCGCCTTGCGCCTTGCTGAGGTCCAGCTTGGCCTGTCCGCGCGCAGCTGCGATGACATGCGCCCCAGCACGATGCGCTAGCTGGGTCAGCAGCAGCCCCATGCCGCCTGCAGACGCAGTGATCAGCACGTCCTTGCCGTGCAGATCCGGCATCAACTCCTCGAGCAGGAGGGCAGTGAAGCCGTCTCCGGTCACAGCGACGACGGTCTCCAGGTTCAGACCGGCAGGTACCTCGGTCAGTGTGTCTACTGCCGCGAGTACGAGCTCGGCGTGCGCACCGAAGTCCACACCGCGTCCGACGACGGTCTTACCGACCCACGTCTCCGGTACGCCGGGTCCGGTCGCTCGCACTCGGCCGCCGAACCGGCTGCCCGGCACGTACGGCGGTTTCACGTCGAAGAACCCGCCATGCTGACCACGGCGGATCGCTGTCTCGACGAAGATCATGTCGGCCACCTCGACCTCGACCAGGACCTGCCCGTCGGCCGGGACCGGGTCGGCCCACTCCTGGATCCGGATCACCGAGGGTTCACCGAACTCGGTCACCACTGCTGCATGCATTCCCTGCTCCTTCGTCGTCGAGAGTGCCCCCAGGCTCGTCCCTGAACCTTGGTTGAGGTCAAGCCGGTCCGGAGTTGTCCACAGGCCGGATCCGCCGACGCGAAAGTTGTCCGCGGTCCGGCGTACTGTGCTGGGCATGTTCGACGCCGTCTTCCTCCCAGCCGACCCGCCACGCGCGGGCCGCTTGGCGTTGTACGGCGAGGTCGATGCACCCGACGAGAGCGTCACTCTCGTGCTCCCACAGGGATCCCAGGTCCGGCGGCGGACTGTTCCGGCACGACTGCTGAGCATCTCGGAGGCACTCGCGCTGGTGTCGTCACCGGTGCAGGGCGCCGCGAGTTGGGAGGCTTGGCGTGCGGCCGCCTTGGCCGGTCTGGGGCTGATCGCGCGCGGGCGGCTCGTGCCGGATCTGACCCCGAGCGGGTACGGCGGTTGGCGGGTCGCACCGCTGGATCCGCTGGACCGCGGCTGGCTGAAGCAACTCGCCGCCGCGATGCCGCCGTACGGGCATGCGTTGCCGGTCGAGGGGACGCGGCCGGTGCGCTTGGTCGATCCGGAGCAACTGGTCCGGGCGTTCTGGGATGCGATCGCGGACACGCTCGTGCGCACGCCTGCCGCTTCTGTTGCAGTGAAGGCCGGTGCGGCGCCGTTCGCAGCGATAGAGCCGGTGGCAGTGACCGGACCGACGGCGTGGCTGGCCGAGACTGCGCAGAGCGAAGACGCCGGTGCTCGGCTGGTGCTGCGGATCGAGCCACCATCACTGGAAGGGCTCGACTTCCAGGCCGTGCTGCAGCTTCGGAGCGAGCTCGATCCGAGTCTGCTGGTCGATGTGGCCGATGTGTGGACCGCACCGGCCGCAGTGCTCGCAGCACTCGGCGAGCGAGCGGAGACCGACCTCCTGCTCGCGCTGCGACGTGGTGCGCGGGTGTGGCCGCCGCTGTCGGCTGCGTTGCGGGACGCGGCGCCGGCTGCGGTCGAGGTCGATGACGAGGCACTTGAGGAGTTGGCCGAAGGCAGCACTGCGTTGGAGGGTGCGGGCATCGAGGTGCTCTGGCCGGCTGAGCTCTTCGCAGGCGAGCTTGCGGTGCGCGGGACGGTCGGGACGCCGACGCCGGGGGCAGTGACGGGTCCTGACTTCAGCCTGACCGACCTGGTCGCGTTCCGCTGGCGACCGACGCTGGATGGGCAGGAGCTGAGCGAGCAGGAGGTGGCCGCGCTCGCCGAGGCCAAGCGGCCGATGATCCGGATGCGTGGACGCTGGGTGCGCGTCGATCACGACCTGGTGCGGAAGCTGCGCCGCGGCGGGACGCACAAGCTGACCGGCGCCGAAGCACTGGCGGCTGCGCTCACCGGGACGATCGAAGTTGATGGCGAGCTGGTTGCGTTCGACGCGGACGGTTCGCTGGCGGAGATGCTGACCAGGCTCCGGTCGAGTGAGGACACACCGGTGTCCGCGGAGCCTGCTGGCTTGCAAGCGACGCTGCGGGATTATCAGCGACGCGGTGTCGCCTGGATGGCACAGCTGACCGATCTCGGGCTCGGCGGGTGCCTGGCCGACGACATGGGGCTGGGCAAGACGATCCAGGTCATCGCGTTGCATCTGCTGCGGCGTGGGCGCGGGCCGACGCTGGTGGTCTGCCCGTCGACGCTGCTCGGCACGTGGGAGCGTGAGTTCGCCCGGTTCGCTCCGGATGTGCCGACTCGACGATTCCACGGGGCGGGGCGGTCGTTGAGCGACCTCGCGCCGGACGAGGTGGTGCTGACGACGTACGGCGTCGTCCGGCAGGACCACCGGGTGCTCGGCGAGGTGCAGTGGGGGCTGGCCGTCGCCGACGAGGCACAGCATGCCAAGAATCCACTGTCGCGGACGGCCCGCGCGCTCAGGACGTTGCCCTCGGCAACCAGGATCGCGTTGACCGGGACGCCGGTGGAGAACCGGTTGTCCGAGTTGTGGTCGATCCTGGACTGGGCCGCGCCCGGGTTGCTCGGTTCGCTGGAGCGGTTCCGGCAGGACATCGCCGTACCGGTCGAGCGGTATCACGACGAGGAGGCGACGGCCCGGCTGGCGCGGATCACGCGGCCGTTCCTGTTGCGGCGGCGCAAGATCGATCCCGGGATCGCACCGGAGCTACCGCCGAAGACCGAGCACGACCTGGTCGTACCGCTGACGGTGGAGCAGGCGACGCTCTACCAGGCGGTCGCGACGGAGACGCTGGCCAAGATCGAGGCTGCGGACGGTATCGAGCGGCGCGGGCTCGTGCTCAGCCTGCTGACCCAGCTCAAACAGATCTGCAATCATCCGGCGCAGTTCCTGCATCAGCCGGGTCCGCTGGAGCGACGCTCCGGCAAGCTGGCCGCGCTCGACGAGCTGCTCGACGTGATCCTGGCCGAAGGCGAATCCGTGCTGATCTTCAGCCAGTACGTCGAGATGTGCCGGCTGATCGAGGCTCATCTGGCGACGCGTGGTGTGCAGTCGCTGTTCCTGCACGGTGGGATCGGGGTGCGGAAGCGGGAGCAGCTGGTTGCGCAGTTCCAGGCTGGTGAGTCGCCGGTGTTCCTGCTCTCGCTCAAGGCGGGCGGTGTCGGGCTGACCCTGACGCAGGCGACGCATGTCGTGCACTACGACCGCTGGTGGAATCCGGCGGTCGAGGATCAGGCGACCGACCGTGCGTACCGGATCGGTCAGGATCGGCCGGTTCAGGTGCATCGCCTCGTCACGGAGAACACGCTGGAGGATCGGATCGCCACGGTCATCGCCGCGAAGCGCGATCTGGCCGACGCGGTGGTCGGCTCGGGTGAGGCGTGGCTGAGTGAGCTGTCTGATGCGGAGCTGACCGAGCTCGTCTCACTGTCGAACGGACCGGCTCATTCGGGATCGGCGAGTGCCTACAACCCTTCTGCAGTGGGGAGGGCGCGGCCATGAACGAGCGGGTGCCCTGGCGGGGGTGGCGTGACAAGGGTGACGATGCGGGTCTGCCTGCGGCGAGAGGGCCGGGGAGCCGGCGGCCGTTCGGTGCCACGTGGTGGGGGCGCGCCTGGTTGGAGGCGTTGGAGCACAGGGCGCGACTGGATCCGAACCGGTTGGCGCGCGGTCGCTCGTATGCGCGCCGTGGAAGCGTGCTGGAGCTGACGGTCACGCCGGGCGAGGTCGAGGCGGTCGTGCAGGGCAGCCGGACGACGCCGTACCAGGTGACAGTGCGGATCCAGGCGTTCTCGGCGGCGGAATGGGATGCCGTGCTCGACGTCGTGTCGGCGCAGATCGGGCGTGTGGCGGCCCTGCTGGACGGGGAGCTGCCGCCTGAGGTGGTTGATGACGTTCGCGCGGCTGGGCTGGACTTGTTGCCTGGCGCGGGCGAGATCCGGACGAACTGCAACTGCCCGGACTTCGCCGTACCGTGCAAGCATTCGGCAGCGGTCTGTTACGTGATCACCGACGCGCTCGACAGCGACCCATTCGAGTTGTTGCTACTTCGTGGCCGGTCCAGAGACGATCTGCTGGCAGCCCTCCGAGCCCGTCGCGGGACGTCCGAAACCCTGCCGGTGGTCAAGGCTGCTCCCCCTGGAGTCCCTGCCCGCGCTGCTTATGCCGGTCGGATCGGCGTTCTGCCGGTTGTGCCTCGGCCGTTGCGGTCGGCGCGACTACCGGCGGCGGTGCAGGCGCTGGATCCACCTCGCTCGTCGGAGATCGACGTACGGGATCTGGTTGCGTTGGCGAGCGACGCTGCGCAGCGGGCTTGGGAGTTGGCGTCTGGTGATGGTGGATTCGAGCTGACGTTTGACCAGGACCTTGCCCGCCGAGCTGCAGGAGTCGGTACGGCGGAATTGGCCGAGCTGGCCCATCGATCCGGCGTACCGGCCCGGCAACTGACCAGCTGGGCCGCGGCCTGGCGCCAAGGCGGTCGCGGCGGCCTGTCCGTCACGCTCGATGCCCCGATCGACGCGGACCCCGAGGCCCTCGCCGAAGCCGCTGCCCTGCTGCCCAAGGCGTCCGTGGAAGCCAACCGGGTCACGGCAGGCAAGGTCCAGCTACGTCTGGGTTCCGACGGCCTGTGGTACCGCTTCGACCAGCACTTCAACGACTGGACCCTCAGTCGCCCACCTTCCCCTTATCCCCAAGACCTGTTGGGTTGATAGTTTCGCGGACGTGACCGTACGGATTACGGCGGCGAGCTTTCCTGCGCCTGACTTGGTGAAGACCACCAACAACCCCGCGCAGTGGGATCAGCTCGACAGGTTCGCGGCGGTTCAGGCGGAGGCGGCGAACACAGCGCACGAGTCACTGGGCGAGCAACTCGCGACGGCCTCGACGGTCGAGGATCGGACCGCGGCCTTCGAGGGTCTCTATCAGCAGTTGGCCGACTGGCGGTACCGGTTGGCCGTCGAGGGTCGCGTGACTCGACCCTCGTCGAATGCGGAGACGATCCGTACTCCGATCGGCGACGGTTCGATGTCCTATCGGCTCACTCCGTCGGTCGCGGGCCGAGAGAGCGGGTCGCCGGCGCATCGGGCCCTGACCACGATGGAGAGAGTCGCGCTGGACCAGTTCCCCGGCTCCGCGGACCGGGTCCAGCATCAGGTCACACTGCCGGACGGGCGGACGGTCAACGGCAACCTGCTGATGCGGACCGAGTCGCTCGGAGAGCAGGCAGCGGATGTGTTCGGCCGCAGTACACAGCAGATGGCCGCCGCGGCCCCGGCTGTGGCACCCGACGAGACCATTACGGTCACTGCGTCGCTGGCCGATCGAGAGGTACTGCGCCGCGCGGCGTTCGAGCAACTAGCCGGCCTGGAGACCAAGCGAGCTGAAGCCGGTGAGCTGGACCCCGATGATCCGCAGAACCGCCAGGCGTTCGCCGACGCCACCTACTGTCTGTTCCAGGGCCCGGAATTCCGGCGCGGCACCGACGCGACGATGCGTGTTCTCGTGGCCGTGGCCCATGCCCGCGTGTTCGGCGCCGCTCCCGTTGTGCCGCAAGGAGTCGACCTGGACGCCATGGTTCGCGACCAGCAGGACTTCCGCGACACGATGCGCGATCAGCTGCGGGTGATCCCAGGAGGCCACCCGCCAGCCCAGGAACGATCAACCTCGGCAGGCGAACGCGCCGCCCGCAGTACCCGCGACTCCGGCCGCGGCTCGACCGGCATTCAGCGGTAGCCGGCGGGTGGTGAGGAGTGGGTCCAGCCGCACTCTGCTGTAAAACCCGTTCCACGAATCGGCGTTGCCGTCGTGGCTGTGAGGCTCCTACTTATCCGCGGCTCGGCCACCCGCCGGGATCCTCCAGGTACCCGGCGCCGCTCGCGTCGATGCATGCGGTAGGTGTCGGGAACGACATGTAGTGGTCGAGCTGCGGAGGGCGGCTCACGCCTGTGGACGGCGGCCGGATCGCCTCGGTGGGTACTACTACGTGTCCTTGCCGACAGCGAGCGGGACGCCATCGACCTTCCGAACGACAGGACGTAGCGCGCCGCCACGCTCACCGTCGACAGTGCGGGAGCCCAGCAGGCAGATACGTCCTGTTCTTCGGAGGATCCGCCACCCGGAACTGGCTCACGCTTGCGGCTTCGCGAGTGGGGTGAAGGGCATGGGGGCTGCTTCGGGGGTGCGGTTCCAGGGTTCGGTGAGTGGGGTGGGACGCCAGCGCCAGGTGTCTGGGTTTGGGGCGTGGGGGATTTTGGTTCGGCCGGTTAGCCAGCGGAGGTTGAGCCAGGGGTTGCCGGTGGGGAGTGGTTCGTGGGGGAAGGCTCGGGCCAGGATGCGGGCGCAGAGGTCGGCGGGTGGAGCTAGGGGGTCGGCCAGGGTGGTGGTGAGGTCGTGGCCGTGGATGAGGGCTTCGACGCAGGCCATTGCGGTGCAGCCTTCGGGGTCGCCGATGCCCCAGGGGTGGTAGGCGCGGGTTTCGGGTGGGGTGGCGCGGACTACCAGGGCGAGGATGCGGCCGGCGGCTTCTACGAAGTCGAGGACGCCGGCCGGTGGTGCGAGCTCTTGGGCGGTGGCTGACCAGCGGACGTACTGCGTCGGCGCGGCGACTGCCAGTTGGCTCGCCCAGTGCAGGTGGGCTTGGCCGAGGTGTTCGGCAGTGGCTCGGCAGGTCCAGTCGAGTGAACCTGCGGGTGCCGACCAGTCCTGGTCGACGGTCGGGCGTAGGGCGTCGACGACACAGGTGACTGCGGTGTCGAGATCGTCCGCGGTGATCAAGGGTTCTCCTCCCGTTGCGGCCGACTTCGAGTGTCGGCCGCCGGGAGCAGAAGAAACAGTCTGTTTCTTGGAGCTCAGCTCTGTGCTAAATAGAAGGAAGGCGCAGCGACGTACTGGCTGCGAGCGCCGGGATGAGTTGCTCGGCGATCTTCCGGTGACCGGCGACCGACGGGTGGATGTTGTCGGTGCAGTCGGCCTCGGTGATCCAGCCGGTCGAGTCGATCAGGACGACGTTCGGGTCGTCGAGCGTCTTGACCGCGGCGGCGATGACGTCTGCGTGCTTGCCGTTGAACGGCGGGAGCGCGACCACCGTCGTCGACGGGTACGCCGATCGCACGCGGCCGACGTACTCGGCGTACTGCTCGGCCGTCAGCGTCTCGTCGTTCACCGCGAGGTTGACCACCACCACGTCCGGCGCCTCGACCCGCTCGGCGGGCGAACCGGCGAAGTTCCAGCCGAACGACTCCAGCCCCGACGGCACCTCGCCGTTCCCCGGCTTCACGATGCCTTGGCTGCCGAAACCGACCTGGTACGACGTCGCTCCGAACGCGCGGGCGGTCAGGTACGCATAGGACGCCGTACCGTCCGCACCCTCCGACTCGATCTCCGGACCGAGCGCCCGCACGCCCTGGGTGATCGAGTCGCCGTAGAACTCCAGCCGCGGTCCATCGGGCCGCCCGCTGAGCCGCAGCCGGGAGTTCACGTCGAGCACCAGACCGGCGAAGACCACTGCGCATTCGAACGGCGGGTTCCACCGGTTGACGTGCTCGCGGACGTCCTTGACCGCCACCTCGACCTTGTGCCGGCCGGTCGGTGCAGTCAGTTCGACGACCGAGTCCTCGATCACGTGCAGGACCGGTTCACCGTCGTCGAGCTTGACCCACAGGTGCGGTGCAACCGTCAGACCGGTCGTGTCGAACAGCAGCTGGACCCGCTCCCCCGCGAAGGAGAACGAGAGCCGTGAACCGGAGTTGACGGTGATCGCGACACCGGGCTGGTGGCCCCACTGCCCCTCCAGCACGATCCGCGGGTCTGACGGGGCGACAACTTCACCCGGCTCGAACGGCACGTCTGAACTCCCTGCTAGTCGGTTGCGGCTGCCATTCTTTCACCACCCGTTCTTGCGGGCCCGCGCCTCGAACAGCAGGATCCCGGCGGACAGTGCGACGTTCAGCGAATCGGCCTGGCCGAGCATCGGGATCGACACGCCATCGAAGCCCTGTGCGTGCCACTCCGCCGACAGGCCCGAGCCCTCCGACCCGACCACGAACGCCGTCGGCCCGTCGTACGTCGCCGATCGGTAGCTGCCCTGAGCCGTTGGATCGGCCAGATGGACGCGGAACCCGTGCCCACGCAGCCACTCCGCTGCTGACGTGATCTCGTCGAACTCGACGACCGGTGTCGAGAGGATCGTCCCCCGGCTAGCAGAGTAGACCGCCGGATGGCTCGGCCGGGCCCGCCGGCTGGTGAGGACGAGACAGTCGGCGTCGGCTGCGTCCACCGTCCGGATCAGGGTGCCGAGGTTGCCGGCGTACTCGACGCCGTCCGCGACCAGGACCAGCGACTCCGGGGTGAAGTGGAATGCACGCGGATCCCACACCGGGAGCCGCGCGATCGAGAGCAGTCCGTCGGAGCGCGTCTTGCGGGAGAGGCGGTCGAGCAATTTGGCCGAGATCCGGTAGACCGCGGCGGCGCGCTCCGCGATTCGGTCGACTGGGTACGTCGTACCGGCTTCGGGGCACCAGAAGAATGCCTCGAGCTCGGTGTCGGTGGAGAGGAGGCGGTCGTGTTCCCACGCGCCTTCGACGAGGATCCGGCCGGGAGCGGCGTCCTTGCGGACAGTGAGCAGGTCACGGACGGCTGGGTGCTGGGCGCCGATAGCGGGCGCAGCGGGATGCACAGTCATGTGCGGGACTCCGTACTGGAGAACTGAGCAGCGCACCGGGGACCCTGTCGTGGGTCGCGCACCGGTGTGTGAACGTCGCTAGCGCGGCGTTGTGGTTCTGACGCGGTCTACCTGGACCGCGTCAGCCACGGTGAGGCTGTCTCATAGTCGCGATGGTAGGCAGTGCCGGCCGCGGTCGTCATCAGGTTTTCCACAGGCTCGGCACGCCGGGTTTTGGTCTGTCGGAGTCCGTGACTAGAGTCCCTGGCACACGGGAGGAGTGAGCATGGACGCGACATTGCTGGACGCTGAGGCCGAAGCGGCCGTACTGCGCGTCTACCGGCAGGTGTTCGCCGTGCTCGCCCGTGAGGCCGGGGCGATGATCGTCGATCCGGAGCTGCTGGACGCCGATCAGGCGATCCTGGACGCCTTCGCGGAGGCCGGGAGCGACGGGCTGACCGTCGAGCAGGCGACGCTGGCCTGCCGCGGCTACCCGCACGACGTGATCGTCCGCCGGTTCGAGGTGCTCCGGCAGTACGGCGCGATCACCAAACTGGTCGACCGTCCGAACGAGTTGCGCCACCGGGCCGCCTTCGCGCCGTACGTGATGCTGATGTTCCTCAAGCGGATGTCGGTGCAGGGTGGTCAGGGTGAGCTGCATCAGCTGCTGACCCTGGAGGCGCACAGCGTCAGCGACCCGAGCGCGACCGAGGACCAGGGGCTGGCGTCGATCGAGCGACTGACCAAGGTGTTCCGCCTGTTGGGGAACGAGTTGGCCATCCTGGTCGCCACCAGCACGACCCCTCAGCTCCGGGAGAACGCGCAGCTCGCTTGGGGTAACGAGCGGCTGATCGAGCAGGCCGAGA
Organism: Kribbella sp. NPDC056345; assembly: GCF_042262745.1. Lineage (NCBI taxonomy): Bacteria > Bacillati > Actinomycetota > Actinomycetes > Propionibacteriales > Kribbellaceae > Kribbella > Kribbella sp. NPDC056345. The sequence goes on along the minus strand of NZ_JBHJQQ010000024.1, from coordinate 10,840 downwards.
AGGTGCACCGGATCGTCCTCGAGCGCTGGCCGGCGCTACACCGCGCGTGCACGTCGCTGCGGATGTCGCTCGCTGCGTACGCCGATGCTGTCCAGCTGGCCGCGGGTCGGCTGGTGGAGCGAGCTGGTACGACGCGTGCCCTCGGGCTGTTGCCGATCGAGACGTGGGTGACGTTCACCCGAGGTAGCGAGCCGGATGTGTTGGCCGCGGTGCTGGACGGTCTGCTGTTCGACGCGGCCGCTCCGGACTTTTCACCGCAGACGATGGTCGAGGCGGTCGAGACTGGCCGCCGATCCGGTACGGCGCGGATGGCTCCGCCGCGGCCGACAGCGGATGTGGATGCGCCTGAGTCGGCAGCCGCAACTGACCGTGAGGAGCTGCGCGCCGAGGCTGAGCGGGTGCTGGCTGGGCGGGCGTCTGTGGACATCGTCGAGGTGGTCGATGACGCGGGCGACTGGGTCACCGCGCGGCGGGTGCTGGCCGAGCTGACGGCTGCCCATCTGCATGACGAGCTGGATTATGAGCTGGTCTGGTCGGACGGGATGCGGATCGATCCCGAGGCCGGGACGCCTTGGGCGACCGAAGGTGTGTTCCGGAGGGTCAGTCGATGAGCACGCCGTCCGAGGCCGTCGAGCGACGGCTCTACAACGCCCTGTGGTGGGCGAAGGTCCAGTCGGCCGGTCCACTCGCGGTGGACCCGGATACCACGGCTGTGGCCGGTCTGACCCGCGCGGCCGAGCCGGACGGTTCCACGGTCTGGCTGGTTCCGACGATGCCGACGGGCTCCGGGCACGCCGTATTGGATGAGCTGGGCACTCCCCCGGTCGCCGTCGAGCAGCCGAACGAGACAGCCCGGGTGCTGGCAATCGTGGTCGCCTGCTGCTGGACCGACCGCAGTGGTTCGGCCTGGCCGGGCGCGGTCGGCACCCTCACCCAGGTGCGAGCCGTGTACGCCGGAATGCGTGGCCGGGCCGAGCAGTCGAGTGACCTGACCCTGATCATCGGCAGCCTGCGGCGCCTGCACGCCACCCACTGGATCCGGTGGAACGAAAAGGACGGCGAGGTCCGCCTCGGTCCCCGAGTCATCAACTGGACCCCCGCCGACCAAGCCACCCTCCGAGACCTCTGCCGCTACCTCCCCGACCCACCACCCGCAGTCCTCACCACCACACCTGACACCCCGACCCCAGACCCGCTCCCCGCACCCGACATGCACAAGTCGGAGGCCCCTCAAGCGAACGTGATCGGCGAGGCCGCATCCGCTGCCCCGATCACCACAGCTGATGCGGATGGCGGGAACGCGCCAGCCGACGTCTCCCCCGTCGACAGCACGAGTGGCGAGGCAGCGCCGGCAGATCCCAGCAACCCACTTGGCGACTCCACCTCCCCCGATGACGACGTACGGGAGGCGGGCGATGAGTGAGGTGCAGCATGCGTTGTTTGATCCCTTGTTGCAGGATCTGAGCGATCGCGCGCGGGATGAGGTGCTGGCGGCGTTCAGTGCGGTGCAGTATGCGGCGCATCCGGTGGCTGAGGTGCAGCTGGCCGGGTTGCGGGATGTGACGCTGCGGCGGCAGGTGCAGAAGATGCTGAAGCTGATCGGCCGGGTGCTGGTGCAGGTCGACGGCACGCATTGGACGTCCGGGTATGCCGACGATATCGCCGCCGCGCTGACCGCGCAGGGCTGGCAGCCGTTGCCGGTCGTCGACCGCGCCGTACTGGTGCTCGTCCTGATCCACTCGGTCGCGATCCCGCGTAGCGAAGGCATTCTCACCGGCGACAGCTGGAAGTCGGCCCGGCCGACGACCGTCGACGAGCTGCGGACCACCAAGATCAGTGGTGAAGAACGACGGCTCGCGCTGCAGCGACTGCGCGCAGCCGGTTTGATCCAGCTGTCCGGCGACCACTCCGGCGGGCCCAGCTACATCCCCGGCCCACAGCTGCAACGGTTGACCCCTGCGGCCCGGCGCCGGCTGCAGGACCAACTCATCCTGGCCGCCGCCCCGGCCAGTCCGATCGCCGAAGCCATCCGGGCCCGGAACGGGACGGCAACCCTGCTGGACGACGCGACGAGCAGTGCAGAACAAGAAGAAGGAGTGGCATGAGCAGCACGGTGGAGGACGGTCCGTTCGACATCCTCGGGTCGAAGGTGCTGCTCGGTGTCCAGGTCGTCGACCTGTCCCGGCTCTCCACGCACCCGATCCCGATGGTCGGCCAGGGCCTCGTGACGGTCGCCGGCCAAGGCCCGACCGACTCGAACGGCGCCGGCAAGTCGTCGTGGATCGCCGCGCTCAGCCTGCTGCACGCCGACGACCAGTGGCGGCTCACCAGCGGTGCACCCGGCGCGGCCGAGCTCCTGTTCACCGCCGAGGCGGCCGGCCAGGAGGGCAACTGGTCGAACGTCGACCGCGGCTACATCGTCGGTGTCTTCTCCGATCCCGCCCTGACCGAGCTCGACGAGATCGAGGCGGCCGCAATCACCGTCTGGATCCGCATCAACCGCAAGGCGTCGTACATCGATCTGCGCTGGAAGAACGGACTGCACGTCCCGTACGGCGCGACCGAGGCCGAGCGAGCTGCCGGGGCCGACGCGTTGTGGGCCGCGCTCCCGCACTCCAACGGCCGCACGGATTTCCACGCCAACAAGCTCTCGAGCGTCCTGTACGGCGGTCAGGTCCGCTGCGTCTCGTTCTTGTCGACCTCGGTCCGTTCCAGCCCGACCGCGAACCTGCTCGCCGAGCCGCTCAACGAACTCGGCCCGGCCCGGATCTTCAACGCCATCGCGACCCTCACCGGCCTCGATCACGAGCTTGAGCAGGAGCAGGCGCACCGCTCGGCCGAGCACACGCAGCGCGAGGCGACCAAGCAGGCAACGGCCGACCTGCAGCGGTGGGAGCAGGAGATGGCCGCAGTCGAGGCCGGCATCCTGCAGCGCGCCGCGGCCCGGGATGCGTTGGCCGCGGCGAAGGAGTCCTGGCAGGCAAGGTGTGCGCGGCACCTGATCGACGGTGATGCCCGCAACGGCGAGATCCTGCACGAGCTCGGTGAGCTCGACGAGCGGGTCGCCGAGCAGGAGGCCCGCCGGGAGGCGGTCGATGCCGCGATCGATGCCTTCGGCAACGAAGAGGTGCTGCTCCGGGACGTTCAGCTGACCCGCCAGGAGCGGGACAAGCTGGACGCGCGGGATCGCGATCTCGACCTGGCCCAGCGCTCCGTGCGTGAGCAGCTGGAGCGGCTCGGGCAGGAGCATCGCCGGTTGCTCGACGCCGGTCGCTCTGCGGACGGTCGCGATCTGGCGGCGGCCGGCGAGGAGCAGACCGAGGCGCGCGAGGCGCTGGAAGAGCACATCGGGCGCGACCATGCGGCCCGGTCCGCGGTCGATGTCGCGACCGCCGAGCTGCGTGAAGCCGAGAGCGGCCAGACCGTGTCCGCGGCGCAGCAACAGGTCCTGGAGAACGCCGGACTCGAGTGCGGCGCGCTCACCGATATCACCGAGCTGCCCGCGTCGGCTCGATCCGAGTGGGAGCCGCGACTGGCGCCGTACCGGGAAGCTGTTGTCATCGACGCCGGTGACGCGGCCGTCGCGTCGGCAGCGCTGGCCGATGCCGGGTACGCCGGATTCCTTCTGGTGCTGGCGAATCGGCCTGGTGCCAAGCGCGCCAAGGGCGTTCCGGCCTCCGCCGACAAACGCTTCACCCTCGATGCCTTCTTCACCACGCTCGCCGAGCGCGCCACCAAGGAGAACATCGACGACGTGGCCGGCGTAGTCGCGGTCGGGCAGTTCGACGAGCCGCTGACCGGCCGGACCGCGCGCATCGAGGCGGCCCGCCGCCGGGTCGAGGCCGCAACCGAGGCACGTGCCGCGGCATCGGCAGCGTTGGAGCAGGCCCGGGCGCGCGTCGACCAGGCCGAGCGCCGTACGGCGGCCGCCCGCGCTCTCGCGGACGCCGAATCGGTGCAGGAACAGATCCTCGCGCTGCGCGAAACCATCGACCGCCACGAGTCCGATCGCGACTCGCTCGCCCCGCAACTCCAAGCTGCCAAGGAATCCGCCGAGGCCGCGGCCGGTCAGCAGCTGGTTCGTGACGAGCGGCTCAAGAACCTCGAGTCCACCCGTCGCGACCACGACCGGATCCTCGACGACCTGACCGGGCGCCGGCTGCGGCTGCTCGAGGAGCAGACCGCGCTCGACCTGACCGCCCGGATCACCGCCTGGGGCACGACGCCGGCCGAGGCCGAGGAGTTCCTGCTCGGGCTGCCTGACGAGGCCCAGCGGCGGACGACGTCCGACTGGAATCACCAGGCCTGCACCCAGCTCGACGATGTGATCCGCCGCTGTTTCCCGAATGCCCGCTCCCGCGAGGAGATCCCGGCCGAGCTCTGGGAGATCCTCAACGGCCCAGATGGCTGGACGAGCGGGACTCTCGGTGCGCGCGTCGGCCTGGTCCCGGCGCTGCAGCGGACGCTGAGCAGTCATCTCGCTCAGCACGAGACGTTCGACAGTCTGCAGCAACAGCAGATCGCCAACCAGCGCGCCGAGCGCAACGCCGCTCTGGAGCGCGCCCGCGAGGGGCTCGGCGAGGCCGAGAGCACCGCCCGCGCCCACCGTGCATCCCTTGCCGATGGCATCAAGGCGCGGCTTCGCCTGGTGTCGCAGGAGTTCGACCGGCTCGACCAGCAGTACGGCGGGTACGGCGCGAAGCTCGAGTTCCCCGAGCCGGATCCGCCCGCCGAGCCGGACAAGCCGTGGCGATGGACGGTCACCCCGAAGTGGCGACGTTCGGAAGGTGGCCCGTTCTCGGCGTTCAACGTCAAGGGCAACACCGCACAGATGGACGAGAAGGCGGTGAAGCTGGTCTGCGCCGCCGCGCTGGCCGGCGGATCCGACCGGCCGCTGCTGCTGATCCTGGACGAGCTCGGCCGCAACCTGGGTTCGCAGCACCGGCGGGAGGCCGTGGCGCTGTTCGAGCAGATCGGTCGCGACCGCAACATCACGGTCATCGGCGCACTGCAGGACGACATGGAGCGCTACGCCCTCGCGTCGTCGCGGCTGTACGTCAAGCTGCGCCGCAGCTCCGACACGATGGCCTACAACCAGGCACCGGTCGTGAAGGGCAACGAGGAGTACGCCGCTCGCGTCGAGCTGCTGCGGTCATGGCTCGAGTCCTACCGCGGCAAAACGCCGACGCTCGAGATCGCCTCGCCCACTCTCACGTAGACAAACGCTTTCCGACAGAAACAATCATCCAGAGTCTTGATTAAGTCCGTCAGGTCCGCATACTGACGTGTGAGAGCGCTCTCTCCTACCGCCCCAGGGAGACTACAGATGACCTCCGGCCTGCTTCGTCATGTCACCGTACGGCTCACTCTGCTGATCGTTCTCGCGATCCTCAGCTCTGTCCTGGTGGCGGCCCCGGCCGATGCCTTCGCGCCGAAGCCGCCACCGCTGACCACGCCGTGGACCAACCAGGTCTCGGTCACCAATCCACTCCCGGAGTACCCGCGGCCGCAGCTGACCCGGACCGAGTGGCAGAGCCTCAACGGCGTCTGGCAGTTCGCGCCGACCAGCAATCTCAACACCCCGCCGATCGGGGGGACGCTGGCCGAGGAGGTGCTGGTCCCCTACCCGATCGAGTCGGCGCTGTCCGGCATCATGCGGCACGAGAACCGCATGTACTACAAGCGGAACTTCACCGTCCCGGCCGGCTGGTCCGGTCGCCACGTGCAGCTGAACTTCGGCGCGGTCATGTGGCAGTCCAAGGTCTGGGTGAACGGCGTCCTGCTCGGCACGCACGAGGGTGGGTACGACGCGTTCTCGTACGACATCACGTCGGCCCTGCGAGCGGGGAGCAACGAAATCATCGTCGGCGTTTGGGCGCCGGTCGATGCCGAGGACATTCCGTCCGGCAAGCAACGCCTCAACCGCGGTGGCATCTGGTACACCCCGTCGTCCGGTATCTGGCAGACCGTCTGGCTCGAACCGACCGAGGCGACCTGGATCAAGCGGCTCGACACCACTCCGAACGTGGCCGCCGGCGGGCTGGACCTCGCCGTACAGGCTTCATCGGCCGGGCAACCGGTCCGCGCACAAGTCCTGTCCGGCGGCCAGGTCGTCGGCGAAGCGACCGGCGTGAGCGGTACGTCGTTCCGGGTGCCGGTCCCGAATGCCCGGTTGTGGTCGCCCGACGATCCGTTCCTCTACGACCTCAAGGTCACCCTCGGCAGCGATGCCGTCGGCGGTTACTTCGGGATGCGGTCGGTCGGCAAGGCGATGATCGGCGGCTTCCTGCGGCCGACGCTGAACGGCAAGTTCGTCTACCAGCTCGGCACGCTCGACCAGGGCTACTGGCCCGATGGTCTCTACACCGCGCCGACCGACGCGGCGCTGCGCTTCGATCTGGAACAGCAGAAGTCGCTCGGCTTCAACATGGTCCGCAAACACATCAAGGTCGAGTCGGCTCGCTGGTTCTACTGGGCCGACAAACTCGGTCTGATGGTGTGGCAGGACATGCCGTCGCTGGTCGCCGGCCGCAACGCATCGGCGACCGGTGAAGCGCGGTACGAGACTGAGTTGCGCCGGATGATCGACAACCACAAGCAGATCACGTCGATCGTGCAATGGATCCCGTTCAACGAGGGCTGGGGTGAGTTCCAGGCCGGCCGAATCGCGGATCTGGTCAAGAGCCTCGACCCGACCCGGCTGGTCAACCACAACTCCGGATCGAACTGCTGCGACTCCGATCCCGACCCCGGCAACGGCGACGTCATCGACGACCACATGTACGTCGGTCCCGGGATCGCCCGCGCTCCATCGAGTACCCGGGTGCTGCAGCTCGGTGAGTACGGCGGACTGGGCCTGCACGTGCCCGGTCACGAGTGGCCCAGCGGCAACAGCTTCGCCTATGAGATGCTGCCGACCAGCGAGGCCCTGACCAGCCGCTACGTCCAGATCACCAGTCAGCTGCCGGATCTGATCAACGGTTCCGGGCTGTCGGGTTCGGTCTACACCGAGCCGACCGACGTCGAGGACGAGATCAACGGCTTCTTCACCTACGACCGCCAGGTGCAGAAGATGGACTTCGCCCGGGTACGTGCCGCCCATCAACAGGTCCTCGCGGCCGCGAACGGTACGGCGCTGCCGACGGGGAAGCTGGTGTCGTTCCGGGTCACGACGCCGAACTACACCAACCGCTACCTCCGCCATACCGGTGGAGTCGCGAACACCGAAGTGGTCGACTCCGGCAGCAGCCAAGGCCTGAAGCAGGACGCCACGTTCTGGGTCCGCTCGGGACTGTCGAACGGGAGCTGCTTCTCGTTCGAGTCGCGCAACTTCCCCGGTCAGTACCTGCGCCAGCGCGACCAGCGGGTCTACAAGGAGGCCAACACCGGCGGCACCTTCGCGGCCGACGCCACCTTCTGCGCCCGCCCGGGTCTCAGCGGCGGCGGTACGTCGCTGGAGTCCGCAGCTCGACCTGGCCAGTACCTGCGGCATCGCAACTCCGAAGTGTGGATCGACGGCGACACCGGCGGCTCCTTCCGCGATGACTCGACCTGGAACCTCATACCGGCGTGGTGGAAGAGCGGTGCCGATCTGAGCGTCGGCCAGGCTCGCACCTTCCGAGTGACCACGCCGGGCTACACGAACCGGGTACTGCGACACCGGGAGAGCCTTGCGCGGACTGATGTCGTCGACGCCGGATCTGCGCTCGCCGACCGGCAGGACTCCACCTTCGTCGTACGGGCTGGTCTAGCGGAGGGCACCTGTTATTCGCTGGAGTCGGTGAACTTCCCCGGTCAGTACCTGCGGCACAGCAACTACCGGCTGCAGAAGGCGACCAGCGACGGCACTGACACCTTCCGGCGGGACGCGACGTTCTGCGCACAACCGCCACTGGCTGGTGGCGCGGGCAACGTGTCGCTGCAGTCGCTCAACTACCCCTCCTACTACGTGCGACATGCCAGCGAGCTGGTCTACATCGCCACGGTCAGTGGAGGGAACGCCTGGGACGGTGGCGGCAGCTACAACGCCGACGCCACCTGGACCGACCAGTCCGGGCTGGGAGGCTGACATGCGCTCGCTGCTCGTCGCATTGGCCTTGCTGGGTACGACGCTCGCCGTACCGACTGCTGCTCAGGCCCAGGCGGTCCCGCTGGCGCAGGTCTGTTCGGTGTCGTGCGACACGCTCGATCCGTCGCGGGCGCAGGAGGAGACCTTCCCGGTACCGGAGAAGGTGATCAACGGGCGCCGCGTCGTACTGCATGTGTCAGACAAGGACTCGATGGCCTGGGGCAGCATCGACAACGGCGTCACCAACGACGCGGTCTGGCTGGACCGCAGCTGGGACGGCGGCGCGACCTGGGAGGGGCTGCTCGGCAAGGCCTCGATCCCCAGCGGCTGGACCGGCACCCGAACGCTCATGTACAACCTCGCCGACCCGGGCGGTCACCGACGCGGAATGATCCGGGCCTGCGGCGACGCGGCTGGGGTCGACTGCACTGCGTGGGTGTACCCGACCGTTTGCGCTGCAGCCTGCGACGGCAGCGACGGCGCATCCGGTGACAACCAGCCGGTCCCGTCGGCAACACTGGCCGGCCGCCGGATCGCCCTGCACATCGACAACCGCGGGATGGCCTGGGGCACGATCGACACCGGCCGCGCCGGCGACGAGGTCTGGCTCGACCGCTCGTGGAACGAAGGTGCCTCCTGGCCCGGCGGCTCATCCCTCGGCCGCGTTGGCGCTGGCTCGGGCTCCGCCACGGCGAAGACCAAGCTCTACGCCACCGCCGACCCACGCTCCAAGCTGTACGGCGGTGCCGTCCGCGCGTGCGGCCGCGCAGTCGAAGGCCAAAACGGAGCCTGTACGGCGTGGGCCCGGCCGGCCTCGGACCGGACATCCGCGGCGGCCGATGCGCTGATGTACTCCTACCAGCCGCACACCGCCTGGTGGCTGTCGAGCTGGTGGAACTCGGCGGTCGCGCTGACCACGGTGATGGACTACCAGCAGCGGACCCGGCGTACTGATCTGCGCTGGATGGTCAACGAGATGTTCGACAAGAACAAGGGTGTCTTCCCGGCCGGGGTGAAGAGCGGCGATGCGCTGGAGGGCAACTTCATCAGCCGGGCGATCGACGACACCGAGTGGTGGGCGATCGCGTGGATCCAGGCCTACGACCTGACCGGCGAGCGGAAGTACCTGGACATGGCGGTGACGATTGCCAACTACGTCCACGGCTACTGGGACACCGGGTCCTGTGGCGGCGGCGTTTGGTGGGACCGGGAACGCACGTATAAGAACGCGGTCACCATCGGGCTCTACATCCGGATGACGGCCGCGCTGCACAACCGGCTGCCTGGCGACTCCGTCTGGCTGCAACGAGCGACGACCAGCTGGAACTGGTTCAAGAACAGCGGCATGATCAACTCCGCCGGCCTGGTCAATGACGGGCTGACCGGCTCGTGCGCCAACAACGGGCAGACCGTCTGGACGTACAACCAAGGGCTGGCCATCGGCGGTGCACTCGAACTGTGGCGCGCGACCGGGGACGCCGCCGTACTGGCCAAGGCTCGGCAGCTGGGTGACGCGGCGATGTCGTCGACGTTGCTGAGCCCGGGCGGGATCCTGACGGAGTCCTGTGATGCCGCAGGCAACTGTGACGACAACCAGAAGCAGTTCAAGGGAATCTTCATGCGGTATCTGATGGATCTGGCCGACAGCACCGGCGACGCGTCGTACCGGACGTATGCCCAGCGGCAGGCCGACTCGATCTGGCAGAACGACCGTGACAGCCTCAACCGGCTCGGGCAGCGGTGGGCCGCGGGCGGCGTCCGGGATTGGCGGACGCAGGCCAGTGCGCTCGGTGGTTTGCTCGCCGCGACGCCGAAAAACTGAGGTACTTCGGATGCTTGTTTACTAAAACCGGACCCCGGTGGTTACCTCCGAACCACCGGTGCCGCAGACTGGTCGGGTGGAACTTCCAGAGAACCGCACCGGCTCTTCACGCCGGGTAGGCGGAACTCTGGCCAACCATCCGGCCACCGGCGTACCGTCTGCTGCGCAGGATCGGCCGGCTCACGATCGGAGGGCGTGATGGCATCGTGGCTGCTACGCGCCCAGTGGGCCCACCGTGACGAGACCGTAGAGCAACGCGCGCTGCGGGTGGATCGCACGCTGACAGCTGTCGCCGTGGCCTTCCCCGACGTGCACGCCTGGACCCAGGACGAGCGGTGGGGGTACCACGTCCTCGAGGCGGACGGTTCGGTTCCGCTCGAGGAGATGGTTGAGGCCACCACGAAGGTGCTCGCCAACGGCTCGAGCACGACCCGGCTGCATCTCCAGAGCACTGGCGAGCTGCCGTGGCTGTTCGACCTGTCGATGGGCGGCACGCTCACGACGGTCTCGGACCAGGTCACGCTGCACTGGAGCGACGATGAGGCGCTCACGCAGTCCGACCGCTTCGCGCAGGTCCTCCGTGCGGTCGTGTCGATCTGGGAGCCGGAGTGGGCCAGCATCGCCGACACCGAGCTCGCAGCCGCTGCCGGAGTCTTCCGTCGGGGAATCCCGATGATGGGCTGGCTGACGTACGTCCGCGGCATGGTGGCCGGCGCTCACGGCATCGACATCCAGCTCACGCCGTTCGAGCGTGGAACGCTGCTCCAGGCCCCGGTCTCCCCGGCGGACCTCACTCCGGTCCACATCTGTGCCGCGGCAGCTCTGGTCGGGATCGCCCCCGAAGGCTGATCAGATCAGCGCAGTCCTGCTTCTATTTGCCGGGAAATGGGCCAGACATATGTTAAGGGCCACCCCTTGCGGGGTGGCCCTTAACAGTGTGAATGTCCGGC
>NZ_JBHJQQ010000023.1:0-68797 GCF_042262745.1 Kribbella sp. NPDC056345 | reverse complement strand
GCGCTGATGGGCTCCCGGCGCCGCGGTCCGGACTCACTGAGAGCCGGCGGGCTTCAGGTTCAGGACGATCTGCAGAGCGTTCTGCTGGGTCGGCTGACCCGGCGCGTACGAGTTCTGCTCGTCCGGCCACCCGGTCCAGTTCTTGGTGCTGTAGAGACCGCCGACGTTCGACGCCGAGGTCGGGATCACCGGCATCTGCTCGACCATGATCTTCTGCAGGCCGTTCAGCGCCGTCTGCCGGGTCGCGTCGTCGGTGGCGTTGGCGTAGGTGTCGAGCAGCTTGGTCGCCTCGGGGGAGTGGAAGCGCCCGTAGTTGCCGCTGATCCCGCCCTTGCCGACCGGCTTGAGGATCTTGCCGTCCATGATGTTCTGGTAGATGTCGTACGGCGTGGAGCCGCCGTTGGTCCAGTGCATGCCGGCCTCGAAGTTGCCTTCGTCGAACGCCTTGAACCAGGCGTCCTGGTTGGCCTTGTCGACGGTCGCCGCGATACCGATCGTGGACAGGTTGTCCTTGATGATCTCCAGGTCGGTGATGTAGTCGGACCAGCCGGCCGGGTTGGTCAGCGTGATCTTGACCGGCTGCCCGCCCTTGTCCTTCAGGACGTTGCCCTCGAGCTTGTAGCCCGCGGCGGCCAGGTCGGCCTTCGCGCCCTCGACGTCGACGGCGTGCTTCTTGTCCTTGTACTCCGGGGCGATGAACGACTCACCGGCCGGCGTCGGGATCCCGGTGATGGACTCGACCTTCGGGTAGAAGTACCCGGCCTCGCCCTGCATGAAGATGTCGTCGCGGTTGATGACCTTGTCCATCGCGCGGCGCAGCGCCGGGTCGTCGAACGGCTTCTTGGTGGTGTTGATCCAGAGGCCGTGGATGCCGAGGTTCGCCGGGAAGTACAGCTTGTGGTTCTTCGGGTCCTTGTCCTGGTAGACGGCCTTCACGTTCGGGACGAAGACGAAGCTCCACTCCGAGGCGCCGTTGGCCAGCGCGGTGGTCTGCGCGTTGTTGTCGTTGTACGACGTGTACCGCAGCTCCTTGACCTTCGGCAGGTCCTGCCAGTACGAGTCGCGCAGTTCCAGCGTGGTGGTCTGCGGGGTGAACGACTTGATCTTGTACGGGCCGGTGCCGACCGGGGTCTTCAGCGTGTCCTGGCTCGGGTCCTTGATCGCCGACCACTGGGCTTTCTGGATCACGAAGACGGTCAGGATCTTGTTCTGGTTGACGAACTGCGACCGCTCGAAGACCAGGTCGACCTTGTTACCGGTCTGGGTGATCGTCTTGTACGGGATCGCGTCGGAGTTCAGGCCTTCGTTCTTCTGCCGGAGCTGGAAGGTGTAGGCGACGTCCTCGGCGGTCATCGGCGTACCGTCGGACCACTTCACGCCGTCGCGGATCGTGAACGACAGCTTGGTGAAGTTCGCGTCCCACTTCCACTCGGTGGCCAGCCAGGGCTTACCGGGCTCGGTCGGCTTGATCCCGTTGATCATCACCAGCGGCTCGAAGATCATCCACCGGTACCCGAGCGAGGCGCCCGAGGAGGAGCCGAGGAACGGGTTGTGGTTCTCGGTCTGCGGACCGTTCGGCATACCCACGTTCAGTACGGTGGCGGCGGTGCCGGAACCGCTTCCGCTGGTCTTCCCGTCCCCGCTACTGCAGGCAGCCAGTGTGGCTGCCGCGAGCAAGCCCGTCAGGGCCAGCGCGACGCTCCGTCGTGCTCGCATCGGTTCCTCCTGTGTATCTCTGTGTGTGGCGGATGGTCCACCCCTGAGCCGGGTGGGCCAGTGCATAGTGGCGTGAAAGCGCTCTCATCGGAAGAGCGGACGCCTTAACAGATCGGTATCGAGGACTTCACCGGCGGCGGAGCAGGGGCAGCTGCCCCGCCGCCGGAGCCTCAGTGAGCGGACCGGCCAGTGGGGGCGGGCGGACTGGTCCTGGGAGTGGACTTGGGAGCAGTTGAGCTGCGGACGATCAGTGTCGTCGGCAGCACTTGGGGTTCCTCGGGCAGCGGGGTCCCGCCGAAATAGCCCATCAGCATCCGGGCCGCCGCCTGGCCCATCTGGCGCATCGGCTGATGCACCGTGGTCAACGGCGGTTCGGTGTGCTGGGCGTACGGGATGTCGTCGAAACCGACGACCGACACGTCGTTCGGCACGTTCCGCCCGGTCTCCCGGACGGCCTGGATCGCGCCGCCGGCGGACAGGTCGTTGTGCGCGAACACCGCGTCGAAGTCCAGACGCCGGTCGAGCGCCTGCTGGACGCCGTGGCGTCCGCTCTCGTGGGTGAAGTCGCCTTCGAACACGAGTCTCGGGTCGAGCTCGATCCCGGCTTCGGCGTAGGTGTCGCGGAAGCCGTCCAGGCGTTCGTGGGTGCAGCCGAACCGTTCGACACCGGTGATCACCAGCGGCCGGTGCCGGCCGAGCTCGATCAGGTGCCGGGCGGCGGACTGGCCGCCGGCGTAGTTGGTGGTGGCGACGGACGGGAACTGGGGGCGGTGGTCACGGTCGTCGATGAGGACGACCGGCAGACCCCGCGCGTGCAGCTGCTCGATGTAGGTGAGCGTGCCCTCGGGCTCGATCACCAGCAGGCCGTCGAACGACTGCGCCGACACCTGGGAGGCGAACTGGTGCATGGACTCCGCACCGCGGTTGAACGTGAAGAGCAGCAGGCCGTAGCCCTCGCTCTCGACCACGTCGACCGCGCCCTGCAGCACCTCGCCCATCCAGGGCCAGGTCAGCGACGGGACCAGCATGCCGACGACCCGGGTCCGGCCGCGGGCCAGGCCGACCGCCCGGGCACTCGGCACGTAGCCGAGCTCGGCGATCACGGCGCGGACCCGCTCGGCGGTGCGCAGATCGAGCTCACCCTTGCCGTTCAGGACGCGCGACACGGTCGTCTTGCTGACGCCGGCTCGTGCGGCGACGTCGGCGATGGTGATGGACACGCTGAACTCCCCTCGGGCGGTGGGGTGGCGGATGTTGCTGTGATGTTGCGGCGGTGTTCGGAACCGGTTTCGGAAGCGGTTCCGTAGAGTGAAGCCGAGTGACCCAGGTCTCGTCAATCACGGTGCGATAACGAAACGGGGCTTAATTCACGGCTTGGAGAAAGTCGCCCCTTCCGGCTCGGCCGCCGGGCGTGATGGACTCAGGTCCAGCGGCCCGCCAGGGGCCGGGGCAAGCAGGGGGCGCAACGATGGAGTATCGGCGGACGACGGTGCGGGACATGCGCCGGTCCAACCGATCGGTGATCCTGACCGGCATCTACCGCGACGGCCCGCTCAGCCGGCAGGAGCTGAGTGTCCGTACGTCGCTCAGCGCGGCCAGCGTCAGCAACCTGGTGACCGAGCTGATCGCGGAAGGTGTCGTCGAGGAGGCCGGCTCGGTCGAATCCGAGGGTGGCCGGCCGCGCGTGCTGTTACGGGTCGCTCGCGAATTCCGGTACGTCGTCGGGGCCGAGGTCGGCGAAACCCGGGTCCGGGTCGAGTTGTTCGATCTCGCGATGAACGTGCTCGCCACGGTCGACCATCCGATCGAGACACCCGAGCCCGAAGTCGTCGTGAAGCACGTGCTGGAAGGGCTCGCGAGCGTTCTCAGCAGTTCCGGCGTACCGGCTTCGACGGTGCTCGGGGTCGGTGTCGCGGTCTTCGGGATCGTCGACGCGGATGCCGTCGTCCACGCCCAGACGCTGGGGTGGGACGCCGTACCGTTCGGTCAGATGCTTGCCGAGGGCACCGATATTCCGATCCTCGTGGACAACGGCGCGAACACGCTCGGCCAGGCCGAGATGTGGTTCGGGGCCGGCCGCGGTGCGACGGATGCCGTGGTTGCGCTGGTCGGCTCAGGTGTCGGCGCCGCGCTCGTCACCGGCGGATCCAGCTATCGCGGGACACGCAGCAGCGCGGGCGAGTGGGGCCACACCACCATCGTGTACGGCGGTCGCGGGTGCCGCTGTGGAGCCGAGGGGTGCCTGGAGGCGTACGTCGGCGCCGAGGACGTGCTCGACCGCTATCACCAGGCCGGTGGAGAGCTGTCGGCCTCCGATGAGGAGGCGGCGTTCGCGGAGCTGCTCGCGGCGGCGGAAACTTCGGAGGTCGCGGCAACGATCGTGGGCGACACGATCGGTTATCTCTCGGCCGGCTTCGCGAATCTCGTCAACCTGGTCAACCCCGAGCGGATCGTCCTCGGTGGCTGGGCCGGCCTGCTGCTGGGCGAGCGCTACCTGCCGCGGCTGCGCGCCGAGGTCGGCCGGCACGCGCTCCGCCAGCCCTACTCCCAGGTCTCGATCGTGCTGTGCGAACTGGGCCGCGACGCCGTTGCCCTGGGCGCCGCGACCCTGCCGATCCTGCGGTTGCTGCAGGACGGCGGCGTACTGCCCCCGTCCAAGGTTGCCGCTGGTTAGTGGAGCGTCGCGGCTAAATCTCGGCACTGGCGGCGCCCAGGCGGGCACCTCGCGGCGTTGGAGGGAAAGCCACGATGGAAAAACATCGAGGCTTCCCCTCCGCCTTGCGATGCACCCACCTGGACACCGCCAGCACTCGAGCTTTAACCACGACACTCCACTAGGTGATGTTCCACTTCTGGTTGGCGCCGCCACCGCAGGTCCAGATCTGGGTCGGGGTGGCGTTCGCCGAATTGTTGCCGGTGACATCGAGGCACTTGCCCCGATTCACGATGTCGTTGTTGCCGTACGACCATTGCTGAGCGGTGTTGCCGTTACAGGTCGCTATCTGCACCCGGGTACCGTCCGCCGTACCGGCGTTCGCCACGTCGAGACACTTGCCGAGGGCACGGATCGTGCCGTCGCCCGGACGGCTCCACGACTGGGCCGCCGTACCGTTGCAGTCGTAGAGCTGCACCGTCGTACCGTCGGCTGAGTTGGCACCGGCGACGTCCAGGCACTTGCCGGCCAGGCCGGTGATCTGGCCGTTGCCGCCGGAGCTGTCGATGGTGGAGACGCGGACGTAGTCGATCAGCATCTGCTGCGGCATCACGGTGGAGCCGTCCGGGTAGCCCGGCCAGTTCCCGCCGACAGCGACGTTCATGATCATGAAGTGCGGGCGGTTGAAGACCCACTGGTCGCCGCCGAGGTCGGCCGGCGTCCGGCGCTGGTACTGCACGCCGTCGACGAACCAGACGATCGAGTTCGGCGTCCAGTCGACGCGGTAGGTGTGGAAGTCGTTGCGGAACGGTACGCCGTTCGGTGACTGGTACGCCGCGCCGATGCCCTCGGCGCCGGAGTAGCCCGGGCCGTGGATGGTGCCGTGCACGGTGGTGGGCTCGCGGCCGATGTTCTCCAGGATGTCGATCTCGCCGTTGTGCGGCCAGTTGCCGCCCTGGCCGAGCATCCAGAACGCCGGCCAGACGCCCTGCGTGCCGGGGATCTTGATCCGGGCCTCGAAGCGGCCGTAGGTCTGGCTGAAGGTCTGCGCGGTGAGCAGCCGGGCCGAGGTGTACTCGCAGGTGCCGTAGTGGCACTGGAAGCCGCCGCTCTCCCGGCGGGCGGTGATCACCAGGTTGCCGTTACCGTCCTTGGCGGAGTTGCGGGTGCTGTTGGTGTAGTACTGCCGTTCGTTGTTGCCCCAGCCGGAGCCGCCGATGTCGTAACGCCACTTGTTCGAGTCCGGCGCCTGCCCGGCCGGGCCGTCGAAGTTGTCCTCGAAAGTGGTGGCGAGCACGGCCTGCTCGGCCTGCGGGGCCTGCGGCAGGGCTTGGGCTGGTGCTTGCAGAAGGGCGGCGCCGACGAGTGCGGCACCGGTCGCGAACAGGGCCGCGATGCGGGAACGCTGCAGTTTCATGCGTGCCTCAAATCTCCACGGGGGCGGTCGGGACGAGACAGGATTTGTGGTTCGGGGATTTGGTCCCGCAGCTTGCTGTGAGAACGCTTTCACGTCAAGACCGAGACTAAATAAAAGACCTGAAAAAAGTCCGTGCTGTGGCGTTGACACCGGTGACCACCGATGGTTCCCTCGTGCTGACACACCGTTGCGGCGCGGGCAGACGCCACAACATCCCCCTGTCTGTCAGGCCTTGCAAGGGAGACCGCCCATGCCCGCGAACGGGTTGTTCCGTCCTGCCCACCGCCGACGCCGTGCCCTGCCGGTCGCGGTGGCCGCGCTGTGCGTGGCCGCCACCGGATTCGGTTTCGGTACGGCGACCGCCCCGGTGGCCCAGGCCGCCGGCGAACAGGTCAACGTCTACCTGACCACCACGAACGACTCGGCCGGCCAGAACGTGACCCGCGGTCTGCAGCAGCAGACCCCGGTCAACTTCGGCCCGGCCGGCGGTACGGCGAACCAGACGATCACGGTCAACGAGAACACGACGTACCAGTCCTGGGAAGGTGGCGGCGCCTCCTTCGCCGACAGCTCCGCGTGGCTGCTGAACAGCAGCAACACGATCTCGGCGACGACCCGCAACCAGGTGATGAAGGACCTGTTCGACCCGGTCAACGGGATCGGGCTGTCGTTCGTCCGGAACCCGATGGGTGCCTCCGACCTGGCCCGGTTCAACTACTCGTACGACGACACCTGCTGCGACCTGAACGACTTCAGCATCAACCACGACCTGGCGGACGTGGTCCCGCTGACCAAGCAGGCCCGGCAGCTGAACCCGGCGCTGAAGGTGATGGGGTCGCCGTGGAGTGCGCCGGCCTGGATGAAGGACAACAACAAGTTCACCAACCGTGGCTGGCTGAAGGCCGAGTACTACCCGATGTACGCGCAGTACTTCGTCAAGTACGTGCAGCAGAACGCGGCCCAGGGCAACCGCATCGACTACGTGACGGTGCAGAACGAGCCGACCTGTTGCGGTACCGACAACACCGGCTACGCGTCGATGAACTGGAACGGCGCCGGCCTGCTGAACTTCACCAAGAACCACCTGTTCCCGGCGTTCCGGGCGGCCGGCATCACCACCAAGGTGATGGTGCTGGACTACAACTGGGGCAACTACAACGACCTCGGTTCGGTCCCGCTGGCCGACGCCGGGCTGCGCAACGACCCGCTGTTCGGCGGGATCGCCTGGCACGGGTACGGCGGTGATGTGAGCCTGCAGACGCAGATCCACAACCAGTACCCGGCCGTCAACGCGTACATGACCGAGCACTCGGGTGGCACCTGGATCCCGAACCAGCAGGTCGAGGACATGAACAACCTGATCGACTACACCCGCAACTGGGACAAGTCGTGGGTCAAGTGGGGAATGGCGCTCGACCAGAACCACCTCCCGTACGTCGGTGCTGGGTGCAACGTGTGTACCGGCTTGGTGACGGTGCAGCGCGGTGGCAGTCGTGCGGGGCAGGTGGACAAGAACGTCGAGTACTACACGATGGGTCACCTGACCAAGTACGTCCGGCCGGGTGCGCTGCGGATCGACTCGACCGCGAACAACTCGGTGAAGAACGTGGCGTGGAAGAACCCGGACGGTTCGAAGGCGCTGATCGCGTTCAACACCACCGGTGGCTCGCAGTCGGTGCGGGTGAACTGGGGCTCGCAGTCTTTCATCTACACGCTGCCCACGAAGACGTCGGCCACCTTTGTCTGGAACGGTTCGCAGAGTGGCGGAGGTGGCGGTCAGATCACCGGTCTGGCCGGCAAGTGCGTCGACGTCGCCGGTGCGAACTCTGCTGACGGTACGGCGGTGCAGCTGTACGACTGCAACGGCTCGGCGGCGCAGCAGTGGACTCGCCCGGGTGATGGGACCGTACGGGCGCTGGGCAAGTGCCTCGACGTCACCGGTGGCGGCACCGCCGACGGCACCCGCGTCCAGCTGTGGTCGTGCTTTGCCGGGAGCCCGAATCAGCAGTGGACCTACTCGAACAACGACCTGGTGAATCCACAGGCCGGGAAGTGCCTGGACGTGACCGGGAACAACTCGGCCAACGCGACTCCACTGCAGATCTGGACCTGCGGCGGTGGCGCCAACCAGAAGTGGACCATCTCCTGAGTTAGCAGTCTTCTCTGCCAAGGCCCGCCCGTCCGCCCCCGGGCGGGCCTTGGTACTTGCGGGCATTTGACCCTCCGGTTACCGGAGGGTCCAAGCTAGGGTCATGTCTCTTGATTCCCCGCCTACTGCGCTGCACTCGGCACGGCACCTCGCCGCACTGGAGGAAAGGCCACGATGGAAAAGCATCGAGGCCTCCCCTCCAGCACACCGAGCTACCGCACCGAGCACATGCTCGCTACGGCGCGGAACCAAGAGACATGACCCAGTCGCATGACGGCGACAGTGACGGTCGGCGAGTTCTCGCGGATGACCTACCTCAGCGTGAAGACGCTGCACCACTACCACGAGATCGGGCTGCTCGCGCCCGCCTCGGTCGATCCGTCGTCCGGGTACCGGCGGTACGGCACCGACCAGGTCGGCGTCGCGCTCCTGATCCGGCGGCTCCGCGACCTGCGGATGCCGATCGCCGACGTACGGGCTCTCGTCTCGTCGACCGATCAGGCGCAGCGGGAGGAAACGCTCCGCGCGCACCTCGACCGGATGGAGCGCGAGCTCCAGGTGACCCGGGACGTGGTCACCTCGTTGCGCAGTCTGCTGACGGCCACGCCGGAGCCACTGCACGTCGACTACCGGTACATCCCACCTTTCCGTGCGTACGGCGTTCGTGGCCGGGTCGAGCGGGAGCAGATCGGGCCGTGGTGCGTGGAGTCGTTCGGCCGGTTGAACGAGTTGGCCGCCGTGCACGACATCCGGGCGACGTCGGGAGCGACGTACAGCGATGACTTCTTCACCGAGGACGAGGGTGAGGTGATCGCGTTCCTGCCGGTAGCGCCGAGCCAGGAGCCGGCCGACGGCTTCGAGCTGGTCGACCTGCCCGGTGGGTTCTTCGCCATCGCCGTGCACGCCGGCGCGATGGCCGACTTCGACCGCACCTACGGCGCGCTCGGCTCCCATGTCGCCGAGCACTGCTCTGTTGCGCCCGGCCCCATCCGTGAGCTGTACGTCGTCGCGCCCGGGGACACCCCCGACGAGGCTTCCTACCGCACTGAAGTCTGCTGGCCGATCCAGCAGCTACCAACTGATTCCCCTGTAGCGAAAGGCTGAACCATGTCCATCACCCTCGAGAACATCGCCTTCGACTGCGCCAACGCAGCGACCCTGGCCACCTTCTGGGCCGGCGTCCTGTCGGTCGAGGTAGATGCTGAAGGCAACGAGTTCTTCGCCACCGTGAACCGCGCCGCGGACGGCCCCACGTTGATGTTCCTCCAGGTCCCCGAACCCCGCACTGTCAAGAACCGCCTGCACCTCGACCTCGCCACCGCGGACTGGGACACCGAGCTCGACCGCCTGCTGGCCCTCGGCGCCCAGCGCCTCGACGAGCACAACGAGTACGGCACCCACTGGATCACCCTCGCCGACCCCGAAGGCAACGTCTTCGACCTCGCCGAACACAAAGCCTAGTCAGTCCCACCCCGAGCCTTCGGCACGCTCAACCCGCTTCCCCCAGGCCATCCGGTGCCGCACACCTCCTGTCGTTCGTGCTGAGGTCGTAGAGGTGGTGGGTCTCGTTGAGGGTGATGACTTGGTGGCTGTGGTGGGTGTCGTTGCGGCGGAGGGTGGTGATGCTGCCGGAGGTGAGGGGGAAGAAGGCTCGGTCGGTGGCGGCTTTGGGCATGCCTAGCCAGGCGAGGATGAGGTAGCTGGAGGCGGAGCCGTGGGAGACGATGATCTGGGTTTCGGCGGGGTGGCTGAGGATGTCTGCCAGGGCTGGGTAGAGGCGGTTGACCAGGGCCAGGCGGGTTTCGGCGCCGGCGGGGCCGTCGTGGTGGGCGAGGCGGTTGCCGGATTCGGGGAGGGGGATGCGGCGTTCGGTGAGCCAGGCCTGGGGGCGGCCGTCGGCCTCGCCGTTGGTGCGCTCGCGGAGGCGGGGATCGGTGCGCACGTCGACCGAGAAGCGCTGTGCCAGGTGTTCTGCGGTCTGGGCGGTTCGGCGGAGGTCGGAGGAGTAGATCTCGACGGGCTGGTCGCCGATCCGGCTCGCCAGTACGTCGGCGATGCGTTCGGCCTGGCGGTGGCCGCGGGGTGTGAGTTCGGAGTCGTACCAGCCGCCGACGAGGCCGTCGACGTGATGTTGTGCCTCGGGATGTGTGACGAGGTAGATGTGCCTCATGGTCCTCCTTCGCGGCTTCGGAGCTTCTCACAGGCCGCCCCGATCACCTGATCGGGTCGGATGGGTGCCTGAACAGGCACATCCGGTGACTTCGCGTTGATGGTCGCAGCGGCAGCGGCCAGGCTGGCCGACGAGGAATGCGGCGAGCTGGGACTGGGAGGCCGAGGGTGAGTCTGCTGCGTGTGGTGGGTACTGCTGAGGTGCTCGAGGGACTCCGCGACATCGAAGAGCTCGACCTCGACACCGACAGCGCCAGGGTTTGGACCGACGGTGTGAAGTGGCGGGTGGCCGCGATGGCGCCGCCGACGGTGATTCCGGTTCTGGAGCAGCGCGGCTGCGACGTCTACGAGTTGATGACGGATGCCGACCTCCTCGCGTACTACGACGAGATCGGCAGCCCACCGCCGACCGAGGCCGCCGCATTCTCCGGAGGTGTCACTCCCGGCCCGCTGCTGAAGCCCCGGCGGGCGCCCGAGATCGAGGCGGGTCTGGAAGCCCTGGCCCGCAAGTACCCGGACTACTGCCGGCGGACGATGCTCGAAACGACGAGCGGTGGGAACAAGTGCAGTTATCTCAAGATCGGTGTCGGACCGTCCGGGCCGAAGCGCCCGGTCGTGTTGTTCACCGGCGGGCTGCACGGCCGGGAGTGGGTCCCGCCGGACGCTCTGCTGTCCCTCGCGGAGAACCTGCTCGCCGCCTACCACGACGGCGCCGATCTCTATTTCCCGGCGACCACCATCACCTTCCGCGCGGACAAGAAGAAGCCACGGCCGAGCGATGCGCCGCAGTACTTCCCGGAGTTCGTGATCAAGGCCGAGACGATCGTCCCGATCATCCAGAAGGTCGATCTGCTGATCTTCCCGCTGGCCAATCCGGACGGGCGCGAATTCGACCTGGACCACCCGAAGATCCACGAGTACGGCTGGCGTAAGAGCAGGCGGCCGGTCGGGCCGGATCCGCAGGGCCGTCCGGCGCACGGCGTCGACATCAACCGGAACTTCCCGATCGCCTGGGACTTCGACAGGTACTACCAGATGGACCTGTACCTGGCGCGCTACGAAGAACCACCGTCCGACAAGACGCCCGGGGACGGTGCCGTGGGGGAGTTGTACCGCGGTTCCGCGCCGCTGTCCGAGATCGAGACCAGGAACGTCGCGACGCTGATGGAGAACTATCCGATCAGCTACTTCGTCGATGTCCACACCGCCGGCCGCGCCATCATGTGGTCCTGGGGGATGGAGGAGAACGGGACCGTCCCGGCGATGAACTACCGGAACCCGCAGTACGACGGGACCCGCGACGGCCTGATGGCCGACGACCCCAGCTTCCCGGTCGGCCGGGTGGACTACAAGGAGTACCTGCCGCCGCGGATCGCCGAGCGGAACGAGTTCATCAGCCGGCTGATGGGCGCGGCGATCCTGCGCTCGGCCAATCGCGGTGAGCTGCCGCCCTCGGGTGGCTTCGCCGAGTACCACACCCTGCACCTCATCAAGCAGGATGCCCGGCCGGCGGGGAAGTACAAGCGGCCACTGACCTCGACCAGCCAGAACTATGCGACCGCGCTGCAGTTCATCAGGCCTGACCGGCCGCCCACCTACGCGTGCGTGTTCGAGGCCGGGGACGACGAGGAAGGACTCTTCCATCCCGTCTACGCCGCCCACAATCCCCAGTTCCAGAAGCAGAACCGGGAGATTCAGGCCGCCCTGATCGCGCTCCTGCAGAGCGCGGCCAAGTTCGGTGTGCAGCCGGGATGAGTGCACTGCGCTCGCCTGATCGGGTGCGGGGCGTGCCTGAACGGGCACGGTTCGTCACGTCGTGTTGATGCCGGGCACGGGGACTACCAGGCTGGTCGGCGAGGACGCGGGTGAGCTGGGACTGGGGGCGATGGTGAGTCTGCTGCGCGTGGTGGCAAGTACTGAGGTTCGGAAACCCGGCCGCCCGGCGTTTGCGGTGGTGATGTCCTGATGGCCGGGTCGGTGGAGAAGCTGGCGATCGAGGTCGGGCGGTTCCTGGAACCGATCACCGGCTATCTCAAGGACAACCAGATCGCTGCCCTGTACGGCGAACTGGGACTGCCGGTAACGCCCGCTGTCGCGAACGACCCCGGGGTCGTCGCGTCGGCGAAGGCGGCGCTGAGCGCGCTGACCGCCGTACCACCGAAGGTCGAGGCTCTGCAGAAGACCGGTAGTGCCGAGGCGCTGGCTGATCTGCTCAGGGTGATCCCGCCGGCCTTCTGGGCCTGCAAGGTGATGTCCGAGACGGTGAAGTTCACGGTGAACGCGTCCGGGCCGTTGAGCGACCCGGTCAAGGCTGTGCTGGTCGATCTGCCCGATGCGCTGATCAACTACACCGCGACCACCTATCTGCTGTCCGAGCATCCCGGGTTCGCGAACACCGCGGTGCTGTTCGGGTTGATCGACAACGACGACATCGCCCGCGATGGCGACCGGCCGCCGTTCCTGCGCCGGCGACTGCGGTTCGACCGGCTCGGCACCTTCCTGCGCAGCCCGGCCGACGCGCTCAAGGAGCAGTACGGCTGGGGACGCGACGATCTCGACACCGAGAAGTTCCTCGAGGCGATCACCGAAGCCCTGCTGGGCTGGGACCTTCCGGCCGTGTTCATCAAGGACGACGACGGTGCCGAACTCGCGTCCTTCCTCTTCCGGGTCCGCCCGGTCCCCGATTCGGCACCTGACGCGTTGCGGATCCTGCTCGACGTCTTCGACTTCAGTGGGTTCGACCTCGCTCTGGATCTGTTCCCTGGCTGGAACACGAAGCTCAAGGGCACCGGCTCCCTCAACGTCGGCCCGACCCTCCGCCTCGAGCCACCCGCCGAGCTGGTGCCGGAGGCTCCCGGTGCCGGTCTGAACGGCAAGCTCGCGCTGGAGCTGGGCAAAGGGCCGATCCAGCTGCTCGGTACGCCGGAAGGCTCCGGCCTGAGCGTCCAGGAGATCAAGTTCTCCCTCGGTACGGCGTTCGGCGGCGAGGCGGCGGGTGTCGTCGCCGAGGCGGATCTCGTCGGCGGCAAACTGCTCGTCGACCTCTCGAAGGCCGACGGCTTTCTCTCTACCGTCCTCAAAGGCGCCGGCGCGAAACTCGAAGCCGATTTCGACCTCGGCATCACCATCGACAGCAACGGCCTGAGCTTCCGGGGCAACGGCGGCCTGGAGATCCAGATCCCGCTGCACCTCAAGGCCGGCCCGGTCGAGCTCACCACCCTGTACGTCGGCGTCGGCGTCCAGGGCGGCTCGATCCCGCTGGAGCTGTCCGCCGGTTTCAAGGCCGCCCTCGGCCCCATCCAGGCGAGCGTCGACCGGATGGGCCTGACCGCCGAGCTCTCCTTCCCGGCCGGCGGCGGCAACCTCGGCCCGGCCGAGCTGACCTTCGGCTTCAAGCCACCGACGGGGGTCGGGCTCAAGGTCGACATCGGCGTGATCACCGGCGGCGGCTACCTGTCCGCCGATCCGGACAAGGGCGAGTACGCCGGTGCCCTGGAACTGAAGTTCGCCGGCTTCCTGGAGCTCAAGGCGATCGGCCTGATCAGCACCCGGATGCCCGACGGCACCGACGGCTTCTCGCTGCTGATCATCATCACCGCCGAGTTCCCCGGCGGGCTGCAGCTCGGCTTCGGGTTCACCCTGCTCGCCGTCGGCGGTCTGGTCGGCATCAACCGCCGGATGAACCTCGACGCGCTGGCCAAGGGCGTGCGCTCGAACGCGATCGAGTCGGTGATGTTCCCCAAGGACGTGGTCGCCAACGCGCCCCGGATCATCAGCGACCTGCGCAGCTTCTTCCCCGCCGAGAAGGGCAAGTTCCTGATCGGCCCGATGGCGAAGATCGGCTGGGGGACGCCGACCCTGCTCAGCATCTCGATCGGCGTGATCATCGAGATCCCCGGCAACATCGCGATCGTCGGTGTGCTGCGCTGCATCCTGCCGGCCAAGGAACTGCCGCTGCTGGTGATCCAGGTCAACTTCATCGGTGCGATCGAGTTCGACAAACAGCGGCTCTGGTTCAACGCGGTGCTGTTCGAGTCGCGGATCCTGATGATGACCATCGAAGGCGGCATGGGGCTGCTGGTCGGCTGGGGTGACGACGCGGACCTGGTCGTCTCGGTCGGTGGTTTCCATCCGTCGTACAAGCCGCCGAACCTGCCGTTCGAGGTACCGCCGCGGCTGGCCGTCGACATCCTGAACCAGCCCGGCCGGCGGATCCGGGTCGAGGGCTACTTCGCGCTCACCAGCAACACCGTGCAGTTCGGCGCCAGGGCCGAGCTGGTGCTGGGCTTCGACGACTTCGGCATCCACGGGCACCTGGCCTTCGACGCGCTGTTCCGGTTCTCGCCGTTCTCGTTCGTGATCGCCATCTCGGCCTCGGTGTCGCTGAAGGCGTTCGGGGTCGGGCTGTTCGGGATCGACCTGTACTTCGAGCTGTCCGGCCCGTCGCCGTGGCGGGCACACGGGCGGGGCTCGATCTCGCTGCTCTTCTTCGAGATCTCCGCGGATTTCGACATCAGCTGGGGCGAGAGCAACGACACCACGTTGCCGCCGGTCGCGGTGCTGCCGATCCTGGCGGCCGAGTTCGCCAAGCTCGAAGGCTGGGAGACCCGGCTGCCGACCGGCGGTGTCGTCCCGCTGGTGACGTTGCGGAACCTGCCGGACAGCGATGAGCTGGTCCTGCATCCGCTCGGCACGTTGTTCGTCCGGCAGCGGGCGATTCCGCTGGACATCCGGATGGACCGGCTGGGGGCGCAGGAGCCCAGCGACGGCCGCCGGTTCAGCATCGAGCCGGCCCGAGGCAGCGGCCTGCAGCGCGTGACGTCGACCGGCGAGAAGTTCGCGATGGCCCAGTTCCAGACCATGGATGATGCGGCCAAGCTCTCGCGTCCGGCGTACGAGCAGCAGAACGCCGGAATCGAGCTCGCGGCCTCGACGGGCGCGCTGGCCACGACTCACGTCGTCCGGCGAAGCGCCCGGTACGAGCTGATCATCACCGACAACACTCCGCTGGAGGGTGGTACGACGGCGATGCGGGCCGCGACCGTGACCTCGCGGCCCGGGACGCGGAAGCGGTTCCACACCGTGAACCCGGTGCTGTTCGGCCAGTTCACCAACGGCAGTAGTGCCGCCCGGTCGCCCTTGTCGCAGCAGACCGCGCGGAACCAGCAGCCGTTCGCCGCCGCCGAGACCGTGCAGGTGACCGGCAAGCGATTCGTGGTCGCCTACGTCCGGAACAATCTGCAGGCCTTCCCACCGATCGACCCGGACGCCGACGGAACGTTCCGCAGCCAGTCGGCCGCGACCGAGGCCCTCGACCGCTGGATCGAGGTCGAGCCGAGCCTCGCCGGCACCCTGCACGTCATCGGCGAGGACGAGGCTGCGGGACCGCTCGCCGTACCGCAAAGCTGGGCTCAGGCCGGTACGACGCCCGCGGTGTCCGGTACGACGGCGGTGCGGCTGACCGGTGGCCGCGTGATGATTGCCGGCGGCACCGATGCCGAGGGCAAGGCTGTCAAGGACACCGCGATCTACGACCCGGTCGCCAACAACTGGCTGCCGGGCCCGGCGTTGGCGAAGGCGCGCTGCCGGCACACGGTCACCGGACTGACCGGCGGCAAGGTCCTCGTCGTCGGCGGTCTGTCGGACACCGGCGAACTCGTCGGGACCAGCGAACTGTTCGATCCGGTGAGCGGCAAGTGGACCGAGATCCCCACCGCCGCGCGGTTCGGTCACTCCGCGACAGTGCTTGCCGGAGGCAATGTCCTCGTGGCCGGCGGCAACGACGGCAGGACCACGGCGACCGCCGCGATCTTCGACGTCGCGAGCAACGAGTGGGTGGCGATCGCCTCGATGAACGAGGCTCGGGAGGACCACCAGGCAGTTGCACTGGCGGGTGACCTGGTCCTTGTCACCGGCGGCGCGACCGCGACCGGCCCCGGCGCTCGGGCGGCGATCAGCTACTGCGAGCTGTACGACGTCGCCCAGAAGAAGTGGACGCCGGTTGCCGGAATGAACGTGCCAAGGGTCGGCCACCAGGCAACAGCCATCAAGGACGGCACCGCAGTCCTGGTGACCGGTGGCGACGCTCCGGCATTCCTCATCAACGGCGAGTTCGATCCGCGGAGCCGGACCAGCGCGGAGGTCTTCCAGCTCGGCGACAAGTCATGGGAGACGGCTGCAGACCTTCCGGTCGGCCGCAGCCGCCACCAAGCGGTCGCGCTCCGGACAGGCGGCGTGCTGGTCGTCGGCGGAGCCTCCGGTCCGAGCTTCGACACCGGCTTCGACGGGGCGCTGCGCTACGACCCGGCTGCGGACACCTGGACCACAACAGGTGCCCTGGTCACCGGTCGCTGGGGACATACGGCGATCACGCTGGCCGACGGTCGTGTCCTCGTTGCCGGCGGCACAGCCCTGGCCGGTACGGCGACACCCGAGCCGGGCACCGACGTACAGAGCACGACGGCGGAGACGTACCTGCCATGACCAGACGAGTAACGAACGACGGAGGTCCGGACGCATGACGAGCTCGACTCTGGCGGCCACTGGCAAGTGGACTGCAACCGCCGCGACCTTGCCCGCCCCGCGCGCTTGGCTCGGCCAGTACGACGGTCCGGTCAAGGTCACCAAGGACGGCAAGGAACTGGTCCTGATCGTCGGCGGCTCGGATGCGAACGGGGCCGCCGTGGACGAGGTGCTTCTGGTCGATCCGGCAGCAACGACGTGGACGCCGGCTACCGAGAAGCTGGCGACCGCCAGGCGGCTGCACACCGTGACGGTCGTCGACGGAGGCAAGAAGGTGCTCGTGATCGGCGGCGCGACCGGTGCGTTCAGCCCGGATGCACCCGGCCTGGCGACCGCCGAGCTGTACGAGGTAGCCACTGGCAAGTGGACGCCGGTCGCCAGCAACATGAAGGACGGCCGTTGGGGGCATGCCGCAACTCTGCTGACCGGTGACAAGGTGCTGGTTACCGGCGGCAGCACCGGACGTTCCGGCCAGGGCGTGCGAACGTTGGCCACTGCCGAGATCCTCGACGTGGCCACCGGCAAGTGGACCGACGCACCGCCGATGTTGTCCGCGCGAACCGGGCACGGCGCGGTCGAGGTCGGCGGCAAGGTCCTGGTCGTCGGTGGCGCCACCTCGGTCGGCCCGGATCGCGAAGCCGGTCTGGCGTACTGCGAGTTGTACAACGGCACCACGTGGGAGCCGACCGGGAGCCTCGCGGCGGGCCGTCGCCTGCACTCGGTCGTCAAGCTTGCCGATGGCGGCGTCCTCGCGATCGGCGGCGCCGCACCGGGGAGTCCGACCGGTGCGACCTTCGATCCGTTCAGCCAGGCCACGGTCGAGCGATACTCCGGTGGCAGCTGGTCAGCGGCCAAGTCTCTCCCGTACGGGCGGGCCGCGCATCGCGCCATCGAGGTCAAGGCCAATCAGGTCCTGACGATCGGCGGCACGGGTGGTGACGCCGGCTATCAGAACTCGTTCCTGCTGACCAGCGACTGGGCCGCCACACCCGCGCCACTCGAGGGCCGCTGGGGATTCGGTGCTGTCGCGTTGCCGAACGATCGCGTACTGGTCGTGGGCGGCGTGGTGAAGTCCGGTGCGGCCACCGCGCAGCCAGGAGTCAACGTGCTCACCAAGAACGCCGAGATCTACAGCCTGAACGCCGCGGTGGCGCCGTGACGAACGAGATCATCACCGACCCCGACGCCACCTACGACGCGGTCAAGGACTCGGTCTACACGTTCCTGCCCTGGCTGCGGACGGGGATCGCGACCAAGATCAAGGCGGACCCGCCGCCCGGCCCCGGCGTACCGATCCAGCCGCGGGCCAAGATCCCGATCGAGCTCGAGATCGTCGGCGAGGGCCTGAACGGCGAACGGATCACCAAGCCGGTCACCGAGAACGTCGAGATCTACGGACCCGGCGACGTGGTGGGGGTGGACCCGCGCGCGATCGTCCGGACCGAACCGCGGCCGTGGATCACCAACGTCGAGCCGAACTACCTGGCCCACATCGAGTTCTACGACGAGGACTTCTGCTGGCGGTACAGCCCGGCGTCGTCCGACGCCGAGTCCGGTCGGCTGGCACCCTGGCTGGCCCTGGTGGTGCTTGCCGGAGGCAAGGATCCGCAGTCGGTCGACGACCACGGCCCGGCGACCGGTGAGTTCAAGGAAGGCGTCCGGCCGGATCGCCCGCTGCCGTTCATCGACGTGGTCGACCCCAAGCTGTTGCCGAACCCGGCGGAGCTCGGCGCGTGGGCGCACGTCCATGTCAACGGCGCGCTCGACACCGCGGTCCGGGCCGACGACCCTGGGAACGGGCTGGCCGCCCTGCAGCGGGTGCTCGCGGCGAATGCGGACAATGCCAGCTCTCGGCTGATCTGCCCACGGCACCTGCAGCCGAACACGTCGTACCACGCGTTCCTGGTGCCGGCCTTCGAGGCGGGCCGGTTGGCCGGGCTCGGGGGCAACCCGGCGGAGGCGCGCACGACGTACGCCTGGGGTGCCGACATCGTCTATCCCGAGGGCACTCGGCTGCCGTACTACCACCGCTGGTACTTCAGCACCGGCAACACCGGCGACTTCGAGGCACTGGTGCGGCTGCTCAAGCCGGTTCGGCTCGGTCCCGACGTCGGCCGGCGCGACCTGGACGTACAGGATCCGAAGCACCCGCTGGTTCCTGGGATCACCACGCCGACCGGGCTGAACGGCGTACTGAAGCTGGGCGGGGCGCTCAAGTCGCCGGCGCAGCCCGACGACGATGTCTACGAGAGGTGGGACGAGTGGCCCGGCGAGCCGGTGCCGCATCCGTTTCAGGTGGCGCTCGCGAAGTTCGTCAACCTGGCCGACGACTACGTGCCGCCACCCGGTACGCCGACCGGCCTGGCCGCCGGCGAGGACCCGGTCATCACCCCGCCGCTGTACGGGCGCTGGCCGGCGTTGACCAGCCGGCTCAGCACCGAGCGACCGGCAGACCGGCCGTGGAACTGGATCCACAAGCTGAACCTCGATCCGCGCTACCGGGTGGCGGCGAACTTCGGCACCCAGGTGATCCAGGAGCAGCAGGAAGAACTGATGGCGAAGGCCTGGGAACAGGTCGGCGACGTCGTCGCCGCGAACGAGCGGATCCGGGCCGCCCAACTCGCCGTACGGGTCGGGCTCGCCTTGCAGGAGAAGCATCTCGAGCCCAAGCCGGTCACGCCTGGGCTGCGGGCGGCGCCGCTGCGGACCGGGCGGACGCTGGCGCTGACGGCGCCTGCCAACTCTCGCGTGACGACCGGGTCGCCTGCTCTCGATGCATCGGGTGAGCGGCTCGCGGTCGGTTT
The DNA here is from genome assembly GCF_042262745.1 of Kribbella sp. NPDC056345. NCBI lineage: Bacteria > Bacillati > Actinomycetota > Actinomycetes > Propionibacteriales > Kribbellaceae > Kribbella > Kribbella sp. NPDC056345. Next base: position 49,367 of record NZ_JBHJQQ010000023.1, on the reverse strand, counting down.
CCGGGTGGCCGAGAGCGTGGTCGCGACCGCGCCGCTGTCGGCCGAGATGCGCCGGATCATGCGGCCGGGTGCACGGCTGGTCCGGAGTCTGAAGTTCTCCGACGAGGCACCGCCGACGGCGTTGGTGCCGTTGATGGACAAGGCCGAGCCGGACAGCCCGGTGGCGGCCGAGCCGAAGGCGACACCGGCCGCGGTCGTCACCCCGAAGAAGCTCGAGGACGCCCTGCCGGCCTGGCCGAGCCTCGCCGGCGGTGGATTCGACGGCGAGCTGCCGTTCAGCCAGTTCTTCGAGATCTCCGAACCCGGTGCGGGCAAGGTCTTCGACCGCGGCGACGAGCTGACCGACAGCACTCAGGCCGAACGGTTCAAGCTCGCAATCGGCCAGTTCAAGGCGAACCGGGACGTCGCTCGGGTGGCGGGTGAAGTAAAGGCCCGCGAGCCGCTCGGCGCCGACGCGACCGGTACGGCGCTGCTCGCGGAACTGAGCCCCGAAAGGACGATCCCGAAGGCCCTCGGCAAGGTGGTCGACCGGCCGGACCGGTTCCGCACCGAGGCCGGTGAGCTGGTGGAGGCGATGGCCTATCCGACCTTCGACACCCCGATGTACGAAGCGCTGCTCCAGCAGGGCGACGAACACTTCGTCCCGGGGATCAACAAGGTGCCGCCGAACAGCGTGACCCTGCTCAAAGTCAACCAGCCTTTCATCGAGTCCTACCTGGTCGGTCTGAATCACGAACTGGCCCGCGAGTTGCTCTGGCGGGAGTTCCCGACCGACCAGCGCGGTACGCCGTTCCGTCAGTTCTGGGACGTGAAGTCGCAGCTACCGCTGCCAGGTGAGACCGCGGCCCAGCGGCGGGAGCGGCTCTACGACATCGAACCGCTGCACCACTGGACGCCGGACAGTGAACTCGGCATGCACGACAACCGCGATCGCAACACCAAGCAGGAGGACGAGGTCGTCCTGGTGATCCGGGGCGAACTGCTCCGGAAGTACCCGAACGCGGTCGTCTACGCCCACAAAGCCGCGTGGTACCGCGATCCGAAGACGAACCAGGAGATGCCGCAGCAGGAACGGGACCTGGTCGACTTCGTGGACCCGGCGCGGCCTGGGCCTCAGGAGGTCCAGATGCCGATCTACGAGGCGCTGGTGGCACCAGACGTCTACCTGCTCGGGTTCGACCTGACCGAGGAGGACGTGAAGGGCGCGAAGTATCTCGGCGATGCCGGCTGGTTCTTCGTGATCAAGGAGCGTCCGGGTGATCCGCGCTTCGGGATCGACGACGACCCGGTGGACGGGCCGGTCGAGGTCGAGGTGTGGAACGACCTGACCTGGAACTCCGTCGACCCCGGCCGCACGGGCTTCGTCCCGGCCGGTGAGCAGACGCCGACGATCCCGCTCGACCCGCTGGAGGTCGACCCGACCGGCGTCGGCCCGGACCAGGAGAAGCTGGACCAACGGGCCGAGGACCAGCAGCTGGGCAGCTGGGGACCGAAGCTGAGTTCGGCCGAGATCGCGTACATGTTGTTCCAGGCGCCGGTCCTGATGGCCGTGCACGCACAGGAGATGTTGCCGAAAGATGACTGACGCGCCGATCTATCCCGTGCTGCTCGGACCGATCCGGATCGAGACCAGGTGGACCAAGGACCACCTGCTGGTCCGGTTCTTCCCGGACGAGTGGTCGATCGACAAGTTCGAGGACAAGCCGGCCGCGGCGGAGCTGTCCGCGGTCGACGCCTACTGGACCGCGATCTGGCGGGCCGCCGGCAACGCGGCCGCCGAGCAGGCGGCGTGGCACGAGCTGACCAGCCGGATCGCGATCGGCCGGGCCGGCTGGCTGGTCTCGGACTACCCACCGGCCAACCCGGGCGATCGGCCGACCGCGCCGGCCGGTACCGCGGTGCTGGTGGTGACGAGTGCGACCGCGCTCCCGGCCGCCGACCGGCAGCCGACCGTCAACTACTGGACTGCGATCTGGCAGGCCAAGGGCGACCAGCAGAAGATCCTCGCGGCCGACCTTGCGCTGTTCACGGCCGTCGGGGCCCGCGCGGACGCGATCCGCGAACGCCGGCCACTCGGCCTCGACAGCATCACCGACGACACCGCCGTACTGGTCGCGTTCCTGGTGTTCCCGGTGCGGCCCGCCGTCCTGGCGAAGGCGTCGTGGACGAAGAAGGCTCAGGCCCGGCTGCTCCCGGACAAGTTCCTGGTGCTCGGCTGGGAGAACGGCGAGGAGGTCATCAACAAGGCCGGTGAGCCGATCACCGGCGACCTCGCGGTGAGCCCGGACCCGGAGCTGCCGAGGGACGAGCAGCTCGAGATCGACAAGACGTCCGGCGCGCTGCGAGTGCCGGCGGACCTGCAGTGGCTGACCGATTTCGAGGTTGCGGTCCGCAAGGGCATGGGCGTCCGGATCGACCGGACGCCGAAGGTGACCAAGGGTGTCAGCCGCCTGATCGTGATCGGGCTGCGGACGAAGAACGGGCCGGAGGGATCCGCGCAGGAGCTGGCAGATCTGATCAGCCGGCAACACCGCAGTACGGACGGCTTCGCGCTCCTTCCGCAAGGTACGCCGACCAACAACACCGAGCAGGCACCGGCCGGCCAGGCCAAGCGCGAGGCTGCGGAGACGAGTCTCCGGACGGCGTTCGGGCTGCCGGAGGCGGTGGGCGACTGGAGGACGAAGACCGACGGCGAGTGGTTCACCGAGCTGCTCGGGATCGATCCGGCCGGGCTCACCGGCGTACCCAACTTCGACGGCAAGGACCAGGCCGAGGCGCGGGCCGCGAATCTCGCCCTCTGGCCGGCCACCTGGGGTTCCTACCTGCAGACGACGCTGGCCGACGCCGTACCGGCGACTGTTGTCGAGGACACCCGGACCTTCTTCACCCGCTACGTCAGCGGGCGCGGCACGATCCCGGCCTTCAAGGTCGGGAGACAGCCGTACGGCGTCCTGCCGACGACTGTGTTCAGCAAGCTGGCCTGGCAGGCGAACCCGCACCGCAGCGGTCTGCACGCCATGCTGCAGACGATGGCCGGCGACTGGAGAGACGCCGCCACGGCCAACGTGAAGACGGTCAACTCGCCAGGTGACCGTCACCAGGTGCTGCTGGACATCCTGGCTTTGCATCCGGCCTCTGCCGAGTTCCACCAGCGTTACGCCAACAGTGTTGACGACCTGTTCAACCGGCGGAACCTCGGCAACCAAGGTCAGCTCGTGGTCGACAGGCTGCGGGACACCGTCCTGCTCGAGCCGCCGATCCGGGCGTTGTTCGAACGGCTCGGCCACGCCGGGCTGAACCCGGACATTCTGCGGCGCCTGTTCGTCGGCGAGCAGTTCCCGTTGCTCGGCCCGCTCGTGACCGAGGGACCGCTGTCGGAGAAGGACCCGATCGGACCGGAGAACTACCTGGCCTGGCTCGCGGCCAACGGACGAAGCGATCTGGATCGCATCCGCCGTGAGGACGGACTGGTCAAGAAGCCGGCCGCCTTGCTCTACCTGCTGCTCCGCCACGCGGTGCTGCTCGGCTGGGAAGAGGCCGCTCGACTCCTGTATGCCGCCACCGGGCGCGAGGCGTTGCCGACCGCCGACCCGGCGTTCGTCCACGTCGATCAGAGCCTGGCCAGTGCCAGCCGCTTCCGGCTGCTCTACTCGAAGGATGCCGCGATCACGTCGGACCCGAACCGGTTCGTGGTCGACTACATCCCGACTGCGCTGACGGAAGGCAATCCGGCGACGGCCCGGCTGGCCGAGCAGGCGGCCGCGCTCGACGTACTGGCCGGCCTGCCGACCGCGAGACTCGAGCGACTGCTGGCAGAGCACCTGGACACGGCGACGTACCGGCTGGACGCGTGGCGGCTCGGGCTGGTGAACGAGCGGCTGGAGGAGTTGCGGGCCACCGACGCACGCGGCGTACATCTTGGTGCCTATGGGTGGCTGGACGAGGTCCGGCCGCGCAAGGAGGCGCCGGCGGAGAAGACCGACCTGACCGGCAAGCTGAAGGAGATCTTCCAGCCGCCGGGTTCGACGCCGTTGCTGCTGGAGAACGGCAACGGCGGCTACATCCATGCGCCGTCGCCGAGCCACGCCACCACGGCCGCCGTGTTGCGCGCGGGCTACCTGGCCAACGCTGCGGAGGAGTCACCAACGGTTTTCGCGGTGAACCTGAGCTCCGAACGCGTCCGGGTTGCGCTGAGTGTGCTCGACGGACTGCGGCAAGGACAGTCGCCAGGGGCGTTGCTGGGGTATCGGTTCGAGCGCGCCTTGCACGACCGGTACGACGGGGAACCCCGGGTGGAGCTGGACAAGTACATCGACCCGTTGCGCAGCTGGTTCCCGCTGCGGTCCGGCAAGATCGACGAGACCAGTCCGGTGCCCGGCACCGCGGTCGAGGTGGTCGAGGCCCGCAATGTCATCGACGGGCTCAAGCTGATCCAGCACGTGGCCCGGCCCGGGGCGGATCCGCTGCGGTATCCGTTCGATCTGCCCGGCCTGCCGCCCGCAGGTCCGGACGAGACGCAGGCGATCGCCGAGGCGATCGACGACCTGTTCGACGTCCACGACGCGATCGGGGACCTGATCGTTGCCGAGGGCACGCATCAGACGCTGCTGGGGAACCCCGAACGTGCTGCCGCGACGCTCGATGCCGTCTCGAAGGAGGGGTTCCCGCCAGAGCCGGCCGTTGTCCGGTCGCCGCGCAGTGGGGTGTCGCTCACGCATCGGCTGGGGGTCCGGCTGACGTCGGGGCTGAGCCCGAATCACGGTTCGACGCTGTTCCGCGGCAACGGTCCGCGGGCCAAGGCCGAGCCGGCGGTGAACGCGTGGGTGGCGAAGATGCTGCCGGGCCAGCACGACGTAGTGGTCGTGGTGAGTTGGCAGGAACACGGTCGCCCCGAACCGGTCAAGCGCACCATCACGCAGTACGACCTGGAACTGCAACCGATCGACCTGTTCTGGGCACTGCGTCCCGAGGACGAGGCAGCGATGACCGATCTCGACGACCGGATCGCCGGTGTGGTGGCCAAGCTGTACCGGCCGCGACCCGACTCCGAGCTGAAGATCGAGTACACCACCCGGGTCGCGGACAAGGTGACGTTCTTCGAGCTCTCGCCACTCGTCGACGCGTTGCGGACGCTCCTGACCACGGCCCGCCCGTTGCGCACCACCGACCTGGTGCCAGGCGCGGGATCGTCGGCGATCGACCGTACGGCGGACCTGGTCGTCTCCTTGGACAAGGACCGGCCGCTCGCCGTACAGGACGCGATGGCGGAGTTCCTGGACGAGGTGAAGGACCTGCTCGGCGATCTCGGCTCGCTGTTCCCCGCGGAACCGGCCGAACCGCTGTGGGCCGAGATCCTGGCGGAAGCCGACGCGTTACTTGCCAAGCATGCGGATCTGATCGTCACGGCGGGCGGCTTCGGCATGGTGCGCAGCGGCTGGGGTGAGCTGACGGCTTGGCGGCGGGGGATCTTCGCCGATCTGCTCGCGGCGACCGACGTCGCCGCGGATCGGCTGGGTGCAACCCTCGGCGTCGCAGACCAGTTGTTGCACGACTACGACCAACTGCCGAGCGGTACGCCGGCCGAGGACCGGTTCCGGCTGCTGCAGCAGATCGAGAACCTGCTGGTCACCGAGCCGACGACGGAACGACCCCGGACGCCGCAGCTCTACCGGCTCCAGCTCACCATCAAGCGCGACGAGTTCAACGACAAGGTCGAGGAGCTGGAGGGGATCGCCGACAGCCGCGAGACGACGGTCAGCGGCCTGTACGCCGAGATCGCGGCGATCGACCTGACCGACATCGATCCGGTGGGGCTGGATCTGACGCCGTACGGCGATCGGGTGGTCGCCTTCGTCGCGGATCTGGCTGAGCGGACGCGGAAGCTGCGGGACGACCTCGAGCTTCGGCTCAAGAACGCCGGCCTGGCGCTGACGGCGTACGACGCCGCTGTGCTCGCGCCGGATCGCGTGGAGGCCGGGATCGACGCGCTGAAGGCGTTGCTCGGCGAGGACGTGCTCGTGGTGCCGGAATTCACGCCGCCGCCGGCGCTCGCCGACGAATGGCGCCGGGCACGCAACGACAGCAACCGGCTGGTGTCGCATCTGGCCCGGGACTACCCGGTCGAGGACTGGCTGCACGGGATGGCCCGGGTGCGGGAGAAGCCGCGCCTGTGGGAGCAGGTCATCACGTTGAGCGACGTACTGCGCAAGCCGAAGCTGACCGATCTGATCCTCCCGGAGGAACGGCCACTGATCCCGGTGCAGTTCCCTTACCGGCGAGACGATCCGTGGCTGGCACTGGAGTTCCCGCCGGACTTCGAGATCGACGAGGACCGGCTGCTGTTCACCGCGCACTACGACGACGATCCGCTGCTCGGACGGGCCTCGCAGTGCGGGCTGTTGCTGGACGAGTGGACCGAGGTCCTGCCGGCCACCGAGGAGACGACCGGGCTGGCGTTCCACTACGACCGGCCGGATTCCGAACCACCACAGGCGATGCTGCTCGTCGTACCACCTGCTCAGGAAGCTCTGAGCGTCGCGGATCTGGTGGCCGCGATCAACGACACCTACGATCTCGCGAAGTCCCGGGCGGTCGAGCCGGTCCATCTGGACGGTACGGCGTACGCGCATCTGCTGCCGGCAACCGTCGTGTCCGCGGCCGATCCGGCGGCGACGATCGGTACCGACCTGGGGACGAACAACGTGCGGTGGAGGACCGATGGTTGAGCCAGTCGAGGAGTTCGCGGCGAGCCTGGATGCGCGCACCGTCCCTGCGATCGGGGTCTGGAACCGGGTGGAGGGCCGGCCGCGGACGACCGAGTTCGGGGCCGCGTTGCGCGCCGAAGTCCGGGATCCGTTGTGGATGCTGACCCGCCAATGGCAGCTGGGAGAGTTCCTCGGAAGTGACGCGGGGACGCCGGTGACGGCGCAGTTCAGTGTCGCGACGACGACACCGACCCGGTACCGGCCCGGCGGTGGTGGGGTGGAACCGATCTCGGGAACCGCGCCGTTGGAAGCTGTGGCGGAGCGGCGGGTGCTGCCGTTCGACTTCGGCAGTGATCCGGTGTCCTTCGATCTGCGGCTGGCGATGGGGCGGCGGTGGCTCAAGTACCTGCGCAACCACCAGAACCTGCTGGTGCGTGGATTCCGGAACGAGTACATCAAGAAGTACCCGATCGCGCTGCCGGATCCCGGCAAGGCCGCGGAGGCGGCGCGGGTGGCCCATCCCGAGGTGTGGGCCCAGATGCAGGCGGTCGCCGGACGCGCTGTTGACGGTTACAAGCTGTACCGCTTCCTCAAGGGCGGCGGTAAGGCGTGGCAGAACATCGACGGCGTCACCTTCTTGACCAGACCGGCGCTGGAGACACTCGGGAACGCCCTGATGGCGTGGTTCGACGAGATCTTCGAGCAGCCGGTCGGCGTCGATGCAGCTCATCCGAACGGTAATAGCGCTTGGGATGCGGGGCGGCTGGAGCACAACTTCTCGATCGCGGCCCGGGTCGGTGGGACCGGCGAGAAGGTGCTGACGGCACAGGAGTATCCGGGCGGGACCCTGGATTGGCACGCCTTCTCGGTCGACACCCGCGCGCCACTGGGCGGGACGGTCGAGCAGGCCGGTCGCCGGATCCGGACCACGTTCCCGGCGCCGGTGCGGTTCTCCGGTATGCCGCTGCCGCGCTGGTGGGCGGTCGAGGACGGGAGGACGAACTTCGCCGCCGTCAAGCCGGACAGCACCGATCTGGCCCGGCTGATCTTCCTGGAGTACGCGCTGGTCTACAGCAACGACTGGTTCCAGGTGCCGTGCGAGTTACCGGTCGGGACCATTGCCGAGGTCGAAGGGCTGGTGGTGACCGATGTCTTCGGCACCCGCCAGTGGATCAGTGCCGCCGGCACCGGACGCGAGGAGAACTGGCAGCGCTGGTCGATGTACGGCATGGACACGATCGGCACGGCAGACGTTGCCGCCGACACGAGTCTGTTCCTGCCGGCGAGCGTTCCGAAGATCGCCGAAGGCCCGCCGCTCGAAGACGTCCTGCTGATCCGCGACGAAATGGCCAACCTGGTCTGGGGAATCGAGCAGACGATTCCGCTCGCCACCGGTCAGAGCCGCCGGGGATCCGAGGTGGTGGCCGAAGAGGTCGCCTTCCGCCAGAGCCTGCCTTCGACCACTCCGCCCGGCGTGGTCCGGAAGGCCGCGGAGTACTACGAGGTGATGTCCAGCGTCCCGGAGAACTGGATCCCGTTCATCGCCGTCCGGGAGCCGGGGTCCGAACGGAGGATCCGCCTGCAACGCGCGAGCATGCCGAGCGTCGTCGACGGGACAGCGGTCAGGCCCCGCACCGACTTGCTGCGGGAGAACCTGGACAGTGCCGGTCCGAAGACCTACTTCATCGCCGAGGAGGAGGTCCCGGCGTCCGGCACCAGACTCACCGTCGCCTACAACCGCACCCGCTGGCGTAACGGCCGAGCCGTGACGTGGCTCAGCGCGAAACGCACCAGCGGCCGCGGCGAGGGCTCCAGCGGCTTGGCCTTCGACCACCTGGTCGACACACCACCCGCACCCTAGACGCGGTGAGTCCAGAGGCCGGCTCGCATCGTGGCGCGGACCGTCAGATCGGGTGCCAGGACGGCCAGGTCGGCGTCGTAAGTGGGCGCTAGGCGGCCTTTGCGGTGGGCGAGGTTGAGGACTCGGGCGGGGCGGGTGCTGGTGGCGGCTACGGCTTCGGGGAGGGGCCAGTTGAGGTCTCGGTGGAGGTGCGCGAGCATGCCGTCGAGGGGGGTGGTGCTGCCGCCGAACGCGTCCGCGCCGACGACCATGCCGACACCGGAGGCGACCTCGCAGTCGATGATGCCGAGGCGGTAGCGGTAGCCCTCGGGCATACCGGCGCCGGCGGTGGCGTCGGAGACGGCGACCAGGCGGTCGCCCAGGCAGCGGCGGGCGATCTCGATCAGGGTGGGCGGGAGATGGTGGCCGTCGGCAATGATTTCGCCGATCAGGTGGGTCGAGGCGAGGGACTCCTCGAGCAGGCCGGGGAGCCGCCACGGGCCCTGCCGGATGAGGGTGGATTGGCAGCTCCACAGGTGGGTCAGGTGGGTGAGGCCGCTGTCGACTGCTGCTGTGAGTTCGGGGGCGCGGGCTTCGCTGTGGCCGGCGGCAACTATCACGCCGGCGGAGGTGAGACGGCGGGTGAACTCGGGGACGCCGCGGAGCTCGGGAGCGACGGTGACCATCGTGATGAGGCCGTTGCGCGCTAGCAGGCGGTCGGCTTCGTCCGCGGTGGGTGGGCGGAGGGCAGCTGGGTCGTGGGCCCCGCACTGGGAGACGGCCAAGTACGGTCCCTCGAGATGTACGCCGTACAGGGCCTCGTCGGTGCAGAGTGCGAGTGCGTCGAGTTGGCGCTCGAGGTCGGCTGGGTGGGCGGAGACGAGGGAGGCCTGCAGGGTGGTGACGCCGTGCCGGGCGTGGAAGTCGAGCACCTGCTGGTGAGCGGCTGGGTCGGGGGCGTCGAAGGAATGTCCGCCGCCGCCGTGGACGTGCAGGTCGATCAGACCGGGCACGATCGTGTACCCGGTCAGGTCGTGTACGTCGGCAGTCGCCGGTACGTCGATCGCCGCGACGACCGCTTCGATCCGGCCCTCGCGGATGACCAGCGCTTTGTCCTCGGCGAGGGTGTCGTCGAGGAGGAGGGTTGCTCCGGATAACGCGATCAACGGGGGTCCGACTCCACGTCGAGGAAGAGGCGGACTCGGGGGTGGGTGCGGAGCGCCGTACCGGGGTGGTCGGGGCCGATCGGGCGGGTGAGGGTGTCCTGGACGGCTTGGCGTTTGGGGGCGCCGGGGACGGAGGCGATCACGTCGCGGGTGTTCAGCAGGCGGGGGATGGTGACGGTGACGGCGTGCGTCGGTACGTCGGACAGCCGGGGGAAGTTGCCCTCGTCGACCTGCTGGAGGCGGCTGATCTCGTCGAGGGCGACGACCTTGGCTGCTCGCGGGTCGTGGAGGTCGGCGGGTGGGTCGTTGAATGCGAGGTGGCCGTTGACACCGAGACCGAGCAGTACGACGTCGAACGGGGCGTCGCCCATCAGCTGCTCGTAGCGCCGGGCGGCGGATTCGGGGTCGGTGCCCGGCGCGACGGGATGGAAGGTTGCCTGGGGCACCTTGTTGAGGAAGGTGTGGTGCAGCCAGGTGCCGAACGCTTGGGGTGCTTCGGGCGCGAGGCCGATGTACTCGTCCATGTGGAAGAACTCGACGCGGCTCCAGTCGAGGTCGGGCTCCGCGGCGAGGGCGATCAGGGTCTCGGCCTGGCTCGGGGCGGCGGCCAGCATGACGCGTGCGCCGGAGGTCCACTCGATCGCCTGCCGGATCCGCTCAGCCGCCCAGGCCGCCGCCGCCCGCCCGAGGGCCGACCGGGTCGGGTGCGTGCTGATCTGCGGGGCATGGTCGATGCGGACGGTCATGCAGGGGTCTCCTTTGGGCTCGCGGGGTTAGAACAGTACGTCGAGGGTGGCGTGTACGGCGGCGTCCGTGACGATGTCGAACGCGTCCATCGCCGGGACGCTGATCACGCGGTCGGCGACGTCGCCGAAGGTGTGGGCGGGGAGAGTGGAGTTCACGATCACGGCTGGGCAGGGGTGGGGGGCGTCTGCTGTTACGGCCGCGACGTCCTTCCACTGCTGGGCTGCGGGGATCGGGCCGGGACCGAAGACCGGGATCAGGTGTGCGCCGGGGTGACGGGGTGCGACTCGGTTCAGTACGCCGGGGGTGAGCGGCTCGGGTTCCAGCAGGAGGGAAAGCCCTCGGCGTACGCCGAGCTCCACGACCCTGCGCGCCAGCTCCGAATCACCAACCACTACAAACCCATCCACGGGAGACAACGCCGTACCGTCACCCGCATGCAGGTCGACGGTGGCCGGGCGTTGGGGGTCGGTCCAGGTGGCCGGGGTGTCGGCGAGCGGCGTGCGTGGCTCGGCCGGAGCGTGGAGGCCGACCAAAGTGCGGGCGCCGAGGAGGCGGCGGACGTTGTTGTCGAGGTCGGCCTCGGACAGGGTGCCGTTGTCGAGTGCGGCCAGCAGATACTTGATGATTGGCGCGATTTCTTCTGGGGTGCATTTGACGTTGGCTACGTCGGCGCCGGCTTGGAGGGCCAGGAGGGCTGCGGTGGTGGGGGTGTGGTGGCGGGCGATGGCGTCCATGTGGAGGGCGTCGGTGATGATGAGGCCGTTGAAGCCGAGGTCGTGGCGGAGCCAGGTTCGGTTGACGGTGGGGGAGAGGCTGGCGGGGACGTCGATGCCCAGGATGGGGTAGGCGATGTGGGCGACCATGATGGTGGCTACGCCGGCGGCGACGGCGTCGGCGAAGGGTGGGCGGTGGATGGACTCGTGGTCGGCCGGGGTGCGGTGGACGACGGGTTGGGCGAGGTGGCTGTCGATGCTGCTGTCGCCGTGACCGGGGAAGTGTTTGGCGGTGGCCAGTACGCCGTTGTCCTGGTAGCCGCGGATCTGAGCGGCACCCAATGAGCCGGTCAGCGGCGCCGGGACGCCGTACGCGCGGACACCGAGGATCGGATCGTCGGGGACGCTGACGACGTCGATGCAGGGGCTGAAGGTCCAGTGGTAGCCGACGGCGCGGGCTTCGGCTGCGGTGGCGGCGGCGACGCGGTAGGCGAGGTCGGGGTCGCCGGCGTTGCCGAGGCCGCGGGGGTAGGGGAAATGGGTGCCGCTGTGGCGCAGCGAGTACATGATTCCGGCTTCGAGGTTGCCGCTGATCAGCGCCGGCGGTAGCCCGGCCTCGGCGCAGATCTCAGCGACTCGCCCGTGATAGGCGGTCGCCGTGGATGCCGGGAGGTCGCGGACGCTGTGCAGGGTGCCGACACCGAGCTCGAGTGCGTGCCGGGTCGCGGCATCCGGGAGGCCGTCGGGGCCGACAGTGGGCAGCACGAGCAGGCAGTGCGCGATCTTCTGGGCGGGGGTCAGCCGGCCCAGCCAGTCGTCGACCCAGCGCTCGGCAGCGGGACTCAGCGGTGCGGGCATTCAGGTCACCTCGTGTCAAAGGTTTGCACAGAACGGCGATCACGGAAGGAATTCATGGGCAGCTATCCGTTGACCACTGGAGATCCCGAGCCTACTGTACGACTACGGTTTGTCAAAGGTTTGCACAGACCGGACATCCGAGAGGGGTTCCCATGGCAAAGACCTGGTTCGCAGCGGCCGGTACGGCGCTGCTGCTCACCGGCTGCGGTCTCGGCGGATCCACCCCGCCCGAGGCCGACACTTCGGGTGAGGTGAAGGGGGCGATCACCTTCCAGACCATCCAGTTGTCGCCGACCTTCGACGACTACCTGCACGGCCTGATCGCCGCCTTCGAGAAGGCACACCCGGGCACCAAGGTCGAGTGGACCGACATCCCGAGTGATGCCGCCGCACGCAAGGTCAGCGCCGACTCGGTCACCGGCAAACTGCCGGACGTGATGGACCTCGACACCGCCACACTGGCGCCCCTCGGCCGCCGGGAACTGGTCGTCGACATGGCCGCGGCGGCGAAGGACGTCAAGGACACCTACGTCCCCTCGGCCTGGAACTCCTTCGCCTACACGGGAAACTCCATCGCCGCGCTCCCGTGGTACCTCAACACTCCGGTCCTGATCTCCAACCAGGGCGTCCTGAAGAAGGCGGGCCTGGCCGGACAACCGGCCCCGGTGAACTACGACGAGCTGATCGATCGCTCGAAGCAGATCGCGGCCAAGGCCAAGGTCGCCGGGTTCCAGCCGACCGAGACCGGATTCCCCAGTTCGCTGCTGACGATCGGCGTACCGCTGGTCAACGAGGACTCGACCGAAGCGAAGGTGAACACGCCCGAGGCGCAGAAGTTCGTGGCCGCGCTGGCTGAGCTGTACCAGGCCGGCGGCATCCCGCAGGACAGCGTCAGCGCGAAGGAGCGCAGCGAGATCGAGACCTTCTCCGACGGCAGAACGGCGTACCTGGAGGCGGGCGGTTCGCGCCTGAAGATCGTCAAGCAGAACTCACCGGCCGTGTACGGCGAAGTTGCTGTCGGCAAACCACTCGGTGATGCGGCCGAACGCACCTGGGTGGTCGCGCACGGGCTCGCCGTACCGAAGAAGTCCGCGAATCCGGCCACGGCGCTGGCCTTCGCGAAGTTCGTCACCTCGGCGGAGAATCAGCTTGCCCTGGGCAAGCAGTCGAGTGTCGTCCCGAGCACGCTGACCTCGTTGAACGACGCGTACTTCACTTCCGGTGACGACACGGATCTGACGGTCGCGGCCCGGAAGATCGCGGCGGCCAGCCTGCACGACGGCAAGACGATCGTGAAGCCGGCGGCGGTCGACGCGGAGTACGCGAAGACCCTGTGGTCCGCGGTGCAGCCGGCGATCATCGGCAAGGCCGAGCCCGCCGCGGCGCTGGCCGAGGCCGAGACCAAGCTGACGAAGATCCTCAAGGACCGCCGCCAGTGAGATCCCGCAAGTACCGCTGGTACGTGCCGCTGTTCTTCGTCGGTCCCGCGCTCGTCCTGCAGGTCACCTTCCTGTTCGTGCCGCTGGCCAACACGTTCGTGCTGGCGTTCACCAACGCGAGCACGATCGGCGGCGGCACGTTCACCGGGCTCGCGAACTTCTCCGACCTGCTGGCGGACGGGGAGTTCTGGAACGCGGTCGGCCGCACCTTCGTGTACATGGTGATCGCGGTCCCGGCGTTGACGATCATGTCGACCTGCCTCGCGGTCCTGGTCAACACGCGCCTGCGCGGCTCGGGCGTCGTACGGTCACTGCTGTTCTCGCCGATGGTGCTGCCGCTGGCCGTGATCGCGGTCGTGTTCCAGTACCTGCTGAACTCCGACGGCCTGGTGAACGAGGTCCTCCAGGGCCTGCACATCGTCAGCGCGCCGGTGCCGTTCCTCAATGATCCGACACTGGCGCTGCTCAGCCTGACCTTGGTCACGGTCTGGAAGGGCTGCGCGCTCTACACCCTCATCACCGTCGCCGCGCTGCAGAACGTCTCGCCCGAGCTGGACGAGGCCGGTCAGCTCGACGGCGCCGGCTGGTTGCGGCGGACGGCCAGCGTGACGCTGCCGCAGATCCGCGGTACGACGATCATGATCACGATCCTGGCGTCGATCGCGACCCTGCGCGTCTTCACCGAGCCCTTCGTCATCACCGGCGGCGGTCCGGGTGACTCGACCGAGACGATCGTCGTCTACCTGTTCCAGAAGGGCATCGCGCCCGGCACCGACGCGGGCTACGCCTCGGCGATCAGTCTGATGCTGTTCGCCTTCGTGCTCTCGGTCTCCGGCATCAGCTGGCTCATCTCGCGAAAGGCCCGTGCATGAGGGAGAAACTGATCCGCTGGCCGCTGATGATCCTTGCCGCAGGCACCGTCCTGGCGCCGCTGCTGTGGCAGGTCACGATGTCGCTGAAGAGTTCCGGCGAATCGGCGGTCGGATTCCCCGGCACGTTGTTGCCCAAGCACCCTACCCTCGACAACTTCGCGACCGCCTTCACCGAGATCCCCCTGCTCCGGTACGTCGGCAACTCGCTGCAGATCGCGGCGTTCGGGATGATCACCAACCTGGTGCTCGCCACGTTGACCGGCTACGCGCTGGCCCGGATCCCGTTCCGTGGCCGGGCGCTGTACACAACGGTGCTGCTGGCAACGGCTGTGCTGCCGTTCGAGGTCATCCTGGTGTCGACCCTGCTGGTGTCGCGCGGGCTGCACCTGAACGACACGTTGATCGGCGTCGTGCTGCCGCAGGCGGTGTCGATCGTGTCGATCTTCGTGATGCGCCAAGCGTTCATCCGGATCCCCGGTGAGCTCGCCGAGGCTGCTGACATGGACGGTGCCGGGCCGTTGCAGGTGTTCTGGCACATCATGCTGCCATCGGTCCGCGGTTCGATCGCAGTCATCGCCGTACTCGGGTTCCTCGATGCGTGGGATCACTTCATCTGGCCGCTGGTGTCGTTGAGCGATCCGTCGAAGTATCCGGTGAATGTCGGTGTCCAGTACCTGTCCGGGACGTTCTCGGCCGACCAGCGGGTGATCTCGGCCGCGGCGATCGTGGTCATGCTGCCGCCGCTGCTCGTCTACTTCGTCATGCAGAAGCAGGTCTTCCGTGGGCTGGCCGAAGGAGCGCTGAAGGGATGAGCGTCCCCTCGGTCGCCCTCGTCGGTACGTCGGGTTACGGGCGACGGCACTTGGAGCAGCTGCTCGCTTGGCAGGGTGAGGGGCTGCTCCGGCTGGCCGCGCTGGTCGATCTGACCTTCGATGCCGAGACGCGACGACTTGTCGACAAAGCCGACCTGCAGTTGTTGCCGACGCTAGACGGGCTGGCTGTTGATCTGACGGTCGTGGCGACGCCGCCGCACACGCACTTCGCGCTTGCTGAGCAGGTGCTGCGATCCGGTAGCGCGTTGTACTTGGAGAAGCCCCCGGTACCGCTGCTGTCCCAGCTGGACGCGCTCCGGGCGATCGAACCGCGGCGCCGGGCCGAGGTCGGCTTCCAGCAGGCGCGCGCTGTTGTCGAACGGGTGGAGTCGTTGCTGCCCGAGGTCGGCGAGGTCGAACGGATCACCGGGCACGGCTGCTTGTCGCGACCCGACTCGTACTACACACGGAGTCCGTGGGCCGGGGCGTGGTACGTCGATGGTGAGGCGGTCTTCGACGGTGTGCTGTTCAATCCGCTCGCTCATGTCGTGCACACCGCCTTGACGTTGGCCCGCCGGATCGACGCGAGTTGGAGGCCGGAAAGCGTGGAGGCCGATCTCTACTCCGTGCACGACATCACCGGCGACGACACCGGCGTACTGCGGATCCGTTCGTCTCATGGACCGGTGGTTGTCGCAGTAGGGACGACTGCTGCCGACGTTGTCAGACCACCGGCGATCACCGTGCACGGGACCCGCGGCCGGATCACCGTTCCACACCAGGGCGACGCGCATCCGTTGCTTGAGGCACTCAAGAACGTCGACGGTACGCCGGATCCCCTGATCGACCTGGACGCCGTACGGCCGTTCGTCTCGGTGGTCAATCAGGCGGTCGCGGCCGGCGAACCGGTCCGTATCCACAGGACCACTGGTATCTCGGACCTCGTCGAACGCGTCGTCGACACTGGTAACCTCTTCGCCGAGCTGGGGTCCGGCTGGGCCCGTCGGCCGGCCCGGCGTGTGGACCGGGAGGCGACCAAGTGACACCAAGGACCAAGCCCGCAACTCTCAAAGACGTTGCAGAGGCAGCAGGAGTCTCGATCTCGACCGTCTCCAGGGTGTTCTCCAGTCCCGGCCGCATCTCGCCCGAGACGTCCGATCGGGTCCGGGAGGTCGCCCGCCGGCTGCGGTTCACGCCGAACGTGATGGCCCGCTCCCTCATCACCGGTACGTCGCCCAATATCGGGCTGGTCGTCCCGGACATCTCGAACCCGTACATGACCACCCTGCTGAAGGCCGCGCAGAAGGTGTCGCGCGGTCACCAGACCGGCATCTTCGTCGCGGACACCGACGACAACGCGGATATCGAGCGCGAGGTCTGTGAGCAGTTCGCGCAGCAGAGTCGCGGGGTGATCCTGTGCGCGCCGCGGATGACCGCCTCACACATCCGCGAGATCAGCGGGATCGTGCCGCTGGTCCTGGTGAACCGGATCGTCGAAGGCATCCCGAGCGTGTACACGGACTCCCGGTCGGCGCTTCGCGAGTTGCTGGACGAGTTGGTCGAGCAAGGGCATCGCCGGGTCGGGTACCTGCCAGGGCCGGCAGGTTCGTGGTCGAACAAGCAGCGTGCCCGCACGATCGCCGACCGGGCGCGGGCGCTCGAGATCGAGCTGGTGCGGCTCGATCCGACCGACGGTACGCACGCGGACGGCGTACTGGCTGCGGACCAGGTGCTCGAGCTGGGGATCACCGCGGTGATGGCGTTCGACGACGTACTGGCTGCCGGGCTGGTCGAGGGACTACGTCGGCGCGGCAAGTCCGTGCCTGAGGACGTCAGCGTGACGGGGCACGACGACATCCTCTCCGAGCTCGTGCACCCCGGGCTCACCACTGTCACCGGGCAGAGCGCCCGGGTCGGCCAGCTGGCGATCTCGCGGCTGCTCGACAGTTCGGGACCGGTCGCGGGGCCGGGCCCGGAGGTGGGCGTGCAGGAGGAGTCCGTGGGCGTCAAAGCCACGGTCGTCCGCCGGCACTCGACGGCCGCGCCGCGGTCGCGTTCCGACTGAACAGCGCTTTGGGAGGGGAACCATGTACCGACTCGCGGTTGCTGTGATTGCCATGATTGTCACTGCGTCGCTGCTTTCAACAGGCACCGCCGGGGCGTGCGTCAGCGCCTATGACTCCGCGGTCCTGGTGGACAGTCCGGTCGCCTTCTGGCGGTTGGCTCAGCCGGGGTCGAGCACGGAAGCCTCGGTCGCGGGTGGGCCTGCCTTGACCGGCGCGTACGGCGGGACTCGGTCGGCCACCACCTTGCCGAACGGCGACGCCGCGACCGCGTTCGACGGTGCCACGGGGTACTTCCAGGTTGCGGACAACGCGAAGCTGAGCCCGGCGACGACTGGGGCGTTCACGCTGGAGGCGTGGATGCGGCCGGACACACTCGAGTTCCCGCACGTGCAGGGCAGCGGCTACGTGCACTGGATGGGCAAGGGCGAGGCAGGGCAGCACGAGTACGTGTCGCGGATGTACTCGCTGACCAACACCGAGAACCGGCCGAACCGGATCTCCGGCTACTTGTTCAACAACACCGGTGGACTGGGCGCGGGCTCCTACTTCCAGGACGCGATCACCGCGGGGACCTGGATCCACTATGTGCTGGTGATCAACGCGAACGCGAAGAGTACGACGTACCCGAATGGGTACACGAAGATCTACCGGGACGGCGTACTGCGCGACACCGATGACCTGAGCATCTCCGGCACGGTCATCGTGCCGAGCGACGGTACGGCGCCGTTCCGCGTTGGCACGCGTGATTTCCTGTCCTACTTCCAGGGCGCGGTGGGCAAAGTGGCCGTGTACAACAAAGAGCTGTCCGCAACCCGGATCACTGCACATCACAACGCGATGTAGGGGCGACTCAGGGTTGTCCCTGATGGGTACTTTGGCGGCATGATTGCTCTCCAAGCGGCTGAGGAACCGACGGGCATCGCCGGCTGGGCCATCGATCTGATGGAGAAGCTGGGCGCGCCTGGCGCGGGCCTGGCCGTCGCCTTGGAGAACCTGTTTCCACCACTGCCCAGTGAAGTGATCCTGCCGCTGGCCGGGTTCGCGGCCAGCCGGGGCGACCTCGGTCTGGCCGCCGCGATCCTCTTCACCACGCTCGGCTCGGTCGTCGGCGCGCTCGCCCTGTACGGCGTGGGTGCGGTCCTGGGCCGGCACCGGACTCGCGCGCTGGCGGGGAAGATCCCGCTGGTGAAGGTCGAGGACATCGACAAGGCCGAGGAGTGGTTCATCCGGCACGGCCCGAAGGCGGTGCTGATCGGCCGGCTGGTGCCGATCGTCCGCAGCATGATCTCGGTGCCGGCCGGCGTCGAGCGGATGTCCGTGCCGCTGTTCCTGCTGCTGACCACGATCGGGAGCGGGATCTGGAACACATTGCTGATCGTGGCCGGGTACCAGCTGGGTGAGCGGTGGCACGTGGTGGAGTCGTCGGTCGGTGTCTTCCAGTGGGTCGTCCTGGGCGCTGCGGTCGCCGCGGTGGCCTGGTTCGTGATTGTCAAGCTGCGCGGCCGCAGTTCAGCATCTGAGAAAGTCGAGTAGCGGGCTGGACTTTGACTACGCTCGATCCATCACTGCCGATGGTCAGGAGCTGGGTCAGATGCCCTCAATCGCGTTCGAACCACAGGTCGTCGAGGACCCACCGGTCTGGCCCCAGTCCGTGGTCACCGTGGTCGGCAACCCCAAAGCCGGCTCCCGTACGGCGGCCGCCGCGGCCTCGGTCGCGGAACTCCTCGCCTCCGAGCTGGGAACGCCGTACCGGATCGACGAGCTGGTCGACCTGGTCACGATCGCCCCGGCGATCTTCCAGGGGGACGCGGCCAGTGAGGCGGATCGGACTGCGCTCGACAGCGCGATCGAGCTGGCCGCCTCGGCGTCGGTGATCGTGATCGCGACACCGGTCTACAAGGGCAGCTACACCGGGCTGCTGAAGAGCTTCCTGGATGTGCTCCCCGCTCGTGCGCTGGCCGGGGCGGTCGTCGTACCGGTCACTGTGTCGGCCGCGCCCAGTCACAAGCTGCTCGCTGATCAGCATCTGCGCCCGGTTCTGGCCGAGCTCGGTGCGAGTGTGCCGGTGCCTGGCGTGATTCTGGAGGAGCGCGATCTGGAGGATCTGCAGGTCGTTCTCGCCAGCTGGCTGCGCGCCAACGCCGGCATCATCCAGGCCACCACGATCGCCCTCCAGCCCGTCGCCGAGCCGACGCCTCTGCGTTAACCGGTCGCGGCCTGCGGTCGCGGGATCTAGCGTGGCCGTATGGATGAGCGCGTGGAGGGGAACCGGGCCGGCTGGGACCTGCGGGCCGAGGCGCACACGAGCGGCGCCGGCCTGTACGACGTGGACGGCTTCCGCGCCGGCGGGAGTTCGCTGCGCCCGTTTGAGCTGGAGGCGCTTGGTGACGTGCGGGGTAAGCGGCTCCTGCACCTGATGTGCCACTTCGGCCTCGACACGCTGTCCTGGGCTCGGCTCGGGGCTTCGGTGACCGGTCTGGACTTCTCGGGTTCGGCTGTCGAGGCGGCTCGGCGGTTGGCGGATGAGGTGGGCCTGGACGCGCGGTTCGTACAGGCGGACGTGTACGACGCGGCCGACGTACTGGGGGAGCAGTACGACATCGTGATCGCGACGTACGGCGTACTGGTGTGGTTGCCCGACCTGACCGAATGGGCGCGCGTCGTGGCGCGGCTGCTGCGACCGGGCGGGATGCTGTTCGTCGGCGAGTTCCACCCCCAACAGGCTCAGGTCGACGACGACCTCCGCATCACCTCGTCGTACTTCCGCACCCAGCCCCGCCAATCCCAGGTCACTTCCAGCTACACCGGCCAGGACCTCCCCACCCACACCCAAACCACCTGGCCCTGGACCATCAGCGGCTTACTCAACGCCCTCATCACCGCCGGCCTCCACATCACCCGCGTCGACGAACTCCCAGTAGACCTCCGCCAACGCCGCCCCACCATGCGCCCAACCCCCGAAGGCCTCTGGCACCTCCCCGGCAACCCCATCCCCCTCCTCCTAACCTGCCAAGCCACCAAACCCCTCTAGCCGGGCTGGGGTTGCGTTATCCGATGGATTTTGGGGACTCGATGACGAAAATCCATCGGTTAGCGGACTGGGCAGGTGGGGCTGCAGGGGCGGTGGTGATGTCGAGCCAGCTGTAGCGGAGGGTGGTTTCGGCGCGGAGGGTGGCTCTGTTGTCTCGGTCGAGGTCTCGCCAGCGCTGGTGCGGGATGTGGTGGAGGCGGCCGTCGAGTTCTACGTCCAGTCCGAAGCCGTCGTAGTACACGTCGGTGAACTCTCGGTCGATGGCTCGTTGGCGGTGGCCGGTGGGGAGGCCGTGGCGGCGTTCGACGTCTCGGATGTAGCGGAGTTCGAGGAGGGAGTGGGAGCCGGCGGCGACATCGGCGAGGATCGGCCGGAGTGAACGGCCGTGGCGGAGTCGGCCTCGGGTGGTCAGGGCCGCGGCGATGGTGGTGGGGTGTACTCGGCCGGATTGGCACGCTTCGGCGATGACTGCTGCTGCTTCGTCGAGGGTTCGGGTGATTCCGACGATGTCGAGGACCGCGTGGGCGGCGGTACGGCGGGGCGGGGTGGCGCGCGCGAGTCGGTCGGCCCAGTGGATGTCGCGGTGGATGACGAGGCCGGGGCGTCGGATGAGGGAGCGGTGGTCGGGGATGGTCACGTGGACCGGGCGATCGGGGGAGGGCTTCAGAAGGCCGAGTTGTTCGGCTGCGGTGTAGTGGCTCCAGGCGGCGGTGGGGCCGGCGTGCAGGAGGCCGGCGATCAGGCGTTCGTCGTACCCGATGGGGCCGCTGTGGGTCGCATAGACGCCGGGGTGGATGGTTTGCCAGCGGCGGTTGCGGATCCGCTGCCTGATGCGGTCGCTCGTCCAGCCTGCTGAGAGCAGTTGGACGCGCGACACGATCTGGTGCTGGCTACGGATGAGTTCCTGGATTCCATCGTCGGCTAGTTGTCGGTGCCACCACCATTCCATTCGCCCCAGCATGAGCCAATCGGTGTGACCCTGCAGAGCGCCCTGTGGATAACCCTGTTAGTCGGCGTGGGTGGGTTGGGTGGGGGGTTGGCGGAGGGAGGCGACGGCGGGGACGAGGGTGGAGGTGAAGGTCAGGAGGGTGGCGGCTCCGATGATCAGGAGGTAGATCCAGAAGGGGCCGGTGGGGAGGGAGTTGGCGACCTTGGCGGAGAAGGGGATGAGGGCGGCCAGGGCTACCAGGGTGCCCAGGGTGATGCCGGAGAGGGTGATGAGGGCGCCTTCGGCGGTGAGCATGCGGAGGACTTGGGCGCGGGTTGAGCCGGTGAGGCGTTGGAGGGCGAACTCGCGGCGGCGGCGCAGGGTGGTGGAGACGAGGGTGTTGACCACCGAGACTGCGGTGTAGGCGATGAGCATGCCGACGAGCATGTAGTTGACCCACGCTTGGGTTTTCTGGTCCTCGGCGTTGGCGGAGACGAGGGCTTCGCGGTCGGCGACCTGTACGCCGGGATGGGTGGCAGCGAGTTTGGTCAGTGCCGGGCCGGGGTCACCACCAGGGGTGGTGCGGACGAGGATCTGGCGGATCAGGCCGTCGGTGGTGTGGGCGGTGACGAGGGCTGTGGGGAGGACGATGCTTTCGTAACCGCGTTCGGCGGCGAAGATCGCGACCACGCTGAGCTTCACGGACGTGCCGTCGCCCAAGGTCACGGTGATGGTCGAGCCGACGCCGCGGTTGATCTTCTGCGCCACGTACTCGGGCAGCGCGACGGTCGAGCCGGTCAGGCCGGCAAGAGATCCGTCGGTGACTCGGACCGGGGCCGGGCCGTTCGCGTCCTGGGCGTCGACGCCGATGAGTGGGGCGCCGTCGTCGTCGAAGGGTGCGTTGCGGGGTTCGTCGATGACGCCGGTGCTGCGGACGTACGCCGACGCACCGCTGACACCTGGTACGGCGCGGATCTGCTGCACGAGTTGCGGGGACATGCCGGTCGCCGAGGTGAGGACGACGTCCGCGTTGAGGTCGCGGGTGAAGGCCTTGGAGGCGGCGTCGACCTGGGTGGTCTGCATGTAGAGGTTGGCGGTGGAGATGCCGACGGCAAGCATCACCGGCATCACAGCGGCCGACATCGCCACCGAGCGGACCGAGACGTTGCGAATCGCCAGTCGGCCGTTGACCCGGCTGAGTGCTTGCACCGGCCAACGCCACAGCAGCAGAGCGGCCTTGGTCCAGAAGGGGCCGAGCAGCGCGACACCGATCGCCCAGCACAGGACGGACGGGCCGGCGGTGGCACCGGCGAGCGGGCCGACCATCACGGTTGCCGTCACGATCATCAGCGCCATACCACCGCCGAGGAACAGCAGGCCGGCGATCAACCGCACCCAGCTGAACCACTTACGCTGCAGCGAGGCCTCCATCAGCGCCTGAACGGGCTTGATCTTGGCCGACTTGCGAGCCGCGATCAGGGCCGCACCGATCACCGCGAGGACCGCAGCACCGGCACCGGCCGCGAACGGAATCAGGCCTTGGTAGAACGAGATCACCGGCGACGCGACACCGTGTTCGGCGAGCTGGTCGAACAGGAACCGCCCGAGCAGCATCCCCGGCATGATGCCGAAGGCAACGGCCGGCAGGGCGACGAGCAGGCCTTCGCCGAGAATCATCCGCCGTACCTGACCAGGTGTGGTGCCGATCCCGCGCAGCAGGGCGAACTCGCGCTCCCGGTGCTGCGCCGACAGCGCCAGCGTGGACGCGACGACGAACATCATCGTCATCACCGCGATCCCGCCGAACGAACCGGCGATCGCGATCAGCGCCTCCCGCTGTCCGCCGGTGCCCGGGTGCTCGGCCAGGCCACGGTCGATTCCGGACAGTGCGGTCACGTTCCCGAGTGCCTCGATCCGGTCCTTGACCGCGTCGACGTCGGTGCCAGGGGCAACCAGTACGCCGACGTCGGCGTACCGGTCGGGCATCCGGCTGAGCCGCGCGGCATCAGGCTCACTGAAGAAGGTGTGACCAGCCGGAGCCGCGGCGATGCCACTGACCGTGAAGCTCTGGGGCACCCCGTTGGCCAGCACACGCACCCGGTCGCCCAGCTTGCCGCTGGTGCTGACGATCTCGCCGACGCCGGGTGCCCGACCGCTCACCAGCTTGTACGGCGCCAGCGCAGCGCTCGCCCAATTGTGGCCTTCGGCAACCACTGACCCGGATGGTGTGACCAGCGGAGCCGTGAAGCTGCGGTCGCCGATCACTCCCGTGACCCCTTCGACCGCGCGGATCCTGGTGACCAACTCAGCCGGTACCCCGACTCGCTCGGTCAGTGGGAAGGCGTCGGTGTCCTCGTCGGCGCCCGGTGGTTTGTGCGACTGCTGGCCGGTGACCACGATCGGGGCCGCGGCCAGTCGCTGGGGTTCGACGTTCGAGCGGATACCGGTCTCCATCAGACCGCCGCAGGCCATCACGATCGCCGTACCGAAGACGACCGCGACGAAGGTCGCGATGAACCCGCCCTTGCGGAAGCGCAGGGTGCGGATGGCGAGGCGCATCATCCGGTCACCGCGAGCTTCCCGCGCGCACCGAGGTGCGTCAGCCGGTCGGCGACCTGCTCGGCGGTCGGGGCGATCAAACTTCCGGCGAGACGTCCGTCGGCGAGGAAGACGACCTGGTCCGCGTACGACGCGGCGACCGGGTCGTGGGTGACCATCACCACGGTCTGACCCTGGGTGCGGACCGGTTCGCGGAGCAGTTCGAGGACGTCGGCCGCGGTCTGGGTGTCGAGGGCGCCGGTCGGCTCGTCGGCGAAGATCACCGCCGGGCGGGCGACCAGCGCGCGGGCGATCGCGACGCGCTGCTGCTGACCACCGGACAGTTCGCCCGGGCGGTTCCGCTGCTTGTCGCCGAGGCCCACCCGCTCGAGCACCTCACGGACCGCCGCCTTGTTCGGCCGCCGACCGTCGAGCTCCTGCGGCAGTACGACGTTCTGCCAGACCGTCAGCGCGGGCAGCAGGTTGAACGACTGGAACACGAACCCGATCCGCTCACGACGCAGCTCGGTGAGCTGTCGCTCGTTCATCCCGGCCAACGGCAGCCCGTCAATCAGAACCGAACCCGACGTAGGCCGATCCAAACCCGCCGCACAATGCAGGAAGGTGCTCTTACCGGAACCCGACGGCCCCATCACCGCGGTGAACGTACCGCGCCCGAATCCGATGCTCACCCCGTCGAGTGCGATGACGCTGTTGCCACCCCGGCCGTAGACCCGCCGTACATCCTGAAGTACCACTGAATGCTCGCTGCGGACCGCGGCGTCCTGCCGCCTCTTCGTCATACCCAGGACGCTACGGATCCTCCACCCTCCACCCCAGGGTGCTGAGACGTGGTCGATGGTGGTGCAAACACCACCTAGGACACCAGGTGGTTGCGCATACCTGCGCAGACCTGGGAGACCAGGGGCTCGGTCCAGTCGGTGCCGTCGCCGCTGAAGTGGCCGGTTAGGGCGTTGGTGGTTGTGGGGCGGAGGCGGATGCCGAGGATGTCGGCCAGGCCGGTGTCCTTGGGGCCGGCTACGGCTGTGATTGAGGCTTGGACTGGGCCGAAGTGGTAGCCGGGGGGCCACTGCTGGGGGACGTATTCGAAGAAGGGGGAGCGGGGTGGGACGTCGGCTTCCAGGACGGGGAAGCGGGCGTGGCGGCTGCAGCCGACTACTGCTTCGCGGACTGTGGCGATGTCGGCGTCGCGGGGGATGGCCAGGACGGACGGGACGATGCAGGGGCCGAGTACGCGTTGCCACTGGGGGCGGTCGCGTTTGCTGAACAGGGTGGCGAAGACCAGGGTGTCACCGGCTCCGACGTACGGCGTCATGCCGGCGGCTAGTGCGGCGAGCAGGGTGACTAGCGGCGTACTGCGTTGGTGCAGGGTTCGCTGGTTGACCGCGGTCAGCTCGGAGGGGGTGAGTAGCTGGTCGCGGTAGGCGAAGGGCTTGGCTGGCTGGGCGGGTGGTTGGGGGCAGGGCTTGGCGTCGGTGAGTCGGGCCTGCCACCAGTCGCTGGCCGGACCGCGTTGGCGTTCGACCAGTGCGGCTTCGTTGAGGGTGTAGTCGGCGTACTGCGCAGCAGGGGGCGGTACGGCGGCACCTGTCAGCTGGGCGGAGTAGAGGGCGGCCAGCTCGTCCAGGGTGGTCCAGAGTGTCACCGGGTCGGCGACCATGTGGTGCAGGTGGAGGGCGAGGCGGTTGCCGGCCAGCC
Source organism: Kribbella sp. NPDC056345 (assembly GCF_042262745.1). NCBI lineage: Bacteria > Bacillati > Actinomycetota > Actinomycetes > Propionibacteriales > Kribbellaceae > Kribbella > Kribbella sp. NPDC056345. The sequence goes on along the minus strand of NZ_JBHJQQ010000023.1, from coordinate 23,934 downwards.
GCAGCCGGACTGGGGCTGCGAGCGGTACTTCGGCGTGTGTCTCAACCGCGTCTACCAGCTCTAGCTCGGCTGTCGGCGCAGGGTGGATCAGCTGGGACTGGTCAACGATCTCGGTGCGCAGTACGTCGTGGCGTCGCTGCAGCTCGTGGAATGCTGCTGCGAGCGCGCTGGGGTTCAGTGCGCCGTCCAGCTCGAGTACGGCGTTCATCGTGAACCACGGTCCGCGTGCGAACCCTGGTCGGTTCGCGTCCAGGTGTAAGGCGAACGTCTGCCATAAGGAGGTCTTCACAGCAGCGCCTCCGAGTAGTCAGGCACCTCCGCTTTGAGCAGGGCCTCGTGCAGGTCTTGCAGTACGTCGACTGCGAAGTCCTTGGTGGCCCAGTCCGCGAAGGAGATGCCGTAGCCGAGTGAGATCCACAGGTCGGCGTTGCGTTGCTCGTGAGCGCCGAATGGTTCGAGTAGGACGAGTGGGGTTGCGGACCACAGTGAGTCGAGCAGTGTGCCGCCGCCGGGCTTGCTGACGGTGGCCAGGGCCTGCCGACACAGGTCGAATGAGCCATGGTGACCGGTGCGCTGTTCGAACGCCTCCCCGGCGAGTCCGAACGGCGGATAGCCGTCGTCCAGCCAGGGATGCCAGTCCGGGTCGATCATGAAGTAGCGGACGCCGTCTGAGGTCAGGTCCTGCTTCTCGTAGGCGACCACGTCCAGTGCGAACCCCACGGTGCCGAGCTCGGCGGCGTACTCGCGGTACGTGCCCATGCCCCAGCCGCCGCCGTGTACGAGCAGGCGGTGGTCGCGGTCGGTCCAGGCGATCGGTGCGTCGCGGCTGACCGGGATGCTGCAGGGGATCGTGCCGGCGTCCGCGTCGGCGAGCTTGACGTGCCGGACCGGGTACGGCGGGGTGCCGACCTTCTGGAATGAGGGGGAGATGACCGAGTCCACGTGGCAGATGTCTACGTCGACCGGTCCGTGGTGTTCGAGGTAGTCGGTGAGCAGGGTGAGCCAGAAGCCGGAGAAGACGATGAAGCGGGTCACTCCGCGGGATTGCCAGTCTTTGAAGAGCTGGTCGACAGCTGCCGGGTCTGCGGCGCGGGAGGCGTTGCCGGCGAGCTTCTGGCCGGCCATGGCGACTCGGAAGTCGCGGTGGAAGGCTACCTTGGACTGGGCGGTGGTTTCGAGGGTCTTGGCCGGCATGAGCCGTTCCAGGACTGAGACGGAGACCTGGCCGCCTTGTTCGCGGATGCGGTCGGCTAGTAGGAGACCGGGGACGTGGACGCCCAGCGCGACGCCTGAGGTGAGGATCTCGATCACAGTGCTGCCAGTTCTTTGGCGAGGTGTCGCGCGACCAGCTTGACCAGACCGGCGTGGTCGGGGCCGGTGTAGCCGCGTGGGGTGCCTTCGATGAGCATGATCAGGTAGAGGTAGACGCGGTAGAGGGACAGGCGTTCGCGGTCGATGTCAGCGCCGTACCCGGCGATGAGGTCGGGGTCGACGTCGCTGAAGAGAGTGAGTGAGACGAACTCCGCTACCGGGTCGCCCCAGAATGCGCGCTCGCCGTCGATGAGGCCGGTCACTCGGCCGTCCTCGACCAGGATGTTGCCGTCCCAGAGGTCGAAGTGGATCAGGCGGGGGGTGCTGACCGAGTCGAGTAGGGCGGTGCGGTCGGTGACGAGTTGGCGGGTCACCTTGGCCGGGAGGGCGACGTCGTACCGGTCGGCGTCGGTCAGGAGGTCGTCGAACATGGCTAGGAAGGCCTTGCTCCACGAGTCTTTGAAGCCGCGTTGTGGATAGCCGAAGCCGTCGGTGCCGGTGACTTCGTGCAGGCTGGAGACGATCGCTCCGAGCTCACGCCGGTACTGCGCTCGTTCGGTGGAGACGCTGTGGAGTGTGACGCCGGGGAGTGCGGTCATCAGGAGGAAGTCGGGGCCGGAGTCGACGACCTCGGGGACCGGAGCTTTACCGAGCGCCGCTTGGTAGAACGTCGCTTCCGTCTGGATGAGGTCTTGTTCATACGTGAGCCCGGGACCGGTCGGGGCCACCTTCAGTACCAGGTCACCGTCGGCATGTGTGAGCAGGTGCACGGTGTTGTAGGTGCCGTCGGCAAGCTCCGTGACTGTGGAAAGTGCCGCAGGATCTCGACCTGCCCGAGTGAGCAAGGAGGCGAGATGCGCGGGGTCCAGGGGGCGGGGCTGGGGGCGGCGACCCGAGTCATGGCTCATGCTGTGCCCCTCCGACGGGCGTCGGCGTAGATGGCGTCCATCAGTTCTATGCGGGGGATGGCTTCGGTCAGGTCTGAGGTGCCGTTGACGAAGTTGGTCAGTTGGCGTTCGTAGTAGGCGACGGGGGCGAAGGTGATGACTTCGCGGTTGCCGGTGGTGGGGGTGATGATCAGGTTGAGGGGGACGGGGCCTAGGACCGGGCGGAGGAAGTTGCGGAGTTTGACGGTGGCCTGGTCGAAGGTGAAGACGTGTTCAGAGAGGTGGGTCGGGCCTGTGTCGCAGTCCAGGGTGGCGGTTGCGCCGTCTGGCCAGTGGAGGGTGGCTACGAAGGATCGGTCTACTCCGTTGGGGCCGTCGAACGCGGATTCGCCGGTGACCTCGACGGCGTCGGTTTCGGTGGTGAGGCCGACTGTGGCCTGGATTGCTTGGAGCCAGTAGCTGGCGCAGTCGTAGAAGATGCCGCCGCCCAGTTCGGGCTGGTCGCGGTAGCCGCCGGGTTTCGGTTCGGCGAAGGTCATGCGAGTGCGGACGGACCGCAGTACGCCGTAGCGGCCGTCGTCGATGAAGGAGCGGACCACCTGCTGCCACTCGTGGTTGGCCGTCGCCACGGCCTCGGTCACCTGGACGGTGCCGTTGGCGGCGAACTCCAGTTCGGCGACCTGCTCGGCGGTGAGGCACAAGGGTTTCTCGACGATCACATGCTTCCCGGCGACGGCCGCGCGGACCGCCCAGCGGTGGTGGGCCGAGTTGTGCAGCGAGATGTAGACGGCTTCGACCGAAGGGTCGGCGAGCAGGGCTGCGTAGTTCTCGTGCACCACCTCGATCCCGTGCTGGTTGGCGAACTCCTTGGCTCGTACGGCGTCACTGGCGGCGACCGCCCGGACGTGGGCGTTCGCGGTGGTGGCCGGTGCCAGCATGGTGCGGGCAGCGATCCCGGTGGCTCCGATCAGCCCGATCTCAAGCGGCATCGGTCATCCCTCGTGGTGTCAGGCCGGCGGCGTCGACCGCGGTCACCAAGCGGCGTTGCCACTGGCCGAGGTCGTCCGGGCGGCAGAAGATTGCCAGGTACACCCGGCCGCCGGGCGCGGCGAGGGTGCTGCCGTTCAGCACCAGTACGCCGGGCTCGTCGCCGGTGGTGAGCAGGCCGTCGAAGGCGGTCAGCACATCGGTAATTCCCTTGCCTGGGGCAACGTTCAGTTCGAGCTGCCACAGGTGGGCGGTCAGGTCGGTCCGCTGATCCAGGTGCAGGGTGAGTAGGCCGAGGGATTGGCGGGCATTGATCTCGAGGACCGGTACGACGGTTCCGTCGGCGAGCAGCATGGCGTCGACGCCGACCGGTCCCCAGTACCCGGCCTTGGCGAGCGCGTCGGTGACACCTGCCAGCGATTCGGCGTACCAGCCTTCGTCGACCAAGGCGGTCGGTGGTCGGTGGGAGCCGAGATGACGGAAGCCTTTGTTGGTCATCTGCTGCAGGCCGAGGAAGTCCGCCGTACCGTCGCGGTGCACGATGAAGTGGCCGGAGAAGTCATGCAGCTTGGGCAGCTTCTCCTGGACGAGCAGCTCGACCCGGCGGTCCTGTTTGCGCAGCACGCGCTCGACCGCGCGCAGGACGCCGGGGGTGGAGATTTCGAGCAGAGCGCGACCGGAGACGCCGTACGGATCCTTCACCAGGGCTCGGAAGTCGAGCTCGGTGACGACGGTGACCAGCTCCTCCGGTGAGCGGACGACTCGGCCCGCGCCGGGGAGGCCGAGCTCGATCACCAGTTCGTTCGACCAGGTCTTGGAGTTGACCCGGGCAACGACCTCGCTCGATGGCAGGCTCGCGCCGACCAATTGAGAGGTGTCCGGCAGGACGGCGTACGGCGCGACGTCCGCACCCTGCACCAGATCCGGATCGATGAACCGCTCGACCGGACCAGGCCCCGGATCGCCGACCGAAACGTGGCGAACCGAATGACCTGCCAGGACGTCCGGATGGATCGGATACCGGGTGATGAGCAGGTCGTCCGGTGCGCAGAAACCCAGCAGCAGCTCGTCCATCGCATCGACAGCCGGATCGCGGCCGCCGACCGATGGCAGCTCGGCCAGGTCGGCCGGCCGCCACCACGTCTCCGCGTCGAACGTCCCGAAGCGGACCGTCATTGCACTGGAGTGGCCAGCCGCTCCACGAAGGCGCTGAACTGCCGCACCGATCGCAGATCGTCCAGCTGGAGGTTGGGATAGTCGAGCTCGAGGTCGAACTCGTCCTCGATCGCCAGCAGGAACGTGATCGTCTGCAGCGAGTCCAGACCGTACTCCTCGACCAGGTCGGCGCCGGAGCCGATCTCCTCGGCGGTCGTGCCGTTGTCGAGCACCTTGGCCAGCACGAGCTTCACGCGGTCTTCGATGGTCACCTCAGACTCCGTTCAGGTAGAGAAGGATGCACTTCGAGCAGACCGGCATCATTCCGTTCTCGGACATGATCCGGCGCACCTCACGGAACGACTGGCTCTGCCACAGGTCGCTGACCGACTGCTCGTAGAGGTTGCCGACCACGAACTCCGGGAAGAACTTGCAGGAGCTGACCGCACCGTCGGCGTGCACCTCCATCCGGTTGGAGACCGCGAGGCACTTGCTGCGGTGCTGCGCGGGGCGCGACGTACCGAGGATGAAGTCGGTGACCTCGTCGTCCTCGAGCTGCGGCTGGTAGCGCAGCCGCACGTTCCAGGCACGGGACGCCAGCCGGGCCATCGACTCCCGCAGCGCGGGGAGCTCTTCCTCGGGCAGCTGGTAGGTGTACGAGTGCCAGGTGGGCTTCTTGGTGTCGGTGTTCGGCTCCAGCCAGGCGAACGACTGCTCGTAGAGCCGGTCCATCGCCTCCGCGACCGACGGGCTGATGTACCAGGGGAACTGGAAGTAGACGGTGTTGACGCCCAGCTCCTCGGCCCACTCCATGAACTCGTACATCTTGTGCACGGTGACGTGGGAGACCATGCAGGACAGCGAAAGCTCGCCGTCCCACTTCCCTTCGCGTTTGAGGTCCAGCATCATCTGGATGTTCTCCATGGTCCGCTTGAACGTGCCGCGGCCACGCAGTGCCTCGTGGTCCTCGCCCAGACCGTCCAGGCTGACCAGGAGGTTGAGGTTCTCGCCGATCCGGAGCAGGTCGTCGACCTTGCGCTTGAACAGCAGGCCGTTGGTGCACATGTTGACGGTCCGCGGGTACTTCTCCAGTAGCTTCGCGACTTCGTCGAACTTCGTGTGCATCAACGGTTCGCCGCCCCAGAGGAACATCTTGGAGCGGACCTCGGCGGTCGTCCTCAGCACGTCCTCGATGACGGACAGGTCCAGCTCGGTGCGCTGGCGTTCGGAGCTGAAGTCGCGGAAGAAGCCCTGCTCGTTCCACTGGTAGCAGTGGGTACAGCGCAGGTTGCAGCGGTAGGTCAGTTGCAGACTGACCTCCTGCGGTAGCGGAGCGGCGTACTCGGGGTCGGTCAGCAGGTTCTTGCGGGCCTTGGACCGGATCGAGACGGTGTGCAGGATGTCGGCGAACTCTTTGGTGTTCAGGGTGCGGGTCGTGGTGGGGCGCATCGGACCTCCCGTGGAGTGGCGAGTAGGGCACTGCTTCCGGCGATCACACCTCCCGTCGCGAGTACCAGGACGAGACCGGTCGCGGCCCCGAGATGAGTGCTCAGTACGCCGCCGGCGAAGCCGCCGGTGAGTGCGCCGAGCGGAACGGTGGACGAGGTGAGCGTGCGGGCAGTTGCGTGCACTGTGCTCTGCAGCGCAGCCGGTGTGACCTGCTGACGGACACTGGTGGTCACGACGTTCCACACCGGCAGCCAGCCGCCCGCGAGGACTCGGATCAGCACCAGCGTGACCGCAGGTGCTGTGACGAGGCAGAGCGGAATCGCCAACCAGCACAGGGCTTCCACGCTCGTCAGCAGCAGCACCCTGCGGGTACCCAGCTTGCTGGCGAGGCGGTTGGCGACGAAAGCGCCGAGCAGGCCGCCGACTGAACCTGCGGCGATCAGCAGGCCGCCGGCGAGGCTGGAGAGCCCGAGAACGCGGTACGCGAACAGGAGCAGTACGGCGTCGACCATGCCGGAGCCGAAGCTGCGAACTGCGGCCGCTCCGACCTGTCTGCGCAGTACCGGGTGGTGTCGCACGAACGCGAAGCCGGTCCGGATCCTTTGCAGGAAGGGCTCCTGGGCCGGCTCTGCGGGTGGTTCGATCGTCGTGATGCGAGTGCGGCCGTAGGCCGAGGCCAGGAAGGGCAGGGCACTCAGGAACAGGCCGACGGTCGAGCCGGTGGTACGGAGCAGCAGACCGGCCAGTGCTGGACCGACCAGCTTGGAGGCACTGTCCGAGCTCTGCAGCTTGGCGTTGGCACCGACCAATCCGCCAGGGGAGACCAGTGCGGGCAGGTAGGACTGGCTCGCGACATCCACGAACACCATCGCGACACCGGCGACCGCAACCACCACGAACAGCTGGCCCATCCCGGCACCGCCGAGGAGCGCAGCCAGCGGGATCGTCGCGAAGACAGCGAAACGGACGGTCTCGCCGGCGATCATCACGCGGCGGCGGGGGACATGGGAGAGCGCGGCTCCGGCCACCAGCCCGAACGCGGGGTAGGCGAACCAGCCCAGCGCGGACAGTACGCCGACCTCGGCGCTGGACGCGTCCAGCGTCAGAATCGCGATACTGGGAACGGCAAAACCGGTCAGCCGGTCACCGACGAAACTCGCCGTCTGACTGCTCCAGTACCACGACAGATCGGCCGCCGGCCGTGTTCGTGTGATCGTTCGTCCGCGCACCCGTCGCCCCCAGCGTCGTTGGCTGAACCCCGGCCTTTCTTCAAGTCCTGAATGAAGTGCTCGGACAACTTAACCGGGTAGGTCGCGCTACTCAAGCCCTGCTTCATGAATTCGTGGCTGACGGGGACAAGTGGTACGGACTCTCATTTTTGGGAGGTCTGATGACTTGAGCAGCTCAGCTCTTGAACAGCGCGCGCAGTCCGGCGGTGTAGGACTCGGGGGTGACGTCGCCGATGATCAGGCGCTGCAGGATGAAACCGGGCACGAAACCGAACAGGACCTGGGCGACATGCTCGGGGTCGACGCCGGCGTCGATGGTGCCGTCGGCCTGGGCGCGGCGGGCGACTTCGGCGAAGCGGGTGCGCAGCATCCGGTACTTGCCGCCGGCAATCTCCATCACGGCAGGGTTGCGCAGCGCCTCGGACCACGCCTGCACCCCGATCCGGGTGACGTCGCCGCCGGGGCGCTCGGCGATCGTGATGATGTGGTTCAGGACGCGCTCCATCACCATCACCGGATGCACCGGCTCGTCGGTGACCAGGACGGTCTCGAACAGCTCGTCGACGTTACTGAGCGCTTCCTCGGCGATCGCCGCGACGATCTCCTCCTTGCTCTTGAAGTAGCCGTAAACGGCACCGGCGGACAGGCCGGAGGCCGCGATCACGTCGGCCATCGTCGCCTTGTGGAAACCCTGCTCGAGTACGCAGGAGCGCGCGGCCGCAACGATCTGGGCGCGGCGGGCCACGCGATGTTCCTCGGTCACCTTCGGCATACCGCGAACTTAAAACGAATGTCCGTTCTTGACAAGCGAGCCACCCTGCGGCACGCTCGGAATCAATAAAGAACGGTCATTCGGTTTAGTTCGAGAAGGAGTCCCCCTCATGACTGCTGAGGCGCAGGCCGAGCACCGCCAGCCGCCCCTGGTTGCCGTCGTTCTGCTGCTCACCGCCGTGCTCACCGTGCTGCTGATCGCGTTCGCCTGGCCGGCCGCCCGGTCCGCGCCCCGCGACGTACCGATCGCTGTCGCCGGTCCGAGCCAGGCGGTCGGCCAGGTCCAGGCCGGGCTGGAGCAAGCGATGCCGGGCGGCTTCGAGATCACGCAGGTGACCGACAGGGCCGCCGCCGCGCAGAAGATCGAGGATCGCGAGGTGTACGGCGCGATCGTGCTCGACCCGGCGCAGCCCGAGGTGCTGACTGCTTCGGCTGGTGGGCCCGTGGTTGCTCAGTTGCTGGCTCAGCTGGCCACCCGGTTGTCGCCGGAGCGTCCGGCCAAGGTGACCGACATCGTGCCGCTGCCCGCGGATGACCCGCGAGGTGCTGGTCTGGCTGCCGGTGCGCTTCCGCTGGTACTCGGCGGCATCATGACCGCGGCTGTGCTGACCATGCGCATCTCGTCCGGCAGCCGGCGGATGATCGGCGCGGTCGGCCTGGCCATCACGGGCGGGCTCGCACTGACCGCCGTACTGCAGTTCTGGCTCGGGTCCTTCGAAGGCAACTACTTCGCGAACTCCGGCGTGATCGCGCTGTCGATCGCGGCGATCAGCCTGACGCTGCTCGGACTGGAGTGGCTGTTCGGATTGGCCGGGCTCGGCGTCGGGGCCGCGTTGATGATGCTGCTCGGCAACCCGCTGTCGGGGCTGACGAGTGCGCCGGAGATGCTGCCGAGCGGGTGGGGCGCGTTCGGTCAGCTGCTACCGCCAGGAGCCGCTGGTACGGCGTTGCGCTCGGTGAGTTTCTTCGACGGGGCCGGGTCCGGTACGGCGTTCGTCGTACTCGGCGCGTGGCTTGCCGTCGGGCTGTTCCTCTGTGGCTTGGGCGCGATGCGGTCGCAACGTGTCGTCCATGGCCGTCACGAGGCTTCGCCCGTTACGGTCTGAACGATGTTTCGGCGCGGTGACCTGATTGTTATGACAAGGTCACCGCGTTGCTGCCTGCCAGCGAGGACAACGTTGTCTGTCACCCATTGACTTCACGGCCGTCAGCCTCCTAAGTTCGCCAAAAGCCTGCTCTGTTTGGGTCGTGGTACCGGGATGACAACGATTGCCCGAAGGTGGACCTGATGGTGACAAGAAAGCGTTTCAAGGCGGTGGGCGCGCTGGCCGCGTCCGCGCTGCTGCTGGCGGTCTCGGCCTGTAGTCAGGGGTCGAGCACCAAGCAGCCGGAATCCGGTGGTCAGAGCAGTGGCCCGGCGAACATCAAGATCGCCTACCAGCAATGGGGCCCGGGCACGACCATGAAGACCTTCCTCGGCGGCGTGAAGGCCGAGTACGAGGCGGCCAACCCCGGATCGACGGTCGAGATCCTGCCGATCGTGGCGAGTGAGAACGACTACTACACCAAGCTGCAGCTGATGATGCGGTCGCCGAACACCGCACCGGACGTGGTCTACGAAGACACCTTCCTGATCAACTCCGACATCACCGCGGGCTACCTGCGGCCGCTCGACGAGTACATCTCGAAGTGGGACCAGTGGAGCCAGTTCGAGGACACCGCCAAGGGCGCGGCCAAGGCGCTGGACGGTAAGACGTACGGCGTACCGGACGGCACGGACACCCGGGCACTTTGGTACAACAAGCAGATCTTCGCCAAGGCCGGACTACCGACCGACTGGCAGCCGAAGACGTGGGACGACGTCCTGAGCGCGGCCCGGACCATCAAGGCCAAGGTCCCCGGCGTCACCCCGTTCAACATGTACTCCGGCAAGCCGATGGGTGAGGCCTCGGCCATGCAGGGCTTCGAGATGCTGCTGTACGGCACGAAGGACACGCTCTACAACAGCGAGCAGCAGAAGTGGGTCGTCGGCAGCCAGGGCTTCAAGGACTCGCTGAACTTCGTCAAGACCGTCTTCTCCGAGGGCATCGGCCCGTCCCCGAAGCAGGCCCTGGACCCGAACATGGGCTCCAAGGTCGGCACCGAACTGCTCCCCGAGGGCAAGCTCGGCATCGCGCTGGACGGCTCCTGGATCTACGGCAACTGGCAGAAGACCGGCGCCAAGCCGTGGCCGCAGTGGACCGAGGTGATGGGCCAGACCGCGATGCCGACCCAGGACGGCGGCGGTAAGGGCAAGGTCAGCCTCTCCGGTGGCTGGACCTGGGCGATCCCGGCCAAGTCGAAGAACCCCGACGCGGCCTGGAACCTGATCAAGACCCTGCAGACCCAGAAGAACGCGGCCAAGTACGCGACCGACGGCGCGCAGATCGCCGTCCGGAAGGATGTCGCCGCCGACGAGGGCTACAAGAGCTCGTCGAAGAGCACGCAGTTCTTCACCGACCTGGTCTCGGTGACCGTGTACCGGCCGGCCTACGCGGAGTACCCGAAGGTCTCGAACGAGATCATCACCGCGATGGAGGCGGTGATGACCGGACAGTCCTCGGTGGACGAGGCCGCGAAGAACTACGACGAAGCCGTCGAAGGCATTGTCGGTAAGGACAAGACGACCTCAGGCCAGTAGTCCCTTCGCGAAGGAACCCTCCCTGTGACGACGACTGTCGCTCCGGCTCCCGTTGCGTCCAAGCCCGGACGCAACGGGAAGCCGCGGACCGCGAACCTGTTCAAGATGCTGCCGCTCACCCCGGCCATCGGACTCATGCTGGTCTTCCTGGCCGGCCCGATCCTGTACTGCATATACGCCGCCTTCACGAACATGGCGCTCACCGGTACCGGTGCGGCGAACGTGACGTTCGTCGGCCTGGACAACTTCCGCAAGGCCTTCGGCAGCGGTGCGTTCAGCAACGCGATCTGGCTGACCCTGGTGTTCACGCTGGTCTCCGCGATCATCGGCCAGAACACCCTCGGGCTCGGGCTGGCGCTGCTGATGCGCAAGTCCACCAAGGTGGTCCGCAACTTCGTCGGTACGGCGGTCATCGGTGCGTGGGTGCTGCCCGAGGTGGTGGCGGCCTACCTGCTCTCGGCGTTCTTCAACGAGGAGGGCACGCTGAACGTGATGCTGCACTGGGTCGGCCTGCCCGGTCAGGACTGGTTGTACGCGGCACCGATCATCGCGGTCTCGCTGGCCAACATCTGGCGCGGTACGGCGTTCTCGATGCTGGTGTACTCGGCGGCGCTGAGCGAGGTGCCGAAGGAGATCGAGGAGTCGGCCGAGATGGACGGCGCCGGCGGCTGGCGGCGGCTCGTGTTCGTGACGCTGCCGATGATCAGCCGCGCGATCATGACCAACCTGATGCTGATCACGCTGCAGACGCTGAGCGTGTTCGGTCTGATCTACGCAATGACCCGCGGTGGTCCCGGGACCAAGTCCCAGACGCTGCCGCTGTACATGTACGAGCAGGCGTTCAGCTTCTCCCAGATCGGCTACGGGACCGCGATCGCCCTGGTGATGCTGGCGATCGGCGCCGTCTTCTCGCTGATCTACCTGCGTGGACTCAACTCGGAGGCAGCGTGATTGCCCGCGACCGTCTGAGCAAGCTGGCCTCGAACCTGATCCTGCTTGCCATCGGCATCTTGTTCGTGCTCCCGTTGCTGTGGGTGCTGTTCGCGTCGATCAACCGGACGGCGGGACTGCGGGTCGAGTTCCCGACGAGCCCGACGCTCGGGAACTTCAAGGCCGTGCTGAACACCGACACGACGTACCGGCCGGTGCTCAACGGCATCGTGCTGTGCGGCGGGGCGGCGTTGCTCACCATGGTGTGCGCGGTCTTGGCGGCGTACCCGCTGTCGCGGTTCAAGTCCCGCTTCAACCGGCCGTTCCTGCTGACGGTGCTGTTCTGTACGGGGTTGCCGATCACCGCGGTCATGGTTCCCGTGTACGGGTTGTTCGTTCAGCTGAATCTGGTGGACACGCTGGGCGGCACGATCATGTTCATGGCCACGAGCTCGTTGCCGTTCGCGATCTGGCTGACCAAGACCTTCATGGACGGCGTACCGATCTCGCTGGAAGAGGCGGCGTGGGTCGACGGTGCCAGCAACATGCGGGCCCTGAAAAGCATCGTGCTCCCACTGATGTGGCCCGGGATCGCGGTGGTGCTGATCTTCACCTTCATCGGCATGTGGGGAAACTTCTTCGTCCCCTTCATGCTCCTGCTCTCTCCGGAGCGACTCCCCGCCTCCGTCAGCATCTTCACCTTCTTCGGCCAGTACGGAGAACCCAACTACGGCCAGCTGGCCGCCTACTCCCTGATCTACACCATGCCCGTCCTGCTGCTGTACCTGCTCCTCAGCAAGAAACTAGGCGGCGCCTTCGCCCTCGGCGGCGCCATCAAAGGCTAGGCAACCGCCGCGCAACGGCCACCGCTGCGCGGCGAGTGCACGAGCGACAGGAGGTGTGGGGCCGTCGGGCGGTTTGTGGTGGGAGGCGGAGCGTGTCGAAGGCCTCGGGCCGGGAGTACCTCCTGTCCTTCGTGCTGCGTTAGGCGACTCGCCGGGGTGGTTGTGGGGGGCAAGTAGTCGACTTAGGGTGCGGGGGAGGAGGCTTGATGAAAGGGATCGTGCTGGCTGGTGGGTCGGGGACGCGGTTGTACCCGATGGCTCGGGGGATCTCGAAGCACCTGATGCCGATCTACGACAAGCCGATGATCTACTACCCGCTGGCCACGTTGATGAGTGCGGGGATCAACGACATCCTGATCATCACGACTCCGGAGGACAGCGCGAGTTTCGGGCGGTTGCTGGGGGACGGAGCACAGTTCGGGTGCACGTTCAGTTATGCGGTGCAGGCTCGGCCGAACGGGATTGCCGAGGCGTTCCTGGTGGCGGAGGAGTTCATCGGCGACGGTGCGGTGGCGCTGATCCTGGGGGACAACCTGTTCTACGGGGACGGGTTCTCCGATGAGCTGAAGGTCCGGGCGGATCCGGACGGTGGCGTGGTTTTCGCTTATACCGTGGCGGATCCGCGGCGGTACGGCGTGGTGGAGTTCGATGCGGATCGGCGGGCGATCGGGATCGAGGAGAAGCCGAGTGAGCCACGGTCGAACTTTGCCGTGGTCGGTCTGTACTTCTACGACAACGACGTGCTGGAGATCGCGCGATCGCTGCAGCCGAGTGCACGCGGCGAGCTCGAGATCACCGATGTGAACCAGGAGTACCTGCGCCGCGGCAAACTGCAGGTCCAGCAGCTGGATCGTGGATCGGTCTGGCTCGACACTGGGACGATCGAGTCGTTGGCGGATGCTTCCGACTTCGTGCGGGTGCTGGAGAATCGCACCGGGCTCAAGGTCGGTTGTGTCGAGGAGGCCGCGTGGCGGCAGGGGTTCATCAGTGACGACGACCTCCGGCTGCTCGCCGAGCCACTGCGCAATTCCGGGTACGGCGAATATCTGCTGGCGTTGCTGAAACAGCCGCGCACCAACGTGGTGGTGTAGATGGACCGGATCCTGGTGACCGGCGGAGCCGGATTCATCGGCGCCAACTTCGTGCAGAGCGCCATATCGGCGTACGGCCGGATCACTGTGCTGGATGCCCTCACGTACGCCGGTGATGTCCGCAACCTGGCGCCGGTGGCGGACGACATCGAGTTCGTCGAAGGCGATATCGCCGACACGGCGCTGGTCGATCGGCTGGTCGGGCAGACGGATGTCGTCGTCCATTTCGCCGCCGAGTCGCATGTCGACAACTCGCTCGGCGATCCGGCGCCGTTCATCCGGACCAACGTGGTCGGCACGTTCAACATCCTCGAGGCAGTACGCCGGTACGACGTCCGCCTGCACCACATCTCGACCGACGAGGTGTTCGGTGCGCTGTCGCTCGACACCGGCACGCGGTTCACCGAGGAAACGCGGTACGACCCGTCGTCGCCGTACTCGGCCAGCAAGGCGAGCTCCGACCACCTGGTCCGGGCGTGGACCCGCTCGTACGGGATCGCCGCCACGATCTCCAACTGCGCCAACAACTACGGCCCGTACCAGCATGTCGAGAAGCTCATCCCGCGCCACATCACCAGCGTGCTCACGGGAAGCCGTCCCAAGGTGTACGGCGCCGGCGCCAACGTCCGCGAGTGGACCCACGTCGACGACCACAACGCCGCCGTACAGAAAATCCTGCGCGACGGCCGGCTCGGCGACACCTACCTGATCGGCTCCGGCCAGGAACGCTCCAACAAACAGGTCACCGAAACGATCCTCCGCCTCCTGGACCAGCCGCCCGACGCCTACGACCTGGTCCCCGACCGCCCCGGCCACGACCTCCGCTACGCCACCGACTCCACCAAACTCCGCACCGAACTCGGCTGGACCCCGCAACACCCCGACTTCGAATCCGGCCTGGCCGACACCATCACCTGGTACCGCGACCACGAACCCTGGTGGCGAGCTGCGAAAGCCACCACCGAAGCCCGCTACGCCGACACCCCCTGACCCTCGCGCACAAGCACGGATATCCGTCCTTGTTGCCCGTTCTCGGCTCGTCTACGGGGAGGAGAACGGGCAACACCAGGGGTTATCCGTCCGCGTGATCGGGGCCGGCCGGCGGAGGATCGCCCGCTGTCGGTACGGCGGTCAGGCGAGGTCTTCGTAGGTTTCTTGCCAGAACTCGAGTTTTTCGGCGAAGGTTTCGTCGACCTGGGGGTCGGGGGTGCCTTCGGCGAAGGCTTCGAGGGCGGTGGGGATGAGGGGGGCCGCTTCGGGGGCTTGGGTGAGGATGACGGCGAGGCGGACGGTGAAGGTGACCAGCCGGGTGAGTTTGGCGTGGTCGATCGGGATTTCGCGGGCCAGCGGGTCCGGGTGGCGTTCTTGGGACTTGAGCTGGTCGCGGATCGCCTTGATGGTGCGGGCGGCTTCCTTGTGCTCGGAGCGGCCGGGGGTGGCGGTGACGGCGTCGGTGGGGAGACCTAGCAGCTCGGCGAGGTCGGTGGACGGTGGCTCGGTCGGAGTGCTCTTGCCGAACAGGCCCGGCTTGATCGACTGGAGGTGGGTGTCGATCTGGTCGACGAGCTCGGTGAGGCCCTTGAGCAGGGCGGGGACGAAGCTGTCGGCCGTTTTGCGGCGGTTGGTGGTGAGAGCGGTCGTGCGCTCGTAGTCTGCCTCGACCGTGGAGCGCAGCGCGTCCGGCCACTCGTCGAGGCCGCTCAGGCCGGAGTGCTGGGGAGCCGTCGGGTTCAGATCGCCCGCAGACAGCGGCTTGGCGCCGGAACGAGCGGCGTCGATGTCTTGCTCGAACTTCTGCTGCGGTCCCGGCACGATTGAGCTCACCGGGTCAGCCTACTGGTGCGTGGTCCAGTCGGCGCAGGTTCCAGATCGACGGGACGACGAGGGTGCCGATGATGATCAGCACGTAGAGGGTCGCGCCGTACAGCTCGACGGCCTTGACCGAGAGGGCGGCGGCGACGTACCCGACGGTGAGTTGGCCGACGGGGTTCGCGATGAACGAGCCGAGCATGTCGTACGACGACACCCGGGACAGCTTGTCGAGGGGGACGTGCTGACCGAGCGCGGTCTCCCAGCCGATCCCGAAGATCTCGAACCCGAGGCCCATCACGAATGCGGCCACGGCCACCGCGATCGCCTGCGGGAACAGGGCCAGGCAGAACATGATCGGCGCCCCGAGCAACATCCCCGCCATCCCGGCGCGGAGCGGGTAGCGCGGTTTGAGGCGGAGCATGAGCAGGCCGCCGATCACCAGGCCGGCGCCGAAACACGCGCTCACCGCACCCCAGCCGGCGCGGCCGAAGGTGCGGTCGGCGATCACCGGGCCGAGGGTTTGGTAGCAGGCGGTGAACAGGACGTTGAGCAGACCGAACCCGAGGACGACGACCCAGACCCACTGCCGGGAGGCGAATTCGCTCCAGCCTTCCCGGAGGTCCGTGATCATCGAGGAGGCCTCGCGGACGACGGGTGGCAGTTTCAGCCGGGAGATCAGGGCAGCGGCGAGCAGGAAGGTCACGGCATCGACGGCCAGCCCGATCCCGGGACCGGTCAGCCCGACGATGACACCGGCCACGGCGCCGCCGCCGATCATGGCGGCCGACCGGGCGAAGCCGGAGATCGCCGTCGCCTGCGGCAGGTCGGCCTTGTCGACGATCGACGGGAGTACGCCGGTCATCGCCGGCATCACGAACGCGGCGGCGGCACCGTTGACCGCCTCGATCACGGCCAGTTGCCAGATCGTCGCGTGCCCGGACAGCACGAGCGCGGCGGCGAGCGCCTGGGTGAGGCCGCTGATCGTGTTCGCCACCAGTACCACGAGGTGGCGGGGCAGGCGGTCGGAGATCACGCCGCCGATCAGCAGGAAGACGATGTTCGGGATGCTGCGTGCGGCGAGTACCGTGCCGACCGCGCTCGCCGAGGGCGACACATCCAGTACGGCGAACACCAGCGCGACCGGGGCGATCGTCGAGCCGAGGATCGACACGAACCGGGACGTGATGAACAACCGGACATCCCGGTGCCGCAGTACGGCGAGATCCTGCCGCCAGCTCATCCATCCCCCTCGCTCGTCCCGGACCCGGTGATCCTACGGGCGGATCGATCCACGGGTCTCCGGAATCAGCGGTCCGCGTCTAGGGGTTGAGGAAGGCGAGGACGGCGAGGACGCGGCGGTGGTCGTCGGACTGGGGTGGGAGATCCAGCTTGGTGAGGATGCTGGTGATGTGGCTCTCGATGGTTTTCGGGGTCAGGGTCAGTTGGCGGCAGATGGCTTGGTTGGAACGTCCCTGGGCCATCAGCGCGAGGACCTGGCGTTCGCGTTCGGACAGGACGGCGAGCCGGTTGCGGGTGGTCTGGCGGCCGAGGAGGTGGCTGACGACATCGGGGTCGAGGACGGTACCGCCGGTGGCGACCCGGGTGATGGTGTCGACGAGGGTGGCGACGTCGACCACTCGATCCTTGAGCAGGTATCCGAATCCGCGCGGCGACCGCCGGGCCAGATCGGCGGCGTACTGGCTCTCCAGCGACTGGGAGAGCAGGAGGATGCCGAGGCGGGGATCGCGGTCGCGCAGGCGGGTGGCGGCGCGGGCGCCTTCGTGTGTGTACGTCGGGGGCATCCGGATATCGATCACGGCGACATCGGGGGCGTGGTCGGTGACGGCCTGTTCGAGAGTTTCGGCGTCGCCGGTCAGTGCGCAGACCTCGATACCGGCCTCGGCAAGGAGGCGCGCCAGGCCCTCCCGAAGCAGGACGGAGTCGTCGGCGATCACGACTCGCATGGCAGCTCCCCGGCCACGCGCGTCCCGCCGCCGGGGCGCGCGGAGACGGTGAGCGAGCCACCAGCGGCCTCGGCGCGATCCGCGATACCGCGCAGGCCGGTGCCGTTCGGGTCCGCGCCACCGCGTCCGTCGTCCTCGATCTGTACGACGACGCTGTCGCCGGAGAGCGCGACCGATACCGCGAGCCGGCTGGCGTCGGAGTGCTTGACCGCGTTGGTCAGCGCTTCGCAGATGATGAACCAGGCGGTCGCCTCCACGGCGGGCCCGAACCGCCGATCGGTGATATTGGTTGCTACTGGCAACGGTAGGCGGCCGGTGAGTTCGTCGACGGCCGGGGCGAGGCCGGCGTCGCCGACCGGGTAGAGGCCGTTCGCGAGGGCACGCAGTTCGGCGACGGCGCCTTGGAGCTCGGCGATCGCGCCGTCGACGGCGGCCGGGAGGGCGGTGCCGTTGAGCTGGGCCGCTCGGAGGTTGAGCGCCAGGGCGAGCAGGCGCTGCTGGGCGCCGTCGTGCAGGTCGCGCTCGATCCGGCGGCGCTCGGTGAGCTGGGCGGTCGCGATCCGCGCCCGGGACTCGCGAACCTCGACCAGTTGCAGGCTGATCGCAGCCCGCAGTCCGGCGTTCTCCAACTCGGGCAAAGCCTCACTGGCGGCAGCCCGAGCAATATCGGGGTCGGTGCCCGGGGAGATGGAGATCCGAGCAACGTCCCGATCGAAGCGCCGAACCACGACCGCGCCGGGCGTGGGGGTGGCGGGGAGGGGCTGGCCGGTGGGGGTTACCCATTGGGAGCGGTCGGGGATCCAGTAGGCGGTGGTGAGGTGTGGGTCGTGGAGTGCCTCGCGGAGGACGGCTTCGACTGATTGGGTGCCGGGCTCGCGGATGTACGCGCGGACGATGGCGAGGGCGTCGAAGCGGCGGCGGTTGAAGCGGCGGTCGACGGCTTCCTGGAAGGCTCGGTAGAGCGGGCCGGCCAGTACGACGGCCGCCAGGGTCCCCGCGATGGCGGGAATCGACGAGGTGCTGCGGCTGCCGGCCAGGCGGCCGGCGGTGAAGGCGACAGCGGCGAAGGTGAATCCGAGTACGCCCGAGACGAGCAGGTAGGTGACCGCGCGGCTGAGGATGCGCTCGACGTCGTACAGGTGGTACTGCGCAATCGCCAGTCCGGCCGCGATCGGGATCAGCACGATGAATCCGCTGGTTGCGATCGACAGCAGCACGGGGTGGTCCGGCGAGGCGTAGAACGCGATCGCCACGAAGGCGGGCAGCGGTACGACGGCCACGGCCAGCCAGAGCAGTTGCCGCCGTACGACGCGATCGGCGCGGCGGAAGCGCACGAGCAGTGAGAGTCCCGCCACTACCAGCCCGACACCGGTCAGTACGCCAGCCACCGTGCGCAGCGGTTGCAGATCGACCAGCGCCGTGACGAACCAGACAGCACCGACGCCGATCGTCGCAGGGAGTACCCATCGCCACAGTGGTTGCCCGGTTGGCGTCAGGTGCAGGATCGACGCCAGCAGGACGAACCACGTGATGAACGTGACCTCAGTCAGCGGATGCGCGGACGCCTCGAGCAGCCCGGTCAGGGCGAAGCTGCCGCTGAGCGCGAGGAACAGCCAGCCGACCGGATGCTCCGGGCGATGGAACGCCAGTACGGCGCCGACCGCCGCGGCACTGCCCAGCGCGACCAGGAACGGCAGATCGTCCAGCCCGAACAGCCTCGACGCAGGCAGCCGCTGGTCGACCACGACCGCAGCCGCGACCACCGCAGCCACGAGCGCGCAGCTGGCGGTCGCGAGCAGGCGACTCCGGAGTACCCCCACAAAGCCGATGGTGACACCGAAACCAGCTCAGGTCTTCGGGGCAGACCCTGAGCCGAAGTCCGGGGACCGCTCCGAAGCGCCAGACCGCCGTACGGCGAGAGAGTCGAGACACCAACTCAGGGGGAGGATCCCATGAAGCTCTTCGTCACCTTGCTCAGTGCACCGCTCGTCGCCGTGATCGCACGGGCGCTGATGACACCGCAGTACCAGGACCAGTCCGACCAGCTCGACACCACGCGCTACCTGGCCGCGCTCGGGGAGGCCAGTGCGCGCAACGACCTCGGTGCGCTGCTCGCAGCCGCCAGCGCGATCCTGTACGTCGCTACTGCGCTGGGACTGGCCAGAATTGCGCGGAACCGCCTCGGAATGGCGGGTGCCGCTCTGAGTGTCGTCGGCGCGTTCGGCATGTTCGCGGTGGCGGTGTTCGCCCTGGTGGCCGGTCGGTTGGCCCAGGAGCCGGATCGGGCAGCGGCCGCGGCCCTGCTCGAGCGGCTCAACACTGCGCCCGTGTTCGTGTCCTTCGTGCTCGCGTTGCTGATCGGCGCGATCGGCGCGGTGCTGCTGGCGATCGGGCTGTTCCGCAGCCGCCGGGTCCCGCGGGCGGCCGCACTCGTCACGGGGATCGGTGGCGCCGGACTGATGCTGACCGCGCCCGGACCGGTGCTGTCCTTCGTTGTCGGCGGTGCGATTCTCGCGATGATCGGGCTGCTGTGGGTCGTGCTCGGGGCGCAAACCAGGGAGTCCGTTGCCGTCGGCACCTTGTGAAGACCTTCACAACGCGGGGTGACATCGTCGTCACCCCGCGTTTCTGAGATGAGACCTGCCGCGTCAGTGGTCTTTTCGCTACCTTGGGGTATTGGTCCCCCCTCGATCTGCAGGAGGCTCCGTGAAGATCAACGACGTACTGCGCGGCAAGGGTCACGAGGTGGTCACCATCTCGCCGCAGGCCACCGTCACCGAACTCCTTGCCCTGCTGGCCGAACACAACATCGGTGCGGTGGTGGTGAGTGCCGACGGGACATCGGTGGCCGGCATCGTCTCCGAGCGCGACGTGGTCCGGCTCTGGAACGGTACGCCGGAGGCCGGCGAGGTCCGGGTGAGCGCGATCATGACCGCCGAGGTCCGCACCTGTACGCCGGACGACCTGATCGACAACCTGATGCGGCTGATGACCGAGCACCGGATCCGGCACGTCCCGGTCGTCGTGGACGGTGCCCTGACCGGCCTGGTCAGCATCGGTGACGTGGTCAAGTCCCGGATCGGGGAGCTGGAGTTCGAGAAGGAGCAGCTGTCCAACTACATCTCCAGTTAATACCGGTCCGGCCATAATTCCGGACAGGTCCGGCCCGTGGGCTTACAGTCCGACCATGAGTCAGACTCCACCCCCGGCCGGGCCTCCCGGTCCGCCCCCGGGCGGCCAGCCGCCGTACCCCGGTCAGCCCGGACCACCGCAGTACGGGGGCCAGCCGCCGTACGGGCAGCAGCCGCCGCCGTACGGCATGCCGCCGATGTCGCCGATCCAGGGCAACCCGTATCAGCAGGGGCCGCCCCAAGGCACCAACGGGCTCGCGATCGCGTCGTTGATCCTCGGCATCCTCAGCATGGTGCTGTTCAGCGTCATCCTGGGCGTCATCGCGCTGCGCCAGGTCAAGCAGCGCAACCAGAACGGCCGGGGTCTGGCAATCGCCGGTATCGCGATCTCAGGTGTCTGGGTGCTGCTGATCGGGGTCGGGATCGTGGTCGCGCTGGCGACTGCCGACGAGCCGGACCGGGACGCCTCGGGGCAGGTGACCACCACGACGAACGTGAAGCCGACCAAGCTGAAGGTGGGCGACTGCGTCGCGAGTGTCCAGGAGGACGAGGAGATCCGGGGCATGAAGCTGGTGCCCTGCAGCGGGCCGAACGGCGGCGAGGTGTACGCCGTGTTCCAGCTGCCGGCCGGGAAGTGGCCGGGGCTGGCCGCTGTGCAGGCCACCGTCGAGAAGGAGTGCAGCGCTCGGTGGGCTGCGTTGAAGCGGAAGACGGACAAGCCGTCCGACATCTTCCTGCTGGCCCCGGTCGAGAGCAGCTGGAGCCTCGGCGACCGGGGCGCGAGTTGCTTGGTCGTCCCGACCAAGTAGCTCAGATGGCCACGAACGTGGTCAGCATGAGGACGAAGAAGAGCAGGCCGGCGGCCATCAGCGCCGTACCGACGATGCCGAGGATGCGGCCGGCCTGCGCCATGCCGCGGTTGTTGTAGACGCCGGGCGCCGCGTCGATCTCGGCCAGCGACTGCGAACCGAGCCACCACGCGACCGGTGACAGGAAGAGCAGGCCGGTGCAGATGGCGATCGCTCCCAGGACGACCGCGACGGTCGCCTGGGAGTTGTCCTGAAGGATGCCGTACGCCGGCTGGTGCGGGGAGCCGGGCTGGACCGGGTAGAA
The DNA here is from genome assembly GCF_042262745.1 of Kribbella sp. NPDC056345. NCBI lineage: Bacteria > Bacillati > Actinomycetota > Actinomycetes > Propionibacteriales > Kribbellaceae > Kribbella > Kribbella sp. NPDC056345. The sequence continues at coordinate 2,579 of NZ_JBHJQQ010000023.1, read as the reverse complement.
CGTGTGCGTCCGGTCGGTGGCGTCGGTGTACGACATCCGTTCTCCTCAGGTCAGTTCGATCAGTTCCCCCAGCCCGAGCTCGGTGAGCTGCGGCCTGACGTCCTTGGCTTCCCCTACGACGACAACGAGTAGCCCGTTGGTTCCCACGTACTCCCGGTAGGCCGCAGTGGCCTGCTCGGCGGTGGTGGCGGCGATCCGCTGCATGTAGGTGTCGGCGAAGTCGATGGGTACGCCGTTCGCGATGTTGCTGGCCACCTGCTGGATGATCGAGTCCGCCTGCTCGTAGCGCAGCGGTGCGGTCAGCGTGAGGCTGTCCTTGGCCTCCTGGACCTCCTGCTCGGTCAGCCCGTCACGGGCCTCGCGGAGGATCCGCAGTGCGTCACCGATCGCCGCACCGGTCACCTCGGTGCGGACTGCGCCACCCAGCGTGAACGTGCCGCCCTTGCGGGGTGCTGCGAAGCTGCTGCGCGTGCCGTACGTGTAGCCCTTCTCCTCGCGCAGCACGGTGTCCACGCGGGAGGTGATGGTGCCACCGACCACGTGGTTCGCCACGGCGGCTGGGCCCCAGGCGGCGCTGCGACGGTCCGGACCGGCGCAGCCGATCACCAGCTGGCTCTGCACCGAGCCTGGCCGGTCCACCAGCACCACGCGGTCACCCGACAGGTACAGCGGCTCCGGAGTCTCCAGCGCGGGACCGACCTCGGCCCGCCAGTCTCCGAAGGCGTCGTCGACGATCGCGGCCACGTCCACACCGGTGGCGTCACCCGCGAACAGGATCTGAGCACGCGCCGGACCGATGTTCTTCCGGTAGAACTCGGCCACCTGCACGTTGGTCAGCGGACGGATGGTGTCCGGCGTCCCTGCGGTCGGGCGGGAGCGTCGGGTCGAGGCGTCGAACAGGTAGGCGGCGAAGGCCTCGCGAGCGCGGTAGCCGGCGTTCGCCTTCTCCTGGTTGATCTCACCGAGCCGGATCGTCACGTGCCGCCCGACATCGGCGACGTTGAACGCGGGCCGCGTGACCGCCTCGGCCAGCAGCTTCACGGCCGGGGCCAGATGCGACACCGGGACCGAGATCTCCACGTGCAGCGCGTCCGAGCTGACATCCACGCCGTACGCCGCGCCGTGCCGCTCGAGAGCCGCTGCGAAGTCGTTGGCCGAGTGCAACTCAGTGCCCTCGTCGAGGGTGCGGGACATGATCGTCGCGACCCCCTCGAGCTCCCGTGGCTCCGCGAACAGGGGCATCGCGACGGTGACCCGGACCGTGGCGACGTACTGGCCCGGGCGGTCGAAGATGTGCACCGGCGTACCGGCGCTGGTGGTCGTGGTGGTCGACTCCGGGAACTTCCAGGGACCAGGCGGGCTGACCGGCGGCGGGGTGGTCATCTGGCTCATACTTCTTCCTCCGTACGGCGGTACGTCACCTGGGCGCGACCGGAAGCCCGGATCCACTCCCGGGCCGCGGCCTGGACCTGCTCGGCCGTGACGGCGCGGACCTGGTCGATCCGGGTGTTGATCCGGTTCGGGTCGCCGAACAGGAGCGCGTGGTGCGAAATCTCGTCGGCACGGCCTGCACAGGTCGACAGCTGCTCCAGCCAGTCCCGCTCGGCCTGTGCCTGGACGGTGGCCAGCTCGTCGGCGGTGATACCGCTCTCGGCCAGCTTCTCGACCTCTTCGAGCAGTGCGTCCTCCACCTTCTGCAGGTCGATGCCGTCCGAGGCGATCCCGGTCAGGGTGCCGAAGGAGACGCCACCGATCAGCGGGAGCGCGCCACCGGAGACGGACTGGGCGATCTGCTCATCGCGGACCAGACGGCGGTTCAGCCGGCCGCTCTGACCGGCAGCCAGTACGTCGAGCGCCAGCCCGGCCGCATCCAGCTCCGGAGTCCCGTCCGGCGGCAGGCGGAACATCATCGTGATCAGGTCGGACGGTACGTCGTCCTTCACATCGTCGCGCAGCACCTCGGTGAGCGGCCCGATCGTGCCGTCCGGAGCGGGCGGCGGGGTCGGGATCGCCGGGAGGTGACCGAAGTACCGCTTGGCCGCGTCGAAGGCGTCCTCGACCGACACGTCACCGACGATCGTCAGGACGGCGTTGTTCGGGCCGTAGTAGGTGCGGAAGAACGCGTGCACGTCCTCCAGCGAGGCCGCATCGAGGTCGGCCATCGAGCCGATCGTCATGTGCGCGTACGGGTGGTTCTCGGGGAAGAGGAGCCGGACCAGTCGCTCGTACGAGTCGCCGTACGGGCGGTTGTCGTAGCTCTGCCGCTTCTCCTCCTTCACCACGTCGCGCTGGTTGTCCAGGTTCTCCTGGTTGAGGGCGTCGAGCAGATAACCCATCCGGTCGGCCTCCAGCCACAGGGCCAGATCCAGACCGCCGCTCGGCAGCGACTCGAAGTAGTTCGTGCGGTCGAAGAACGTGCTCGCGTTCAGACTGGCACCCACGGTCTCCAGCAGGCTGAAGTGCTGGCCGGACTGCACGTTGCGCGACCCCTGGAACATCAGGTGCTCGAACAGGTGCGCAAAACCGGTCAGACCGGGTGGCTCGTGACGCGAACCCACGTCGTACCAGAGGTTGACGGC
>NZ_JBHJQQ010000022.1:0-74117 GCF_042262745.1 Kribbella sp. NPDC056345 | reverse complement strand
AACCCTCTTTTGTATTTGGTCGGGGGGGCTGTTTTTTTTTTATACCCGACTGGTGTCCCCCCCACCTACGCCCCCCCCAACCCCCCCTGTGCTGGGGGGGGGGTTCCCACCCCCCCCCCCCGTCCAATCTGGGACGAGTGGATCGAGGCGGGTGTGGAGTATCTCGAGTTCGGCTGCCGGGTTCTGCTGGGCGGTGTGTTCGCCGTGTCCGCCGGCTCCAAGGTCTACTCGCGGACCGCGTTCACGGACTTCACGGCAGCGACGGCCCGGTTGACCGGGGCGCGGGTAGCACGGGCGCGGCAGCTCGCCGTTGCCACCGTCGCGGCCGAGTTCGCCGTCGTGGTCGCCTTGATCGTCTCGGCGCTGGTCCCATGGGGGTTTGCCGCCGGCATCGGCTTGCTCGCCGTCTTTTCGGCGGCCATCGTCCGTTCGCTGCGTCGTGGGCAGCGGGCGCCCTGCCGGTGCTTCGGCGCGTCGAACTCGCCGCTTGGTCCGCAGCATGTTGCCCGCAATGCCGCTCTTGCGGCGTTCGGCGTCCTCGGCCTTGCCACGGGACTGAGCGACACGGCGGCCGCGCTGGATCTGGGGCCGGCCTGCATTGTCGCGTTCGCCGCGCTGATCGGCGTGGCCCTGGTCGCACGGCTCGACGACCTGATCGGTCTGTTCCGCACGACGGCAACGTCGTAGCCCGGCAAGAATTGTGAAGAGAGGCTGGATCCCTTGACGACGTTTCTCACCGCGCTGGTTGTCGTGGTCGGCATTGTCGGCGTACTGAACCTGTTGCTGCTGTTCGGTGTCATTCGCCGATTGAAGGAACACGACCAGGCGATCGCGAAGATCCCGCAGGGCGCGATGCAGAGCCTGCCCGCGGATTCGATGCGGGCTCCGGGCTCGGAGGTCGACGAGTTCACCGCGGTGAGCACGGACGACGTTGCCGTGGGCAAGGAGTCGCTGACCGGAGAGACGGTGATCGGATTCTTCTCGGTGTCCTGCCCACCCTGCGTCGAGAACGCGCCGAAGTTCGCCGCCCGCGCCGCCGGCGTACCTGGTGGAAAGGACAGCGTGCTCGCGATCGTTGTCGCCGAGGGCGATGACGATCCGTCCGAGATGGTCGGCGTCCTCGGCGCCGGCGCGCGGGTCGTCGTCGAGGACTACGCCGGACCGATAGCCACCGCGTTCGGTGTGACCGCGTTCCCGACGTACGCCGTCGTCGAGGCCGGCAAGATCACCGCGAGTGCGATCGACATGTCCATGCTGCCGGTACCTGCGCCGGCCTGACCGGAGTTCGGCTGTGCTGTGGAGAGTCGTCATCGCTGCCGTCGTCGCGACCACGTCCGTCGTACTGCTCGTGAGGACGCGGCGGCTGGTGGTGGTCGACGTACAAGGCCCAAGCATGGAGCCGACCCTGTACGACGGCGACCGGGTCCTGGTACGGCGCGCGCCCCTGACCGCGCTCCGGACCGGTGACCTGGTCGTCGTTGCCCGTCCGCACTCTGCCGACTTCGCGGCGGCGAAGCCCTGGGTGATCAAGCGGGTCGCTGCGACACCAGGCGAACGGATACCGGCGGTCATCCGGGACAGCTGGGCGGAGAACGACGACCTCGCCTTCGCGGGTGCGTTGGTGCCGGCGGGACGGCTGCTGCTGCTCGGAGACAATCCGATCCGCAGCGGGGACTCCCGGCATTGGGGTTTCACCACAGAGGATGCGGTACTTGGCGTGGTCACCAGGCCGATGCGTGCACGGGCCTCATGACGGACCGGCTCACGGTCCGAGGGTTGGCGCCGGCGGCGGCGCTGGCCTTTCGGGAGGCGCCCGCGCAGCTCGGGCTGCTGAGTGTGATCGCGTTGGTGGGGGCGGTGCTCCCGGTCGCCGTCACCTGGCTGACCAAGCTGGTCATCGACTCGGTGACCGGAGGCACCGCGATCGACGCGCTGCTTCCGATGGCGATCGCCCTTGCTGTGCTCGGCGCCTTGACCGCGACGCTCCCGCAGGTCACGCAGTACTTCTCCGCGGAGGCGCAGCGGCGCATCAGCCGGGCGGCCAAGGACCGGCTGTACCAGGCGGTCAACCGGTTTCCTGGACTCGGCCGGTTCGAGGATCCGCAGTTCCTCAACCAGCTGCGGCTTGCCGAAGCGGCCGACAGTGCTCCGGCGCAGTTGACCATCGCAGCCCTGCAACTGGTCAGGAACGTGATCACGGCGCTCGGCCTGTTCGGAGCGCTCTATCTCATCAGCCCGCTCATCGCCGGGATCGTCCTGGTCGCCGCGCTACCGGCCCTGTTGGCCGAACTCGCGCTGGCAAAGCGCCGGGTGAACACCACGCTGCGGCTGAGCCCGGATGAACGCCGCGAGCTCTTCTACCAGATGCTGCTGTCCGATGCGCGTGCCAGCAAGGAGATCCGGCTGTTCGGCACCGGCGACTTTCTGCGCGGCAGGATGATGCGAACGATGTCGGGGATTCACTCCGCCCGGCGTGCCCTCGACCGCCGCGAGCTGTTCGTCCAAAGTGGACTCGAGCTCCTCGCCGCTGTCGTGGCCGGTACAGGGCTGGTCTGGGCGATTCTCGCGGCAGGCCGCGGCGAGCTGACCGCGGGCGACATCGCCCTGTTCATCGCCGCGGTCGCAGGTGTGCAGATCGCGGTGGCCGGCATCATCTCGCTACTGGCGCAGACGAACGAACAGCTGATGATCTTCAACCACTACACCGTCGTACTCGCCGCTCCGCCAGAGCTGCCAGTTGCGGAGCATCCGGTCGCGACGCCGGAACTACGCCGCGGCATCGTGCTCGAAGATGTCTGGTTCCGCTACGGCGACGACCTGCCGTGGGTGCTGCGAGGCGTGACGGTCACCATTCCGTACGGCATGGCCGTCGGTCTGGTCGGAAAGAACGGCGCGGGCAAGTCGACCGTCGTCAAACTCCTGTGCCGGATGTACGACCCGACCAAGGGCAGAATCACCTGGGACGGCATCGACCTGCGCGATCTCGATCCAGCCCGGCTACGGGACAGGATCGGCGCGGTCTTCCAGGACTTCATGTCCTACGACCTCACCGCAGCAGAGAACATCGCGCTCGGCGACCTCACCGCGCTGGACGATCCGGACCGGATCACCGCGGCCGCCGTACAGGCCGACATCCACGACGTCGTCGACACTCTCCCGAACGGCTACCGCACCATGCTCAGCCGGATGTTCGCCGACGACGACGGCTCCGACGGGACCGGTGTCATCCTCTCCGGCGGACAGTGGCAGCGGCTGGCCCTGGCCCGGGCCTTCCTCCGCGCCGACAAAGACCTGCTGATCCTCGACGAGCCGAACGCCGGCCTCGATCCAGAAGCCGAAGCCGAACTACACGCCAAGATCAGCACCCTGCGCACGGGCGGCACCTCAGTCCTGATCTCACACCGCCTCGGCACCCTGCGCGACGCCGACCTGATCGTCGTCCTGAACAACGGCGCCATCACAGAAACCGGCACCCACACCTCACTCCTAGCCGCCGACGGCATCTACGCCCACCTGTTCACCACCCAAGCAAAGGGCTACCAGAGCGAGTAAGGAACGGCCCGCTAGGTCCGGTTGCGGAGGGCTTTGAGGTCGGTTTGGCAGCGGGCTTCTAGGTCGGCCAGGTCTTGGAGGGTTTGTTCCAGGTCCTGGCGGCGTTGTTCGAGGTCGGCTCGGCGGGTGGTGATCTGGGCCAGGAGGTATTCGAGCTGGCCGGCTTCGCCGGGTTCGGCGTCGTACATGTCGACGATGGTGGCGATCTCGTCGAGGGAGAAGCCGAGGCGTTTGCCGCGGAGGATGAGGCCCAGGCGGACGCGGTCGCGGGGGTGGTAGACGCGGACGGTGCCGCGGCGTTCGGGGGTGAGCAGGCCGCGGTCCTCGTAGAAGCGGATGGTGCGCAGGGTGACGTCGTACTCGGCGGCGAGTTCGGCGATCGTCCATGTTTCGGCGGGCACCCGGATATTGTGCACCTGGCCCACTGTGCTTTACGTTTACGTAAGCGTCAAGCACAGAGGAGTTGTCATGTTCGAGTTGTCCGAGGAGCACCGCGAGTTCCGGCGCAGTGTGCGTGACTTCGCCGAGGCGGAGATCGCGCCGCACGCGGCGGAGTGGGACCGCAAGCACTACTTCCCGGTGGAGGTCGTGCAGAAGATGGGCAAGCTCGGGCTGTTCGGGCTGACCGCGCCGGAGGAGTACGGCGGCGCGGGCGCCGACTTCACCAGCCTGTGCGTGGCGATCGAGGAGATCAGCCGGGTCGACCAGTCGATGGGGATCACGCTGGAGGCGGCGGTCGGGCTCGGGATCAACCCGATCCTGACGTACGGGACCGACGAGCAGAAGCAGCGGTGGCTGCCGGAGCTGGTGGCCGGGGAGAAGCTGGCCGGGTTCGGGCTGACCGAGGCGGATTCGGGGTCGGATGCCGGTGCCACCAAGACGCGGGCGACGCTGGAGAACGGCGAGTGGGTGATCGACGGGTCCAAGCAGTTCATCACGAACTCGGGCTCCGCGATCACGTCGTGTGTGACGGTGACCGCACGGACGGGGACGCGCGAAGACGGTAAGCCGGAGATCTCCACGATCATCGTCCCGGCCGGAACGCCCGGGTTCGTCGCAGAACCGGCGTACGACAAGCTCGGCTGGCACGCCAGCGATACGCACCCGCTGGCGCTGACCGGCGTACGGGTGCCGGAGGCGAATCTGCTGGGTGTGCGCGGCAAGGGGTTCGCGCAGTTCCTGGCGACGCTGGACGACGGTCGGGTCGCGATCGCCGCGGTAGCGCTCGGTTGTATCCGGGCCTGCCTGGACATGTCCGTTCAGTACGCCGGTGAGCGGCAGACGTTCGGTGGTCCGATCGGCCGCAAGCAGGGGGTCGCGTTCCAGATCGCCGACCTGAAAGTGATGGCGGACGCCGCCGAGATGCTGGTCTACAAGGCGGCCGCGCTGAAGGATGCGGGCGCGCCGATGCAGGAGTTCAAGCAGGCCGCGTCGGTGGCGAAGCTGTACGCGAGCGAGTCCGCGGTGACCGCGACCCGGATCGCGACGCAGGTCTTCGGCGGCTACGGCTTCATGGAGGAGTACCCGGTCACCCGGTTCTACCGCGACGCGAAGATCCTCGAGATCGGCGAGGGTACGTCGGAGGTCCAGCGCATGCTGATCGCCCGGGGCCTCGGCCTCCCAGTGGAATGATGGGCCCCATGACCCGTGATCACTGGACAGAGGTCAAGGTCGCCCGTGAGGCGACACTCGCTCCGCCGGAGAAGGCGAAAGCCAAACTAGATTCGCAGAACAAGCTGTACGTGCGTGACCGGATCGCGCTGCTGGTCGACGAGGGGAGTTTCGTCGAGGAGGCGCAGCTGGCCAACGCGCTGAACGCCGGTCTGCCGGCTGATGGCGTGGTCACCGGCCGCGCGCTGGTCGACGGCCGCCCGGCGTTGATCGTGGCGAACGACCCGACCGTCAAGGCGGGCTCGTGGGGTGCGCGGACGGTTGAGAAGATCGTCCGGATCACCGAGGTGGCGCTGCGCGACGAGCTGCCGATCTTCTGGCTGATCGACTCCGCGGGTGCCCGGATCACCGACCAGGTGCAGCTGTTCCCGGGCCGCCGCGGCGCCGGGCGGATCTTCCACAACCAGGTCGCGCTGTCCGGCAAGGTCCCGCAGATCTGCTGCCTGTTCGGCCCGTCCGCGGCCGGCGGTGCGTACATCCCGGCGTTCTGCGACCTGGTGATCATGGTCGACGGCAACGCCTCGATGTACCTCGGCTCACCGCGGATGGCCGAGATGGTCGTCGGCGAGAAGGTGACGCTGGAGGAGATGGGTGGCGCCCGGATGCACACCAGTGTCTCCGGCTGCGGTGATCTGCTCGCCTCCGACGACACCGAGGCGATCGAGCTGGCCAAGCAGTACTTCTCCTACCTACCGGGTTCGTGGCGGGCCCGGCCGCCGTCGTACGACGCCTCGGAGCCGGGACGTGATTTCACTCGCGACCTGGTCCCGGTGGAGGAGAGTGTCGGGTTCGACATCCACGACGTGATCGACGCGATCACGGACGCGGACACGTTCTTCGAGATCAAGCCGTCGTACGCGCCGGAGCTGGTGGTCGGGTTCGGCCTGCTGGCCGGCCAGGTGGTCGGGTTCGTGGCCAACCAGCCGGCGGTCAAGGGCGGCGTACTGTTCGTCGACTCGGCGGACAAGGCGGCCCGGTTCATCTGGTTGTGCGACGCGTTCAACGTGCCGCTGATCTACCTGTGCGACGTACCGGGTTTCATGATCGGCAGCGAGGTCGAGCGGGCCGGGATCATCCGGCACGGCGCGAAGATGATCACCGCGGTGTCGGAGGCGACCGTCCCGACGGTCTCGGTGATCGTGCGCAAGGCGTACGGCGCCGGTCTGTACGCGATGTGTGGTCCGGGTTTCTCGCCGGACGCGTGTATCGCGCTGCCGACCGCGAAGATCGCGGTGATGGGTCCGGAGGCGGCGATCAATGCCGTGTACTACAACAAGATCCAGGAGATCGCCGACGAGACCGAGCGGGTCGAGTACGTCTCGAAGCTCCGCGAGGAGTACGAGACCGACATCGACATCCTCCGGCTGGCCGCCGACCTCGTGATCGACGCCATCGTCGAGCCGGAGGACCTGCGCAACGACCTGATCGCGCGGCTCGGAGCTGCCCAGTCCAAGGACCGGCACTTCTCCACGCGGCGTCACGGGGTGCCGCCGGTCTAGGGTGTAGGTGTGAGCTTCGCTGAGCGGTTACGGAATCGGCAGCAGCAGGTTGGCTACTGGGTGACGCTGGATGCGCCGCCTGCGACCGAGCGGATTGCACGGGCGGGCTATGACTACGTGGTGCTCGACGGACAGCACGGTCTGATCGGTTACCAGGGGCTGCTGAACGGACTGCTGGCGATTGATGGCGGTGGCTCCGCCGGCCTGGTCCGGGTGGAGGCTAACGACCCGACGCCGATCGGGCGTGCTCTCGACGCAGGTGCCTTCGGGGTGATCATCCCGCTGATCGACACGGCCGAGGATGTGGCGCGGGCGGTGCGGTCGGCTAAGTACCCGCCGCTCGGCAGGCGCTCGTTCGGGCCGATGCGGTCCGCGCTGCGGATCGATCCGGCGCCGGCCGAGGCCAACAAGGTCACTGTGGTGCTGGCGATGATCGAGACGGCACAGGCGCTCGAGAACGTCGCCGAGATCTGCGCGACGCCCGGACTGGACGGTCTGTACGTCGGTCCGGCCGACCTGGCCCTGTCACTCGGTGCCCGCTACCCGGGTGACCCTGAGATCGCCGGTCCGTTCGAGGAGGCGATCGCACTGATCGCCAAGACCGCGACGGCCGCCGGAATAGCGGTCGGCATCCACACGTTCGACGGTGAGAACGCCAGACGGCGTCTGGAGCAGGGATACACGTTCGCCACGGTCTCCTCTGACCTGAGTCACCTGGAGGCCGTCGCGACCGAGCACCTGAGGATTGCGCGCAGCTAGTTCAGCTAGGAGGTCGGGATGAAAGCACCCGAGCGTGGTGCGTTGCCGCGAGGACTGACAGACACACTGGGTCGGGCGTACGGGCGGCTCACCGAGACGGTGCAAGGTCTGAGCACCGCAGACTTCGCACGCGAGACCAGATGCCCGGGTATGCCGGTCGGTCCGCTGCTGGTGCACGTCCTGTACGACGCTCAGCGCGCCCTGATCGCTTTTGCCAGCCCGGCCGCGGCTGAGCCGGACCGGGACTTCGTCAGCTACTGGCGTGACTTCCCACCGGGTTCTGACGAGAACACGAGCTTCGTGCGCGGTGTAGCCGCGGCGTACCGGAAGCCCGGCGTGCTGGTGCAGCACTGGCGGGAGGTGTCGGAGGCCGCCGTACGGGCTGCTGCGCGCGCTGAGGGCCGTGTCGAGACGCAGGGGCACGTGCTGGAGGTGAAGGACTTCGTCGCGACCCTGGTGCTGGAGGCAACCGTTCACCACCTCGACCTGACGCTGAACCTTCCGGACGCGCCGGAGCCCGATCCAGAGGCGCTCCGCGTCACTGCGCGCACCCTGGATGGGCTGTTCGGGCCGGAGGCGTGGGACGTGATCGACTGGGACACCACGACGTACGTGCTCAAAGGCACCGGACGGCTGCCGCTCGACGACTCAGACCTCGACATGCTCGGTCAGCATGCCGACCGCCTGCCGCTACTGGGGTAGCACGCCGGCGAACGGGTCCTCGAGCTCCTTCCAGTCCAGACTGGCCAGCTCGGACTCCGTCAGCAGACAGGCGTCCAGAATCGACTGCAGCCGGGCCGGGTCGAGGCCCATGCCCGTAGCGACCACCGTGCACTCGGCCAGGTGCTCAGTGTCCGACCACTCGCCCAGTGTGCCAAGCGAAGCGCTGTAACCGGCAGACTCCCAACGCACACGCTGTGTGGGGCGGTTCGCCAGCCACACCACGCCTCTGCTCCGTACGACGTTGTCCACGATGTCCTCGAGTGCTTCGTTCAACCGCGCCGGATGCAGCGGCCTCGTGGAGCGCCAGAGCACAGTGGTCACGCCCTCACCGCTTGGCTGCACCCGGTCGGCCGCGGCCAGGTCACCCGCCCATGACTCTGCAGCTGCGAAGTTGAACAGCCCGGTCCGCGCGACCGGCCCATCCGGTACGCCGCTCGCGTCGGCCATGACCACGGTGGTGCGCGGGTTGAGGTGCAGCAGCAGGTTGTGCAGCCGGTCCGGCGCCTTACTGCGGTGAGCGTTGGCCAGCACGCAGACATCGGCGTACTCGATCTGGCGGGCGGTCAGCTCGGCCACGTTCCGCCGGTCCGGTAGCCCGAGCGCCAGACCGCGCTCGTCGAGCAGCTCGTCTCCGGACAGCTGCTCCACCACCAGTACGGCGTCGACTACGCACGTAACTGTGTCGACGGTGATCTCCGGCAGCAGGGCGACCAAGGTGGACGCCAGTGGACGCGCCTCCATTGCTGGGGGAGCCGACAGTACGACGTGGTCCCAGTGCTTGCGCGCGACCAGGGTCTCCAGCAGAGGCATCAGGGACTCGATCAGCTGGCAGGCGCCGCAGTCGTCGCCGACGGTGAACTCACCGGCGTCGATCGGACCGGTCGCGTCGAGCACGCGCCAGGTGAGCACACCGCGCCCGGCGAGGTCGTCCTGATCGACCACCACAGCCACTGTGGTCGCATCCAGCATCGCGTCGAGAACGGGCTGCCGGAGCGTCGTTGACAGCCCGACCAGCAGGGACAGAGGGGTCTTCACGTGGGCGGTCATGAAGCGAGTATATGAAAACGGTTTTCATCAGTCCAGAGCTGGGGTAGACCGTCTTTCCCGCCAGTACGGGAAATTTCCCGCTTTCCCGCGAAATCGCTCCGGCACGGTTGTTAACAGTTAAGCGTCCACGCTCTGGTCACCGCGGCTGCTCGTGCCTAAGGTCGCGAGCATGGGCGAGCGCGAGTTTGCCGAGGTGCTGCGCGCGGCCATCCAGGCGCGCGGACTCGGCCTGGAGCGGATCCGCGAGCGGCTGCTGGTGCAGGGTGTGTCGGTCAGCATGGCCACCTTGAGCTACTGGCAGTCCGGCCGGTCACGTCCGGAGCGGCGGGGCTCGCTTGCTGCGGTCGCGCTGCTGGAGGAGGTGCTGGAGGTACCCGTCGGCACTTTGTCCGCGTCGCTGGGGCCACCGCGGCCGCGTGGTCGTTGGCTGAGCACTGTTCCTGATCGGCCCGACGTAGCGGCGTACTGGCCTCGTCCTGGTGCGGTCGAAGCGGCGGTGCGCGAGGTGGACATCCACTGGGACGAGCGGCTGACCCGCATCAGTCAGCACGACCGGGTGTTCATCGGTGCGGATCGCGGTGAGCGTTCGTACCACTCACGGCAGGTGCTGCGTGCTGAGGCGGACGGACCGGACAGGTGGGTGGTGATCATGCATCTGGATGAGCACGACCGGCCGCTGCCGGACATCTGGCCGCTCCGGCACTGCTCGCTCGGCCGGACGGTCCGGCGTCCCGAGGACGGGCTGCTCGTTGCCGAGCTGCTCTTCGACCGCCCACTGCGCAAGGGCGAGACGGTGATCACCGAGCATGAGCTGGTGAACGTCGCGCCCTATCCGCCGGCGACGAACTACGAGCGCAAGTTCCGGCTGCCGGTGCGTGAGTTCGTGCTGGAGCTCTGCTTCGACCCGGACATGCTCCCGGCCGCCTGTACGGCGTTCTCGCAGCTCGACGACGGTGTGGAGCAGGAGCGTGTGGTCGATGTCGCGCCTGAGGTGCACGACGTCGTACTGAACTTCGGGCCGGGGCGACACGGCTTCCGCTGGACGTGGGTGTGAACTGTTAAGGCCCTTCACTTAACTGTGAAAGGGGTTCCGGCGATTTTCACCTGCTGGTCACACTCCTAGGTTCGGTGCACCGTCCCAACCGGAGGAGTGCACCATGCGAATGAGAGTCCCTGCGACCCTGCTGCTGAGTGGCAGCCTGATCGCCTTGCCGGCGCCGTCGAGCGCCGCACCGTCCGAACCACACCAGGTTTCGGCCGGCCTCCCGGCCAGCTCGGCGCAGGCCGGTCGCTGGATCGAGAACGGCCGGCTGGTGGTTGCTGTGACCAGCGATGCTGCCGCCGCTCAGGTTCGGGCCGCTGGTGCGAGCCCGAAGTACGTCGCCCGCAGCCAGCAGCAGCTGGACGGGCTGCTGGCCAAAGTCGACCAGATCGCCCGTGGTCAGAACAACCTGCGCAGCTGGGGAATCGACCCCGTGACCAACCAGGTCGTGGTCAAGGCGCGCGGGGGCAGCGACGCCTTCCACGGGATCGACGGCGTACGGGTGGAGTCCGTGGCGACGACGTTCCGCCAGCAGGCCGGGGAGGTGAACCCGGGCGACCCTTGGTGGCCGGGCGGCGAGTCCAACTGTTCCGTCGGCTTCCCGGCAACAGATGCCCAAGGCAACAAGCACTTCGTGACCGCGGGGCACTGCACCAACGACGCGAACCAGGCGGCGTACGGCGCAAGTGGACAGAGCAACAAGCTCGGTACGTCGAACGTCGGTGGCTCGCGCAGTGTGAACGCGCGCGAGGGCGACATGGGCGTTGTCGCGGTCACGGAAGCCGGCTGGACTACGTCGCCGAACGTCAACACCTGGGGTCAGCCCGCAGTCACCGTGACCGGGGCGGCCGAGGCGATCGTCGGTGACACGGTCTGCCATTCCGGCAACACTGCGCCGAACTGGGAGTGCGGCAAGGTCAGTGCGGTCAACCAGACGATCGACTACGGCAATGTCGTGATCGAGGGGCTTACGACGACGTCGGCCTGCTCCCAGGGCGGTGACTCCGGAGGTGCGTGGCTGCGCGGTGACAAGGCTGTCGGCCTGCACTCCGGTGGCAACTCGTCCTGCGTGACCGGTGACCAGGACAACTCGATCTTCCAGCCGGTCTCCGAGGCACTCACCAAGTGGAACCTGACTCTGCTCACCGGTTCCGGCGATCCGGACCCTGATCCCGATCCGGAGCCGGGTGAGCGGACCTTCGCCAACGGCACGGACTACCCGATCCGCGACTTCCAGACCACGGTCAGCCCGGTCAAGTCGACCGCGACCGGACGCACCACGAGCCCGGTCAAGGTGAAGGTCGAGGGCAACCACACGTGCCTGGAGGACCTCAACATCAGTCTGGTCTCCCCGAGCGGCCGCTGGTACTACCTGCAGCGCAGCGGCGGTTTCAGCTGCCACCCACTGCCGGCCAGCAAGACGTACGACGTGCCCGCCAACGAAACCGCCGCCGGTACCTGGACCCTGCGCATCGGCGACAACGGCCCCGCCGACACCGGCACCCTCACCAACTGGTCCATCACCCTCTAACCACAACCCATCTGCCCGGCAGACCTGAGTGCGCACTCTCTCGGCATTCTGTGCGCACTCTGGTGGCACAAAGGGGAAATCGGGCTTGGAAAGCGCTTTTCATCGGCTAGCCTGCCCAGCATGTTGACCCACCGTCGCGGGAGCCTGGCGCTGGTCGTCGTGCTGATCCTCGGGATCGCCGGCGCCGGGTTCGTCGTGCTGGCGTCGGCGGGCGGTTCGGTGCGGCCGGTCAGCGACAGCACGTTGTCGCCGAAGCCGATGCCGACGGTGACCCGGACGACGACGGAGGCGACGATGCCGACGTTCTCGCAGAAGACGGGATCACCGGAAAAGACCCGCGAGGTGCCGGGCTGGATCCAGGGTCTCTTCCAAGCACTGTTCTGGCTCGCCGCGGCCGCCTTGCTCGTCTTCATCGCGCTGCTGATCTACCGGATCATCCAGCGCGTGCAGCTGCCCGCCGTGACGGAGTCCGACCCGGACTGGGAGCGGGTCGCCGCGGAGAAGCTTGCGGAGGCGGTCGACACCGGCCTGGCCGCGATCGATTCGGGTCGGGCGACCGATGCGGTGATCGCTTGCTGGGTTGCGCTGGAGCAGGCTGCCGCATCGGCGGGTGTCGCGCGGCAACCTGCCGAGACACCGGCCGAGTTCACTGTCCGCGTGCTCGGCGTGGGTGGGATCTCCGAGCCGCATCTGATCCGGCTGGGGGAGCTGTATCGCGAGGCTCGCTACTCGACGCACGGTTCCAGTGAGGAGTCCCGGGCCGAGGCTCGGGCGGCGCTGATCCGGCTGCGTGACGACCTGGCCGCAGTTCAGGCCGATCAGCGCGTCAGTGCCGCTACAGCTCCGTCGGACGGCGGGGAGGTGCGGGGATGACGTCGTACAAATGGACTCCGCTGGACGAGGGCGAGCGGCCGGTGCCGAAGCCGACGGTTCGATCCCTGCGGCTGAACAAGGTGCTCTTGCAGCACGTCGGTTTCACCGTCGTGGCGAGCCTGTTGCTGGTGGGCGCGTTCGGCGCGGCCGGGATGGCGCCGCGGCCGCTGTGGTTCGTCGCCGCTGCCTTGGCGATCGGCTTCGGGTCGGTGGCCTTGCGGCAGCTCGGCCCGCAACTGCTGGAGACCAGCTGGCCCGCGCGGCACGACGCTGAGCTCGCAGCGGCACGGGATCAGAGCAACGACAACCGGACGCAGTTCATCGCGACCTGGTTGCAGGAGTCGAGCCGCGAGCGGCGGAACGGCGAAGGCTCGTTCACGTTCGCGCGACGGATCCAGCCGCTGTTGCTGGAGCTCACCATCGACCGGCTCGTGCACCGGCACGGTATCGATCCCGACCTCGACCCGGACCGCGCCCGGGCCTTCGTCGGCGACCAGGTGTGGGACCTGATCACCTCCGACGACAAACGCATCGCAACCCTCGCCGAGATCGAGGCCGCGATCCAGACCATCGAGAACCTGTGAGGAACCGTGACCGATTCCGAAGCCCGACCCGTCGACGTCATCACCCCGGGCGGGAGGGTGGGCCGGGAGCTGGGGCTGACGGAGGTCTCCGACCTCTGCCGGCGGGTGCTGGAGCGGGTCGGCCAGGCGGTCGTCGGTAAGGGGGAATCGCTCGAGCTGGTCCTGGCGGGGATCCTGGCCGGCGGGCATGTGTTGCTCGAGGACTATCCGGGGCTGGCGAAGACACTGGCGGCGCGATCGTTCGCGCAGGCGTTGGGGCTGGAGTTCCGGCGCGTGCAGTTCACGCCGGACCTGCTGCCGTCCGATGTGACCGGCGCGTTCGTGTACGACCAGAAGGAGTCGGAGTTCGTCTTCCGGCCGGGGCCGATCTTCACCGGTCTGCTGCTGGCCGACGAGATCAACCGGACACCACCGAAGACCCAGGCAGCGCTGCTGGAGTCGATGCAGGAGCACCAGGTGACGGTCGAAGGGCAGACCTTTCCGCTGCCCGTGCCGT
This sequence comes from Kribbella sp. NPDC056345, assembly GCF_042262745.1. Lineage (NCBI taxonomy): Bacteria > Bacillati > Actinomycetota > Actinomycetes > Propionibacteriales > Kribbellaceae > Kribbella > Kribbella sp. NPDC056345. Next base: position 60,340 of record NZ_JBHJQQ010000022.1, on the reverse strand, counting down.
TCCACGTGCTCGCCACGGCGAACCCGGTGGAGTACGAGGGCACCTACCCGCTGCCGGAGGCGCAGCTCGACCGCTTCATGCTCCGGATCGGGTTCGGCTACCCGACCGCTGCCGAGGAGTGGGAGGTGCTGCGGCGCCGGATGAGTCGCCGGACCGAGGATCAGAAGGTCGAGGCTGTTACGGACGCGGCCGGTCTGCTCGCAGCCCAGCAGGCCGTTGAGACAGTCACGGTCGACGACACCGTCGGCCAGTACTGCGTCGACCTGGCTGCGGCGACCCGACGTGACTCGCAGGTGCTGGTCGGTGCGTCACCACGTGGTTCGCTGGCGCTGCTCCTGACCGCCCGGGCGTATGCGGTGATCAAGGGCCGCGACTACGTCGTACCGGAGGACGTGAAGGCGGTTGCGGTGCCTGCACTCGCGCACCGGATCACGGTCCGGCCGGAGTTGTGGCTGCACGACGTGACCGGGGCGACCGTCGTTCGGGCCGTGCTCGGCGCCGTGCCGACACCGCCCACTGTCGTCGGCGCTGGTCGTTGAGACGCGACATGTCCGGGGGAGTCGGGTCATGAAGTGGCAGCCGACGCACGCGCACGTCCGCGTGATCGTGGTCGCTGCGGTGCTGCTCGTCATCGCCGTGCTGATGCGGCGGCCCGATGCCGCGGTGTTCGGGTTGCCGCTGGCGTTCGTTGCGGTGTGGGGACGGTTCTTCCGGCCGCGCGCAGAGCCTGAGGTGCGCACCGAGCTCGATGCGGATGTGCTGTTCGAGGGACAGGCAACGACGTACCGGCTGCGGGTCCAGGGGACGGTGGATCCGGATATCGATCTGATCGTTGCGGCCCTGCCACGGTCCAAGTGGTTCGACTACTCACCTCGCCAAGCCGCCGTTGCTGAGCCTGTCGGACGGCAGACCGGCGAGGGCGAGCCTGAGGTGTCGCTGGAGGTGGGGGTTCGGTCCAAGCGGTGGGGGCTGCGGGCCTTGGAGAAGCCGACAGTGGTGGCGACCTCGGTGCTGGGGGCGTATCGGATCCGGGTGACGTCGGCTGCTGCGTCGACGGTCACGACGTTGCCGTTGCGGGAAGGGTTCGAAGCGGTGGATTCGGTGCCTCGGCCGGCCGGTCTGGTCGGGCTGCATCGGTCACGGCGCCCGGGCGAAGGGACGGAGCTGGCCGGGGTCCGGCCGTTCCGGACCGGTGACCGGTTGCGTCGGATCAACTGGTCGGTCTCGGCGCGGACCCGCGAGCTGCACGTCACCTCGACCTGGTCGGACCGCGACACCGAGGTGGTGATCCTGCTCGACACCGGCGGCGAGATCGGGGTCAGCGAAGGCATCGACGGCCGGTCGAGCAGTCTCGACACCGCCGTCCGCGCGGCCGCCTCGATCGCCGAGCACTACCTGCGGCACGGCGACCGCGTCCGCCTGGTCGACACCGGGAATCTGGTGCGCGGAGTTCGCTCCGGCAGCGGACGCGGTCACCTGCGCCGCATCCTCGACGCACTCGTCCACGCCGACCGCCGAGGCCGCCAGCCGGACCGCGACCAACTCGCCCAGCGGAACCGGATCAAGTCCGACAGCCTCGTCCTGGTGCTGAGCCCACTCCTCCGCCAGGTCGTCCTCGGCTACGTCGTCACCCTCGTCCACTCCGGCTGCACCGTCATCGCCGTCGACACCCTGCCCCCGGACGTCGTCTCGGTCCTCGACCTCGACGAACACGACAAACGCTCCTGGCCCCTCGCCTGGCGCCTCCGCCTCCTCGAACGCCGCCGCGAACTGGACCGCCTCGGCGACCTCGGCGTCCCCACCGTCCCCTGGCGAGGCTCCGGCACCCTGGACGAAGTCCTCCGCGACGCCGCCCGCCTAGCCTCCGCCCCAAGGATGCGCTCGTGACTCTGCTGAATGCCACGCCTCCGGCGCGGCGGGTCACGGGGCCTTGGTTCCCGCCCTTCCCTCGTCCCTCCAGTCGCTTCGCTCCCTACGCTCCTCAGTCCAGGACGGGGGCCCCATGACAGCCGCCGAGAAGTTGACCCTGTGGTTGGCGCAGTTGCGCGATACCGGTCGTGGCGTGCTGGTGGCGCGACTGACGATCGCGGTCGGCGGAGCGGTGGCGATCGTGGTGCCGGGGACAGCGGGGTGGGACCAGCTGGATCTGGTGCCGCTGCTGGCGATTCCGTTGCTGGCGGCAACTGTCATCCTCCCCGACTCGCTGGCCGGTGTGCTGCTACTGCTGACGGTGACGCTCGGGTGGCTGGTCCGAGCACCAGCCGAGATCAGCTGGCAGTTGGTCGTCACCGGGATCGCGGTAGTGGTGACCCACCTGGCCACCGCATTCGCCGCGCAACTACCGTCGTACGTCCGAATAGAGCGCCGAGCCCTCCGCCGCTGGATGCTCCCCGGAGCGATCGCCGTGATCATCACGCCGGCAGTAGCCATCGCCGCAGCCCTCGTGCAAGGAGCGAACGTCCCCGGCTCCCTACTCGTCACAGTCGGCGCACTCGTCCTGGCAACAGTCACCATCTGGTTCACCGCCGGCCAACGCCTGAGCCGCGACTAACCCCCTCCCGGTACGACGCGCGCCACCACCCGGTCTCCCCTGAGTGTGAGCGGACATCCAGCCAACCTCACGCAGTTCCGCGCGCACGCGTTCGGCGAGGGAACTGTGGTCGCCGCGCTCGTGCGGACCCCAGGGCCATCACAACTGCCTGCCGCCGTCCCTGCTCCGCCTAAGCACAGGCGCCGCGGGCAATTGTGATGGCCTGGCGGTCCGCCCACCGCGTCGGTCGCTCCACGTGGCCCGACCGCCGACCGCAGCCCGTCAACCCCAGACACGTGGACCGACCGCCGACCGCAGCCCGTCAACCCCCAGGCAACGTGAACCGACCGCCGACCGCCCGGAATTGGTTGGAGAGGCTGGGGAGTCGTCGCTGTCGATCGGGGGTGATTGGTTCCCCTGCCCAGCCAGGTACCCCCAACCCGATCTCGAATGTCAGGGGATATCCGTCCGAGTTGCCCCTCCTCAGCTCGTATACGGCGTGAGAAGGAGCAACACCAACGGATATCCGTTGGTGTTGGCGGGGCGGGCGTGGTGGGAGCGGGTGAGACGGGGCGGCACGGTGGGACGGGCAGGCGGGGACGGGCCGTGCGGGCGTGCAGGGCGTGTGTCGTGCGGGCGTGCGGGCGTGCGGGGCGTGCAGGCGCGCGGGGCGTGTGTGCGTGCGGGCGCGCGGGCGCGCGGGGCGTGTGTGCGTGCAGGCGCGCGGGCGTTGGGGCGCGCGGAGCGTGTGGGGCGTGCGGGCCGCGGAGCGTGGGGTGCGTGCGGGGGCGCGGGGCGTGCGGGCGGCGCGTGGGGGCGTGCGGGTGGGTGGTGAGGGTTAGTTGGTTTGGATGGTGAGGGTGGATTTTAGTTCTTCGGCCCAGGGGGCGGGGTGGGGGTTGGGGCCTAGGACCTGCATGGCGGAGAGGACGGTGAGGAGCATGCCGGTGCTGAGGAACTCGCGGGCTTCTTGGGGGGTGGCGCCGGTGAGGTCTCGGATGAGGTTGTAGATGCTGCCGAAGCGTTCGCGGACGCAGTCGCCGATGTCGGGGTCGGCGCTGGCGGAGAAGCCTTGGAGGAGGACGAGGAGGAGTTCGCGTTCCTCGGACATTTTCTCGTAGCCGCGGGCGAGGCTGGCCAGGTCGGGGGACTCGAGGGCGGCGTCGCGGAAGACCTGTTCGATCCGGGTGCAGACCCAGCGGACCGAGGCCAGGAAGAGTTGCTGTTTGGTGCCGAACAACCGGATGACGTACGGCTGGGAGACGCCGGCGAGGCGGGCGATCTCGTCGGTCTTGGTGCCTTGGTAGCCCGAGGCGGCGAAGGCCAGGACGGCGGCCCGCAGCACCTCCTCGCCGCGCTCGGCGGCGGTCAGCCGTACTCTCGTCATCCGGTCCTCCGTCAGTAGCGCGCGATCACCCCGCCAGTGAGGTTATCAGTCAATGCATACAACGGTTCAGCGGTGCCGGTCCAGGTACTGCGCCTGGTACAGCGACGGCGGGACCAGGCCCGGGCGGTTCGCGCCCTCGATGTAGCCGGCGGGCTGGGGGAAGGGGCCGTCGCCGGTGATCACGCCTCGGCCGCCGATCGCGTAGTTCTGGGCGGTCGGTGGCTTCTGTACGACGAGTTTGGCGGTACCGGTGTCGCAGTTCCAGCCGACCGAGTGGGAGGTCGCCCAGCCGTGGCCCGTGCCGTAGTCGCCGCGGTTGTAGATGCCGAGGACGAGGTCGACCTTCGGTGCGATGTCGCAGTGGTTGTCCCAGAGCAGGCCCTGGCTCCACCGCCGGTGGCCTTCACTCGAGGCGAGCGCGCCCTCCGATGTGCCGCGGAGGAAGACGATGCCCGAGGCGCTGCTGGCGCCGTTCGAGATGAACGCGTGCCGGGCCTTGCTGGCGTAGCAGTCCACGAACAGCACCTGCTGTGAGAACGACTCGCAGTTGAAGTTGTAGCGCAGTCCGCCGGTGATGACCGAGGCCGGATCCAGCGCGCGGCAGTTGCGTACCGTGACCCGCGTGGCTTCGGTCGTCTCGACCCCGGCCTTCGCGAAGTGCAGGAAGGTGCTGTCGCGCACCCACGCATCCTCCACCTGGCGAACCTTCACGCCGACCCAGGCGTGCGCCTCGTCGGCATCCGGGTCACCCGCGAACTGGATGTCGATCCGCAGGCTCTCCACGCCGACGCCGGTCACCAGGCCGGCGCGGTCCCAGACGTACAGGTAGGACTGCGAGCGGGCGCGTCGCAGGTGCTCGAAGATCGGTACGTCGACCGTCACCGTGTTGCCGCGGATCGAGCGGATGAAGCGGTTGTACGTGATCGGTTGGCTGTCGACCGTCCAGCCGGCGTCCTTCGCCGTACCGCCGTAGTCGACGGAGGCGAGCCAGGCCTCGGTGCACGGGTGGATGATGACGATGTTGTCGCCACGCTTCAACCCACTCGCATCGGCGACGTCGAACGATCGCGACCCGACCTGCACCCAGTCGCTGGTGATGTCGGTCCGGGTGCCGGCGACCTCACCGCGCCAGCCGGTGCTGACCGACCCACCGAGTACGACGACATCGCGCGCCACCGGGGTGTTGCCGGTCGCCTGGATCACCGTGTTCTTCGCCGGATCCGCACCGTCGCCGGAGCCACGCAGTACGACGCCGGAGCGGTTCACCCGTAGCGTTCCGGCCACCGGGTAGTTGCCGGGGGCAAGCAGTAGCGCCCCGCGGAAGCCGTTGCGGTCCGGCGTGCGCAGGCCGATCTCGTCGATCGCCGCCTGCAGGTGCGCGGTGTTGTCACCCTCGATGGGCTGCACGGTCTTGACCGTGCGGACGTGCGGGATCGGGCTGTCGCCGTTCTTGTACCCGGCGTGGCTGAAGTCCGGGATCCGGTTCCCCTCGGCGTCGGCGGTGTAGACCAGCCGGTACTTCGAGTCGTACCGGACCCGCTCGGACTGCCAGAGCCGGCCGGTGGGTGACGCGGTGGCCTGTTCTAAGCCTAGGGAACCGAGTGCGGCCGCTCCGACCGCTGCTCCTCCGGCTCCGAGCACACTGCGTCGCGTGAAGAGGTTGGTCATCGAGCACCTTCCTGATGGCGGAATCAGGTGGCCATAATGCGGCCGGCCCACCGCCTTGGCAAGCGCTTACCGAAACATTCAGAACAAATTCCCGTCAAGCGGAACTCGACAGCCGAAGCGACCGGTTGACAAGTTATCAGTCGATGCATACCTTGCTGAGGAGACTTGTTATCAGTGAATTACAACTAGGAGCTGGCAGATGACGTCGACCGCTCTCGGCGAGCAGGTACCGGTCGCCGCGGCGCCGGGCCGGAAGCGCGGGATGGCCGCGGTCCTGGCCGCCGTCGGAATCCCGACCTTCATGGTCACGCTGGACAACCTGGTCGTGACGAACGCGCTGCCGGTGATCAAGACCGAGCTCGGCGCCTCCCTGGCCGACCTGCAGTGGTTCATCAACGCGTACACGCTGTCCTTCGCCGCCCTCCTGCTGACCGCGGCCGCGCTCGGTGACCGGCTCGGCCGGCGCCGGATGTTCCTGGCCGGCATCGTGCTCTTCACGCTGGCCTCGGCCGCCTGTGCGTTCGCGACCGAACCGTGGATGCTGATCGCGGCCCGTGCGATCCAGGGCGTGGGCGGTGCCGCGGTGATGCCGCTGGCGCTGACCCTGCTCGCCGGTGCGGTGTCCGACCGGCAACGGAGTGCGGCGATCGGGATCTGGGGAGGTATCTCCGGGCTCGGTGTGGCGCTGGGCCCGGTCGTCGGCGGGGCTGTGGTCGAAGGACTCAGCTGGCAGTGGATCTTCTGGCTGAACGTGCCGATCGGCGTCGTCGCCGTCGTGCTGGTCGCCCGAGTGCTGCCCGAGTCACTGGGAGCGAAGCAGCGCCTGGACCTGCTGGGGCTGCTGCTGGCGAGCGCCGGTGTGCTGTCGGTCGTGTGGGGTGTGGTGAACGGTGCCGATGACGGCTGGACCTCCGGTGGCGTGCTGGGTTCGCTGATCGCCGGCCTGCTCCTGCTGGTCGCCTTCGTGGCCTGGGAGCGGCGAACGCCCGCGCCGATGCTGCCAATGCGCCTGTACCGGGTGCGTTCGTTCGGCGTGGTCAACGCGGTGTCGTTCACCTTCTCGCTCGGTGCCTTCGGGTCGGTCTTCCTGCTGGCACAGTTCTTCCAGGTCGTGCAGGGCTACAGCCCGCTGGAGTCCGGGATCCGCACGATGCCCTGGACGATGGTGCCGATGGTGGTCGCACCGATCGCCGGGCTGATCGTCGACCGGGTCGGGCCGCGCGTGCTGATCGGCAGCGGTCAGGTGCTGCTGGCCGTGGGCCTGGGTTGGATGGCGGCCGTCACGACGGCCGACGTCACCTACGGCGCGTACGTCGTCCCGTTCGTGCTGGGCGGAATCGGGATGGGGCTCACGTTCGCACCCTCGGCGAGTGTGGTGATGAACGGAATGGCCGAGGTGGATCGCGGGGTGGCCTCCGGCACGAACGCGACCATTCGCGAGATCGGCGTGGCGATGGGCGTCGCCGTACTGGCCTCGGTCTTTGCCTCCGCTGGTTCGTACGAGACCCCCGAGCGGTACGTCGAGGGCCTGGTGCCGGCGGTCTGGACGGGAGCCGCAGTGGTCGCGGTCGGCGCGGTTGTCAGCCTGCTGCTACCCGGTCGTCGCAGAGTTGTCGGCGGCTGACTCTAAGGTTGTCGGCGTGCTGGACGCTGACGACGTACGACGGATTGCGCTGTCCCTCCCGGAGACTCGGGAGAAGCAGCGGTGGGGGCATCCGACGTTCGATGTGGCCGGGCGGATGTTCGTGACGGTGCCCGACGACCAGACGTCGTTCGCGGTGCGGTGCCCGCAGCTGGAGCGGGGCGAGCTGATCCTGGCCGAGCCGGACAAGTTCTGGGTGCCTCGCCACGAGGCGGGGTCGAGCTGGGTCCGCGCCCGGCTGGCCGCGCTCGAGGACGAGGGCGAGCTGCGGGACATCCTGCTCGATTCCTGGCGCCAGGTGGCCCCGCCGGAACTGCACCCCGGCTAAGCGAAAACGGCAGGATCGCAGTCCTCCCCCGAGGTAGGGTCGGGCGTGTGACTGATGCGACCGACAGCCCGATCGACAAGCTCTCCGAGAGCTACCTCGAGGAATACATCGCGCTCGATCCGACCGAGGCGACGTTCATGGGCATCGAGGGCCACGACCACGAGCTGCCGGACTGGACGCCGGCCGGGTACGACGCCGTCCTCGAGCTGACCCGGCGGACGCTGGCGCAGGCCGCCGCGATCGAGCCGGCCAGTCCGCGCGAAGAGGTGGCCAAGGATGCGTTCGTCGAGCGGCTCGGCCTCGAGCGGGAGATGCACGAGGCCGGCGTACCGCAGCACCAGCTGAACGCGATCTCGTCGACCCCGGCGCACCTGCGGCAGGTCTTCGACCTGATGCCGACCGCGAGTGCCGACGACTGGGAGCGGATCGCGATCCGGCTCAACCTGGTGGGTACGGCGCTCGATGGGTACCGCGAGACGGTCCTCGACCAGGCTGCCCAGGGCAGGGTCTCGGCGCAGCGTCAGGTGCTGGATCTGGCCGGCAAGATCGCCACCTGGACCGACCCGGCCGGTGACGACTACTTCGGCGGTCTCGCGAGGCAGGCCCCGGAGAGCGCGATCAAGCCCAGCGTGACGGCCGCCGCGGAGTCGGCGCGCAAGGCGTTCGCGGAGTTCGGCTCCTGGCTGACCGCCGAGGTGGCGCCCCAGGCGCCGGCGCGGGACGCCTGCGGTCGCGAGGTCTACCAGCTCGCCTCGCGGAGCTTCCTCGGTGCGACCATCGATCTCGACGAGACCTACGCCTGGGGCTGGCAGGAGCTGGCCCGCATCGAGGGCGAGATGCAGCAGATCGCCGCCGGCCTGAATGGTGGCGACCGCAACATCCAGGCCACAGCCGCGCTGCTCGACGCCGACCCGGCGCGCAAGATCCACGGCAAGGACGCATTCCGGGACTGGATGCAGCAGCTGTCCGACCAGGCTGTCGCCGAGTTGGCCGGCAAGCACTTCGACGTACCGGACTCGATCCGCACCCTGGAGTGCATGATCGCGCCGACGTCGGACGGGGCGATCTACTACACCCCGCCGAGCGAGGACCTGACCACGCGGCCGGGCCGCATGTGGTGGGCGGTGCCGAACGGTGTCGACGACTTCGCCACCTGGCGTGAGGTCACCACCGTCTACCACGAAGGTGTGCCGGGCCATCACCTGCAGTGCGCGCAGACGATGCTGCGTACCGACCTGCTGAACCGCTGGCAGCGGATCGCCTGCTGGGTCTCCGGCCACGGCGAGGGCTGGGCGCTGTACGCCGAGCGTCTGATGGAGGAGCTCGGTTACCTGGAGGACCCGGGTGCCCGCTTCGGCATGCTGGACGCGCAGGGCTTCCGGGCCGCGCGGGTGATCGTTGACATCGGCATGCACCTCGAGCTGGAGGTCCCGCGGGACAACCCGTTCGGCTGGCGGCCGGGTGAGCGCTGGAACGCGGAGCTCGGGTTCGAGTTCCTGCGGGCGCACAGTGGCCTCGAGACCGAGTTCCTGAAGGCCGAGCTGAACCGGTACCTCGGGTGGCCGGGGCAGGCGCCGTCGTACAAGGTGGGCGAGCGGTTCTGGCTGCAGGCGCGCGAGGAAGCCAAGCAGCGCAAGGGATCCGCGTTCGACCTGCGGCAGTTCCACTCCGACGCGCTCAACCTCGGGTCGATCGGCCTCGACCCGCTGCGCCGCGCGCTGGCCAAGCTGTGAGGTTCGTTCTCGCGTCGCAGTCGCCGGCGCGCCTACAGACCTTGCGGAGTGCCGGAGTCGAGCCGGAGGTGATCGTCTCCGGGGTCGACGAGGACAACGTCACCGCGGAGAGCCCGGGGGAGCTCGCCCGGCTGCTGGCAACGCTGAAGGCACGAGCCGTCGTGGCCGAGCTGGACGATCACGCGACTGTGCTGGGTTGTGACTCGGTGCTGGAGATCGACGGGGTCGCGTACGGCAAGCCCGGTACGCCGGAGATCGCGCGCGAGCGGCTCCGGGCGATGCGCGGGAAGTCCGGCGTACTGCACACCGGGCACTGCCTGTTCGACACCAACACCAAGCAGGAGTTGCGCGAGCTGGCCTCGACGAAGGTCTACTTCGCCGACATGACCGACGACGAGATCGACGCGTACGTCGCCACCGGCGAACCGCTCGTGGTCGCCGGCTCGTTCACCGTCGACGGCATCGGCGGTCCCTTCGTCACCGGTATCGAGGGCGACTACCACAACGTCGTTGGCCTCTCGCTGCCGCTGGTGCGGACCATGCTCGCTCAGGTCGGTATCGCCTGGCCGTCGCTGTGGGCACCGCCCAAGAATCGCCTTGAGTACAACGAGTCCGAGGCGGCCCGGTACGACGACAGTCGTGGTGGCGTGGAGCGTGCGCAAGCTGCGGCTCGGGCAGTCGGTGAGCTGCTGCCCGCGGGTTCGCAGCGCGTACTGGAGCTGGCTGTCGGCACCGGAATCGTCGGCGCCGAGCTCGTTGCTCTAGGCAACCTCGTGCACGGTTTCGACCTCTCCACGGCGATGCTGCAGCACGCCAAGGTCCGCCTGCCCGGCCACGTCGCGGCCGCCGACGCAACCCGGCTCCCGGTCGCAGACCGCCGTACCGACGCAGTCGTCGCGATCTGGCTCCTGCACCTGCTCGACGACAGCGCCCCGATCCTCGCCGAGGTCGCCCGCATCCTCCGCCCCGGCGGCGTCTTCCTCACCACCACCGAGAAGAACGAAGTCACCCGGTACGCCGATGGCCGCGAGCCGAACACCACCCGCGCCCAGGACTCGCTCACGCGCCTGGTCGCCGAAGCCGCCAACCACGGCCTCCTCCTCGACGGCGCGACCACGTTCCCCGGGCCGGCCTATCCGTCCGGCGGGATCCCGGTCTATCCGCTGGTCAGGTTCCGCCGTGCCTGAGTACGTCGACGGTGTCCGGCTGCTGCACAGGCCCGCTGAGCAGAAGCACACCGAGATCACGCTGACGTTCGCCGCCGGCGCGCAGGACGAGACGCTGCGGACGATCGGCGTCGCGCATGCCCTGGAGCACCTCGTGATGGGAACCGTCCGCCGGATCCCGATCGAGATGAACGCCGAGGTCGACGTACAGACGACCTCGTTCACGGCGTCCGGTTCGCCGGCCCGCGTCGGGGAGTTCCTCGAGCAGCTCTGCCACAGCCTGACGGCTCCGCCGGTCGACCGGCTCGCGCTCGAAGCCGGCATCCTCGCGGCCGAGGACGGACACGCCGCGCATCCGGTGGTCGCCTACCTGATGCACGCGCTGCACGGCGCCCAAGGACCGGGGCTGCTGTGGCTCGAAGGGCCTGGGTACGACGGCCTCACGGGCGATCACGTGCTCACCTTCGCCCGCAGGTGGTTCGTCGCCTCGAACGCGATCCTGGAGGTGACCGGACCGCTCCCGGACAACCTGCGCCTGCCGCTGGATCCCGGTCCGGCTCCGGCACGGCCTGACTTTCCGCGGCGCGCTTTCGGCGGGCCCGTGGTCGTCGAGTTCGGCATCCCGGCGGCCGGCCTCGCACTGACGCTGCCGATGGAAGACCCGGCCCGGCGGTCGGCCCTCACGATGTATGTCCTCGCCGAGCGGATCGAGGAACAATGCCGGCACGTGGGCGGCCACAGCTACGTGATCGACGGCGACCTGGTGATGCGCCCGGACGGCGCGGGGGACTATGTCGTGTACGCCGAAGCCCGTGACGGCAGCGAAGAGGCGGTCGCTCGCATTGTTGCCGAGGCGCTCAGTGACCTGGCCGCGCACGGCCCGACAGAGTCCGAGCTGAGCTATCAGATCGATCGGTGGCTGGAGCGTCTGGAGACTGATCCGGCTGAGGCGCAGCCCGACCGCCACAACGCGGTCGGCGCGTTGTTCGGCCTGCCCACACGCGATCCCGTCGATGTGGAGGCCCTGCGGAAGGTCAGCCCTCAGGAGATCGCTGCCCTGCTCACAGCGGCGCTGCCGACCGCGATCGGGTACACCTGCGAGGACACGAGCGGCGTCTGGCAACAGTCCGGGTTCCGGCTCACTCCCGCCTGCCCGGTGATCGGGGAGCTGCCGGCCGGCAAGGTTTTCAAGCCGCCGCTCTTCGCTCGCGCCTTCGTCAAGGAAGCTCGCGGGATGGAATGGGTGCAAACCGCCGACAGCCTGGTACTGCGCGACGAGGACGGCATCCACGAGATCCGGTTCGACGCGATCGCCGGTGTCGAGCGCGGCGACGACGAGGTGCCGACGGTCGTGTACGGCATCAACGGTTGCGCGATCCCGGTGGACACGGACATGTTCCGCGGTGCGAACGACGTACTCACCGAACTGCAGCGGCGGGTGCCGGCCAGTTTGTGGTTCGACCCGTCCAAGCTCCGCCCGGCCGACGACTAGGTCACTCGGGACTAGGCCACTCGGGTCAGGGGTGGGCGCTGGCGCGCCACTGGCCCGGGCCGGGGTGGAAGGGCTGGCGGGCGTTGCGCCAGTACGTCGCCCAGTTGCTGGCGCGCTCGGTTTCGGCGGGAGCGTCGGTGGTGGGACGGGCGGCGAGGACTGCTACCAGGGCGGCGAGTTCCTCGGGGGTCGGGTCGCCCTTCAGGATCTGCAGGTTCATCAGGGGTCTCCGATCAGAGCGGGATGTTGCCGTGCTTCTTGGGCGGCAGGGTGTCGCGTTTGGTGCGGAGCAGGCGGAGGCCGCGGACGATCTCGGCGCGGGTCTCGCTCGGCCTGACGACCGCGTCGATGTAGCCGCGCTCGGCTGCGACGTACGGGTTGGCGAGCTGGTCCTCGTACTCGGTGATGAGCTCCTGGCGGCGGGTCTCGGGGTCCTCGGCGCCGGCGAGTTCGCGGCGGTAGAGGATGTTGACCGCGCCCTGGGCGCCCATGACGGCGATCTGGGCGGTCGGCCAGGCCAGGTTGATATCGGCACCGAGGTGCTTGGAACCCATCACGTCGTACGCGCCGCCGTAGGCCTTGCGGGTGATCACGGTGATCATCGGGACGGTCGCCTCGGCGTACGCGTAGATCAGCTTGGCGCCGCGGCGGATGATGCCGTTCCACTCCTGGTCGGTGCCGGGCAGGAAGCCGGGTACGTCGACGAAGGTCAGGATCGGCAGGTTGAACGCGTCGCAGGTGCGGACGAAGCGGGCCGCCTTCTCGGAGGCGTCGATGTCGAGGGTGCCGGCGAACTGCAGCGGCTGGTTCGCGACCACGCCGACCGGGCGGCCCTCGACCCGGCCGAAACCGACGATGATGTTCGGCGCGAACAGCGTCTGCACCTCGAGGAAGTCGCCGTCGTCGACGACCGACTCGATCACGGTGTGCATGTCGTACGGCTGGTTCGGCGAATCCGGGATCAGCGCATCCAGCGCGAGGTCGATCTCGCTGGGCTCGAGGTCGGCCGGGGCGTCGTACACCGGCGGGTCCTCGAGGTTGTTCTGCGGGAGGTGGGCGACGAGCGACTTCACCCACTCGATCGCGTCCTCCTCGTCGCTGCCGAGGTAGTGCGCGTTCCCGGACTTGGTGTTGTGCGTCCGGGCGCCGCCGAGCTCCTCCTGGGAGACGTCCTCGCCGGTGACGGTCTTGATCACGTCCGGGCCGGTGATGAACATGTACGACGACTCGTCGACCATCACGGTGAAGTCGGTGACCGCGGGGGAGTACACCGCGCCGCCGGCACACGGGCCCATGATGAGGGAGATCTGCGGGATCACGCCCGAGGCCCGGACGTTGCGGCGGAAGATCTCGCCGTACAGGCCGAGGCTGACGACACCCTCCTGGATCCGCGCGCCGCCGGAGTCGTTGATGCCGATCAGCGGGCAGCCGATCTTCATCGCCAGGTCCATCACCTTGACGATCTTCTCGCCGAAGACCTCACCGAGGCTGCCGCCGAAGACCGTGAAGTCCTGGGCGAACACGCAGACCTGACGGCCGTCGATGGTGCCGTAGCCGGTCACCACGCCGTCGCCGTACGGGCGGTTGGCCTCCAGCCCGAAGCTGGTCGACCGGTGCCGGGCGAACTCGTCGAGCTCGGCGAACGACCCCTCGTCCAGCAGCAGCGCGATCCGCTCCCGGGCGGTCTTCTTGCCCCGGGCGTGCTGCTTCTCCACCGCGCGCTCCGATCCGGCGTGCACCGCGTCGTCGAGCCGCTGCTCGAGGTCCGCGATCTTGCCGGCGGTGGTGTGGATGTTCACCGTCTCTCCCATGACAGGGCAGCCTACGCGTCAGTAGGCCGCCGTGCCTGTGACGTCGGCCGCAGCGCGTTGCGTAACGTCCGACGATCCGGAGACCGCCCCTGCGGGTTCTTCGGACGTTAGCGAAGAGGCTGACGTAACGTCCGACGATCCGGAGACGGTGCCTGTGGGTTCTTCGGACGTTAGAGGGGGCCTACGGCGAAGATTTTGGTGAGGCGGGCGGCTAGGGCCAGGTCGCCGCGGACGGAGAGGCGCTGCTTCAGTACGGCGTTCACGGGGTCTTCGTTGCCGGTGACCACGCGGAGCAGGGTGGCGGGGTCGGTGCGGATCGAGATGTCGGGCTCGGCGGCGGCGTCGAGGAGTTCGCACCGGCCGTCGCTGACGCGGATCCAGAAGGCGTCGCAGTCCTCGGGACCGCCGGCCCCGGTGATGTGCCAGGCGACGACGGCGTCGAACCCGGCCGCCCGGGCGGGCCGGAGGTACTCCGGCATCCGCCGAAAGATCTCGCGCAACGCGATCTCTCGTACTCCCCCGATGAGTCGATGCCGAAGCTCCCGCTCCGATGTCCGGTCCACCAGCCGGGCCAGCTCACACGCGTCAAGACCCGCGAGCCCGGCCGAATCCAGCCAGCCGGCACTTCCTCGATCGGTCATCGACCACCCCCGTGGCAGTTCCTACCGGACCGTAGGAATTTCCCCTGATCTGGTAGCTTTGTCAAGTGGTCGAGCCCTCCGACAAACGCCGGCGGGCAGCACATCTGGGGCCGGAGCGACGACGGCCGATGTTGCTGGACGCCGCCCTCACGGTCTTCTCCGACAAGGGCTTCGCCGGGACGACGATGCAGTCGGTGGCGGAAGCGGCCGGCGTGACCAAACCGGTGGTCTACGACTCCTTCGCGAATCGCGACGAGCTGTTGCTCGCCCTGCTGGCCCGCGAGGAGCAGCACCTGGTCATCTCGATCGTGGCCGCGCTGCCGGCCGACCCGACCGTCGGCACTCCCGAGGAGCACGTGCTCGACGGCCTGACCGCCTTCCTCACCACCGCCGCGGAGAATCCGCAGTCCTGGCGGATCGTCTTCGGAGCCCAGTACGGCGCCGCTCCCGTGGTGGCCGATCGGGTCCGCGCGGCCCGTGCATTCCTGGTCGAGGGATTGCGGCTGACGCTGCTGAAATCCCTGCCCGGCGTGACCGACCCGGACGCCAACCTCCCGGTCCTTGCCGAGCTGCTCGCGTCGATGACCGAAGCGTGCGCCCGGATGCTCGTTGTCGACGGCACCGACCGCACCCCGGCCGAGCTGGCAAAGGTCGTCTCCCAGGTCGTCGGCGGCGGTTTCGGCAACGTGTGAGTGACGTACTGTCAAGTAGCGTGAGAAACGGTCACGATAGGCATCCAGTTGGCGGACTTGGCAGGGCGTGAGCTGGGTGCGCCCGCTAGGGTGGGCGAACGTGACCGAGACCGGTAGTGAGACCCGTACCCGCGCGCGGTTCGAGGTGCCCGAAGAGCTTCGGGCCGACGTTCGTCTGCTGGGTGAGATCCTCGGCAAAGTGCTCGTCGAGTACGCCGGTCAGCCGCTGCTCAACGATGTCGAGCGGCTGCGTGAGCTCACGATCGCAGGCGACGGTCTGGCGGCCGAGCAGTTGGTCGCGTCCTGGCCGCACGAGCGGGCCGAGGACGTCGCCCGCGCGTTCAGCTGCTACTTCCACCTCACGAACCTGAGCGAGGAGCTGCACCGCGCCCGGGTGCTCCGCGAGCGCGACCGCGACGACAACGCGCTGGTCACCTCGGAGCTGGCCCAGGCGGTCGAGCAGATCTCCCGCGACAGCGGTGAGCAGCAGGCACGCGCGTTGCTGACCGGGCTGGAGTTCCGCCCGGTGCTGACCGCGCACCCGACCGAGGCGCGTCGGCGCGCCGTACTGGCGACGATCCGGCGGATCACCAAGCTGCTGGAACAGCGCCACGACCCGCGGGCCGGTGACAGCGAGCTGGCCGAGAACCGGCGCCGCCTGATCGAGCAGGTCGACATCCTCTGGCGGACGGCACAGCTGCGGGAGAGCCGCCCGTCGCCGCTGGACGAGGTGCGCTCGGCGATGGCCGTGTTCGAGGAGACGCTCTTCGACGTGGTGGGCAATGTCTACCGGCGCCTCGACGACGCACTGGCGGGCGAGGGCGCCGGTCTGCGGCAGCCTGTGGTGTCCCCGTTCGTCCGGCTCGGTTCGTGGATCGGTGGCGACCGCGACGGCAACCCGAACGTCACCGCGGCGATCACTCGCGAAGCAATGCAGATCCAGGCCGACCATGTGCTTAGGGCGCTCGAGCTGGCGACGGACAAGCTCGGCCGGGCACTGACTCTCGACGCAGCGACCACTCCGCCGTCCGCGCCGGTACGGCGGATCCTGGAGGACGCTCGGGCGGTGAACCCGGAGCTGATCAGCGATATCGAGGAGCGGTCCCCGTCCGAGCCCCATCGGCAGCTCCTGTTGCTGGCAGCCCGCCGGTTGGCCGCTACCCGCGCCCGTGATGCCGACTTCGGTTATCCGCGAGCCGCAGACTTCCTGCATGAGCTGAAGGTCCTCCAGGACTCGCTGGTCTCCGCAGGCGCACCCCGCCAGGCCTACGGCCATCTCCAGCAGCTCATCTGGCAGGTGAACTCGTTCGGCTTCCACCTCGCCGAGCTGGAGGTCCGTCAGCACTCCTCGGTGCACGCCAAGGCGCTCGAAGAGGTGCTCGGTGGCGGTGAGCTGTCCGACCAGACCGAAGAGGTCCTCGCGACCCTGCGGGTCATCGGGCAGATCCAGCAGCGCTTCGGCCCCGAGGCCTGCCGCCGGTACGTCGTTTCGTTCACCCGGAACGCCGGTGACCTGGCAGCTGTCTACGAGCTGGCCGATGCGGCTCTGGACGGCCGTCCGATCGAGCTGGACGTCGTACCGCTGTTCGAGACCGGCGAGGACCTGCAGAACTCGGTAGAGGTCCTCGACAACGCCATCCAGCTCACCCGCGTCCGGCACCGCCTCACGGCGAACGACCGCCGCTTCGAGGTCATGCTCGGGTACTCCGACTCCGCCAAGGACGTCGGCCCGGTGTCGGCCACGCTGGCCCTGTACGACGCCCAGGCGCGGATCACCGCGTGGGCACAGCGCAATGCGATCCGGCTGACCCTGTTCCACGGCCGTGGTGGTGCCCTGGGTCGCGGTGGCGGTCCTGCGAACCGTGCGGTGCTGGCACAGGCCCCTGGCTCGGTGGCTGGTCGCTTCAAGCTGACCGAGCAGGGCGAGGCCATTCCGGCTCGCTATGGCAACGCACCGATCGCCCAGCGGCACATCGAGCAGGTGACTGCGGCAACGCTGCTGGCGTCCACTCCGGCGATCGAGGAGCGGGCCGCCGTGGCTGCGGATCGCTTCGCGGTGATGGAGAAGACGCTCGACGAGGCGGCGCGTACGGCGTACCACCGGCTCGTGAAGGCGGATGGCTTCGCGGAGTGGTTCGGCCGGGTGACTCCGCTGGAGGAGCTCGGGCAGCTGCCGCTCGGGTCCCGACCGGCCCGTCGTGGTGTCGCAGTCTCGTCACTCGAAGACCTGCGGGCGATCCCGTGGGTATTCGCGTGGTCGCAGGCTCGCGTGAACGCACCGGGCTGGTACGGCCTCGGTTCTGCGCTCGCCGCGGTCGACGACGTCGCCGTACTGCAGGATGCGAACCAGAACTGGCCGCTCTTCCAGGTGATGCTGGAGAACGCCGAGATGTCGCTGGCGAAGACCGACCGCCGCATCCTCAGCCGCTACCTGGAGCTGGGCGACCGGTCCGACCTGACCCAACTGATGCTCGACGAGCACGCCCTGACCACCGAGTGGGTGCTCAAGGTGCTCAAGCAGGAGCGACTGCTCGCCGGACGCCGCGTGCTAGGCCGTGCGGTCGAGCTGCGGAACCCGTACGTCGACGCCCTCAGCTACCTGCAGTTGCGCGCACTGCGGACGCTGCGGACCGATGACTCGCTCACCGAAGCGCAGATCGTCCGTACCCGACGGCTGCTGTTGCTGACCGTCTCGGGCGTTGCCGCCGGTCTGCAGAACACCGGCTGATGTTCGATGACCTGGAACGGCCGCCACTCGACGCACGCTATCTGAGTGGGCGGCTGGTGCGTCCCGGCTCGCTGTGGACGCAGATCGACGTACTGGCCGACACGCCGTCGACCAACGCAGACGTGGCCAAGGCTGCGGCTGATGGCGCCGCCGAGGGCCTTGTGGTGCTGACTGAGTACCAGTCTGCTGGCAGAGGCCGGCTCGGGCGCACCTGGACGACGCCACCGCGTTCTGCACTGTTGATGTCCGCCCTGCTGCGTCCAACCGCAGTGGACCCAGCGCACTGGCCGTGGCTCGGTTTGCTGGTGCCGTTGGCGGTGGCTGCGGCAGTGCGGCGGGTGGCGGAGATTCCGGCGCAGGTGAAGTGGCCGAACGACGTACTGGTCGAGGACCGAAAGCTGGCCGGCATTCTGCTCGAGCGGATCGAGGGGCCGGCCGTCGTCGTCGGCTGCGGTCTGAACGTGACCCTGCGCGAGTCGGAGAAGCCGCATCCCGCGGCGACCTCGCTGGCACTGGAGAACGCGGCCACGACCGACCGGGTCACCGTGGCGGCCGCCGTACTGCGTGAACTCGAGTCCCGCTACCGGGTCTGGCTGGATGATCCCCGCGCGCTCCTACCCGAGTACAGGGAGCTGTCGGCGACGCTAGGCCGAGCTGTCCGGGTGGAGCTGCCGGACGGCACCTTCCTGGAAGGCACTGCCCGCGACCTGGCCGACGACGGCCGGCTGATCGTCGACACCCCCGACGGTGAGCGAACACTCGCCGCCGGGGACGTCACACACTTACGAACTAGCTAGTGAACAGCTTGGCTGCGGTGATCAGGGTCTGGATCACGCCGTAGCCGAGCAGTACGGCGACGAGCAGCCAGGAGATCACCAAGCGCGGGGTCTGGTTCATTTCGCTGCCTCCACGCTGGTTGCGGACTTCTCGTGGAACTTCGCTGCCACCGGCCGGATCAGCAGGTTGGCGATGAAGCCGATGGCCAGTACGCCGACC
The DNA here is from genome assembly GCF_042262745.1 of Kribbella sp. NPDC056345. Lineage (NCBI taxonomy): Bacteria > Bacillati > Actinomycetota > Actinomycetes > Propionibacteriales > Kribbellaceae > Kribbella > Kribbella sp. NPDC056345. The sequence goes on along the minus strand of NZ_JBHJQQ010000022.1, from coordinate 41,526 downwards.
ATCGTGAACAACGCCGGCCGGTAGGCCTCGGCGGTCAGGGTGCCCGGTTTGCCCTCGCGGTCGAGGAAGCCGTTCACGATGAGCGGACCGGCGACACCGGCCACCGACCAGGCGGTGAGCAGCCGGCCGTGGATCGCGCCGACCTGGTAGGTGCCGAAGAGATCCCGCAGGTACGCCGGGACCGTGGCGAACCCGCCGCCGTAGAACGACAGGATGACGGCCGCGAGCAGCACGAAGATCGCGGTGCCGTTGTGGCCGATGGTCGCCAGCAGGAAGTAGGCGATCATCCCGATCCCGAGGTACATCGCGTAGATCGGCTTGCGGCCGATGACGTCCGACGTGGACGACCAGACGAACCGGCCGGCCATGTTGAAGATCGACAGCAGACCGACGAAACCGGCCGCGGCCGCGACAGCGACCGTGGACTTGCCGTCGCCGCCGCGGAAGAAGTCCTGGATCATCGGGCTGGCCTGCTCGAGGATGCCGATCCCGGCGGTCACGTTGCAGAGCAGGACGACCCACAGGCACCAGAACTGCGGGGTCTTGATCGCGTTCGCGGCCGAGACGCTGGCCGTGGTGACGAGTGCCTTCGACTTGACCGTCGCCGGGTCGAACCCGTCCGGTTTCCACCCTTCGGCGGGGACCCGGATGTTGAAGACCCCGAACATCATGATCAGGAAGTAGGCGACGCCGAGCGTCAGGAACAGGGCGACCAGGGCGCCGCCGTCGGCGAGCGACTTGCTGTTGTTCGGGTCGTAGCCCGAGTCGTACAAGCTGAGCAGCTGGCGCGACAGCGGGCTGGCGACGAGCGCGCCACCACCGAAGCCCATGATGGCCAGGCCGGTGGCCAGACCCGGCCGGTCGGGGAACCACTTGATCAGAGTCGAGACCGGGGAGATGTAGCCGATTCCCAGCCCGATGCCGCCGATCACGCCGTACCCGAGGTAGAGCAGCCAGAGCTGGCCGGTTCCGATGCCCAGGGCACCGACCAGGAACCCGGTGGCCCAGAAGCAGGCCGACACGAACATGGCCTTGCGCGGACCACTGCGTTCGACCCAGGTGCCACCGATCGCGGCGGACAGGCCCAGCATCACGATCGCGATACTGAACACGACACCGACCGAGGTCAGGCTGGTGTCGAAATGCGCCACCAGCGACGTCTTGTAGACGCTGGTGGCGTACGCCTGGCCGATACACAGATGCACGGCGAGCGCGGCCGGCGGGATCAGCCACCGGCTGTATCCCGGGGGCGCGACCGTGTGCTCCCGGTCGAGTACCGACAAGATGCCCATCACGGCTCCTTCTCCAGAACTGCGTTTGTCAGTTCAAACGTGTGTATCCCTCGCGCATCCTCGCCGACCTGTATGCAATTTGTGAAGAGTTGTATTACCTCCTTTGCCCTTTCGTGTCGGCGGAGGACAACGGCCCCTGCGAGCTGTGAGACTGGGGCCATGGCGATCTCGGCGAAGTTGTTGGGTGAGGACGAGTACGTCGTCGTCAGCACCCGGACGCACTGGAAGGCACTGATCTTCCCGGTGTTCCTGCTGCTCGTGGTGGCCGGTGGCGGCGGTTTCCTGGCGGCGATCGTGCCGCCCGGGGACCTGCAGACCCCGGCCCGGATCGCGATCCTGGCGGTCGGCGTGGTGCTGCTGGTGGCGTTCGCGGCCAAGCCGTTCCTGAACTGGTTCTTCTCGACCTACACGCTGACGAACCGCCGCCTCATCACCCGGCACGGCATCCTGACCCGGACCGGCCGTGACATCCCGCTGATGCGGATCAACGACGTCTCCTACGAGCACCACCTGATGGACCGCATCCTCGGCTGCGGCACACTCCACATCGAGTCGGCCGGTGAGCGCGGTCAGGTGGTGCTGCCCGACGTACCGCACGTCGAGCATGTCCACCTGCAGATGTCCGACCTGCTCTTCGGCGGCCCCGAGGGCAAGCCCGGCGACGGAATCCTCGACGACGAGCAGCCCCCGGAGCACCAGCGCCGCAAGCAGCAGCCGGACGACGGCGAGACGCTGTTCAAATCAGACTGACGGGGGCTTCCGGTCCGCGGTTGGAGGTCGCCGCAATCGGTACGACGGCGAACGTGCGGCCGCGGGACAGGTCGACAGCCTCCGCGAAGAACACGTCCCGGCTCACCCGTCCGAGCCAGTAGAGCCCGGAATCGGTCTGCTGGAGGACGTCGTACGCGACGGCGTCGCCTTGCAGTGACCAGCTGAAGCTGAGATTCCGGGCGCCTTCGTCGCGCACCGCGAGGTCGCGAACCTTCCGCGGCCGGTCCCGCAGGTCGCGGGCATCGGCGAGGACGATCTTGCCGACGTGGCCGGAACCCTCGCTCCACAAGGAGATCCGGGCGATCCGGTCCGCCCGCGGCCCGAACGATCCGAGGTGCTCTGTCCATCCCTCGCGCTGCCCGGCCGGGAGCAGCCGGGTCCACGAGACCTTGTCCGGTGTGCTGCGCCACGTCACGCCGATCCGCAGCTTGGACAGACCGGAGGCCATCACCTGTACGGCGGTCGCGCCGTGCTGCGTGAGGTCGGTCTTGAACAGGTGGATCGCGCCGGTCCCGGACACGGCCAAGCTGTGCGCACCTTCGTACGCCGTACTTTCGTCAAGGCTGACCGTCAGTCCGTTGGTCCAGTACTGCCAGGTCAGCGCGCGATCCGCACAGCCCTGGTTGTCCCAGCCGGTATCCCGAATCTCCTGGCCGGCCAGGAAGAACCTGCTCCCGACCCCGATCTGGAAGCTGGTCGCGATCGGGAGAGCGCCGTACGGCGACCGCTCGACGATCGCGTGCGCGACGCCGTCCCAGCGCTTGTAGTTGAGCACGTCGGTCCGGTACGGCGGTGTGCGTTCCTCGAGCCGCCCGGATGTCGTGGGGTTGCCGGTCGGACCGGACCAGAAGCGCTGCTCAAGATCGCGGTACGTCGCTCGGCCGGCCGGAGTCGCGGTCAGGCCCTGACCGGCGGCGGTCGCCCAGATCTGGTTCTCGACGAACAGCGCCCAGGAGGTCGGGGGAGGCGTGAGATCGGTGAACATCTCGCGCGGGTTGAAGCCGCCCATCTGATGCTCGGCCCCGGCGAACACGACCTTGTGCGGATCGAATCCGGCAGCGGTCGCGGTCCGCGCGCTGCCGGTCAGGGCAGGGTCCACCCGCGGCCAGTCGTAGTTGAGGAAGATCGAGTCGACGCCACCGCTCAGCCAGCCGACGTTCTACGCGTTGAGCTCGTTCTGGTAGTCGAGCGTGCCGTCGGGCAGCACGGCGTCGTAGTACTGGAGGTAGAAGTCCGGATCGGTCTTCTTGAGGTAGAGGAACAGTTTGCGCAGCTTGTCCGCCTGCGCGGCGGTGATAGATGCTTCCTGGTTGATGAACAGGCCGTCGAAGCCGAAGTACCTCCGCAGTTCGATCAGCTTGTCGGCGACCGGGAAGGAGCCGTCGGGACGCTGTTCGAGGAACGCGTCGAAGTTCGCCTGCGTGCGCGGCCAGAACCAGCCGCCGATCGCGCGGGCGCCGTTCTTGTGCGCGGCCTCGGTCCAGCCCGGGTTCGGCAGGTCGACGACGCCGTAGTACCGGCCGGGTGCGCTCGGATCCTTGACGACCTCGTCCGGGACCGACGGCAGCACCTGACCGTGCCAGGTGCCCCAGATGTCGATGTACGGCCAGAACCGGTGCGTGTAGACGTGGTCCTCGAGACCGATCGGCTGGTTGCGGCCCTCGTAGATCGAGCCCGCGTCGTCGTGGCTCAGCATCGACAGCTGTACGGCGGGGTCCAGGTGGGGGTGGGCCTGCGTGGGCGCGAACGGCGCGATCCGCGGCGCACGCGGGATCAGGCAGCGCAGGTGCCGGGCCCAGGGATGGGTCGCCGGGTCGAACTCCAGCAGGTCCGGCGCGTTCCACCCGTACGTCGACGGGCCCGGTGGGATCCCGCCGCTGCCAGGTTTCGGCGCGGTTCCCGTTGCCGCCGCCGCTGGGCCGGTGTGCCCCAGCGCGGCTGCCAGGCCGGCTCCGGCCACCGTGATGAACGTCCTTCGTGACAGATCGGTCATGCCCCACCTCTCGCCTCACGTGTGCTGGACCGGAACAGATATACCGGTTTAGTTAGCTCACGAAAAGGGCTCGGCGATCTCGCCGAGCCCAAGGCGCGCGGTCGTCAGCGGACGACCGGTAACTCCCCGGTGTCCGGGTCCAGCTTCCTGGCCGGGTCCGCGTGTTCCGGGTGCTCGATCTCGTCGAGCAGGATCTCTTCGCGGAAGACGAACTTGCGGTACGACCAGAATCGGAAGAGCGTGCCGAGACCCAGGCCGACGAAGTTCGCGGCGATGTTGTCGGACAGCCAGGTGTGCAGGTCGAGCACGTAGCGCGAGAAGGCCAGGCAGCCGGCCGCGATCAGCAGGCCGACGCCGTTGAGCACGAAGAACAGCACGTACTCACGGTGCAGGCCGCTGCGCTCGCGGTGCCGCCACGTCCAGTACCGGTTGCCGAAGTACGTCGCGAGGGTGGCGACCGTGGTGGAGATCAGCTTCGCGGTCAGCGGCTTGTGGTGCAGCATGCCCACGCCGGAGTCCGCGAGCACCAGCGGGTTGGCGAAGACCAGCCAGTTGTAGATCGGCAGGTCGACGACCAGACCGAGCAGACCGACCAGACCGAACTTGGCCACTTCGTGCACCAGGTGCTCGACCTGGCGGTACAACTTGGTGACGAGCTTCAACGGTCTCCGGCACTTTCTGTGATCAAGCCGCAACGGCGGGGGCTGTCCCACGGTACCCGGCGACCGGGCCCGCTCCGAAATCGCCAGCGCGCCCAGTGGCCGCCGTACAGGCGTTCATCGGTGGAGATTAGGCTCAGCTTCGTGAAGTTTTCCCGAGATGAGCTGCCGGTCGGCACTCCCGTGGTGGGCATGGTCGGCGGCGGGCAGCTGGCCCGGATGACGCAGGAGACCGCGATCGCGCTGGGTGTTCAGCTCCGCGTGCTGGCCGAAGGGCCGGGCGTGTCGGCGGCGCAGGCGGTGGCCGACGCGCCGGTGGGTGACTACAAGGACCCCGAGACGGTACGGCGGTTCGCTGCGGAGTGCGACGTGGTCACCTTCGACCACGAGCACGTGCCGACCGATTTGCTCCGTGCGCTCGAGGCCGAGAACGTAAAGGTTTTCCCGGGACCGGACGCGCTCGTGCACGCGCAGGACAAGGCGGTCATGCGGAGCCGGCTGGACAGCTTCGACGCGCCGTCGCCGGCTCATCAGGTGGTCTCGTCCGCGGCTGACGTCGCCGACTTCGCCAAGCGGGTCGGTGGGTTCCCGATCATCCTGAAGACCACCCGCGGGGGGTACGACGGCAAGGGTGTGTGGTTCGTCGACGGGCCGGAGGACGACGCTATCGCGGTCGCCTTCGACAGCGGCGTACCGATCCTGGCCGAGGAGAAGGTCGACTTCGTCCGCGAACTGTCCGCGATCGTCGCGCGCTCGCCGCATGGGCAGGCGGTCGCGTACCCGATCGTCGAGTCCGTTCAGCGGGACGGGATCTGTGTCGAGGTCACCGCACCTGCGCCTGGGCTCGCGCCTGAGAAGGCCGCGCAGGCCCAGCAGACCGCGCTGCGGATCGCCGGTGAGCTTGGCGTGGTCGGCATCCTCGCGGTGGAGATGTTCGAGGCGCGGGACGGTCGGCTGCTCGTCAACGAGCTGGCGATGCGTCCGCACAACACCGGCCACTGGTCGATCGACGGCGCAGTCACCTCCCAGTTCGAGAACCACCTGCGCGCGGTGCTCGATCTGCCACTCGGGTCGCCGGCTGCGCGAGCGCCGTACACGGTGATGGTGAATGTGCTCGGTGGTGATGTCGAGGACATGCATCGCGGATTGCTGCACTGTATGGCGCGCGATCCGGAGCTGAAGGTGCACTTCTACGGGAAGTCCGTGAAGCCGGGTCGCAAGGTCGGCCATGTGACGGCGTACGGCTCCTCGTTGGAAGAGACCCAGGAGCGGGCGCGGCACGCGGCGGCTTATCTGACCGGCACGATCGACGAATGAGGGTACTGCTGTGATCGGGATCGTGATGGGGTCGGACTCGGACTGGCCGACGATGAAGGCGGCGGCCGAGGTGTGTGTCGAGTTCGATGTGCCCTTTGAGGCAGACGTCATCTCCGCGCACCGGATGCCGACCGAGATGATCGACTACGGACGGTCAGCGCACGAGCGGGGCCTCAAGGTGCTGATCGCCGGGGCCGGCGGGGCCGCGCATCTGCCGGGCATGCTGGCGTCGGTGACGCCGCTGCCGGTGATCGGCGTACCGGTGCCGTTGAAGTACCTCGACGGGATGGACTCGCTGCTGTCCATCGTGCAGATGCCGGCCGGCATTCCGGTCGCGACGGTGTCGATCGGGAACGCCAAGAACGCCGGGCTGCTCGCGATCCGGATCCTCGCTGCCTCGGACGAGAAGCTGCGGGACAAGGTGATCGCGTATCAGGAGTCGCTGGCCGAGCTGGCCCGGGGCAAGGGTGCTACCGTGCGTGACGGGGCGACAGACCTGCGTAAATCCTGACCTCAGCCGGTTTTTCACCGACTTCGTGGGGTAGTCGTCAGATCCCACCCATTTGTCGTCTAAGGTCGTCGATCGTGACTCCGCCCGCTGATTCGGACACACAGCGCATCCCGGTCCGGTACTGGATCTGGCTGTTCGGTGCTGCTGTGTCACTCCTCGGCGACCTGACGATTACCTTTGCGATCGGCTGGTCAGCCAGTAAGCACGGCGGCAGTGTCGCCGGATTGATCCTGCTCCTCGCCGCTGCCCCGCGTGCTGCACTGCTGCTGGTCGGCGGCGCGGTCGGTGACCGCTTCGGCGCGCCGCGAGTGCTGCTGCTCAGCTGTACGGCGATGTTCCTCGTGACCGGCGCGTTGGTCCCGGCGACCCTCGCCGCTGGTGAGCCGATCTGGCTCCTGGTCTGCCTGGCCCTCGTCGTCGGCGTGATCGACGCGTTCTTCCTGCCGTCGTCGCGGGCGATGCCGCGCTTGCTGGTGCCGCCGCAGCAGGTTCCGCGGGCCCTGGCCAGCTTCCAGGTGACCGGCGTCGTGTTCGCCGTCACCGGTACGGCGGTCGGTGGCATCCTCGTCACGTGGTCCGGGCTGACCGCAGCCGCCGCCTTCGACGCCATCACCTTCGCGATCATGATCGTCGTACTGCTGGTCCTGCGGACGTCGACCGCCGCCGCTCCGCCGCCCAGCCAGGCAGGCATCTTCAAGTCGATCGGCGAGGGCCTCCGAATCGCCTTCGGCAAACCCCTGACCCGCGCCCTGCTCATCACCATGACCCTCGCGGCCGGCCTGCTGATGCCGATGGACTCCCTGGTCCTGCCCCTGCTCGCCCGCCACCACGAGTGGGACGCCAAAACCGCCGGCCTGGTCATCGCCACCCGCAGCCTCGGCGTCGGTGTCGTCTCGGTCCGCATCCTCGTCCGCGGCGCCTTCCAGCGCCCCGGCGTAGTCGCCATGCTCGGCCTCTTCTGCGCCGCCCTCGGCTACATCGGCCTCTCCATCGTCGACTCCATCCCCCTAACCATCGCCGCCGCCATCATCAGCGGCATCGGCGTAGGCGCCTTCACCGGCCACGTCCTCCCCCTCCTGATGAACTCAGTAGACCGCGGCTACCAGTCCCGCCTCCAGTCAGTCATCGTCCTCTGCCAAAGCCTCGCCCTGGTAGTCATGAACCCCCTCCTGGGCTGGATCTCCGACCAGTCCGTCGGCATCACCGGCGTCTGCCTAGGAATCGGCGTCGCCGTAGCCCTCATCGGCACAATCGCCCTAACCCGCCAAGTAATCCGAACCGCCACCGTCTCCTAGCCCCACTCCGCCGAACCCCATTTGGTGGGTGCACCCACCACGTCGGAGGTTCCCACCCGGAAATCTGGTGGGGGAACCTCCCATCTGGTTGGTTCACCCACCAAATGGGCGCAGCGGGCCGGGACCGTGATCCAGCGCCACCTTGAGCACCCATCAACAGAGAGGGCCCGCCCCACCTCAGCCACACCCCGGGCCGCGCGCACCCACGCCAGCCATCGCCCCACCCCAGCCACAGCTCGCAGGCTCTCGCGTCACAACACACGGCCGGCGCGGCGGGAGGTTGCGCCGACCGGGTCGGCCGCATTCGTGGCGGCCTCAGCTGAGGGTGCGGTTGCCACGAATGCGGCCGAGGGTGTCTGCGTGGGTGCTCGCCGCTGCGGCCGAGAGGTTGTGAGCCATAAGCCCGTCACCTGTGGCTGGGGTGAGCGGTGGCTGGCGCGGGTACGTGGCCGGCCCGGCGTGTGGTTGATGTGGGCGGTGCCTGGGGTTGTACGTGCCTGCGGGTGGCTGGGGTGGGCTGCCCGGGGGTGGTTGGCGTGTACTTGGTTGGGGTGGTACCTGTGGCTGAGGCGGGTGGTACCTGACCGCGAACCGGTGGGTGGCGACCGGACTACGGCTTGCCGGGGGCTCGGTAGGTCCAGCCGGCGGCTCGCCATTTGGGGGCGTCGAGGAGGAGGCGGGCGTCGATGATGACGGGGGACTCGACGGAGCCGCGGAGGGCGGCTGGGTCCAGTTCGCGGAACTCGGGCCACTCGGTCAGGTGCAGTACGGCGTGGGCGCCGACGCAGGCCTCCGCAGCCGAGGCGGCGTACCGGAGCGTCGGGCGGACGCGGCGGGCGTTCTCCATCGCTTCGGGGTCGTAGACGGTGACGGTGGCACCGTGCAGGGAGATGCGGCCGGCCACGTCGAGGGCGGGTGAGTCGCGGACGTCGTCCGTACCGGCTTTGAAGGCGGCACCGAGGACGGTGACGTTCTTGCCCATCCAGACGCCGCCGAGCATCTCGTGGGTGATGTCGACCAGGCCGGCGCGGCGGCGCTGGTTGATGTCGTCGACCTCGCGGAGCAGCGTGATGACCTCTTCGACACCGAGCTCACCGGCGCGGTGCATGAAGGCGCGCAGGTCCTTCGGGAGGCAGCCGCCGCCGTACCCGGGGCCGGCGTAGAGCATGCCGCGGCCGATCCGCTTGTCGTAGCCGAGGGCGTCGGCCAGTTGGGTGACGTCGGCGCCGGTCGCGTCGGCCATCTCGGCCAGTGCGTTGATGAACGAGATCTTGGTGGCCAGGAACGCGTTCGCGCCGCCCTTGACCAGCTCGGCGGTCGGCAGGTTGCAGACGACGACCGGCGTACCCTCGCTGATCGGTGTCGCGAAGACCTCGCGCAGCCGCGCCTCGGCCTCCGCCGACTGCACCCCGAAGACCAGCCGGTCCGGGTGCAGGGTGTCGTCGACCCCGTGCGCCTCGCGGAGGAACTCCGGCTGCCAAGCGATCTCGATGCCAGTACCCGCCGGGGACTCGGTGTGGAAACGCGCCTCCACGATCTTCGACGTACCGACCGGGACGGTCGAGCGGCCGACCACCAGCGTGGGCCGAGTCAGCAGCGGCGCGAGCATCGAGACGACCGAGTGCACCTGGGCCAGGTCCGCGCCCTCGCTGCTCTCCAGCTGCGGGGTGCCGACGCAGATGAAGTGGACGTCGGCCCAGTCGGCGATCTCGGTGTAGTCCTTGGTGAAGCGCAGTCGCCCGGAGTCGACGTGCTTCTTCAGCAACGGGTCCAGGCCGGGCTCGTACAGCGGCGCCTTGCCGTCGTTCAGCAGCTTCAGCCGGTGCTCGTCGATCTCGACCCCGACGACGTCGAAGCCGAACTCGGCCATCCCGGCCGCGGTGTTCGCGCCGAGGTAGTTGGTGCCGATCACGGCGATCCGCAGCGGGCGGGAGGTCGCTTCACTCATGCCCGGGACTCTACCCATCCTGGTTAGCAACCGGTGACCGGCTCATGTCCGGCGGCTCTCGGACCGTGCGGGGTTGGTCACTTTCGGCGTCCGGCAACTCCCGGTACGGCGCTGTCCGTCGTACTGTGAACTCGTGAGTAACTCATTCGACCTGTACGCGCTGTCCGAGGAGCACGAGGCGATCCGGGAGGCGGTCCGCGACGTCTGTGACGCCAAGGTCGCGCCGAACGCCGGTGACGTGGACGAGCTGGCCGAGTTCCCGAAGGCGTCGTACGACGCGCTGAAGGCCTCGGACTTCCACGCCCCGCACATCCCCGAGCAGTACGGCGGCGCCGGGGCGGATGCACTCGCGACCGTGATCGTGATCGAGGAGGTCGCCCGGGCCTGCGCCTCGACCTCGCTGATCCCGGCGGTCAACAAGCTCGGCTCGCTGCCGCTGCTGCTGTCCGGTTCCGAAGAGGTCAAGCAGCGCTACCTGCCGCCGGTGGCCGCCGGTGACGCGATGTTCTCGTACTGCCTGTCCGAGCCCGAGGCCGGTTCGGACGCGGCGTCGATGAAGACCCGCGCGGTGTTCGACGGCGACCACTACGTGCTGAACGGCGTGAAGCGCTGGATCACCAACGCCGGCGTCAGTGAGTACTACACGGTCTTCGCGGTCACCGACCCGGACGCCCGCTCCAAGGGCATCTCGGCGTTCGTCGTGGAGAAGTCCGACGACGGCGTCTCCTTCGGCGCCCCGGAGAAGAAGCTCGGCATCAAGGGTTCGCCGACCCGCGAGGTCTACCTCGACAACGTCCGGATCCCCGCCGCCCGCCTGATCGGCGACCCCGGCACCGGCTTCGGTACGGCGATGGCCACGCTGGACCACACCCGCGTCACGATCGCCGCCCAGGCCCTCGGTATCGCCCAGGGCGCCCTCGACTACGCCCTCGGCTACGTCCAGGAGCGCAAGCAGTTCGGCAAGGCGATCGCCGAGTTCCAGGGCCTGCAGTTCATGCTCGCCGACATGGGCATGAAGATCGAGGCCGCCCGCCAGCTCACCTACGCCGCCGCCGCCAAGTCCGAGCGCAACGACGCCAACCTCACCTACTTCGGCGCCGCCGCCAAGTGCTTCGCCTCCGACGTCGCCATGGCCGTCACCACCGACGCCGTCCAACTCCTCGGCGGCTACGGCTACACCCACGACTACCCCGTAGAGCGCATGATGCGCGACGCGAAAATCACCCAGATCTACGAAGGCACCAACCAGGTCCAACGCATCGTCATGGCCCGCCAGTTGCTGAAGGGCCTCGCCTAGGCCTCCGGCCAAAGGACACCGCCTCCGGCGCGGCGCGCAACGTAGTCATACCCACCGCCTAGCCGCGGGAGCAGGTGGCGGGCGGCTATGACGCGCGGATCGGCGTACTGCCCGCCGGCTCCTCACCTCGGCTGCGGCGACGCGCGGTGAGGTGAGGTTCGGGACCCTCAGCCTGGATAATGGGTTTCCGAGCCTGGGGGGCGGATGCGTACGCGGATTCTTGTGGTGGGTTTGCCGGTGCTGCTGGTGGCGGCAGTGGGTTGGTTCTTCGGCGTACGGCATGGTGACGGGCCGTTGGGTGACAGCGGGCTGGGGGACAAGGTCTGCGTGCAGGCCGGTCAGTCGGCTGATGGGACCGTCGGCCATATGCCTATGCTGCGGAACGGCGGCTCGGGGCCGGTCCGGATCACGGCGGTTGAGCTGATCGGTCCCCGTAATCTCGACAACGGGGGTGCGTTCCTCGTTCCCGATCCGATGTCGTCGGGCAGCAAGTCCGGCTGGGCGTTCGGTTACGGGCCCTTCGACGGCGATGTCAATAAGGTCAGGCTGGCGGTCGACGCCGAGATCGCGGGGAAGTCAGAGACCATGCTGGTTGTTCATGTGCTGCGGCCTGATGTCCTCGGCGAAGGTCATCTGGACGGCGTCCGGGTGGAGTACACCGCGGGCCTTCGTCGCTACGCCTTCGAAACGGGCCCAGAACACACCTTCCGCCCGGGCAAGTGCTAACTACGAGGGCACAGCCTCGGGACGGTAAGGCGAACGTGGCATGGGTGGACAGTCAGTAAGTGAGATCGAGCTCGGCGGCGTTGCGATCGTCGGTGTCGACCTGGACCTCACTCTCCTGGATACCAGGGCGGCCACTGCGCACGCGCTGGAAGTCACCAATGTCCGGTGTGGTGAGTCCATCGACGTCGACGACCTGGTCGCTCGGCTCGGTCCTCCCATCCGGGACGAGTTGTTGCGGTGGGTTGCCGAGGAGCGCGTCGACGACGTCGTACGGATCTATCGTGCTGCCTTCCTGGAGGAAGGCATTGCCAAGGTCACGCCGCTGCCTGGGGCGACCGGGCTGCGCGCTCATGTGCACGAGCGCGGGGGGCGGCTGGTCGTGATCACCTCGCGGATCCAGCAGATCGCCGAGGCCTGCCTGCTGGCCGCCGGTCTCGAAGCCGATGTGGTGGTGGGTGGGTTGTCCGGACGCGGCAAGGCCGGCGCGATGACCGCGAACCAGGTCGATGTGTACATCGGGGACCACACTCTGGATATGGAGGGCGCTGTCGTGGCCGACATCCCCGGCATTGGGGTGACCACCGGGGCGCACGACGAGGCGGCGCTGCGCCAGGCAGGGGCCGCCTGGGTCGTGCCCAGCCTGGTCGAGGTCAGCGAGGCACTGCGACGAAACGCCCGCCACGACGGTTGAGATCCCGGGGGCTTCGGTCTTGACGGGTGGGGTTGGTGCGTCGATAGTCGAAGCGCTTCGACACCTCGTGGAGGGGACTGCTATGAGTTATCGCCGTCGAGTTGGGGGCGCCTTGGTGGCGCTGTTGGTTGTGCCTGTGTTTTTGGTGGGGCAGCCTGCGCAGGCTGAGGTGGGTCTGCCGTTTCGGGATCCTGGGCTTCCGCTTGCGACGCGGTTGGATGATCTGGTGGGGCGGTTGACGGTGGACGAGAAGGTTTCGTTGTTGCATCAGTACCAGCCGGCGGTTCCGCGGTTGGGGATTGCGTCGTTCAAGACTGGGACCGAGGCGCTGCACGGGGCGGCTTGGTTGGGGAAGGCGACTGTGTTTCCGCAGGCTGTGGGGCTTGGGAGTACGTGGGATCCGGGGTTGATCAGGCGGGTCGGGGCGGCGGTGGGGGATGAGGCTCGGGGGTTCAACAAGGTTGATCCGGCGAAGAACGGGTTGAATCTTTGGGCGCCGGTGGTGAATCAGTTGCGCGATCCTCGGTGGGGGCGTAACGAGGAGGGGTATGCCGAGGATCCGTTGCTGACTAGTGAGATCGCGACGGCGTACGGGCGTGGTTTGCAGGGGGATGACCCGCGGTATCTGAAGACGGCGCCGACGTTGAAGCATTTCGCTGCGTACAACGTCGAGGCGGATCGGAGTCGGGTGTCGGCGAGTGTGCGGCCGCGGGTGCTGCATGAGTACGAGTACAAGGCGTTTCAGCCGGCCTTGACCGCGCGAGCGGCCACTGGCGTGATGGCGTCGTACAACCTGGTCAACGGGCGGCCGACCCATGTGTCACCCGAGCTGGACGAGGCGGTTCGGTCGTGGTCGGACGATGAACTGATGATCGTTGGCGACGCCTCGGGGGCGGGGAACATCAGCGGTTCGCAGAAGTACTACCCGACGCCGGTCGAGGCTACGGCCGCGGCGATCAAGGCTGGGCTCGACAGCTTCACCGAGAACGACGCCAACGGTGGTCCGACCGTCGCCGCGGTGAAGGAGGCGATGGCGAAGGGGTTGCTCACCGAGGCCGACATCGACAAAGCGGTTCGGCATCTGCTGTCGGTTCGTTTCCGGTTGGGCGAATTCGATCCGGCGGGGCGGAACCCGTACGAGAAGATCGGGCCGGACAGCATCGACAGCCCTGCCCACCGCGAACTCGCCCGCGAGGCTGCGCGCAAGCAGATGGTTCTGCTCGAGAACAAGGATCAGGCCCTGCCGCTCAAGCCCGCCCGCACCAAGAATGTCGCGGTGATCGGCCCGCTGGCCGACGCCATCTACGAGGACTGGTACTCCGGCACGATGCCGTACCGGATCACTCCGCGAGCCGGTATCGCCGAGCGGCTCGGCGCCGGCGCCACGGTCACGGCGACCGAAGGCGTGGACCGGATCGCACTGCGGTCAGTTGCTAACGGCAAGTATGTGACCGCCCCGGCCGGCGCCGCTGGTGGTGCGCTGGCCGCCGACGCGACGACCGCGGGTCCGGGGCAGGCGCTGGATGTCTTCGACTGGGGTGGCGACACCCTGGCGCTGCGGGCGGCTGCCAACGGCAAGTATGTCTCGCGGAGCGGGAACGAGTTGGTGAACAACCAGGACAAGCCCAACGGCTGGTTCGTCCAGCAGCAGTTCAGCTTGGTGAAGGTAGCCAATGGCAACTATGTGCTGCACTACCGCGGCAACGAGATCAAGGAGCCGTGGAACGGCCCCAACCAGTACATCGTCGTCCAGCCCGACGGGAAGCTCGCCATCGGCGCGGCCACGCCGGAGACCGCGGCGCAGTTCACTCGTGAGGTCCTCATCAGCGGTACGGCGGCCGCCGTGGAGGCCGCGAAGAAGGCGGACACCGCGGTCGTCGTGGTCGGCAGCAACCCGTTCGTCAACGGGCGTGAGGACGATGATCGTCAGGACACCGCGCTGGCCGCCGATCAGCAGGCGATCGTGAAGGCGGTCACCGCTGCCAACCCCAGAACCGTTGTGGTGCTGGAAAGTAGCTACCCGCTGACGGGTGACTGGTCGCGCGCCAAGGCGGTTCTGTGGACGTCGCACGCGGGCCAGGAGACCGGCCGCGCGCTCGCCGACGTCTTGTACGGCGACTATTCGCCGTCGGGCCGGCTGCCGCAGACGTGGTACCGCACGGACCAGGAACTGCCGGATCCGCTCGACTTCGACGTAATCAAGGCAGGCTGGACCTACCAGTACCACCGGCCGCGAGCGCTCTACCCGTTCGGCCACGGCCTGACCTACGGCACATTCCGGTACTCCGGCCTGAAAGCCTCGCCGGTCGTCGCGGCGAACGGACGCCTCAAGGTCAGCGTCGACGTCACCAACACCAGCCGGACGGCGAGCGAGGAGGTCGTCCAGCTCTACACCGCTCAGCGCACCTCACGAGTGGCCCAGCCGATCAAGACACTGCGCGGGTTCCAGCGACTCACGTTCGCGCCCGGCCAACGGCGTACCGTCTCCTTCGAGGTGAAGGCGAGCGACCTGGCCTTCTGGGACGTGACGCGGAACAAGTGGACGGTCGAGTCGGCCCTCCAGGACGTGCAGGTGGGCAGTTCGTCGGCCGACATCAGGGCCCGTACGACGGTTGCGGTCCGTGGCGAGGTCATCCCGCCCAGGGACCTGAGCCGCCGTACCGCGGCGTCCGACTTCGACGACTACTCGGGTGTCGAGCTCATCGATGCCGCCAAGGTTCGTGGCGATGCGGTCGGCAAGACCGCGGCAGGCGACTGGATCGCCTTCCACGACGTCCAGCTGAACCGCGGCCGGCTGGAAGCCACCGTGTCCCGATCTGCGGAAGGAACTGCCAAGGCGGAGGTTCGCCTCGGCAGCCCGACCGGTCCTCTTGCAGGCACCCTGACCGTGCCCGCCACACCCGACCACTACAGCTGGACCACGACGTCGGCCCAACTGGACCGACGGATGACCCGCGGTGTCCGTGACGTCTACCTAGTCTTCACCGACGGCGGCACGAACATCCGTGACCTGACCATCACTTGACCAGAGGGACCATTGACCAGTCGAGGTCGGAGGCCAGGTAGAAGCTGGTGTACGACGGCTGGTTGTAGGCGGTGTTCTGGCGCGCGACCTCCACGCGGTACTGGGGGTCGTGCATCAGGGTGTAGAGCTTGCGGTCGGTGAGCTCGGTGCTGAGGTAGATGCGGATCGCGCTGCTGTCGGTGGTGCGGACCAGTAGCTCCTCGCGCCAGTCGCCGAGGATGTCCGCGACCAGGGACGGGTTGCCCTTGGTGTGGTTGTTGGTCTGGGTGCCGTCGGCGGTCAGGAGGGTGCCGCGGCGCCAGTCCTTGATGGTGGGGGTGACGGCCAGGGCGCCGTCGACGATCTGGGTGGTCATGTCGGCGGCCCAGCGGATGCTGGCGTTCGTGCCCGGGTACGTCGTGCCGAGTGCGTCGCCGTCCGCGGTACGCAGCCGCATCGCCCAGGTCTCCAGGCCTGGTTCCTCCGGGACGATGTCGCCGATCATGCCGCGCCCGGTGTCCTTCCCGGAGTACTCGCCGTAGATGGTCTTCCCGGTTGCCGCGTCCCGCAGGGCATAGCCGTACGGCGCGTAGGTGCCGCCCTCGTGGACCGTGAAGATCTCCTGGCCGGGCCGTTGCGGGTCGATATCCGTGACATGCATGGCGTCGCCGTGCCCGAGTCTTGCGATCGAACCAGGGTTCACACTGCCCGGCGGCATCACGTCCTCCGAGCTGTAGAGCAGGCTGCCGTCGTGGTCGATGGTGGCGGAGCCGTAGACGATCTCCTGCTTCCCGTCACCGTCCACGTCGGCCGCACTCAGCGAGTGGAATCCCTGTGTCGTAATGGATCCGTACGTCGGGTCGGTGCCGTCGCGGCCGTGCGGTCCGTCGTTGAAGGGGTTCGTCATCGGGGTCCAGCCGCTGTCGACGGACCAGCCCTTGGTGATCCGCCGGCCGTTCCAGCCGTAGGTGGCGAGCGTCGTACGGGTGTAGTAGCCGCGGGCGAAGACTGCGGAGGGACGGGATCCGTCCAGGTAGGCGACGCCGGCCAGGAAGCGGTCCACGCGGTTGCCGGGTTCGATCCGGGCCATCGCGTAGTCACCCCAGCGGAGGCCGTCGTCGGTTCGGCCCGGTTCGTAGCGGGTCGTCTGGAGTTCGCGGCCGGTCAGCCCGTCGAAGACGGTCAGGTACTCCGGGCCGCGCAGGATGAAGCCCTCGAAGTTGCGCAGCTGGTTGCGCGTGCTCCGGCTCGGTGCGTACACGTCCATGAAGTAGTCGACGAGCGCCGAAGCGTCAGTGCGGTTGAGCGGATAGTCGTACCGCTGCGCGATACCGAAGGCGGCCTCCAAAGTCGCAGGCCACTGCCCGCCCTTCACTTCGGGCTGGTCCTGCCACTGCTGGAACATCGTGACCAGGTGATCGTGGTACCCGGCCTTGCTGACCCGGTAGTCGTCCTGGTGGCTATAGCCGGTACGGCGATCCGCCGCCGGCATGGTGATGTACCGCTCGGAGTTGACCTCGCCCGACTTCGAGTATCTGGTCGTCTTGGTACCGGGCGCAGTCTTCAGCATCATCTCGGAGCGGCCGTCGCCGTCGAAGTCGTAGACCAGGAACTGCGTGTAGTGCGCGCCGGCCCGGATGTTCACCCCGAGGTCCAGCCGGTGCAGCAGTTGGCCGTCGGCCTTGTACGTGTCGATGTAGACGTTCCCCGTGTAGCCGATCTGGGAGACGTCCTTGGCGTTCGACGGGTTCCAGAGCACGACGTACTCGTACGCACCATCGCCGTCCACGTCGCCAACGCTCATGTCGTTGGCGGAGTAGGTGTACGCCTCACCCGCCGGAGTGACGCCGTCGGCGGGCTTGCGGAGCGGCAGTTCGCGGTACCCGCCGGTCCACGGGGTGGCGTAGTCGCTGCGGTCCCGCTCGCGACCGTTGACCAAAGAGACAACCCGGTACCGCGAGGTCGGCGTACCGGCCTTGTCGAGGTAGTTGGTGCTGTCGGCGACTGTGGCCAGGCGCTTGCCGTCGCGGTAGACGGCAAAGTCGGTCCCGGTCAGGCCGTGGTCGGTCCTGCTCGTCGCCTCCTTGCCGAGCAGGCGCCAGCTCAGGAACACGCCTTCGCTGGTGGTGGTCGCGACCAGACCGCGATCCAGCTTCTCGAGGTGCGGACCGGATGGCGGCTGTGCGTACGTCGTACCGGTTGTTGCGGTGGCCGCGAGCAGGGCGGCGAGGACAAGAGTGGCAGCTCGGCGGAAGGTCATGGCGGATCCTTCGATGCGAGAGGATGGCAAGCGCTTTCCAGGAAGCTAGCCTGCCAGCGGGACGCTGTCGACGATCCTGTCCGCAATCGGTCGCGCGATGGCGGTCAGGCGGACCAGGACTCCAGAGGGAGTGGGCACTCCGGCTCGGTGGCGGCGTCGGCCAGGTCGTAGGCCACCATCGGGCACTGGGTGCAGTAGAGCAGGCCGTCGCCCGGATCGGTGACGAAGTCGTGACCGGTGGTGGTGCCGGTCCGGCTTGGCTCATTGGTCTCGTTGAACAAGTCAGTCCCGAACTGCCGTTTGGGGGTTCTCGCCTGACCCATCGCTGGAGTTCAAGCGTTCGTTACAGGGACTCCGCATCTTCACGCGACCGCAATGAAGATCAGCGTCCTGCGAGGCCCGGTACCCACCCCGAATCACCCCCTGCGGTGCATGGGCGCGGGTACTGGATCAGTGATCTCGGGGTCCGCCGGTAGAGCGTCTGCCGGCTTCAGCAAAGGGGTGTCTGATGGAGTTCGTGTTGTGGATCATCGCGGCGATCCTGGTGATCTCCGGAATCTTTTCGATCATCCGGGGCGCCTTGACCTGGGGAATCGTGCTGATCGTGGTCGGCCTCCTGGTAGGCCCCGGTGGCGTCAGCATCTTCACCTGAGCCGGTACGGCGGCACCCGGTCGTTTGACCTGCCGACGACCGGGAGCCGCCCGGCCATGCCGGAGCCCGGTCAGCAAACACCCATCCCAGCCTGGCCTTCTGGAGGAAGTCATGACCGCACGCCCGGCCGAGATCGGCGACCTTCGGCTCGCGACGGTTTGCGTCAACGCCACCGACATGGACCGGGCCGCCGACTTCTGGGCGGCTGCCCTCGGCTACCGCCGCCCGGAGCGGATCGGGGACAAGGACCAGTTCGCACACCTGAAAGATCCTGCGGGTACCGGGCCGACCGTGCTGATCCAGCGGGCCGATTCGGTCCAGGATCAACCGACGCCGGTGCATCTGGACCTCTACACCTCCGACCCCGATCACCACGTCGAGCGGCTGCTCGGCCTCGGTGCCACCAAACCTGATGAGTGGCCGTATCCCGACGCACACGATTTCGTGGTGCTGCGTGACACCGAAGGCAACGAGTTCTGCGTCATTCTGGTCGAATGATGCGTTGGGCGCGGTTACGCGCGTTGCTGCTGGTCAATCTGGGGCTGTTCGCTTTTTTCCTGATCGGTGTGCTGCTGACCGGGCACGCGCATGAGAACGAGGAGCTGGCCGACCACGGGCAGCCGGCCCAAACGCTGATCGAGTACGCCGGTTCGTCGTCGTTCGGGGAGACCGTCTTCGAGAACTGGGAGTCGGAGTTCCTGCAGATGGGGATGTACGTGTTGCTCACGACATTCCTGGTGCAGAAGGGTTCCGCGGAGTCGCGGCCGATCGGTGAGGCCTCGCCGCAGGACGAGGATCCACGGGACCACCGCGACGATCCGGAGGCGCCGTGGCCGGTGCGCCACGGCTCGGAGCTGTTGTTGCGGCTGTACGAGAACTCGTTGGCGATCGCGTTCGGAGTCGTGTTCCTGCTGTCGTTCTGGCTGCATGCGGTGACCGGGGCTGGTGCGTACAGCGAGGATCAGCAGCTCCACGGCAGTGAAGCGGTCAGCGCCTGGCAGTACGTGCAGACCTCCCAGTTCTGGTTCGAATCGTTCCAGAACTGGCAGAGCGAGTTCCTCGCGGTCGCTGCGATCGTCGGTGGATCCGTCTATCTGCGGCAGCGGAAGTCGTCGCAGTCCAAACCCGTCCATGCCCCCCACAGCCAAACAGGGGAATGAATGCGACTTCGCCGTAGCCATCCCGACGGACCCGGCTTCACCCGCCGGGGTCGTGGGCGTGGCTTCAGCTATTTGGATGCCAAGGGCAACGTGATCCGCGACGCCGATGTGATCGAGCGGATCCGGACGCTGGCGATCCCGCCGGCCTGGACGGACGTGTGGATCTGCCCCTACCCGAACGGCCACATCCAGGCCCTCGGTACCGACGAGGCCGGGCGGCGGCAGTACCTGTACCACGACGACTGGCGGACGGCGCAGGACGCCGACAAGCACGATCGGGTCCGCCAGCTGTCCCGGCGGCTGCCGGCCTTCCGGGAGGCCGTGGACGCGGATCTGTGTGCTCGCGGTCTGGGCCGCCAGAAGGTCCTGGCCGTTGCGTTGCGGATGCTCGATTACGGCGTCTTCCGGACCGGCAACACCGAGTACGCCGATGACTCCGGGAGCCGCGGGGCGGCCACACTGCTGCGCGACGACGTACGGGTCAGCAAGGGCAAGGTGGTCTTCGACTTCGTCGCGAAGGGCGGTGTGCAGCGCACGCTCGAACTCGAGGACGACCGTCTCGCCACCGCCGTGCGCTCGCTGAAGCGTGGCCGGTCCAAGAGCCCGCGGCTGCTGGTCTACCGCGACAAGACCGGCTACCACGAGATCGATGCCGACGATGTCAACGGACGCTTCCAGGAGCTGGTCGGTGAGGACTACACCGTCAAGGACCTCCGCACCTGGACCGCCACCGTGCACGCCGCCGTCGACCTGGCCGACGCCGACAGCTCGATCGGCGACATGCTGGAGGAGGTGTCGGATCACCTCGGCAACACCCCGGCCGTCGCCAGGGCGTCGTACGTCGATCCCCGTGTGGTCGAACAGTATGAACACGGTCACACCATCGCGGCCGCCGTACGCCGCGCCGGCAAGGACCTCGAGAACCCCAAGACCCGGGCCCGCCTCGAACGCGCCACCAATCGCCTCCTCGACCGCGACGCCCGCTGATTGCACCTGCCCGGTGTGGGTACTGGCAGACGACTCGTCAGGCAGGGGCGGGTTCGGCATGCAATGGCGGAGGTCGGGGTCGATGACGGTTCTTGAACACGAAATGCCCGAGCAAGTGGCTGATCCGCAGGTGCGCCTGGAGCGTGCCGGCTCCCAGGTGCGGATCGTCGTCGCGGAGCAGCTGACCGAGGTGGTGTCGGCTGCGGTTCGCGAGTTACTGGTGGACGTGTGCGACCGGCGTACTCGCTGTGTCGTGATCGCTCTCGAGGCAGGACTCGGTCCGGCCGGTCACGAAGTGTTACCGCACCTGCTGGATGTGGCCGAGCGCCGGTGCTGGTCGGCCAGCTGCCATCTGGATGTGACGGCATCCACTCCCGAGGATCTGGAGCTGCTGGCCACGTTGGGTTTCTGACGGAAGGAGCAGTGAATGACGAGCACAGTCGCGGACGTGCTACTGGAGCGACTGCGGGAGTGGGGTGTCGACCACGTCTTCGGGTACGCCGGGGACGGGATCAACGGGCTGTTGTCGGCCTGGGAGCGAGCCGGTGATCAGCCCCGGTTCGTGCAGGCCCGGCACGAGGAGATGTCGGCCTTCGAAGCGGTCGGGTACGCGAAGTTCACCGGCCGGGTCGGCGTCTGTACGGCGACCAGCGGCCCCGGCGCGATCCACCTGCTGAACGGCCTGTACGACGCCAAACTCGACCACGTGCCCGTCGTGGCGATCGTCGGGCAGACGGCGCGGTCCGCGCTCGGCGGGAACTACCAGCAGGAAGTCGATCTGATGTCCTTGTTCAAGGACGTCGCGAGCGAGTACTGCCAGCAGGTGATGGTCCCCGAGCAGCTGCCCAACGTGCTGGATCGCGCGATCCGGATCGCGGCCACCCGGCGTACTGTCACAGCACTCGTGGTGCCGGCCGACGTGCAGGAACTCGAGTACGTCGCGCCTTCGCACGCGTTCAAGATGGTGCCGTCGAGCCTCGACCTCACCTCGTCGGCTGCGGTTCCGGCCGACGACGGTTTGCGCCGGGCGGCCGACGTACTGAACGCGGGCGAGAAGGTCGCCATGCTGATCGGCCAAGGGGCTCGGGAGGCGCGTGAAGAGGTCACCATGGTTGCCGACCTGCTGGGCGCGGGGGTGGCGAAGGCGTTGCTCGGGAAGGATGTGCTGTCCGACGAGCATCCGTGGGTCACCGGATCGATCGGCCTGCTCGGGACCCGGCCGTCGTACGAGCTGATGCGGGACTGCGACACGTTGCTGGTGGTCGGATCGAACTTCCCGTACAGCCAGTTCCTGCCGGAGTACGGGAAGGCGCGTGCGGTCCAGATCGACCAGGACCCGACGATGATCGGGATGCGCTACCCGTTCGAGGTCAACCTCGTCGGCGACTCGGCCGCGACGCTGCGGCGGCTGATTCCGCTGCTGGAACGGAAGCTCGACCGCTCGTGGCGCGAAACCGTCGAGAGCAATGTCGGCCGCTGGTGGGAGGTGATGGAGCGGCGGGCCAAGACCTCGGCGGACCCGGTGAACCCCGAGCTCGTCTTCCACGAGTTGTCGTCCCGCCTGCCCGCGGATGCGATCGTGACGGCCGACTCCGGTTCGGCCGCGAACTGGTACGCGCGGCACCTCCGCTTCGGTGACAACATGCGCGGCTCGTTGTCCGGCACGCTGGCCACGATGGGACCGGGTGTCCCTTACGTGATCGGCGCGAAGTTCGGCCGGCTGGGGCGGCCGGCTATCGCGCTGGTCGGCGACGGCGCGATGCAGATGAACGGCATCAACGAGCTGATCACGATCGCGAAGTACTGGCAGGACTGGGACGATCCGCGTCTCGTCGTGGCGGTGCTCCACAACAACGATCTCAACCAGGTGACCTGGGAGCTGCGGGCGATGGGCGGCTCGCCCCAGTTCCTCCCGTCCCAGGAACTGCCGGACTTCCCGTACGCCGATTACGCGCGCAGCCTCGGGCTCCGGGGCATCCTGGCGGCCAAACCGGAGGAGGTCGGGCCGGCCTGGGAGGAGGCGCTGGCCGCGGACCGGCCTTGCGTGGTCGAGTTCGTGACCGATCCCGCCGTACCGCCGATTCCACCGCATGCGACGTGGGACCAGCTGGAGAAGGCCTTGGAGTCGATCGTGCGCGGTGACTCCGATCGCGTGGACATGATCAAGGAAGGCGTGAAGTCGAAGATCCAGGAGTTCCTGCCCGGTCGAGGAGGAGATTCGTGACGATGCCGCAGGTCGAGGCCCGCCCGCTGAGCGATGACGAACTGCAGGGGATCGATGCCTATTGGCGGGCTGCCAACTACCTGTCGGTGGGACAGATCTACCTGCTGGCGAAT
This sequence comes from Kribbella sp. NPDC056345, assembly GCF_042262745.1. Taxonomy (NCBI): domain Bacteria; kingdom Bacillati; phylum Actinomycetota; class Actinomycetes; order Propionibacteriales; family Kribbellaceae; genus Kribbella; species Kribbella sp. NPDC056345. The sequence continues at coordinate 18,626 of NZ_JBHJQQ010000022.1, read as the reverse complement.
CCGTTGCTGAAGGAGCCGTTGCGGCCCGAGCACATCAAGCCGCGGCTGCTCGGCCACTGGGGTACGACGCCTGGCCTGAACCTGATCTATGCGCACCTCAACCGCGTGATCCGGCAGCGTGATCGGCAACTGATGGCCGTGATCGGGCCGGGGCACGGTGGTCCGGCAATCGTGGCGAACACCTGGCTCGAGGGCAGCTGGACGGAGGCCTACCCCAACACCACGCAGGACGAGCAGGGGATGGCTCGGTTGTTCAAGCAGTTCTCGTTCCCCGGCGGTATCCCGAGTCATGTCGCGGCCGATGTCCCCGGGTCGATCAACGAGGGCGGTGAGCTGGGCTACTCGCTGAGTCACGCGTACGGCGCTGCCGCGGACAGCCCGGAGTTGGTCGTGGCGTGTGTGGTCGGTGACGGCGAAGCGGAGACCGGTCCGCTGGCGGCCGCGTGGCACTCGAACAAGTTCCTCAACCCGGCGCGGGACGGCGCCGTACTGCCGATCCTGCATCTGAACGGCTACAAGATCGCCAACCCGACGGTGCTGGCGCGGATCGGTGACGAGGAGCTGACCTCGCTGTTGCGCGGATACGGTCACGAGCCGTATCTGGTCGAGGGGTCGGACCCGGCGGTCGTGCATCAGGCGATGGCGGCCGCGCTGGATGCCTGCCTCAATCGGATCGACGAGATCCAGCGTGAGGCGCGCTCCGCCGACACGCCGCCGACGAGGGCCGCCTGGCCGATGATCGTGCTGCGGACGCCGAAGGGCTGGACCGGTCCCGCGACCGTGGACGGTGAGCCGATCGAGGACACCTGGCGGGCTCATCAGGTCCCGTTGTCCGGGGTCCGGACGAACGAGGACCACCTGCGGCAGTTGGAGTCCTGGCTGCGCAGCTACCGGCCTGAGGAGCTGTTCGACGAGACAGGGCGACCGGTTGACAGTCTGCTCGACCTTGCGCCGGGTCCGCAGCTGCGGATGGGCTCGTCGCCGCATGCGAACGGCGGGCTGGTGGCACGTGATCTGGTGCTGCCGAAGGTTGCGGAGTACGCCGTACCGGTGAAGGCGCCGGGGGCCGAGGACGGTGAGCCGACGAAGGTGTTCGGCGCCTTCCTGCGGGACACCTTTGTGCTGAATCCCAGCAATTTAAGGCTTTTCGGGCCGGACGAGACCGAGTCGAATCGGCTGAACGCGGTCTATGACGTCACGGACAAGTCGTGGCTGGCCAACCGCCGGGAGACCGATGAGCACCTCGCTGCGGACGGGCGGGTGTTCGAGATCCTCAGTGAGCACACGTGTCAGGGCTGGCTGGAGGGTTACCTGCTGACCGGCCGGCACGGGGTCTTCTCGTCGTACGAGGCCTTTGTGCACATCGTGGATTCGATGGTGAACCAGCACGCGAAGTGGCTGAAGACGATCAACCGGGTGGGCTGGCGGCAACCGATCCCGTCGCTGAACTATTTGCTCACCTCGCATGTCTGGCGTCAGGACCACAATGGTTTCTCGCATCAGGACCCGGGGTTCATCGACCACGTGGTGAACAAGAAGGCGGAGGTCGTGCGCGTCTACCTGCCACCGGACGCGAACACGTTGCTCTCGACCATGGACCACTGCCTGCGGACCCGGAACTACATCAACGTCGTTGTCGCAGGCAAACAACCGCAGCCGAACTGGCTGGACTGGGAGTCGGCCGCACTGCACTGCGCACGGGGGATCGGGGTCTGGGACTTCGCCAGCAACGACAACGGTGATCCGGATGTGGTGATGGCGTGCGCGGGCGACGTACCGACGATGGAGACGCTGGCCGCGGTCAGCCTGCTGCGGGAACACCTGCCAGAGCTGCGGATCCGCGTGGTGAACGTGGTGGACCTGATGCGGTTGCAGGGTGCGACCGAGCATCCGCACGGGTTGCCGGATCCGGAGTTCGACGCGTTGTTCACCACCGACAAGCCAGTGATCTTCGCGTACCACGGCTATCCGTGGCTGATCCACCGACTGACCTACCGCCGGAACGGCCACGACAACCTGCATGTCCGCGGCTACATCGAGGAGGGTACGACGACCACGCCGTTCGACATGGTTGTCCTGAACAACCTCGACCGCTATCACCTCGCGATGGATGTGATCGACCGGGTACCGTCGCTCGGGACGCGGGCGGTGTCGACCCGGCAGTACTTCGCGGATCAGCGGACCCGGCATCGCGCCTACGTCAACGAGCACGGCGAAGACATGCCGGAGGTCCGGGACTGGCGATGGACCTCCTGATCGTCAACGCCGGCTCGTCCAGCCTGAAGCTGCGCGTCCTCGGGCCGAACGACGCCGTACTGGACGAGCGATCCATCTCGGACTGGGACGGATCCGGCGACGCGTTGTCGGAGCTCACCGCGGATGCGATCGTCCATCGGGTAGTCCACGGCGGTTCGCGGTTCGACGGCGCGGTGCTGGTGGACGACGAGGTGGAGGCGGCGATCGAGGAATTGGTGCCGTTGGCCCCTTTGCACCAACCGCGGGCACTCGAACTGATCCGGGCGTCCCGGCAAGGTGATCGGCCGGTGCTCGCCTGCTTCGACACGTCGTACCACCGCAGTCTCCCGGCGGCCGCGGCGACGTACGCGTTGCCGGGGGAGTGGCGGGAGCGCTTCGGCCTGCGGAAGTACGGCTTCCACGGCCTCTCCCACGAGTACGTCGCTCGCTCGGTCGACGCACCGCGGATCGTGAGCTGCCACCTCGGTGCGGGTGCGTCGTTGTGCGCGATCGCCCAGGGGGTATCCGTGGACACCACGATGGGGTTCACGCCGGTCGACGGGTTGGTGATGGCGACGCGGTCGGGTTCGGTGGATCCCGGCCTTCTGCTCTGGCTGCAGACGACGGGAGGGCTGACGGCGGACGAGATTGCGGACGCCCTCGAGCACAACTCCGGTCTGCTCGGATTGAGCGGCACCGGCGATCTGGAGAAGGTCCTGGCCGGTTTGGACGACGACCGCAACCGGCTCGCGTACGACGTCTACCTGCATCGGCTCGTCGGCGAGATCGCCCGGATGGTCGCCGCACTCGGCGGCGTCGATGCGCTGGTCTTCACCGGTGGTGTCGGCGAACACTCCGCGCCGGTGCGGGCCGCCGCCTGCCGCGCACTCGACTGGCTCGGGATCGTCCTCGACGCCGAAGCGAACGAGACCGCCGCCCACCTCATCACCGCAGCCGGCTCGCCGGTCCGGGCGTACGTCGTACCGGCGCGTGAGGACCTCACCATGGCCGCGCAGGCCCGCCAACTGCTCAGCCGGTGAATGCCCCGGAAAGAGGTCGGGTACCGGCTGAAGTATGAGCTACCTGAGCAGACGCCTAGCGGGCGTGGCTGCGGTGCTGATGCTCGTGCTGAGCGGGTGCTTCCTCACCGCGAGCGCTGCGGTGGCAGCACCCACGCCGACCCCGAGTGCCACGGCGGACTCCCCGAAGGACTCCGATCCAGACGACTACAACCAAGCGTCCTGGGTGGTGATCGCCGCTGGTGCCGTGGTGGTCATCATCGGAGTCGGCACCTTCGTGCTGGTGCGCAGCCGACGGGTCGACCTGACCGAGCACAGCCACTCCGACGACGACCGGTAGGGGATCATCGGTCTCGTGATGAGACCTTGGCTCGCGGTACCCGTCGTACTGGCGTCGGGTCTTGCTGTGCGGGCGTTCGCGAGTGGTGACTTCGCCAAGTACGCCGGCGTCGCGCTCTACACCACGCTGATCTACGCGTTGGTGTCCTTCTGGTTGCGCCAACTCTGGGCAGCTGTGGTCGCCACAGGCTTCAGCTGGGCAGTGGAGTTCTTCCAGCTCACCGGTATCCCCGCGGAGCTCTCCGCGCGCAGCGGCCTCGCTCACCTGGTGCTGGGTTCGACCTTCAACGCACCCGACCTCTTCTGGTACGTCGTCGGTGCCGGGCTCGGCGTGTTGATCGTCAGGCCTCGCCTGACCTCGGGGCTACGGAGGTCAGGCGAGGAGTCTGGCGGTTAGGTCAGCTGGTGGTGCAGGTCTGGCCGCTGACGGTGAAGGTGGTCGGTGGGTTGTTGGTGCCGTTGTGTGCCCCGTTGAAACCGATGTCGACGGTTGCTCCGGGGGCGATGGTGACGTTCCAGGAGCCGGCCACCGGGGTTGCTGTGACCTTGGCGCCGGACTGGGTCCAGGTGGCGTTCCAGCCGTTCTGGACGGTCTGGCCGTTGGCGAAGTCGAACGAGAGCGTCCAGTTGGTCAGCGGCGCCGTCGAGGTGTTGGTCAGCTTCACGGATCCGGTGAAACCGGTGTTCCAACTGTTCGCCGAGTAGATGACCTTGCAGCCGCCTGGTGGGTTGCCGGTGCCGGTCGTGGTCACCGACAGGGCGGCCGACGGGGCCGAAACGTTGCCTGCGGCATCTTTCGCGCGGACAGTGAACGAGTACGCCGTACTGGCGGTGAGGCCGGTCGCGGTGAAGCTCGTGGTCGCGGAGCTACCGGCCAGGGTGGAACCCCGGTAGATGTCGTAGCCCGTCACGCCGACGTTGTCGGTCGAGGCGGTCCAGGTCAGCGCGACCGAGGTGTTCGAGACCGTGCCGGCCGTCAGTCCGGTCGGTGCCGAGGGTGCTGTCGGGTCCGTCGGGTTGGGGCCGCCGCCGATGACCGGGTAGGCGTTCCGGACCAGCTGGAAGAACTGTGCTTCGAACCAGTGACCGGACAGTGGCGCGTCCGGCAGTGCGCCGGTGAGCTGGTTGTCCAGCTTCGGTGCGACGAACGTTGGGTCGCACATCCGGTCGAACCGCTTGCCCTCGTTGTTCGGGATGTCGCTCGACGCACCGTCGGACTCGCCCGGCGGCTTGATCCACACGAACGCGTCGAGATGCGATGCCGGGTACCCGCTGGGCGTGGACTGCGGGCGCTCGCCGATACCGGCACCCGACGGGTTGCACCAGGCTCCCCGGTGGACGCGACGGTCGACGCGAGACTCGTTGACATAGGTGTTCAGGTCCGTGCTCGTCGACGTGGCCGTCGGGCGAGCGGCACCACCCCAGCCGTTGCGGGACGTGTCGATGAGCATGCCGGTACTGGCCGGGAAGCCTTCGGCGACCAGCAGGTTGTAGAGGTGCGCCGTCCAGTCGATCTCGTCGAAGTCGAAGTTCCACTCGTAGTACTTCGCCGACCGGACCGGATTGCCACCGACGGTCAGTGACGAGTTCGGCAGGTACGGCTCGACCAGCGGGGTCGTGTTCGCCGTGTTGGTGACGAAGCCGTCGATCGACGCGAAGCCGGCCACGGTGGTTCGGGCCACCTCGGCGAAGAGCTTCGCGGCCGGTCCGGCGTTGCTGTCCCAACCGAGCCAGCCCGAGTGCGCGGCGTCGATGTAGTTGTAGACGTTCGGGATCGCGTGCAGCTTGTCCAGCGCGTACTTGACGCCGGCCCGGTAGTACGGCGCGGCCTGCGCGCAGGGCTGATGGGAGATGTTGGTGATCAGGTTCGGCAGTGAGTCCGGTTCGATGGTGGCCGCGATTCGCAGGTTCTGGTACTTCGGGTCGGCCAGGATCGCCGCGATCGCGTCGATGTACTCGGTCTTGTACCGCGCGAGTCCGGCATCCGTCGCCGGGAGTTCGCCGTTCGACGCGAGGGCGTAGCAGTCCCGGCCGGGCAGGTCGTAAATCACCAGGTTCACGACCAACGGCGTACCGGCTTGCTTCTGCAGCAGCGCCTGATCCAGATGGAAGCGCAGCCCGTTGCCGGCGGTGTTGCCGGCGATGGCACTGATCTGGTCCATCCAGACCGCGGTCGGCTGCGTCTTGATGGCTCGCATCTTGGCGGCGAGCGCGGCATCGGCGCGGGTGGCAGCTCCCTCGACGGATGCGGACCAGCTGGGGTTCACATATTGGGTCGCCCCGGCGTAGGGGTTGTCGACGTGCGGCTCGGCAGCACTGGCGCTCAGGGCGGTGAGCGGCAGTGCGACCAAAGCGGTTGCCAGAGCGGTGGTTGCGGCGATCAGCCGCGGTGGAGTTCTGGACACGCGGTCCTCCTCGAGGATCAGTCCGGCGTACCGGTCCGGGCGGAAGCCGGTACGAGTCACCGTGGGCGCAGGTGGCTGACCTGAACCTCACATGGCGGACCTCGCGCCAGGGATGGTCCGAAACGTTTAAGGTCGTAGCGCGTTACCGGTTCGTGACCTGATTTCAGCGGGCCAGCGGACCGGTGCTGCCGCGAATCGCCAGCCCTCCGACCGGTACGACCTGGCTGGTCCCGGTCTGCGCGTGGAGCACCGCCAGCACGGCCTCTCCGACAGCCGTTCCCAGCTCCCGCAGTGGCGAGGGCAGCGCGGTGATAGCGGGCGTGCTGAGCCGGCACAGCGCCGAGTCGCTCGCGGCCAGGATCGACAGGTCCCACGGCACGTCAAGACCAAGCCGCCGCGCCACGTCGAGTGCGGCCAGCGCCATCTGGTCCGAGTCGTACACGATGACGGACGGTGGGTTCGGGCCCGTGAGCAGTTGCCGGGTTGCCGCGGCAGCCTCTTCCGGTCCGGCATCGGTCGTCATTCGGACCAGCGAACCTCCAGCGCCCTCCAGCGTCCGCGCGAGCGCCGCCACTCGCACCTGCGTGCGATGCAACTCAGGCGGCCCCGTCACTGCAGCCACTTCGCGATGCCCCAAGCCGATCAGGTACGTCGCCACCCGTCCGTATGCCTCCTCGTCGTCGAGGTGGACCGAGGTCAGCCCTTGGGCGGCGGCCGGTGGTCCCACCACGACTGCCGGTGCCCGGAGCCGTCGCAACGCCTCGACGCGTGGGTCCTGGCTGAGTACGTCGGTCACGATCATCACGTCGAACCGGCGCTCTGCCCACCAAGTCCGGTACGTCGCAACGGCCGCGTCAACGGAGTCCACAACCTTCAGCAGCAACGCGTACCCGGTGTCCGCGAACACGTCCTGGATCGCGGTGACGAGGCCGAGGAACGAGGTCGCCGACGACACCCCGCCAGCAGCAGTGCTGACCACCAGCCCGACCGCCTGCGGACCCGTGTGCATCGACCGGGCCGCAGCACTGGGCTGCCAGCGGTACTCCTCGGCGATCCGCAGCACGCGCTCACGCGTCGCCGCCGAAACACCCGGTCGCCCATTGACGGCGTAGGAGACAACGGCGATCGACACACCTGCCGCCCGGGCGATATCCGCGATCGTGGCGCGGCGCGCGGGCGAGCCGGGGCGGTCGGCTGGCGGTGAGACCACAATGACCAGTGTGTCGCCTGGCGGCCCGAAATACATCAGCTCGGCCGTTGCTGGGTAGGGAGTGCGGATGGGGACAGTACGGCGCAGTTCCGCGAACGGGATCCCGCGACGGACGATCGGTGTGCTCTCACCGGTTGTCGGCGGGTTCTACTTCGGCGCGCTGATTGCCGGGATCGCCCGGGCCGCACGCAATGCCGGGCACCGGGTGGTCGCCGTACAGACCTATCCGGCCGGTCTCGATCGCGAGCGCTATCCCGACGAGCCATTGCTCGAGGTACCAGTCGCGCTCGGTGCGGTGGACGGTCTGATCATCCTTGCCAGTGCTGTTCGGCAGGATCGGCTCGGGGCGGTTCAGGAATGGGGCTGCCCGGTTGTCGTGCTGAGTACGGACGCCGTCGGCCCGGCCGTGCCGGTGGTGGTTCCGGACAATGCCGGCGGCGTGCGGGCCGCCGTACGGCATCTGATCGACCACGGGCACACGCGGATCGGGTTCATCGGCAATCCGGCGCAGCGCGATATCCGGGAGCGGTACGAGGCGTATCTCGCGGCGCTCGCCGAGCATCGGATCGACCAGGAGTGGTTCGAGGAAACCGCTGACAATCATGAGCAGGCAGGTGCCGACGCCGCCTCACGCCTTCTCATCGCGGGGATGCCGACCACGGCGACCGTCGCCGCGACGGATCGCAATGCCATCGGATTCCTGCGCGCGCTACGCACGGCCGGCCTGGTGCTGCCGCGGGATCACGCAGTCGTCGGGTTCGACCACACCGACAGCGGTGCCCGGTTCCTGCCCAGGCTGTCGACCGTCGACCCGCACAACGATCGGGTCGGCGCGCTGGCCGTTGATCTCCTGCTCGCCCAGTTGCGCGGAGAAGCCGTGACCAGCGGCGTCCATCGTGCTCCATCGACCCTCGTGATCCGCGAGTCCTGCGGGTGCGGCGAAGCAGCAGTGGGCGCTCTGGACGCGCGCGACGAACCCGGTACGACGCCCGCGGGGGCCCGGCTGCGGCACCTGGCCGACACCGGATTCGCCGCCCCGGCATCGGTCACCGACAGCCGTCAGATCGACGATGAGGCCCGCGAGCGCTGGCTCCAGGCGGTTGTCGATCCGATCACCGCCGCCGCTGAGCAAGGCCGCACGCCGACCGGACCCGCGCTGAGCAACCTAGCCCGGCTCACCTCGGCCCGGCGACCGCATCCGGAGACTCTCGAACAACTGATCTCGGTTGTCCGCGATCTCGAGTGGGAGCTCGCCGCAACGCTTCCGGTCGGATCGGACCGGATGCCGGCGCTGTACCGCGCCGGCACAGACATCACGGTGGCTCTGACGAAAGGCTGCACGCAGCCGCTGCTCGCACGCAGTGGCTACCTGGAACGCGCGCTGGCCGACCAGTACGAGGTCGACCTGGATCTGCTGCGGGGCAACGGCGGCGGCCCGCGCAGCCTGACCTGGTTGCCGCGGGCCGGTCGTGGCGCCGCCTGCCTCGGCCTTTGGACCGGACCGGCGGTGGGCGACCGAGAGCTTGAGATCGTCGGGGTGGACGACAGTTCCGGTGCGCTCTCCCGCCTGGTCGGATCGAGGGCACGAGCCAGCCAGTTCCCGCCCGCCACGATGACTCGGGCCGGCGCGGCCGGTAGCAGCCGGCTCACGTTGGTCCTGCCGGTCACGTCCCGCGGCAGCGACTGGGGTCTGCTCGCCATCGAGGGCACGGTCGACACCCGGATGACCAGCGGCCGGGACAAGTACAACCACTGGGCCACGCTGCTGGCCGTCGCGCTGGACCACGAACGCCTGCTGGCCTCGCTGCACGACCAGCGGCAGGCGCTGGCGGAGGCGGCCAACCGCGAGCGGGCGCTGGCGGACACGCTGCGGGCGAGCGAGGAACGGTACGCCCTGGCCTCGATGGCGGCCCAGGACGGTACGTGGGACTGGGATGTCTCGGCCGGTACGGTGTACTACTCGCCGCGGTGGAAGCAGACGCTCGGGTACAGCGAGGACGAGATCGGCGGTACGCCGTCGGAGTGGCTCGACCGGGTCCATCCTGACGACCGCCTCGACCTGTCCGCGGCGATCGCAGCGCAGCTGGGCGGCTCCCGGGCTCCGCTCGAACTCGAGCATCGGGTGCGGACGTCCTCAGGGGACTACCGATGGATGATGTGCCGGGCCGTGGCGGTTCTCGACGATGCTGGTTGCCCGGCCCGCCTGGTCGGCGCATTCGTCGACATGACCGAGCGCAAGGAGGCGGAACTCGCCTTGCGCCGCAACAGTCTGCGGGACCCCGAGACCGGTCTGGCCGGCCGGGTGCTCTTCCTCGATCGCCTGGGCGAGGCCTTGGAGCGAGCCCGGAATCGCAGTGGGGACTACGACTGCGCCGTACTGCTCGCGCGAGTCGTCGACCCGTCGCCTCCGGTACGGGCCGACGTACGGCGTGAGGTGGTCCGACGGCTGCAGGCGGTTCTGCGCGACGGCGATTCGGCAGCCCGGCTTCGGCAGGACGAGTTCGTCGTACTGCTCGAAGGCGCCCGGCCGGATCAGGCCCGCATGCAGGAAGTCCTTGCCACGTTGACGGCTGAGCCTGCACTGGGCATCGCGGTCGGAGTGCTGCCGGGCATTCAGCAGTTCAAGGATGCCGATGATGCGCTGCGTGCTGCGGACATCGCCCTCCTCCGCGCCCAGACCAAAGCCTCGGTGCCTCCCCGCTGAGGGAGAGACACCGAGGCGTGGCTCAGGCGCAGGTAACGCCGTTCAGAGTTGCGGCGGAGAACGGCGGATTGCTGCCGTTGTAGTTCGCGTTGTAGCCGACCGTCGCGGTAGCACCAGTACCGAGATTGCCGTTCCAGGACGCGTTGACGACTCGTACGGCGTCGCCCGTGTCGGTCCACGTGCCGTTCCAGCCCTGGGTCACTGTCACACCCGGTGCCGAGAAGGTGAGCGTCCACCCGTTGATGGACGCTCCGCGGTTCTCGATGACCACCTCGCCGGTGTAGCCGGAGTTCCACGTGCTGGTCACCCGGTGGGTCACCTTGCAGCCGCCCGGTGGCGGTGTGGGAGTAGGCGTCGAGTTGCCGGCGGCTGCCAGTTCGTAGGCGCGCTGAGGCACGAACTGACCTGCCGGGGCGATACAGCCGTCGGATTCGCCCGGCAGCTTGACCCACAAGAACGCGGCGATCTGGCCATCACCGGTCTGATCCGTGCTCGCCGTACCGATGGCGCGGCCCGCCGGGTCGCACCACTCGCTGCCCAACGGTCCGTTGCCGTTGCGGCTGGTGTCGATGACCGCGCGCAGCCGAGAGTCTCCGACCGAGTTCAGGACGGCCTTGGCGAAGTTCGTCTCGTCGGCGGTGGTGCGGTAGTTCGACACGTTGGTGGAGATCCCGTCGGCGCTGTTCGAGATGTCCGCGCCGCGCAGCCGCGCCGCGGCCTCCGCCGGTGCCAGCCACGCGGAGTGGCCGATGTCGAAGTACACCTTGGCCTGGGCCGAACCGGACTTGAGCTTCTTCCCGGCATAGGCCATCGACGCCTTGGTCTGGTTCTGCTGGTCGGCCGACTGGCAGCTCGTCATGATCGGCAGGACGTCGGGCTCGAGGATGATCGCCGCCGGGCGGCCGGCCAGACCCGCGGCCACCTGGTCGATCCAGGCCCGGTAGGCCTCGTGCGACGGTGCTCCGCCGCTGCTGGCACCGCCGCAGTCGCGGTTCGGGACGTTGTAGACCACCATGATCGGTACCTTGCCGGCTGCCGCGGCGGCGCCGACGTAGGCCTCGACCTCACCCCGGACCGTGCTGGTGTTGGTGGTGGTGAACCACTTGCCCTGTGGCGTGGCCGCGATCCGGTCCCGGATCATCGGTGTGCGTGAGTCGCCCGGGTTGGCCGCGACCCACTTGGCCGCGCTGGTGTTCGGATCCACGTAGAACGGCGAGACAGCAGCCTGGGCGCTACTTCCGTTGGTCATCACGACCAGCAGGCCGGAAACAAGCGTGAGGGCGGCGATCAGGCCGCCGTACGCCGGGTGTCTTGAGCGCATGAACGCACCTTCCAATGTCGGGGACGGACATCGGAAGCACTCCCATCGCGATGGAATGTAGCCAGCCGGGCGCACTCCCGCATCTGAAACGTTTAGGTCCGCACTGCCATCTTCTCAGCGCGTCGTCTTCCTCCTACGCTGCCGCAACTGGGAGCGCTCCCATCCAGCGTCAGCCCAGACCACCTGGTCCTTCGATGGAGGAAAGAACTATGAGGCTTCGAACAAGAGCTGGTCGGTTACGCGGCAGACCGCTTGTCCTGGGCATCGCGATCGCCACCGCGGCCGGCCTGATGCAGCTCGTCGCGCCGACCGCACAGGCCGCGGTGGCCTGCTCGGTGAACTACACCGTGGCGAGCGACTGGAACAGCGGTTTCGTCGCCGACGTGACCATCAAGAACGAAGGCGACCCGATCAACGGCTGGACCCTCGCCTGGACCTTCCCGAACGGCCAGCAGGTGACGAACCTGTGGAACGGCAGCTTTACGCAGTCCGGCGCCAAGGTCACCGTCCTGCCGGTGGACCACAACCGGAACATCGGCACCGGTGGTACCGCGAACTTCGGCTTCCAGGGCACCCGCGGAGCAACGAACGGCAAGCCCACGGACTTCACGGTCAACGGCACGTCCTGCACCAGTGGCAACAAGGCCCCGACAGTGGCGGTGACCTCGCCGACAGCGGGGCAGACGTTCCAGACCGGGCAGGCGATCCCGCTCGCGGCGACCGCATCCGACAGCGACGGCACGGTGGCGAAGGTCGACTTCCTGGCCGACGGTGTCGTGGTCGCCACCGACACCACTGCGCCCTACCAGGGCTCGTGGACCGGCGCGTCCGTCGGTGATCATGCAGTCTCGGCCCGCGCGACCGACGACCGCGGCCTCGCGGCCTCGACGACACCCGTGCCGATCAAGGTGCTGGCCGGGGCGACGATCGTTGCGACGCCGGCGACGGTGAACGTCAAGCAGGGCGGTACGGCGAAGTTCGGCGTGACGCTGGCGAGCCAGCCGTCGGGGCCGGTGACTGTCGGGGTGGCCCGCAGCTCGGGCAGCACGGACCTGACCGCCACACCGCCCACCCTGACGTTCAGCACGACGAACTGGAACACTCCGCAGGACGTGACAGTGACGTCTGCGGCGAACGGCGGCGACCTGGTGACTGCCGTCTTCTCCGCGACCGCTACCGGCTATGCGGCGGCGACGGTGACTGCCAAGGAGATCTCGGCGACAACTCCTCCCTTCCAGGAGGCGTTCCTCACGCAGTACAACAAGATCAAGAACCCGGCCAGCGGCTACTTCCGCAAGTTCGGTGATCTGCTGGTGCCGTACCACGCGGTGGAGACGCTGATGGTCGAGGCGCCGGACCACGGGCACCAGACGACGTCAGAGGCGTTCAGCTACTACCTGTGGCTGGAAGCGAGCTACGGCAAGATCAGCGGCGACTGGGCACCGTTCAAGTCGGCGTGGGCCTCGATGGAGAAGTTCATCATCCCGGCCAAGGCCGACCAGCCCACCAACGACAAGTACAACGCCTCCAAGCCGGCGACGTATGCGCCTGAGCACCCCACGATGGACGCGTATCCGTCCCAGCTGGACACGTCCGTCGCGGTCGGCTCCGACCCGATCGCCGCCGAGCTGAAGTCGGCGTACGGCACCGATGACATCTACGGCATGCACTGGCTGCTCGACGTCGACAACACCCTCGGGTTCGGACGCTGCGGCGACGGTACGACGGCGCCGTCGTACATCAACACCTACCAGCGCGGGTCGTCGGAGTCGGTGTTCGAGACCATCCCGCAGCCGTCGTGCGACACGTTCAAGCACGGCGGACCCAACGGCTATCTGGACCTGTTCACCAAGGACAGCTCGTATGCCAAGCAGTGGAAGTACACCAACGCTCCGGACGCGGACGCCCGCGCGGTGCAGGTGGCGCTGCTGGCCGACCAGTGGGCGACCGCGCAGGGCAAGCAGGCGGAGATCGCACCCGAGCTGGCGAAGGCCGCCAAGATGGGCGACTACCTGCGGTACGCGATGTTCGACAAGTACTTCAAGAAGATCGGCAACTGCGTCGGTCCGGTCGCCTGCCCGGCGGGCACCGGCAAGGACAGCTCGCACTACCTGATGTCCTGGTACTACGCGTGGGGCGGCGCGACCGATACATCCGCGGGCTGGGCGTGGCGGATCGGTGACGGTGCCTCGCACCAGGGCTACCAGAACCCGCTGGCGGCGTACGCGCTGGCGAAGGTGCCCTCGCTGAAGCCGAAGTCGGCCACCGGTCAGCAGGACTGGACCAAGAGCATGGACCGGCAGCTGGAGGTCCTGCAGTGGTTGCAGTCGGCCGACGGTGGTATCGCCGGCGGTGTCACGAACAGCTGGGAAGGCCACTACGGCACACCGCCTGCCGGTACGCCGACCTTCTACGGCATGTACTACGACGCGCACCCGGTATGGCGCGACCCGCCGTCGAACCGCTGGTTCGGCTTCCAGGTCTGGCAGATGGAGCGGACGGCATCGCTCTATCAGATGACCGGGGACCCGAGGGCGAAGAAGATCCTCGACAAATGGGTGCCGTGGGCAATCGCCAACACCACGGTCGGGGCGAACGGGGCGTTCCAGATCCCGAACGACATGGCCTGGACCGGTGCCCCCGACACCTGGAACGCCGGTTCGCCGGGCGCGAACGCGAACCTGCGGGTCAACGTGCTCAACCACAGTCAGGACGTCGGCGTTGCCGCGTCGTACGCGAAGACCCTGCTGAACTACGCGGCCAAGGCGGGTAACGCCCCGGCCAAGACCACGGGCGAGGGTCTGCTGACGGCGTTGCTCGCGCACCAGGACGCCAAGGGTATCGCCATCCCGGAGACCCGGGCCGACTACAACCGGTTCGACGACAAGTACAGCGCCACCACCAAGGAAGGCCCGTACGTCCCGCCGGGCTGGACCGGCAAGATGCCCAACGGCGACCTGATCGACCAGAACTCCACGTTCCTGTCGCTGCGGTCGTTCTTCAAGAACGACCCGGAGTGGCCGAAGGTGCAGTCGTACCTGAACGGCGGTCCGGCACCGACCTTCACCTATCACCGGTTCTGGGCGCAGGCCGAGATCGCCACCGCGTTCTCACTGCATGCCGAGTTGTTCGGCTAACCCCAGGCCACACTGAATGCGCGCCCCCGGGACCACCTGACCGGGGGCGCGTCCAGTGATTCAGGCGCTGCCGCGGAGCTCCAGGCGAGTCTCGACGATCACCTGGGTCTCCGTCGGCTGTTCGCCGGCCAGCTGGGTCAGCAGCAGCCGCGTCATCTCCCGGCCCATCTCCTCGGCCGGCTGGAAGACCGAGGTCAGCGGCGGGTCGGAATGCCGGCCGCCCGGTGAACCGTCGAAACCGATCACGGCCACGTCCTCGGGGATCCGCCGCCCGGCCGCCTTGAGCACCCGCATCGCGCCGAAGGCCATCGGGTCCGAAGCGGCGAAGACGGCATCCAGGGCAGGCTCGCGTTCCAGCAGCGCTGCCATCGCGCGGGCTCCGCTCTCCTCGCTGAAGTCGCCGTACTCGACCAGGTCGTCACCGGCGATCTCGCGGAAACCCTGCAACCGGGCCACCCCGGCAGACATGTCCTGCGAGCCGGCGATGGACGCGATCCGGCGGCGGCCCTGATCGAGCAGGTGCTGCGCAGCCAGGCGGGCGCCGCTCGCGTTGTCGGCGTCGACGAAGGGCATCTCCGGCCCGCCCAGCGGCCGGCCGCACAGCACCAGCGGCAACCCGCTGGCCAGGACCTTGCCCGGCAGCGGATCGTCGGCGTGCTGGGACAGCATCATCACGCCGTCGACGTGTTCTCTGGTCAGGAACCGGTCCGCGCGAACGCGCTCGGCCGGGCTCTGCACCATCGACAACCACAGCTGCAGCGGCGTCTCGGCCAGCGCCGCACTGATACCACGGACGATGCCGGCGAAGTACGGCTCGGTGAACAGCCGCTCGCCTGGTTCGGAAATCACCAGCGCCACACAGTCGGTCCGGCGGGTGACCAGGTTGCGGGCGGCCCGGTTCGGGACGTACCCGAGCTCGTCGATGGCCTTCAGTACGGCGGCCCGCGCGGCGGGGCTGACCTGGGACGAGCCGTTGACCACCCGGGACGCGGTACCCCGCCCCACCCCCGCCCGAGCCGCGACGGTTTCGATGGTGGGACGGGGTTCGATCATGTACTCAGCCTGCCTCGGATCAGGTCGCCGTACCAATACGCGCTGCTTTTCGGCGTGCGTGTCTGCGTCTCGTAGTCGACGTGGACGAGCCCGAATCGCCGGGAGTAGCCCCAGGACCACTCGAAGTTGTCGAACAGCGACCAACAGAAATAGCCGTGCAGCGGGACGCCCAGATCGATGGCCGCCTGACACGCCCGGAGATGGCCGTCCAGGTAGTTGACCCGGTCGGTGTCCCGGACCGAACCGTCCGCGTCCGGTACGTCGGGGAACGCGGCACCGTTCTCGGTCACGTACAGCCGCACCGAGGGGTACTGCGTCGCCAGACGCACCAGGACGTTGGTGAGCCCGGCGGCATGGATCTCCCAGCCCATGGCCGTCAGCGGCAGATCGCCCTTGGCGAAGCCGACCTGGTCGCTGGCGGGCCAAGGGGAGGCGCCGCCGGTCCCGCCGTGGCCGTCGTCACCGCCGCCGGCGACCCCGGTCACGACGTGCCGGGTGTAGTAGTTCACGCCCAGCATGTCGAGCGGCGTCGAGATGATCGCCAGGTCACCGTCGTGGACATGCGCGAAGTCGGTCACCCCGGCAAGATCCTCGATCACGTCGGCCGGGTACGAGCCCAGCAGGACGGGATCGAGGAAGAAACGGTTCTGCAGACCGTCGATCCGGCGCGCGGCATCCAGGTCGATCTCCCCGTCGCTCACCGGCACGACGTCGTACAGGTTGATGGTCACGCCGACCTGATGGCCGTCGGCCTTGAGCCTGCCGGCGGCCAGACCGTGCCCGAGCATCAGGTGATGCCCGGCCCGGACGGCTGCGGCGGGATCGGTCCGGCCGGGTGCGTGCACGCCGGAGCCGTAGCCCAGGAACGCCGAGCACCACGGCTCGTTCAACGTCGTCCACCGCTGGACCCGATCACCCAGTACGGCGGTGATCGCGCCGGCGTAGTCCGCGAATCGCTCGGCGGTGTCGCGCTCCGGCCAGCCGCCGGCGTCCTCCAGCGGCTGCGGCAGATCCCAGTGGTACAGGGTCGGCCACGGCTCGATGCCGGCTGCGAGCAGCTCGTCGATCAGCCGCGAGTAGAAGTCGACGCCGGCCGTGTTGAGCGCGCCGCGGCCGTTCGGCTGGACCCGCGGCCAGGAGATCGAGAACCGGTAGGCCTGCAACCCGAGCTCGGCCATCAGAGCCACATCGTCGCGGAACCGCTGATAGTGCTCGATCGCGACATCGCCGGTCTCACCGCCCAGGACCCGTCCCGGCGTGTGCGCGAAGGTGTCCCAGATCGAGGGCCCGCGTCCGTCGGCGGTCGCTCCACCCTCCACCTGGTAGGCGGCAGTGGCGGCGCCGAACAGGAACCCGGTGGGGAACTGCAGTCCGGTCCCGGGCTCAATCTGGCTGTCGGTTGTCACGACTTGATCGCACCTTCCATGATGCCGCCGATGATTTGGCGGCCGAACACGATGAACACCGCGAGCAGTGGCAGCGTGGCCAGGGCCGTCGCCGCGAAGACCTGCGCGTAGTCGGTGTAGTACGCCGTCGCCAGCAGACTGAGCGACAGCTGGACAGTGGGAGTGTTGGCATCGAGGATCGCGTACGGCCAGATGAACTCGTTCCACGTCTGCATGAAGGTGAGCAGTCCGAGGATCGCCGCGGCCGGCCGCAGTACCGGCAGCACGACGTTCCAGTAGATCCGGAAGGTCGAGCAACCATCCACCCGGGCCGCCTCCACGAGCTCGTCCGAGATCGCCTCGGCGGCGTACTGGCGCATCATGAAGACGCCGAAACCGCTGACCAGGAACGGCACGATCACCGCCTGCAGACTGCCGTTCCAGCCGATCTTCACCATCAGCATGTAGAGCGGGATCAGACCGAGCTGCACCGGCACCATCATCGTCGCGACGATCACCAGCAGCATGGCGTTGCGGCCGCGGAACCGCAGCTTGGCGAACGCGAACCCGGCCAGTGTGGAGAAGAACACCACCGACAGCGTCACCACACTCGAGACCACCAGTGAGTTCACCAGCCCGTAGCCGAAGGCGGCGTGCTCGTTCGCGAACACCCGGCCGATGTTCTCGGCGAGTTCGGCGCCGGGCGTCAGCGGCGGCGGGACGTCGTTGATCACGTCGTTGGACCGGGTGGCCACCACGAACATCCAGTAGATCGGGAACAGCGAGGTCACGCAGCCGACGATCAGCGCCAGGTACGTCAACGGGCTGGCCCGCCACAGCCGCACCGAGGCGGCGCGCAGCCGGCTCACCGGGCGGCCCTCCGGACCAGGAGCAGGTTGACCAGGGAGAAGATCACGATCAGCCCGAACAGCGCCCAGGCGATCGCGGCGCCGTACCCGTACTGGAAGCGCTGGAACGCCGTCTCGTACATGTACATGGTGACGGTCTGGAACTGGCCGAGGGTGCCACCGAGCATCCTCCCGTTCCCGAAGATCACCGGCTCGGTGAACAACTGCAGGCCTCCGATCGTGGAGATGATGACGGTGAAGACCAGCGTCGGACGCAGCAGCGGCACGGTGATCCGCCAGAACTGCTGCCAGGGCTTCGCGCCGTCCAGCGAGGCGGACTCGAACAGGTCCTTCGGGATCGCCTGCATCGCACCGAGCAGGATCAGCGTGTTGTAACCGGTCCAGCGCCAGTCGACCATCACGGCGATCGCGATCCAGCTCGACCAGGTGTTGGCCTGCCAGTCGACCGCGTCCAGGCCGAGGCGGGTGACCACGTAGTTGACCAGACCGACATCGCGGGCGAACAGCTGCCCGAAGACGATGCCGACGGCCGCCACCGAGGTGACGTTGGGGATCAGCACACCCATCCGGAAGAACGTCCGGGCGCGGATCTTGCGGTTCAGCAGGTTCGCCGTCGCCAGCGCGATCATCAGCTGCGGCACGGTGGCGAGGACGAAGATGCCGACAGTGTTCCGGAGTGCGTTCCAGAAGTCCGGGTCCGCGAAGAGCGTGCTGTAGTTGCCGAACCCGACGAACGTGTGTTCACCGATCAGATGCCAGTCGTGCAACGAGACCCAGCCGGTGTAGACCAGCGGGAACGCCCCGAAGATCGCGAACAGGACGAAGAACGGCGCGATGAAGAAGTACGGCGCGAGTTTCACGTCCGCGCGGGTCAGCCGGGAGCGCCAGGGAACCCGGCCGTGGGGGGGGGGGGGGGGCGGCCCCCTCGAACCCACGACCCAAGGGGGGG
>NZ_JBHJQQ010000021.1:0-110296 GCF_042262745.1 Kribbella sp. NPDC056345 | reverse complement strand
CCACTCCCAACACCCCCCCACACAACACAAACCCCTACCCCGCCCACCCTAACCCCCACCGTGGTGCGGGGGCCCGGCGCCGCACCCCTGCACGACTTACAGTGCCTTCATGGACGACCCCAACGGCCCGCGCCCCGGCGGGGTGATGGCAGCCTTCGTCCTGCTCCGCGACAAGATCATCGCCAAGCTCAACAGCCACCAGCCGGACGTGCGCCAGGTACCGATGTGGCACCTGGGCTTCCACCAGAGGCCGCCGAACGAGTGGCTCTGCCAGGTGGCCGCTCAGCTCTACGAGCCTGGTGAGCCGCGTCAGATGTGGGGCTTCCAGTTCCAGAACCGAATGACGGCGTGCGTGCTGGAGTACCTCCTGCCCGACCGGCAGCAGCGGAACGGCCGGGCCGCCGGACCGCCGATCGTGCACTTGGTGTCGGTCACCCTGCCGGCCGCGCTGCCACCGCTGACGGTCACCAAGGACTCGCGCCTGAAACAGTTCGTCAAGAGCAACGACCTGCACCTCGGCCACAAGGCCTTCGACGACGCCTTCCACGTCCAGGCTTCCGACGAGCAGTACGCCAGGGCCCTGCTCCGTCCGCCGGTCCTGGACTGGGCGGTGCGGTTCCGGAGCATGCAATGGCAGGTGGCGGGCAACTCGCTGGTCACCTGGGCCGACGGGGAGTTCGTACCCGCCAAGGTGAGCCGGCGGCTGCAGGCCCTGGCCGGTATCGCCGACCGGATCCCTGCGTCCGTTCTTCGCGACTACGGCCGGCCGACGACGGCGCCGCCTGCCGACGATCCGCGGGGCCTGATCCCCGGTTTCGACTAGGTTGGCAGCGTGACCGCATTGATGATCCTGCTGCTGGTGGGCGCCACACTCGGGGTCGTCGTACTGGTCCTGGTGACTATCACTCTCACCAAAAGGCGCCATGCGGCCCTGTGGCAGCGTCGGCATGCCATGGCGCAGTACGGCTGGCATCCGGCACCACCCAACCCCTGGCTGGTCGAGGTGGCGGCTCGGCTGTGGGCACGCGGGCGCCCCCACGAGATGTTCGCCGGTGACTACCGCGGCCGCGGCATGTGCGTGCTGGAGTACATGTACACAACCAGCAACGGCAAGACCACCACGACCCACACCGTGCACCTGGTCGCACTCAACCTGCCCGTTGCCCTGCCCCCACTGACTCTGAGCGCGGAGTCCGCTGTCACGCGCATGCTCGCCGGACCCGACCTCGAGCTGGAGAGCCGGCTCTTCAACGACCAGTTCCGCATCACCTGCCAGGACGAGCGCTACGCATCCGCCGTCCTGCACCCGCGAATGATGGAGTGGATGCTCCACAACCCCGGCCTGCAATGGCAACTGGCCGGCAACGCCCTCGTCTCCTTCGCCCCCGGCAGCTTCACCGTCCCCGACGTAGCCGCCCGCCTCGAAGCCATGACCGGCGTCATCGACCGCATCCCCTCCTTCGTCCTCCGCGACTACGGCGCACCTGTGTGAACGTGTGGTGGATTCCCGTGGGGACGGGGTCGTTGGCGGTGCTGATTCTCGTGGGCGGGGTCGCGATCATCGTCGTACGGCGGCGGAGGCGGCGTGCTGCTATCCGGCGGCGGGCTGCGGTGATGGGCTCGCATGGGTGGGCACTGGCTCCAGCTGAGCCGTCGCTGGTGGCGCTTGCTGGGCGGCTGACGATCAGGGGCCGGGCCACGCAGATGTTCACCGGTGACTTCCGCGGGCGGGAGCTGCGGGTGCTCGACTATGAGTTCACTGCGCGGCGAGGGCCGGCGCCGGTGCACCTCATCGCACTCACGCTGCCAGTCGCGCTGCCCCAACTGACGGTGTCGAAGGACTCGGCACTACCTGGTCGTGACTTCGAGCTGGAGAGCCAGTCGTTCAACGAGCAGTTCCGGGTCCAGGCGGACGACCAGCGGTTCGCATCCGCCGTACTGCAGCCGCGGCTGATGGAGTGGATGCTGCAGAACCCCGACCTGCGGTGGCACCTCGCCGGGAATGCACTCGTTTCCTGGGGGTACGGCGAGGTCGCGCCGACCGACATCCTGGCCCGGCTGGAGGCGATGGCCGGTGTGATCGACCGGATCCCGCCGTTCGTGCTCACGGACTACGGCGTCTCATGATCATCACGGTCGTAGTGATCGCCGTACTGGCTGCTGGGCTCGGGGCGCTCTACCTTCAGGTGCAGCAGCGGCAGAAGGCGTTCTTTGCGGACAGGGTGGCTGCTGTGGGGCTCACACCGGCCCCTGTCGAGCCATGGCTGGCTGATGCGGCCAGCCGCGCGTTCGGCGTACCGGGGAACGCGGAGCGGATGGTTCGCGACCAGCGGCTATGGGTTTGCGACTTCACGTACCAGGCATCCCGTACGGCGACCGCTGCCAAGTGTCACGTGATCGCGATGAGTCTGCCGACCGCACTGCCACCACTTGCCGTGTTCCCGAGAAACCCCATGCTGCCGGACAATCTGGAGTTCGAGAGCGCTGGGTTCAACCGGACGTTCTCCGTCCAGTGCGCAGACCGCCGCTACGCCAGTGCCCTGCTCACGCCCCGAGTGCTCGAGTGGTTGCTCCACTACCCCAAGCTGCAGTGGCGGATCGATGGAAACGTTCTGATCGCTTGGGGCGTTGGCTACTGGACCGCCGACACCGTCCGCCACACGGTCACCGCGTTCGACGGCGTACTGGCCCGCATCGACCCTTACGTGTTCGAGGAGTTCAGGGCACACTAGTCGCTGAATGCACCGTCTGGTTTGACCGCCCCCATACCGACGAGGAGTGCACGATGCTCACACGTGTCCTAGGAGGCCTGGCGTTCGCCGGGCTCCTGACCGCGCTGACCACCAGTCCCGCAGCAGCCACTATGACCCCGCAGGACTTCCGCTCGGAGGTCGTGTCCCGCACCAACGCCGAGCGTGCAAAGGCCGGCTGTCCGGCGCTCAACCGGCACAGCGCGCTCGACAACGCCGCCCAGGGCCACGCTGCCGACATGGCCAACCGGAACTACTTCAGCCACAACAGTCTGGACGGCCGGACCCCGTGGGACCGGATCCGGCAGGCCGGGTACCCGACCAACACTGGCCGAGCCGAGAACATCGCGGCGGGTCAGACCACGCCTGCGGCGGTCGTGTCGTCCTGGATGAACTCGGCCGGGCACCGCGCCAACATGCTCAACTGCAGCTACCGCTCGATCGGTGTCGGGTACGGCTACAACAGCAGCTCCACCTACGACCACTACTGGGTGCAGAACTTCGGCACCGTCTAGCTGAGCTTGGTCCACACCTGACGGAGGGCGCGGGCTGCGTCGCCTTCGAGGCCGGCGTCGTCCAGGGTCTCGGCCAGCTCGTCGAACTCGGGCCCCCAGCGCCAGGCAACGGCCCGCAGTTGCTCTGGCAGTTGCGGGTCGCGGAGTGAGCCCGCGTCCGCGCGCACCTGCTGCGCGACCAGTGCGTCGGTTACCCCGTGCTTTTCGGCCAGCTGGAATGCCAGCACTGCAAGGGCCGCCTTGCCCTTGTTGTACAGCGCGTACGCCGATTTCGCCGCGCTAGCCGCACCCGGTTCCGCCCCAACCACGCGCGGAGTCACCGCCGTACCAGCCCATAAGGCAGCAGCGTCGGCCGCTGCAGCCCCGGACAGCATCAGATGTGTCGGACTCGGCCCACCACTCGGTGGCGGTCCCACCACACCAGCGTCCACAAACGTCGCCTCCGGTACGGCGGACTGCGCCTCCCGCAGCGACACCGGCGAGAGCGGATTCGCCTCGACGTACAGCCCGGCGAACCCAGCCCGCCCAACCTGCCGAGCAATGTCCACCGCCCCCTGAGGAGCACAAGAACACAACACAACCTCGGCGCCAGCGACCGCCTCCCCAAACGGCAGCCCCACCAGCCCAGCAGCCTCAGCCCGCTCAACGCTGTCCTGACTACGCCCGTCCGGCACCCAACTCACCGTGTGACCGGCACTTACCAGCTCCCCCGCGAGCCGCGATCCCATCGCCCCTGGGTGAAACACCGAAATCCGCATACCCCCAGCACATCACCTCCCCCGTTCCCCCTCAACGCTGGGGAGTCCTACCACCCGAAAACGACGGGTAGCGCTCCCCACCTCGTTATCCACAGGGACAAGTTGGGTCGGGAGGGGTGGGGTAGTTGGGTGCATCTTCTCTGGTGTGAAGGGATTTCTGGGTGAACAGTTTGCGGAGTTGTTGCGGAAGCAGCTGGGGGCCTTCAGCTGGCGGCAAGCGCAGCTGCAGGGCGCGTCGGACAAGATGCTCGCGGCGCGGCTGCGGTCCGGGCAGATCCAGCGGGTCTATCGCGGTGCGTACGTCAATTTCACCGGACCGGTTCCGTGGGAAACGCGAGTCTGGGCTGCGTGGTTGGCCTACGGACCTGATGCAGCGCTGGGTGGTGAGACTGCGCTGCGCCGATACGGGCTCGATGGTGACTGGGCCGCCGAGCCGATCTGGTTGGACCTTCCACACCATCGGCGAGTACGTCGGCAGTCCGGCATCGTGATTCGCCGCTGCCGCGATCTTGGTGACCGATTACTGGGGAGTCGCGAGCCACCGATCGTTCGCCTGGAGGTGGCGCTGCTGACCGTCGCGAGTCGGCGGCCGAACAGTGACGCCGCGTTGGCGACGATTCTGGATGCCTGCCGTGAGCGCCGGACCACCCCGCGGCGTCTCCTCGACGAACTGGACCGACTGCAGAATCTCCCGCGCCGCAAGGGCATCATCCAAGTGCTACGCGATGCCGATGCAGGGGTCGAGTCGTGGCTGGAACTCTTCTACCTCGAGAGAGTGGAGCGTGCTCACGGGCTTCCGGCAGCTACCCGCCAAGCCACTGCGAGCTTCAGCGGTGCAACGATCCGGCGGGACTGCCGGTACGACCCGTACGGCGTGATCGTCGAGCTCGATGGCCGGGCCGGGCACGCGGATGTCACCTCGCAGTGGCGGGACATGGCGAGAGACAACGCTGCGGCAGTCGACGCCAAGGTGACGCTGCGCTTCGGACACCAACTGGCCGGCGATCCCTGCGGCGCGGCAGTTCAGGTCGCCGCGGTCCTCACCCTTCGCGGCTGGCTCGGCACCCCAACCCGCTGCGGTCCCAACTGCACGGTCCGACCTGGAGCTGGGGAGTCCTACCACCCGAAAACGACGGGTAGCGCTCCCCAGCGCCGTACTGGTTAGGCGCGCTGGTTAGGCGCGGCCGTCGAAGAGGCTGGTTACTGAGCCGTCTTCGAAGACTTCGCGGATGGCTCGGCTGATCAGGGGGGCGATCGAGAGTTCGGTGAGTTTGTCGAAGCGGCGGTCTTCGGCGATCGGGAGGGTGTTGGTGACGATCACTTCGCTGGCCTGGCAGTTCTTCAGGTGGTCGACGGCGGGGCCGGAGAGGATGGCGTGGGTGGCGGCGATGACCACTCCGGCGGCGCCTTCGGCCATCAGGGCGTCGGCGGCCTTGGTGATGGTGCCGCCGGTGTCGATCATGTCGTCGACCAGGATGCAGACCCGGTTCTTGACCTCACCGACGACGCGGTTCGCGACCGTCTCGTTCGGGCGCTCGATGTCGCGGGTCTTGTGGATGAAGGCCAGCGGGGCGTTGTTCAGCCGCGCGGACCACTGCTCGGCCACCTTGATCCGGCCGGCGTCCGGCGAGACCACGGCCAGCTGCTCGGCGCCGTACTTGTCCCGGACGTAGTCGCTCAGGATCGGCAGCGCCATCAGGTGGTCGACGGGTCCGTCGAAGAAGCCCTGGATCTGCGAGGTGTGCAGGTCGACGCAGATCAGCCGGTTCGCGCCGGCGGTCTTGAACAGGTCGGCCATCAGCCGGGCCGAGATCGGCTCCCGGCCGCGGTGCTTCTTGTCCTGCCGGGCGTAGCCGTAGAACGGGAGCACGACGGTGATCCGCTTGGCCGAGGCGCGCTTGAGCGCGTCGACCATGATCAGCTGCTCCATGATCCACTCGTTGATCGGCGAGGTGTGGCTCTGGATCACGAAGGCGTCGCTGCCGCGCACCGACTCCTCGAACCGGACGTAGATCTCACCGTTCGCGAAGTCGTACGCCGAGGTGGGCACCAGGCCGGACCCCAGCTGCTCGGCGACCTCGGTGGCCAGACCGGGATGGGCCCGGCCGGAGAACACCATCAGGTTCTTCTCGGTAGCTCGCTTCATCCCGCTCATGGCCGGCCTCCCGTTACTTCTTGTCGCCAGTATCGGCGGTGGCTTCTGCTTCCGCAGCAGCTTGCGCCGTCTTCGTTCCGGCGCGCTTGCGCGCGACCCAGCCCTTGATGTTGCGCTGCCGGCCCCGGGCCACCGCGATCTCACCCGGACCGACGTCCTCGGTCAGGGCGGTACCGGCGGCCAGGTAGGCGCCGTCCGCAACCGTCCGCGGGGCGACGATCACCGAGTTGCTCCCGATGAACGAGTGCTTGCCGATGAACGTCGGGTACTTCTTCTGGCCGTCGTAGTTCGCGAAGATGGTGCCGGCGCCGATGTTCGCGCCCTCGCCGATCGTCGCGTCCCCGGCATACGTCAGGTGCGGCACCTTGGCGCCGTCCCCGATGCTGGTGTTCTTGGTCTCGACGAAGGTGCCGATCTTGCCCTTGACGCCGACCGTGGTGCCGGGGCGCAGGTAGGCGAACGGGCCGACACTCGCACCGTCGCCGAGCACCGAGCTCGACCCGTGGGTGCGGATGATCGTCGCGCCGGCGCCGATCTGTACGTCGGTCAGGGTCGTGTCCGGACCGATCGTCGTACCGCTGCCGGCTGTGGTGGCGCCGTGCAGCTGCGTGTTCGGCAGCAGGGTGACGTCCTGGGCGAGCTCGACGGTGCTGTCCACCCAGGTGGTGTTCGGGTCGACGATCGTGACGCCGCCACGCATCAGCTTTTCGAGGGTGCGGCGGTTCAGCTCGGCGCGGAGCGTGGCCAGCTGGACGCGGTCGTTCACGCCCTCGGTCTGCATCGCGTCCTCGGTGACGTACGCCCCGACGCGCTTGCCGTCGGTGCGGGCGATCGACAGCACGTCGGTCAGGTACAGCTCGCCCTGCGCGTTGTCCGTGGTCAGCCGGCTCAGCCCGTCGCGCAGCGTGGCCGCGTCGAACACGTAGATACCGGCGTTGATCTCGTCGATCTGGCGCTGCTCGGGGGTCGCGTCCTTGTGCTCGACGATCGCGGCGACCGTGCCGTCGGCGCCCGGGACGATCCGCCCGTACCCGGTCGGGTCGGCGACCCGCGCGGTCAGCACGGTAACGGCGTTGCCCTGCTTGTCGTGCTCGGCGACCAGCTCGTGCAGCGTCTCGGACTGCAGCAGCGGCACGTCACCCGAAGTGACCACGACCGAGCCCTCGAAGGCAGCCGGTACGGCGGTCAGTCCGGAGCGCACGGCGTCGCCGGTCCCGAGCTGCTGCTCCTGGACGGCGGTCTTCACGTCCGGGTCCAGCGCGGTCAGATGAGCCTCGACCAGCTCCCGGCCGTTGCCGACCACGACCACGAGGTGCTCGGGGCTCAGTGCACGCGCCGTCACCACGGCGTGACCGACCAGGCTGCGCCCGCCGATCTCGTGCAGCACCTTCGGGGTCGACGATTTCATCCGGGTTCCGAGCCCGGCGGCCATGATCACGACCGCCGCGGGGCGATGGGAAGTCACGCGGTCTTCTCCTCGAGTTCCCTGCGAGTTTCTGGAACAAGTATCTGCACAGGCACTCGATTCGGTGCCCGCGCAAGCCTACTTGCTCTTTCCCGCGGATCTCGCATCCACCTGCTCAGGCAGCCGGTCCCCGGAGGTTCACCACCAGGTCGCCGGCCGTGATCCCCGCGTACTCCTGCATCATCCGCGCCCGCGCGTACTCGCTGTAGCCCCGCCTGGCGACCTGCAGGTAGAACCGCGTGACCGATCCCACACCCACCGCCCGCACCATCAGGTCCACCGCCAGCCAACTCACCCGGTAACTCTCCGTCACCCCGAACTCGTCATCCCGAGGCAACCGCTCGACCCGCCCCCGCACCGCAGCCAGCCCCTCAGCCCGCTCCCGAGCCACCTCCGGTCCCGGCCGCACCAGGTTCGCCGCGTACGCCGCCAGCCCCTCCGCCAACCACCGAGGCGCCTCGTCCCCCATCTTCACCGCCGCCAAATGCGTAAGCCCATGCACCATGTCGGAGATCCCTGGCGCCTCGGCCGGCGCGACCACTACCCACCCACCAACCGGGCGACCATCGGGGCGGGCGCTGTGCATCGGCTGGATTCGGATCGGCTCCTGCCCTGGGAGCGTGGCCGGCAGGTCGGTCAGGACCTGCGGGTCTCGCAACGCGACCACCAACGGAATCTTCTGAAGCGGTCCCGGCCACAGCCTGTTCACCACCTTGGCCGCCTCCGCGGTGACCGTGGCGATGCGCTCGCCACGGGTGCGCTGGCCCCGATCCACGAGTACGACGACACCGTCCCGCCGTACAACGTCCAGCTCCGCCACGTCCCACGGCTGCCGGTTGCTCTTCAGTACGGCGTCCAGCCGGGTCACGTCCACCAGCCGCGCCACCCCACCCCGAACCACGTATGTGTACCCGAGATCCGCCACGGCCGGCTTCAACCCCGTCACGGCGTACCGCATGCTCACTCGCAACGTCACCGCGCCCGCGCCGTACCGGCGTACTGCTCCCGGATCCACCCAAACCTCGCGCCGCCGGAAGCCCACCTCAGCCTCAAGCGCCCGCAGCCCCCGGAACACCCGCGCCTGCCGCCCCGCAGCCCCCGGCGCCACCTCAGCCAAGAACCCCGCCGCATCCCCCCGCCGGAACGCGACCGCCTGCCGCGCCAGCCCGGCATCCACCGCCTGCCCCACCACCGGGTCCACCCGGCCATCACCCGCCGACGGCAACCCCACCTCAGCGGCAACAGGCAGCACCCCCACCTGCGAACCACCAGGCGCCACCACCAGCCCAGCACCCAGCAGCCCACCGACGACCAACCACCCGACCCGCCTCATGCACACCCCAACGACCCACCCACCCGATAGGTCATCCGGGTGGGTGGGTCGTCGAGTCAGAAACCGCCTACTTCGGCGATGTCGCGCATGGCCGACTCCCAGTCCTTGCAGGACTGGGACCAGCAACTGGCTTGGCGGACCACGAAGTAGTACGTCTCGGCAACGATCGCCCGGTCGGCATCGCGCAGCGTGCCGCGTCCCCCGCAGTGCTTGCAGTTGTCCGGAGCGTTGTACAGGTCGTCCCGCAGACTGCTGTCGACGCGCGCCCGGTTGTCCTCGTTGTCCAGCCCGGGCGCCTTGGCCCGGTTGCGGTAGCCGTAGTCGTGCCGCGCGCAGGCTGGTACGGCGTTGAGACCGCCGACGACATCGGGAGCCGGCCGACTGCACCCGTCACTGACGAAGTCGAAGTCGAAGTCTTCCCAAGCGTCCTGGTTCAGCAGCGCGGCGGCGTACATGTCGCGGCCCTGCGCACCCTTCGCGGTGAAAGCCAGGTAGGTCCTTCGCTTGCACTCCGGGCTGGCCTCGCAGTCGAACCCGACGATCCGCTTGCGTGTCTCGGCCTTGCTCTTCTTCCGGGTGGCCACGGCCTCCTTGCGATCGTTGTAGTTCTTCACCCACTTGTTCCGGGACGCCTCGTACTTGTCGCGGCCCTGCTGGGTCTTCATGTCGTAACCCTCTTTGCTCCACTTGCTGCGGCAGCCGATGCCGTCCGGTCCGGCGCACTTGCCATCGGGGTCGGAGAGGGTGATGGGGTTGTTGCCGGCATAGCTGTAGCCCTGCACCTGCTGGGGATCGGCCGCATCGAGGACAGGGTCGACCGAGATGAACCGCCCTTGCGCAGCGTCGTACTCACGGGCCCCGAGGTGCGTGAGGCCGGTGCTCTCGTCCACTGTCCCGCCGACGAAGCCCTTCTCGCCGGGGAACGCCGGTGCGGCGCCACGGGTCTCACCGAACGGCAGCTGCCGCCGCTGCACCACGGACTGCGTCTCCGCATTGATCGCCGTGGTCGGTGTGTCCTGCCGGTCGACGGCCAGCCAGTGCAGGCTGGACGAGGCGGTGGCCACACCACGCGCGCCACCACTGACCTCGCCGGTGCGGATGCCGATGGTGGTTCCTGCGTGCTTGTAGTAGCGGGTGGCGCTCACGTCTCCACTCGAACGGTCGATCTGCAGCTCCTGGCCCGGCAGATACACCGTCGCCGTCGCACTGTCGCTGCGGACCAGCCGATCTCCGTCGGAGCCGTACTGGAACTGGGTGCTCTCTCCTGCCTTGGTCGACGACGTCAACCGGTTCTCCGCGTCCCAAGCCAACTGCTGGTCATCACGGGTCGTGGTGTTGCCGGCAGCGTCGTACTCGAAGGTGTTCGCGACCTGCACGGCCTTGGCACCGGCTGCCTGCGTGGTGACCGCGGTCGCTGCGTGCGGCCGGGGCTGACCGGCAGCCGGGTAGGTGTAGCTGCGGGTCACGTCAGTGAGGTGGTCCTGCTCGGACAGCCGGTTGCCGATGCTGTTGTACGTCCACCCCTGCCAGTACGGCGCTGGGCCGGTCAGAGCTGCCTTCGACGGCTCGGACTCGCACCCACCACTCGGCGTCCACGCATCGGTGAGGCGCTTCAGATAGTCGTACTTGAAGCACTGCACATCCGGCTGCCGGTCCAGCGTGGTGTCTGCGACCGAGGTGATGTTGCCGGCCGGGTCGTAGTCGTAGTTCACATCGGACTGCATCGGCTTCGGCAGTTCGGCGTCAACGATCGTGCGGCTGAGTTGGCGGGTGTTGTCGTCGTAGTAGTACGACAGCCACGCACGCTTCCCGTTCTCACCGAGGTGGAGGCGCTGAGCCTCGCCATAGCTGGTGTAGTCGGTCTGCTGCACGTATTCGACGGTTCCCAGACCATCCATACCGCCGTACGTCTTCAGCGCACGCCCGTAGTCATCATAGGTGTGGAAGACCGACTCCTTCGGAAGACCACCCGCTGCGGGCAGCGTCTCGCTGGCCAGGCTGCCATCGACGTTGTACTTGTACGTCGTCGTGTATGTCGCGGCCAACCGGTCGTCTCCGGCGACACCGTCCTCCGGAACCGTCAGCGCGGTCTGCAGCGGCTGATAGAGCGCGTTGTAGCCCTGCACTGTGGTCGTGAAGCTCTTGCCGTTCGCGTCGTACGTCGTCGCGGTGGCCTGCTGGCCCTTGACCTCCTGACCGTTCGGAAGCTTGTCGTACGTCCATGCGATCCGCTTCGGTCCGCCGAGCGAGCCGAGGTATCCGGCCGTCCGGCGACCCAGGTCGTCGTAGGAGTAGACCAGGGTCTGATTGCGCGCGTCGGTCCGGGTCTTGACGTCGTCGACCGCGGTGTACGTCAGATTGGTGGTCCCCAGGTCAGGGTCCTTGGTCTGCGTCTTCCGGCCGCGCAGGTCGTACCGGTACTCCCACTTGTTGCCGGGGGCATCGGTCATCTGGGCGAGCTGTCCGGCCGTCGTGTACTTGTACGTCGTCTGGTCGTAGCCACCGGTCGGCGAGTCACCGTGGTACTGCCGCAGCGCCGTGGTCCGCCCCTGCGCGTCCAGCAGCGTTGTGGTGGCAGTCCCTCCGGCCGGCGGGTCCACGCTGACCCGGTCGCCGCCGTACGTGGTGGTTGTTCGCCACTTCTCGGCTCCAGCACCCTGGAAGATCGATGCGGACGGTCGGCCGGCACCGTCGTACGTGCTGACCGTCAGACCGGGCACCTGGTTGTCGCTGGCGACCGAGAGCGTCTTGTCGACCGGACTGCTGTTGAAGAAGGCCTGTGTGCTCTTGGCGACCCGGTTCTGCGAGTCATAGCGGACATCTGTGAGCAGCCGGCCACCACCCAGCGCGGGCGTCTGGGTCTGCCGCGGGCGCAGCAGGCCGTCGTACAACTGGTTGCTGGTGACGTAGCGTCCGGTCGGGCCGAGCTTCGTTGTGGTCACGACCGTCGGTGCGTCGTTGTGGATGTCGTAGCTGAACTTGAAGTTCGCAGTCTGCGGTGAGGTGCCACCGCGGGCCCGGTTCGGCAGCCAGACCTCGGACCTACGACCGAGGGCGTCGTACGACGTCTCGGTCACTCTGCCGTTGGGGTCGATCACCTTCGTGGCACCGCCGTAGGCAGGGTCCATGACTGTGGTGTTGACGTGGCCCAGTGGGTTCGTGACGGTGACCTGAGTGAGCGGTCCACCGGTCGCCGGTGTGTAGGCGGTCGTGGTGACCTTGCCCTCCGCATCAGTGGACTCGGTCGCCCGGCCGTACACGTCGTACTTGGTGTTCTCGACCGTCGTGTAGACCGGTCCCGAGGCGGGACGCTGCTCGAGCCGCTGATCACTGGTGATGTTCCCGGCCACCGGCGCCTCGCCCGGCGCCTGGGAGTCGTAGCCGGTACGGACGTCGGTGATCGCATCCGTCGGGAAGGAAGGCGGCGTACCGCAGCGCGTGGCCACTGTCTCCTCGCGAGCGGTGAAGGCGATCAGGTGCTTCGCGGTGTTCCGTGCGTACGTCGTCGTCGTGCACCTGTCGTCTTCGGCGGTGGCTGTGTCGCCCTGGTCGTCCACCGTCTTGGCCAGGCCGTAGTCGTCGTACTTCGTCTCGCTCTCGGTGATCCGGCGTCCGACCGGCAGTGTGGTGTAGGTGCGTTCGATGCCGGGGTTGACCTGGTAGGCGTTCAGAGCGCCCTTGGTAGCGGTGGGGCCGTGCACTGCCTGCTGCGTGATCTTCTTGCTGACAACGGCCGAGCCGTCGTACGTGATCGACTCCAGCTCCGAGCCGGCCAGCCAGTCGTCGTCATTGCGCTTGACGGACTCGGAGTCCTCGGCCTGGACGTTCTTGGTGCCGCCCAGCTTGTTCAGCCGGTCGCCGTGCATGCCACGGAAGAAGCGCTTCTCGGTCAGGGTGACCGGTCCGGCGGGGTCGTTCTGTGCACCCTGCCGGATCAGCACCTTGGCGAAGCCGCGGAACTCCGTCCAGTCCTTCTTGTCCGGTGGCGTGAACTCGGACGTGTCGTAGTGCCAGGCCGCACCGTCGACGTACTGGTAGTGCGTCTCCTTCTGCGGGTTGGCGCTGATCCGATCGGACTCGATCACGGACTCCACGACGTACTTGTGGAAGTAGTCGGTCCGCTCGGCGTAGTTCTTGTCGGCCCAGGTCGCCGGGAAACACAGCCTGGTGTTCGACTCCGGGTTGGTGGGTTTCGTCGTGCAGTCGGCGGCCTGGTAGTTGATCGAGGTGACACCGCCGTACTCGGACACGATGCCGGTCAGGCGGTAGCGCAGGATCGGGGAGAAGTTGTCGCCGGCGCTGACGCGGTTGGCCATCTTGGCGCCCTCGAACGTCACCGGTGGCAGGGTGATCGGCGTACCGGACGCCAGACCGACGTGGTTGATCGCCTTCAACCAGAGAGCGGGCTTCTCACCGCTGCCAGGGGCTGGGAACTGTTGATTGAGCTCCCACCGCTCGACGTCTGCGTAGGCACCGTTCTTGAGCACCTGAGTGGTCACGGTGTTCAGGCGCTTGGTGGTCCAGAAGCTCGGCGAGTACCTGTCCTTGCAGGTGGCGGTGTCGCAGAGCTGGTCCAGTGGAGTGTCCGGGAAGTTGCCTCGCTCGGTCCAGACACAGTTGCTGCCGGGCAGGCAGCGTTCGGCAGTACCGAACTCCACGCGGGCCGGTGCCTGGCCGGTGACCGCCTGGTTCAGGCCGTACTCGATCCGGCTCAGGTAGCCGTTGCGGACGTAGCTGACGCCGGTGTCCTTGAAGTTCTGGCCGTACTTGTTCAGCTCGGTCACGTAGTTGTAGTGGATGGTGTTGCCGTGGGTGTCGACCACCTTGTCCAGCATCCACCGCCACGCCTGGGTACACGCTGAGGCGGCGAAGGTGGGCTTGTTGCACGGCTCACCCGTGTCGTCGCCGTACACCGGCACGGTCCAGGCAGCAGCGGAGTCGGCGCGGGAGCCGAAGAAGTACTGCTTCCCGTCGACCGTGGTGATCTTCCAGTGCTCGCCTTCGTTCGCACCGTTGGAGGCGCCGTTCAGCTTCTCGATCCTGGCGCCGTTGTCCTGCTCCTGCTTCCAGCCGTCCGCGCCCAGCACCAGCCGGCCGCCACCACCCGGGTACGACGCAGTCGCGTTCTCACTGCGCCAGCACAGGTCACCGACCTGCTCGCCCTTGTTACTGCCTTCCTTGTCGGCCGCACAGCCACCGTAGGTGCGCTCGACGAAACCGGGATTCAGGTCCCACCCGTCGCCCACCCAGGAGGGCTGGTTGTTGGTGGCACTGGTCCGGCCGTCGATAGCTGCCGACGTGTACGAGAACGCAAGGTCCGGCTGCAGACTGCCCGGTGCCGGCGGCACTCGGAGCGGGTACGACCAGGTGAAGTCACCTGTCTGCTCCGACACGTTCCAGATCGACGACGGCGACAACGGCGTCGCTGTCGGCGTACTGGCTCCTGGCTTGGTCGGAGTATCAGCATGGTCGCCGCTGATCGCATCCGAACTCGCCGCATCCTGCGGCCGGGGGGCCATCGGCTGTCCGGTCACCGGCACCGACGGCGTGTTCGGCAGCGGAACTGACGGGCCAGAGGCGGCGGCCGCCGGCTGTACGGCGATCACTTGGGTGAGGGTGGCGATCAGAGTGGCTGAGACGAGCGCTGCGAGCACACGCCTGTGGTGTGGTTTTCGCATGGGAACTCCCCGGTGGACGGTTACGGGAACGTGGGCGTAGTGGCCGGCGGTGCGACGGGGATGTGGCCGAGGAGTTTCTCCATCGTCCAGCCGCCGTCACAGTTCGAGGCACGAGTGGTGAACTTGCCGCCATTGGCATTGCACCGGTAGAGCGGCGCGGTGGTGATGTCCGCAGGCGGCGTGGTGTAGATGAAGCCGAGCCGGGTGACCACGGTCTTGCCTTCGCAGGCGGTGTCGGCCGCGGTGAACTCGTCGGTGCCGTCCAGGCAGCTCATCAGCGGAGTGCTGCCGGACTGCGGGGTCTGCGGCAGCCATCCGAGTTGACTGCTCAGCGTGTACGACGGCGGTGTTCCGTGCACTGTGGTCCACCAGTCGACGTTGTCGTGGCTGTTGTAGCGACCGAGTGCGCCGTAGGCGAGGGTGTAGCCGAGCGCGCGCTCTGTCGGCTGTCCCTCACAGTCGGCGACTCGTGAGTCGTAGCGCTCGGTGCCGGTCGTGCACCGCGCGATTGCTTCACTCGGCACGTTGTTCGGCTTGGTCGTGTAGACCCTGCCCAGCTGCCCGAGGACCTCCTTGCCCTCGCAGTCGGCCTGGTCAGAGGTGAAGTAGTCCGTTCCGCTGACACAGTCGTAGAGCAGCTTGGTGTTCGGCCCTTCCGCGACGAACCGGCCGAGGATGCCTTCGAAGTGGTAGCCGGACCGCACCGGATCGGCCGTGTTGCCGGTGTAGTGCTCACCAAGACCGTTGACGTACCGGCCGATCTGCTGGTCAGCAGGCGGTGCCGGCCAACTGCCACGGACCTCGATGTCAGCCGCTGTTGCGATGCCCTGCTCGGTCAGCACCTCGTCGATCACGCCGGGGAAGAAGCCGGTCGGCTTGCCGTCGTACTGCGCCCGGCCGATCGTCAGGCCCTGGTTGGCGTTCGGGAGCGTGACGTGATCCCGGTAGCCGGCCAGTTCGCCGTTCACATAGAGGCGGAACTGCTCCTCGCCGTGGTCGTACACACCGACCAGATGCGTCCACTGGCCAACCTGAGCCGGCTTGGCAGCGACGGCGTACTGGGATTCTGCCGACACCGTGCCCTGCACCGGTCCACCGAACACCCAAGTCCCGTACGACGGCCGGTACTGCAGCACGAACCCACTGCGACCCGTGGCACCGTCACCGTCCTGAGCGAGCACCGTCGCGATCTGGTTCTTGTGGGACAGCTTCGCCCACGCCGAGACGGTGAAGTCGTCGGCCATCACGACCGTCCGGATCGACGTCTTCATCGCGCCGTCCTTACCGTCCAGGT
The DNA here is from genome assembly GCF_042262745.1 of Kribbella sp. NPDC056345. Taxonomy (NCBI): domain Bacteria; kingdom Bacillati; phylum Actinomycetota; class Actinomycetes; order Propionibacteriales; family Kribbellaceae; genus Kribbella; species Kribbella sp. NPDC056345. The sequence goes on along the minus strand of NZ_JBHJQQ010000021.1, from coordinate 94,348 downwards.
GGAGTCCCTGGTTACCCGCCCAGAAAACACCCGGACCGTACGACGCGCCGCCGGTCGCCGTACCGGGTGCGTTGCGCCACGAGTAGTCCTGGCCACTGGCGTTGTCGAACTTGTACATGGACAACTTCGTGGTCGGCATGTCCATGTGCACCTTGCGGACCTCGTCGTCGTTCAGCGCCTTGTCGAAGGCGCGGACCTCGTCGATGCTGCCGCTGAAGAAGTCCGCATTGCCCGTGGTCCACTTCGCACGGCCGATACTGAACGGCCCAGCAGCCGCAGGTATCGATACGCCGGTCATGGCGGCAGACAGCACACCCTGGACGTAGAGGCGCAGCTGTTGCGTGCCTGCCTCGTACACCACGGTCAGATGGGTCCACTCGTCACGAGCCGCGAGCTCTGTCGAGTTGAGGATCGTGTGTGGATTACCTGGGACCAGGACGGCCCACTTCTTGTTCTCGTCCTGGTACTGCAGCAGGAACGAGCTGAGTGAGGTGCCGTCCTGTCCGAGGATCGTGCGGTGCAGTGTGGTGGTGCCGGTCAGGTAGACCCACGCACTGACCGAGAAGCTGTCGCTCGTGTTCACTACCGGGCCAGCGGTCTCGGCGAAGTCGTCGACACCGTCGAACCGGGGCCCACCCAGCGCTCTGCCACCGCCCCACGCCGGACCGTTCTTCAGAGTCGCTGTCAGACCACGGCCGCTGGCGTCGGCGACCGCCGTACCGCTGCCTTCATCGAACTTCCACCGGCCGGCCGCAGCCGTCGGCAGCTTCGCCGGGACGCGCAGTGGCGGGTAGCCGTCGAACAGGTTGAAAATGCGGGACTTGTCGAGCGCACCGGAGTACACGCGCACGTCGTCGACCAGGCCCGGCCAGTACTGGGCCGCCTGACCGGCCACGCGGCCGCGGCCGATCTGCAGGCCACCGGTCCCGGACCACGCGTCGTCGAGGCTGCCCTCGTCCTGACGGTTGCCGTTGACGTACAGCCACAGCATCTTGGCCTTGGGGTCGTACACGCCGACCAGGTGCACCCAGCGGTTGATGTCCGACTCGATCGCGGACACGGATGCCTTGATGACGTTGCCGTCGGCTTCAGGCATTTCGAAGATCCAGGCGCCGAACATGTTGTTCCCGTCGTCGACGAGGTGCCCGAGCCGGAACTTGCTCGGCTGCCCACCGTCCATGCTCACTGCGGTCTGCAGACAGAACTGCTCGGTGCCACGGTCACACTTGGTGCGCAGGTTGACGAAGGCCGAGACGGTGAAGCTCTTCGTGGTATCGACGTCGGCACCACCGGTCGAGACCGAGTCGTCGGTGCCGTCGAAGTCCAGCGCATTGCCAAGCCGGCCAGGGACGTGCCGGGCGCCGGTGATCGTGCCACCGCGCGCACCGACCGCATCGGCCGCCACACCACCGGTGGGCTCGTCGAGCGTCCAGTTGTGGATCAGAGTCAGATCACGACCGGACAGGGTCCGTACCTCGTCGGCGAACAGCACCCGGGTGTAGACGTTGACGTCGTCGATCGCTCCACCGAACGGGTCGACAGTGTCGCCGTTGTTCCACCCGGTCGCCCGGCCGATCTGCAGCTTGCCGCCGGTGTGCGGTGAATTGTGCTTGTACGGCGCGGATGCCGACGGAACGCCGTTGACGAACAACGTGATGCGTCCGGCCGCCGCGTCGTACACAGCTGCCAGATGTGTCCACGCACCGGGCTGTGGTGCCGGTCCGACGGTACGGGTCTCGGTGCACGCCCAGCTCGCGTCACAGTTGCGCATGGCGAACACCCACTTGCCGTCGAACGACAGGTGCACGTTCACCGCGCTGAGCTTGTTGTCGATCGAGTCGAGCGCCAGCACGGACTGCCCGGGGTTGGCGTTGCTCACCTTGACCCAGGCGGTGGCGGAGAAACTCTGGTTCGGGTTGAACGGCTTCGGGATCGCCACGTTCGTGGTGCTGCCGTTCAGCCGGAGCGCACGGTCGGCCTGGTCCGGCACGTTGACCTGACCGGCCGCCCAGGTGCCGTCCTGGATCGTGCCGTGCCGGTTGTTCCCCGACGAGTCCTTCGCGTCCCCGTCGAACTTCCAGGTGCCGGCCGTGACGTTGCTGCGGGCAACGATGCCCTGGATCTCGGACTCGGACAACTCCCGGCTGTAGGCACGGACCTCGTCCACCACACCGGTCCACTGGTCCACGATGGCGCCCTGCCACTTACCCCGACCGACGGTCAGCGGTCCGGTTGCGTCGAAACCGTTCGCTCTTGGCGCGGTCCCGGCCAGCTGGCCGTTGACGTAGAGCCTGATCTGACCGGCCGGTTGGTCGTACACGGCCGCGAGGTGGGTGGGAGTGTTGAGGGCCGCGTTGACGTTGGAGCGGATCATCGCGTCCGGTGGACGACTGATCGCATCCGCCGACGGCACCACGAGATCCCACTTCGCACCGGTCGGCAGATCGCGATAGCCGAGGTTGAAGGCACTGTTGACGTTGCCGTCGGCCGATATGGCCGACTGGAAGTCGGCCTGGGTCGGCTTGGCCGTTGCGTTCACCCAGGCGGCGACGGTGAAGCTCTGGTCGGTCGCCATCGCCGGAGTGGTCGTGGCGGCAAAGGCCTTGGCGCCGTCCAGCTTCACACCGTTGTTCACGACGCCAGTAGCGAAGGTGGCACCGTTCTGCAGGACCATGCTCTCACCGCCCTCGACCTGGTTGGCCGCGGTCTCTCCCTCGGTCTCGTCGAACGACCAGCGTCCGGCGTGCACGTTGTCCTGGCCGACCAGGGACCGGACCTCGCTGTCCGACAGCACCCGGTCGTACTGCTTGACCTCGTCGACCATGCCCGGCCACGGGTTCGCACCGACGTAATTCATCCAGATGCTGCTCCCGATCCGCAGCTGGCCGTCGAAGGGCTGCTCCGACACGAAGGGCGCCGTACCAGCCTTGACGCCGTTCACATAGATCCGGATCTGGTCGGCCTGTGCATCGTGCACTGCCGTCAGATGGGTCCAGGTCTTCACCCGAGCGGGCACTGTGGAGCGCACGATGGCACCGCCGTGGTCCGTCGCATCACGTGCCGTGGTGAAGAACTCCCAGCGGTCACCGGTCTCGAGGCGTCGGTACCCCAGGTAGAAGCCACTGACCGTCTTGCCGTCCTGCGACAACGCGGTGTAGGTGTTCGGTGCCGCCGAGGGTGCCCGGTCGAGGTTCACCCAGGCAGACACCGTGTAGCTGGCATCCATCGGCGTTCCACTCGGCGCAGTCACCGAGGTGGCGTGCTCGCCGTCCAGCCGGACAGCGTTGCCGACAGCACCGGGCACGTACGTCGCTCCGCCGTTCAGCTCGCCGTGGCGGTCGCCCAGGTAGGCGGTGTCCTTCACGTTGCCGTCGAGCGACCACTGCGCCACCGGACCGTTCCCCGGCCGCACGTAGACGTGGTAGGTCTCGGTCGGGCTGACGTTGCCTGCCCGGTCCACGCTCTGCACGAAGATGTCCTGTGGACCGTCCTTCTCGGGCGTCCAGGTGAAGCTGGCCGGCCCACCCAGGGCGCCGGTCGCCTCCACCTTGGTCTGCGGCGGGAACGTCGTACCCCAGAGATAGTGGTTGATGTCTTCGGTGCCCTTGTCCGGAAGCGCCTTCTTGGTGCGCTCGATCCGGAAGGTGCCCGGCACACCGGCACCACCACGCCAGCGGTTCTCGTTCTTGTAGAGGAGGCCGGTGACCTTCGGTTCGGACGACGGTGCGGTCCGGTCGACGATGAAGGGTGCGTTGGGACCCCGGACCTCGGCACTGGCATGCAGCCGGTTGTTGTTGTTCCAGTCGTCGGTATCCCACCCTCGGACGTTCCAGTTGATCCGCTGGCCGTCAGCCAGCGGCGAGAACGTGGTGTCGTGGGTGGCGCCGCTCGCCTGCAACGATCCGAAGCGGGACTGCTCGCTGTCGTTCACGTTGAACTTCCACTCGGGCAGAACCGCGTTGTTGTCCGGGTCCGACAGGCCCGCGATCAGGCGGATACTGCCGGCGCTCAGGTACGGCGTACCGGCGCACCACTTGCACGCAGCCGGGACAACCGGGTCGCTGCGGACGTCGAACGGAGTGTTCGGCGGACCGTTGAACCGGACGCGCAGCTTGGTCGCCGCCGGGTCGTACTTGCGCCAGGCCAGATCGAGACCCTCGTTCTCGGCCGCGATCGCGTACGTCGACGTGCTCGTCTTGTTGATGTGGTCCGTGGGCAGGCCGAACGAGACCGCCTTCCAGCCCGCACAACCTCCGGCTGAGGCCGGAGCATCCACGAAGGAGATCCGGGAACCGTTCAGCTTCGGCGCGTTGCGCCAAGTGCTGTCCCACACCAGCGGGCCGGTCCCCCAGAGGCTGTGCCGGTAGACCCCGCAGTCGGGGCTGTGCACCACCGCGGTGTCCAGCCAGACACCGAGGATCTCCTTGTTGACCAGGATGCCGCCGGCGTGGGTGTCGAACTGGAAGTACGAACGCATCAGGCGGACAGTCCCGCACTCGTTGTTGCGGTTGTAGCACTGGCCGACCTGGGCGACGTTCGAGCCGCCCGGGCTGGTGTTGTTGTAGATGGAGTCGGGTCTGTTTTCCGACACCGAGGTCCAGTAGGACTTGTCCCACGTGTTCCAGTTCGGGTCCACGGTGATCGGGAACTTCGCCTTCGGGTCCCGCATCAGCTTCTGGTCCGGCGTCAGGGTGAGGGCGTTCGATGTCGTCGCGACCTTGGCGACGGAACGCAGCTTGCCCGCGTCCCACATCGCCGACGGCGGTGCACCGAAGACCACGGCTCCCTTGGCGTCTCGCGCAGTCAGGGCACCGGCCTTGTCGGCCTGCACGGTCACGCCTTCGCTGGTCATGCCGAACCGGATACTGGTCAGCGCACGTGCCGCAGCGGCGTTCTTGACGACCAGGTGCTGGGTGTAGCCGGTGTTCTCGGCCTTCAGGACCAGGTCCACGCCCGGCCGCACCTCGGCGTACGTCGCGGTGTCACCGGTCAGCTTCGGTTCGGGAAGGGAGCCCGGCCAGGTGAACGTGATGCGCTTGTCGCCCTTGGCAATCTGCACCATCGATGCCGTACCGCCGCCCGAGAACGCGATCCCGGCGGACGCCGCCTTCGGACCGACAGTCCCGTCCGCCCGCTTCACCAGCGTGTTGTCGATCGCAGTCCAGCCGGACCCGCTCTTCACCCGCACCGGACCGGCAGTCAGCTCGGCCACCGCCGTACCGTTCGGTTCGGCGTACACGACCCGGTCCTCTTCCTTCAGGTTCGCGACCTCGACGCGAGAGCCTTGCGCCGCCGCAGCCTTCGTCGCGGAGCGCAGATCGGCTGCCTCCTTGACCGGCGTCGGCTTCGGCTTCGTCACCGCCGCCTCGGCCTTCGCCTGCACCGGTTGCGCCGACAGCATCGTCGCCATCAGCGCCAGCCCGGCCACCCCAGTAATCCACCGCGAGCGCATCGCGCCACCCCTTCCCCAACGGCGCCGAGATGGCGCCACGCGCACCATCACACGGGGGTTATGACACAACCCTGTCAGCGACCTGCCAGGCCTTCGATTGGTCTAGGCGGGGCTGGTGCTTGCTCCCGGCAACCACTCTGCGGAGTGGACCTCTTCGTTCTGTCGGTGCCGTGCGAGACCATTGCGTCCAGGCGAAAACCTCAACCCCCTCCGGGAGAAATCATGGGTCTCACCCTCGGCGCCATCATCCTCAATGTCCCCGGCACTGCCCAGGCCTCCGCCTTCTGGAGCCAAGCCCTCAACTACACCCCGGATCCCTCGAACCCCGACTTCCTGGCCCCACCCGACCGCGCCGCCGCCACCCGCCTGCACCTCGACTCCACCGACCGCACCCACCTCGACCTCTGGGTCAGCCCTGACACCACCGTCGACGCCGAGATCAGCCGGCTGGAAGCCCTCGGCGCCCGCCTCGTCGAGGACTGGACGTACCCGGAGGGAGCGGACTTCACGGTCCTGCAAGCCCCCGACGGCACCGTCTTCTGCATCATTCACCCCTGACCCACTGTCGATTTCCGCCGTCCTGCTCCCCACCACTCCACCCACGGACCTTCACGGCGCCTACCTCGTAGACCTTCCCGACCACACCACCACCCGCACCCTCGCCGACCTCCTCCCCTCCCCCTGCGAAATCCGCGAAGCCCAGGACGTCGGCATCCCGATCACCGCCTAGGCAGAGTTGTCGGTGGTGGATGGCAGGGTGCGGGGATGGAGCGTGTGGTGGATGTCGGTGAGGTGGAGCTGTTCGTTCGGGAGTTGGGGCAGCGAGGGGACGAGCCTTCACTGGTCGTGATGCACGGCGGGCCGGATGTGGGGCATGGGTATCTGGTGCCGGGGTTCGCGGAGGTGCAGCGGCATGTGGTGCTGTTCGACTTCCGGGGATGCGGGCGGAGCACGCGTGGGCTGCCTGACGAGCGGTTGCAACCGGAGTACGTCGTGGAGGACACGCGGCGGTTGATCTCGGCGCTTGAGCTCGGGCAGGTCGACCTGCTGGGGTTCTCGACCGGCGGGCGGGCGGCGATGCAGTTCGTGGACAAGCACCCCGCGCTGGTACGGCGGTTGGTGCTGGCGTCGACTTCGGCGTACGACGCTCGTGCGTCTCAGGAATATTTGGCCGGCTGGGAGGAGTACCAGCGGCGCGAGCGTCTGGCGAAGCCCGAGGAACGCAACTCGACCATCTTCGTCTGGGACCTCGCCAAGGCACCGGCGTACCTGGATCTCCTCAACGGTCTCGACAACGGCGACTGGAGTTACGAGCGCGCGATGGCCGGCCTGCAGCACCCCTGGTGTCCCGGCGATCCCGAGACGATCCTGCGCGATTTCGGCCGGCCGATCCTGATCCTGCACGGCGAGAAGGACATGGGCTTCCCCGTCCAGCTCGCCGAACGCCTGCACACCGCCGTACCGAACAGCCAACTCGCCGTCATCCCCGACGCCGCCCACATGTGCCACTTCGAGCAGCCGAACGTCTGGGCCCAGCACCTACGTGAGTTCCTGGCGTGATGGCCGGACCCCAGGCCCATCACAACTGGCCGTCACCAAGTCGTCCCCCGCTCCGACCGGACGTCCGACCGCAATTGTGATGGCGTGGCGGTCCGTCGTCACGGAAGACTCTCCACATGAACATCAAGCACCGCATGATCGTCTTCGACGCCGCGGACCTGGACGCCGAAAGCACCTTCTGGGCCACCTTCCTCGACGGCACCGTCGAGAAGTGGGGCGACCACTGGCACGCCATCTGGGTCGACGGCGGCTGGGCCCTCGGCGTACAACACTCCCCCAACCACCGCCCACCCACCTGGCCCGACGACGCCCAGCCCCAGCAGATCCACCTGGACCTCTACTTCGAAGGCCAACCCGCCCACACCGAGGCCCACACCAAAGCCCTCTCCCTAGGCGCCCGCCTCCTCAAAACAGGCGACCCCACCGCCCCCCGAGGCACCAACGTCTACTCCGACCCCGCCGGCCACCCCTTCTGCCTCTGCTGGCTCCCCGCACCGACCGAGTGACACCATCGGTTCATGAGCACCGGATACCCGTGCAAGCACTTCTCGATCGGACTGCCAACCGCCGCTGAAGACCAGTCCCTGACAGCCCTGCTCCAGCACGTCACGCAAACGCTGGGCGAACACGACTCCATCAGCATGGACGACCTGATCACGATCAGCTTCGGGACCGAGATCGGCTCGGACGCCATCACGCGCGGCTCCTTCACCGTCGTGTTCGCCGACCCGGAGAGCCGCCGCACGGAGTGAGCGCGTTGCCTAGGCGACGTCGGGGCGGGTCATCAAGGGGGTGGTCAGGAGGCGTTCGAGGGTGGGGCCGGTGAGGGGTACGCCGTTCCAGGTGGTGGTTGCGGTTGCTGTGGTGGGGTCGAGTTGCAGGCGGACTCGGTGGGGGGTGGTGATGAGCTGGAGGTCGGCGATGAACGTGTTGTCGTGCCAGGCTGCGGTTGCGACGATCGGGCGACCGAGTGGTGTGCTCTCCCGCCAATCGCCGTGGCCGGCTGCGACGCTTGGCCAGGAACCGAACCGCAGCAGCCAGCCGCCGTCCACGGGATCGACGACGACCGTCGTACCGTCCGGGAGTGCTGAGTTCTCGACGGAGGCGTCGATTGTCGCCTTGGCGGAACGCTCCGGGGCAACCGAACCCCGCACAGGCGTGAGGGACAGCTGCCGCAAACGCTCGGCGAGGATCTCGTCGTCCTCGGGGCTGTCCGGCTCGTCGAGACCGGGTAGCAGGAAGTCCCAGAAGATCCCGGGGATCGGCTGGCGCTCATCCAGCGACGACGTCACGGCGATGACGAGCTCATGCTCCGGGACGACCACGCACTGCTGACCGAAGGCGCCGTTCCCGAAGTAGCCGTGTCGCGACCGCCAGAACTGATAGCCGTACCCACAGAGGAAGTCCTCAGTGGCCCATTCGTCCTCGACCGGCAGGGTCTCGATGTGCCGACTCGTCGCGAGCTCCACCCACTCGCGCGGTACGAGCTGACGGTCACCCCACCGCCCGCCGCGCAGCAGCAGCTCCCCGAACGCAGCGACCGCCTCGGTCGGGAGATACAGCCCGTGGAATCCGAACGCGAGCCCGCTCGCCACCCGGTCCCATTCGGCGTGCTCGATCCCCATCGGCTTGAACAGCCGCTCGTCCAGAAACTCCGGGAGACCGCGGCCGCTCACGCGCTCCACCATCCGCGCCAGGATGAACGTGGTCGCGTTGTCGTAGGTGTGCCGCGTCCCCTCGGCCTCGGTGAACGGTACACGCAGGAAGCCCTTCACCAGATCGTCCGGCTCCAGCTCCCACGCCTCGCCGAGGCTGTCGATCGGGTGCCCGGCCGTCATCGACAGCAGGTGATGCACAGTGATCCGGCGCCCCTGCTCCGAGACATCGCTCGGAACATGGTCAGGCAGCACGTCCACCAGGCGATCGTCCAGCGAGAGCAAGCCGTCTGCGATCACCAGCCCCACGGCGATCGAGGTGAACGATTTCGTCAACGAGTACAGGAGATGCGGACGATCCGCCGAGTACGGCGCCCACCAGCCTTCCGCTACGACGTGCCCCCGCCGTACGACCATGATCGAGTGGAGCTCGATGGACTCCGCGGCGATCCGATCCAGCAGCGCGATGATCGAACGGGACGACATCCCCGCAGCAGCGGGCGTCGACCGTGGCAAGAGTGCGGGCATCCGTGCACCGTATCCGTCGCTAGGCCCGCGCGCACACCAAATTAGTCCCACTGAACGACAGCACCGCGAACCCCGCGCCTTCCAGCTCAGCCCGGAGCGCCGACGGCGTCAGGTGCCGGCGATAGGGCAGCTCGCCCCGATAGCAGATCCCCGTGACCGCGTCGTACCGGAGCTCCTCGCCGTACACGCGATCCACGTCGTACAAGGCGGTCGAGATCAGGTAACGCCCATCCGGCAGCAACCGATCCCGCACCCCGCGGAACACCGCGGCGCGATCCTCGTCCAGCACGATGTTCTGCAAGCAGTAGCTGTCGAGCACCACGTCGTAGCGCGTCTCAACCTCCGGCCACCGGCAAACATCCTGTACGCCGAAGTTGACCCGCACCCCACGCTCCTCCGCGAACCCCTTCGCCAGGGCAATCGCCACCGGGCTCACATCAACCGCATCAACCCGAAACCCCAGCCCGGCCAGAAAACAAGCCGCCGGCCCAGTCCCACACCCATACTCCAGAACCGCCCCACCTACCGGCAGCCCTGGAACCACCCCCTCGAGAAACCCTCGATTGGGAAAGTCCGCAAACCGGTCCCCACCCTCAAAAACCTCGTTCCACTGCGTCAGCCCCTCCCGCACCACCCGCCCATAAACCACCCGCGGCTCCACCTCGTAATAACGCATCCCTCCACGGTAGGCGGAGATCCTGTGGCAAGCTTCCGAATATGCAGAAGCCCAGCATCTGATGGGGATCCAGATCCACCCGACCACCAACTGGCAGTCGACGAGAACCACCCCGCCGCTCCCTGTACGACGCCCTCGCCGAGCAGGGTCCCACCGTCAACTACTGGTTCCTCCTCGACCGCTGAGCGGTTGTGGTTGGTAGGTTCGCAAGATGCTTGGATCTGTTGCGTGGCCGCCGGCGCCGATCCGGACTGAGCGGTTGGTACTGCGTCAGTCCGAGGGACGCGATCGGGCGACCATCATCGAGTTGCTGGCTTCGCCGGAGGTTGGGACGTACGTCGGTGGTGCGCAGGACCGGGATGAGCTGGAGCGGATGCTGCCTGAGGTGCCTGGGCAGCGGGCGGGCTTCTTCGTGGTTGACCTCGACGGCGCGGCGATCGGCACGGTCACGCTCAGTGGGCGCAACGCGGAGAGCCTCCACCCGGAGGCCGGAGGCACCGAACTCGGTTACCTGTTCCTGCCCGGCACCTGGGGCCGCGGCTACGCAGCCGAGGCCTGCGCCGCGGCGCTCGACTGGTTCGCCAGCGCCTGCCCCGGCGAGGCGGTAGTCCTCAGCACCCAAACGGCCAACGAGCGCTCGCTGCGCCTGGCCGCCAAGCTGGGCTTCATCGAGGTAGCCCGCTACCACGCCTTCGGTGCCGAGCAATGCCTAGCCAGCTGGAGTGGCCGTGTTCAACCATGAGCCTGCGGGGTACGAATGCCCGCTCTGCCTGGTCGCGTCCGGTGCGGAAGACGAGCTGACCAGCCAGCAGGACGTCGTACTGCGAACCGACCGAGCGACGGCTTTCGTCGCCTCCCGATGGTGGCCGAACAACCCGGGCCACGTCCTCGTCGTACCGAATGCCCACCACGAGAACCTGTACGACCTCCCCGCGCCCGACGGTCACGCAGTGCATGACGCCGTCCGAGCGGTCGCCATCGGCATCCGCTCCACCTACGGCTGCGCAGGCATCTCCACCCGCCAGCACAACGAGCCGGCCGGCTACCAGGACGCCTGGCACCACCACGTCCACGTCTTCCCCCGCTACCCCAACGACAACCTCTACAACACCCGCCCCCTACCAACCCCCGCCACCCGCCCCGACCGAGCCCCCTACGCCCACAAACTCCGCACCCACTTCGAACACCAAGGAAAATGATGGGCTCAGCAGGTGGTGCTCTTGTGCATGTCAATCCGATTCTGAATGTCTCGGATCTGCGGGCCAGTATCAGGTTCTACACGGAGGTGCTGGGCTTCGAGCTGCTTGGCACGTTCGGGGAGCCGGCGGACTTCGGGATCATCCGGTGGGACGAGCACGAGATCTATCTCTGTGTGAACGGGCAGGGACAGCGCGGCACATGGCTGGCGCTGTTCGTGAGTGAGCCTGCTGCGTTGTACGAGCGGCTGGTTGCCGGCGGGGCCGAGGTCTTGATGGCGTTGGCGGGGGGCGACGGGGAGTTTCGGGTTGCCGACCCGGACGGGCATGTGCTCCGGGTGTTTTCAGGCTCCCCGGACGCCTGATCCTGCGTTTGCTCCCCCGCCTGGTTTCGATCCAGGTCTTCGAGATTCAAAGTCTCGCGGGCTGCCGATTACCCCACGGGGGATCGTGGTTGCCGAGACAGTGTGCCATGAGTGGGGGCAGCCGGGCTGCTGAGGGGTTCCTTACCTACGGCTCCGTAGGTTACGGTTGCGTAGGTAAGCCGTCCCCTGACCGAGGGAAGAAAGCGATGACTCCACCCGCCGTGGCCGCGCCGGAGGCGCCTGCCCGCGCTGCGCAGGACGACGTACTCGACGTCGACACCGGGACGCTCGGGGGTGAGCAGAAGCACGTCTGGGAGCAGGTCGCGCTGGCGTTGTTCATCGGGATTCCGTTCCTGGCTGTGCTGGCGGCGGTGCCGATCGCCTGGGGCGGGTTCCTGGGGTGGCGCGACATCGTGATCGCGGTGGTGTTCTACACGGTGTCGGGGCACGGGATCTCGATCGGTTTCCACCGGTTGTTCACGCACAAGTCGTTCAAGCCGAACCGGCCGATGAAGTACGCGCTGGCGATCGCCGGTTCGCTGGCGATCGAGGGGCCGGTGGTGCGGTGGGTGGCCGATCACCGCAAGCACCACAAGTTCTCCGACCGCGACGGCGACCCACACAGCCCGTGGAAGTACGGGAACACGCTGGGTGCGCTGACCAAGGGTTTCTTCCACGCGCACGTGGGCTGGTTGTTCGACACCGAGCAGACTCCGCAGCGGCAGTACGCGCCGGATCTGCTGAAGGACAAGGACATCGTCCGGGTGTCGCGGATGTTCCCGCTGCTGGTGACGGTTTCGCTGCTGCTGCCGGCCGTGATCGGCGGGCTGTGGTCGTGGTCGTGGGAGGGCGCGTTCACCGCGTTCTTCTGGGCCAGCCTGGTCCGGATCGCGCTGCTGCACCACGTGACGTGGTCGATCAACTCGATCTGTCACACGATCGGTGACCGGCCGTTCAAGAGCCGGGACAAGTCGGGCAACGTGTGGTGGCTGGCGATCCTGAGCCAGGGCGAGTCGTGGCACAACCTGCACCACTCGGACCCGACCTGCGCGCGGCACGGGGTGCTGAAGGGGCAGCTCGACACCTCCGCCCGGACCATCTGGTTCTTCGAGAAGCTGGGCTGGGTGAGCGACGTCCGCTGGCCGGTCAAGGAACGGCTGGAAGCCCGCCGCGTGGACGACGCACGCCGTACTCTGAAAGCGGCCTGACCGTAAAACTCCCACCGGCGACACCCGAAATACGGCATGATGCTGACGTGATCTCGACGTGACGGAACCCAAACCGCGCCGCTCCGGGCGGATCCGGATGACCAGCGCCGAGCGTCGCGAACAACTCATCACGGTCGCCCGCGGCCTGTTCGCCCAGCGTGGGTACGACGCCACCTCGGTGGAGGAGATCGCGGCCCGGTCCGAGGTCTCCAAGCCGGTCGTGTACGAACACTTCGGCGGCAAGGAAGGCCTGTACGCCGTGATCGTGGACCGCGAGGTTCGCGCCCTGCTCGACGGTGTCACCCGATCGCTGACCGCGGGCCGGGCGCACGAACTGGTCGAGCAGGCGGCCCTCGCGCTACTGGACTACATCGAGCACAACTCCGACGGTTTCCGGATCCTGGTCCGGGACTCGCCGGTCGGCTCCTCGACCGGGTCGTTCATCTCGATCCTGAGCGATGTCGCCACCCGGGTCGAGCACATCCTGGCGGAGAACTTCAAGCGCCGCGGCCTGGACCCGAAGAACGCCCCGATGTACGCCCAGATGCTGGTCGGCATGGTCGCGCTCACCGGCCAGTGGTGGCTCGACGCCCGCCGCCCGCGCAAGCAGGACGTCGCCGCCCACCTGGTCAACCTCGCCTGGAACGGCCTTTCGGGGCTGGAGCCCAAACCGGTGCTGTCGACGCGACCGCATAAGTAGCGTCGGTAAGAACACGTAGTGGTGGCCTACCGACGACCGGTGTGACCTCCTGCAGGAGGGCGGGACGGTATACGTAGACGACTACTACGTGTCGTTGGCAACCGGGGTAGGACGCCGACATCCGACCGTGGCATGACTCCCGGCCCGGGGTCTGCGCCGTACGCTGGCCGGATGACGGGGTTACTGACCGCGCGGCCGCTGCCTGCGCGCAGCAAGGCGTTCGACCTGCTGTTCGCGGGCGCCCTGGGCGTGACGGCCGGCTTCCTCGGCCTCGCGCAGGCGAGGTGGGGCGGCGTGGTCGGGCTCGCGATGCTCGGCCCGCTGATCTGGCGGCGCACCCACCCCGAACTGGTCTTCTTCGGTGTCTCGGCGGTGGCCGTCCTGCAGTGGCTGGCCGCTGTCGAACTGCAGCCCGGCAACATCGGGCTGATCGTCGCCCTCTACGCGATCTCCGTGTACGGCGACATCCGGTTCAGCCGGATCGCGCTCGGTGTCGGCTGTCTCGGCGTGCTGATGGCGGTCTCCCGCTACTGGTCGAGCTCGGACTGGCGCCAGCAGGTGACCATGATGGTCGCCCTCGGCGCGCTCGTCTTCGGCGTCTGGGCGTTCGGCGAACGCCGCCGGACCAGAGGCCTGTACGTCGCTCAGCTCGAGGAACGGGCCGTCCAGGCGGAGCGCACCCGCGACCGTGAGTCCAAACTCGCCGTCTCCGCCGAGCGGACCCGGATCGCCCGCGAGATCCACGACGTCGTCGCGCACGGCCTGTCGATCATGATCGTCCAGGCCGACGGCGGTCTGTACGCCGCCGACCAGTCCCCCGAGGCGGCCAAGAAGGCGCTGGCCACGATCGGCGACACCGGCCGCGCGAGCCTGACCGAGATGCGCAAGATGCTCGGCCTGCTGAAGGCCGACGAGCAGAATGTGCTCGATCCGAACCAGCCGCGCCCCCAGCCTGGCGTCTCCAGCCTCCCCGAGCTGATCGAGAACGTCCGCGACGCCGGCCTCTCGGTCGACTACCAGGTCACCGGGACCCCGCGCGATCTCCCCGCGCTGCTCGGGCTGACGGCGTACCGGATCGTGCAGGAAGGTCTGACGAACACGCTCAAACACGCCGGGCCGGGAGCGCGCACGTCCGTCACCTTGGACTTCGGGCGCGAGATGCTGACCGTGGTGGTCACCGACGACGGCCGCGGCGGTGGCGTCGCCCCGAGTACCGAACCAGGTCACGGCCTGGTGGGGATGCATCAGCGCGCCTCGGTCTCGGGCGGTACGGTGAACGCCGGACCGAAGGCGGGCGGCGGTTACGAGGTGATCGCCAAGCTGCCGTACCACCTGCCAGGAGGAGGAACGCAGTGAGCGACGAAGACGTAATCCGGGTTTTCCTGGTGGACGACCAGGAGCTGGTCCGGGCCGGCTTCACGATGCTCGTGGACTCCCAGCCGGACATGCGCGTGGTCGGGCAGGCCGGCGACGGCGGTGAGGCGGTCGAGAAGATCTCGGTGACCGCGTGCGACGTCGTACTGATGGATGTCCGGATGCCACGGCTGGACGGTGTGGAGGCCACCAACCGGCTCCAGTCGTTGCCGAAGGCACCGAAGGTGATCGTGCTGACCACCTTCGACCTGGACGAGTACGCCTTCGCCGCGATCAAGGCCGGCGCGGCCGGCTTCCTGCTCAAGAACACGCCGCCGGCCGATCTGCTGTCCGCGATCCGCCAGGTGCACTCCGGCGACGCCGTCGTCTCCCCCAGTACGACGAAGCGCCTGCTCGAGCATTTCGCCGGGGCTCTCCCTGATTCGGGGGTCGAGCGACCCGATCTGGCCGACCTGACCGCCCGTGAACGCGAGGTGCTGGTCGAGGTGGCCCGCGGCCTGTCGAACACCGAGATCGCCAAGCTGTTCACGTTGTCCGAGGCAACCGTGAAGACGCATATCGGCCGCATCCTGGCCAAGACCGGCCTGCGGGACCGGGTCGCGCTCGTCGTCCTCGGGTACGAGACCGGGCTGGTCCGGCCGACCAAGTAATACCCAGGTACTACACGGAAGACGTTCCCTGGTCCGACGTACCGGGCGGCCGGTTTCACTACCTTGAAAACCATGGCAGGGCGGGCCTGTCGATGGAACCAGGGAGTGACATGAGTTTGCAGACCGGTGAGCTTGCGGCAGGGCGGCTGCCGCAGGACGGGATGCCGCGTACGGCGATCCGCGCGCACGAGCTGCGCAAGGTGTACGGACAGGGTGACACTGCCGTGGCCGCGCTGGACGGTGTCTCGGTCGACTTCGCGGTCGGCAACTTCACCGCGATCATGGGTCCGTCCGGCTCCGGCAAGTCGACGCTGATGCACTGCCTGGCCGGCCTGGACACACCGACCGGCGGTCAGGTCCTGCTCGGCGAGACCGAGCTGACCCAGCTCCCGGACTCGGAGCTGACCAAGATCCGGCGGGACCGGATCGGCTTCGTCTTCCAGTCCTTCAACCTGCTGCCGATGCTGTCCGCCAAGGACAACATCCTGCTCCCACTCGAGCTCGGCAGCCGCAAGCCCGACCAGCAGTGGCTGGCCACACTGGTCGACGTGCTGGGGCTGGCGGACCGCCTCACGCACCGTCCCTCGGAGCTGTCCGGTGGTCAGCAGCAGCGGGTCGCCGTCGCGCGGGCGCTGGTCGGGCGGCCCGAGGTCGTCTTCGCCGACGAGCCGACCGGCAACCTGGACTCGCGCTCCGGCGCGGAGGTCCTCGGCTTTCTGCGGCGATCCGTGCGCGAGTTCGGGCAGACAGTGGTGATGGTGACCCACGACCCGCTGGCGGCGTCGTACGCCGACCGCGTGGTGATGCTCGCCGACGGCAAGCTGGCCGGCGAGCTGTACGACCCGAAGCCGGAGACCGTTCTCGACGCGCTGCGCCAGCTGGGGGCCTGACGTGCGACGTTCGCTCCTTTCTTCGTTGCGTGCCCACATGGGACGCCTGGTCGCCGCCTGTCTGGCGATCGTGCTGGGGGTCGGCTTCGGCTCCCTGGCACTGACTGCGCACAGCTCCGCATCACACGGCATCGACGCGACGATCGGCGCGCAGTACAAGGGTGTCGACGCGTACGTGTACCCCGACCGCGAGTCGATCACGCCGGCCATGGTCACCAAGGTGAAGGCGCTGCCGCAGGTCGCGGAGGTGGTCCCGTCGGCGACCGCCTACATGGAGACCAGTTTCCCGGGCCTGGTCCGCTCGGTGTCGCTGCCGATCGACGCGCTGCAACCCAGCACCCAGATCGCCTCCCCCGGTACGACGGCCGGTAAGTTGCCGACCGCAACCAACGAGATCGCGCTGCCGAACAAGCTCGCGGCCAAGCACAACGTGACGCTGGGCCAGTCGCTGCGGATCACGTCGTACGAGAAGAAGTCCTGGACCGTCAAGGTCGTCGGGCTGATCGACGACAAGAGCGCGTTCGGCCAAGGGGCCGCCGTCGCCACGCAGGCCGCGGTGAAGGCGTTCGAGCCGGACGGTTACATCCAGGGGATCAAGATTGCCGGCAAGCCCGGCACCGATCCGCAGGTGCTGGCCGATGCCGTGCAGACGGTGCTGCCAAGCGGCGTGCAGGCCTTCACAGGCAAGGCCTGGATCGAGCACGAGGTGAAGAACTACACCAACGGGATCGACGTCCTGGGTGGCGTGTTCGGCATGTTCGCCGTGATCGCGCTGTTCGTGGCCTGCCTGGTGATCAGCAACACCTTCACCATCGTGATCGCCCAGCGGACCCGCGAGATGGCGCTGCTGCGCTGTGTCGGCGCATCGAAGCGGCAGGTGTTCTCCTCGGTACTCGCCGAGGCGACCGTGGTCGGTGTGATCGCCTCCGCGATCGGTGTGGTCTTCGGGGTCGCACTGTCCGCACTGGCGCTGGCGCTGTCCCGCGAGTTCGACTGGGGGATCCCGCCGGTCTCGCTGCACCTCGACCTGCTGTCGATCTTCGTACCGCTGCTGCTCGGCACGATCGCCACGATCGCGGCAGCCGTCGTACCGGCCCGTCGGGCCACCAAGGTTGCGCCGCTGGCCGCGCTCCGGCCGGACGTCGCACCGGCGGCCGCTTCGAAGCGTGGCGTGTTCCGGCTGACCCTCGGCTTCCTGCTGCTCGCCGGTGGCGGCGCGCTGCTGGGACTCGCGGCAACCGATCACAACGTGCTCATCGGCGTCGCCGGTGGCGTGATCTCGTTCCTCGGGGTCCTGGCGGTCGGCACGCTCCTGGTACCGGCGCTGATCCGGGTCCTCGGCGCCCTGCCGGCGCGGACCGGCGTCCCGTCCCGCATCGCGGTTGCGAACGCAGTCCGGAACCCGAAGCGTACGGCGGCCACCACCGCGGCGCTCCTGATCGGCGTGACGCTGATCAGCCTGACCTGTGTCGGGATCGCCTCGGTCCGCAAGACGTTCGACGTGTCGATGGACGGGCAGTACCCGGTCGACCTGATGGTGATGACCTACAACGAGAAGATGCCGGCCGGTGCCGACCAGCAGCTGAAGGCCATCAAGGGGATCACCCAGGTCTCTCCGATCCACAAGGTCAGGGTGAAGTCCAAGGGTGAGGAGTACTCGGTCACGGGTATCGACCAGGCCACGGCCGGGTCGGTCATCCACAGCCCCGCGCTGGTCGAGAAGCTGAAGCCTGGTACGGCGTTGGTCGACTACAGCACGCTCGAACGGCTCGGGCTGAAGGCTGGTTCGAAGGTCACCATCGTCTCCGGGAAGAACAAGCTCACGGTGACACTGCAGCTCGGACTCGGTCTGGATCCGTTCAACCTGACGTCGACGGATCTCGCCAAGCTGGCGCCGACCGCTCCGATCAGCGGGTACTGGCTGGCCTCGGATCCGAAGGCAGACGGCTCGAAGGTCATCGAAGACGTGAACCAGTCCCTGCCGTCGCTCAAGGAGCTCGAGGTCAGCGGCGGACTGGCCAAGCGATCGGCGTACACACAGATCTTCGACGTGCTGCTGGCTGTCGGCATCGGTCTGCTCGGGGTCTCGGTCCTGATCGCCCTGGTCGGTGTGGGTAACACGCTCAGCCTGTCGGTCCTGGAGCGGACCCGGGAGAATGCGTTGCTGCGGGCAATGGGTCTGACCCGGCGCCAGCTGCGCAGCATGCTCGCGATCGAATCGTTGCTGATGGCACTGGTTGCCGCCGGCCTCGGGATCGCGCTCGGGCTGGTCTACGGCTGGACCGGGACCAGTGCACTGATGGGTGGTCAGACCATCGACGGCAACGTCGAGTACGCCGTACCGGTCGGACTGCTGGTCGCGATCGCGACGATCGCCGCGGTGGCCGGTCTGCTCGCCTCGGTGCTGCCCGCTCGCCGGGCCGCCAAGGTCGCCCCGGCCGGTGCGCTGGCCACGGAGTAAGAGCTAGCGGCTCGCCCGGCTTGAGGGGGCTGGGCGAGCCGCTGTACTACACGAACTCGACCCGGTTCCCGTGGCCGTCGGCGGTGTGAAAACGCCTTCGGCCCGGGATCGTTTCGTTGTCCCAGGCAACTGAGTAGCTGCTGGCTTCGAGTTTGGCCGCGAGCGTGTCGAGGTCGTCGACCTTGAGTGCTGGATGGGCCTTGCGAGCCGGGCGGAAGTCTTGTTCGACGCCGATGTGGATCTCGGCGTCGCCGGCGCGGAACCAGCAACCGCCGCGGGGTTTGAGCAGTTCGGGCTTCTCGATCTCGGTCATCCCGAGTGCGTCGCGGTAGAACGCGCGGGCGACATCCTCGCCGCCGGGCGGGCAGGAGACCTGCACGTGGTCGAGCTTCATCGCTTCTGCGCTACGGCGAAGATCCGGCGGAACGGGAGGAGTGTGCCGTAGTCGCGTTGCGGATAGGCCTCCGCCAGGCGAGCGCCGTACTCGGCCTCGAATTCCTGACGCAGCTCATCCGGCAGGGACTGCAGCACCGGCCGCGCGCCGGTCCCCTTCACCCACTCGAGTACGGCGTTGTCGCCTCGGAGAAGGTGGAAGTACGTCGTCTCCCACGCATCGACCACACAACCCTCGGCACTCAGTACGTCGACATAGTCGCCCGGGCCGGGGACGTCGGGGCGCAACGACCGGTCGCGCGCGAACTCGGCGTACGGGTCCTTGGCGGCGAGTTCACGAAGGATCGCGTGCGAGGGCGCGTTGCCGTTGCCGGGGATCTGGATCGCGAGCCAGCCGCCGGGGCGGAGTGCCTTGACGAAGCCGGGCAGCAGGTCGAGCTGATCGGGGATCCACTGCAGGGTTGCGTTCGTGACGATGACGTCGATACTGCCTTCGGGGGCCGACCAGTCGTGGACGTCGCCGAGCTGGAAGCTCAGCCGGTCGTCGGCGAACTCCTGCGCGGCCTCGATCATCTGCGGCGAACTGTCGACGCCGACGATCGTTGCCTCCGGCCAGGATTCGCGCAGGGTCGCGGTCAGCCCACCGGGACCGCAGCCGAGGTCGACCACGGTGCGGACGTCGTCGGCACGGATCCGGCGGACCAGGTCGGCGAACGGGCGGCCGCGCTCGTCGGCGTACGTGCCGTACTGCTCGGGGCTCCACACGGGTGACGTGCGCATGTTGCACCTCTTCCAGCTGATTTATCTTGATGTCGAGATATGTTAAGCATCCGAGGTCTCTTGATGTCAAGAGTCTTGATGGCGTACGCTCGCAGCTATGGAAGACGAGGTCGACCGGCTGCTCGAGGCCTGGCGCCGGGAGCGGCCGGACCTCGACGTGTCCCCGATGGAGGTTCTGTCGCGGGTCAGCCGGCTCGCGCGGCACCTGGACCGGGCACGCAGCCAGGCCTTCGAGACGCACGGGCTGGAGTCGTGGGAGTTCGACGTACTCGCGGCGCTCCGGCGGGCGGGATCGCCGTACCAGCTGTCTCCCGGGAAGCTCCTGAAGGAGACCCTGGTGACGTCGGGGACGATGACGAACCGCGTCGACCGGCTCACCGCACGCGGTCTGGTCGAGCGGCTTCCGGATCCGGCCGACCGGCGCGGCGTACTGGTTCAGCTGACCGATGCCGGGCGGGATGCGGTAGATGCGGCCATGGCCGATTTGCTCGCGCACGAGCGGACACTGCTCGGTTCGATCAGCGCGCGGGACCAGACCCGGATCGCTCAGATACTGCGCGAACTCGTGCGGCCGTTCGATCTGGAAAAGCACTGACTTTTTGTATACACGGTCCGCCACAGTGCGTCGCCATTCTGCACAACCACGCCCCGTCACTTCGCATCTCCCGAATCGTTGCTAGTTGCAACGAGATCGAGAGACTGCTGTAGCGGAGGTCTATCGACAGTGAGTGACCGAGGCCACTAGGGTCCTTACTGTCGGTGGTTATTCGACTACAAAACGTTAGTACAAACGGTGACTTCGGCGGCTAGAGGTGGTTCGCCGAAAGCGGTCGTGTGGTGTCCGGGGCTCGGGGCCCGGACAACGGCGACCGGCACGGGGCCCGCTCACCCAAGGTGTCGCGCCCTCCGAATCACAGGGGATCGGAGGGCGCGACACCTCATTTCCGGCCTTTGATCCGGGGGTGTTCTATTCGGCGCGTTCGGCGGCTTCGAACCAGAGTGTTTCGAGTTCGGAGCGCTCGTCCCCGAGCTTGCGGAGCTCGGTGTCCAGCTCGGCGAGGCGCTCGTAGTTGCTCGCGTTCGCCGCGATCTGGTCGTGCAGCTTCGCCTCGGACTCGGTGATCTTCGCGATCTGCCGCTCGATCCGGTTCAGCTCCTTCTTCGCCGCCCGCGCCGCGGCCGCGTCGACCGGCTGCTGCTGTTCGGCTTGCGGGGCTTCCGCGGTCTCGACCGGCTTGGCGTCGGTACGGCGGGTGACCCCGGCATCGAGGTCCTCGATGTACTGGTCGACGCCCCGCGGCAGATGCCGGACCCGGCCGTCGCCCATGATCGCGTAGACCATGTCGCTGACCCGCTCCAGGAAGTACCGGTCGTGCGTGACGGTGACGACGACACCCTGCCAGCTGTCGAGGAAGTCCTCCAGCACGGTCAGCGTCTCGACATCCAGATCGTTGGTCGGCTCGTCGAGGATCAGCACGTTCGGCTCGTCCAGCAGGATCCGCAGCAACTGCAACCGCCGCCGCTCACCACCCGACAGATCCGAGATCCGCGTCGTCAGCCGATCCCCGGTGAACCCGAACCGCTCCAGCAACTGGGAGCTCGTCATCTCACCACCGTGGCCGGCGAGCGCCGCCGTACGCTTGATGGCGGTGATGTGGTCGAGGACGGTCACCGTCCCGTCGACCTCCTCGAGGTGCTGCGACAGGTTGGCGACGCGAACCGTCTTGCCCTGCTTGACCTTGCCGTGGTCCGGCGGCAGCAAGCCGGTCAGCACCTTCAGGAACGTCGTCTTGCCGGCCCCGTTCGGCCCGAGCAGTCCGATCCGGTCCGCCGGCCCGAGCCGGAACGTCACGTGATCGAGCATCACCCGATCACCGAACTTCAGGCTCACGTCCTCGGCGTCGAACACGTCCTTGCCCAGCCGCGCCGTCGCGAGCTTCGACAGTGCCAGCTTGTCCCGCGGCTCCGGCTCGTTCTCGATCAGGGCGTTCGCCGCATCGATCCGGAACTTCGGCTTACTCGTCCGGGCCGGCGCACCCCGCCGCAGCCAGGCCAGCTCCTTCTTCAGCAGGTTCTGCCGCTTGACCTCACTGACCTGTGCGCTCCTCGAGCGCTCGGCCTTCGCCAGGACATAAGCGGCGTACCCACCGTCGTACGACGAGATGTTGCCGCCCTGCACCTCCCACGTGTTGGTGCACACCGCGTCCAGGAACCACCGGTCGTGGGTCACCACGATCAACGCCCCGGCCCGATCAACCACATGCTGCGCCAGCCAGTTGACCGCCTCGATGTCCAGGTGGTTCGTCGGCTCGTCCAGCACCAGCAGGTCGACCTCGGTCATCAGCAACCTGGCCAACGAGGCCCGCCGCCGCTCCCCACCACTCAGCGTGCCCACCTTCGCCTCAAGGTCGACCTCACCCAGCAAGTGCTCCATCACCGACCGTGCCCGCGGATCCGCGGCCCACGTATAGGTCTCCACATCCCCCAGCACCGCATGCAGCACGGTCTCGTCCGGGTTCAGCTCATCGGTCTGCCCCAGGTACCCCAGCCGCAGATCCCGCATATGCGTGATCCGCCCACTGTCCGGCTCCTCACGCCGCGCCAGCACCGACAACAACGTCGACTTCCCGTCCCCGTTGCGCCCCACGACACCAACCCGGTCCCCCCGCCCCACCCCCAGACTCACGGCATCCAGCAACACACGAGTCCCGAAGCCCTTGGACACAGCTTCCAGGTTGACCAAATTAGCGGCAGCCATAACCGCCCCACCCTATCCGACGCCCCCACCCCGCCCGCACAACCGCCCACCCCGCACAGAAGAACGGGTACTAGTCGTCGCCGGCCTCGTCACCAACCAGCAGTACCTCGCGATCACCAAGACGGCACGACTACCGGGACGCGGACCTCCAGGCCATCACATGTGGGGCCCAACCGGCCGGCTCACGCTCACGAAGCCCGGCCTTGGTCATTTGTGATGGCCTGGGAGTCCGCTCGTGCAGACCTGGTCCAGCGGCTCGGCCGGGTTCAGGGTCAGGCGAAGGACGAAAGCCGAGTCGGTGAAGACGTGGTACGGCGGGTCCTCGGTCCAGCCGCTGGGAAGGGGATCGGTTCGAGGCGGGAGAACGGCTAGCGGGTGACCGAGGCGGGGAGGATTCGGGCGCCGGGGACGGGGGCTTCGGCTTGGCGGACCATGCGGCAGAGGCCGGATTCGGCGAGTTCTACGGCTAGGTCCACGGCGGAGCGGGAGTCGGCGGCGAGGAAGAGGCAGGTGGGGCCGGAGCCGGAGATCATGGCGGCCAGGGCGCCTTGGTCGAGGCCGAACTGGAGGGTGTCGCCGAGTTCGGGGCGTAGTGACAGGGCTGCAGCCTGGAGGTCGTTGCTGAGGGCAATGGCGAGGGCTTCGGGGCGGCCGGAGAGGAGGGCGGACATGAGTTCGGGGCGGACGTGGGGTGGTTCGACGCGGCGGATCGGGCGGAGGCGGTCGAGCTCGGTGTAGACCGCGGGGGTGGACAGGCCGCCGTCCGCGATCGCGAAGACCCAGTGGAAGACGCCGCGGGACATCACTTCGGTGACCTGTTCGCCGCGGCCGCGGCCGAGGGCGGTGTGGCCGACGAGGCAGAACGGTACGTCGCTGCCCAGCTCGGCCGCGAGGCCCTGCAGCTCGGTCTGCGACAACTGCAGGCCCCACAGGCGGTTGCAGGCCACCAGGGTCGCGGCGGCGTCGGTCGAGCCGCCGGCCATGCCGCCCGCGACCGGGATGGTCTTGCGGATGGTCAGTTCGACGCCTTCTTCGACGTCGTACTCCGCCTGCAGCAGGCGGGCCGCCCGGACCGCGAGGTTGGTGTCGTCGGTCGGTACCTCGTCCGCGAAGTCACCGCTGATCTCGACCGAGATCGCCGGATCGTCGTCCCGCAGTACGGCGGTCACGTCGTCGTACAGCGCCACAGCCTGGTAGACCGTGGCCACCGGGTGGAAGCCGTCCGGCAACGGCGGACCGACCGACAGACCCAGGTTGATCTTGGCCGGCGCTCGCACCGTGACCTCAGCAGAAGGTGGCACGGGCACAGGCTAGGGCATCACGATGCAGAGACGGAGTGACGTGCGCCGGCCAGTGCGGCGAACTCGGCGATTCCGAGCATCTCGCCGCGCAGTCCCGGGTCGATGCCTGTGATGCGGAACACCTCGTCGAGCTGGGCGCGGTCAGGCATCCACCGGGCCAGCGCCGAGCGGACCGTCTTGCGGCGCTGCGAGAAGGCTCCCTCGATCACCGCGAACACCTCCTCCCGCGAGGCGGTCGTCGATGGGGGCTCACGGCGCTCGAAGGCAACCAGTCCGGAATCGACGTTCGGGGCCGGCCAGAACACGTTCCGCCCGACCGGACCGGCACGCCGCACCTCGGCGTACCAGGCAGCCTTCGCGGACGGTACGCCGTACGTCCGCGAACCGGGCCCGGCCGCGAGCCGGTCGGCGACCTCGGACTGAACCATCACCAGCCCGTGCCGCAGCGACGGCGAAACCCGCAGCAGATGCAGCAGGACCGGTACGGCGACGTTGTACGGAAGGTTGGCCACGCACGCCGTCGGCGAACCGATCTCGGCCGGGGTGACCGTCATCGCGTCCGCCTCGACCACGGTGAACGCAGCGGCTTGATCGGGCGCGTACGTCGCGATGGTCGACGGCAACGCGGTTGCCAGCACCGGGTCGATCTCGACCGCCGTCACCCGGTGGCCCTCGGCAAGTAACGCCAGCGTCAGCGAGCCGAGCCCCGGCCCGACCTCCAGCACGGTCTCGCCGTCGGCGGACAGCTCTGCGGCCCGAACGATCCGGCGGACGGTGTTCGGGTCGATGACGAAGTTCTGGCCGCGCTGCTTGGTCGGGCGGACGCCGAGCGCGGCGGCCAGTGAACGCACTTCCGCCGGAC
This sequence comes from Kribbella sp. NPDC056345, assembly GCF_042262745.1. NCBI lineage: Bacteria > Bacillati > Actinomycetota > Actinomycetes > Propionibacteriales > Kribbellaceae > Kribbella > Kribbella sp. NPDC056345. The sequence continues at coordinate 69,539 of NZ_JBHJQQ010000021.1, read as the reverse complement.
CGAGGAGTCTCGGTCCGGCGGAAGTGGATGAATCAGACGAGGTCACCTCGTCAGTCTCGCAGAAGGTTGTCAGGCCTTCTTGCCGCAGACCGGCCAGTCGGCGTAGCTACCGCGCGCCGCGCGAACCTTCTCGGCGATGGCGATCTGCTGGGTCTTGCTCGCCAGGTGGGCGTTGGGCGCGTACGTCCGGCCACCGTAGGCGGCCCAGGTGCCGCTGCTGAACTGCAGACCACCGTAGTACCCGTTACCGGTGTTCGACGCCCAGTTACCACCGGACTCGCACTCCGCGATCCGGTCCCAGACGCCGGTGTTACCGCTGGCCGGCGGCTCCGGAGCCTCGGGCTTCGGCTTGGTACCGACCGTGACCTGCTCGTCGACGGCCTCGGTGAGCACCTTGCTGGTCACGACCTTGGTGGCGCTGAGCTTGCCGTCCAGGTACGTGTACAGGTAGGTGACGGTCTTCGAACCGCTCTTGCCCGGCGCGGTGACCTTCTTGGTGCCTTCGGTCAGCGTGGCGGACTCGGTCTTGTCCGTGCCATAGGCGATCTTCTCGTTCTTGGTGACCTGCTTGAGGTCGACCTTCACGAAACCGATCGTGTTCACACCCGACTTGAGCACCGTGGCCGGTGCGGGGGTGATCTTGTCGTCCTTGTCCCACGCGATCTTCGCGGCGGTCAGGGCCTCACCGACAGTCGTTGCCATCAGCTTCGAGGTCGCTGCCTTGCCCTGCCGGACGATCGACACGGTCTTCGGGGTCTTGACGACCAGGTCCAGCCCCTCGCGCCCGATCGGCGCGCTGCGGCTGGTGGAGAAGAACGCCGAGCTGTCGTACCGCAGACCCAGATCGGCGAGTGCCTCGGTCACGGTGTCGGCCGTGGTCCAGAAGGACTTCTTGACGCCGTCGGCGTTCACGGTCAGCTGGCGGCCGTACTGCACCGCGATCTCCTGGCCGTCCTGCAGCTTCGCATCCAGGGCCGGGGCAACCACGTCGTGGTCACCGACCTGAACTTTCTCGGCCTTCAGGGCGTCGGAAACGGTGGAGCCGAAGGTGTGGACCTTCTGCACCTGACCGTCGATGGAGAGAGTGACCGTCTTGCTCTTCGCGGCGTAGGCGACAGAGCCACCGATAACGGCGAACGCTGCTGTCGCGCCGACTGCCGCGATGATGGACTTACGCACTAAAGCTCCCAGGTAGGGCTACCCGGGCACGAGGTGGGACAGCACAGGCACCGGCAGCGATGTCCGGACTGGAGGTCCGGCTACCACGGTCGACGCCGAGGGGCGTGCTGTCCGGCATCTTCCCCGATCCCGGCCAACATCACGGGACCATAACGAAGATGTCGCGACAAAGCCAATCCTCTGGTCGGCGAGTCGCGAATAGGTGTAATGGCGCCATTACACCGCGTGATTCCCCCACTGCCCCCGATGCACCACTTCGGCCGTCGTGCGGCGTCCTCTCTTGAGCGATGGCGAACGTTTGTCCGGGGCCCGGTATCCCACCGACATCAGGCCGATCAGGTCGAACCCGGCAGGCACCCCGAACTCGGCCAGCAACGCCGGCACCGTCTCGGCCGGAGGCCCGAAAAAGCATGCTCCCAAGCCTTCGTCGACCACTGTCTGCAGCATCAGCAGCGACGCCATCCCGGTGTCGACGTACCAGTACGGCGCCGTCCAGCGGGCCTCGTCGCGGTCGGTCCAGCCCTTGTCGGATTCGGTGTACCGATCGAGGTACGCATCCTTGTGCGCGAAGGCCAGAATCAGCAGCGGCGCCCGGCGCAGGCCTGTGATCCATTCCACATACTTCGGATCCGGGTCCTTGGCCGTGATGTTCCAGTACCGATCGCGGTCCGCGCCCTCCAAAGTCAGGAACGCCCAGCCCTGCGTGAACCCGCCGGAAGGGGCCCGAAGACCGTTTTCCAGAATCCGCTCGCGGATCTCGTCCGGGACCGGCCGGTCGGCGTCGTAGTTCCGTATCATCCGGCGCCGCCGGACCACCTCACTGAACTCCATCTACCAGGTCCCTCCGAACGCCCGATCGGCGTTCTTGCTGAGTGCGTCGCACAACTCGGCGACCGAGATGTTCAGGGTGCCGGCCATCTTCCGGACGGTGTGCGGGATCAGGTACGACGCGTTCGGCTGCCCGCGGTGCGGAGACGGCGTCAGGTACGGCGCGTCGGTCTCGACCAGCACGCGGTCGAGCGGCGTCACGGCGAGCGCGTTGCGCAGCGAGTTGGCGTTCTTGAAGGTGACGACCCCGGCGAAACTCAGGAACGCACCGCGGTTGACACACTCGCGTGCGAACTCGGTATCACCCGAAAAACAGTGCATGACAAGGCGATCCGGGACACCTTCGCGATCCAGGATCTTCAGGATGTCGTCGTGCGCGTCGCGGTCGTGGATCATCAAGGTCTTGTCGAGACGCTTGGCCATGTCGATGTGCGCGGCAAACGATTCGTGCTGCGCGGCGCGACCGTCCTCGCCGGTCCGGAAGTAGTCGAGACCGGTCTCACCGATCACCCGGACCTTCGGCGAGCTCTGGGCGAGCCGTTCGATCTCGGCGAGCGCGCTGTCGAGCTCACCGGCCGCCTTCAGCTTCGGCGCCTCGTTCGGATGCAGCGAGACACCGGCGATCAGACTCGGGTACTGCGTCGCCGCCTCGACCGCCCATGCCGAGCCCGGCAGGTCGCAACCGACCTGCACGATCCGCGTGACCCCCACCGACGCCGCGAGCTTGATCGCCTCGGCCGGGCTCAGCCAGGCCCCGTCCTCACCATCGGCGATATCCAGATGGCAGTGCGCGTCGACCACGCTCATCGGCAGCGGATCCGGCACCGCCGGCCTGGTCCGGTCCCGCGATCGCCCGTCCTCACTGACCGCCGCGCGCTCCCGCGTCGGCCGTTCGACCTCCACACCATCTGCACCCATGCGGCCTAGATTACTGAGCGCCGCGGATGCTGATGTCGGTTAGGACACGTACTAGTCGACCTCGGGCGCCCGGGCGGGCCTGGCTCACGCCTGGGAGCTGCGCGCGCCGCCCACTACTACGTGTCCTTCCCGACACGTTCGGCCGCGTCCTTGGCCTTGGCCAGGAGCTGGTTCCACATGCCGGTCGCGTGCTCGGCTTCCTCGGCACTCGCGTTGTTGTCCTGGGTCAGCACGAGATGCGTCGCCGCACTCAGCTCCCAGGTCAGCGTGTGGTAGTTCTCCGGTACGTCGTCCTGTCCGGTCAGTGGGCTGAAGTGGGTGAACCGCAGCAGCCGGCCGGGGTCGACCTCGAGCACCTGTCCCTTGTCCTGGAACGGCTTCCCTTCCCACTCGCCGGTCCAGGTGATCGGGCTGCCGACCACCCAGTCCGTCTCGACCTCCGCCCCGAACCACAGCTCCTTCAGCTGCTCCGGATCGGTCAGGACTGCCCAGACCTGCTCCGGAGTCGCTTCGATGTCGATCTCAGCTCGTGCCAGATAGTCAGTCATACCTCGACCGTACGACTGAATCCGTCAGTCGCGCTTGGACAAACGCGACAATTCCTCCTCGACGACCTCCGGACCGAGTTTGGTGAAGATCGGGGCCGGCTTGGCGACCGGCGTACCGGGGGTGATCGGTACCGAGGCCCAGCGGGGCTGGTCGGTGTAGTCGCCGGTGATGATCGGGTACGCCGGTCCGCCGTCGAGGTCGTCGACCTCCCGGATCTCGGGGCTGGGTGCGAAGGTGCCGGTACCCCCGAGTGCAGAGTGGACCTGCTGGGTCGAGTGCGGAAGGAAGGGCGCGAGAAGGCGGTTCGTATCGGCCACCACCTGTGCCGCGACGTGCAGGATCGTGCCGCGGCGATCCAGGTCCGATTCCTTCCAGGGCGCCTGCTGGGAGAGGTATTGATTCGCGTCGGCGGCGTTACCCATCGCCGTGCCCAGTGCCTGCTTCACGCGATGCTGCCGGAGCAGCTCACCAACCGCACCGAACGCTTGGTTGCTCTTGGCAAGCAAATCCTGGTCGGCGACCGTCAACGAACCCGCGACCGGGATCGCGCCGAAGGTGCGGTTGATCATCGAGGCCGTCCGGTTCACCAGGTTTCCCCAGGTCCCGACCAGCTCGTCGTTGTTGCGGCGGACGAACTCGGACCAGGTGAAGTCGGTGTCCTGCGTCTCGGGCCCGGCGACCGACAGGAAGTAGCGCAGCGGGTCCGGTCCGTACCGCGCCAGCACGTCGCGGACGTAGATCACCACCGACCGCGACGACGAGAACTTCCGCCCCTCCTGCGTGAGGAACTCGCTGCTGACCACCTCGGTCGGCAGGTTCAGTACGCCGTACGGGCCCGGGGCCGCGTTGTGCGCGAGCAGCTCGGCCGGCCAGATCTGGGCGTGGAAGGTGATGTTGTCCTTGCCCATGAAGTAGTACGACTCGGCGGAAGGATCGCACCACCAGCGCCGCCACGCGTCCGGGTCGCCGGTACGGCGGGCCCACTCGATGCTGGCCGACAGATACCCGATGACCGCGTCGAACCAGACGTACAGACGCTTGCCGTCCCAGCCCGGTAGCGGCACCGGGATACCCCAGTCGATGTCGCGGGTCATCGCGCGCGGCTTCACGTCGTCCAGCAGATTGACGGCGAACTTGAGCACGTTCGGCCGCCAGCCGGCCCGGGTCTGCAGCCAGCCGCCGAGCTGGTCGGCGAGTGCGGGCAGGTCGAGGAAGAGGTGCTCGGTCTCGACGAACAGCGGAGTCTCACCGTTGATCCGGCTGCGCGGATTGCGGAGGTCGATCGCGTCCAGCTGGTTACCGCAGTTGTCGCACTGATCGCCCCGGGCACCGGCGTACCCACAGATCGGGCAGGTGCCCTCGATATAACGGTCCGGCAGGGTGCGTCCGGTGGACGGCGAGATGGCGCCCTGCGTGGTCCGCGGGACGAGATATCCGTTACGGTGAACGACTTTGAAGAGTTCCTGGGCGACGGCGTAATGGTTCCGGGTGGTCGTCCGGGTGAACAGGTCGTACGACAAACCCAGCCCCTGCAGGTCCTCGACGATCACTCGGTTGTAGCGATCCGCAAGGGACCGCGGGCTCACGCCTTCCTGTTCGGCCTGCACCAGGATCGGCGTACCGTGCTCGTCGGTTCCGGACACCATCAGCACGTCGTGACCGGCCATCCGCGAGTACCGGCTGAACACGTCGGAGGGCACACCGAACCCGGAGACATGGCCGATATGCCGGGGGCCGTTGGCATACGGCCAGGCAACAGCAGACAGAACATTGGTCATGCGGCTGACTGTAGGGACACAGTCAGCCGCGGGACCACAGAATTACGGCAGGACGACAAGCTTGCCCTGGGCGTGGCCGCCCTCGCTGATCTCCTGGGCCTTCGCCGCGTCCGCGAGCCCGAAGGTCTCCGCGACGCGCACCGTGAGCTTGCCGGCCGCGGCCGCCGCGAGCTGCGCGTCGAGACCGGCACGCACCTCCTCCGGGGTCCCCGTGCCGCCGGCAGAGGCCTGGACACCGAGCTCGCCGGCGCTGAAGTCGGCGATGGTGATGACGCGCTCGGTCCCTCCGGTGAGCTCGATCGACTCCGGCAGGCCACCCTTCCCGGCCGTGTCGAAGGCTGCGTCGACACCCTGCGGTGCCGCGGCACGAACACGGTCGACCAGACCGTCGCCGTACTCGACCGGCGTCGCGCCGAGCTCCCGCAGGAAGTCATGGTTGCGCGGCGAGGCCGTGCCGACCACCGTCAGACCGGCAGCAACGGCAAGCTGTACGGCGATCGAGCCGACAGCCCCCGCCGCGCCGTGGATCAGGATGGTCTCGCCGGACTTCACGCCGAGCAGGTCGAGCACGCGCTGCGCGGTCTCGCCTGCCACCGGCAGGCTGACAGCCTGCTCCCAGCTCACACCCTCGGGCTTCCGCGCCGCGTTGCCCACGAGCGCATATTCGGCGTAAGCACCGGAGGCGGACCACCCGGTCACCTCGTCGCCGACCGCGAAGGCAGCGCCCTCGCCGGCCTCGTCGACCACACCCGCGACCTCCACACCCGGCGTCGCCGGGAAGGTCACGTCGAACATCCCCTGCATGTAACCCCGGCGGATCTTGTAGTCCATCGGGTTCACCCCGGCCGCCCGGACCTTGACCCGAACCTGGCCGGCGCCTGCGTGCGGCTCCGGTACGTCGCGCACCGTCAGTACCTCGGGACCGCCGAACTCCTCGAACACCACCGCTTGCATGATTCATGCCTCCAGAAGATTTGCTTGATGCTTCAATTGAATGCTCTACCAGTGCCGGCTATTCCCGACTGGCCGAACGGACAGTTGTGCACTGGTCGAAGGACGGGGTCGGGTGGACACATCAACCGACGTACGCTGAAGGACATGCACGAGGTACTCACGGCCGCGGCGCAGATCCTCGACGGGCCGCCGGAGGAGCTGCTGCACAAGCTGTCGGCCGCGCTCGCCGACGTGATTCCGCACCGGGCGGTCGCCCAACTGGCCAGTCAGTGTGCGGCCACACCGGTCTACACGTACGGCGAACCGTCGCTGGCCCGGGCAGTCACGGGAGCCGAGCTGGCCGGCCTCCTAGGAACCGTGACCGCGGGTCGCCCGTGGCGCGGCGTACTGACCATCAACGGTTCGGAGCACCACGCCCTGGCGGTGGCCAGCGACCGTGCACCCCGCGGATCCCTCCTGCTCTTCCTCCAGTACGACGCCGCGCCGGCCGAGGTGGACGCGTTCATCCAGCCGTTGTGGGACCTCGTCACGACCCACATGTACCGGCTGACGCAGAGGGGCGAGTCAAGCGCGACAGCGCAGTCCCGAGCGGTCGCCGGAGCGCGGTTCGAGGTGGCCGCGGAGCTGGGGGAGGCGCACGCAGCCACGCTCGCCACCCTCCTCGGCGTACTGCGGAACCAGCGGGTCGACGACGCGACCGCTCGGACGAACGCGGTTGAGCTCGCGCTGAATGCGTTGGCTGAGCTGCGGACGGACATTCGGCAGGATCAGCGGTACCACGGTGAGGAATCGGCCGGCAGGGCGTTCGATCGGCTCGCGGATTCACTCCGGGGCCTACTCCGCCACACCACCGTCGACCTCGAACTCGACCCTCCTGGAAACGACAAGCTCGTCCCCGGCGACCTCGCGCACTCCGCGCGGGTGGCAGTCCGCTCGGTAGTCCTGGCGATGCTCACGCAAGACGCCGTACGCCGGATCCGCGTCGGCTGGCAGTGGGACGGCACCGATCTGCACGCCACTGTCCGCGACGACGGTCCTGGCGAGCTGAACGGCGTACTGGTTCTTGGGCAGCTGTCCGAACGGCTCCGCCTCGGCGAGGGTCAACTGGACCTGGAAGCAGTCCCCGGCTGGGGCCTGACCGCCCGGATCACGCTCAAACCCGGCGCGACACCGCACCCCGTCGAGGACCCGCTGGCCGCCTTGGGCACCCGCGAACTGGAGGTCCTCGAACGGATCGCCGAGGGCTCTCGCAACCGGTCCATCGCCGACGAACTTCATATCAGCGAGTCCACCGTGAAGTTCCACGTCGCCAACATCCTGACCAAACTCGACGTCACCAGCCGAACCCAAGCGGCCGCGCTCTATCACGCGACGACGGGTGCCTGACTCAGCGCATAGTCTTGTGCAGGTGTCCCTGACAGTCAGCGATGTCGACCGCTTCGAGGCCTCCAGGTCGCGCCTGGGTGCCATCGCCTACCGCATGCTCGGCTCGGCCACCGAGGCGGAGGACGCCGTACAAGAGGTGTTCCTGCGCTGGCAGGCCGCCGACCGGGACCGCATCGAGGTCCCCGAGGCCTGGCTGACCAAGGCGCTCACCAACCTCTGCCTCAACCAGCTCACCTCCGCCCGAGCTCGACGCGAGACGTACGTCGGCCAATGGCTCCCGGAACCGTTGCTAGCCGGCGACCCGATGCTCGGCCCACTCGAAACCGCCGAACAGCGTGACTCCGTCTCGATCGCGGTGCTGGTCCTGATGGAGCGCCTGACGCCGAACGAGCGCGCGGTCTATGTACTGCGGGAAGCGTTCAGCTATTCGCATCGCGAGATCGCCGCGATCCTCGACATGACCGAGACCGCCTGTCAGCAGATCTTCCACCGGGCCAAACAGCACGTCGCCGACGGCAAGTCCCGCACCGAGGTCGACCAGGCCACCGCCCGCCGGATCGTCGAGGAGTTCCTCGCCGCGGCCACCAGCGGCCACACCGAGCCCCTGGTCAAGCTCCTGACCAGCGACGCGATCGCCCTCGGCGACGGTGGCGGCAAGGTCCCGGCCCGCGCCAGCGCCTTCGTCGGCGCCAAGGCCGTGGCGACGTTCCTGCGCGGCCTGTTCAAACCCGCCGAGATCAAGCGGTCCTACATCGGCGGCAGCCCCGACGTGTACGCCGATGTCGCGAACGGCGAGCCCTCGATCGTGATCGTCGTCGACAACCGGGTGGTCGGCATCATCCACCTCGAACTCACCCCCGAAGGCATCACCGCCATCCGCTCCGCCGTCAACCCCGACAAACTCGAACGAGCGACCGCCCGGTGGAACGCCACCGAGCACGGGGAGCCGCTGATCCGCGCCTGGTGACAGGCGTGTGACCTGCTTCACATCCGGTTCCTGTCAGGAATCCGTGGGCCATCCGGTTCAGGAGGCATAACCACGCAGACAGGAGCACGGATATGACGCACCGCATCGTTGTTCTCGGCGCCGGCTACACCGGAGCCGTCGCCGCCGGCCGGCTGGCCAAGCGGCTGCACGCCGACGACGTCCGGATCACCGTCGTCAACGCCGAGCCCGACTTCGTCGAGCGGGTCCGGATGCACGAGCTGGCCGCCGGCCGGAACCTCAAGCCGCGTCCGCTCGCCGAGGTGTTCAAGGGCACCGGCATCGACCTGCGGCTCGCCAAGGTGACCGCCGTGGACGTCGACGACAAGACCGTCACGCTCGACAGCGCCGACGTACTGGCCTACGACACGCTCGTCTACGCCCTCGGCAGCCGCGTGAACGACCACGGCGTACCGGGCGTCGGCGAGTACGCCGAGCAGATCGCCAGCCGGCCGGGTGCGCTGAAGCTGCGGGAGCGGCTGGCCGGTCTGGCAGCCGGGCAGACCGTCACGGTGGTCGGCGGTGGGCTGACCGGGATCGAGGGTGTCACCGAGATCGCCGAGGCGCGTCCGGACCTGAACGTCGCGCTGGTCGCGGCCGGTGGTCTGGGCGACTGGGTCTCGGCGAAGGGACAGGCCCACCTGCGGAAGGTCTTCGCCGATCTCGGCATCACTGTCCACGAACACACCAAGGTCGCCCGGGTCGAGGCCGACGCCGTCGTCACCGCTGACGGTACGGCGATTCCGTCGGCGGTCACGGTCTGGACCACCGGCTTCGCGGTCCACCCGATCGCAGCGGCCACGACTCTCGAGACGCTCGCGAACGGCCAGATCGTCGTGGACGACATGATGGCCTCGGTCTCGCACCCGGACGTGTACGCGGTCGGCGACGCGGCCCAGGCCAACGGTTCCAGCGGGCAGCCGCTGCGGATGTCGTGCGCGTCGGGAACCTTCACGGCGTACCAGGCGGCCGATGCGATCGCCGCACGGCTGACCGGCGGGAAGCTCCCGAACACGACGATCCGCTACTTCCAGCAGTGCATCAGCCTGGGGCGTAAGGAGGGGCTCATCCAGTTCGTCACCGCGGACGACCGGACCAAGAAGTCCGCGCTGCGCGGCCGGGGAGCCGCTCTCTACAAGGAGATCATCTGCTGGGGCGCGTACGTCGCCGTCGCCAACCCGACCCTCGGAATGCCGATCCGCCGTCGGCGGATCGCCCAGCAGCCGGCCGCGTCGGCGGGACGCGGCCAGCTGCGGACGGTTGCTTAGGCCTCTTCCAGCCGGGGGAAGAGCGGGTCGCCCTTCGTCAGGACCGAGCCCGCGGGGAGCTGACCCCAAGTGCCGGCGTCCTGGACGCGCTGGTCCCCGAGCGGGCCCAGCTTGGCCTCGGCGCCGAGGAGGGTCCACAGCTTCTCGGACGTCTTCGGCATGGTCGGGTTGTGCAGTACGGCGACCGCCCGCAGCACCTCGGCGGACGTGTAAAGGATGGTGGCCAGGCGGTCCCGCTGGGACTCGTCCTTGGCCACCTTCCACGGCTCCTGCTCGGAGACGTAGCCGTTGACGGCACCAACCAGGTCGTTGATGGCAGCCAGGGCGTCGTGGAAGGCGAGGGACTCGATCGCCTGCTCGGCCGTGGCGACCGTCTGAGCGAGCTTGTCGGCCAGCGCCTGCTCGGCCGGTCCGTGCTCAGTGGCCTCGGGGAGCGCACCGTCGAAGTACTTGCCGACCATGGCCGCGATCCGGCTGGCCAGGTTGCCCAGGCCGTTGGCGAGCTCCGAGGTGTAGACCGCGCTCAGATGCTCCCAGGAGAACGAGCCGTCCGAGCCGAACTGGATCGTCCGCAGGAAGTAGTAGCGGAAGGCGTCCGAACCGAAGTGGTCGGTGATCTCGTGCGGGGCGATCGCGGTCAGCTTCGACTTACTCATCTTCTCGCCGCCGACCAGCAGCCAGCCGTGCGCGAACACCTGCTTCGGGGTCGCGACCTCGGCAGCCATCAACATGGCCGGCCAGATCACCGCGTGGAACCGGAGGATGTCCTTGCCGACCAGGTGCACGCTCGCCGGCCACAGCTCCTCGAACCGCTCCGGGTCGGTGCCGTAGCCCGCGGCCGTCACGTAGTTCAGCAGCGCGTCGATCCAGACATAGAGGACGTGGTCCTCGTCCCACGGGACCGGGATGCCCCAGTCGAAGGTCGACCGGGTGATCGACAGGTCCTGCAGCCCCTGCTTGACGAACGCGATCACCTCGTTGCGCGCACTCGCCGGCGCCACGAAGTCAGGCTGCGATTCGTACAGCTCGAGCAGCTTGTCGCCGTACGCCGAGAGCCGGAAGAAGTAGTTCGTCTCCGAAACCGTCTCCAGCTCGGTGCCGTGGATCATGCACCGCTGGGTACCGTCCTCGTCGGTGCGGATGTCGGTCGGCAGCTTGAACTCCTCGCAGCCGACGCAGTACAGGCCCTCGTACTCACCCTTGTAGACGTCACCCTTGTCGTACAGCTTCTGCCAGAACTCGCGGACCCGCTCGGTGTGCCGCTGCTCGGTCGTCCGGATGAAGTCGTCGTACGCGATGTCGACGTCCACCCACGCGGGCTTCCAGGCCTCCTCGACCAGCTTGTCCGTCCACGCCTGCGGCGACATGCCCTGCGCCTCAGCGCTGCGCATCACCTTCTCGCCGTGCTCGTCGGTACCCGTCAGGTACCACTTCCGCTCACCACGCTGCGCGTGCCAGCGAGTCAGAACATCCCCGGCCACGGTCGTGTAGGCACTACCGATGTGCGGCGGCGCCGTGACGTAGTAGATCGGGGTCGTGACGTAATAGGCCTTGTCGGACATGCCTCAAGGGTAGTGCCGCGAGCCAGTGCTATTTACCGGGGCCTCGCGCAGCCAGTACGGCGTCGTACACCGTCCGTTTGGGGACGTTGAAGCGTTTGGCGACGTCGGAGATGGCTTGTTTGCGGGGGGTGCCGGCCTCTTCGTCCACGGCGACCTCGCGGGCCAGGTCCTCCGGGGTCAGGACTTTGTTCGGGTCGGCGCCGGAGACGACGACGGTGATCTCACCCCGGACACCGTCCTTCGACCAGGCGACCAGATCCGCGACCGGGCCGCGCTTGACCTCTTCGTACGTCTTCGTGAGCTCGCGGCAGACCGCCGTACGGCGATCGTCGCCGAACGCCTCGGCCATCGCCTCCAGCGACTGGGTCAGCCGGTGCGGTGCCTCGAAGAACACCATCGTCCGGGGCTCGTCGGCCAGCTCGGTCAGCCGCCGCAACCGCTCCCCCGGCTTCCGCGGCAGGAACCCCTCGAACGTGAACCGGTCCACCGGCAGCCCGCTCAGCGCCAGCGCCGTCAGCACCGCCGACGGCCCCGGTACGGCGGTCACCTCGATCTCGGCCTCGATCGCGGCCGCGACCAGCCGGTACCCCGGATCCGAAACGCTCGGCATCCCCGCGTCCGTCACCACCACCACGGTCTGCCCGGCCACCAGCGCCTCCAGTAGCTCCGGTGTCCGCTCCCGCTCGTTCCCCTCGAAGTAGCTGACCACCCGCCCACTCAGGCTGATCCCCAGATCCCCCGTCAACCGCCGCAACCGCCGCGTATCCTCCGCGGCCACCACATCCGCCGCCCCCAACACCCGCGCCAACCGAGGCGAAGCATCCGAGAAGTCCCCAATAGGCGTCCCCGCCAACACCAATCGCCCAGTCACACAAGCCATCATCGCAGCCCGGCGTTCGGCACTGCACGAAGAACAGGACGTAGTCGTCTACGCATACCCCGCCACCCGCCTGAACCGGTCCCACTCGACCCCGATCCAGCCGACACCACCTGTCCTTGGTGCAGGCCTCCTGCCCCGTTCCTCCGAGGGGAGGAGGCGGTGGCACCGGGGGCTCCGTACGATGGCGGGCGTGACTGCCTTGATCGAGGACGGGACTGCGCGGCGGGGGGACACTGCCGAGGAGCGCGAGGCGCTGGGCAGGGATGTGCTCGGAAGGCGGTTGCCGTCGTTGCGGGAGCGGCTGTATCCGGCGATGCCGAAGGACTTCGAGGGCGGCTGGATCGCGACGCTGGTGATCACGGCGCTGGCCGGGTTCCTGCGGTTCTGGGATCTGGCCAACCCGGTGAAGTTCGTCTTCGACGAGACGTACTACGCCAAGGACGCGTACAGCCTGCTCAAGTTCGGGTACGCGCGGCAGTTCATCGACCAGCCCGAGGGTGCCGCCGACAAGGCGATCCTGGCCGGGAACCTGGACGTCTTCAAGGACACCCCGAGCCTGACCGTGCACCCCGAGGTCGGCAAGTGGATGATCGCGGCCGGTGAGCAGCTGTTCGGGATGACGCCGTTCGGGTGGCGGTTCATGCCGGCGCTGTTCGGCACCCTGACTGTTCTCCTGGTGATCCGGACCGTACGGCGGATGACCCGGTCGACCCTGATCGGTGCGATCGCCGGGCTGCTGCTCGCGGTCGACGGGCTGCACTTCGTGATGTCGCGGGTCGCGCTGCTCGACGTGTTCCTCGCGTTCTGGCTGGTCGCGGCGGTCTCCTGCCTGGTCTGTGACCGGGACTGGACCCGCCGCCGGCACGCCGACTCGCTCGCCAAACAACAGACCGACTTCGGTCCACGGAAGTTCGGCCGCTGGCTGCTGATCCGGCCGTGGCGGATCCTGGCCGGGGTCTGCTTCGGGCTCGCGCTCGGCACCAAGTGGTCGGCGGTCTGGGTGCTGGCCGCGTTCGGCATCCTGGTGTTCGCGTGGGACTTCGGGGCCCGCCGGGCGCTCGGGTCGCGGTTCACGTTCGTGAAGTCGGTGCTGGTCGACGGCATCCCGGCGTTCGTCAGCATCGTCCTGGTCGCCGGGATCACCTACACCGCGACGTGGACCGGCTGGCTGCTGCACGACAACGCCTACTCCCACGACTACGCCTCGAAGAACCCGGCGACCGGGATCATGAAGGTGGTCCCGGACGACTTCCGGTCGCTGATCCATTACCACCAGGAGGTCTACGACTTCCACACCGGCGACTACATCAAGAAGGCCACCCACCCGTACGCCTCGAACCCGGCCGGCTGGCCGATCATCGCCCGCCCGATCGGGTTCGACGCCGTCAACGACATCAAGCCCGGCTCCCCCGGCTGCAACCCACCAGCCGGCTCGAACTGCCTGTCGGTGATCTCCGCCGTCGGTACGCCGATCCTGTGGTGGGGCGGCGCTCTCGCCCTGCTCGCCGCGGTGGTGCTCTGGATAGGCCAGCGGGACTGGCGATTCGGCGTACCGGTGATCGGTTTCGTCACCTGCTGGGTGCCCTGGTTCGCCTACGACGACAGACCGATCTTCTTCTTCTACGCCGTCACGATGATCCCGTTCACCGTGATGGCCGTAGCCCTGGTCCTCGGCAAGATCCTCGGACCGGCCAGAACCCCCGAAGGCACCGCGGCCCCCCGCCGCCTGATCGGCAGCGCCATCGTCGGCGCCTTCGTCGTCCTGGTCGTCCTCAACTTCGCCTACATCTGGCCGATCCTCACCGACAAGGTCCTCCCCCACCCCGACTGGCTCAGCCGAATGTGGTTCAAGACCTGGATCTGACAAAGGACACCGCCTGCGGCGGCGACAGCTCCTTTGGTTAGTGGCCTAGGTGGCCGTGGCCGTGGCCGTCGCGGAAGCGTTTCTTGTGGCGTTTGGCGGCGGACTGGCCGCCGACGCCGCCGAAGAGGGCGAGGCCCTTGACCACGACGGTCGGGGCGTCGGGGTGCGGGGTGTCGCTGCCGTTCGCCGCGAAGCCGCCGAAGATGCCGACGCCCTCGTTCCGGACGGTGACACCTTCGGGGACGGTGAGGTCGATGCCGCCGAAGACCGCGAACGCCCAGACGGTCACCTCGCGGCCCTCGAAGACGGCATCGGTCATGTCGAGGTCCTGGCCGCCGAACACCGCGAAGGCATTGGTACGCCGCTTCACCCGCCAACTGCCCTTGCGCTCGACCCCACCGAAGATCGCGACCATCGTGGTGAAGCTGTCGTCGGGGTTGGCGGGCTCCTCGATCGGGACCGGGCTGTTCGACACCGCCCGGGCCGGCACGACCGACGGGAGCGGCAACTGCTGACCGTCGGGCACCAGGAGATCGCTGGTGATCGGCTCGAGCTCGCCGAGGGTGCGGGCCTGCAGGGTCTGCTCGAGCCGCTCCGCATGTTCGTCCTGGCTCAGCCGGCCCGTCATCAGCGCGTCCCGCAGGACGTCGACGACCTGGTCGCGGTCGATGTCGGACGCGCGCAGATGCGCGTGCGGGTTCGGGCGGTCGGGCAGATTCTCCATAAGACGGAACGATATATCGCCTAACGGCGTACGCGCAGTGCGCAAACGACCGCAATCAGGGTGATCGAGGCGAAGATCAGGGCCGTGCCGGGGTATCCACCGAGGCCGAGCCCGAGACCGCCGAGCGCTGCGCCGAGGAACGTCCCGAGGCTCATCCCGGCAGCGTTCACGCTCAGCGCCGATCCGCGCAGGTCGCCACTTCGCCGTACCAGCAGGGTGGTGACGCAGGCGGCGACGGTCGCGTGACTGGCACCCATCAGCGCGGTCAGCAGCAAGGTCAGCGGGATCGTCGGCGAGAAGTAGAACGCCGAAACACTGACGAGCGCGACCCCGAGACCGAGCAGCAGCATCCGCTCCGGCCCGATCCACGGCCGGTCGAGGGCGAGGTAGCGGCCGCACAGCAGGTTGCCGATGAAGAACGACGCACCACTCAGCGACCAGACCAGCGCGAACCACCCGGGCGCCAGATCGAACTTCTCGTCGTAGAACGCGGCCAGGTACGCGAGGTAACCCATGAAGGCCGCGGTCCGCAGCATCGCGATCACGAGCAGCGGTACGGCGCCTGGGATCCGCCCCAGCTCGCGGTACGTCGCGAGGTAGCTCATCCGCGGTGCACCATCAGCCCGCAGCGGCGCCGTCCGGCCGCGACCGCGCCAGAAGAACGCGGCCGACAGGGTCAGCGAGATCACCGCGGCCGCGATCAGGTTGCCGCGCCAGCCCCACCAGATCCCCGGTACGGCGAGCACCGGCGCAGCGAGCATCGCCATCGCCGAGGTGGTCGCGGACACCAGCGTCGCCGCCCGCCCCGCCGCAGCCGGCGTCCGGAACCGATCCGCAGCAGCCGCACCGATCGACGGCGCCAGGACCGAGGTGGAGGCCCCGATCAACAGGCAGAACGTCGCCAGCGCCCAAACGTTGCCGATGGCACCCAGCAGTGCGGACACACCCAGCAACGCCAACCCACCGGCCGCCACCAACTCCCGCGCCAACCGGTCGATCAACGGCGCCAGCGCGAACCCGACGACCAACGCAGCCAGACCACCGAGCCCCCGCAGCCCGCCGATCTCCGCCACATTCCCGTCCGCCGCCGCTGCGATCGGGACCAGGTACATCCCGAACACCGTGAACGGAATCAGACTCACGGTGGATGCCAGCAGGAACGGCCACAGCCGACGAGCCATCCGCCAGTCGCTCGGCACTTCGTCGATGGGTCTACTGGGTAGCGCGCCGCCGCCTGGCGACAACACGGGGGCTGCGGGCAACGAACCTTGGGGTGGGGTGTTCATTCGTCGATCCTGTAGCGGTAGAGGGACGTGGGGCGGGCGGAGAACTGCGAGAAGGGGAAGGGTTCGGCGGAGAGGGCAGTGACGCCGGAACCGAGGAAGGCGCGGGCGACGGCGCTTCCGGTCTGAGCATAGATGGCCAGTGGCTTCGCTTGCTCACGGCAACGACTTAGCAGGATGTCGAAGGAGCCGTTGGACAACGTCATCCCGGTGGCGACGACGGCATCGGCCGCGTCGATCACTTCGAGCATGTCGCGGGATACCGGCAATCCGGACGCGGTTTCGCGGAGATTGAAGTCACACGGGAGGCAGACGCCACCACGGGAAGTGATCGCGTCCACCAACGGATTGACCACGCCGATCAACGCAACCTTGGTGCCGTCGGCAACGTCCAGCAACCCAGCCACAGCAGCATCCCGAGCACGGGCCCGGACATCCGGCGTACCAGCCGGCAGAACGACTTCCTCAGCACGAGTTGCCAGGTGATGCGGCTCGACCGCGGCCAGGTAGGCGTCCAGCGCGGCGATGCGCACCGGCAGTGGATCGTCAGACCGCAGTACGTCGGCCAACGTGCGACCGGACGTGTCCGCGCAGTACGTCGGGTCGAGCTCACCGGACTCGAATGAGCAGGCACCGAACACCTCACCCACCCGCAGCAGCACGTAGTAGTTGCGATAGGTGACGTCCGCACCCGGAAGCCGCGTGGTGTGGTGGAGCCAGAACGCACTGGTGATGGAGATACTGGCAGGGTCGGGACCGTGGGTGCCATCCAGTACGGCTTGGGTGAGTTCGGAAACGGTCATGGCAGGCGGGCCAGCCTTTCGGGGTCGTAGGTGAGGGCGGACAGCTCGGGACGACCTTCAGGCTGGAAGCAGTACAGGAGGGAACGGCGATCGGTGGCGGTGCGGTTGGGAGCCGAGCGATGCACCATCAGCCCGGGGAACATCAGCACCGAACCCGCAGGCGCCTCGACGGTGACCGCGCGGCCAACGTCAACGGCGGTTGGGTCGACCAGCAATCCGGTCGGCTCCAGCGGATCCCGCCGTACCGGGCCCTCCGACGGACTGCCCGGGATCAGCGTCATGGCGCCGTTCGCGACGGTGTTGTCGTCGAGCATGACGATCGCGGTGGCGATGTCGTACGCCGCGTCACCGGCGCAGCAGTACCAGTACGGGAAGTCCTGATGCCAGGCGAACTCCGAGCCGACCCCGGCCCGCTTGAAGTTCAGCTTCGCGACGAAGCGGCCGGCCTTTGCCCCGATCAACGAACTCATCGGCTCGACGAGGCGCGGCTCGTCCCACAGCTCGTCCAGCGCCGGGTGCAGCTGCGAGACCGGCGACAGGCTGCGGACCGCCTTGCCGACCGCGTCCGGTTCCCAGTGAATCGTCGTACCGCGCACCTTCTCCAGCCGGTGCCCGTCCGGCCAGACGGTCACGTCGGTCTCACCGGCTTCGGCCGCGGCAACGACCTCGACGTGGACCTGCTCGGCCACGCTCCGGAGGCGCTCGACCTCCGTAGCCGTGAACAACGATTCCAGCAGCACATACCCCGTCACCTCACCTACGTTAATGCGACGGGGTCGCGGATGGAAACTCCACCCGACGGCTCACGGCCGGTTCCCGGCGGTCCCAGGACATCGCCGACCACGGCACCGCGAGCTCGTCCAGGGAATCGATCTCGCGCGGCCGCATCGACGCCATCGGCAAAGCCTCGGCATGACGGGAAAAAGCGGACTCGACGTACCGGGTGCCGGTGTCGGCGGCCAGGAAGACGTGGGTCCGGGTGCTGTCACAGGCGTGTTCCCACAATGCGGTCAGGTACGACGCGCCGGCCGACAGCCCGGCGAACACCCCGGACGTCCGCAACAGATCGACCGCCGCCGACATCGCGTAGTCGAACGACACCCAGTGCAGCCGGTCGTACAGCTCGTGCCGCACATTGCGGAACTCGATCGAGCTGCCGATCCCGGCGATGATCATCTCCGGATCCTTCGTGTGCCCGGCCCCGAACGTGATACTCCCGAACGGCTGCACGCCGACCAGATTCACGTCCCGCCCGCGATTGCGCAGGTACTCCGCGATCGCGCCGGTCGACGCCCCGGTCCCGACCCCGCCGACCAGGCACAGCGGCCCGTCCGGCACGAGCTCCGCGACCAGATCCGCGACCGCGCCGTACCCGAGGTAGTGGATGTCGTCGTGGTACTGCTGCATCCAGTGGTACGTCGGGTTGTCCCGCAGGATCTCGCCGATCCGGCGGACCCGCAGGTTCTGGTCCAGGTGCAGGTTGTTCGACGACGGGACCTGTTCGACGGTCGCGCCGAGGATCTCCAGCTGGATCTTCAGGGTCCGGTCGACCGTGGTCGAACCGACGATGTGACAGCGCATCCCGTACCGGTGGCAGGCCAGGGCGAGCGCGTGCGCGTAGATGCCGCTCGAGCTGTCGATCAGCGTGTCCCCGGGCCGGACCACGCCGGTCTCCAGCAGATGCCGGACGGCGCCGAGCGCGGAGTAGACCTTCATGGTTTCGAACCGCAGGCAGATCAGGTCGTCCCCGACCCTGATCGGGTCCGGGTCCTTGATCGCCTCCGCCAGGTGATCGTGCAGTCGCGCAGACTTCATCGCCGCGGTTCGCTCCTCGTGTCGGCAGTGTCGGAGGGCGGGGTGGGCGGTGTTTCGGGCCGACCCAGGCGGGCTGCGCTCACCAGCCGCCGGGTCAGTTCGTGCTGCGGTTCGGTCATCACGGTCGCGGGTGGGCCTTGTTCGACGATGCGGCCGTCGTCGATCACCAGCACGTGATCGGTGACCGCCGCGACCAGACCGAGGTCGTGGCCGATCCAGACCAGCGCCGTACCGCGGGTCTTCAGCTCGGCGAGCAGGTCGACGACGAGCGCCGTACCATCGTCGTCGAGTGCGGTGGTGATCTCGTCGCAGATCAGTACGTCGGGCTCGGCGAGCACGGCTCGTGCCAGCGCTGCACGTTGGAGTTCGCCACCGGACAAGCGGCTCGGCGGACGGGCCGCTGTCATCGCGGAGACGCCGAGGCGGGCCAGGGTGGCAACCGCTTCGGCGTGCGCTTGGTCCGGCGCTACGTCGCGGAGGCGTTGGGCGGTCCGGGCCACCTGCTGGTCGACCGGACGGCGTTCGTCGAAGGAACCGCGGACTTCCTGCCAGACGTACTGGACGCGGCGGTTCTGTTCGCGGGTGCGCTTGCGGAGGACCGGGAGTGGTTCACCGTCGAGCAGGAGTTGGCCGGTACTGCGTTCGTGCAGGCCGGCCAGGCAGCGGGCGAGCGTCGTCTTGCCACTGCCGGACCGCCCGACCACGCCGACACTGCTACCCGACTCGACTGTGAGATCGACGTCACGCAGGACTGCGATGCGGCCGCGGGGACGGATCGAAGCGGACAGATTCATTGCCTGGAGCAACGGCTGACCGGGCGCGGCGGTCCCCTTGGATTGCGGTTCCCAGCTGGGCGGGAGGACGTCGGCGCCGCCGGTGGCGATCACCTGGCCGGCGTTCAGTACGACGACGTGGGTCGCGAGCTCGCGGACCAGACCGAGATCGTGGCTCAGCAACAAGATGCCGAGACCACCCTCGGCCAGCTCGCGCAGTTCGCCCGCCAGCTGGAGCCGTGTGATCGAGTCGAGCCCGGTACTCGGTTCGTCGAGCACCAGCACCTTCGGCCGGCAGGTCAACGCCTGCGCCAACGCAACCCGCTGCCGCTGCCCACCCGAGAACTGATGCGGAAACCTGCGCAGGGTCTCCCGATCTCCCGGCACCTGAGCACCCCGCAGCGCATCCTGCACCACTGCTTCACCGGGATGATGCAACCGCTCCAACTCACGCAACGTCGCACCGACCCGACGGGCCGGATTCAGGGCACTCCCCGGATGCTGAGGCATATAAGCAACCACGCGGCCCCGAACGCGGCCAGCTGCTGCGGTAGGCCCGTTGCCATCAACAACAGTCTCGCTGTCGACAACCACCTGCCCGTCCAGCCGGATCCCGTTCCCGCTCTCCCCCAACAACGCAAGCGCCGAAGTCGTCTTTCCCGAACCCGACGCCCCAACAAGCGCAGTAACCTCCCCCGCAAACACGTCGAAGGAAACCCCATCCACCAGCACAGCCGACCCGGCAGAAGCCCCAAGCCCTCGTACCCGCGCAACCACCCTCGATTCACCCTTATGTGGTGAGGAGACCAGACGAGCGGTGTCCGGGATGGAGTCACCCGCAGGTGACGCGCTTGGGGGCGGGGTGGCGGCGTCGGCTCCCGGGTGCGGGGCGCCTTGGTGGTCGCTCATGCCGGGCTCACCGCCAGGCGGCGGGTGCGGTGGACCAGGCGGTCGGCCAAGAGGTTGAAGCCTAGGGTGAAGGAGACTAGGAGGAGGGCTGGGGCCAGGACTGACCAGGGTTGCAGGAGTAGGCCTTCGCGGTTGCGGGAGACGCTGACTGCCCAGTCCGCGGCGGTCGGGCTGAGGCCGAGGCCCAGGAAGTTGACCGAGGCGACCAGGAAGACGGCGAGCGTGATCCGGGTACCGATGTCGGCCGCCACCGGCCCGATGACCGCGCGTCCGACGTACCCGAGCTGGATGGTTGCCCACGACTCGCGTTGCATCCGGAGCGCCTCGACGACCGGCGAGCTCGCGGCATCCAGCGCGGCCGCCCGCACCAACCGGGCCACGGTCGGAACGTTGACCATGGCAACGGCCAGCGTGATCGCCGGCGCGGACGCCTGCCAGCCGACCGCGACCACGCTGATCACCAGCAAGGACGGCAACGGGAGCAGTACGTCGAGCGGCCGGATCAGCACCTCGTCCAGCCACCGATGCCGGGTCGACGCCGCCACCAGCCCGATCAACCCGCCAACGAGATAGGCGATCAGGACCGCGCCGAACGCCACACCGAGAGCTGTCCGCCCGCCAACCAGCAACAGCCCGAGAACATCCCGGCCCAACCCATCAGTGCCGAGCACACCTTCCGTGGAGTACGGCAGTCCGGGCTTGGTGTCCCACGAGATCAGCGGTCCGACGAGTGCGACGAACAGTGGCACGACCACGAGCAGCGCCGAGATCGCCAACGGTATGCGCGCCCTCATCGGAGCAACTCCGTTCGCGGCACCAAGCGGTTGCAGACGAGATCCGCGCCCAGGTTGATCAACAGTGCAGCAACGGCCAGGACCAGCGTCAACCCTTGCACCGTTGGGATATCGCGAGTCTCCACCCCATCCACCAACGCGGTGGCGAAGCCCGGGATGGCGAAGATCGCTTCCACCACCAGGACTCCACCGAGCAGCGTGTCGCCGGTCCGCGCGAGCTCCTGAACACCCGGTACGGCGGCGTTCGGCAGCACGTGCCGGAGCAGCAACCGCCGTCGCGGCACCCCGAGCCGACGTGCCTGTACGACGTAGTCCGCGTTCAACGCAGTGATGGTTCCTGCTCGGACCTGGCGTGAGAGCAGGCAGACGGTCCGACCAAGCAGGACAGTCACCGGCAGCACCAGCAACACCGGCGAGGTGAGCAGCGAACTGCCGATCCAGGTGGCAGGCAACCAGCCGAGTTTCAGCGAGAAGACTGCCACCAGGACGACCGCGATCACGAAGTCCGGGATCGCGCTGAGCGCCAGCGTCACCGAGGTGATCGCGCGATCGAGCCGGCCGTTCTCCCGGGTCCCCATCAGGATGCCCAAGGCAACAGCCAGCGGGATGACCACCGCGAGCGTCGCCAACGTCAGCACCAGCGTGGCCCCGATCGAATCCCGCACAATCGCGCTCACCGGCCCACCACTGATCAGTGACGTACCGAGATCACCCGTCAGCACCTGACCGAACCAGTGCACGAACCGCTCCAGCGCAGGCTGATCCAGCCCAAGCTGCTCGCGCAGCCGCGCCACCTGCTCCGGCGAAAGCGTCTCGGTGAACCGCAGGTCCGCCGCATCCCCCGGCAACAGCGAGGTCAGCACGAAGACCAGTACGGACAACACCGCGAGCTGAACGACGGCGAGTGCGGCCCGCCCAGCGGCGTACGACCGCATTCAGGCCAGCCACACCTTGTCGAACCGGCCGAAGTCGACAGTGTTCGGCGGCACCGCCTCCACCCCCTGGACCTTCGGCGAGACCGCGACCAGGTAGTCGGGCAGACCCCAAGCCAGGATCCCGCCCTCATCGTGCAGGGTCTTCTGCAGTTCGCCGTACTTGGCCGACCGGGCAGACTCGTCGGTCTGCACCTGCGCCGCCGCGAAGGCCGCGTCGAAGGCCGGCTTGCGCCAGTGCGTCACGTTGAAGGGCGACTTCGACAGCAGCCGATCGGTCACATACTGCGGGATCGGCATCGCCCCGGACCGATGGTTGCCGATAGCACCCTTCGTCAGCAGGTCCTTCTGGTAGGTCTGCGGACTCCCGGTCGTCACCTTGAGCTTCACCCCGGCCTCGGCCACCTGCTCGGCGAACAGCGTGGCCGCCTCGACGAACCCGGCCGACGCATCGGCGGTGAAGATCTCGATCTCCTTGTTCACCAGCCCGGCCTTCTTCAGCAGCGCCTTGGCCTCGTCGACATCCCGCTCCCGCTGCGGCAACTGCTCCGGGTAGTACTGGAACCCCTTGCCGAACAGGTCGTTCCCGACAGTCCCGCGGCCAGCCAGTACGACGTCGACCAGCCGCTGCCGATCCGCCAGCAACTTGAACGCCAGCCGCACATCCGGGTTGTCGAACGGCGCCTGGTCCACCTTCATCACGAACGCCTGCATCGTGCTCGCCTTCGCGGCCACGATCCGCACCGACTTTCCGGCCTCGGCGGTCCGGGCGAACGTCGCGGTCATATCGTTCGCATACTCCGCCTGCCCACCCTGTACGGCGTTCGCCCGCGCCTCGGCGTCCGCCGACAACACGTGCAGCTCCTCGATCTTCGCCGTACCGTCCCAGTAGCCGTCGTACCGGCTCGCGACCATCGATCGCCCGGCCTCGAACGAGACGAACTTGAACGCCCCGGTCCCGACCGGCTTGGTCGGGTCCTTGAACCCGTCCCGCACGATCTGCGTCCCGATCCCGGCCAGCAACGCGGGGAACTCCGCATTCGGCGCGGCCAGCACGAGCTCGACCGTCCGCGGATCGACCGCCTTGCACCGGCGCAGGTCGAGCGTCGCCAGCGAGGACTGCGCGACGCGATCCGGTACGGCGGGGTCCGCGATCCGGGCCAGGCTGTAGAGCACGTCCTCGGCCGTCAGCTTGCTGCCGTCGTGGAAGGTCGCGTCCCGCAGCGAGAACCGCCAGGTGAGCGCCTTGCCGTCGTGCTCCCATTTCTCCGCGAGCCGCGGCACCGGCTTCAGATCCGGCCCGAGCTCCACGAGCTTCTCGTACATCGCCTTGTGCCGGGCGATGTCCACGAACAAACTCTGCACGTGCGGGTCGAGCACCTCCTTCGCCCCACCGCCGGCATACACGGCCCGCAAACGGCCGCCGGCCTTCGGCTGGGACGCGGGACTGCCGCCGCCACACCCACTCAGCGCCGCCACCCCCAACGCGCCGGCCAGGCCCAGAAATCCTCGTCGATTCAGCGCATTGGACACGCGCACCATCCTCACGTTAGTGAAAACGATTGTCAATTCAGCGCGCATCTGAACGGGACGCCCTCATTCTTTCCGCCCCACCCCACCAACTGCTCTCCGTAACGGCGTGTCTGACGCATCCCGCCCCCCACCACTCCCCGTCACCAAGCCGGGCCCTCCACCGGGCGCCGGACCGCCACGCCATCACAATCACCCGGCCACGACCGCCCTCAGGCTCAACTCGCCCCACCGGACCCACTTGTGATGGCCCCCAGGTCCGCCCCCAGGGTTACTGCACCGACAGGATCGTGAAGCCGAAGGCCGGGAGGCGGACCTGGTACGTCGAACCCGTGATCGGCGGGCCCGGTTTCGACTCGACGAGATCTGTCGGGGTCTGCGAGGTGGCGATCCCGGTGCCGGTCAGGTCGACGGAGACGGTCTGAGCGGTGTTGCGGAAGTTGAGCAGCACCAGGGCCTTCGCCGTACCGTCCTTGTTGAGGCGTTTGTAGGCGTAGTACTTGTGGTCGTCGTTGGTCGGGATCCGGACGCGCAGACCCAGTGGCGCCAGCGCCGGGGAGGCGTTCTGGGCACGCATCAGCTTGTCGAGCATCGCGCGCTGCTCCGGGGTCCAATCCGGGATCTCCTGCTCGTGCGGGAGGATCGTGTAGTAGTCGTTGTGCAGGTAGAACAGCGTGCCCATCGACGTGAGCATCGCGATCTCCAGCAGCCGGGAGTCGACCGGATAGTTCGCCCGGCCCCAGTTCGGCGCGGTCTGGGTGATGCCGCCGGCGTTCACCATCAGGTCTCGGTAGTTCTTCAGCGTGTCCTCGAGACCGCTCGGATCACCGGAGTCGATCGCCTTCAGGATCGCACTGCTGCCCTGCCCCGGCGGTTCGCCCCACTGCGTGATCGTGTAGTCCTGCAGGCTGTTGTAGTGCCAGTCGTAGATGTACCCCGGCTCACGGACGCCTTCGCCGTTCATGAACGTGTCGTAGTTCCGGAGCACGTCGGTGATCGCGTAGTTGTTCTTCTCGACAGTCGAGGTGTGGTAGACGTTCGGCGCATCGAGGGCGATCCCGTCGATCCCCTTGTCCATCCAGAACCGTAGGTAGTGGCGGGTCTTGTCGAGCCAGGCCTGACTCGAGTAGTTGAACGACGGCGCCTTCTTGTCCCACGTCCCCCAGTAGTAGCCCTGGGCGCGCTCGCTGTAGTGCCACTTCTCCGGGTACTCCCCCGGCTGCTTGCGGATGTCGAACCAGGAGCGCTCGGCGCTCTCAACACCTCTGCGGAAGTCGTCCTCGGCCTTCTGGAAGTACGGCGAGTTGACCGACGCGTAGCCGGGATTCGTGAAGATGATGACCTTCAGACCGCGAGCATGCGCAGCCGCCAGCAGCTCCTCGAAGTCCTGCATGGTGCCGATCTCCGGGTCGATCGTGTAGAGATCCATCACCGGCAGCCCGGCCCAGAGATCGCGGTCGCCGTCGTTGACCGGTGAGAGCTCGATCGCGCGGAAGCCTCGCGCCTTGAGGGAATCGAGCTGGGCGGTGATCGCGTCCAGCCGAAGCCGCTGCCAGATCGGATAGAACCGCATCACGCCTGAGCGGTCCTCCCACCACTTGGTCGTCACCGGCTCACCAGCGCCGAAGACCTTGAGCTCCTGACTGCATGCCCAGTGGCCGGCGCCGCTGCTGAACACGGTGAGTTTGATGTAGCGATAGGTGCCAGTGACGTCCTGCCCGAAGACGCGGCCGGTTTCGTCCTTGTCCATCAGGGTTTGCCAGCTGCTCTTGTCGCGCGACCCTTCGACCCGGAACTTCCAGCGGTCGTTGTCGACGAACGACTGCTCGATCCGGCTGACCGCAATATCGTTGCCCAGGTCAAGCATCAGCCACTGCGGCAGATCCGGCTTCTCCGCACCCCAGTACGTCGCCGGGTCGCCGTCGACCGCCTTGAACGGTTCGTACCCGGGACCGAGTGACGACGACGTGGCCGAGACACCACGAGCGAGATTGCGCGGCTCGTCGTCGTACCCGTTGACGGCGAACTCGGTACTGCCGGCCCAGCGACCGGCCACCGAACCGGTGACCGTCAACCGCACATACCGATAGGAGCCGGTCACCGGCTGCGTGAACACGTGACCGCGAGCCCCCGCGCGCCGATCCAGCAACGCTGTCCAGCCGTTCCCGTCGACGCTTCCCTCGATCAGGAACGAGTGCGTGTCCACATCCTTGAAGCTCTGCTCGACCGAGGTCAGCTGACGAACGCGACCGAGGTCAACCCGCAGCCACTTCGGCATCGCCTCGTTCGAGGCGGCCCAGTACGTCGAACTGTTGCCGTCGATCGCCTTCCCAGGCTCGAACTTGGTGAGACTGTCACTCGCGGTCGCAGTGGCACCGACCGCGAGATTCCGCACCGTCTGAGCCGGCACAGCCCTCTCAGTTGGCAC
The DNA here is from genome assembly GCF_042262745.1 of Kribbella sp. NPDC056345. Lineage (NCBI taxonomy): Bacteria > Bacillati > Actinomycetota > Actinomycetes > Propionibacteriales > Kribbellaceae > Kribbella > Kribbella sp. NPDC056345. The sequence goes on along the minus strand of NZ_JBHJQQ010000021.1, from coordinate 43,397 downwards.
ACCTTTCGCGGGGACGGCCAGAGCCGACGTACCGATGACACTTGCCAGAACCAGGGCGGCGATTCTCCGCATGAGCACTCCCTCCGTGCCCGGCAACCGTCGCACGGGCACCTGCCCACCGCACCCTCTTCAACGCACATCAAACTCTTCCCCCGGGCGGGGGATCCCCTCGCTTCCCCCATCCGGGGGAACTGCTTATTCGGTGCAGTCGGCGACGGGGTCCTCGCACTCCGCGGCCGGGCAGGCCGGGGAGGGGATCCCCTGCAGGACGCGCTCGAACAGAGCTGTGAGCTGCTGCTGCTCGTCGGTGCTCAGGTGGTCGAAGAAGTAGGTGCGGACCGCCTCGACGTGATCCGGCGCGGCTGCCTCGACGGCCTTCCGGCCCAGGTCGGTCAGGCGGACCATCGAGCCCCGGGCGTCCGACGTACATTCCTCGCGGCTGACCAGCCCGCGCTTCTCCATCCGGCTGACCTGGTGCGACAGCCGGCTCCGCTCCCACCCGACCGAACGGCCGAGATCGCGGGTCCGCAGGACGCCGCCCTCGGCGGTGGAGAGCGGGTGCAGCAGGGCGTAGTCGGCTCCGGACAAACCGGAGTTGCTGATCAGCCGGCCCTCCAGGACCCGCGTCAGCTCACGCTGCGTGTCACGGTACGCCTGCCACAGCTGCGCCTCGCGCGCGTCCAGCCAGCGTGGTTCCGTCATTGGACCAGTGTACGGACATCTGTTGACATATCACCGAGTCCGCGCGTCAGGGGGTGCGTGACAGGGCCACGGCGAGGCCGACGGTCGCTGCCATCAGGATCAGTTCGCCGACCGCCAGTCGTCGGAATGCGGCGGGGTTGCCCGTGGAGAGCGTCGGCAAGGTGGACTGCCGATGCCGCCACCCCACGAAGACGAGCGCTGCGAAAGCAACCGCCTTGGCGAACACGAGAGCGCCGTACCCGGTCGTGACCCATTGGGTGATCAAGCCCCAGCCGTCGGCCCGGCCGCCTAGGTGGATCTCGGCCGTGAGTAGTCCGGTGATGCCGATGGTGATGGCGGCGGCCAGTGCGAGGGTACTGAAGCGTTCGACGGCGGCGCGGGTGCGGGCATAACGCAGTACGGCGAACAGTCCGCCGATCCACGCGGTTGCCGCGAACACGTGCAGGACGAGCGAGGAGGTCGCGGTGATCGACCAGACCGTTGCTCGCTCGATGGCGCCGTGGCCGGTCAGCAAGGGCGGGATGAGTGCCAGCGCGGTCAACCCCAACGCGATCCGCGCGCCACGGACAGTCCGCACGCCGCTGAGGACGACTGCCAGGACTGCAGTCAGTACGACGGAGATCGCGAGTGCCCGCACCTGGGGCAACTCGCCGGCCACCGATGCATGCTCGGCGAGATGCGAGAGCGGAATCCCGAGGATCACGGCGGCGGACGCGATCAGTCCCCCGATACTCGCCACGGCCCAGACCCCGGCCGCAATCGCCGCATCCTGACAGGCCCGAACCACATCACTTGCCGGGAGCAACAACCCGGCCGTCAGCACAGCGCTCGCAACCCAGATCGCCGCCCCATCAGCCGCCAACCGCAACCCAGGCACCGTCCACCCCAAAGGCAACCCAGCCCCCAGCAAACCTTGGGGAGCCCGCTCCGGAGCGCCACCCCCAACCACCAAAGCAACCACCAACACGACAACCGCCGCAACAACCCCTCCACCAACCACCCTCAGCTGCACGCCACGTGATTGCACCCCCACCGCCTCCGGACCCGAAGGCACATTGGAGGGAGAGGGCGTCACAAGAGCCTCGTCCGAGGGCTGAGGCGACGCGCCGGGCTGAGGATCCGTTGGTGCGGCCGGGCTTGGCTCTTGGTTGTGGTGGTTCATCTGGCTGGGCGGCGGCGGACTATGACGATGGCGAGGGCTACTACTACGAGCATCACCAGGCACATGGCCACGACCGTGACGGTGTTGGAGTTGGTGGGGGTTTGGTTGGTGGTGGGGTCGACGGGGGGTGCGTCGGGGGCGTGGCCGGCGTGGGTGATGGTGAAGCCGGCGCTGATGGTGATGGGGTGGCCGTCGGCGGAGACTACGCGGGCTTCTACCTGGTAGCGGCCGGCTTCGATCATGGCGCCGACCGGCTGGGTGACGGTTTTGTCGAGGACCTGGGGGTTGCCGGTGGCAACGTTCACCCCGGCTGGGGACTTGACCTGGATCTGGGTGCCGTTGCTGCCGACCGGTTCGTTGAAGGTGAGCACGACCTTGGTCGGTGGGGCGGGCATCGAGGAACCGTCGGCCGGTGTCATCGACTCGAGTTTGGCGTGCGCCGCCGCCGGCCCGGTGGAGACCACCAGGGCCAGCAGCGACACGACGAGGAGAGCAGTGAGACGGCGCACGACTACGACTGCACCTTCTTGCGGGGCCGCAGTCCGAGACCGAGCCCGATCAGCCCGAGCAGCAGGCCCGCGCCGCCGAGACCACGAGCCAACGGATCGGACGAACTCTTCGAGGTGTCCGTAGCCGCGGCCACCGGCGTGATCGCAGCGGCCAGCTTCAGGACCGGTGCGGGGTGCTCGGGTGCCTCGGCACCCTCGGTCCGCGGGGCGTCCCACTTGACCACCTCACCATCGCTGTAGGTCTGGACCGCCGGGAAGCTCAACGAATCCACCTTCTCAGGCAACCGACCGACCGACAGCGCGAACTCGTCGAAGTCGTTCGCCGGGATCCCACTCTTCACCGCAGTCCAGGTCACCGTCGTGATCGCCTCGGACAGCGTCACGTCACCGACCTTGACCGGCGCGGCCAGCTTCTCGGTCGTCTTCTCGACCTTCCAGCCATCCTTCACCTGCGCACCGACATGCGCGAACGGATGGTCCTTCGGCAGCGAGACAACGAGCTTCGTCGTGGAGGTGTCATCGGATTCGGTCGGCACCCGGAAGACGAGCTTCGCGTACCCACCGGGCTTGGCATCGGGCGACGACACCGTGACATGCGCCGACGCGGACCCAGCCGCACCGGCCAGCACCAGCGTGGACGCCACAACGATCGCGCCGCCCCGCAGCAAGACTTTTGTGAACATGGCAGTCAGAACCTTTCGCGGTCAGACGGGATGAACCCGACCGCGAGCACGCGGCCGGTCAGAGCAGGACTGGGTCCACTCCGACCACCGGCGGTCCGCGCCGCGACACGTTCGATCCGACCCAGCGCCGTACGATCCGCGGCGCCGGCACCACAGCCACCTGTACGGCGCTCATCGGCCGCACGACCGTGACCTCCGGAACCACCGGCCACAACCGAGCGAGGATCCCGGCCACCCGCCGGCCCCACTCGTGAGCCCGTCCGACCGCCAGCACCCCAGCGCTCAACGCGGCCAAGTGCGTGAACGTCATCAGCACGCTGCCGCCCATCCCGGACGACATCGGCATCGGATGGTGGGCCGCATCCAGCGTCACGTGCACGAACAGCTGCACACCCGCCAGTACGACGACCACCAGCACCGGCTCATCCGCCAGGTACTCACCCAGCAGCCAGCAGACACCCGTCAACGCCAGCAACGGCGCCACCATCGCCAGCGGAATCGGACCGCCACCCGCCAGCGCGTGACCGACCACCGCAACCACGACACTCAGCGCCGCGACCACGGACGTCGTACCGGCTTGCGCGCGCACGTGTCCTCCCTCACCGGCCTAATGAAACAACTCTACGTTTTGGCCGGGGGTAGCGGTTCACTCAGAGGGTGTCTGGGAACTCCACGCCGTAGCGAGCAAGTGCTCGGTGCGGTGCATCGGCGTGCTGGGGCGGAGGCCTCGATGTTTTTCCATCGTGGCCTTTGCACCAGTGCGGCGAGGTGCCGTGCCGAGTGCTGCGCAGTAGGCGTGGGGTTCCCAGACACCCTCTCAGTGCGTGGCGGCGAATTTCAGCACGGCGTCGCGGAAGATCGCGGGCTCCTCGACGTGACCGAAGTGCCCGCTTCCGGACAGCACCACGAGCTCCGCGCCCGGGATCCCGTCGGCCAGCTCCTGCGCCGAGTTCAGCGGGCAGATGAAGTCGGCGACCCCGACGATCACCAGCGTCGGTACGGCGATCTCACCCAGCCGCGGGCGGATGTCCCACTGGGCATCCCGGCGGTCCGGATCGACGGTGATGTCGACCAGCTTCTTCCACTCGGTGAGCTGCGGATCGATCGCCTCGAAGTCCTTGAAGTAGACCGGCAGCAGCCGCCCCAGGGCGTCGAGCTGCTCGTCGTGTCCGGTCGGCGACTCGTTCCACGCGGCCAGCACCTGGGCGGCCAGCGCGTCGCCCTCGGGCCGGGAGGCGACGTACTTCTCGATGTTGGCGAACGCCTGGGCCCCGAGCTCCGGCCCGTTGTACGCCATCGAGTCGTAGACGATGATCCCGTTCAGCCGCTCCGGGAAGTCGAGCGCGGTCTGCAGCGCGACGAATCCGCCGTGCGAATGCCCGAGCACGAAGACCTTGGACTCCCCCAGATGGTCGGCCAGTTTGCCGACGAACGACGCGTAGACCTCCATCGAGTAGTCCCCGCCCGGCAGGAGATCGGAGCTCCCGGTCCCGACCGGCTCGAGGTAGACCATCGTCAGCCGGTCCTCGAGATACGGCATCCGCAGGTACGGCCAGTGGACACCAGGTCCGCCCGAATGGGCAATACAGACCGGTCCGGTCCCGTGGACGTGGTAGGTGACCCGCACGCCGTCGACCATGAATTCAGGCACGAAAGAAAGTGTGCCGCATCGTGCAACCTGCGTGGCCGCCCACCACGTTTCGTGCTTATGGGTGGGGAGGCCGAGCATGAGAAGTGCTGACGAGCAGGACTATGTGGACTTCGTACGCCATCAGGCCAACGCTCTGTGCCGGACCGCCTACCTGCTGTGCGGGGACTGGCGGCGGGCCGAGGACGCGACCCAGGAAGCCCTGATCCGGCTGTACCGGATCTGGGGCCGGATCCAGCGCAAGGGCAGCGTCGGCGCGTACGCCCGCAAGGTGGTCGTCTCAACCACCCTGGACGGGCTGCGCCGCAAATCCAGTCAGGAGGTGGTCGGCGGTGACACCTATTTCACGGCTGAGCAGGACAGCTCCGATCCCCTCGGCGTACTCGAGAACAGGCTCGTGATCACCCAGGCTCTCGCCTCCCTGCCACCCCGCCAGCGTGCATGCGTCGTACTGCGGTACTTCGACGAGCTGTCCGTCGAAGAGACCGCCCTGGCCCTCGACTGTCGTCCCGGAACAGTCAAGAGCCAGACCCTGCGTGCGCTGGAGAAGCTGCGCGAAAACCCCGCACTGGCCCATTTCTCCGAACTCGCCGGGGTTGGGAGGCTGACATGACCAAAGAACTCAAGGCCCTGATGGAGCGCGAGAGTGACCGCTCCGACCACTATTTCACGCCGGACCCGGAGGCGATCGTCGCCGCCGGCCGCCGCCGCAACCGGGTTCGCAACCTCGGGGTCGCGGCCAGTGTGCTGACGGTGCTCGTCGTGCTGACCGCCGGGACCGGCCTGGTCCTGCAGCAGCGCGAGGCCCCGGTCGCCGGTCTGCCGAGCCGGCTGCAGGATGCCTACAAGCAGTGCGACACGTCGAGCGGTCGCCGGCTGGGGAAGGAATCCTGGACCTGGCCGGAGGTCAGGTCGGCGATCGACGACTACGGCTCGGCCTCGTTGCGGCGTGACCCCGACAACCCGGATCAGGTCGCCTACTGCGTCACCCAGCCCGACGTACCGGCCGGTTTCCTCCCGCTCGCCCAGCGCAAGGGGATCGTCGTCCGGGTGACCCCGATCGACTCCAAGACCAGGGTGGTCACGGTGGCCGGCCGGACCTACGTCAGCGACGGCGGGACGGTTCTGGTCGCCGTCGGCGGCATCGGCCAGCGGCTCCTCCCCGTGAACTCCAAGATCACCACGTTCGCCTCGCCCACCGTGGTCGGTGAAGCCAGCATCGCCGGCACGTACTACCTCTACCGGACCGTCCAGCACGCCCCGTGGCCCGGTCCGCAGCCCGAGGTGAGCGTGGCGTCGTACCAGCCGAGCGGGCACAGGATCAGCTTCGGGACGTGGTGATCGCGCCAGACATCCGATGTCAGGGATGATGGCGGCATGTATGTGCCGGTTCTGGAGGTCGGGGGAAGTCACGTCACCGCGGCGGTGGTAGCGCCGGACGGGTGGCGGGTCGAAGTGGTGGATCGGATCGACCTGGCTTCACAGCAGGCGGCCGAGGCGGTGGTCGGGCAGCTGGCAGCAGCCGCCCGCAAGCTGCCGACACTCGACGGGTTGGCGATCGCTATCCCCGGGCCGTTCGACTACAGCGCCGGCGTGGGCTGGTGGCAGGGTCAGACGAAGTTCGATGCGCTGTACGGATTCCCGCTCGGGGAAGCGCTGCGCGCCGAGCTCGACCTGGACCGGCTGAAGTTCGTGAACGACGCCGAGGCCTTCGCTGTCGGTGAGTGGACGGCCGGCCTGACCCGCGGCGTCGAGCGCTGCGCAGGCGTCACAGTCGGCACCGGCATCGGTACGGCGTTCCTCGCGGACGGTCACGTGGTTCGTGAGGGCGGCAGCGTCCCGCCCGGCGGTGAGCTCTACCGCACCGACTACGACGGCCACCCGCTGGAGGACTCGATCTCCGGCCGCGCCCTTCTGCACCGCTACTTCGCCCGCACCGGCTCCGACGAGCCCGGCATCGGCGTGAAGGAGATCGCCGACCGCGCCCGCGCCGGCGAGCAGGCCGCCTCCGAATCCCTCCGCGACGGCTTCGCCGTACTGGCCGAAGCCCTCACCCCCTGGATCGACCGCTTCCGCGTCACCCGCACGGTCCTCGGCGGTTCCATCTCCGGCGCCTTCGACCTCGTCCACGACGTCTTCGACTTCGACGTAGTAGCGACCCCCGACACCGAACACGCCGCCATCATCGGCACCGCCGCCCACTCCCTCCGCACTGCCTGACGGCCGACCCCATCTGGCTGTCGGTGGCCCCGGCTACGTTCCTCGTATGGCTTCTCGGAAGATCGCCGGCCCCCGGTTGCGTGCTCAGCTGGACTCCGTCATGCCGGAGGAGATCGAGGATGAGACCCGGTTGCTGGATCTGGGGGTGGAGGATGCGGACCTGAGCGATCTGGAGGTCGAGCATCTGGAGATCGGGGGGTGCCGGCTGACGCGGGGCAGGCTGGCCGGGTCGGATCTGGAGAAGCTGATTCTGGTGGACAGCGAGCTGCTGCACTGTGATGTGGCGAACGCCCGGTGGTCGGATGCGGCGGTGACGCGGGTGGCGATCGTCTCCTCGCGGATGACCGGGTTCGCGGGTCCGGGGATGAGCCTGCAGCACACGACCGTGCGGGACAGCCTGCTGGACTACGCGTCGTTCCGGTTCGCGAAGTTCCAGAAGGTCGAGCTCTCCGACTGCCGCCTGCAGAATGCGGACTTCGTCTCGGCGGATCTCAGCGGCGCGGTCTTCCGGCAGTGTGATCTGAGCGGGGCGGAGTTCTCCCAGGTCAAGGCTGCCGGAGCGCTCTTCGTGGACTGCACCTGGGACGGGGCCAAGGGGCTGGCCTTCCTCGCCGGCGCCACCGTGGCCGCCTCCTCCCCCATCGACACCCTCACCTTCGCCACCGCGGTCACCACCGCAGCCGGAATCACGCTCACCCACCCCGACCAGTGCTAGTTCGCTGACCCCCAACCCGCCCAACCACGGTCAGCGGTGTGGAGTGAGCCTGCCCACGTGCAGGCAGACCCGGACTGAGGGCCCATTAAGGTGGGGCTTGTGACTGACTCGACGATCATCTACACCCACACCGACGAGGCGCCCGCGCTGGCGACGTACTCGTTCCTTCCCGTGATCCAGGCGTACGCCGGGCAGGCCGGTGTCGGGGTCGAGACCCGCGACATCTCGCTGGCGGGCCGGATCATCGCCCTCTTCCCGGAGTTCCTGAAGGAAGAGCAGCGGATCGCGGACGCGCTGGCCGAGCTCGGTGAACTGGCCAAGACGCCGGAAGCCAACATCATCAAGCTGCCGAACGTCTCCGCCTCGATCCCGCAGCTGAAGGCCGCGATCACCGAGCTGCAGGCCCAGGGCTACGCGCTGCCGGACTACCCGGACGAGCCGAAGACCGACGAGGAGCGCGAGATCCAGGCGCGCTACGACAAGGTCAAGGGTTCCGCGGTCAACCCGGTACTGCGCGAGGGCAACTCCGACCGCCGCGCCCCTGCCTCGGTCAAGAACTACGCCAAGACCCACCCGCACCGGATGGGCGCCTGGAGCTCGGACTCCAAGACCAACGTCGCCACCATGGGCGAGAACGACTTCCGCTCGACCGAGAAGTCGACGGTGATCGAGGCCGACGATTCGCTGCGGATCGAGCACGTCGCCGCCGACGGTACGACGACGGTGCTGCGCGAGTCGGTCCCGGTCCTCGCCGGTGAGGTCGTCGACTCCTCCGTCATGCACGTGGCCGCGCTGCGCGAGTTCCTGACCGCCAAGGTCGCCCAGGCGAAGGCGAACGACGTCCTGTTCTCGCTGCACCTGAAGGCCACGATGATGAAGGTCTCCGACCCGATCGTCTTCGGCCACGCGGTCCGCGCCTTCTTCCCGAAGACCTTCGCCCAGTACGGCGAGACGCTGGCGAAGGCCGGTCTCACCCCGAACGATGGCCTCGGCGGCATCCTCAACGGCCTGGCCGACCTCCCCGAGGGTGACGCGATCAAGGCCTCGTTCGACGCCGAGCTCGCCGACGGCCCGAAGCTCGCGATGGTCGACTCGGACAAGGGCATCACCAACCTGCACGTGCCGTCCGACGTGATCGTCGACGCGTCGATGCCGGCCATGATCCGCAGCTCGGGCCACATGTGGGGCCCGGACGGCGCCGAGGCCGACACCCTCGCCGTACTGCCGGACAGCAGCTACGCCGGCATCTACCAGGTCGTCCTGGACGACTGCCGTGAGCACGGGGCGTTCGACCCGGCCACCATGGGCTCGGTGCCGAATGTCGGCCTGATGGCCCAGAAGGCCGAGGAGTACGGCTCGCACGACAAGACCTTCGAGGTCGCCGCAGCGGGTGTCGTCCGCCTCGTCAACGGCGCGGGCGACGTCGTACTGGAGCAGGACGTCGAGGCCGGCGACATCTTCCGCGCCTGCCAGACCAAGGACGACCCGATCCGCGACTGGGTCAAGCTGGCCGTCACCCGGGCCCGCGCGACCGGCGACCCGGCCGTCTTCTGGCTGGACGAGACCCGCGCCCACGACGCCCAGATCATCACCAAGGTCACCAAGTACCTGACCGAGCACGACACCGAGGGCCTGGACCTGAAGATCCTGGCGCCGGTGGAGGCGATCAAGGTGTCGCTGGACCGGATCCGCCGCGGTGAGAACACCATCTCGGTGACCGGCAACGTGCTGCGCGACTACCTGACCGACCTGTTCCCGATCCTCGAGCTGGGTACCAGCGCGAAGATGCTGTCGGTCGTCCCGCTGATGGCCGGCGGCGGTCTGTTCGAGACCGGCGCGGGCGGCTCGGCGCCGAAGCACGTGCAGCAGCTGGTGAAGGAGAACTACCTGCGCTGGGACAGCCTGGGTGAGTTCTTCGCCCTGGCCGCGAGCTTCGAGCACCTGGCGCAGGCGACCGGCAACGCCAAGGCGCAGATCCTCGCCGACACTCTCGACCGGGCCACCGCGACCTTCCTGAACGAGGACAAGTCACCGACCCGTCGCGTCGGCGGTATCGACAACCGCGGCAGCCACTTCTTCCTGTCCCTGTACTGGGCCCAGGAGCTGGCCGCGCAGACCGACGACACCGAGCTCGCCGCCCTGTTCACCAAGCACGCCGAAACCCTGGCCGCCAACGAACAGACCATCGTCGACGAACTGATCGCCGTACAGGGCTCGCCGGCCGACCTCGGCGGCTACTACCAGCCCGACCCGGCCAAGGCCGCCGCGATCATGCGCCCCTCGAAGACCTGGAACGACGCGCTCGCTTCTTTGTAAATTAAGGCGCGTTAAGGATGCCTTGAGCGCTGTTGCCGCCACTTTCTCCTACCCGGAGAGTGGCGGCAACTTCATGTTCGAGGAGGCATCGTGGATTCACGGCGAGTCGTCAGCAACATCTTCAAAGGCTCGATGGGCAATCTGGTCGAGTGGTACGACTGGTACGTCTACACGGCGTTCGCGTTGTACTTCGCCCCGGTCTTCTTCCCCAAGGGCGACGCGACCAGCCAGCTGCTGAACACCGCAGGCGTGTTCGCGGTCGGGTTCCTGATGCGGCCGGTCGGGAGCTTCCTGCTCGGTCGGTACGCCGATCGGCACGGCAGGCGGGCCGCCCTGACGTTGTCGGTCACCCTGATGGCGACCGGCTCGCTGGTGATCGCCTGTACGCCGGGGTTCGCGTCCATCGGTCTTGCCGCGCCGGTGCTGCTGGTGACAGCACGGTTGCTGCAGGGCCTGTCCGTCGGTGGTGAGTACGGGACCTCGGCGACGTACATGTCGGAGGTCGCGACCGACAGCCGGCGCGGGTTCTTCTCCAGCTTCCAGTACGTGACGCTGGCATCAGGTCAGCTGGTGGCACTCGGCGTCCAGATCGCATTGCAGCAGACGTTGTCGAAGGAAGACCTGGCGGCCTGGGGCTGGCGGATCCCGTTCGTGATCGGGGCTGCGGCCGCGGTGATCGTGTTCTGGCTGCGGCGGTCGATGGACGAGTCCGCGGAGTTCGAGGCGCAGCCGAAGAGCCGCCGGTTCAAGCAGGGTTCGCTGCGGGAGCTGGCCCAGCACCCGCGCGCGGTGCTCACGGTCGTCGGGCTGACGCTCGGTGGCACGGTCGCGTTCTACACGTTCACGACGTACCTGCAGAAGTTCATGGTGAACACGACCGGGCTGGAGAAGTCGCAGGTCACCTGGATCAACTTCCTTGCCCTGCTGATCTTCGTGCTGCTGCAGCCGGTCGGCGGAATGCTGTCCGACAAGGTCGGTCGCCGGCCGCTGCTGATCTTCTTCGGTATCGGGGCCACGCTGCTCACCGTGCCCATCCTCACCGCCCTCGAGGATGCGACACCGGTCACGGCGTTCCTGCTGATGCTGGCCGGACTCGTCATCGTCAGCGGGTACACCTCGATCAACGCGATCGTGAAGGCCGAGCTGTTCCCGACGGCGATCCGCGCGCTCGGGGTCGGCATGCCGTACGGCGTCACGGTGGCGATCTTCGGCGGTACGGCGGAGTACGTCGCGCTGTGGCTCAAGGACGCCGGCCACGAGTCCTCGTTCTACTACTACGTGAGTGGCTGTGCGCTGGTCAGCCTGATCGTCTACCTGACGATGTCCGAAACGCGCGGCCGGATGAAGGCTCAGCACTCCACGGCCCGTCCAGTGGGTAAGCCGCGGACACCAACGGCACAATGACCCAATGCGCACACTCATCGCCGAGGACGACGAGACGCTCGGTCGTTCGCTCCGGGATGTGCTGAGCGCCAACGGTCACGAAGTCACGCTGGTCGGCCGCGGGGAAGACGTTCTGCTCCGGCACGCGGAGGCCCAGGTCATCCTGCTCGACCTGGGCCTGCCGGATATCGACGGACTCGAGGTACTGCGCAAACTCCGCCGGGTCGACGACGTGGTGGTGATCGTGCTGACCGCCCGCGACGACGAACGTTCCGTCGTCCTGGCACTCCGGCTCGGCGCCGACGACTACCTGACCAAACCGGTCCGGCTGGCCGAACTGCTGGCCCGGATCGAGGCCTCGGCCCGGCGCTACCGACGGTCGGCTCCGGACGGTACGGCGTACGAGGCGGGCGGGCTGCGGATCGACTTCGGACTGCGGTCGGTGACGCTGGATGAGGTGGCGATCCACCTGACGCCGATCGAGTTCGACATCCTGGCCGTGCTGGCCCGGCGGGCCGGGACCGCGGTCAGCCGGGAGATCATCCAGGACGAAGTCTGGGGCGACGCGTTCGTCACCAAGTCGAAGGCGCTGGACGTGCATCTGCATCAGCTCCGCGGGAAGCTCGGGCGACCGGTGATCACCACGATCCGGCGTTTCGGGTATCGGCTCGAACCATGAGAGCCCGATTGATGGGCGTGCTCGCGATCGTCTCGTTCGTCCTGCTCGCGGCGCTCGTGATTCCCTTCCTGGACTCGGTTTCGGACACCCGCACCCAGACTCTGCAGCTCACCCGGAGCGCTGCGCTCGACCGCTTCGCCGGGTTGGCCGGACGGGCCGCTGCTGACGGTGACTACAGCAGGGTCCGCGCGGAGGCCGAGCGGCATCAGGAGCTGTACGCCGAATCTGTTCTGATCACCGATGCGTCCGGTCACGTCATGGTGTCGACGGGTGGGACAACGCTCGCGTCACCGGGGGTGGGCGCAGTCGCCGAGCTGGCGGCTCGCGATCTGCCCCAGCTCACGCTCGACACCCTGCGTCCGTGGAGTTCCTCCCGGACGCTGATGGCCACGCCGGTTGGTTCGCCCCAGGAGCCGGCCGGCGCGGTGGTGCTGGCGGTGGATGCACGCGGCGCTCTTCACGACGTAACGCGGTCGTGGGCGGTCATCTGCGCGGCCGCGGTGGCGGCACAGCTTCTGCTGCTGTTGCTGGCCGCGAGGGCCGCTTCCTGGGTGATCAGGCCGGTCGGGCGGCTGGAGGACGCGGTCGTCGAACTCGGACGGTCGGGTGGGTGGAACCAGCCGCTGGAGGCGAGCGGTCCGCCGGAGCTGCGACGGTTGGCACGATCGGTCGAGGTGATGGGCGCGACGGTCCAGCGGTCGATCGACGTACAGCGGCAGATGGTTGCCGACTCCTCCCATCAGCTCCGGAACCCGTTGGCGTCGTTGCGACTGCGGGTCGATGCGCTCGATCCTGGGATTGCCGGCCTCACCCACGTGCAACACGATCTGGAGCGGTTGGAGAACGTCCTCGCCGGCCTTTTGAAGCTCGCGGCCATCGAGAGCCGGATCACCGACGGCCGAGCTGAACCCACGACCGCGACCTGCCTGGTCGAGGCCGTCCTGCAGGAGGAGATCGATACCTGGCAGCCGACGGCGGGCGACATCACCCTGGAGCTGGACGCGGATGGCGGACTGATCGCGGCCGTCGATGAGCACGACCTGGGGCAGTTGGTCGGCGTCCTGCTCGACAACGCGATCAAGTACGCCGGCCCGGGCGCGCACGTGGTCGTCTCCTCAACGCGAGGTCCCGACGGCATCGTCATACAGATCGCCGACGACGGACCCGGGATTCCGTCGGACGAGCTGGCACTGGCCACCCAGCGCTTCTGGCGCGGTACCGGCAAGAGCCTCGGAACCGGCCTGGGACTGGCCATCGCCGAACAAACCGCCTTGGCTATCAGCGGCACGCTGGAACTGTCGGCAACCCACCCGCACGGTCTCACCGCCACCATCAAGTTGCCGGAAGCAACATGAGAAGGCGGACAGTGCTCTTGGGCGCAGCCGGTCTGATGCTGGCTGGATGTGGTCGTGGGCCGGCGGTTGATCGGCTGACGATTGCGGCCGGGGAGACTGGTGGGTTCTACCTGGAGTTTGCGCAGTTGCTGGCGATTCAGTTGCGGGTGGCGGGGGTTGCTCGGGAGGTGGTGGTTCGGGAGACCGGCGGGAGCACGGACAACCTGCGGCTGCTCGCCGCGCGGGAAACCGATCTGGCTCTGAGCCTCGCGGACGCCATCACATCCGGACCGTCCATCCGCGCACTGGGCCGCGTCTACGAGAACTACCTGCAATGCGTGGTCCGCGCGGACAGCCCGTACAAGTCTCTGACCGACCTCGCCGGTACGACGATCTCCGCCGGTGCCGCCGGATCCGGGGCCGCCGTCACCGCGGCCCGGCTGCTCACCGCGGCTCGTGTGGAGTGCACGCAGGACCACCTCCCACTCGAGAAGGCCGCCACCGCGATCGCCGAGAACCGGGTAGCCGCGATGTTCTGGTCCGGTGGCGTCCCGACCACCACGCTCGACAGGCTGAGCCGCCGTACCCCGATCCGCCTGCTGCCGCTCGGCGACTGGCTCGCCCCACTCCGCCGTACTTTCGGCTCCGTCTACCAGGACGTCCAGGTCCCGGCCGGTGTCTACAAGGCTCCCGGAGCGGTGGACGTCCTCGGCATCCCGAACTTCTTGCTCTGCCGACCGGACCTGCCGAACGCGGTCGCCCGCGAGGTCGCCAACACCCTGGTCCGGCAGGCCCGGTTGCTGGTCCCACCCTCCGCGGTCGGAGCGCAGTATCTGAACCTCCAGTCCCTGGTCGTCACCACGCCCATCCCCCTGCATTCCGGCGCAGCCGCGGAGTACCAGCACCTCTACGGCTAGCGTCGGTAACGACATGTAGTAGTGGGTTTCGGCGGGCTGATCCGCCTGTGGCTAGGCGGGGGCCAGGGCTTGGAGCAGGACTACTACGTGTCCTTACCGACGACAAATACGTGGCCGTGCTGCTCATCGCCTTCCTACACTGACGGAATGACAGCGACCAGATCCGTGCTTGCGGCGCAGGCGACGGACTTTCCCCGGTGGTACCAGGATGTGATTGCCAAAGCCGAGCTCGCCGACAACGGGCCGGTGCGGGGCACGATGATCATCCGACCGTATGCCTACGGGATCTGGGAGCTGTTGCAGGCGGCAATGGACCGGCGGATCAAGGAGGCCGGCGCGGAGAACGCCTACTTCCCGCTGCTGATTCCCGAGAGCTATCTGCAGCGGGAGGCCGAGCACGTCGAGGGTTTCAGTCCCGAGCTCGCCGTCGTCACGCACGCCGGCGGCAAGCAGCTCGAGGAACCCGCCGTGATCCGGCCGACCTCGGAGACCATCGTCGGTGAGTCGATGGCGAAGTGGATCCAGAGCTACCGCGATCTCCCGCTCCTGCTGAACCAATGGGCGAACGTCGTCCGCTGGGAGCTGCGGCCCCGACTCTTCCTGCGCACGAGCGAGTTCCTTTGGCAGGAGGGGCACACGGCACACGCGTCAGCTGAGGAGGCCCGGGAGTACGCGACGCGGATCGCCCTGGAGGTCTACCGCGAGGTGATGGCGAACATACTCGGGATTCCGGTCGTGGTCGGGCGGAAGACGCGGCGCGAGCGGTTCGCCGGTGCGGTGAACACGATCGCGCTCGAGGCGATGATGGGTGACGGCAAGGCGCTGCAGATGGGCACGTCCCACGAGCTCGGGCAGAACTTCGCCCGCGCCTTCGACATCGGCTACCTGTCGTCCGAAGGTCAACGCGAGCTCGCTTGGACGACGTCCTGGGGCAGCACGACCCGGATGCTCGGTGGGCTGATCATGGTGCACGGCGACGACGCCGGACTCCGCGTCCCGCCGCTGGCTGCGCCCACCCAGGTCGTCGTACTGGCCGTCAAGGAGGAGACGCTCGAGGTTGCCGGCCGGCTTGCCGACGACCTGCGTGCTGCCGGCGTTCGGGTGCACCTCGACAACCGCACCGACCAGCCCTTCGGCCGACGCGCCGTCAACTGGGAGCTCAAGGGAGTCCCGATCCGCGTCGAGATCGGCCCTCGCGACCTGACGGCCGGCGTGGCAACCGTCGTACGACGCCTCCGCGCCTCGGCGAAGTCCGCCGTGGGACTGTCCGACCTGGTGCCGACCGTGCTGGAGGCGCTCCAGGCCGACCAGACCTGGCTCTACGACGAGGCGCTGGCCCGCCAAACCGCCCGCACCACAGCGGTCTCCACCGTCGACGAGGCCATGGAAGCAGCCGCCACCGGCTGGGCCACCCTCCCGTACGACGTCATCGGCGAGGAAGGCGAAGACCGCCTGGCCACCGCCGCCCTCACCGTCCGCTGCCTCCAACGCTCGGACGGCTCGCTGCCGACGGAAGACGACGAACGCGGCCAGACCGCGTTCGTCGCCCCGTGCGAAAGTTTGATCGGTTGTTGGGGTCGGCTTACAGCATCAGGGGGGGGGGCGAGGTGGGCGGGGTGTCTTTGACCCGGCGGGTCTCTCCTGGGAGGAGCCAGAAGTAGTTGTCGGTGTAGGTGGCGGGGAGGACTCGGTTGCCGGTGCGGTCGCGCAGCGACAGACGGGTGAGGGCTGCGACTGTGCTGCCGGTGTTGCGGATGGTGGCGGTGAGTTTGCCGCGGACAGCAGTCATCCGTACGTCGAGTTTCGCGGCGGGCAGTGAGTTGAGGCGCTGGAGGTCGGTGGGCTTGCGGTAGCGCCAGTAGGTGTTCTCGGACAGGACCTTGCCGGCGGCATCGGTCAGTTTGAGCCGGAGCAGGTGCAGCGCCGGAAGGTCAGCGCCGAAGGCAACCTTGAACCCCTCCGTCTTGTTGCTGGCGGCAACGGTAATCGCCTGAGCGACCGAGCTGAGCCGGACGCCGTTCAGATCGTAGAGCTCGGCCGTCACCGAGGCCGTCAACGGCGACGTCGTGTGGTTGAGGACGACTGTCGTCCAGTCGGGCTGGTTCGCCTGGACGTGGATCGCCTCGCAGCCCTTGCGGGCACCGTAGTAGCTGCCGTTGACATCGAGGTCGTAGTCGTACGTCTGCCAGACGGTCGAATGCCAGGCCGGATGTGACATCCACAGCAGCAGCGCCGACGCGTCGTTCCACAAGTGCGCGTTCCAGGCCTCGAACATCGCCCGCATGTTCTCGTAGTTCACGAACTGCGCCTTGCGGGTGAACTCCTCCAGTCCACTCGACGATCCGAGCCGCTCGTCGATCGCACCGAGGTACGTCGCCGGCCGTTGGTTGCCGTGTTCCGACCAGTCGTGATGGAACCACGGCGTACCGATCGGCCAGCCCGGGTCCTCAGGGCCGACCAGGTTGCGCATCGACTCGACGACCGGGATCGTCGGCATCCCGATCTCGGTGTGGAAGCCGAAGTTGAAGGTGTCGTAGGTGTTCGCGTCGAAGTACTTGGCCGGGTCGACCCAGTAGTACGGACCGTGCCCCGAGACGAACCCGGCCGCCGAGTCCGGCAGGTACAGGATCTCGTCGTCCTCTTCCCGGATCGCAGCCTGGATCCCCTCGTGGATCGCGGGCGGCGGGTGCTGTTCGTTCGCCGCGCACCAGACCACGATGCACGGATGCGTCCGGTACCGGACGATCGTGTCGCGCGCGATGTCGACGTACCCGGGCAGGTTGTCGGTGAACGGACCGGCTTCCCAGAAGTCGTTCCAGACCAGGATCCCGTTCTCGTCGCAGGCCTGGTAGAACTCCTCCCGCGTACTCGACCCGATCCAGTTGCGGATCATCGTGAAGTTCATGTCGCGGTGCATGCCGATCACCGCGCGCATCTTCTCCTCGGGCATCCGGCGCAGCAGTTCGTCCCAGCCCCAGTTGCCACCGCGGCAGAAGATCCGGACGCCGTTCACGCTGATCTTCAGCGGCACCGGCGCGTTGCTGACCTCCTGCACCTTGCGCCACTCGTTACCGTCGTCCGACACCTGGATCTCGAACAGCGACGCGTACGCCGTCTCCCACAGCAACTCGATCCGGTCGAAGGACCGCGCTGACCCCAGGTCCACCTGGATCCACTGATCATCGCTGTACGCCGACGACCAGCGGCTGCGGTCGTCGCCGTCGATCGCGTTCTGAGCCGGGCTCCCGTCGTCGTCCGAGGCAGTCGCCGTACCGGACCTCGCAAGGTCGACCGAGGGGTCGGCGCTGTCCTTGATCGCCAGTGTCCACAGGGAATATCCCCACCCGGTCGCCCGGCGCCTGCCCTGGATCCTCAGGTAGCGCGCGGTCTGCTTGGCGATGTCGACGATCTGCAGTGCACTGTTGGTCGCCGGGTCGATCTTGATCGGGATCTCGTAGTCGTAGCCGAACTCACGAATCCCGAAGGTCGTCTTGCGGCTGTCGCTGACCGTGCTGCCGACGGTCGCCGTGACGGTGAGCGTGTGCAGCGCGGGATCGCCGTACCCATTGGGCCACCAGAGCTTCGGGTTGT
This sequence comes from Kribbella sp. NPDC056345, assembly GCF_042262745.1. Classification (NCBI taxonomy): domain Bacteria; kingdom Bacillati; phylum Actinomycetota; class Actinomycetes; order Propionibacteriales; family Kribbellaceae; genus Kribbella; species Kribbella sp. NPDC056345. The sequence continues at coordinate 25,538 of NZ_JBHJQQ010000021.1, read as the reverse complement.
CGATGGCAACGGTGTCGAAGGCAACTTTCGCACTCGCGCCAGCTTGCAGCGTCACCGTCTTGCTGACCGCCCAGCCATCAAAAGCAGCCTTGACCGTGACAGTGCGCTGGCCTGTAGAGGCGTTCCGCACCGGCACGGTGATCGCGACAGTGGCGTGATCGGCACGAGGTACCTTCGTCACCACGCGGGCATCACCCAGTACGGCGTCGCCCGTGAAGCGCAGGCGGACGTGGTTCCAGATCCCGGCCGCGCGGTCGCGAACCGCGGGCATCCAGTCCCAGCCGGACGCTGCGAGCAGGGTCGGCGAGTCGAGGTACAGCGTGGCGGCCTGCACGAACGCCTGTCCCGCATCGCCCTTGTCACCGGCGGATCCGGGGTGCGGCATCGGCGTGATCTTCACCGCGAGCGCGTTCTTCGCCTTCAGCGCGGCCGTCACATCGAGGGCCACCCGGGCGAACGGATGCTTCACCGTGCCGACCGAGACGCCGTTCAGCCAGACATCTGCCTGATGGTTGATCCCGTCGAACTCGAGCCAGGCCCGCGTCCCCGAAGCTGCCGGGCGATCGAACTTCCGGTGGTACCACCAGACGTGCCGGCTGAGCGCCTCCGGGATCTCGAGGTTGTTCATCCCCTCGACCGGATCAGGGAAATGCCCTTCCTCCACGAGCGATCCGAGCACGGTCCCGGGGACGAGCGCCGGCAACCAGGTCGACGTGTCCTGACTGGGCTGCGCGAGTACGGCGCCATCCGCCGTACCGGCGAAGTCATCCATGGTCAGCGTCCAGCCGGACTCGATCGGGAAGGTTCCGTCGGCGGCTTTGGCCAGCGCCGGCGGGCGATCGGCATGCTTGCCCCAGTCGGTCCACCCGGTCGCGGGCGGACGGGAGGCCGTCGTACTGCCGTAGACCTGGAAGCCGTTGAGGCCAAGGGCGTTCGTGTTGGCCTGTCGACTGGCGGTCAGGCGCACGTACTGCGCAGTGACCGGACTGTCGAGGGTGACGTCGACAGTGCCACCAGTACTGTCGCTCGCCTGGTGCACGTTGCGCCACGTCGAACCGTCGGTCGAGATGTCGACCCGGAAGTCCAGCGGCGAACTCGAGAGCAGCTCCTGACCGGTCGTGTTCCCGTACGGGTTGGCACCGGAGAAGTCGAAGGCCGGATCCGTCGAGGTCGCCTCGAACGTCAGCCGCACGGACTCCACCCGGCACTTCGCCTGCAGGTCCACCACCAGCCACTGCGGGTCGTTCCCGGCCGCCCGCCACCCCGATCCCCGGACGCCCGGCACCGCCAGCCCGTCGACCGCGAACTCCGGCGGCGTCGCGGCGTACGCGCTCGAGGACGCCCGCACCGGCCGGTACTTCGCCAAGTCGGTCTTCGGCTGGTTCGTGACGGCCTCGGAGCTGAGCGGCAGCGTCACGCTCGCCAGCAAGCCACCACTCGCGGCCAGGAACGTACGACGGGACAACGGATCCACGGGGAGCCTCCAGGACGGACTGGATAATTCCTAATTAACAGCCACCCGGGAAGTTACTTCAACTGCTCAAGTATGTCTACGGGGCGAGGTACTTCCGCACGTCATCGGCCACCTGGGCCCGGTGCGCCATCCCGTACTTGCGCAGAATGGCGCTGAGATGGGTCTTCACGGTGTTGAGGCTGATCCCCAGCTCGGCCGCCAGCTGGTCGTTGTCCAACCCGTCCGCCAGCAGTACCGCGATCCCTTGCTGAGCCTTCGTCAGCCCGGCGAACCGCCGTTCCGGCCCTTCGTCGGTGTCCATCAGCATCTCGATCAGCTCGGACTGGATGTGCTCGGTCGTCTCGACGATCCGGACCAGATGCCCGTGCACCTCGCTCGGCACGGCATCGGCCGACATCGCCTCCCCGGCGATCTCCCGGATCGACGCGATCCGATGGGTCAGGTACTCCATCACGTGATCCGACGTGAGCAACCCCGGCCCGACATCCCCGGCCGGCAACCGCCGCAGCGCGTCCCGGTCCTCCCCCTCCCGGGTCAGCACCCGCTCGACCACACCGGCAATCCACTCGAACGCCCGGACGGCGTTGTCGTCGTACGAATGCGCCGCGTAACTCTGCATCGACAACATCCCGAACAGCTGATCCGCCCCGTCCTTCACCGACCGGAAGATCGGAACCGTCACCGCATCCGCCGACCGCCGCCCGACAGCCCCGATCGGTACGCCGGCATGCAGCGCAGCCCCGTTGTCGTACGCGAACCGATACGTCTGCCGATGCTTCAGCAACCACGCCGTCTGCCCTTGCGGCCCGAACCGGTGCGTATCCGGATCGACGTACTGCCCGTCGTCGTACCCGTACGGATACCGCACCCGCGTCGCCCCGTGCAGGAACCCCACATAGAACGTGTCCACCCGCGCGACCTTCGCCACCACGACCCGCACATAGTCGTACAGGCCGTAGTGATCGGCGCGGAACAGCGCCTGAATCTTGTGATAGGCCTCGCGCAGGATGATCGCAGTCTCGGCGTCAACCCTCAGCGGGGCCGGCCCGTCTTCCGGCACGACGCACCCCTGCTCTATCGATCAACGCTGACTATGCCCAAGCAACCCCCGAAAGCCAAGGGATCAGCTCACCCGCCGGGCGGTCGTCCGGCCCGGCAGCAGCTCCTCGATCAGGGACTCGGTCTCCGCGCTGACCACTGCTCCCTCACGTTGCGCCATCTCACCCAGCTGCTGGACCACCTGTTCGGCGGCCCGCTGACCGGACGAGCGGAACTCCGCGATCAGGAGGTCCCGCCACAGGTACTCCGAGCTGACGGCCAGCCGCAGCCCAGCCCGTGCGGCGGTCGAGGCACCAGCGGGATCGTCGTCACCGAGCGACAACTCGGCCAGCCGATGCGACGCGTTCACGACCAGATCCGGTACGACGCGCTCCAGGTGCACCCGCGCCAGCCACGAACACGATCCCGGCGCTCGGTCACCGAGGAACGGTCCGCGCACCAGATGCATGGCTCGCCGGAGCAACTCGCGCTCGTCCCTGGTGGTCTGCGCGGTCCGGCTGCGCCGCAGGAGCTCACAGAAGCAGTCCCAGTCCACCGCGACCTCAGGCCCCAGGTACAGGCGGCCGGTCGGGTCGATGCGGAGCTGGTGCGACCCGGTGGAGTCCGTCCCGAGCCACTGCCGAACGCGAGCCACGGTCGCATCCCGCACCTCGGCCGTGACACCACGTGGCCACACCGACGCGGCCAACACACTCGGATGCACACCGCCTGGGTGCAGTGCCAGGAAGGCGACGACCTCGACCGCGAGCGCAGAGCGGGCCGGCTCGATGTCGCCCGGCGTCCGGACATCCAGACGGCCGAGCACGCCAACCCGCACTTTGGCGGTGGCCCAGCTCGAGTCGTCACCGGACCGGCCGGCATTCGGGATCCGGAGCTGCCCGGTCGGGTCCGCGCTGGCCGTGCTCCGGGCCGCGGCCAGCAGATCGGTCACCTGGTGCAGCGACTTCTCGCTCAGCCGGCTGGCCTGCACCGTCAGATCGAGCGCGGGGATCCGCAACATGCCGGACTCGTCGACCAGCAACTGCCAGCGCGCCCCGGGCACCGGACCGGCAACGAGCAGACCGAACCCGCTCCGCCCACGGCCCGCAAGTGCACCCAACCGCGACACCGTGGCCTCACTCGGCGGTGCACCGAGGACGACGTACCGCGGCATCTCGTCCGCCGCCCGACCGAGCTGTCCGCTGAGTACGTCGGACCGCGGGTCGGCGCCCTCGAGCTCGGGCAGCACCGCCTCGATGTCGTGGATCACGCGCAGCCGGTCGCTGAGGATCTCGTCGAGCCCGTCCGGCAGCGAGGACGCGGTCACCTCAAGCAAGTCGGCCCAGGGGTTGGTGGCCAGCTGGACGGCTACCGAACTTGCGACCTCCCGGGCCACCACCGCGTCACCGTTGATGCTGACAGCCCCACTGGCTGCCTCGAGATCGATCAACGCATCGCGACCCTGGTCGTCGCGGCCGAGGCACACCAGAGCCGGGTACGGCGCTGGGCCACCGGTGTCCGGTACGACCTCCGTGCGAGCGATCCGCCACCGCCGGCCGTCATCGAGAACCTCCCACGGCGACGGTGCGCCGGTCTGGCCAGGAGCCAGCATCAGCTCGATCCACTCGTCCCCGACCAGTACGGCGAAGATGGACGGCAGCGGCAGGTGCTGTGCTTCGCAAAGCTGAGCGAGCGAACGGAGCGCGTGGTCGAGGGCCAGCGAGCGCCTCGGGTCCCCGCCGACCCGCAGCGCGACCTCCGCCGTGGTCGCTGCCTGGTCGGGGTCACTGCCCCGCCGCCGGCGACGCTCGATCAGAAGCACAGCCAGCAGGCCCGCAGTCAGCAGACCGCCACCCAGAAGGTCGGCCGGCAGCCGCCAGCGCGTATCGGTCTGATTCGCGCCGGCCTGATCACCCGGTTGCTCGACCGGTGCAGTGTGCCCGCCGTCCTCGACCGCGGGCCGATGCGGCTCCGGCGTGGTGATCGGCTTCGGCTCCGGAGTCGGCTGCCGCTCCTCGACCTGCTCGACCGGGATCCGCGAAACCCCGACAGCGTCCTCCGGCATGATCAGCTGCCAGCCCGGCATGATCAGCCGGGCCAGATGCAGCCGCTGACCGTCCAGCTGCGGACGATCCTTGTTGAGCTCGTAGATCTCCTTGTACCGGCGGCCGTCACCGAGATGCTTCTCCGCGATGTCCCACAGACTGTCGTGGTGATGGGAACGCGGCGCCTTGACGAGGTACACCTTCTTGCCGGCAAGGGGATTCGAGCTCTCGGCCGCTGCCACGACACGCTCGGGGGTAGCCGTCGCGGTCGGTGCCGGCTGAGCCACGGTGACGCTGTGAGTCACCGGCGGCGGCGGTGCATGCGCGGGCGAACTGGCGGAGGCGGTCCCGGTCGCGATCCCCGTGACGATGATCGCGCTGACCAGAATCCGGGCGATGCGCTGACTGCCACCACCCAGCGGGATCGGCCGCGGGACACCACGACCACGGAGTGCACTGCGTAACTCGGCAACGACGCAGATCACGAAATGCAGCCAGGCGAGCCAGACCACGAAGGTGAGCACCGACAGCACCGTGCCGACGCCGACCGGACTCGTCAGCGACTCACGCGTCGGCCAGCTGTGCGGCACCGGCGGCGGCCCGGTGAAGATCGCCAGGGCGACCGGAATCCCCACTACCAGCGCCAGCAGAGCCACGGCGGCAAGCACCGCCCGGCCGACGGAACGCTGCTGTGGCTGAGCGCTCTCGTCGACCAGGAAACGGGCCGGGCCCGGTGTTCGGGACATCGTCTTTCCTCCTGCTAACCGTCCACGGCGACTGCCGTGGCCTCGCCGCGCACAGTGAACGATCCGATCCCTGCCAGATTCAGCAACACGGTGTCGACAGTGCCCGCGGCAGACACTGTCACGGCGTTGCCGTCAACCTGTACGTCGATGTCGTGGTACCCGCGTTCGGCCATGAACCCGGTGGCCCGGTCGATGGCCGTGCCGGCATTGACCTGCAGCTCATCCTCCAGGCGCAGTGCGGTCTCGTCGGTGGCGTCCGCGCCGTACCTGGCCGCCTGCTCCGCGTCGTCGGTGATCCGTTCGCGTCCGTTCATGGCCAGGCCACCATCGATGACCAGGCCCGCCGCGACCATCAGGACGGTGGCGAAGCCGAGCAGGAAGACCGTCGCGGAACCGCGGTCGTCACGTCTCGTCATCGAAGCTCTTATGGGTGTCCAGGGGCGCCGAGCTACTGGCGCTCACTCGTTTGGAGCCGGGCAGGCCGAGCAGCCCGAGACCGGCGTACGACACGTCGCAGCTGATCGTGACGGTAATGGTGCCGCCGGGACCGAAATCACCGGTGAGCTCGGCCGGGGCGCACCGCTCCGGGTGTTCGACAGCGACCGCGGCGACCCGATCCGCGGCCGCGGACGCCTTCCCGGCCGACCGCTCCAGCGAAGCCGCCCGGACGGCGTCCCGGCTGGCGGCCTCGATGTCGCCCCGGACCGCGACGTACCGGCCGCAGGCGACCACCAGGAGGACGAACGCCAGCATCACCGGCGCGAGGATGACCATCTCGACGGCCATCGACCCGCGCTCCCGCTCACTCGTCGTCACGGAACTCCTCCAACGGACCCTGGACCGACTGCGACACGGTCGGCGGATTCAGGAACGGGGTGATTTTCAGGGCATGCCCGGTCACCACCACCCGGACCTCGTGCTCGCCGACCGGCTCGACGGTCACCGTGACGTCCTCGAGGATGCCTTTGCCGATCTTCTCCGTGTACGCCGTTCCTGCGTCCGCGGCCGCGTCCCGGTCCAGCGTGGTCCGCGCCGTCCGGGCCGCCTCCCGCGCCGCCGAGGAGGCCGCCTGGTTGCCGAGATAGATCAGCGCGAACTGGATGGCCAGGAAGATCATCAGCATCAGCAACGGCGCATAGATGACGAGCTCTATCGTGCTCACCCCACGCTCGGACCGCCGGCGACGCCGCATCTTCATGTGCTCTGGTCCCGCGATCAGTCGCCGAGCTCGAGGTCGTTGGCCTTACCGGTCAGCCGGTTGTAGAGAATGAGGCCGACGGCGATCGCGATCCCGGCGACTGCTGCCGAGATCAGCACCCACTCCACCGCGGACACGCCCTGCTCGGTCCTGCGGGCCCGCTCGAGCCGGGCACCGATCAGGACCCGGACCAGCTCCAGGTGCATCGAGTTCTTCATTGTTGTTCCTTCCTGTGAACGGTTCGATCCGGAGTCCGGGTCAGAACCCCATCACCCGGGAAACCGCCGGGTAAGCCAAAAAGATCAGGAAGCCGATGGCGAGCAGCATCTGTGCCATCAGCATCGACTGCGACTGGGTCTGCGCCCGGCCTTCGGTGTCGGCCAGTTCGCGCCGGCGCATCGACGTGGCCCGGGCCGCCAGGGACTCCCGGACCTTGGCGCCGTCCTCGGCGACCAGGGCCAGCGCGGTGGCCAGGTCCCGCAACTCGTCGACGGACAGCTCCTCGCCGAGCTCGCCGAGCGCCGCCCACGGAGTGATGCCCTGCAGGCGAGCGGTCTCGAGCGTGTCCCGGATCCGGACGAACGCCCAGCCGTCGCTGATCCCGGCGGCCGACGACAGCGCCTCCGGGACACCACGGCCACCGGCCAGGTTCATCGCGACCAGATCGAGGAAGGCGCTCAGGACATGCCGGAAATCGCGGCGGCGGTCAGCGGCCACGGTCCGCAACTGGGTCGTCGGGACCACCAGGCCGAGCAGAGCACCGATCAACGACAACCAGATCGGAATGACCACCGGGATGCCCCCGGTGACCAGGCTGACCGGGGCGAGCAGCAGGATCGGCGAGAAGAACCCAGCGACCCCGGACATCAGGCTGGTGGCCAGGTGCGCCTCCAGCGAGCGGCCGGCCACGCCGAGATCCGCGCGAACCGATGCCGGGATCTGAACCCCGCGGGCCTCCAGGAACCGGCGCAGATTCGTTCCCAGGCGGCGCGCCCGTAGCGATTCGGCCTGGTGCCGGCGATCCGCGGTGAGGCTGAGCTCCCGGGTGAACCGGCGCCGATCGCGGTCCAGCTGGGCCAGCGCGACCGGGCCGGCCGGCGCGGATCGGTCGATCATCCGGAGCGCGACGAACAGCCCCGCGCCGACGATCGCACCGCACACCATGATCAGCGTCATCGGCGGACCCCGCCGTCGACGTCGGGCAACCGGTCGCGGGCGTGCAGAAAGCGTTCCGGAGTCTCGAAGGCCGCGAGCCGCCGCAGCCAGACGAAGCCGAGCGCGTAGAGGCCGAGGATCACCAGCAGGACGACCTGCCCGATCGGCGTCGAGTACGGCTCGACGTAGGGCCGATTCAGGATCGACAACCCGAAGACGAAGAGCAGCGCGACCCCGATCACGATCCGCACGCTCCGTCGGGTACCCCGGCGGCCGGCGCTGACCCGCTGCCGCATGTCGAGCTCGGCCCGGGCGGAGTCTGCCAGCGAAGTCAGCACCTCACGCAGGCCAGGACCGCGCAGCCGGGAATTCAGAATCAGTGTGGCGACGATCAGATCCACACTGGAGTCGTCCATCTCGTCGGCGAACCGCTGCAGAGCCTGCCCCAACGGAACCCGCACCCTGAGCCGGTCCGCCAGCGCCGACAGCTCCTTCACGATCGCCGGGGACGCGGCGTACGCGGTCGCCGGGATCGCCTGCTCGAGGCCGACAGCACCGGCCACGGTGTCCCGCAAGGACTCCGTCCAGTTCGCCACACCTTCGAGGCGGGCGATCGCCACCCGCTCCTGCTGCGAGCCGCCGAACAGCATCGGCCAGGCGAAGACCAGCACCCCGGCAGCGATCGCAGCGACCGGCCACCGGGTCAGCAGCAGGATCAGCAGGCCGGCACCGATGGCGATCGGCAGCCGCAGACCAGCTCGGCGAACGGTGCCGAGCAGCGCCGACGGTGTCTTGACCTCGGTCGACTCGGCGCGCGGGATCAAGGCCAGAACCAGCACCAGCAGCGCGCCACCCGCCACGGCACCAGCCACGACGATCATCAGCAGCGTCACGGACGGCGTACTCACGTCACCCACCCCGCAGGCGCGTTCGCCCGGTAGCCCACAGCCTGAAGCTCCGCCATGCAGGCGATCGGCGCCGCGGGTACGGCAATGCCATCGGGGCCTTCGGCAAATACCTCGCTCGACAGCACCCGCCCGTCGACGCCGTTGACCTCCCGCACCGAGGTGACGACCCGGCGCAGCGCACCGCCCTGCGCGAACTCGTTGCGTCGTTCAACGAACACGACGAAGTCGATGGCACCGGCGATCAGCATCATCGTGGCATCGGCCGGAAGCCGCTCGGCGGACTGGATCGCGTAGGTGCAGATCCGGTTGAACACCTCGAGCGAGGAGTTCGAGTGGATCGTCGACAGCGAGCCGTCGTTACCCTGGCTCATCGCGTTCAGCATCGTGACGATCTCGTCGCCCAGCACCTCGCCGACGATCACGCGGCTCGGGTTCATCCGCAGACTTCGCCGTACCAGCTCGCCCATCACGATCGCGCCCTGACCCTCGGAGTTCGGCAGCCGCTCCTCCATCGCCAGCACGTTGGGGTGCAGGTCCTCGAACTCACCGAGGCCGAGCTCGAGCGCCCGCTCGACGGTGATGAGACGCTCCTCCGGCGGGATCTCGTTCGCCAGGGCCCGCAGCAGGGTGGTCTTTCCGGCGTTCGTCGCGCCGGCGATCATGATGTTCTTCCGGGCCCGGACGGCGGCCGACAGGAACGCGGCCAGTTCCATGCTGATCGTGCCGTGCTCGATCAGGCTCTCCAGGCTGACGCGGGACAACCGGGCCCGGCGGATCGACAGCGACGGCCGGGCCACCACACCCATCAGCGCGGACAACCGGCTGCCGTCGGGCAACCGCAGGTCGAGTTGAGGGTTCGCGGCATCGAACGGACGGCTGGCGAGCCCCGAGTACGCCGCGAGGGTCTGGATCAGCTCGACCAGCTCGTCGTCGTTCTCCGCGACCGGGATCCCGCGTTCCTCACGACCGTCGGCGTACCCGATGAAGACCCGGTCGCAGCCGTTGATGTCGACGTTCTCCACCATCGGGTCGTCGAGCAGCGGCTGCAGCCGGCCGACACCGAAGAGGGCGGCATGGATGCCGTCGGCAAGGTCTTGTTCGTCACTCGCGCTCGGCGGCGTCCGGCCGGCGGCAAGCTCGGAGCGAGCGTGGTCCTCCAGCACCCGCGCGACCACCGCCCGGGCGAACTGACGCTCGTCCTCCGCGGTCATCTGCGGCAGGCCGTTGGCCGTGTCCTCGCGCCGCTGCCGGGCGAGGATCTCGGCGACCTGTTCGCGCAGGCTGCGCACCAGCGACTGATCCATCAGACACTCCCCTGCGCAACTGACGTCTGGGCGCCGGCGCGATCCCGGCCGAGCCGGCGAAGCCGTTCGCCGATCTCTGCCGCCGATCGGGTCAGCAGAGACTGCCTGGCCCGGCGACCGTCGCCGGTGCGGATCGCGGCGGCCGCCTTGTCGTCCTCGGCCAGGATGCCGAGCACCGATGTCCGCAGGCCGGCTTGATCGAGGATCGCCTGCACGTCCGTGGCCGTCCGGGCATCGCGGTACGACGTGATCAGGGCCACTCCGACGGGCACACCGTCGTACCCACCGAGCTTCAGCATCTCGGACAGGCCGCGGATCAGCTCACGCAGGTGGGACAGGCCCTCGAGCGTCGGCCGGGCCAGCATCAGCACCGCATCCGCGCTCTGCAGCACCGGCATGGTGACCGCACCAGGTGCCAGCCGGCCGCAGTCGGCCAGGACATCGCGGCCGGGAACCGAACGGAGCGACTTCGCGAGGTGCTGCCAGGTCGAGCCGAGGCCCTGCACCTGATCAGGTGACGTCACCCCGGTCAGAACCTCGAGACCGCCGGAGATCTGCTGGACGTGATCGGACAACTGCACCTCGGCCGCACCACGCCGTACGGCGGCTCCGAGCGACAGCAGACCGCGGTTCGGATCGAGCGGCGCGCCCGAGGTGTCGCGGTACCGCAGCGCGATGTCACCACCGGCCGGGTCGAGATCGGCCAGGATCGGCTCCCCCGGCCAGATGCCGGACAGCACGACCGCCGACGTGGTGACGCCCGGCGAACCCTTGGCGGCGGCGAGGACGTAGAGACCCACTATCGCCCCTTCAGCGACGTCCCGCTCTTGAGGAGCGCGACCGCAATCTTGTTGTTGCCCGAGGCATCGGCCACGGCGCTGACGGAAACCTGGTCGACCAGCACCGTCACGGTCTGTGTCTCGGACGACGAGGACTTGCTGCCGAGGCCGGAGCCCTTGTCGGTCGGCGACTTGACGTCGAGGACGACAGCGTCACCGAGCACCGCACCGGGCGTCGAGACCGCACCGATCCGGAGCAGCCTGACCTGGTCCCCGGGAGTCAGTCCGCCGGCCGGGTAACGACCCTCGGCCAGCGCGATACCGACGGCGGCCTTGCCGTCCTGCAGCGGGCCGTTGTCGGTCAGCATCCTCGAGTCCAGCAACTGTCCCTTGCTGAACGCAACCTTCATGTACTTGCCGATCGCCACGCGGGCCTGGGACTCCTCCATCAGCCCGGGCACGTCCGCGGCGACCCGGGTCACCGTCAGGTCGCTGACCTCGATCCTCTCGCCGGCCGCGATGTCCCGCGAGACCTGCAGATACGACTGCCGCTCATCCATCCGGACCGCGAGCAGCCCGGCGATCAACGCGCCGCCGACCACCAGCAGCGCCGCCAGGGCCGCGACCGCCGGCCGCCGCCGCTTGGGCGCCGCCGGGAGCCGGGACGACGCGCCCGCTCCACCTGCCGTTCGCTGGGCACGCTGACGTTGCCGATCGACCGACTCCGTGCCGGCTGTGCTGGACATCTACCGCTCTCCTCAAAACATCAAGCGGGCTACGTCCACAAGAGATCCTCGCCCGCCCCCGCCCGGCGTACCGCCAACCCTATCCCGACAGCCGGTCGGCAATCGATCACCAACAGTTGCACGTTCCTGCAACTTCCAGCGATCGCTTCGGGACCTTCCGTCACCTAGAATCACCTGTTTGTATCAGACTTTTTCGGGGAGGCAGTACGTGAACAGGTTCGGCGCGACCGTGACAGCAGGAGCCCTCCTCCTGTCCCTCGCAGCCTGCGGCAGCACCAACAGTCCCGCCGCAGTGGACACACCCACCCCACTCGTCCCGACCTCGACACCCACCCCAACGCCCACCGCCGACCCGACCGCGGCCGCCAAGACTCAGATCCTGGCCGCCTATGCGGCCTTCATCGGCGCCCTCGACAAGGGCTTCCGCGAGGGCGGCGTCAGCTATCCCTACGAGAAGTTCATGGCCGAAAGCGCCCTCCAAACCACCAAGAACCACATGACACTCGTCAAGGGGTTCCACCGGGCCAAGGTCACGGGCAGCATGCGACTGACAGAGTCCCGCATCAGCGACCTGTCTCTGAGCACCAAGCCCCAGACGAGCACCGTGACCGCCTGCATCGACGACAAGTACACAGCCGTCAGCCGCAAGACCGGCAAGACGATCGCGGCACCCGGCGGCAAACTCAGCCGGATCGACAAGCTCAAGCTCATCAAAGGCAAGTGGATGGTAGTCAAGACCCACACCGACTCGGCCTCGTACGGATGCACCAAATGAACCGGCTGATCGCGGCCGTCACAGCAGTCCTTCTCATCGCGGGTCTTCAGATCGCCACCACCGCCGCGCACGCCGCGACCACCGGGTGCGTCCCTTCGCTGAATGCCACCGACACGGACACGACCGGCGACCTGAAATGCCGGCGCCCCACGACGAAGCCCGGGGGGACCGACAAGACGAAGTGGACAAAGGGCGGGAAGCCGCCGTTGTGTGTCTGGGTACCGCAGCCCGACTACGTCCCGCTGCCCGGCGAACCTGCAGCCGGCCCGGACGGCCAGTGGTACGCCCACTACTGCCGCTTCGGCGAATTCGACACCCTCGCCCAGTTCGAAGCCGAGATGGCCGGCTGGGACGACTACGACAACATCCGACGCAACGAGATGATGCGCCGCGCCGGCATCAGGTTCGAGTTCTTCAAGACCCCACCCGAAACTCGCCCGACCGCCGAACAAGTCATGCACTACATCGCCGACACCATCCCGTTCCCCGAGACCCACCTCGCGGTGAACCCCAAAGCCGGCGAGAACAAGGTCAACTTCCCCACCTGGGTCTGGCTCACCAACGCCAACGGCCAGTACGACCCAGCGACGTACAAACCACAAGCCAAAACCATCAGCCTGTTCGGCTACGCCCTCCAATGGCAGATCGTCCCCGAACTCGCCATCGACCCCGGCAACGGCGCCGACCAGCCCACTTGCGACGGCATCGGCATCCCCTACTCACCCGACGCCAACCCCGCCGACGCCTGCACCGTCACCTACAACAGCGCCGGCACCTACACCCTCACCGCCGCCATGAGCTGGGCAGTCAAGTGGCAGCTCGGCGGCGTTGACCAGGCCGACATCCAAGGCCCCACCAACACAGCCACCCTTCCCATCACCGTTAAAGAAGTCCAGACCGTCGTCCGCTAACCAGCAGGCGTCAACCACAGAAGCGAAGCGAGGAACCGATGAACGACATGGTCGGCGGTAGCCTGCCGGAAATGGACGCCCTGAAGGCCAAGCTCGAAGCCTTCAAGAACGAACTCGGCCAGCTCAAGACCGCCTCCACCAAGGTCGTCAGCAGCACCACCTGGAAGGGTAAGTACGCCGACGACTTCCGCGTCGCCTGGCAGCAGTGCCAGAAGAACATCACCAACATCGAAACAGACCTCAACAACGCCTCCACCGCAGTCCAGAAGAACCGCCAGGCCATCGCCCAGGCCACCGGCAGCTGAACCACAACACCCGAAGCCGGCCAGCCACCCGCTGGCCGGCTTCGTCATACCCCCGCACACACATGCCCCGGAAACCTGCCACCAGTTGCACTTTCCTGCAACGTCATGCGATCAACCGAAGACCCACCGTCACCTAGAATCAAGTGTCTGTATCAGGCTTTTCGGGGAGGCAGTACGTGAACAGGTTCGGCGCGACCGTGACAGCAGGAGCCCTCCTCCTGTCCCTCGCAGCCTGCGGCAGCGGCACCAAACCCGCCGCAAGCACAACGAATACCCCACTAGCCCCAACCTCCACGCCCACCCCAACCCCCAAGGCCGACCCGACCGCAGCGGCGAAATCCCGGGTCCTGACCACCTACGCGGCGTTCATCGTCGCGCTCGACAAGGGCTACCGCGAAGGCGGCGTCACCTACCGGTACGACCAGTACCTGACCGGAAAATCTCTCGAGACGGTTACGAACCAGATCACGTTCCTCAAGGGTTTTCATCATGCCAAAGTCACCGGTAGCTCCCGGCTCGTCGAATCCCGCATCAGCGCGCTATCGCTGAGCACCAAACCGCAGACCGCCACCGTGACTGCCTGCATCATCGACAACCTCACGGCAGTCAGCGGCAGGAACGGCAAGACCATTGCGAAGCCGGCCGGCAAGCTCACCCGAATCGACAAGCTCAAGCTGGTGAAAGGCAAGTGGATGATCTATTCCACCTTTGCCGACTCCCCGTCGGTCGGGTGCGCCAAATGAGCAGACTGGCCGCGGGCGCTGCCGCACTGCTCCTCCTTGCAGGTCTTCAGGTCGCCGCCGGCACAGCCGCCGAGGCCGCAACTGCGTGCGTCCCCGCGGGCTCGATCTACACGACCGGCACGGATGCGTCGAGCGATCTCACATGCCAGAGCAACAACGGGAAGAAGCCGAAGACCGACAAGACGAAGTGGACCAAGGGCGGCAAGCCACCGTTGTGTGTCTGGGTCCACCAACCCGACTACGTCCCCCTGCCCGGCGAACCCGCCGCCGGCCCGGAAGGCCAGTGGTACGCCCACTACTGCCGCTTCGGCGAATTCGACACCCTCGACAAGTTCGAAGCCGAAATGGCCGGCTGGGACGACTACGACAACATCAAACGCAACGAATGGATGCGCCGCGCCAGCATCCGATACGAGTTCTTCAAAACCCCACCCGAAACCCGCCCCACCGCCGAACAAGTCATGCACTACATCGCCGGCACCATCCCGTTCCCCGAGACCCACCTCGCGGTCAACCCCCAAGCCGGCCACAACAGAGTCAACTTCCCCACCTGGATCTGGCTCACCAACGCCAACGGCCAGTACGACCCAGCGACGTACAAACCACAAGCCAAAACCATCGCCCTGTTCGGCTACGCCCTCGAATGGCGAATCGTCCCCGAACTAGCCATCGACCCCGGCAACGGCGCCGACCAGCCCACCTGCACCGGCATCGGCATCCCCTACACACCCGACGCCAACACCGCCGACGCCTGCACCGTCACCTACAACGCAGCCGGCACCTACAACCTCACCGCCACCATGAACTGGACAGTTCAATGGACCCTCGGCGGCGAAGCCCAGCAAAGCATCCAAGGCCCCGACAACACGGCGACCATCCCCGTGACCGTCAAAGAACTCCAGACCGTCGTCCGCTAACCAGCGGCCGTCAACCACAGAAGCGAAGCGAGGAACCGATGAACGACATGGTCGGCGGCAGCCTGCCCGACCGCCAGGCCATCGGCAGCTGAACTACACAAGCCGTCCGAGCGTTCTGCAGACCTGCAGCGCCGCTCGGACGGCTTCCTGGTTAGCTCACTTGGTGGGACTGCTGGGTTGCGACGTCGCCGAACTGCTCGGTGTGTACGGCGCGTAGGTCTGAGTCGGCTGAGACGGCAACTGAAGCGCCTTGACCACCTGCTGCAACAGCATGATGGAGTCGGCGACAGCGTTTCTGCCCTTACCGGGGCGATAGAGCTTGATGTCGACGAACCAATCACCAACGATTGCCTTGGCGACCGCTCCCTTGCGCAACTCCCCGGTCTTCTTGCCTTCGAGCCGGCTCTCAAAGGCCGGCTCGGCGAACCCTGTCGGCCCTCCCGCCGGGAGCACTGTCCACTGGGGCTTCGGACTCTTCAGTTGCCATTCGATGAGGCCGCCGTCGCTCCCGCGCCCCACCACCTGCACCTCGAGGTTCGGTAACGATCGCTCGTCCGCAAACACAGTGCAGCCTGCGATGCTCACCGGCTGCCCGCCGCGCCGCCCATTGAGTGATCCCTGTGTGCTCAGGTTAGGGCTTCCCAACGCTGCAACAGTGTCCGCCTTGGGCAGGAACCCACACAGCACGTCGCCCGAGACACCGAGCGTGGAGTACGTGGTCGGCTCAGCTCGCGGCTCGTCGCCCCGACAGCCCGCCAGCGCGATACATCCCAGCAATGCGAGCATCGCTCCACATGCCCTGTGCACAGGAGCCCGACCCGTCACGATGAAAGCTTGTTCGGCCAATCGAGGCTGTACGGAAGGTTGATGTTCTCGCGGATCCACCGGTTTCCTCCATAACTGTCGGCCCAGGTCCGGTACGCTTCGCTCGCCCTGTCGAACTCGAGAGGCTCATCCGCGATCCACCGGCCGTCAGGTCCGCTGTGGCCCTTCAACGCAGTTGGCGGCGGCGGAACATAGGTTTGTCCCTTGGCCGCTTTGTTCGCGGCCGCGAAGTACTCCGGACGCATGTAGCCCGACCGCAGCAGCAGGGTCCGAGCGTTGTCTTCGAGGGCCACCTGACTCATCTGGTCCATCTCGTCGTAAACCTGCTGGGCTGTGCCCTTCGGCGCTTTGCCGATCTCCTCGATTGCCCGGCTCTGCAACTCGCCGATAGCGTACTTGGTCCACTCGCCCACCGATGTTCCGATGCTGAAGACAGGCAGGGATGCCAGTGCACCCAAAGTCTTCGCAGTCAGCTCTCGCTGCCGCTTCACCGCTTCCTCGGCCTTGAGATCCCCCGCGTACCCCTTCTGCACTACCCAGCTGAGCACATGAGATGTCTGTGCACCCGCGTTCTCCATCAAGGGGATAGCATCCCCTCGAATCATCATGACCGGCGTGTGCGGATTATCTCTCAGTGACTTCTGCAAGGCGTACTGAAACCTGATCTGTCCAGCCGCGAGTACCCCAGCGGCGACGATTTGGATGTCCGACTCGTTCTCGCCCACTCTGGCGATGATCGGCGCGAGCACTGCTGGATCGAGTTTGACTCCGAACGGTTGGCCCGGTGGAAATACGCCGTAGTCCGTGCTGGTGATCCACGATCCTCCAGGTGAATCGGCCTGGGGGTTCTTCACACCATGCATGCGGAAGATGCTCGGCATGTACGAGGCGATGATCTTGGCCATCGAGTCATGTCCAACAGGCATCCCTCGCTTGCTGTCGTTCACCATGGGCGTCCCGACCAGGGCAAAGGTCTGAGCCGCAATCTCCGCTGAGATACGTCCGTGCGCCTGCTGATCGCGCCATTCCAGAGTCGCAGCTTCCAAGGCATGCCCCAAACCGTCTCCGGCTCCCCAACGTCGGTCCTGCAACAGATAGGCCAGGCGGCCGTTGACCAGCCTGCCGGTCTCAGGAAGGGCATCGACATTAGCCGCCTGCGGGTTGCCGACATCGAAGAAGTCCTGGGCCGCCTGCGGATTGTGCGACAACCCCTCGAGCAGGTTGGCCAACGGATCGTCTCCGCCGGCAGCGGACGGAAGAAGCGGACGCGGTGTTCCGTGCAGTTCGGTCCAGTCCTTCCTCTCGCGTCCGCTGAGTGATCGCTCGTAGTCATAGACACCGGCCGCGACGGTTCTCAGAAAGGGCGTCGAGAACGTGCCGTATCGAAGTACCACTGACGCCGCAAACCCCAAGGGCTCCTTGGTGATGGTGTCGAGCCAACGTGTCGCATAGTCGCCGGGCAGCGCCAGTTCGCCAGTGTTGCGCGTCGCCGTGGCCAGCGTCGTCCCTACGCCGTTCAGCAGTTGCGTGTACCGCTGCTCCCACTCTTGAATGAAGGCAAGTCTGATTCCATCCATCCGCGGCCCTTGGCGCAACCTGGACATGTCTCGAACCATGGAGCCAAGTTCGCTCGGTGTGATATTTCGGGCGAATCCGGCGGCGAAGTACGGGTCGCTCTGGTTGCGGTGGATCTCGGCGACGAGCTCCGGGGACGGATGGTTGCCCGCCTCCTTGAGCTTTTTGGCCGCCTCAGCACCTTTCGCGATGGCGATGTCGGGTGGAAGGGTCGAGATCTGCGAGTCGTCAATCGCCACGACCGGCTGAAAGCCGCGGGTCTGTGCTTCGATCTGTTGAGCCATCGCAAGCCGACGGCGCAAGCCCGGGATCTGCTCCCGGACCCAGCTCGCGGTCGTCTTGAGTTTCCGAGCTTGGGCGCCGGAGGCGAGAACACGCTCACTGGTACTCCGGATCGAGGCCGCAGATCCCTCAAGGGTGGTAGCCGCCGCGGTCATACTTTGAACGAGTGAGGCCATCGCCTTCAGGTCGATGCTCGAAACTACCGGCACAATCGCCTCCGGCTCACAGGTTGCGCCAGCGCAGTTGCCATGCGCCTGGCGGCACCTGGTCGGGTTCCTTGTCGTGAATCGCACGCAGGTCCGCGACGGCGGCCTGAGCGCTCTGCCGCGCAACAGTGGTGTGCCCAGCCAGATCAGCGCCGAACGACGACGAGGTCCCGCCGGTCCAGGCATTGGCCCCGAATGCCTTCTTGGCCGCGTCAAGGGCGGTCGCGGCAGCGTTGGCCGGCCCTTGAACCGCAGTCACGGCACGACTCACGGCAGCCTTGTACGGATTCGGTACTCCGTCGGTCATCCGTTCCTCCCGTCAGTCGCTCAGCGTCACGCCGAGGCCGTCCATTGTCTCGTATCTCCCGGTGCGACAGGGACGATCATCGTTCAAATGCTGTTGCACGTTCCTGCAATTGGATCAGCGGTCCGGGAGGGCTATCTGGATTCGGGTGTATTGGCCGTTGGTGATGTGGAGGGCTCGGCCGGGTGGGTTGCCGGCGGGGAGGCCTTGGGGGAGGTTGAGGGCGAAGAGTTCGGCGTCGTCGTATTTTTCGGGGCTGAGGACGATGCCGGAGCGGGACTTTTTCATGGCTACTACGGGGCCTCGGTACATGGAGGAGAGGTCGCCGGAGGTGCCGGCGGCTATGACCAGGTTGCCGGTGTCGCGGAGGAGGGCTACGCGGGCTTCGAGGAGTTCGGCGAGGGGGGTGTCTTGGCCTAGGAGTTCGAGGTCGTCGATGACGATGGCGTGCGGGGTCTTCAGGGTGTCCAGTACGGCGGCCACTTCGTTGCTGTCGGCATCGGCTCCGAAGACGCCGGCTACGCCGTCGGTGCCGAGGTAGTCGCGGAGGGGGCTGCGGCGGGGGGTGATGACGGCGAGTTGCCAGCCTCGGGTGAGGAGGGAGGCGGACATGGTGCGGAGGGTTGTACTGCGGCCGGAGCGGGGTGGGCCGATGACGACGATGCCGGGGCCGTGCTCGTAGGCGTCGAAGGTGCGGAGGGCGAGGGTGTCGCCGCCGACGCCGACCGGTACTTCGGCGCCGCCCAGCGGGCGGGCTTCGAGGGCGAGGGCGTCGGAGAGGGTGATCGAGGCGGGGAGGGCGTCGACGCGGAACGGGCGCCGGGCGGGGGCGAGGTCGGCGACCGGAGTGGCTTGGGCGGCGATCTCGTGCAGGGCGGCGACCTGCGCCGTACCCTCGTCGTCTTCGGTGAGCAAGGCGATCTGGGTCTCGCGCAGGCCGCTGGCCCGGAAACCGCGGCCGGGTGCGAGGCTTGACGGCAAGTCCTTCAGCAGCATGCCGATCATCAGGTAGTCCGACGGATCGGTCATCCGGAGCAGCAGGCGGTCTTCGAGCAGCGCGGAGACGCGGCCGACGAGGGCGGTGCGGTCGGCGGTCATGATCACCTTGATGCCGACGGCTGCGCCTTCCTGGAGGATCGTGAACCAGGCCTCGAGCAGCCGGCCGCCGTCGGTGGTTTCGAAGGCGGAGACGAAGGCTTCCCAGCGGTCGAACAGTACGACGATGTACGGCAGCCGGTCCTCCGCAGTACTACGGCGTCGCTGCTCGGCGATATCGGCGTACCCGCTCGACGCGAGCAACTGCTGCCGGCGGCCGATCTCGGCCTGCAGACGCGCGGTCAGCCGGGTCAGGCGGTCCAGCTGGTCCCGGGACACGACTGCGCCGGTGTGCGGCAGGCTGACCAGTGGGAGCAGGGCGTTGTTCCCACAGTCCACGCCGTACAGGTGGACGTCAGCCGGTTCGATCAGCCGACCGATCGAACCGGCGATCGCCCGGAGCGCGGCCGAGCGACCACTGCGTGGCGCACCGATGATCGCCAGCGGGCTCGACGAATTCAGGTCGTACGTCGCCACCGCGCGCGACTGCTCATCCGGTACGTCGGCCAGCCCGAACGGGATCGGCGGCAGCAGACCCTCTGTCTCGGCCGGAGCACTCTCCAGCGACGCCAGTGTCAGACGGCTCGGCAACGGCGGTAGCCACGGACTCGGCGGTGTGGCCACCCCGGAGATCCGGGCGGCCTCCTGCAGGCTCTGGACGAGCAGCGCGAGATCGGTCAACGCCGGTACGTCGTCCTCGTCCGGAGCGAGCGCCGTACCGATCGCTCGCCCGAATTCGTCCCAGCCCACCGGACGCGCGGCGACCGCCGCCGTCACGAGGCCGGGCCGCCGGCCGCCGACTCGCGCGGTCTGGAACGGCACCAGTGACGAGTGCCCGAGCCGCGCGTAGGCACGGCCCGGTGTCGCCTTGGCGATGTACGCCGCATCCGGCGCCTCGATCACGTCGTCGCTGTCACCTGCGTCGGTCACCCGGAGCGCGATCCGCAGGTTGGTGTTGGCCTTGATGTCGTTGGTCACCACACCGGCGGGGCGCTGGGTGGCGAGCACGAGATGGACGCCGAGCGACCGGCCGCGTCGGGCGATGTCGACGATGCCGGTGACGAAGTCGGGCAGCTCGGTGATCATCGCCGCGAACTCGTCGATGACGATCAGCAGCCGCGGCATCGGTTCGTCACCAGGACGCCGCTGCTCGAGGTACTCCTCGATGTCCTTGGCATCCGCCTGCTTCAGTTGCCGCTCGCGCCGGTGCAGCTCGGCGGCCAGCGAGGCGAGAGCGCGCGTGGTGAGATGGCCGTCAAGGTCGGTCACCATACCGACTGTGTGCGGCAAGTGGTTGCAGTCCTTGAACGCCGCCCCGCCCTTGTAGTCCACGAGGACGAACGACATCTCGTCCGGACGGTTGCCGATAGCAAGGGATGCGATGATCGTCTGGAGCAGCTCGGATTTACCGGCGCCGGTCGTGCCCGCGATCAGACCGTGTGGCCCGTCGCGGACGATATCGACCGTGAACAGGCCGTCGGCCCCTTCGCCGACGATCGCCTGAGTGGTGCGCCCGTGATCGAGCCAGTGCCGCGCGATCAGCGCCGGTTCGGGCTCGTCCATTCCCAGCACGCCGAGCAGGCGGCTGGACGGCGGCAGGGTGTTGGCGTCGTCGGCGCCGGACACGTCTCGGATCGGCGACAGCGAGCGCGCCAGCCGGTCGAGCCACTGCTCGCCGACCAGGTCCGCACGGATGCCGTCCACAACCGTCGCTCCGGTACGGCGGAGCCGCCACCACACGCCGTGCGGAGCCAGCACCGCCTGAGCCTCGTCCGGAAGCTGACGCTCGTCCGCGTCCAGGCAGATGAAACGAACACCGACAGCGGGACCGTCGCGCAGCAACCCCACCACTCCGGGGAGCAGCCGCAGCCGCCGGGCGCCGTCCATGATCACGACGATCTGCTCCGCAAAAGCCGTCTGCTGGCCCAGCGGCCCGCTCAACGACTTGCGCCGGCTCTCGACGATGGCAGCCAGCTCGGCGATCCGTCGTCCGGTGGTCTCGTTGTCGGTACCCAACCAGCTCAGGTAGCCGGCGTCCGCCGTACCGCGCAAGTGCGGCAACCACCGCGTCCAGTGCCAGAACGCGCTCGACTCCGGCGGGCACAACACCATCAGCCGAAGGGTCTGCGGACTGTGCAAGGTCGCGAGCTGGCCGGTCAGCCATGCTCCGAGCCGCTGCGATTCACCACCTGCTCCAGCAATACCGAGTACGCCGACCGTTGCCAACGGCACCGTGGCCGGCACATCGGGAGCGGTCCAGGTCTGCGCCCGCCGATGGCTGTCGCGAGACGGCTCGTCGACGCGAACCTCACTCGGCAGATCCGCCGTACCGACCCGCAGGTCGAGCCAGTCAGGGTCAGTGACCCGGCGCTCCCACAGCCGGGCCCTGGGACCGGTGGCCAGGAGCAGCAAGCCTGCTGGATCCAGCTGGTCGCGTCGCCGGGCGTTGCGCTCGGCAACGAGTGCGACCATCGCGTCGCGTTCGATCGCGGCCTTCCGCTCGCGGTACTCGACCATCTGCTGCCGGTACGACGTCTTGCCCTCGCGCCTGCTCTGGAGGTACTGGCCGAGGTACATCAGCGGAGACAGCAGACCGAACAGCAGCATCGTCGGCTGCCGCATGATGATCGCCAACGCGATCGAGCCGACCATCGGCAGCGACATCATCAGCAGTGGAAAGCTCTGCCGGTGCGCCTTCTGCGGCTCCGACGGCAGCACGAACTCGGTCTGCAGCGGTGCCGGCAGCAGTCGTGGCGGCCGGTTGAAATCGAGCGTGCCACCGCTGGGGTTGGGCGACAGCGACGCATCCGGTGACTCCACTGCGGAGAGCGCGAGGAGCACCGGCCCGACGGCCAGTTGCGAGCCGAGGGGCCACGGCGTACCCGACCAGCGGCTAGTCGAATCCAGCGGCCGGCGATCCAGCTCGACCAGCGACGTGCGGGCGGCAGCAGTCGCCGTACTGTTCGCATCGGTTCCGATCATGACCGGGCCGGCAGCGGGGTCGTGCGGGCGGTCGGGGCCGGGAACAGAGTCTGCGACCTCGGGCCGGAGAGTCACCGCTGCAGTGGTGGACACCGTCAGAGTGCCGACCAGAGCCGGTAGCTCCGGGACTTCCAGCCGTACGCCGGCTGCGGCGGCCGAGCCCAGCGTGTACTCGCCGATGCCGAGCCGATGGACAGCTCCGGCGCCCGGTCCGCTGACCACCCGGACCTCCACCAGTCCGTGCGGCTCAGGCGGTAGACAGCCGCGGGAATCACCAACGCTGACTACGGTCCCTTCCCGCAACGGCGACTCCGCGAGCGCGAGGTGTGGGTCGATCACCCGCCCGTCCACGTAGAGGGGGACGTCCGGTGCGATTCCGCGCAGATTCGTCACCGTTGCGGTGCCGGGAATCCGAGCAGTGTTGCTCACTGCGGCGAGCAGTCGTGGCACCACTGCGGCGACCTTCGTGTCCGGCTCGGCTTCGAGGAGCACGTCCGCGCTCACACCCCGCACGGGGTCGACCACCGTGAGCACCACTCGCATCAGTCACTACCCCGTCCGCGTTGCACCAATAGTCAGACAGAGACTACGACGCGTCAGGCCCCACGACGCAGCGAAAGGGCGCTGCCGGTACCTGCAACTCCGTGCAATCGTTGCCAGCTGGGTTCGTCGTACCAGAGGGAGTGCGGATCGAGGTACGGCGCCAGGGCCGCGCTCACCTCTGGGTCGTCCGCCGCGTTTAGATGGCCGGAGGCGATTCGGTAGGTGATGCCGGCCAGGAAGTCGGCGATCTGGACCCGGTGGTCGACGAAGGAGTCCAGCTGCTCGATGGTGGCGATCGCTGGGCTTGCCTGGCGGAGGGCGGTGATTCGGGCCGGCGAGAGGGTGGTCTGGCGGTCGTGGGCGATCAGGACCGGGGCGCCGTCGGTCCAGTGTTCGGCGGCTCGGATGATCGCGGGGAGTAGTGGGTCGAGGCGCGGCAGTACGGCGGTCTCGTGGGCTCGGATGAAGTCGTTGGCCGCGTCGAGGAACTCGCGGGCTTCCTCGGTACGGCGACAGGCGTCGTACAGGAAGGGGATTGCCTCCGGGCTTGCGCCGAGGCGGTCGACCAGGCCGGTGATCAGGAAGTAGGTCTTGTCGATCACGAAGACGCTGGCGTTGCCGGGGAGCGGGCCGTCGGGGCCGAGGAACCACAGCAGGGTGGCGCGATGCTTGGCGCGGAGGAGGTGGTTGGCCTTGTACATGGTGGCGGGCGATTTGATGCGGTCGCGGAGCTCGGCGACGCAGGCTGCCGCGGTCGCCTCGTCGAGGCGGATGCTCGCGTGCGCGAAGACATCTGTGACGCCGCCGACGAGCTTCTCGCCCTCGTACCCGGACTCGTCACAGACGATGGTGGTCGGCACACGTCGACTCTCTCACCGGGCACAACCGGATTTCCAGCGACGAACGGCAGTCGCGGGTGGGGCGCGGTGTTCCCGAGTCGCCCTCCCAAGCCTCGGCCGAACCCCGGACCACCACCCGCGACCACGTCCAGAACGCCGTACTCCCTGCACTGCTCGATCTCACTCCCCCAACGAGATCGACCACCACCTGCAGCGTGCCCGGCGTTCCCTCCCCCCTGCTGACTACAGCGTGCCACCGCCCGCGGAGCGTGCCAATCGCTCTCCGTATGAGGTTGTTGTGTACTCAACCTCACCCCGGGGGTGAGTCACCAGCTGGTGTTCATCGGTTTGCCTTCTGCGTAACCGGCGGCGGTCTGCAGGCCGACAACTGCCTTCTCGTGGAACTCGGCGAGGTTCGCGGCGCCGACGTACGTACAGGAACTGCGCACGCCGGAGACGATCGAGTCGAGCAGGTCCTCGACACTCGGACTCTCGGGGTCGAGGTACATCCGGGCCGACGAGATCCCCTCCTCGAAGATCGCCTTCCGGGCCCGCTGGAACGGGGTGTCGTCGGCAGTCCGCAACCGCACTGCCCGGGCGGACGCCATACCGAAGCTCTCCTTGTAGATCCGCCCGTCGCTGTCGCGATGCGCATCACCGGGTGACTCGTACGTCCCGGCGAACCATGAGCCGATCATCACGCTCGAAGCCCCAGCGGCCAGCGCCAGCGCGACATCGCGCGGATGCCGTACGCCGCCGTCCGCCCACACATGCTTGCCCAGCTCGCGCGCTCGCGCTGCACACTCCAGTACGGCGGAGAACTGCGGGCGGCCGACTGCCGTCTGCATCCGCGTCGTACACATGGCTCCTGGTCCGACGCCGACCTTCACGATGTCCGCGCCGGCCTCGACCAGATCGCTCACACCCTCCGCGGTCACCACGTTGCCCGCAACGATCGGCACCTCCGGGCTGAGGCTCTTCACCATCCGCAGCACCTCGAGCATCCGCTCCTGGTGTCCGTGCGCGGTGTCGATGACCAGTACGTCGATTCCGGTGTCCAGCAAGGCTTTTGCGCGCTGCTCGACGTCCCCGTTGATCCCGATCGCCGCCGCGACCCGCAGACGCTGCTGAGCGTCCAGCGCCGGCTCGTACAGCGTGGCCCGGAGCGCCCGCTGCCTCGTGAGAATCCCCACGATCGTCCCGGCCTCGTCCACCACCGGCGCCAGCCGATGCCGACCGTCGTGCAACTGGTTGAACGCCGCCTCCGGATCGATCCCCGCCGGCACCGTCAGCAACTCCCGCGACATCACCGCATCCAGCTGCGTGAACCGATCCACCCCAGCACAGTCCGCCTCGGTGACAACCCCCACCGGCCGCCCCCGGTCAACCACCACCACCGCCCCATGCCCCCGCTTCGGCAGCAGATTCAGCGCCTCCCCCACCGTCCCCGACGGCGGCAACACCAACGCCGTGTCGTGCACCGGATCCCGTTCCTTGACCCAGGCAACAACCTCCCCCACCACATCCACCGGAATATCCTGCGGAATCACCGCCAGCCCACCACACCGCGCAATGGTCTCCGCCATCCGCCGCCCCGACACCGCAGTCATGTTCGCCGCCACCACCGGAATCGAAGCCCCACTCCCGTCCCCGGTCGAAAGATCCACATCCAGCCGCGACGTAACCCGGGACCGGCTGGGCACCAGAAACACATCACTGAACGTCAGATCCCCAGCAGGTTCCCGATCATGGTGAAACCGCATGGCCCATCCCTTCGCCGACAACCTCGCCAGCCTGGCACGCCCCACCAACCCTCACAAGAAGAAGCCGGCCTCCACCGAGT
>NZ_JBHJQQ010000020.1:0-112642 GCF_042262745.1 Kribbella sp. NPDC056345 | reverse complement strand
ATCGAGGTGATCTCCCGGACCGACTGCGCCTCGGCGACGACCGACCCGTCCTTGAAGGCCGGGTCGAGGGCGCCGGTCGCCCGACGGAAGACCTTGATCGTGACCGTGCACGACGTGGTGGCGGTCTGCCCGGCCGACGGTGACACCGGGCTCTGCTTGATCCGGCCGGCCGGGATGTGCGCGACGACCCCACCGGCCGGCAAGCGGAGTTCACCCTCCTGGATGCACGAACCGGTCCAGTTCACAGTCGTCGGCAGATCGGTCGGCCCCGACTCGAACCGGACGGTGAGCGGCGACTGCCGCGACGCCGTCGTACCCACGGCCGGCGCGGTCAGCTGAAGGCGCTCGGGCAAGGTGACGGTCGACTGCGCAGCGGACTCGTTGTCGCTGTCGCGGTGCAGGATGAAGGTGACGTGGGTGACGGCTCGCAGCTCGCCTTCGAGGCGGCCGGAATAGTTAGTCACGCCGAGGGACTTGTTGCGGCGCAACTTCGTCTGGATGAGCGTCGGGTCCTGCTCGCTCATCGTGTTGGTTCCCGCGACGTTGATCGCCTCGTCGTTGCCGAGTTCGACGTAGGTCAGCGTGCCGGCGCGCAGCGTCGCGAGGACGTCGGCGCGCTGCTCGTTGTCCTTGACCGTGACCCGGAAGTCGGCCCTGATTCCGCTCGTGCGGATGTCCTTGGAGTCAGCCGTCGAACAGCCCGTCACGATCAGACCGGCGACGACCACACCTGCGATGAGCCTCACCCGCAGGAAGCTAGCACCGCGAAAGCTCACCCCAAGACCGGCCGATCAAGGGCCCTCCACACGAGCCGGCACGACGTTGAGCACGGTTCAACCATCCGCGCGCCCGAACGGCGGTCGATGGCTGCTCAAGGTGGCTGCGGTCCTGCGATCTCGGGTTCGCAGGCTGTCGCGCGCGTTAGCCGATGGATTTTCGTCACCGAGTCCCCAAAATCCTTCGGATAGCGCAGATCTCGAGCCTCACGCACCCCAGCCACAGCCCGTCAGCCCCAGGCGACGTGAAGCCGCGGTAGCCGGCCTCGCCATCCGGCTCAGCCATCTGGGGTGGCGCGCCCTCTGGTTTTGTCGGCCGCCTTTGGCGGTCGAGTGGGCTGAGGTCCGAAAGGACTCGGCCGGAGACGTGCGCTGTGGCTGATCGCCGCGTCCGGCCGATCTGAAAGACAGCGTGGCTGGTCGCCGCGGTGGCTGGGGTGGATGGTGCGCCGGTGACCGCGGCTCTGCGTTGTCTGGGGCTGACGGGCTATGGCCGGGGTGGATGGCGAGGTCCGGTGACCGCGGCTCCACGTTGTCTGGGTTGCCGGACTGTGGTCGCCGTGCGGGAAAGACCGGCCGACGGTTGACCCGCTCCCTCACACACGCCCGTGCTGCCGATCGGGCGTTAGCCGGTACTTCTTTCACGTATGGCACCCAGAAGTTGCCGGCTACCGCGACGTCAGCCACACCTAACGTCCGACGATCCGGAGACCACGTCTGCGGGTTCTTCGGACGTTGCGGGCGGCGAGTGGGGGCCGCAGAGGCGGACGTTGACTCACCGGCCTTGGGGGTTGCCGGCGGTGCCCGCCAGCGGGAGAGAATTAGGGGTGCCGGACCGGGAAGCGCCTCACGGCGCGTGGCCGCTCGTAGCGGCTTTATTTGGGACCCGGGGCTTGCACCGGCCCGACACCTCGAACAGTGTAACCGGTGCCCAAATCCCTTGTCCTGTTGAGATCCCGGGGTGCCGGACCGTATAACACCTTGTCCGGCCGCACGCAACTACCAGAGTTGCCCGGCGCGTTCGGAGCGTGCCGCGGTCTGCAACTGGTCGGCCATCTCGACCAGCTTCGAGGCGGACAGCACCTCGTCGTGACCGTCGTCGGCCAGATGCGCCCGGCCGGTCGCGATGATCCGCGCGAACGCGGCCGCCCGATCCAGCGTGGTGGCGAAGTCACCGGTCGCGACACCCCGCAGTACGGCGTCGACCATGTCGCGCACCTCGGCCGGTCCTGGTGGCTCGGCGACTCCGGCGACGACCGCGTGCACCTCCGCATACTTGCGGCCGGTGCTGAACTCGCGGGAGACCTGATCCGCATTCGAATGCACCCAGGAACGCAGCAGGTACAGCCGCCACAGTGCGCCGGGCAACGAATCCGCCGGCGCGTCGGACCACAGCTCGGCGAGCTCGTCGAGACCGTAGTCGTCGGCCAGCTTCACGACCCGCGCATGGACCTCGGCGTCCTCGGACGACCGCACCCCGCGAACCAGCAGCTCGGCCGTCCGATGCGCGACTTCGGTCACGGCCGCCGGGTCGGCAGCACCCGGCAGCGACTCGAACAGCTTGTTGCCCGGCATGATCGGGCGGCGCGGATTCGTGGAGCTCACGGCCTCCATGGTGCCTGACGCGGGAAGCCCTCGCATCTCAAGCAGGCTCGTCCGATAAGTCGCTGCTGAACCAACGCTTCGGCTGCACTCTGTAGAGGACGGGCGCGGACTCCGGATGGGCGAACTCGTTCGCCACGAAACCCTGCGCATACTCGGCCGGCATGTAGCGCTGGGCGATCTTCTCCATCTCCGCTGGGGTGGCCGGGCCTGACTTCACGACGGCACCCTCGATGGTGACGTACTTGTACGGCATCTCCTCGGTCTGCACGGTCACGGTCAGTGCCTCGGCGGAGGTGAGCAGCTCGGCCTTGCGGGTCTTGCGGCCGAGGGTGTTGGTGAAGAACGTCAGCTCACCGCCGGGCTCGTAGTGGTAGAAGACCGGCGATGCCAGGGGTGGCCGCCCGTCGGGCTGGGCGATCGCCAGGATCGCGACATGGGACGCGGCCAGGAAGGCCTCGCGGCCGGCACTGCTCATCGGTCCAGGCATTCGACTACTCCTCACGGGTGGCATACACTTTGCTTGTCCAAGAGTTTGACTCTCAAAGTCTATGGCTGTCAAGGAGACAATCGTGGTGGATTCCGTCGAGGTCGAGATCGACCACCACCTGGCCGGGCACGACCAGGCCGATCGGGTGATCGAGGCCGCGCTCCACCGGATCGTCGAGCTCGCGCGGCGGCACCGGGAGTGGCAGCGGGCGGTCGCCGCGGAGTCGGGCCTGAGCCTGGCCGACTGCGAGGTGATCCTGCGGTTGGCCCACCTCGAGCCCGCCGAGTCCACGCCCAGTCAGCTGGCCCGGATCTTCCACATCACCGCGGGCAGCATGACCGCCCGCCTCGGCCGGCTGGAGTCCGGCGGCTACCTGACCCGGACGGTCCAGCCGGAGAATCGCGCGCAGATCCAGGTCGAGCTCACCGGCAAGGGGAAGGTGCTGCACCACCGGTTCGCCGACCAGATGGTCGAGATCCACCACGAGATGATCGCCGGCGCGCTACCGCCCAAGGACCGCGAGACGCTCAACGACCTCCTCAGACGGGTGTTGACCCATGTGGAGGCCACCACCTGACCAGTAGGCTCAAGACATGGTGGCTGGGCGAGGCCAATTGGCCAAGAACTTGATCAAGTACGGCGTGCGCTACGGACCGCTCGTCGTCGAAGCGGTCAAGCACGGGCGCGAACCGGCCCAGCAGGCGGTTCAGGCGGCCATGGCCCGGCGGACGGCGCGGAAGAAGGCGCTCGAGCATGCGCTGACCGTGCGCGAGGGGTCGCTGCTCAAGGTGATCAAGGACGGTCAGTCGATCTTCTTCGTGTTCTCCGGGGACGCGATCGTGACGACCTACCCGCCGGTGCCGCAGGCGACCTATCCGGAGCTGTTGCGGCATGCGGATCTGGACAAGCGGGAGTCGGCCGAGCAGTTGGCCGCAGCCCGGGCGGCGCGCAGGCCGCGGATCGGCGCCCGGCTGCCGAAGGTGATCCGCCGCAAGTAGCTGCGCCGCAAGTGCTGCGCCGCAAGTGGCTGGGCCGCAAGTAGGCGGGTGAAGGTTGACGCGGGCGTAACATTCGCGACCCGGTGAGGCAACAGGTCGCCCGCAGAGTAGAAGGACGAAGCTCCACGAGGGAGGGCGTCCGCATGCTCTGGAAAATCAGGACCGAACTCGCCGACCGGCCCGGTGCTCTGGCCGAACTCGCTGCACGGTGTGGTGCGGACGACATCAACATCCTGAGCCTGGAAGTCTTCACCGCCGAAACCGGTGCTGTCGACGAGCTGGTCGTGTCCACCGGAGTGGGCTGGTCCGCCGAGGACCTGACCGCCCTGGTCGCCGAGGCCGGCTGCGTCCGCACCACGGTCCGGCCGTGTCAGGCCGACGTACTGAGTGATGCCCCGACCCGGTATCTGCGGGCTGTTCTGCGGCTCGTCGAGGACCCGCTCGCGGTGGACGACGTGCTGGAAGCATTGCAGGGGTTCGGTGAGTACACGCCGGCCGAGTGGGCGCGGGCCGATGTCCTGGTCGAGATCGCGGGCCGGCTGGCTGAGCGGTTGCAGGAGCCGGTGATCGACGGCCCGCGGCCGGGGAGCGGCGTACCGGAGTTGCGTCGTGCATCCGTCGCGGATGCCGAGGCTGTTGTCGCGATGCACGAGCGGTGCTCGCACGAGAGCCGCACCCGGCGCTATCACGTACCGATGCCGAAGCTGACCACCCGTACCGCGAGGCACCTGTCGGCCCCGGCCGGTGGCGTCTCGATCATCGCGGGCATCGGTGAGGCCGTGGTCGGGATGGCGACGGCCGCGCCGTGGGAAGAGCTCGGCGGTACGACGATGGAGGTCGCCGTACTGGTCGAGGACGGCTGGCAGGGCCGTGGCCTGGGTGCGCAGCTGCTGCGTCAGGTGATCGGCGCGGCGCGCGATCTGGGCGCCGACCGAGCCGTCTGCGTGGTCCAGCCGGAGAACGCGGCCATGCTGCGCACGATCGAGGGCCTGCGGATGCGAACCAGGGTCGTCCACGACGGCGACAACCTGATGGTCACCGTCGCCCTGTCGCCCGAAAGCCTGTCGCATGCAGTGGATCGGGCGTCCGTGCAATATGGTCGATCCCGTGCCATCCCTGCCCGGTCGCAATCCGCACGGCCTACTGGTCAACCTGCCCGCGAGCACACGCTCGCCGCTCTTTCAGCTCTTCAGCCGGTTGCTGATCGCGCTGGGACTGCTGACCTTGATGGTGCTGATCGTGGTGATCGACCGTGACGGCTACAAGGACAGTTACGACGGATCCGTCGACCTGATCGACAGCATCTACTACGCCACCGTCACCCTCACCACCACCGGGTACGGCGACATCACTCCGGTGACGCCGACGGCCCGGCTGGTGAACGCCTTCATCGTCACGCCACTGCGGATCTCCTTCCTGGTGGTACTGGTCGGCACGACACTGGAAGTCCTGGCCAATGAAGGTCGCCGCATCATGCGCGACACCCGATGGAGGAAGCGGATGAAGGACCACGTCGTTGTCGTCGGGTACGGCACCAAGGGGCGGGCGGCGGTGCAGACCCTGCTCAGCAACGGGGTCAAGCGCGACACCATCGTCGTGATCGACCCGCGGGCGCAGGCGGTCGGTGACGCGGGCAACGATCAGATGGCCGCGTTCCACGGCGACGCCACGAACCGCACGGTGCTGCGCCGGGCCGAGGTGATGACGGCCCGCGAGGTGATCGTGACCACGGACCGCGACGACTCCGCGGTCCTGGTCACCCTCGCCGTCCGGCAGCTGAACCCGACCGCACACATCGTGGTCGCGGTCCGCGAAGAGGACAACGTGCCGCTGCTGCGCCAGAGCGGCGCCGACGCGGTCGTCACCTCGTCCGAGGCCGTCGGCCGCCTGCTCGGCCTGTCCGCGGTCAGCCCGAACCTCGGCGAGGTGATGGAGGACCTGCTCACCTACGGCGAAGGCCTCGAGGTCGCCGAGCGCCCGGTCCTCGGCCGCGAAGTCGGCAAGCCCCCGTCGGCCCTGCCGGACCGCGTCGTCTCCGTCGTCCGCGACGGCAAGGTCCACCGCTACTACGACGCCAACGTCTCCGTCCTGGCCGCCGGCGACAAACTCATCGTCGTCCGCCCCGCCAAGGAAACCCCCTGGGCCGAACGCCCCGGCGCCGACGACAACGACGACTGACCCACCTCGTACGCCGCTGACCGCGTTCCCCGCCCGGCCGGCGACAACGCGAGGGGATATCAGTCCGCGTTGCCCCTTCTACCCGCGGTGTACCGGCGGAGAACGGGCAACATGAGCTGATATCCGTCCGTGTTGATCGTTCTGCCCCCTGTGTGCGGGCTGAGGAGGGGCAATACGAGCTGATATCCGTTCGTGTGGGCGGAGGTGGTAGGTGGGGTTAGGTTGCGAAGGGTACGGCGGGGGTGGGGGTGCTCGCGGTGCCGGTGGGGTGCTGCCAGAGGCCTTCGCGGGCCAGCAGGGGGAGGACGGATTCGCCGAACCAGTAGGCCTCTTCGAGGTGGGGGTAGCCGGAGAGGATGAACTCGTCGATACCGAGGCCGGCGTACTCCTTGATGCGGTCGGCGACTTCGCGGTGGCTGCCGACGAGCGCCGTACCGGCACCGCCGCGGGCGAGGCCGACGCCGGCCCAGAGGTTCGGATAGATCTCGAGGTCTTCGGGGCGGCCTTCGTGCAGGGCGAGCATGCGCTTCTGGCCCTCGGATTCGCTGCGCCGCAAGCCTTCCTGGACCCGGGCGATCGTCTCCGGCGGTAGTGCGTCGAGCAACCGCCGGGCCTCTCGCCAGGCATCCTCGGACGTGTCCCGCGTGATGACGTGCAACCGGATACCGAAGCGGACCGTGCGCCCGGCGTCGGCGGCGAGCTTGCGGATCCAGGCGAGCTTCTCCGCGACGGCGGCCGGTGGTTCGCCCCAGGTCAGGTAGACGTCGCTGTGGGCGGCGGCCACTGGTCCCGCGGCTGCGGAGGAACCGCCGAAGTAGATGGGCGGTGTCGGGTCGGGGACTGATACCAGCCGGGCTTGCTCGACCCGCAAATGCTTACCTGCATAGTCGAACGGTTCGCCGTGCTCCCACAGCTTCCGAACGATCGCCAGGAACTCGTCCGTCCGCGCGTACCGCTCGTCCTTGCTCAGGAAATCACCGAACGCCTTCTGCTCGGTCGGCTCACCACCGGTCACCACATTGAGCAGCAGCCGCCCACCGGACTGGTTCTGGAACGTCGTCGCCATCTGCGCAGCGAGAGTGGGGGAGAGCAGCCCGGGCCGGAACGCGACCAGGAACTTCAACCGATCGGTCGAGTCGAGCAAAGATGCCGTCGACAACCATGCGTCGTCGCACCACAGCCCGGTCGGTGTCAGCGCGCCGACGAACCCGAGCTCCTCGGCCGCCGTGACGATCTGCCGCAGGTAGCGCGTCGTCACCGGTCGATCCCGATGTACGACGTCCGCCCCGTGGCCGCCGCCGACGATGTTGCGCGAGTCACCCGACGTCGGCAGGAACCAGTGGAAGGTCAGAGTCATCGAACTGCTCCATCCAGTGCGCGGTTGTCAGAGTCAAGAGAACGGCCGAGCGTTTCCGGGAGCGCTCTCGCCGAAAGCAAGCTGATGATCGCGATCAGCACGTTGTACGTCGCCAGCCACCACAGATCGCCACCGCCGAGACTCACCAGCCACGCGGCGATCAACGGCGTCAGCCCGGACGCGACGATCCCGGAGAGCTGATAGAGCGCCCCCAGTGCCGTGTAGCGCACCCGCGTGCTGAACAGCTCGGCCCAGAACGCCGCGAGCGGTCCGTAGATCACCCCGTCCAGTACGCCGACGCCGACCGCGAGCGCGATGAACACGGTGACCGACGTACCGTGCTGGACCAGTGCCGCCGCCGGGAACGCGAACAGCAACGCGGCCCAGGTCCCGGCCCGGTACACGGGTTTGCGGCCGACGCGGTCCGAGAGCGCGCCCGCGATCGGGATCAGCGCGACGCCGATCAACGCGCCGACCACGATGCCGTTGAGCGCGTAACTGCGGGGCAGGTTCAGATCGTTGGCGACGTACGAGAGCAGGTACACCGAGAACAGGTTGAAGGTGAAGCCCTCGATGTAGCGCGTGCCCATCCCGAGCAGCAGCGACCGGGGGTGTTCCTTCAGCAGGTCGAACAGCGGGACGCTGGATACCTCTTTACGCTCACGCACCTTCGCGAACGCCGGTGTCTCGAGCACCGACAGCCGGATATAGGCGCCGATGGCAAGTAATCCCGCGCTGACCAGGAAGCAGATCCGCCAGCCCCAGGCCAGGAACGCGTCCTCCGGCAGCAGGCCGGCCAGCGAGAACGCGGCCGACGCCAGGAACAACCCACCCGGTACGCCGATATGCGCGAAGCTGCCGAAGAATCCGCGCCGGCCTGGCGGTGCGTACTCGACCGCGAGCAGCACAGCGCCGCCGTACTCACCGCCGACACCAATGCCTTGCAGGATCCGCAGCACCACCAGCAGGATCGGTGCCCAGACCCCGATGCTGTCGTAGCTCGGCAGGACACCGATCAGCGTGGTGCCGACGCCCATGATCACCAGCGTCAGCAGCAACATCTGCTTGCGGCCGATCCGGTCGCCGAAGTGCCCGAACACCAGCCCGCCGATTGGCCGCGCCAAGAACCCGACGGCGAAGGTCGCGAACGACGCGAACGTGGCGGCCGAGCCGCTCAGTCCGGTGAAGAACAGCTTGTTGAAAACCAGTCCGGCCGCGGTGCCGTAGAGGAAGAAGTCGTACCACTCGATGGTCGCGCCGACGCAGGCCGCGATCGCAACCTTGCGCGGCGAGGGCGGTGGTCGGTCGGTCATCGAATCTCCCGGGCGGCTGATTAGGCAACTAAGTCGATGAGGTTAGTTGAATTTGAGCCCCGGTCGGCGCGATCCCACCATGTGGTCGCCGCTCGGGTCGGCGCCGTGCAACTCCGGCGGGTCTGGTCACTCTGCGGTGGGCTTGAACAGGTAATGCCTTGTTCACGCCCACCGTTTCTTGTTCAAGCCCACCGGTGTTGGTCGCGCGCGGCGGTTCGGTGCTGGGGGAGCTGGGGTGTTGACGCGGTCGACGGCACGTTTTAGGGTCGCGCTGTAAACGATTACAAGAACGATTACAGGAGTACGCCGTGAGTCGTCCGACGATCGCTGGGGTGGCCCGGGCAGCGGGGGTTTCGGTCGCGTCGGTGTCCCGGGTGCTGAACGGGCTGCCGGCGACCGAGGAGATGGCCGAGCGGGTACGGCGTGCTGTCGACGAGCTCGGGTACGTGCCGGACTCGCGAGCCCGGTCGCTCAAGGTGGGACGGACGTTTCAGCTGACCCTGGCCGTGGCCGATGTCGGTAACCCGGTCTACGTGACGATGATGCGGGCCGTCGAGGAGGTCGTGTCGGCGGCCGGATACCGGTTGGTGGTGACGACGACCGGGCCGGAGATCGTCGACGAGGTCGCGCTGGTGCGCGGGATGGCCCGGGGGTACGCCGACGGGCTGGTGATCAGCCCGTTGCGGGTCGACGACGACCTGATCAAGTCGATCCAGGAGTGCGACGTACCGGTGGTCGTGGCCGGAAACGTGCCGGCCAAGGCCGGGGTGGATACGGTGCGGGCGAACTCGCCGAAGGGGATGGCGCTGGCGGTCGAGCATCTGGTGTCGCGGGGGCGGCGGCGGATCGCGTTCCTGAACGGGCCGGCCGACACGGTGCCGGGGGAGGCCCGGGCGAAAGGTTTCGCGGATGCGCTGCGGGCGCACAAACTGCAGCCCGTCGCGCAGGTGGAGGCGGCGGATTTCACCTTCGCGGCTGGGCGTGCTGGGGGCCGCGAGCTGCTGGAGTTGGGGCGCGGCGGGAGCGCCCGTGAGGGGGCGGATGAGCGTGATCGCGCTGTCTCGGGGACGGGCTCGGGAGCGGGTCGGCCGACGTTTGATGCGGTGATCGCGGCGAACGACTTGCTTGCGGTCGGGTTGATGCACGAGCTGGCGGCGGCCGGGCTCGGCGTACCGGATGACGTTGCTCTGGTCGGGATGGACGACAGCGAGCTGGCTGAGCAGTGCTTCCCGACACTGACTAGCGTGAACCTCGGATCGGCTGAGCGTGGTCGGCGGGCGGCTGAATTGCTGCTGGCCCGGATCGAGGACGGAGAGCGCTCCCCGCGCCGGATCGTCGTTCACCCGTCGCTGAGTGTCCGGCGGTCGACGTGAGCACAACGACCGCCACCCGACCGAAGCAGAACCGCGAGGCGATCTTCCTCTTCCTGCCCGCACTGCTGCCGGTCCTGCTGCTGAGCGTCTACCCGCTGGTCCGGGGGATCGCGCTCGGGTTCACCAACGCGCGCGCCGGGTTGCGGGTCGACACCGACTTCATCGGTTTCGGCAACTTCGAGAAGCTGCTGCAGAACGACCTGTTCTGGGACTCGTTCCGGATCGGCGTGATCTGGACTCTCTCGGTGACGATCCTGCAGTTCGTGGCCGCGCTCGGTCTCGCGTTGCTGCTGAACACCGATCTCAAGTTCCGCGGCGTGGCCCGGACGCTCGCGCTGATCCCGTGGGCGATGCCGCCGGTGGTGGTCGCGATCATGTGGCGGCTGCTGCTGCACCCGACCAACGGCCCCGTGAACAAGGTTCTCCAGGACCTGCAGCTCACCGATCACCCGATCAACTTCCTCGGCGACTTCAGTACGGCGCTCCCCGCGGTGATCGTGGTCGGAATCTGGGTCGGCATGCCGATGACGACCGTGACGCTGCTGGCCGGCCTGCAAGGGATCGACCGCTCGCTCTACGAGGCGGCCGCGGTCGACGGCGCGAGCGCCTGGCGCCAGTTCTGGTACATCACGCTGCCGCAGCTCAAGACCGTGATCGTCGCGATCACCAGCCTGGACCTGATCTGGAACTTCAACTCGTTCGGCCTGGTCTACGTGCTGACGGCCGGTGGGCCGGGTGGCAAGACCATGCTGCCGATGCTGTTCGCCTACAACGAGGCCTTCCGGTACGGAAACTTCGGAATGGCCGCGGCGATGGGTGACGTGATGGTCGTGGTGATCATCGTGTTCCTCGCCTTCTACCTGCGGAACCGGCTCCGGAGCCAGGCATGAGCGAGGGCGAAGGCATGAGAACACGTCCGGTGACCCGCGTTCTCCAGTACGTCGCCGTTCTCGGGTACCTGGTATTCCTGGCCTTCCCGCTGCTCTGGCTGATCTCCAGCTCGCTGAAGTCGCCGCGCGAGTTCGCCGCGATCTCACCGACGCTGCTGCCCAAGAACGTCGATTTCTCGAACTACACCAATGCTCTCGAGGAACAGGGTCTGGTCCGTTCTCTCGGGAACAGCCTGCAGATCTCGATCTTGACCACGATCCTGGTGCTGATCGTCGCGCTCCCGGTCTCGTACGCGCTGGCCCGGTTCCGCAGCCGGCTCCGGCCGATCACGAACGGCTGGATCCTGGTCAGCCAGGTGTTCCCGGTGATCCTGATCGTGATCCCGCTGTTCATGATCTTGAGACCACTGCATCTCACGAACACGATCCCGGGCGTGGTGCTGGTGTACCTGGTCTGGTCCCTGCCGTTCGCGCTGTGGATGCTCCAGGGGTACGTCGCCGCTGTCCCGCGCGAGCTCGAAGAGGCAGCCGCGGTGGACGGCGCGAGCCGGATCCGGACGATCATCGCAATCGTGATGCCGTTGCTTCGGCCTGGCTTGATTGCAACGGCGATGTTCACCTTCATCTCCGCGTGGAACGAGTTCTTCTTCGCTCTGGTCCTCCTGCAGGACCCGGAGCTCAAAACCCTGCCGCTGGTCCTCGCCCGCTTCGTCGGTGCCGAGGGACAGGTGCAGTTCGGCCCACTCGCCGCCGCGTCGGTGCTCGCGACGGTACCCAGCCTGGTCTTCTTCGCCTTCCTGCAACGCCGGCTGACCTCCGGCCTGCTGAGCGGTGCAGTCAAGGGCTGACGATCCCCTGAGGAGAAACATCATGAGGAAAGTAGTGACCGCATTACTCGCGGCAAGCGCGCTGGTGACGCTTGCGGCGTGTGGCGGCAACAGCGACAGCGGCGACGACGGCGGATCGACGGAGAAGGTGACGCTGAAGTTCCAGAGTCTCGCCTTCCAGAAGACCACCGTCGCCGCGACCAAGAAGATCGTCGCGGACTGGAACGCCGCCAACCCGAACATCCAGGTCGAGTACGTCCAGGGCAGCTGGGACTCGGTCCACGACCAGCTCGTCACCCAGTTCCAGGGCGGGACCGCGCCGGACATCATCCACGACGAGTCCGCTGACATCACCGGGTTCATCAACCAGGGTTACCTCGCGGACCTTTCGCCGTACCTGAGTCAGGCGACCAAGGACGCCGTACCGCAAGGGGTGTGGGACACCGTCTCCAGCGACGGCAAGGTGTACGCCGCCCCGACGCTCCTGCAGTCGTACGTCGTGTTCGCGAACACTGCGGCCCTGAAGCAGGCCGGGATCACCGCGACCGGCGACTCGCTCAGCTGGGACGACCTCGCGGCCAACGCGAAGAAGCTCACAGCCGGGTCGAAGTACGGCCTCGGCTGGGGATTGAAGAGCCCGACCGCGACCGTGCTCAACCTCGGGATGAACTTCGACGGAAAGTTCTTCGAAGGCACCGGACGCGATGCCAAGGCCGCGATCGGCGACGCGGAACTCGAGGTGCCGAAGCGGATCCACGCGATGGCCTATACCGACAAATCGATCGAGCCGACCTCGTTGACGCAGAGCGGATCGGACGTGCTGCCGGGGTTCTACGCCGGCAAGTACGCGATGGTTGTCGGCGGCAACTACGCCGCGCAGCAGATCGTTGCCGAAGCACCCAAGGGCTTCCAGTGGGAGGTGCTCCCGCCGCTGAAGGGCACCAGCGCCAAGCAGGCCGCCAACCCGCAGACGCTGTCAGTGCCCGCAGAGAGCAAGAACGTCAAGCAGGCCGCGCAGTTCATCGACTACTTCATGAAGGCGGAGAACCTGGCCGCCGTCGGGCAAGGCGACTGGCTGATCCCGACCACGCAGGCGGCCCGGGACGCGATCCTGAAGACGACCGGCGGCAAGGACGGCTGGCAGCAGACGCTGGCCAGCGGTGCCGAGCTGACCAAGGCGCCGTTCCAGAGCGTGGAGAACTACCCGAAGTGGAAGGACCAGATCGCGACGCCCGCACTCCAGGAGTACTTGGCGAACAAGACCGACCTGGGTGCCTTGGGCAAGAAATTGAACGACGGATGGGGTCAGGTCAACAGCTGATGCTCGAAGACAAGTCGACAGGTGCCCTTGTCGGTTCCGCCGTCGGTGACGCGATCGGCGGTGCCGTCGAGGGCTGGACGCCGGCCGCGATCCGGGAGCGGCACGGCGGCTGGGTGACCGGCATTGTCGGTCCCTGGTTCGACGACTGGCGCACCGCGCGGCCGATTGCGCCGTACCACAAGGGCGATGGGCACATCACCGACGACACCTTGATGACGCACGCACTGGTCGAGGTGTACGACGAGCGCCGTACTCACCTGGATGCGTACGCGATCGCGGAGTCGCTGGTGCCGAAGATGATCACCGGTCGTCGATGGGTACCTGAGCTGGAGGCGGACGCGTTGTTGCTGCAGCGCGTCTTCCTGGCCGAGAAGTGGCTCGTTACCCGCCTGCATTACGGACATGTCGACCCACGTGAGGCCGGCGTCGGCAACATCGTCAACTGTGGTGCCGCCATGTACATGGCACCGGTCGGGATCGCGAACGCCGGCGACCCGCAGGGTGCCTATGCCGAAGCGATCGACATCGCCGGCGCGCACCAGTCGAGCTACGGGCGGGAGGCGGCCGGCGTGTTCGCGGCCGCCGTCGCCGCCGCAATGGTGCCTGGGGCAACGACATCCGAGGTGATCGAGGCTGCTCTGCACAGCGCCAAGGACGGCACCAGGAAGGCCATCCACGCCGTGGCCGAGGCAGCAAGCGGCGTGACCGATTGGGAAGAAGCGATTCCCTTGCTCCGGCAGGCGATCGAGCCGTTCGACAGCGTCGGTCCGGACTACCGTGACCAGTCCCTGGACGCCCGCCGGCCGAGCCGGACGAAGGCGATCGAGGAGCTTCCGGTTGCCCTCGGCTTCGTGCTGGTCTCCGAGGGCGACGTACGGCGGGCTGTCCTCGGCGGCACGAACTACGGCCGGGACGCGGACTCGATCGCGTCGATGGCCGGAGCGATCACGGGTGCCCTCGGCGGGCTGAGCGGCGTACCGGCGGATTGGGCGAGTGAGATCGCCGAGGCGAGCCGGACCGACCTCGTTCGACCGGGCGTGCTGATGGCGTCGGTGGCTCGTGACCTGCATGAAGCTGATGCGCGTCGGTGGGCGCGGCGGACCGAAATACTGGAGAATCTGACGCAATGAGATTGACCTGGGTGCAGCCGGAGGACCTGCTGCCGCATCAGCTGGTTCAGTCCCGGTCGGAAGGCGTCGAGGTCGCAGACGTCGAGGCCCGCTGGCGCAAGGCTGGCGGGGCGACCGAGGCCCCGGTCTCGGGCGCATCCGACAAGCCCGCCAGTTCGGAACTGCGAGCCTTGGCGCGTGAGCTCATCGCCGAGCTGGACGCGCGGACCCCGGAGTGGATCGAGCCCAAGATCCCGGAGTTGCCGCGGCTCGAAGGATCGACCGATCGCATCGCCGGCGCCTGGCTCGGGCGGGCCGCCGGGAACCTGCTCGGCAAGCCGGTGGAGAAGATCCCGCGCGAGGGGATCCGCGAGATCCTGCAGTCGTCCGGCCAGTGGCCGCTGACCCAGTACGTGACGGCCGTCGGCGTACCGGACGAAGTCCTGAAACGCTGGCCGTGGAACCGGACGTCCGCCCCGACCAGCCTCCGCGAGGTCATCGACGGGATGCCGGAGGACGACGACCTCAACTTCGCCCTCCTCGCGCTCCGGATGCTCGAGCAGTACGGCGATGCCCTGACGACCGAAGATGTCGCCCAGACCTGGTTGCGCGATCTCCCCGCCGCCCGCGTCTTCACCGCCGAACGCGTTGCCTACCGCAACCTGCTGAACGGCGTCGAGCCGGCCCGGGCCGCCGTTGTCGGCAACCCGTTCCGCGAGTGGATCGGTGCGCAGATCCGGACCGATGTCTACGGCTGGACGCACCCCGGCGACCGTACGGCGGCCGCCCGGCTCGCGCTGGTCGACGCCCGGTTGAGTCATACCGGGGCGGGCGTCGACGGCGCGTTGTGGGTGGCCGCGATGTCGGCCGCGGCGATGGTGCTCGACTCGCCGATCGAGGTTGCGCTGGCGGGGCTCGAGGTGATCCCGGTGGACGGTGCGATCTCCCGCGCGGTCCGGTTCGGCCTCGCTCTGGCGGATCACCCGCTGGACGACGCCCTCGATGCGCTGCACGAGGAGTACGGGGGCCTGCACTGGGTACATGCCGTGAATAATTCGGCACTGACCGGATATGCCCTCACGGCGCCCGACTTCACGGCGGCAGTTGGCCGCTCGGTCATGGCAGGGTGGGACACGGACTCCGTGGGTGCGACGGTCGGTGCCGTGTTTGGTGCCGTCCGGGGAGTTCCGGCAGAGTGGTCTGTACCACTGAGGAACCGGCTGGCCACCAGCCTGCCGGGGATGGACCGAATCGCATTCGACGAACTGGCGGACAGGACTGTGGAGGTGGCCCGGGGTGGAGCCTGACGTTGTCGTCGTGGGCAGTGCGAACGTGGACCTGGTGCTCCCCGTGCAGCGCATCCCGCGCCCCGGCGAGACCGTGCTCGCGGGCGTGATGACCCGGGGCCCCGGCGGCAAAGGCGCCAACCAGGCGGCTGCGAGCGCGCGGGCCGGCGCGCAGACGGCCATGGTCGTGTCGCTCGGAGCCGACGACGGCGGCGCGCTGCTCCGGGACACACTGACCGGCGCGGGCGTCGACCTGTCGCTGGCGACGACCTCCGACGCCCCGACCGGTACGGCGATCATCACGGTCGACGAGAGTGGTGAGAACTCGATCGTCGTCGCCCCAGGTGCCAACGGCGAGCTGGCGCTGACCCCGGAATCCGCCCACGTCATCGGTGGCGCAAAGATCGTGCTGGCTCAGCTCGAGATCCCGATGGAGACCGTTCAGGAGGCCGCGGCGACCAGCTCGTACTTCATCCT
Organism: Kribbella sp. NPDC056345; assembly: GCF_042262745.1. Taxonomy (NCBI): domain Bacteria; kingdom Bacillati; phylum Actinomycetota; class Actinomycetes; order Propionibacteriales; family Kribbellaceae; genus Kribbella; species Kribbella sp. NPDC056345. The sequence continues at coordinate 96,645 of NZ_JBHJQQ010000020.1, read as the reverse complement.
GAACGCGGCCCCGGCGGCCGAGCTGCCGAGTGCGCTGCTCGCCGACATCGACCTGCTCGTGGTGAACGAGAGTGAGGCCGAGGTGATCGCCGGTCCGGACCGGGCCGCGTTGCTGAAGCTGGTCCCGGCCGCGGTGGTCACGCTCGGCGCGGCCGGCGCGGTGATCCTGACCCGCGGCAACGACGAGATCACCGTCCCCGGCGTACCGGTCGACGTCGTCGACACCACGGCCGCGGGGGACACCTTCTGCGGGGTGCTCGCGGCAACCTTGTCTTCGGTGTCAGCTATCGAGCCGATTACGCCCAGCGACCTGACGAACGCGGTCCGACGCGCTACCGTTGCTGCTTCACTGAGTGTTCAGACCGCGGGAGCAATTGCCTCGGTGCCTCACGGGGATGCGATCGACGCGCGTTACGCGGAGGTGTATCTGTGAGTCCGCACGAACCGCGGCCCATCGACCTGCCCGGCCGGGTGGATCTGGGGCTCCGGGCCGATCTGTCCTTCCTCGACGACGCCAAGATCATCGGTGCGCCCGACGATCCGGCGGATCTGCCGCGCTGGCGCGCCAAACTGGCCGAGTGGCTGATCGGGTCCTACGACCGGACGCCGTACGACGGGTCGCAGTACGACGTGCCCGGTCGGGAGTGGACCCAGACGGCGTACTCGGTGGCGCTCGTCTGGCTCTGGGACGACCTGCTGTACGACGTTTCGACCGGGCGGTTCACCCCGGAGAAATTCGTCCGGCACGGGATCGAGCAGTTCGGCGGGCATGACGCGATCGTGTTGTGGCACGCGTACCCGGTGATCGGGATTGACTCGCGGAACCAGTTCGACTTCTACCGTGACGTGCCCGGGCTGCGGGAGCTGATCGACGAGCTGCATCGCCTTGGTGTGAAGGTCTTCTTCGACTACAACCCCTGGGACGTCGGGACACGGCGCGCTGCCCGTTCGGATGCCGAGGAGTTCGCTGCACTGGTCAAGGACTACGCCGTCGACGGCGTCTTCCTGGACACGTTGAAGGAAGGCGACCCGGTCCTCACCCGGGCATTGCGGGCGGCCAATCCGGCGATCGCGCTCGAGGGGGAGTCGCGGTTGCCGATGGCAAGGATCAGCGATCACGCGTTGTCGTGGGCGCAGTGGTTCGCCGATACGCATGCGCCCGGTGTGCTGCGGGCGCACATGTTCGAGCGCCGGCACATGATGCACCACACCCGCCGCTGGCATCGCGATCACAGCGCCGAGCTGCAGTCCGCGTGGATCAACGGCGTCGGCATCCTGGTCTGGGAGTCGGTGTTCTCCAGCTGGGTCGGCTGGAGCGCCCGCGACCGCGCGACCCTGCGCCGGATGGTGGCCGCGCAACGCGCGTTCGCGCCGGTGCTGATCGACGGTGACTGGATCCAGCTGACCCCGGAGATCCCGGACAAGGCGCGGGTGCACGGCGTCTACGGTTCGCGGTTCGACCTGCAGGACATCACGTTCTGGACGCTGATCAACCGTCACGAGGACGACTTCGAAGGCATCGTGCTGCGATCCGAGGATCAGGTCGGTGACTGGTACGACGTGACGTCGGGCGTGCCGATCACGGCGACCGACGACGGGGTGCACCTCGTCGTGCCGGGTCGTGGGGTGACCGGGATCGTCCGGGTCGGCGCCACCGCGGGAGCGAGTTGCCGGACGACCGCGCGCAAGCTGGGCACGATGCCCCGGCTGCACGATCCCGACTCCGCCTTCCCGATGCGGCCGGCGGAACGGTTGCCGGTGCCAACAGTCTCCGGTACGGCGTCGATCGGGCCGACGGTCGACGTACCGGCTGGGCCCTGCGTGCTGACCGTGCGCCACCGGCGGCGGGAAACCGGGCTGTACGACCAGGCGCCGTACGTGGACGAATGGAAGCCGCTGCCGCCTCGCCTGCATGACATTCGCACGGTGACGCGCGAGGTCTCGCTGACGGGGGTTTCGGTGGCGGTCTCGGAAGTGACCAACGCGCAGTACTTCGAGTTCCTGACCGCGACCGGGTATCGGCCGCTGATCGCGAACCGCTTCCTCGCGCACTGGGTCGACGGTGCGCCGGTGGCCGAGACTCTCGATCAGCCGGTGACGTACGTCGATCTGCCGGATGCGCGGGCCTATGCGGCCTGGCGCGGTGGGCGGTTGCCGACCGAGGACGAGTGGCAGGTCGCGGCCGGGCTGGACGGATTCGTTCGGGCCGAGCCGCTGGTCTGGAATCTGACCGAGAGCGAACACCGCGACGGCCGCAGCAGGTTCTGCATCCTGAAGGGCGGCTCGCACTATGTTGCCCAGGGCTCCGATTGGTACGCCGACGGTGGGCCGCAGGAACCGGAAGTGAGCTTCAAGTTGGTGCTGACCGGTGGAGGTCTCGACCGCTCGGAGACCATCGGCTTCAGGTGTGCGGGATGAGGCCTGCTCCTCTCGACGGGGTGAAGGTGCTCGAGGCGGCGACGCTGTTCGCAGGCCCGCTGGCAGCGACGTTCCTGGGTGACTTCGGGGCGGACGTGACCAAGATCGAGCACCCGGCACGACCGGATGCGGCGCGCACACATGGTGCCTCGAAGGATGGCGTCGGGCTGTGGTTCAAGACGCTCGGCCGGAACAAGCGGCTCGCGACGCTCGACCTGTCTGTGGGCTCTGAGGTCTTCCTCGAGCTGGTCCGGCGGAACGACGTACTGGTGGAGAACTTCCGGCCGGGGACGTTGGAGCGCTGGGGGCTCGGGCCGGAGGTGCTGCTGGAGGCCAATCCGCGGCTCGTGATCGCGCGGGTGACGGCGTTCGGTCAGGTGGGTCCGTGGGCGGCGCGGCCTGGATTCGGATCGTTGGCCGAGGCAATGAGTGGGTTCGCGGCCGTGACCGGTGAGCCGGACGGTCCACCGACGCTGCCGCCGTTCGGGCTGGCGGATGGGATCACCGCGCTGGCCACGGCGTACGCCGTACTGGTGGCACTGCGCGAGCGGGATCGGTCCGGCTCCGGGCAGGTGATCGACATGGCGATCATCGAGCCGATTCTGATGATGCTGGGTGGTGGGATCACGGCGTACCAGCAGACCGGGTACGTGCAGCCGCGGCTGGGGAACCGCTCGTCGAACAACGCACCACGCAACGTGTACCGGACCGCGGACGGGCGGTGGGTGGCCGTGTCGACCAGCTCCCAGAGCATCGCCGAGCGAGTGCTCACCCTGGTGGGGCGGGCTGACCTGGTGGCCGAGCCGTGGTTCGCGACCGGCCGTGAGCGTGCTGAGCATGCGGACGAATTGGATGGCGCGGTCGGGTCGTGGATTGGTTCGCATTCGCTTGACGAGGTGATGGACGCCTTCGAGAAGGCCGAGGCCGCGGTCGCTCCGGTGCACGACATCCGCGGGATCGTGACGGATCCGCAGTACGCCGCTCTGCAGACGATCGTTGCCGTCGACGACGAAGAGCTGGGCGGGCCGGTGCAGATGCAGAACGTACTGTTCCGGCTGTCGGAGTCACCGGGCGCGATCCGCTGGGCGGGGCGGCCGCACGGTGCGAACACCGACGAGGTGCTCGCCGAGGTTGGTGTTACTGCGGAACAGCTTGCTGCACTGAGGGCAGCCGGCGTGGTCTGAAGTCTTTGGGGGAACGTGGTGCTGACAGGGTTGTACGTGCCGGCCAATCGGCCGGATCGATTCGCGAAGGCAGTTGCTGCCGGCCCGGATCTGGTCGTCTTCGATCTGGAGGACGCCGTACCGGTCGACGCGAAGGTCTCGGCGCGCGAGTGGGCCGTCGCCTGGGTTGCAGCTCACCACGATCCCGTGCCGCTCGGACACGCCTCGGACGCCGAGCGCACCGGCCCGCGCCTGGAGCTGCGGGTGAATTCGCCGGACACGCCATGGCTCGCGGACGACCTGGCCGCGGTGGCCGCCGTACCGGAGATCCGCTTGCGTTTGCCGAAGGTGGAGAGCGCCGCAGACGTCCTGCGCGTGCTCGAACAGGTGCCATCGGCAAGAATCACGGCTCTGATCGAGTCACCGCTCGGGCTGGAGCGAGCCTTCGCGATCGCCACAGCCGATCCCCGAGTGGTCGCGATCGGCCTGGGCGAAGCCGACCTACGCAGTTCCCTCGGTGTAGACGGTCCGGAGGGCTTGGCCTGGGCCCGCGGACGCCTGGTCTCGGCATCCCGAGCCGCCGGCCTCGGCGCCCCGATGATGTCCGTCCACCCCCGAGTCGACGACCCCGACGGCCTCCGCCGCACAAGCATCGAGGGCCGATCCCTCGGTTTCGTCGGCCGGATGGCCATCCACCCTCGCCAGCTGCCAACAATCCTGGAGTCCTTCACCCCCACCGCCATCCAGCTCGCCGAGGCCACTGACCTGCTCGCCGCAGTCGAGAAGGCCGGAGTCTCCGCAGGCGGCGTCATCGTCCTCCCAGACGGCCGAATGGCCGACCCCGCCATGATCGGCCGCGCCCAAGAGATCACAACCCTCGCCACCGACATCGAGAGGAGCCGCCGAGGCGGGCGTGGTTAACCCCACCCGTGGCTGTGGTGGAGGTGTGGGTGTGGTTGCCCCCACCCGGGGCCGTGGTGAGGGCGGGCGTGGTTAGCCCCACCCGTGGCTGTGGTGGGGGTGTGGGTGTGGTTGCCCCCACCCGGGGCCGTGGTGAGGGGCAGATGTGATGTTGCCCGCGCATGGCGGCTGGGGTTGGCGACCAGGGGAGTGATGCAGGAAAGGGTGCCCGCGGGCACACCTCAGGAGTTGGGTGCTGGGCTCTTGGATCTGGCGCTGCAGTCGTCCGGCCACCGCGCGCTGTCCGCTCGCGAATCTGCGCTGGGTGAAAGGAAGCGTGCACTTCGAACCTGCGAACAATGGATTAGAAGTCGCGACCATCAGCCCAGGTCATCTGAGTACACCAACCCTCAGATGACCTGGGCTTTCGCGCTGCTTCAGCCGTGCTCGACTTCATCGCCCTTCAGACCGATTCACCACCAATAACCCCCATCACCGGTAACTCCACCGGTAATTCCCAGTAATGCAATTGAATGCATGACTATTCAGGATGGCTCACGAACCCGAAGATCGCGGTACGGCTATCAGTGCTCGGCTTCGCCGGGATCCGGCTGCCGGTACTGACCGATCAGGTCCAGCACATTGGTCGAGCGTTCCGGGCTGGTCGGGGCGAAGGCAGAGCTGACCTGCAACGCTTCAAGCCCGAACTTATCCGCGAGGTGACGCACCGTGCGGAGGTAGTGGAAGTAGCGGAGGTAGTTAAACAGATGGCCAGAGATGATTCCGACAACCGTGAACAGAAGAAGCCAGGTGGGCATGGGACGTTCCCCTCCGAGGGGCGTTCCCGGTACCCAACTCCGGGTGGCTGCAGCGGGGTCGTTGCGATCTGGCCAACGTCTCACACGCCTTGTGCAGCTCGGGTATCGATACGAACTTGACGCTCAGGCTACCAAACTTCACTGCTTCGGTCGCCAATGACGCGCATCAGGGTGGAACGTCCGCCGCGAGATTCCCTGCCGGAGCTCTGCCGGCGTGTTCTGCAGTACCTCGTCCCAGGTCTGGAGCGCGTGCTTCCAGCCTTCTACCAAGCCGACGACGTCGAGGAGCCAGGCGCGTTCGATACGTGCATGGCCGTGACGACAGCCGACTGCGAACCACACAGGCGGACCGTTCCAATCATCGCTGAACCCCCAGTTCAAGAATCGCGGAAGGTCCCGACCGGACGCCGTACGGAAGACTGCAAGACAGCGCGCGCCGCCACCAGTCAGATCGAACTTGTAAACAGGGGCCAGCAGACACCCCCGGACTGGACATCGGATCACCAGCGTTCGCAGGCTTCGATGCGCGCGATCGTTCAACCTGCGAAGCTTCTCGCCGGCTTCGTTGGATCTGGCGACGTACTCGGCTCTCTCTGCTGCGGTTGTGGCTAAGGACGGCGGTGACAGCCAGCTGTCGTCGGTCGGTTCGTCCACTGCCACAGCGTACGACCGTGCTGATCCAAGTACAGGCGTGCAACGTTCACCCAGCTGCGTAAGCTGTTCGGCTGGAGACAATCTGGTGGCAGACGTGAAGGACATGCGGCAATCTAGGCTGGTGTCATCAGATGATCCGAACTTGGCGGCGCTAGCGCGTTCGTTCCTTAGCGCTGCGTGGTCGGCCCTGCGGGAAGAGCGCATCATCCCTCGCCCGCGGTTCGACAGCTTCATCCAGGTCGGGCAAGACTACGAGGGCGCGACCGTGTCGGACCTGCCGGAGTACGCAGCCCTTGAGGCAACGATCTGTAGATCGCACGCTCGATTTCAAGACGAGCAGCCGCTGGGGCAGCGGGACTTCGCAGCCAGCTATATCTACAGCTTCCTGGAGTGCTTCGTTGCAAAGGCACTACGCGCGGGAATGGGCGAGGCGACGGCTGGTCCGGAGATGGATGAATCCATCAGAGACTTGGAAGCCGCACTCGCCTCTGACGTCCGCGAGATGGTCAGTTGCCGGCTCGTTGTGCATCTGAACGTGCGCGGCGGTAGCCCTCTGGAGATTGGCGGTGTGAAGGTCGTGCCGGCGCGCGACGGACAACGCCGTGCGGTGCGGATCTTCGAGGCTGAGATTCCACGTTCAGCAGGTGTCTATCAGCGCGTCGACCCACAGGTTTACGGTCCACCCGAGAGCGTCGTGGTTGCTAGGGACTCCGAATCGCGGGGATACGAAGCCGATCGCAAAGTGGGTGCGAAGATCGATCGCTTCCTTCTGCTGGTCAGGCTTCTGAAGTCGAGTACATGCGCAACCGCATTCGGCATTGAGGGAGAAGGGGCAGAGGTTCGCCAGCTTGATCCTTATTTCCTTCACCCACGAGGACCCACTCCGGGGGTCCTCAGTGGCGCCGATCTGCTGCGACGTACGGCACTTCTTGACGAGCACGACGTCCCTCGTTTTGAGGGCTTGTCGACGCTGCTAGATGCAGTGCCCTACCCGCAGGGAGTGCTCATTTCGTCGTTCAGGATGGGGGTACAGAAGTTCCAGGTTTCGTTCCACGCCCATGCTTGGTACGAGCAGGTAGTCGACCTGGCGACCGCCTTCGAAGCGATGCTAGCTGGGGTGTCGGCCGCCGACGTGACGATGCGCCTCAAGTTCCGGGCAGCGTCTCTCCTGAGCGCGACGAACGACCCGCCTGGAAACATCTTCAAAGACGTCGGGCAGCTGTACGGCCTTCGGTCAAAGCTTGTACATGGCGGCAGTCTGACAGAGAAGGAGCTGAAGAAACTCATCTACACGGTCTCGACAGTTTCCGAGGATGAGGCATTTGGCACCGCGATCAGCCACGCGGTTGACCGTCTGAGGGACCTAGTCCGCAGGAGCATCCTGGTAAGACTCTGCCTCGCTGCGGAAGGCAGCACGATGTGGCCCCTGGGTAATGATGCTGGAGTAGACGCGAGCCTGGCGTCGCCGGAAACGGCCGATCTATGGCGGGCATCGTGCCGTCGTACGCTGCAAGGCTTCGGGGCCAGTGCCGCACTCGATCGTCCGGCGCCGGCGGTCTGGCATGTTGCGCGAGACGACTCCGGTGATCTCCATGAGCGGACTTAACGACGAGACGGTCTTGCCGTCGTGCGGCGCATCCGCCTCGATGCGCCGCACGCATGAAAGCGGCTCAGCGTTTTCCTAGTAGCGGCTCAGGTATGCGGAGACGGTCCATCCGTCCGGGTGGTCACTAATGTTTGCTTCCAGCGAATCGAGTCCAGGGCGGCCCGAGTCGTACCACTCTCGGATCACATCCTTCAGCTTCGCGACGGCCGGTGAGTCCTCGCGATTGCCGAGAAGCTGGCCTTCTGCGGTGAGGACGGCTGCGTTGTTCCCGCTGCTGAACCCGATAGCTGTGGTCCACTCGGGGGCTCCGGTGCCGAAGGCGGTGAGGTTAGAGCGCTCATTACCCTCGTGGCCGACGCAGTAGGCACGGAAGTCGCGCCAACGCTCGGCCTGTTCTTTTTCCAGATCGCTGAAGACGACTCTCTGGGAGTAGTCGGCGTCCCTGAGCATGGTGAGTGTGTTCGCTGGGTCGTGTTCTGGTGTCACGTCGCGCCAGGCGACCGATACCCATGCTGGTACTTCGCCCGCGGAGGTGGCGTCGACGAAGAAGAGCGGGATGCCGAGTGTGGTGTTGATCTCGACGCCCATATCGACGTAGACCGCAGGACCGAGTTTCGGGTCGGTCAGTTCACCTTCTGCCGCCACCGTTGCCGTGATGTGGCCGACGGTTCGGGCGACTGGTGCGATATAGACGGGGGTTGCGATGCGGGCGCCTGAGGCGCATTGAGCGACCCACGCGGCTGGAATGCGGGTAGGGGTCGCCCAGCCGATGATGACGTCGTACGGGCCGTTCTCAGGCGATCCCTGGTGCCCGTCCGCGGTGACCAGGGTCAGGTTGGAGACTCCGCGTTCGGCGTGTAGTTTGCCGGCGCGCTCGGTGAGGCTCGGGTCGATGTCGATCGATACGACGTGCCCATCTGATCCGACTATCTCAGCCAGGAGTGCACCGGTGTAGCCCGTGCCGGTGCCGATCTCCATGACTCGCATACCGGGCTTCGCCGCAGCTCTGGCGAGGTCTCGCTCGATGGCTGCCTGCGCGGTGGACTGCGGTACGGATCCCAGCTGGGGGTGGTTCGTGTAGTGCTGCCGGGGGACGGCCTGGACAGCGGTGGAGATCAGGTCGGACACAGCGTTCCCTTCGGTGCTGAGTTCAGATTCGGATGGTGACGTGGAACGGGCGGTCTGGGGTGTCCGGCTCGCCGACAGGTCTCTGATCGACTTCGATCCAAGCATGTGACTCAGCAGGGCTGAACCGGCAGCCGATGCACCATTCGACGCAGTGACCAGTGCTTGCGGCGAGGAGAACTGCGGTTAGGGACGACTCCATGCAGGCCGAGCGCCCCGGGAAGTGGTCGGCTGCCCAGTCCCGGGCCGCGATGATTGCCTCGGCCCGCTCTCTCGACAGGGGGCGGCGCCGGGTGGCGGCCTTGAGTGTGCGGACGATTGCCAGCGTCAACCGCAGCGGGGCTCGTCGTGCCAGCAAGTTCGCTATGCCGAGCATGGGAATGGCAGCCAAGCGGTAGCTCAACGGGGTCGGCGTCTGTGCGGCGGGCAGGGACATTTTCACGGTCACCATGTGGGCCTCCCGAGAGCCGGCTGGAGGAGCAGGCCGCGGTCGCAGAGGTCTGCGGTCAGTTTCGACATGTCGATCCAGACGTCGGCTCGGTCGGCGCAGTAGTGGTCCGCGATGGACTGGACGGCCAGGTCCAGGGTGGCGCCGTCGAGTAGCTCGGTGAGCAGGTGCGCGCCTGGAGGGTTGACTGCGAACCACGTGCCCTTCTTGCGGGTGTCGAGGAGCATGGCTCCTTCGGTGGTGATGGTGGCTGCGACGTAGTGCGGCAGGTGGTAGCCGTACGGGATGCGGAGGTCAGGCACGGGTGCTCACCCGAGCTCGGTGCCAGGTGGCTCGTGTTTGTGGCGTGGTTTGTAGCCACAGCTCGGTGGCGATCAGTGCTTCGAGGCTGGCGAAGCGTCCGGGTACGCCGGCGGAGATTCGAGCGAGGTGCCGCTGCGCGGCTGCGCGGTCGAGGAGGCCGTGGCTGGCGAGGACTGAGTGATCGAGGAGAACGCGCAGTGTCGTGATGTTGCGCCGTACGCCGCCGTAGGCGTTGCCGGTGTAGGAGCCTTTCGTTGGTCGTCGCAGCAAGAAGTCTGGGACCAGACCGCGGAGGGCGGCTTCGAGCAGTGGCTTTTGCACGGCGATGGACTGCAACTGGTGGGGCGCGATTGACATGCAGGCTCGTACGACGGCGTTGTCGAGCATCGGTGCCTGGGCGGGAATGCCTGTCGCCTGCAACTGAGCGGTCAGCTCGGCCTGGTAGGTGCCGAACTCCCGCAGTTCGTCCCACGAACGTCGCACGCTCGGCTTGCATCCGCCGGGGTACTGCTTCTCGCTGCCAAGCCGAGCACGTGCCGCGAGGTCTTTCCGTGCGTCAGGTGAAAGCCAGCCCGCAACGCCGAGCAACGAGTACCAGTTCAGGGCCAAGGTCCGACGGAGGTCGTCGTCCGGGCGCGCTTGTTCGATCGCGTCGGCGAGCTGGTGAAGGCCTTGGCGTTGATCGACGCGCGACAGCCGGACGGCCTCTTTGACGACCTTTGCGACCGGCCAGTGGCGAAGCCTGGCGCGCGCTGAGGCGTGTCGAAGAAGGACGGGAATCCATCCCGGCCGGACAAGATCGGCCAGGTAGGTCGACGGCGCGGTGAGGACTGCGTCTCCTCCAGAGCCTGTTAGGTGAAGGTCGGTGCCGGCCTCGAGGACCTTTTGGTGCAGGACGGACCGCATTGACCAGCGGGCTGCATCGCTGAACGGCTGATCGGTCCGAGGCCCGTCGAGAAGACGGTCGAAGAACAGCCCGTGAGTCCGGTTCTTCACCACGAGGTGCTCGATGTTGGGTGTAGTGGCCGCAGCTCGAGTCGCGTAGATGATGTCGTCGTTGCGGCTCGCCGGGTCGTCGCGCGTTGCTGCGAGGACCCGTTTCTCAGTTCGCGCCGCGAGCAATGCCAGGCTCGTGGAATCCAGGCCGCCGGAGAAGTCGGCCGAGATCCGCTCGACTGATCGCGCTCGAACGGCAGTGGCGGTCATCAGCGCGGATCGCAAATCTTGAACCGCATCGCCGAACGATGCGATGGGACCTTCGTCCTCGTACCGGACCACCCGAGGAAGCTCACCCGCAGCGATGACCAAAGCATGTCCGCCGGGAAGGCGCTGGACGCGCTCGTAGGTCGTTTCGGTGCCTGTGATCTCCGGAATGGTTGGGCAGGCCATTCGAGCGACGACCGCCATCAGATCCAGTGGCGCGCCAACAAGCTCTGCCAACGGCCCGGCCTTTGTCGCCCAAGCCATCGTGCCTTGCCACGGTGTGAAGAACACCGGTCTGCTGCCCGAGACGTCGGTCAAGACCACTTGGGCATGGCCGTCGTCTGCGGCGACCCAGTACGACCCCGGCCAGAGAGTCAGCGCTGACCAATCACCCCTGCTGACAGCGCTCAGGCCGGCGTGCAGTTCGGCGTCAGTCGCATAACAGTCCCCGCCGACCAGCAGCCGACAGCCCGCGTCATCGGTGACAGCTCGCCAGCGCTCAGCCGGAGTGTCGACCATCCAAACAGAGCGCTCGCCGCCCCAGACTTCCACGCCGCCTTGCGGCGCAGCATCAACGATGTTCCCAGCGATCCACATCTCACCCTCCCTCGGATGGTGCTGTGGCGGCCCTCAGGGGAAACGGGTCGCCACAGCACCTGGGCTGCTACTCGAAGTACCGGCCCTCGTCCTGGCTGTCCTCGGCGTACTTGCCGAGCGTCACCTCCGACGTCTCGCCCAGCTCGATCAGCTCAGGCGCGATGTACTGCTCCACGTCGTTCGTCATGCGATTCACCTCCCTCCTACGTCGATCCGATTTCGGCAGTGGTGCGACCGGCGGCGAAGCGCTCGACGCTGGCCGGGCTTGATGGGTATGGCACCCCTGGGGTCGCCGTGTCATTTACGCGTGCCATGACGCCGATCTCGCAGAGGCGTTCGTACGGGATGACGCTGCCGACGAACCACGGTCGACGGGAGACAACGATTGATTGTTTGGGGTGTGGTCGGCGCACGCCCGGCATCCTGCGACGCCAGTACACCCGGCGATGCACGATCGAGCCGTCCGACCAAGACGGAACGGATACATCGAAGCCGTTCTGTCCTGCGAGCTTGTTCCGGATCCAGCCGTCACCTTCTGGCGGCTTCCCAATCTTGTGAGTCTCCGTGGCCAGCGCGAGCCAACTCACGTGCGCGTATTGCCAGCCCATGGTGCTCTCACCTATATGCATCAAGTCATCCGACACGTTCGATTCCAATGGTCGATCGGAACCGGCCGGATGGTGCTCGCCAGGGCATGATCGCCCAGAACCATCCGGCCGGCCCTACCAAGGGCCGTCAGCCACTTGGTGTGGAACGGCTGGCGCGGACCGCCCTCATGTCAGTCGACGTCAGCCGGACCTGGGTCCTCGTCCGAGCCCTCCACAGGGGAGGGAAAGGCTCGGACGAGCTGGACGATCGACAGCGATCGTTCCTGGCGGTTACCCGCCGCGGGCGGATCTACGGTCTTGAGGCTGGACTCGCTCTGTGCGTATCTCGCGACCGGCAAGGCCAGCGATTCTCAGCTGCAAGACGTTGTAGTACTGCTCAGCCAGTTCGGCTGGCGCGATGTGTTCTTCGATGAGGTGCTTGCCGAGCCACAACTGAACCTTCCATTCGACCGGCTCCTCACTCATTGACCCGAGTTGGAAGCGGCTCACTGGTGACTCGCAGACTCTGGAAGCGACGCCGCATGGCGTCTGCATAGCGGTCAGCGACTGCCTGTTCGTCGATGAACTCGGCGATCGGGTGCTCACCAAACCAGACCTTCACTCGGCGCCTCTGGGGCACCACATCCGGTGTCACGGGCTTCCTCCCCTGCGGTACGACTGCTAACTCGATGCAACCACCGTGGCACCCGGAGTAGCCCGCTGACACCTGATAGGCGGAGCGATCACAGCCCGATTCGTGGGCATGTCCCATCCAATTGCCCATTCGGATGGGTAGAGTTGACGAACAGAGCCGCCGGAGGTTGAAAGGTCAGCCAGTTCTATGGGTCCGTCGAGATCGTCGCAGGCATCCGCGCAGAGCCCGCAGAAGCGTGGTCGGGAGCTTGCATCTCAAGGCAAGAAGCTGTGGGCTGAGAAGGGTTCGGTCAAGGGTGCAGCGCTGGAGCTCATGGCGCGATACCCCGAGGTTCCCAGTATGCAGGCCTACCGGTACGCCGCCGGACTGTCGCAGGATCAAGCAGCGGCGCGCTACAACGAGGTGGCCGGGAATCAGACCAGTCTTGGCGGCACATCTATCAACGCATGGGAGTCCTGGGCGCGACAGCGCGGCAGTGGGTCGCCTCCGTCCATCTCCAGCCTATTGATTCTGTGCTCGGCTTATGGCAGAGGTCCGACGGGGGTGACGGATGAAGAGATCACGCCGGCAGACCTTATCGCCGAGTCATACGAGCGACTTCCGATTGAGGATCAGCTCGCTCTCAAGTCCTACAAGAAGACGACTGATTCAATCCGCCCAGGAACGGGCCTTCCGGATGTGAAGGGCGCAAAAGGCTCTTCCTCCGCTCAGATATCGAAGTATGACCAGGTAGGCAGTGAATTCATACTTTCGGCCCCGACCATCGAATACGGAAACTCTGAGCTCGACGTTCTCACGCTTCCGAATCCCAATCCTGGGCGCCTGCTCGATCTGACCTGGACGACTTTCGGCTATGGCGTTGAACGGCTCTCGCGGCAGATCAAGAACCTCGGCAGGAGACTAGATGTTGATGCCTGCTTTGGGATCAACGAGGCCGGGCTTGTAATGGCCACGTTTCTCTCGTCGTCGAGGTTTTCGCGATGCCCCATCGGGTACCTGAGGTGCAACAAGGTCCGCGATGGGATCGAACTGGATGCTGCGTCGTACTTCCCTGATACCAAAGAGGCGCCGACCATCGTCATCTGCGACTTTGAGGTCAAGCATGCCGATGTGATTGGCTACATCGCACGCGAGTTGCGTACCCGCTACCCGAAGGCGGAACTCTACTTCGCAGTGTTTGGTGCGATGACGAAGGGCTCGGATCTGGAAGTAGGGAGCTTCGATGATCTGACTGGCGCTCAGATCATGCGGGCTGCGGACTTCGAAGCAGTCTTTATCGCGGCAACAATGAGTCCGCCAGGGATAGAGCCTCCACTAGAGCTAAGATAATCAAGATAAAGGGTGAGCAACGTGTCTATGAGTGAAATTCCGGAGCTGGCGAAAAATGTTGTCAGCATGGTTCGCTCTATGCTCGATGATCTGCGTCCTAAGCTCTTGAATGCAGCTCTCACGGGTAGCCGCGCCGAGAACGAGAATAATCGCCATGAGGACAACTTCCTGTCCGACTATGACCTTCTGATGCATGATCTTTACAAGCAGCAGTTCGCCGAATTAGTGCCGTCCTTTATCTACGCCTCCGAAGAGTCGGATCCTCAGGTGATCGGCTCTGATCAGGAGCCAGATCTGTGTGTACTTGTGGATCCCCTGGATACCAGCGAGCTCGCCGTGCGCGCCCTGCAAGGCTATACGCACATTATGGTCTACTCGATATCCTCGAGACGGCCCATCATCTCCGTCATCGGTGACATCTTCCACCACGTTCAGCTGTATGTAGCTGCTCTCGGCGATGACGGTGTCGATCGCGCCTTCGCGGTCACAAGGGCAGACGAGTGGCACGCGCTGACGCGTCGCCCGAGAGTCCCGCTGTCAGAGGCGCTAGTGACCAACTACCTGATGCGCCCAGAGGAGAGGTTCCTGCCCCTCGCTCGGCAAGAAGACTTCTTCAAGGCGCTGGGCGAAGAAGGCCCAGAAGGCAAGCGCAAGGGCCGGATCGGCGTCGGCCACGGTTCTGTCTGCCTGTGCCACGTCGCCGCAGGATTTACCGATGCCACGATCGAAATCCAGAAGGGATTCGCGGCGTGGGACTTCCTGCCAGGACACTACGTCTTGCATGCGGCAGGTGGCACAGCCATCGATCTCGAGGGCGCGCCGATCGACCTCGACTACGGGTTTAACAGTTTGAGCGAGATCACAGAGGCCATGGAGCGCAAGCAGATGTTCGTCGCGACGAGCGAACCTGCCCTCGCCGAAGAGATCCGCAAAACCTTCACTTTCTAGACCCTCATCGCATTCATGGCCATCGAGCGGCACTAATGCTCAGGCCCACAACGCAAGAAGCCCCCCAGCTGGCCAGGCTGGGGGCGTTGTCACTATGCGACGAGAGACACGACGAACTCGCCACCGTTGAGGTTGGCAACGATCTTGCCGACGTCTGTGTACAGGCGTACGGAGATCCGTGACTGTGAGGTGCGCTGGTTCTTGGCGATCTCAGTCTCGGTCCAATCCATCCCGTAGCGGAGGACCAGGGCCCTCCGCTCATTGACGGTGAGCCCGGTGTCGGTCCATCCGGTGCGGATGTCGGCGAGATGCGTCCAGAGGGTGTTGCCTTCCTTCTGGCTGACGGAGCCGCGGGGCATGTCGGCCGGCGGGGCGGATGGGACCGGTACGCCGAACACGGCGTCGGGGGCCCAGAGCGTGGGGAGTAGGTGTTCAACCAGGGCGCGGTCGTAGGTCACTAGGCGGCTCCACGGGTGTCGAGAAGCACTTCGTAGGAGACGACCTTGTCCTTCCTGCGGGCTTCGGTTTTGTAGAGGTCGGCCAGGTCGCGCACGCACTCTTGGAGGTCGGGCTTGGTGGCGACGAGAATCCGGGCTTCTTGCTGGAGGTCTTCGTTCGTCTTCTGATGGACGAGATGGGTCTGTTTTCGGTGCACTCGACGTCGCCGTAACGCCGGACGGTCAGTGGGTGTTCTTCGAGGTGAACCCGAATGGGCAATGGCACTGGCTCGCGGTGAAGGCCGGTGTCCCGATGGTGGAAGCTATGGCTGACGCCTTGCAGAGAAGGGACCAGTAGGCGTGAGCGACTGGACTGAAGCCGCAGACAAGCTCGCTGCGCAGGTGACCAGCGACGCGCCGGAGTGGCGCGACGCTGTGAGTGCCACGCCGCGGCATGTCCTGGTGCCGAGGTGGTGGGAGCCGACCCGGAAGCGTCCGTTCGAGTGGCAGTTGGTGGCACCGGATGCCGCAGATCCGTGGTCACGGGTGTACTCAGACGAGACTCTCGTTACCAGGGTCGGTGCGTTGCACGCGGACCACGCAGGGCCGGAGGGACGTGCGCACGGTGCCCCGACCTCGTCGTCAACCCTGCCGGGATTGATCGTCCGTATGCTCCATCTACTCGATGCGATGCCTGGTCAACGCGTGCTCGACATTGGTACCGGCTCGGGATACTCAGCAGCCTTGCTCGGCTATCGGCTCGGCGACGACAGGGTGACCAGCGTCGATGTTGACCCGTACCTGGTCCAGGTTGCGCGGGAGCTTTTGGCGACCTTCCGGCGGGCTCCGGAGATTGCGGCCGTCGACGCAACGGGCGAGGTGCCCGGAGACGACTACGACCGGATGATTGCCACGGTCTCGGTGCGTCCTGTGCCGGCCTCGTGGTTGTCCGCCTTGCGTCCTGGCGGCAGGATCGTGACGACCATCGCCGAGACATCGCTGTTGGTCTGCGCTGACTTGGGGCGCGACCGTGTTGCGCGGGGCCACGTCCAGCCTGACCCGGCGAGCTTCATGCGTACGCGGAGCACTGCTGACTACCCCGCTCGGCTGAACGAGGTCTATGCGGCGGCTCGGGACGCGGACGGCGACGAGGTGCGAAGTCTCACGCAGCCGGTGCCGAATCTCTGGACCGACTGGGAACTGCGGGCGCTCTACGAGCTGGACAGTGCCGGCATCGAGCACCGCTCGGCTACGGATGAAGACGAGCAAGCGATCGCGTGGCTTCTGGCCGCGGACGGATCATGGGCACGGGCCGAGGAAGCAACCGGGATGGTTCATCAAAGTGGTGAACGCCGGCTCTGGGACGATCTGGAGCGGGTCCGCGCGAGATGGGACGAGGCGGGTCGTTTCCCGCTCCATGAGTTGGCCGTCGAGTTCACCCCAGAGACGACGAGCGTCACCAGCCCGGACGGCCGTTGGACCATTCAGCTGTAAACCGCGTGCGCGACACACTCTCCTGACCTGCGGTCTGGCAAGGCGGGCCCGGACCTACTGCGCGCTGGATCGGGAGTCGCCTTGGTGCGGCGCGCCACCCACCACGTCCACGGGTGGGGGGATCACCCATCCCTCGGGGGATCGAGCTGTGAGACGACACAATGGGCTGGGTGACAACGTCGTGGTGGTCGGTCGTGGCGGGCGCCGTGGGTGGCGTGTTGCTGTTGTGGATAGCGCTGATCGGCGTGTTGTGGTTCGGTCGGCCCGATGAGCTGCGGATCCGGGATGCGCTGCGGCTGCTGCCCGACGTGGTGCGGCTGCTGCGTCGGCTGGCGGGTGACCGGACATTGCCTCGCGGGGTGCGGATCCGGCTCTGGCTCCTGCTGGCCTACCTCGCCATGCCGTTCGACCTGGTGCCCGACTTCATCCCGGTGATCGGGTACGCCGATGACGCGGTGATTGTCGCGTTCGCGCTCCGGTCGGTCGCCCGCCGCGCCGGCCCCGCGGCACTCGATCGGCACTGGCCCGGCTCATCCGACGGTCTCGCGGCCGTTCGCCGCCTCGCCGGACTCCCGCCGACCTCCTGATATCCATCCTCGGTCATGAAGTGTACAGTTCTGTACATGAGTGACACCTTGCCGATCACCGAGGCTCGCGGCCAGCTCGGGTCGCTCGTGCGCCGGGCCTCGGCTCGCCGCGAACGCACGACGATCACCGATCACGGCGAGGCCGCCGCGGTGATCATCTCCGCTCAGGAGCTGGCCGACCTCGAGGACCAGCTGGCAGTCGCGCTGTATCAGGCCGCGAAGGCGACCGGGCAGGTGCAGACAGTCCCGCACGACGAGGTTAGGCGCCGGCTTGGCATGAGCCAGGCGTGACCTATCAGGTCGTCTGGAGCGAACGTGCTCTGGACCAGGCCGCGGGCTACCTCGAGGAGGATCCCGACGGCCTCGAAGAACTCATGACCGCGATCGACGCGCTCGCAGATGAACCACGGCCGGATTCGTCCGTGGAGTTCGGTTCGCCCGGAATCCGCCGCATCGACATCGGCCGATTCCGCGTCCTCTACGACATCTACGCCAATTCCGTCGTAATCGTCGTCATCCACGCCAGCCAGCTCGGCTAGGGCGCCGGTAGCGACCCCGTTCGTCATTCCGGCCTCTTCTGAGTACGCCGATCGTGTACCGCTCGATGAGCTGGCCGTCGAGTTCACCCCAGAGACGACCAGCGTCACCAGCCCGGACGGCCGTTGGGTCCTTCAGCTAAACCGCGTGCTCGACACGCTCCCTGACCTGTGGTCTGGGCAAAGGGCGCCCGGGACCTACCGGTCGATGGGACCGGAGTCGTCTTGGTACGGCGCGCCACCCACCACGTGCAGGGGTGGGGCTCACCACGTGCGGCTTTCGTCCACGTTTGTGGGTGGGCGGTCTGCCTTTGCGTCGACCACGTGCACGGGTGGGGCTCACCATATGCAGCCTTCGTCCACGTTTGCGGGTGGGTGATCTGCCTTTGCGCGGTCGACCACGTGCAGGGTGGGCATCACCACACGCGGCTCTCGATCACGTGCACGGGTGGGGGATCACCCATCTTCGCGGGGGAGCGAGTTAAGGTCGTAGGCATGTTGCCGCGCAGTGTTGATGCTGTGGTGATCGGTTCGGGGCCGAACGGGCTGGTGAGCGCGATCGGGCTCGCCGATGCCGGTTGGGACGTGCTGGTGCTGGAGGCTGCGGGCACCTTTGGTGGTGCTGTGCGGTCGACGTCCAGTGATGGGTGGGTGAGTGACCGTTTCAGTTCGAACTATCCGCTGGGGGTCGCGTCACCGGTGATCCGGGGGCTTGAGCTCGAGCGGTTCGGGCTGAAGTGGGGGCACGCGCCGTTACCGCTTGCGCATCTGCTTGATGCGGAGGAGGGGACGGCGGTGGCGATCCACCCGGACCCCGAGGACACCGCGAAGTCGGTCGGGGCCGAGGATCCGGGTGATGGCGAAGCGTGGTTGCGGCTTTACCAGCAGTACGTCGCGGTGCGGGAGCCGCTGCTGAAGTCGTTGCTCACGACGTGGCCGCCGGTGTCGCCGGCGATCAAGCTGGTTCGCAAGCTCGGGTCGGCCGGTGAGCTGTTGCGGTTCGCGCGGTTCATGGCGATGCCGATGCATCGGATGGGTAAGGAGCTGTTCGCCGGTCCGCGAGGTGCTGCGTTGCTGGCTGGGAATGCATTGCACGCCGACGCGCCGTTGTCGGGCAGTGTCAGCGGCACGATGGGCTGGTTGCTGGCGATGCTCGCGCAGGACGTCGGGTACCCGGTCGCAGTCGGTGGATCGAGTGCGTTCTCCGGTGCGTTGGTTGCTCGGGCCGAGCGGGCGGGCGTGCTGTTCGCTTCGTCGATGCCGGTGAGTTCGGTCGAGGTGACCGGTGGGCGGGCGACCGCCGTACTGACTGCTTCGGGGGAGCGGGTCGCGGTGGAGCGGGCGGTGATCGCGGACACCTCGGCACCTGCGCTGTACGACGGACTGTTGTCTGGGGCAACTATCCCGGCCGGGTTGCGGCGGGATCTGGACGAGCGGTTCGAGTGGGACTACCCGACCGTGAAGCTGAACTTCCGGCTCAGCGGCCCGGTGCCGTGGAAGGCGACCGAGGCCCGGTCGGCCGGGGTCGTCCATCTCGGTGGCACGGCCGATGAGCTCGTGCATCTGTCGGCCGACCTGGATACCGGGCGGGTGCCGACGCAGCCGTTCCTGCTGATCGGGCAGACCACGAAGTCGGATCCGTCGCGGTCGCCGGAGGGTACCGAGGCGGTCTGGGCGTATGCGCATCTGCCGCGCGGGGTCGCGGATGATGAGGCGGCCGAGAAGCTGGCTGGGCGGATGGAGCGGGCGATCGAGCGGTTCGCGCCGGGCTTCGGCTCGTTGATCATCGATCGCGAGCTGCAGCGGCCGAGTGTGCTCGAGGCGGGGAACGCGGCGCTGGGCTTCGGTGCGCTCGGCGGCGGCACGATGCAGCTCCAGCAGCAGCTGATCTTCCGGCCGACGATCGGTCTCGGCAGTCCACGCACTTTCGTCAGCGGTCTGTACCTGGGCAGCTCGGCGATTCACCCTGGTGGCGGCGTCCACGGTGCCTGCGGTCATCTCGCGGCCCGTACGGCGCTGCGCGACGCGTCCCTGCTCGGCCCGGTCACCCGGTCGATCCCAGCAGCCGCACTGCGCCGCCTGCAGAAGTGAAGCTGTCCGAGTCGGCCTGCCGCGCCCGGTTCGCCGCCGCGCGGGTGGCCCGGCTCGCGACGGTCGGAGCTGATGGCGTGCCACACCTGGTGCCGGTGACGTTCGCGGTCGCCGGTGACGAGGTGTTCATCGCGATCGACCACAAGCCGAAGACCACCCTGAACCTGCGGCGCCTGCGCAACATCGCAGCCAACCCCGCGGTCACATTGCTGGTAGACGAGTACGACGATGACGACTGGACCCAACTCTGGTGGGTCCGCGCCGACGGAACCGCCCGGGTCCTGCACGAGCCGCCTGGCCCGGTGTTGCTGGCCAAGTATCCGCAGTACGTCGCGGATCCGCCGCGCGGGCCGGTGATCGCCGTACAGGTAGCTCGCTGGAGCGGGTGGACCTTCGCCTGAGCCGGCGGTCCGCTAATTGCCTGTACACGCGGCAGACGACCATTGAATGATGACGCGGGTGACTGGATTCAGATCGGCTCGGGAGCTCAGCGCAGCGTTCTACGACGACGTGATTCGGCCGGTGGTCGACGGACCGCATGCTGCCGGTTTGCTCGGGTGGGGATCGGATGTCCTCGGGTATGACACCGCCCGGTCGATGGATCACGGGTGGGGACCGCGGCTGCAGGTGTTCGTCGACGAACCGGCGAAGGTGCGCGACGCGATTGAGCGAGCGCTGCCTGATTCGTACGACGGGCATCCGGTGCGGTTCGGGTGGGACACGCAGGAGCCGATCCACCACATCACGGTCACGACGCTCAGCGACTGGCTCGTCGGTCTGCTCGGCTTCGACGCGTCTGCTGGAGTCCGCGCTGAAGACTGGCTGATCACGCCGCAGCAGCTGCTGCTCGGTGTCGTTGCCGGTCCGGTGTACGCCGATGATGGGCGGCTCGAGGCGGTTCGTACCCAGCTGCAGTGGTATCCGGAGGAGATCTGGCGCTGGTCGATGGCGTGTCAGTGGACGCGGATCGGGCAGGAGGAGACGTTCGTCCAGCGCACCCACGAGGTCGGTGACGAACTCGGCTCGCGGGTGCTGGCGGCCCGGCTGACCCGGGACCTGATGCGGCTAGCGCTCCTGCAGTCGCGCGTCTACGCGCCGTACTCGAAGTGGTTGGGTACGGCGTTCGCGCGGCTCCAGCACCACGATGGTCTGGATCGCGTGCTGGCCGATGTGGTTGCCGCCGACAACTACCCGGCGCGGGAGCGGGCGCTGACGACCGGATATCGGCTGCTGGGGGAGCGGCACAACGCGCTGGCGATCACACCGGCCGTCGACCCGACACCGCGTCCCTTCCACGAGCGGCCGGCCATGGTGCTCGGCGCCGATCGGTTCGCCGCTGCTTGCCTGGAGACGGTGACGCTGCGGTTGCCGTCGATCGGGACGGTGGATCAGTTCGCCGACAACACCGATCTGCTCAGCGACCCAGCGGCGTACCGGCGACTGATCGGCGCCTACGCGACCTGAGTCGCAATCCGAAGCGCGGCGACCAGGTCGCGGTACAGGCTGTCGGTGGCCAGCAGTTCCTGATGGGTGCCGCGGGCACGGATCGTGCCGGATTCCAGTACGACGATCTGGTCGGCGTCGATGACCGTGGACAGCCGGTGCGCGATCGTGAGGACCGCACCGGTCTGCGCGACGCGGGCGATCACCTCGTGGACCGCGGCCTCGGTCAGGCCGTCGAGCTGAGCGGTCGCCTCGTCGAGCAGCAGGATCTCCGGCGTACTCACGAGAGCGCGAGACAGCGCGATCCGCTGCCGCTCGCCACCGGAGATGACGGCCGTGGACAGCGATGTGTCGAGCCCGTCGGGCAGCTGACGGACGCGCTCGTCGAGCCGGACTGCGCGCAGTGCCTCCCACAGGGTGGCTTCGTCGGCGTCCTGGTGGGTGTAGAGAAGGTTCTCCCGCAGCGTCCCTGGAACCAGCGGGGTGTCCTGCTCGACGTAGACGATGCGGCGGCGCAGATCCTCGAGCGACCACTCGTCCAGCGGTACGCCGTCGAGAACGAGCCGGCCGCTGTCCGGGTTGAGGAAGCGCAGTAGCAGCGAGAACATCGTGGTCTTGCCCGCGCCGGACGGCCCCACGATCGCGGTGTGCCCGATCCGCGGGATCTCCAGCGTCACGTCGTGCAAGGCCGGCGCCGAGCCTGGTGCGTAGCGCGCGGTCACGCCTTCGAAGCTGAGCGCCGACCGGTTCAGGTCCCCATTGGTACGGCGTTCGCCGGTCACGTCGGCGGGTTCGAGTTCGAGCGCGTCGACCTCGCGGATCCGCGTCGCGGCCGCGATCCCGGACTGGAGCGAGCTGACGGTCGTGGTCAGCGTCGCCACTGGCTCCATCAGCTGGAACGTGTACAGCAGGAACGCGACGAGACCGGAGACGGCCAGCAGCCCCTCACTGACCCGCCAGGCACCGAGCCCGAGGATCAGCAAGGTCGCGAGCCCGATCCCGAAGCCGGCCACCGTCATCGCGACCGCCTCGTATCGGACTGCGCGGACGCTCTGCCGCGCGGACTCGGTCGCCTCGACGATGACGCGCTCACTCTCACGATGTTCGGCCCGGCTCGCCTTCACTGTCCGGATCGCCCGCAGCGCGCCCTCCAGCGCACCGCCGAGCCGACCAACCGCTCCCTGCGCCTGCTCCTGCGCCTTGGCCATCGGCGGCATGAGCAACGCCACGATCACCCCGACCATGGCCAACGCTCCCAAGGTCGTTGCCAACAGCACCCAATCGAGCAGGGCCATCAAGACCAGCGAACCGACCAGCGTGATCACGCCGTTCACCAGCTGCACCAGGCTCGAGGCGGCTGCTTCTCGCAGCAGCACAGTGTCCGAGGTGACCCGCGTGACCAGCTCTCCCGGCGACCGGCCGGCCAGCTCACCGACCCGGACCCGCAGCAGTCGCCGTACCATCGAGCTCCGCGCGTCGAGCACGACCCGCTCGCCCATCCGCCCCAGCAGGATCCACTGCACGAGCCCGAGGCCCGAGCTGATCACCAGCAGCCCGACCAGGAGCCCGACCAGCGGTGCGATCGGCGACGACGCCGCCAACCCGTCCAGCACCGACTTCGACACCATCGGCGTCGCCAGCGCGGCCGCCGTCGTACCGAGCCCGAGCAGCATCCCGGCCATCAGCGTCCGCCGATGTGGACGGACGAACGACCACAACATCCGCAGGTTCTGCCAGCGTTCGGACTTCATCCCGTTCTCCCCTCGACCGAATCACCAGAGTAGCTGAATGGGACAAGCGTGTCCTATAAATAAACAACGGCGACTGATCGAGCTACAGTGCTGCTCATGGCGGAAAGCACTGCATCTGAGCCGGAGTCGGGGACCCGGAGCCGGACCCGGCGGGCGATCCTGGAGGCCGCGGCGGTGGTGTTCGGGCGGCAGCGGAACGCGTCGCTCGGCGAGATCGCGACCGAGGCCAAGGTCGCCCGGAGCACGCTGCACCGGTACTTCCCGGATCGCGAGGCGCTGATCCGGGCGATGGCCGACGACCTCCTGGAGCTGGTCGAACGAACCATCCAGGAGGCCGATCTGGAGGAAGGCCTGCCGCGGCTCGCCTTCCAGCGGCTGATCGCCGGCTGGTTCGAGCTGGGCCCGCGGCTGTACTTCCTCTTCAACGAGCCGACCTTCGGTACGCCCGAGCCGGCGCCCTGGGTGCAGGACTATTTCGCCCGGCTCGACCAGGTCGGCAAGCCGATGGAGAGCCTGATCGCCCGCGCGCACGCCGACGGTGTCTTCGCGCAGTCGCTCCCACCGGCCTGGATCAGCCGGATGGTCTGGTGGTCGGTCTACATCGCCTGCGAGGCGGTCGCCGAAGGTGAAATGACCCGGTACGCCGCTCCCGGGATCCTCCTGCAGACCTTGGAGAGCGGGATACTCGCTCCGGGCGTGGCTGGTGAACCCAGATGACCGGCATCGAGGAGTTGCTGCGCGAACTGACGCCGCAGGTGCTCGGGTTCCTGACCCGGCGGTACGGGCAGTTCGATCTGTGTGAGGACGCTGTCCAGGAGGCGCTGCTGGCGGCGGCGACGCAGTGGCCGTCCGACGGCGTACCGGCGAATCCACGGGGCTGGCTGATCACGGTCGCGACGCGGCGGCTGACTGATCAGTTCCGCAGCGAGAGCGCGCGGCGCCGGCGCGAGGACTCGGTTGCCGCGATGGCCGGGACGGACGAGTTGGTCGCGCCCGGTGCGGACTCCGTCGGGGATCCGGACGAGGACGACACGCTCACGCTGCTCCTCCTGTGCTGCCATCCGGCTGTCACACCGGCCTCGCAGGTCGCGCTCACGCTGCGCGCAGTAGGCGGTCTCACCACTGCTGAGATCGCGCACGCATTTATGGTGCCGGAGGCAACAATGGCGCCGCGGATCAGTCGCGCGAAGAAGAGCATCAAGGCGGCCGGTTCCTCGTTCGAGCTACCACCGGCGGACGAGCTCGCGGACCGGGTGCGCGTCGTACGGCAGGTGCTCTACCTGATCTTCAACGAGGGCTACACAGCGAGCTCCGGCGAGTCCCTGCAACGCGTCGAGCTGACGGCCGAGGCGATCCGCCTCACCCGGATGCTGCGGGTGGCGTTGCCCGACGACGGCGAGGTCGCGGGCCTGCTCGCACTCATGCTGCTGACCGACTCCCGCCGTACGGCGCGCAGCTCGGCCGACGGTTCGCTGATCCCGATCGACGAACAAGACCGCGCGCTCTGGGATCGCGATCAGATCGAAGAAGGTACGACGCTCATCCTGTCCACGATGGCTCGTGGGGGAGTCGGCCCGTACCAGCTGCAGGCCGCGATCGCCGCCGTACATGCCGAGGCCGCCAGCGCCGAAGAGACCGACTGGCCGCAGATCCACGCGCTCTACCTGATCCTCGAGAAGCTGACCCCGAACCCGATGATCACGCTCAACCGAGCGATAGCCCTGTCCCAGGTCGAGGGCCCGCAAGCGGGTCTGGACCTGCTGGCCACTTTGGACGACAACAAGAGTCTGACGGAGTCACACCGCCTGGATGCCGTCCGCGCCCACCTGCACGAACGCGCCGGCAATATCACCGAGGCCCACGACCTCTACCTCGCCGCAGCACGCCGTACCACCAGCCTCCCCGAACAGCGCTACCTAACCGCCAAGGCTGCTGCCTGCACGGTCTAGTACTCCGGCAAGGTCGAACAGGTCAGTCAGTGCAAACGACCCGGTCTCGTGACTAGGCAGCGTGGGCCGCCAGTCGTCCGGCGTGGTGACCTGCGCGAGCAGGGCGTCGGCGAGCAGGCGGCTGCCCAGCGGCCCGAGGGTGGCACCGGCGGTCACGACCTCGGCTTCGGCGAGCAGGTAGTACCACAGAGGAGTGGAGCGATCGAGGCCGTACGGCTGGAGCTCCGCCAGGTCGGCCGGAGCGAGGACCGGTACATCGAGTGTCGCGGCGATCGCCTGGCCGGACGGTACCTGCCAGGTGAGGTGCCGCAGCAGATCACGCTGCGGCAGCGAGACGGGCGCGTCGCCGCTCGGCAATGCCTCCCGCGGAAGCTGGAACAGCGGGGTGCAGATGGAGCGGTCCAGCTTCTGCCCGCGAGCGGTCAGCAGTTGCCGCCAGTCGACGAAGCGTCGCGGCTCGCGGCGGCCGCCGCGCAGGTCTGACCCATCCGGGTGGAAGAGATAGCAGGCCAGGTCGTCGTTCACCCGATAGGCAGGCCGCAGCTGGGCATGGCCGATGCGGAGAGCGATCTGGAACTCGATCGGCAGTCCATCGGCCGGTTGCTGCGTGGGCCAAGCCCAGGTGCCGGGCTGGATCAACGCCGGCAGGTATTCGTGCCGCACGATCCACTGGTAGTGCCGGACGACCTCGCGGCGGAACTCGCCGAAGCTCTCGGTACCCGCGGCCCGGAGCCGATCCACGACGTGATTGTGGAACCGCAGCATCGCGGCATGCAGCCCGCTGAGAATCATGGTGTCGTCGTTCCGCAGATCCACGGTCATCGTCGTACCGTCCGGGGCGCGCGGCACATCCTCGTACCGGCCGCCGTTGCCGACGAGCAGTTTGGCGGGGTCCGCCGCGTCGAAGTGGAGTCCGGGCGGGCCGTCCGCGTACACCGAGTCCAGGTCCAGGCCGGGGGTGCGCTGGTTGGTGACCACACGCGGATCGGCAGGACGGCCGAGCCGTGAGCGCGGATCGAGGGACAGATCGTGGCTGACGAACTGTCCGAAGAACGCGTTCACGGCGTCCTGTACGCCGGTACCGGGCTGGTCGGCGAGGACCTCCGGACTCACGGTGAGGTCGTCGCGGGCGTCGAGCGGGCCGTTCGGGCGGCCGAGCTCGAGCAGCGCCGCGACGACCTCGGCCGTGTTCTCCGCGAACGGCGGTAGTGCGAACGCCCTTGTGTAGGGCGTCATTCAGCCGCAGTGTCCGTCGCAGTGGTACGACCAAGCGTCCCCGCAGCCGAATCTCGTCCGCGTGCAGTTGTTCGCCCGGAACCAGCATGTGCCGTCGCACCAGTCGTCCCAGGTGGAGCAAGAGCAGTCACCGGCCGGCGCCATCCCGGCGTTGTCGGACGGACCGAGGGTGCGGAACAGCTTCTTGCCCTCGCGCTTCTCGTACGCTGAGTTCACCAGCTCACCGAATTGATCCCGGCCGGCGAAGTCCTCGGCCGGGTACTCGAAGCCGCGCCGTACGAACGCCTCGAACTCGTCCAGGGCTGCCGCCTGTTCGCGCGTCACAACCCGAGCACCTGCGCGGTAGCGTCGGGTCTGCTCCAGCCAGAGCTCCTGGCGCACAGCCACGGACAGTTCGCCGTAGACGGCCTTGCGATAGGCCATCGGCAGCTTCGTGAACTCGTCGTACCGGCGCGGGAGTTTGTCCTTGTTCGCGGCGATCCAGGCGGGGATGTCGGCGGCCCGGCCGGTGGCGAACGCGGGCGCGCGACCGGTGAGCAGGATGCCGGCAGCCATGCCGGCTCCGGCCCCGAGTCGCAGGAACTGCTTGCGGTTCAACCCGGCCGCGGGCCGCGACGACTGCTGCAGCTGGCCCAGGCTGCGGAGTACGGCGAGCGTCGTACGGACGCCGAGTGTGCGGACCAGTGGGAGCACCAGGGCGGGGCCGGTCCACGCGGCGACGGATCCCCGTACTCGGAGCAGCGTCGGTCGCCATGGCGCATCCGCACCCAGCGCCTCGTGCCGCCAGCGGGTCACCTTGTCGTTCTGCAGCGGCACTACGTCGAGTCGGCCGGCCGCGGCCTCTTGGACCGCGGCCGCGATGGCTTGGCAGTTTCCGCACGAGGCGTCGAAGGCGAGGATCCAGCGGTCGTCGGGCATGGGGCTCCATCCGGTCTCATTATGGAATAGACCAGATTAGAGTGCGCGAGGGTCCGGGAGGTGGCAAGGAATTCGACGACCGCCGTACCCGGGCTTCGGCTCGGGGTGAAGCGGGCTGTGGCCTGGGTCACGTGACTCGGGTTGTAACTTCGGTTTACAGTGGCGGGTATGAGCCTTCTGGAGCGGACGCGGCGGCGGGACGTCATCGGGGTCGGGGTGGCCTGGCTGAACCGGCTGGCGAAGTCGCGCACGATCGACCGGTTCGGGTGGCGCAAGCAGACCGAGCGGGTGGTGTTCGAGGCGACGAAGAGCGGCTTCCGGACGGCGGGAGCGCTGTCCCGGAGTTTCTCGGCCGCCTCGAAGCTGGCGAAACCGTCGCGGTTGCCGTCGGCGCGGGGGAGCGGGAAGTTCGACCTGACGCCGACCGAGGACCAGCAGACGGTCGTCGAGGTGGTGCGTGAGTTCGCGGCCGAGGTGCTGCGCCCGGCTGCCGCGGTCGCGGACAGCGACTGTGCGACCGAGGCCAAGGTGCTGACCGCTTCGGCGGAGCTCGGGCTGAGTCTGATCGAGGTCCCGGAGGAGCTCGGCGGCATCGTCACCGAGCGATCCGCGATGACCGGCGTACTGGTCGCGGAAGCGCTCTCGCACGGGGACATGGGGGAGGCCGTCGCGTGCCTGGCGCCGGCCGCTGTGAGTACGGCGATCTCCCTGTGGGGCGACGAGACCCAGCAGGCGACGTACCTGCCGGCGTTCACCGGCGACTCAGCCCCGGCCGCAGCGCTCGCGATCCTGGAGCCGCGACCGCTCTTCGATCCGTTCGACCTCCGAACTCGCGTGGTCGGCGGCAAGCTGACCGGCGTGAAGTCGCTGGTGCCGCGGGGCGCCGAGGCCGAACTCTTCGTCATCGCCGCCCAGCTCGAGGCCCGCGGCCCGGCGCTCTTCCTGGTCGAGTCCGGTCATCCCGGCGTCACGATCGAGGCCGAGCCGTCGATGGGTCTGCGGGCGGCCTCACTCAGCCGGGTGATCCTGGACGACGTACCGGCTGTTCAGCTCGGAACCTTCGACGACTACCGCGAGTGCGTCCGGCTCTCGCGACTCGGCTGGTGTGCGCTCTCCCTCGGTACGGCGAAGGCCGTGCTCGACTACGTCGCGCCGTACGTGAACGAGCGCGTCGCCTTCGGTGAACCGATCAGTCACCGCCAGTCCGTTGCCTTCATGGTCGCGAACATCGCGATCGAGCTCGAAGGGATGCGCCTGGTGACGTATCGAGCCGGATCCCGTGCCGAGCAAGGGCTCCCGTTCGCCCGCGAGGTCGCGCTCGCCCGGCGGCTTTGCACCGACAAGGGCATGCAGATCGGGACGGACGGCGTACAACTCCTTGGTGGGCACGGGTTCGTCAAGGAACATCCGGTCGAACGCTGGTACCGCGACCTGCGGGCCATCGGCATCATGGAAGGCGCGGTGCTGGTCTGATGATCAACCTCGAGACGCCCCGCAAGTTCCGGGCCTTCGTCAACCAAGCTCATCAGGTCGCCGCCGAGATGCTCCGGCCGAACTCCCGCCGCTACGACCTCGCCGAGCACGAGTACCCGGTCGAGCTCGACATGCTCGCCGCGATGGTCGACGGATTAGGGGCCTCGGGCACCGGTTCCGGGGCCGGTGCAGCGGGCGTCCGCCGTACCGAAGGCAGTGAAGACACCGGCGTGAAGAACGGCTCGAACCTGTCCTCGGTCCTCTCCATCATGGAGATGTCCTGGGGTGACGTCGGCCTGCTGCTCTCGATGCCACGCCAGGGCCTCGGCAACTCCGCGATCGCCTCGGTCGCTTCCGACGAGCAACTCCGCCGCTTCGAAGGTGTCTGGGCCGCCATGGCCATCACCGAACCGGAGTGCGGCTCGGACTCCGCCGGCATCCGCACCACCGCCCGCCGCGACGGCGACGACTACATCATCGACGGCGAGAAGATCTTCGTCACCGCCGGCGGCCGCTGCGACGCCGTCGTCGTCTGGGCCACCCTCGACAAGTCGGCCGGCCGCGCCGCGATCAAGTCCTTCGTGGTCCCCAAGGACACTCCCGGCGTCACCGTCGAACGCCTCGAGCACAAGCTCGGCATCCGCGCCTCCGACACCGCCACCATCCGCTTCGAGAACTGCCGGGTCCCCGCCGCCAACCTCCTCGGTTCACCCGACATCGACCCCGGCAAAGGCTTCGCCGGCGTCATGCAGACCTTCGACAACACCCGCCCCCTGGTCGCCGCCATGGCCGTAGGCGTAGCCCGAGCCTCCCTGGAACTCACCAGAGACCTCCTGGCCGAAGCCGGCATCGAGATCGACTACGACCGCCCCACCCACCTCCAGCCGGCCGCCGCAGCCACCTACCTCCAACTGGAAGCCGACTGGGAAGCCGCCCACCTGCTGGCCCTCCAAGCCGCCTGGATGGCCGACAACGCCCGCCCCAACTCCCTCGAAGCCTCCATAGCCAAAGCCAAAGCCGGCCGAACCGCCAACGACATCACCCTCCGCTGCGTAGAACTGACCGGCACCCTCGGCTACTCCGAGCACCACCTCCTCGAAAAGTGGTCCCGAGACAGCAAGATCCTCGACATCTTCGAAGGCACCCAACAGATCCAGCAACTCATCGTCGCCCGCAGGCTCCTCGGGAAGACCTCCGCCGAACTGAAATAGCCTTGTACACAAGGGATCGATGGCTGCTTGGAAGGAAGAGCCTTCAAAGCGGTCCCGGACCAACGTCAGGGGGCCCGGCCGGCGCGAGAGCGGTGGTCAGGGTGGTCGTCGAGCGACCGAGGTCGTCGCCACGGGTACTCTGGCACCGAGGCTGCTCAGCGAAGCTCAGGCCCCGGCCAGTGAGCGCACCAGGGCGACGCGGTGGGCCAGGTCGCCGGCTGGGATGTCGACGAGTTCGTAGCCGAAGAGGCGGTAGCTCTCTTCGTGGATCTTCTCGAAGGCCAGCGAGTCCTGGAAACTGATCCGCCGGGCTGCGGACGGCTGAACGAACCCTAGGTTTCGAACGAAGAGCACTCGCTGCTGGTAGACCCGCTCCGAGGTGACTCGTTCGAGCTCCTCCGACAGGGCTGCAGACACTGGCCAGCCCAGATAGGTCGCGAGGGCATGAGTGCAGACCGGAGACCGGTCGAACACCTGAACCGCTCCGGACGCGTCCAGCTGGCGTCGGCGCTGGAGAGCGACGATGTCGTCGATGAAGGATGCGCGTGACCATGGCTCGGACTCGCCCAGAGCCTGCGCTTGTGCGATGACCGTAGTCGCTGCCTCGTCGACTGTGTGACAACCGACCTCCTCCAAACACCGGAGTATCGAGGGGCTGGCCAGGAGAACCGTCGGGCCAGCGCCGGGGTAGTCAGAGCTCGCGCAATGCGGCGAGGGCTCGGTCGCGGCCGGTGCGGACCCGGGCGAGGTCCGGCTCGCCGTACCGGGTGCTGATCCACGTCAGCCGTTCGTAGCGGGTGACGGCCAGTTCTGCGTGCTCGCGGACCCAGGCCTGCTCCTGGATATCGGCTGGGCTCAGTGGCTGGCCGCCGATCGGCTGGTAGTGACCGGAGGACCGGCTGTACTCGTCGGCCAGTCGGCGCGATTGCAGAAGCCGCATCGCCCTGAGTCGGGCGAGCCGCGCCAGCGCGTCCGCCGCGTGCGCAACGGCCTGCTCGTCCTCGGCTCTGAGGGTGTTGTTCACCTTCGCCGGATCACCACCGGTTGGGTCGAGCCGGTGGTACAGCTGCCAGGCCTTCTCCGCCTGGTCCAGAGCGGCGTACAGGTTACCGCCGACGCTGTGGATCTCGGTCAGGTCGTAGTGCAACGACGCCAGCACCTGCTCGTCCTTCGGCGTCAGCTCCGACGCCGCGGCAGCACGCCCGATCGCCGCCTGCGCACGCTGGTTGGCGACCGTGGCGACCCGCCAGTTCCGCGTCGCGACGGCGGCCTGACTACGCCGTAACTGTTTCTGTGCTACTCGCCGCCAGGTTTCGGCCGACCGCCAGATCGTCATGAACCGACGCTAACGGGTCCGTTGGCGAGGAGTGCTGGGCTGTCAGGAATCGGTCATCACTTTTGGCCGGTGGCGCTGGACTTTCGATTGGCGGCGTACAAAAGCGGGAAAGGTCCGAGCTACGAGGTACCCCGCTCCGCCCCGATCGAAGGAGTACCGATGCCGCATACATTTCTGCCTGGCCGGCGGTGGCGACGTTCTGCCGCGTGGTCGGCCGCCCTGCTGATCGTCGTGTCCGGACTGGTGACCGGGCAGGCGCGAGGCGCCGTTCCACCTCAGGAGCCCGGTGTGACTCTGCGGGTGTTCGACCTGCAGACCGGTCTCGACAAGCTGTGCACGTTGAAACCTGGTCAGACACCGAACGTGGACAAGCTGATGCCGGTCATCAACTGGACCGCCGACGCGGACTTCGGTATCGCCGACCGGTTCGCGTCTCAGGTGACTGGCAATGTGAACATCGCGACCGCTGGGCGTCATGAGTTCCGGCTCACCAGTGACGACGGGTCGCGGCTACTGATCGACGACAAACTGGTGATCAACCACGACGGGCTGCATGCGTCGACACCGGCGACCGGGTCGATCGAGCTGACGACCGGGTACCACGGGCTGCGCATCGACCACTTCGACAACGGTGGTGGGCAGGAGGTCAAGCTCGAGTGGCGGCCGCCCAATGTGGAGAACTTCGTCGTCGTCCCCAACTCGGTGCTCAGCACCGACTCGGGTGTGGTCCGCGTGACCTCTCCGGGCCGGAAGGAGTGCGAGGCGTCGACGGATTCGCCAGGTGACGGTCTGCCGCTCACCAGCGTCAATCCCGGCTACACCCTCACCAACCTGCGGCCGGCTGGATTCGAACCACAGGTCACCGGTATGGACTGGCTGCCTGACGGGCGGCTCGCGATCACGACCTGGGGCGGCTCAGGCGTCGTACTGGGGGAGGTTCACCTGCTGAGCAACGTCACCGGGAACACCGACCCGGCGCAGGTCCGGACCCAGCGCATCGCCACCGGTCTGCGGGAGCCGATGGGCATCAAGTACGTCGACGGCAAGCTTTACGTTTCGGAGAAGAACCGCCTCGTCGAGCTGAACGACACCAATGGCGACTGGGTGACCGATAACTACCGCACGGTCGCGACCTGGCCGTACGGCGGGAACTTCCACGAGTTCGCGTTCGGCCTCCTGTATCGCGACGGATCGTTCTACATCAACCTGTCCGTCGCCATCAACCAAGGCGGAGCCACGACCGATCCGCAACCCGCGGCCAACCGTGGTACGTCCATCCGGGTCGACAAGGCCACCGGCGCAGTCACCTATGTCGCCGGCGGCCTGCGCACTCCGAACGGACTCGGTTGGGGTCCCGAGAACGACCTCTTCGTGACCGACAACCAGGGTGGCTGGCTGCCGGCGAACAAACTGGTCCGCATCCAGCAGAACCGCTTCTTCAACCACTACACGAATCCGTCCGGCCAGTTCGACTCCAGGCCTGTCACCGCGCCCGTCGTCTGGCTGCCGCACAACGAGATCGCCAACTCGCCGAGCAATCCGGTCCTGCTGCCGAGCGGGGTGTTCAGCGGCCAGATGGTGTACGGCGATGTCACGTACGGCGGCCTCCAGCGAGTGTTCCTGGAGAAGATCAACGGTGAGTACCAGGGTGCGGTGTTCCGCCTGACCCAGGGACTCGAGTCCGGTGTCAGTCACATCAGCCTCGGTCCCGACGGCTCGATCTACACCGGCGGGATCGGTGCCGGAGGCAACTGGGGTCAGGAGGGCAAGCTGCAGTTCGGTCTGCAGAAGCTGACGCCGAACAGCACCAGCACCTTCGACATCCGCGCGATGCGTGCGGTGGCCGGTGGTTTCGAACTCGAGTACACGCAACCGATCTCCACTGAGACCGCGACGAACCTGGCCACGAAGTACCGGGCGCAACAGTGGCGCTACCACCCGACGATCGAGTACGGCGGCCCGAAGGTCGACGAGGAGACGTTGAACGTGACCTCGACCTCCGTGTCGGCCGACCGCAAGAAGGTCAACCTGCAGATCGCCGGTCTGAAGGCCGGTCGCGTCGTCCACCTCCGTTCGCCGCGCCCGTTCGCTTCCGAATCCGGTACGCCGTTGTGGAGTACCGAGGCCTGGTACACGCTGAATTCCCTGGTGGACGGTCCGGCCGCAAGTACGACGTACGAGGCAGAGAAGGCTGCTCTGGCCGGCAACGCCGGAACGAACAACAACCACGCGGGATACACGGGGACCGGGTTCGTCGACGGCTACTGGAACCAGGGGGCCTCGACGACCTTCACCGTGTCGGTTCCGTCGGCGGGGGTCTACAACGCGGGCCTGCGTTACTCGAACGGACCGAACCCGGTCGGCAACAAGACGCTCAGCCTGTACGTGAACGGCACCAAGGTGAAACAGACGCGGCTGGCGAGCACCGGTGTCTGGAACAGCTGGGCAGTCGAGGCCGAGCCGCTGCAACTGGCCGCCGGCACGAACACGATCTCGTACCGGTACGACGCGGGCGACGGCGGCCACGTGAACCTCGACAACCTCACCATCACCGCCCGTCAGCGCATCCAGCTCTTCAACGGCACCAACCTGGATGCCTGGGAGAAGGTCGGCGGCGGGGCGGCAACCTGGCCGATCAGCGGCGGCTCGATGGAGACCCTGGGTGGTGACATCCGCACCAAGCAGCAGTACGGCGACTTCAAGCTGCACGTCGAGTGGTACGAACCCAGCTATCCGCCCGAACAGACCGGACAGGCTCGCGGTAACAGCGGTGTCTATCTCCAGGAACGCTACGAGATCCAGGTCCTGGAGTCCGCAGGTCAGCCAACGGCGAACAACATCGCCGGCGCGATCTACAACAAGAAGGCCGCAGACGCCAACGTCGGTACACCCTCCGGCACCTGGCAGACCTACGACATCACCTTCCGCGCCGCCCGCTACGACGCCGCGGGCAAGGTCGACAACGCCCGAGCCACCGTCGTCTGGAACGGCACCGCCGTCCACAACGACGTCGCCATCGACGGTGGCACCGGCGGCGGCATCGCCGAAACCTCCGCTCCCGCCGGCATCCGCCTCCAAGACCACAACGACCCAGGCGACAACCCCCGCTTCCGCAACATCTGGATAGAACCCATCTCCTGACCCCACCCGTCCCCGGCTCCCGTAAGGGAGCCGGGCCAGCGGCACCGGCTCGACGGCCCGCAGCAGCCTTAGGTTCGGCCGGCGGTCGGTCGTTGCGGTAGGCCCGCTTTGGCCGAGAGCTCGTCGTGGTTGATCTGAGCAGCCATGACGTCGGCGGTGTGCGATCCGATCCAGGACAGCAGGCCCCTGGAGTGCTTCGGCGAGGCCTTCGCCGAGCGGTGTCAGGGAGTAGGAGACCTTGGGCGGTACGGCGGGCTCGACCTCACGATGGACCAGGCCGTCCCGGACGAGGTCGCGGAGGTTCTGGGACAGCATCTTCTCGCTGATCCCGCCGATCTGATCGCGCAGGAGATAGAAGCGCAACGGCCCGTTGCGCAGGGCGGCCAGGATCAGCATGCCCCAGCGGCTGCTCACGTGGGTGAACACCGTTCGTCCGGGGCAGTCGCTGTTGAACACGTCACTCATCGGGTCGGGCTGATCCCGTGCCACCTGGGCACCTACCTGCATGCCCGGGAGCTTACCTGAAGGTGGGTCCTTACCAAAAGTAAGCCCGGTTCCTACGGTGAGCACATGCCCATCACCGACGGTCAAGGAGACCTGATGCGTACTGATGTTGCTGAACGGGCGACGTGGCGGCAGTGGGCCGGGCTTGCGGTCCTCGCGCTGCCCGCCATGCTCGTGATGATCGACATGAGCGTGTTGCACCTGGCCATACCTCGGCTCAGTGCTGATCTGCTTCCCAGTGCCTCCGAGTTGTTGTGGATCACCGACATCTACGGCTTCCTCATCGCCGGTGCGTTGATCCCGATGGGTGCGTTGGGCGATCGCGTCGGTCGGCGGCGGGTGCTGCTGATCGGAGCGGCGGCGTTCGGAGTCGCCTCCGTGCTGGCCGCCTACGCTCCGAGTGCCGAGACACTGATCGCCGCTCGGGCCCTGCTCGGTCTCGCCGGGGCGGCGCTGGGGCCATCCACGCTCTCGTTGATCAGCGTTATGTTCCACGATCCGCGGCAGCGCACGATGGCCATCACCATCTGGATGGCCAGCTTCATGGCAGGCGGCGCTGTTGGTCCGCTGGTGGGTGGCGTCATGCTGGAGTACTTCTGGTGGGGTTCGGTGTTCCTGGCGGCGGTTCCGGTCATGGTGCTGCTGGTGGTCCTCGGTCCGATCCTGCTGCCGGAGTACCGCGACCCGCGGCCGGCTCGGCTGGATCTGCCGAGCGCGGTGCTGTCGCTGACCGCAGCGTTGACGGTGGTGTACGGCATCAAGGAATTGGCGAAGGATGGCGTCGCCTGGGTGCCCGCGGCGGCTATCGTCCTCGGGCTGTTGACCGGCCTGCAATTCGTCCGTCGGCAGCGGCGGCTGACCCAACCGCTGCTGGACCTGTCGCTGTTCTCCAACCGGAACTTCACCGTCTCGTTGAGCACGCTGACCATCACGGTGATCTTCATGCTCGGCACTCAGTTCCTGATGGCCCAATACATGCAGCTGGTGCTGGGCCTTTCCCCGCTCACGGCTGGTCTGTGGGGACTGCCTCTGGTGATCGCGGGCACTGTCGCGATCTTCGTCGCGTCGGCAGCAGCGACCAGGATCGACCGGGCCTACGTCTTCGGAGCCGCGCTGGTCGTGGCCGCCGCAGGTTTCGCCGTGCTCACCCAAGCCGACGCATCAGCCGGTCTTCCGATCGTCGTGACCGGTTCGGTCCTGCTGTTCGCCGGGCTGATGCCGGTGTCCGGACTCGGGATCGACATGATCGTCAGTTCCGCTCCTCCCCAGCAGGCCGGATCGGCGGCGGCCGTGGGGGAGACCACGCAGGAACTGGGTGGAGCTCTCGGTATCGCCTTGATCGGCAGCCTGGTCAACGCGGTCTACCACCACCAGATGGCGCCCGTGGTCCCCGATCATCTCCCTGCAGCCGCAGACACACTCCCGGCAACTCTCGCGGCCGCCCAGCACATTCCCGGCTCTGCCGGTGATGAGCTTGTCGCTCACGCCCGAAACGCGTTCGCGGATGGGCTGCAGCTCACCGCCGCTATCGCGATCCCCGTCCTGCTTGTACTGGCTGGGGTAGCTGTGCTCCTCCTCAAGCGGGTGGGCGAACCGCCGCTTCAGGAGCGTCGGTCAGAGGCGAATGTGGCGTAGGCCAACGGCGATGCGGCGTACCTGATGCCGGAGCGGTGACAGGCGGGGAGCTGTGAGAGTGAGGCCTGCGTCCTGTGCGACGGTCTCGACGACCTCGTCGACGGTCGCGTGATCGGTGGGCACCTGGGTCGCGTAACGCGGTTCGGCCAGCGCGGCAACGCATCGGTCGACCTGCTGCAGTGCCCAGGTCTCCTCGCGCCTGAGCAGCCGGCCGACGACATAGGCGGACCGATGCCGCAACCGCGCGCGAAGCGTCTCCGCCGACGCAGTCAGCGCGTAGTGCCTCACGTCGGCACCCTGAGATCTCAGCCCGCCGACGATCTCGTCGAAGTAGTCGTCGCGCACGATCGACATCGGAACGATCACCGGTCCCTCGTGGGCCGCCTCGGCTTGGAGAAGCGTAGCGACCACACTGGTACGCCATTGTGGCAAGTCCTGTCGCTTCGCTGTGACGGGGGCAGCATCTTGTGCAGCGCGAAGCCGAGCAGTTCCGGATCGGCTACGTGCCCGCCGGAGACACGACGGTTCAGTTCGTGGGCCGTCTGCGTCTTGCCGGCACCGAATGCGCCGTTGAGCCAGATCAACATGAACCCAAACTACGAGACCGAGTCTGTGACTTGACTCATAGGGCGTCACAAAGCGGCCGGTCGCGGGGTCCTGTGTATGGCCGCGGGTTGCGGCTGAGAGGGCTCTGTGGCGGGAGGTCGAGCTGATGCGCCGCTGGTTGGACGGGTTGCGGGGGAGGGTTTTCCCCGATCACTGGTCGTTGTTGTTCGGGCAGATCGCGTTCTACAGCTTCGTTGTGGTGTCGGTCAGCGGTTTGGTGCTGATGGTGCCGTACGAACCGTCGCTCGATCCGGTCGTGTACGACGGTCCGTATGCGCCACTGCGCGGGGTGATCGTGTCGCGGGCGTTGGACTCGACGTTGGCGATCAGCTTCGAGGTTCGCGGCGGACTGCTGGTGCGGCAGGTTCACCACTGGGCGTCACTGCTGATGGTGGCGGCGATCATGCTGCACCTCTTGCGGCTGTTCTTCACCGGTGGGTTCCGCCGGCCGCGGCGGCTGAGCTGGGTCGTCGTGTTCACGCTGTTCCTCGTGATGCTGGGCGCGGCACTGACCGGTACGTCGCTCCCGGACGACATGCTGTCGGGATCGAGTCTCGCCGTGATCGACGGCGTGGTGAAGTCGATCCCGTTCATCGGCTCGGAGCTGTCGTCGCTGATGTTCGGTGGCCAGTTCCCCGGCGACGTGATCGCGCTCTTCTACCCGCTGCACGTGTACGTACTGCCCGCCGTCATGATCGTGCTCTTCATCGTCCTCGCGGCCCTCGCGCTCAAACACCGGCCCGCGCAGTTCGAGGGCCCGGGGCGGACGAACGGCAACATCGTCGGTCGCCCGGCGATCGTGGCCGCGGTGAAGGGCGCCGGGCTGTTCGCATTCGTGGCCGGCATCTCGTTGCTGATGGGTGCCACGGCAACCATCAACCCGATCTGGATGTACGGCCCGGCCGACCCGGCGGACGCCTCGGCGGGCATCGGCCCGGCCTGGTACCTCGCCTTCCTCGACGGCGCCCTGCGGCTCACGCCGGGGTGGGAGATCGAGCTGTGGGGCAGGACTCTCACGTTGGCCGTCCTGCTCCCGGTCACGTTGTGCACTCTGTTCCTCGTCGGGTTCGCGGCGTACCCGTTCATCGAGGACTGGATTCTCGGCGATCGCACGGATCAGAACCTGCTCGAACGCCCCCGCAACAACCCGACCCGCACCGGGATCGGCGTGGCCGGCATCGTCTTCTACGGCGTCCTCTGGGCGGCCGCCGGCGCCGACACCCTCGCGCTCACGTTCCACCGGTCCTTCAACATGCTCATCCACCTGTTCCAGGTGCTGCTGATCATCGGCCCCCCGATCGCGCTGGTGGTGACCCGCCGCATCTGCATCGGCCTGGAGCGAGCGGACCTGGATCTCGCCGAGCACGGGGTGGAGACCGGCCGGGTCGTCCGCCTGCCGGACGGCGGCTACGTCGAGGACCATCGCACCCTCACCCCCTACCGCCGCTGGGCCCTCGCCGGCCACACCCACGCCGTACCGGAGCCACCGACAGGCTTCAAGATCTCACTGGTACGGCGCCTCCGCTTCCGCCTCGCCACGCTCTTCGACGACCCCCGATGACGGGACTGCCCGGCCGTCGATGATCCGACGGCCGGGCAGGTGCGCTCTAGGCCCCGCAGCGGCGGGGCTGGACCCCGGCGATTCCCTCGGTGTTGCCTTCCC
Source organism: Kribbella sp. NPDC056345 (assembly GCF_042262745.1). Taxonomy (NCBI): domain Bacteria; kingdom Bacillati; phylum Actinomycetota; class Actinomycetes; order Propionibacteriales; family Kribbellaceae; genus Kribbella; species Kribbella sp. NPDC056345. The sequence continues at coordinate 57,880 of NZ_JBHJQQ010000020.1, read as the reverse complement.
AGATCCAGCCGGTGATTTGCGGCTCGCTGAGATCTCTCGCGTAGAACCAGCGGTGGCCGAACTCGTTGAGCTTGTAGCAGTAGACGTTCGCCTGGCCGGAGCGGGGGCTGCCGGGCACCTCGGCACACGCGGCCCCTGGGCCCTTGCGGTAGGGCGAATTCGGCTTCGCGATCAGAGTGCTGTTCGGGGAGTTGTCGACGAAGGACTGACTGCAGTCGATCGCGTACGCCGAACTGACGTTGATGACAGCAAGTGACGAGGCAGCCAAGGCTGTCCCGGCAACCACGCGGCCGATCTGTACCAACCTGCTCATGATGTGCTCCTTCAGGGCGTTGTTTCCTGCTCGGTGGAGCGACTCAACCAGCCGGCCCTTCGAAAAAGCTTCGGAGAACCTTGACCTGGCTCGCGCGGAGCGGCGCGATCAGTGTCCTTTCAGGCCAGTGGTGCGGAAAGGGTGAACGACGCGTCACGGGCGAAGGCCGCGTCGGAGGTGCGCCAGTCGACGCGCACCTCGAAGTTGTAGTGGCGCAAGTAGCGGCCGGGATGAGCGTAGGACTCGAACGACGTACCGCCGGCCAGACCGGCGCGACCGCAGAAGGTGGCGTCGCGGGCGAATGACGAGTCACCGGGATTGGCTTCCAGCCGGACGCGGAAGGCGTAGTGCCGTAGGTAGCGGTCCGGGAAGTTCAGCGAACGGAACGAGTAGCAGTTGCTGTTCGCCAGTCCTGGCACGATGGTGAACGTCGCGTCCTGGCGAACCGTCAGGCTGCTGGCTGAGCTCACCGGCTCGACGTAGGCGAGGTTGTCGCGGTGCCGGACGTAGCGGTCGGTGTGGCTTACCGAGCGCAGGGACCGATTACCTGTCGGTACGGCGGTGCTGTCGCCGGAGTCCTCTCGCAACACGGTGAAGTGTCGCGCGACTCCGGATAGACCGGGCATCTCGACCTTGCCGCCGAAGGAGTTCAGGTTCGCGCTGTCGGCGTAGTAGTACCGCCGCTGACCGTACTGGTCGAAGTAGATCCGCCAGCGGCCGTCGGGTAGCCGCACGACCGCCGGCCCTTCCAGCCCGGAACCCCAGCCCGCCCAGTTGCTGGTGCCGGCGAACGTCCACGGCCCGTTCAGCGACGTGGCCGTGGCGTGCTCGATGTACTTCGTGGTCTCGTTCTTGAGGAAGTTGTGGTAAGTCCCGCCGACCTTGACCACGAAGCTGTCGATGTAGTTCGCCGGGATACCGAGCGCGACCGGGCTGCTCCACGCCGACAGGTCCGAGTTCGTCGCGGTGATCCGGTACGGCCGGAACTGACCCGCCGTACCGGTCGTGGACGCGGAGAAGATCACGTGCACGCTTCCGTCGGAGTCCTTGAACCACTCCGGCGCCCACGTGCTGCCGGTGGCGCCGTTGAGGCCGACCCGGACGTTGCGCAGAAACGACCAGCTGACGTAGTCCGCGCTGCGGGCGAAGCCGATCGTGTCGCCGGTCCAGTTCGTCGTGTAGACGATGTAGTAGTAGCCGTCGGTGTGCCTGATCACGCTGGGATCGCGGATCAGCCCAGAAGGCGGTGTGTAGGCGTTGGCCCTGACCTGGGTGAAGTTGGTCGCGTTGGCCGAGTCGTACACGTACATGTTCGACTCACTGCTGTTGGTGAACGCCGTCATCAGGTAGTGCGGCGCAGGACCAGCAGCCGAGGCGACCGATGGAACGGCGACGATGCCGACCACTGAGACAAGTACAGCGGCGAGAGCGGTCAGCGAGAATCGCCGGCCGGCGCGCGCAGTTCGGGGCGGAATCGAGCGCATCAACGGAATCCTTACGTGGGGCGGCGCAGGACAGTTAGCGCTAACAGTGTGTGGTACGCCGTCGCGGCTGGCAATGGCCTGGCGAACATCCGCCGCGCGACCCGGCCGACCAAACCATTGGGTATGGTATTGGGGTGACTCGCCCACCGCTCCAGGTTGTCGCCCGGCCACCGGCTCGCTGGGCGGTGCGCTGCGCGTACGCCGTACCGTGGATGATCCTGCCGACCGCGCTGTGGCGGCTTCCGTTCGCGTTCGGGTTCTCGATGGGCATGGTGGATCCATCGGCGCCGCCCTGGGCCTGGTGGGCGGTTCCGTACACGCTCGGCCTGATCGTGGTCATCGAGGTCCTTGCGGTCCTGACGGTGGGCCTCGTCGAACCCTGGGGAGAAACGGTGCCGCGATGGTTGCCGTGGGTCGGCGGCGTCCGCGCGGATCCCCGGGTGGTCGCGGCCGCCGCCGCGATCGGGGGCCTCGCGTTCTCGGTGCTGTGGATCAGCGACCTGATCAGGTGGTTACTTGGCGATCGGGTGGAGTTCAGCTCGGGCTGGTGGGAGACGATCGCACTGGTGGGCCTGCTGACTCACGTGGCTTGGGGGCCGTTGCTGCTCGCGGTGACGGTCGACTACTGGCGTCGGCACCGAGCGGACTAGTCCTCGGGGCGGCTGCGCCGGCGCCAGATGACGACGACCGCCACGACTGTCACCAGCATTGCGCCGACAAGGAGCCAGCGGATCCAGACGGAGACGGGTGCCGGTGAGTCGTCGTACAAGGCGGTGCCTTCGGCGAAGCCGTCACCGGCAACGCCGGCCGCGACGGTCATCGTGGCGTCTTGCTGCCCGTTGGTGAAGACGGTCTCGCGGGTGGTCTTCGTCGACGTCGAGCAAGGCGCCGCTGCCCACTTGGGACCATCGTCTCGGTAGCCTGAGCACGTCGGGTTGATCGGACCGGTCGGAGTCGTCAGCCGGGTGTCGACCACTGGTACGCCGATGTAGTCGAGCTGCTGCCCTGAGGCCACCCGGCGCCGGTCCGGCCAGTTCAGTTCGTAGCCGCTGCTCGTCCGCTCCAGCGCACCGCGGACCTTGTAGCGGACGACGAATCTCGCCATTCGGGTCACAGGTTTGGTATCGGTGGCATGCACGGTGACGTAGGGGAGTGAATCGCCGACCTTGATGTGGAGATCCGACAGCCGGCTGTTCCAGCCGTCGATGCCGGTGGGGGTGAGTGGCGGGAGCAACGGATCCATCTCCCGCAGGTCGACGGCAACCTCGGCTCCCGTCGAATCGGTGGCGGTGACGTCGAAGACCTTCCAGATCCGGTCCGTTCCCGGGGTCTTCACACTGTCGTACAGGTCGTCGGTGGCAGGGCGGCGTACTTGAATCACCCTGGCGAGGGGATCGCCGAGGTGACCGTAGTTGTAGTCGATGGTCTCGGTGACCTCGAGGGTGCCGTCCGGCTTCAGGTCGTAGTCCGCCGAGAGCCTGACGATGTCGGAACCGCCCGGGTAGTAGGGCACCGCCTTCTTCGTGGCGATGCCCAATCCGACGAGCGCGAGGCCGAGAACTGTCAGCGCCGCAAGTCTTTTCCGCACACCTGAATATCTCAGCCGACAGGGCCAGTGCTCACGAACTCTTCGGCTGCCTGGCCGGGACCTCGTTCATGGCGAACTCGAACAGCTGGCGCAAGGCCCGTCCTTTGATCGGTGGGACAACGTGGAACGCTCCGATGAGGGAGAGATAGAGCAGCTGGCTCATGAACTTGGCCTCGGTCGCGTCTCCGCTGTGCTCCAGCCATTGGGCCCGCAGGTATTTCATCCTGGTGTTGTCGATCCTGCGTTGCACCTGCTCGACCTCGGCGTCCTGCATCGCCCACGCGCGGATAGCGACTTCAGGATCGGGCCGGCGATCGTTCACGACGAGCTTCATCAGGGCGTCCAGTCTCGCCCGCGGCGTGGCCGCAGCGTCGTCGACAGCCTCGACGAAGCGACTGGTGAACTCCTGCTCGTAGAGGTCCAGCAAGGCCGTCTTGTAGCCCGGCATACCGCCGAAGTGGTGGTAGAACGAACCCTTGGTCAGACCGAGCATGCCCACCAGCCGCTCGATCGTCAGGGCCGGTGCACCGTCCTCGGTAAGGATCGACAATCCCGCGTCCAGCCAGTCCCGTTTGCTTGCCATCGTTCCTCAGAGGATCAAGAGTCCATCGCCGACAAGACAAGACGGTACCGTATGGTTCGGCGCGCCCAGGTGGATCGGAGCGGTACGTGGTTCAGGTGATGACGTGGAATCTCTGGTGGCGTTTCGGTGACTGGCAGAGCCGTCGCGATGCCATCCGTCAGGTGCTGGACCAGGCGCAGCCCGATATCTGCGGGCTCCAGGAAGTCTGGGACGACGGAAGTGCGAACCTCGCCGGCTGGCTGGCGGCCGACCTCGGCTACCACTGGGCGTATGCACCATCTCCGGCGCCCGAAGCGTGGCAGCGCAGGATCGGCGCTTCGAACGTCGGCTTCGGCAACGCTGTTCTCAGCCGCTGGCCGATCGCGGAGACGGCAGCTGTTGACCTGCCTGGTGATGATGGCCGTACGGCGCTCTTCGCGAGGATCGAATGCGCGGGCGGAACGATGCCGTTCTTCACCACGCAGCTCACCTCGACCGTCGGTGCGTCGGCTGACCGGTGTGAGCAGGTCGCGGTGATCAGCAGACTGATCGCCGAGCGGTCGGGGGACTGTGCGTACCCGCCGGTGCTGACCGGCGACCTGAATGCTGAGCCCGAGTCCGACGAGCTGCGGCTGCTCGGCGGTCATCTCACTGCACCGGTCGTTCCTGGGCTCGTGCTCGTCGACGCCTGGCGCTACGCCGACAGAGCTGACCCCGGCCTGACCTGGCAGCGCCGAAATCCACACGTGGCCGCCACCATGGAGCCGGACGCCCGCATCGACTACGTGCACGTAGGGCTACCCCGCAACGGCCAACTCGGTTGCATCAGGTCCGCCGCAGTGGTCGCGGATGAGCCGGTTGCCGGTGTCTGGCCTTCGGATCACGCAGCCGTGCTGGTGGAACTGGGGTGATCCGCGCCGTAGCGTTCGTTCATGATGAAGGCTACGACGATCGCCATCAGTACGCCGGCCAGCACCTGGAGGAAGGTCAGTAGCTGGTAGCCGGGGGTGGTGATCTCGGCCTGTGCGGTCATCGTGGCCAGTTGCCAGGAACCCCAGGCGAACATGGCGCTCGACCCTAGCCAGGTCGCCGCCAGCGGGATCCACAACCGCGTCCGCTCCGGCTTCCTGACCGCCAAGAGGGTGACGCCGACGATGCTGGTGAGTGTGAACACGCCGTACCCGCCGAAGTAGGACAGCCGTGCAGTGACGTCACCGTCCTTCAGTAGCTGATCCGGCAGCCCGGTCCGGACCCCGAATGCCCATGCCCATTGAAATCCGGCCACCACAGTCGCGAGCAAGACGGCTGCCGCGGTGATCAGCAGCAACAAGGTCTGCGCCGTACTGCGAGGTGCGCCGGCGAGGCGTTGGCTGAACACGCTCGGCCAGCGAGTGACTGCCGCCAGCACGAACGCCGTCATCAGCAGCACACCCTGGATGGCGAAGCCCGCGTAAACCACTGTGAAGACCCAGTTCGCCAACGGTTCGACCGCCTGCGTGGTCGCACTGCTCGATGCCGAGGGCAACAAGGTCAGTACGGCGATCGGAGCCAGGAAGCCGGTCGCCACCCAGATCGGGAAGAGCACCAGCCAGGCCGGAATGCGCTGCCCCCAGCGGAAGGTCAACGCCGCGGCGACGGCCACCGCGACGGCATCCATACCGATGGTCACCAGGTTGCCGATCTGATAGGTCGTGGTGTCGAAGTACGCCGGATCGTTCATCCCGATCGTGCCCCCGCTCACCCAGCTGATCTTCAGCGCCAGGTACGGCACGGTGGCGACCATCGCCAGATAACCGACAACGAGCCGCCACGCCGTGAGCCTCATACCCAGTACCATACCAAAGGGTATGGAAAGCCTCGGTGTTGTCAGGCCGGGCGGGTGGCCAGCTTGGCGATCTCGGTCGCGAAGCGTGCCGGTGCGTCGAGGGACAGCAGGGTTCTGGCGTCTGGAACGGCTACGAAGCGGGCGTCGCGGAAGGCCGCGGCGAGCCGTTGGCCCAGCTTCGGTGGGAACGCCCGGTCGTCTTCGCCCCAGACGACAGCCACTGGTCCCTCGAACTGGTCGAGACGGGTGGAGACGCCATCCAGTTCGGCAGGGCTGACGTGCCGCAGGAACCGCGCGATGTCCTGCCGGATCGCGGGGTTGCCGATGCTCGGCGCGAACCACCCGGCGGTCTGGTCGGGGTTGAAGGTCTTGGCCAGCGGCCCGATCCCGAGCGGTGAGTGCCGCAGCGCGGGCCAGCGCATCGACTTGAGGATCAGGCCCGCGAGCCAGGGATGTTTCCCCGCGCTGAACACCGCCTTGAACTGGGCGGGCGGGAACGTGGTGAAGGCGTCGCAGTTGGACAGTACGACAGCGCCGATGCGGCTGGCATCGGTATCGAGCAGGAACTGGCAGACCGCCCCGCCGGTGTCGTTGCCGACCAGTACGACGTCCTGGAGATCCAGTTCGTCGAGGAACGACAGCACGACCCGCGCGATGCCCCGTGGGGAGAGGTCGGCGTCCGGCTTCATGGCCGTCCGGTGCGATCCCAGCGGCCAGGTCGGCGCAATGGCCCGGAAACCCTGGTCGCCGAGTCGTTCGGGCACATCGGCCCACATCGTCTCGTCGACGAGGAATCCGTGCACGAAGACGACCGGCCGGCCGTCGTCGGGCCCGCACTGCCGGTAGGTGATCGGGCCGGCGAAAAGTTCGGCCTCGCGGTACGTCGTACGGGCCCCCATGGCTCCTCCGAGGTAAGGTTACGAACAGGTTGTATCCAACTTACGGACAGGTTGTATGGAAGTCAAGAGAACTCAGGCCCAGCGCACCGCTGCGACGCGCGCGGCGCTGGTCGTGGCTGCCCGCCCACTCTTCGCCGAGTACGGGTACGCCGCGATCTCGACCGATCAGATCGCCCGTGCCGCGGGGGTGACCCGGGGCGCGCTCTATCACCAGTTCGCGGGCAAGGAGGAGTTGTTCGCGGCTGTGGTCGAGCAGGTCGAGGAGGAGATTCAGACGCGAATCGCCGCCGAGATCGAGGCCGCGGCCCCGACCGATGTCGACGCGATGATCGGCGCCAACATCGACGCCTTTCTCGCGGCCTGCGCCGAGCCCGAGGTGCATCGCATCGCGCTCATCGAGGCCCCGGCGGCGCTCGGCTGGGAGCGATGGCGGGAGATCTGCTTCCGCTACGGCGTCGGCAATGTCGAGAGAGTGCTCCAATCCCTCATCGATGCCGGACTCGTGGCCGACCAGCCGGTGCGGCCACTGGCTCACGTCGTGGCCGGCGCTCTCGACGAGGCTGCCCTGTACGCCGCTCGGGCCGGCGACCGTGATGCCGCGGTCGAGGAGGCCCGCGGAGCGCTCCGCGCACTGGTCGCCGGGCTCCTGATTCGCTAATCGGTTGACTTACATACAGGCTGTCCGTAAGTTGGATACAACCTGTCCGTAACTCTCCGCCGGCACTCGGAGACGACTCCGGTCAGGCGGCTGAGAGTGGGGGTGGTCCAGTGCTGGAGATCCGGTTGCTCGGTCCGTTGGAGATCGTTCTGGACGGGCGCATGACGAAGCTGCCGGGGCGCCGGCTGGCCGCCCTGATGACGATTCTGGCGCTGTCGCCCAGCACCCCGATCCCGGTCGAGGTGATCGCGGACCGGTTGTGGGGCGAGCAGTTGCCGCACCGGGCGAAGCCGACCCTCCACACCTACATCGCCCGGCTGCGGCGGCTTCTGGGTGACGACGCCTTCGAAACCCTGCCGTACGGGTACCGGTTGCGGGTCGAGCCCGATCAGGTCGACGCGATCCGCCTGGCGACCCTGGTCCGCGAGGCGCAGTACCAGAGCGACGACACACGCAAGCGGAGGATGCTCGAGACCGCGGCCGGGCTTTGGCGGGATGTTCCTTTCGCTGGCGTGGAGGCTCCGGACTGGCTCACCAGTGGCGAGGCGGCCCGACTTACCGAGTTGTACCTGTCCGCCCTTGAGCAGCGGATCGACCTCGACCTCGCCGCCGGCCGGTACGGCGGTCTGCCGACCGAGCTGCAGGAGCTCACCGCGCGGCACCCGTTGCGGGAGCCCTTGTGGGTTCGGCTGCTCACGGTACTGCGGCTGACCGGACGCACCGCCCAAGCTCTGGAATGCTACGAACAGGTCCGCACCATCGTGGCCGACGAACTCGGTGTCGACCCAGCGCCGGCCCTCCAGCAGGAGTTCGCCCTCCTGGTTGCGCCCCGAACCGCCCAGCCCGCCACCCCTGCCGTCCTGGTGGACAACGGTGCGCCACGGCAGCTCCCGCCGTACCTGCGCACGTTCACCGGCCGGGCGGTGGAGCAGCAGCGGCTGGACGAACTACTGACGGACGCTCGGGCTGACCGGCCGACCATCGTCACCCTGACCGGGCCTGGTGGTGTGGGCAAAACCTCCTTGTCCGTCCGGTGGGCCAACACGGTCCGGGATCAGTTCCCGGACGGTCAGTTGTTCGTCGACCTGCGCGGGTTCGCGACCGACGTACCGGTGCTGCCGGGCGAAGCGCTGGCGGCCTTTCTGCGATCGCTTCAGGTGCCGGCGAACGAGATTCCGCCGGAGACCAGCGATCGGGCGGCTCTGTTCAGGACGATGACAGCTGACCGGCGTCTGCTGCTGATCCTCGACAACGCCCGCAACGCCGAGCAGGTCCGGCCGCTGCTGCCTGCGTCCGGCAGCCTGACACTGATCACCAGCCGAAACCAGTTGCGATCGCTCGGACCGGCCGGCGCTGTCCGGCTACCGATCGAGCCGCTCCCGGCCGGTCACGCCGTCGATCTGCTGATCGACGCGGTCGGCGCCGACCGCGTCGCCGCCGAGACGGCCGCGGTCACCGAGCTGACCGCGCGGTGCGCAGGCCTGCCGCTGGCTCTGGCCATCGCGGCCGAAGCCGCCGGCCGCATTCCTGGACGTCCGTTCACGCAGCTGGTCAGCGCGCTCAGGGACGAGAAACGAAGACTCGATGTCTTCGCCGACCCCGACGACGAGCAAGGCGATCTGCGGCAGGTCTTGTCGTGGTCGTACCAAGCACTGGAGCCGGAGAACGCGCGGCTCTTCAGGCGGCTCGGTCTACTGCCGGCGGGCTCGATCAGTGCGCCTGTGGCGGCGGCGCTCGTCGACAGCACCGTGTACGGCGCCGAACGCCGGCTGGACCAGCTCGAAGCATGTCATCTGGTGAGCCGGATTCACCCTGGCCAGTACCAGATGCATGATCTGGTCCGCACCTATGCAGCCGAACTGGCGACCCAGGTCGACGACAAGTGGGGTGAAAGCGTAGGACAGCGGAATGACAGGGAACGGAATGTGGCCGTTTCTAGCCTCCGTGCATGAAACGAACTCGTTCGGCCTTCGCAGCGGCCGTTTCTGCTGCCGTTCTGCTCGTCGCACCAGCAGCGGCCGCAGAACCGCCATCACCCTCACCAGGAGAGTTCGGTCCGCTCTTCAACTGCGCGACCTATCCCACCAACCAGTCCATGCCGCGCAGCCAGGCGCTGATCCGTGCGCAGAGCTGGATCGATGCCCGGGTTCCGTACAGCCAGAGTGCGTGCCATGCCAATCAGTACGGCTCGTACCGGACTGACTGTTCGGGCATGGTCTCCATGGCCTGGGGCTTGCGGCAGTCGTACACGACCAGCGACATCCACCTCGTGTCGCACACGATCGCTCGCGCTGACCTCCAACCCGGCGATGCGCTGAACAAGCCGGGGTCACACATGGGCCTGTTCGTGGGCTGGGCCGACGCGGCCAAGACCCGGCCGATCGTGCGGGAGCACACCGGACCGACCGGCACGCCACCTGAACAGAATGTGTGGTCGGTTGAGCGAGCCAACACGTTCACGCCGATCCGCTACGACAACATCGCGGCCGACGGTGGCATCGTCAGGCACCGGCTGCGTACTGCGGACGGAGGCTGGACACCGTACGGCGAGTTGGGGATCACGTCGGTGAGCCATACCGCGATCGCCGCGGCCCCGGACCTCACGCACGCCTTGGTGATCACCGGTGGCCAGATCCAGCACCGCGTCAGGCGTTCCGATGGATCCTGGACGGGGTGGGCCGCGATCGGCACTCCCGGTACGGCGACCGGGGTCACCGCCGCGACCGACGACGGTGGGAACCTCCAGGTGGCCGCAATTGCCGACGGCCAGACCGTGCACCGGATCCGCTACACCGACGGCACCTGGTCCAACTGGGGCAGCATCGGCCTCGCAGGTGGGACCTTCACCGCTATCGGCGCTGCCATCGACAAGACCCGCAAGCAGTTTCACCTCACCGGTGTCTTCAACGGACAAGCACACCACCGCGTTCGCCAGGTCGACGGCAGCTGGACCCCCTGGGCCCTGCTCGCCAACACCGGCACCGCATCAGCCGTCACTGCCGCCATCGATCCGAGCGGAAATGTCCACGTCGCCGCAACGATCAACGGCCAGCCCTACCACCGCCTCGGCAACCCGACGACCGGCCAGTGGACCGGCTGGGGCCCAGTCGGCGAAGCCGCCGGCAACTTCACCCAACTCGCCGCCTCAGCCGACCCCAAGACCGCCACCCTCCATCTGACGGCCATCTACAACAACCAGATCCACCACCGGCTCCGCCGTACCGACGGCACCTGGACCCCCTGGGGTCACGTCGGTAACCCCGGCAACGCCAACGCCCTCTCCACCGCCACCGACCCGAGCCAGAACCTCCACGTCATCACCGCCTCCTGACAACACAGCGAGCCGCCAGGCAACCACCTGGCGGCTCGTGGTGGACTAGCTCTGCGGCGCGACGAAAGGGGACGGACCGTGGCGATCTCGTGGTTCCAGCTGGTTGGCGGGTCTTTCTGGGGAGCCTCTGGCAGGGTCATCTCGGGTGCTGCTGAGAGTCGGGCGGCGCAGGTCTACCCAGAGCTCGCAGCCGAGATCATGCGCGAGTACGACGGCGCGGCGTGGCTGGCACAGGGCGGCTACGAGCGAGTGAGCCTGGGACTCGAGTTTCGCGTGAGCACCAAGGGCAGCGCGCTGCGACGGGTCGACGAAATCGGCCACCTGGTGAACGCAGACTTCTCGATGGTCTGGCCGGAGCTCGAAACCGCCACAGTCGAGCAGATCCACGCCCACCTGAAGCCCACAGTGCTGGAGGCGCTGGACCTGGTCGGAGAACGCAAAGCCCTCGGCAAGCTCCCAGTCGCCGGCACCACCGGCGCCGAACAACGTGGTGACTCCTTCATCATCACCAGGGAACTGCCGCCCGGACTCGGACCGCAAGACACCGCTCAGGCCTTCGCGCAGTACGAAGCCGACCTCGAAGCCCTACTCTCCGAACAAGCCCTGCAACACGTCATCGAAACAGAAACCTCCCCGACCGCGATCCGCTGGGTGGTTCAGTTGGCTGAGGAACCGGAGGACTAACCGGCATCTGTCGCTTGTTCGACGAGGTAGTCCTCGACGGTGAACAGGTGGGCGGCCATCCGGGTGCGGGCGCGGTCGGGGTCCTGGGCGGTGAGGGCGGCGAGGATCGAGAGGTGTTCGCGGTGGGCTGTTTCGTCGGCGCCGGGCTGGGAGATGGATCGGCGGAGCCGGTCGCGCATCGTGCGTCCGCCCAGGGCTGCGACGAGGGCGGCCAGGACGGGATTGCCGCCCGCCTCGGCGATGATTCGGTGGAAGGCTATGTCGTTCTCGATCACTGTTTCGTGGTTCGGCTCGGCGAGGGCGAGTTCGGCCTCGTTGTGGCGTAGCAGTTCCGCCGCGGCCTCGAGGCTCGGCGAGCTGATGTGCAGCGCGGCAGCGGCGGCGGCTTCTGTTTCGAGGATCCGGCGGACCGCGTGCAGGTGGTGGGTCGCGCTGCCGTCCTGGAGGTCGACGACGAACCCGAGTGGCGCGAGCAGCATGGTGGGGTCGAGTTTGGTGACGTAGGTGCCGTCGCCGCGGCGGGTTTCGAGGATGCCCATCATGGACAGCGCGCGGACGCCCTCGCGGAGCGGGGTTCTCGAGACGCCGAGGGCGGCCGCGAGATCGTTCTCGACCGGCAGCCGGCCGCCTGGGCGGAGGCGGCCGTCGATGATCATCTGCCGGATGCTCTCGACGACCACATCCGTCTGGGAAACCGTCGGCTCGGTCAGCTTGCCGCCGGTCATGGCAGCGCAGCCCAGTAGGACCCGTGCGGGTACTGGTAGGTCTGAAGCGACTCCCTGTGCATCTCGGCACTGTATCCGGGCGCGACCGGAACGACGTAGGCACCGTTCCGCACCACGCAGGGTTCGACGAAGTGTTCGTGCAGGTGGTCGACGTACTCCGTGACCCGCCCGTCGAGACTGCCGGAGACTGCCACGTAGTCGAAGATCGCCAGGTGCTGGACGAGTTCGCACAAGCCGACGCCCCCCGCGTGCGGACAGACTGGTACGTCGAACTTGGCCGCTAGCAGGTAGACCGCGAGCACCTCGTTGACGCTGCCCAGGCGAGCGGCGTCGAGCTGGCAGTAGTCGATGGCGCCGGCTTGGAACAGCTGCTTGAACAGCACCCGGTTCATCCCGTGCTCACCGGTGGCGACACCGATCGGGGCGACCGCCTTGCGGATGGCCGCGTGACCGAGGATGTCGTCGGGGCTGGTCGGCTCCTCGATCCACAGCGGGTCGAACTCGGCCAGTGCCTTGACCCACTCGATCGCCTGCGGCACCTCCCAGACCTGGTTCGCATCGATCATCAGATGGCCGTCCGCCCCGATGACCTCGCGCGCGATCCCACAGCGCCGGATGTCGTCGGCCAGATTCGCGCCGACCTTGAGTTTGACGTGTTTGTAGCCTGCGGCAACGGCTTCCTCGCACAGCTGCCGCAGTTTGTCGTCGGAGTAACCGAGCCACCCGGCGGAGGTGGTGTAGCAGGGGTAGCCGGATGCCTCCAGCTGCTCGATCCGCTGCTTACGGCCCGATTCCTTCTCCTCCAGCAGCGCGACAGCTTGTTCCGGCGTCAGTACGTCGGCGAGGTAGCGCAGGTCGGCGGCCTCGACGAGTTGCTGGGGTGACATGTCGGTCAGCAGTCGCCACAGGGGTACGCCGGCCCGGCGGGCGGCCAGGTCCCAGACCGCGTTCATCACCGCGGCCAAGGCCAGGTGGATGACTCCCTTGTCCGGACCGAGCCATCGCATCTGGCTGTCCGCCTGGAGCTCGCGGTAGATCGCACCGAGGTTCTCGCACAGGTCGTCGACCTCTCGGCCGATGAGCGGGGCAGCGCGCTGAGTGGCGGCGGCTACGCACAGGTCGGTGCCGCGCCCGATCGTGAACGTGAACCCGTACCCGGCTAGCGCCGGCTCGTCGGTGTGCAGGACGACGTACGCCGCGGAGTGGTCACCGTCCTTGTTCATCGCGTCGGACCCATCGCGGGTCAGCGACGTCGGGAAGCGGACGTCGATGACCTCCACCGAGGTGATACGTGGCATGGCGGGCCCTCTCCCAAGCAGCGATAGATATGATCTTTCTGGATTCAGATGCCGTTCAGTATGGACCAATGTCGACATGCTCGCTACGATCCCGGCAATTCATATTATGAATCCGCTGGCTCAGGCCAGGAGGGTGTGATGGCAATCGACGGGCTGAGGCGCAGTTTCCAACGGCACTGGACCCTGTACTTGCTGATGGTCGTACCGCTGATCTGGTTCGCGGTCTTCAAGTACATCCCGATGTCGAACGCCGTCCTGGCGTTCAAGAACTTCAACGTGATCAAGGGCATCTGGGGTAGCCCCTGGGTCGGTTGGCAGAACTTCGAGCTGTTCTTCGCCAACCCCGTGTTCTGGAACCTGGTGAAGAACACGTTCCTGCTGTCGGTGTACACGGTCGCCGCCAGTTTCCCGCTGGCGATCGCGCTCGCCCTGGGGCTGAACGAGATCCGCAACGGCCTGTTCAAGCGGACGGTCCAGATGGTGACCTACGCGCCGTACTTCATCTCCACCGTGGTGGTCGTTTCGATGACGATCCTGGTGCTGTCACCGCGGCTCGGGATCGTCAACGAAGGCCTGGGCTTCTTCGGGGTGCCGGCGATCGACTTCCTCGGCAACCCGGACTACTTCCGGCACATCTACGTCTGGTCCGACGTCTGGCAGACCACCGGCTACTCCGCGGTGATCTACCTGGCCGCGTTGTCCGGGATCGATCCGGCGCTGCACGAGTCGGCCCGGATCGACGGGGCGAGCCGGCTGCAACGGATCCGGCACGTCGACCTGCCCGGCATCATGCCGACCGCGGTCATCATCCTGGTGCTTGCTGTCGGCAACATCATGGCCATCGGCTTCGAGAAGGCGTTCCTGTTGCAGAACCCACTGAATCTGAGTGAGTCCGAGATCATCGCCACCTATGTCTACAAAACCGGTCTGCTGAACGCCGACTTCAGCCTGGCGACAGCGGTCGGGCTGTTCAACTCGGTGATCAACTTAGTGCTGCTGCTCGCCGTCAACTGGGTCGCCAAGCGCGTGACCGGGAACGGACTGTGGTCATGAAGGCGCGCCGGATCCGGGAGCCCAGGACAGACCGCATCTTCCTCGTCTGTGTCTATCTGTTGCTGAGTGTCTTCCTCGCGGTTGTCCTGCTGCCGCTGCTCTACATCGTGGCCAGCTCGTTCAGCAGTCCGGAGGCGGTGTCGTCCGGCCGGGTGCTGTTCTGGCCGGTGGACTTCTCACTGCGTGGTTACAACGCTGTGTTCCAGAATCCGCAGATCGTCCAGGGTTACCTCAACTCGTTGTTCTACACGGTCGTCGGCACGATCGTCAGCGTCACGATGACGATCGCGATCGCCTATCCGATGTCGCGCCGGACGCTGGTCGGCCGCAACACCGTGATGACCCTGATCCTGTTCACGATGCTGTTCACCGGCGGCCTGATCCCGACGTACCTGGTGGTGCAGTCGGCGGGGCTGCTGGACACCCGCTGGGCGTTGATCGTTCCGCAGGCGATCGGGGTCTGGCAGGTGATTATCGCCCGCACCTACTTCCGGACCGCGATCCCCGACGAACTGGTCGAGGCCTCCCAGCTCGACGGCTGCGGCGACCTGCGGTTCCTCTGGTCGGTGGTGATTCCACTGGCCAAACCGATGATCGCCGTGGTGGCGCTGATGTACGCGATCACGCAGTGGAACTCGTACTTCGACGCCCTGATCTACCTCAAGAACCCGGACCTGTTCCCGCTGCAGCTGGTGCTGCGCAACATCCTGATCCTCAATACCACCGGCGGTGGCGCGGTCGACGCGTCCGTCGTCCTGCAACGCCAGCAACTGGCCGACCTGCTCAAGTACTCGCTGATCGTCGTGGCCAGTGTGCCGGTGCTGCTCATCTATCCGTTCGTCGCCCGCTACTTCACCAAGGGAATCATGATCGGCGCCGTGAAGGGCTGATCCTCCGCATCACCCCAACCCCTGTGAGGGATCTATGTCTGTACAGTTCACCAGGCGGAGGCGTGCCGCGATCGCCGGCATCGGTCTCCTGGGACTCGCGCTCGCGGCCTGCACCAGTAGCGGACCGGACGCCGAGCAGGGCAAGCCGTTGCCCACGATCACCGGTAATCCCGCGGTCACCCTCGACGTGTTCGCACCGCAGGCGGCCGACTGGAACCTGGCCACGAACGACTTCACCCAGGAGGTGAAGAAGAAGTTCAACCTGACGATCAAGTGGCAGACCACGACGTTCGACGGCGGCCCGGCCAAGGAGAAGCGGCAGATCTCGCTGGCCAGTGGCGACTACCCGGACCTGTATCTGCTGATCCCGTGGGTCGACCAGTTCAGCCCGTCGGATCTGCTGAAGCTGTCGAACCAGGGCGTCGTCGTACCGCTGAACCAGTTGATCGATCAATACGCACCGAACATCAAGAAGGCGCTCGACGCCTCGCCCGGCTACAAGGAGATGGCGACCGCGCCGGACGGCAAGATCTACGGGATGCCGCAGTGGGTGGACTGCTTCCACTGCTCCTACCAGGCCAAGTTGTGGATGAACTCTGCCTGGCTGAAGAAGCTCGGGCTGGAGCAGCCGAAGACCACCGAGGACATGCGGAAGGTGCTGCAGGCCTTCAAGACCCAGGATCCCAACGGTAACGGCAAGGCCGACGAGATCCCGCTGAGCGCCGACGTACGGGACGTTCTGATTCCGTACTTCATGAACGCCTTCATCTACAACCCGCAGGGCACCAGTGGTAACAACAACTCGACCCTGGTGCTGAACGACGGCAAGGTCGACATCCAGGCGGACAAGGACGGCTGGAAGAAGGGTCTCGCCTACCTGAACTCGCTGTACAAGGAAGGCCTGATCGACAAGGGTGCGTTCACCCAGAACCCGGACGCGCTGAGCCAGCAGGGCAATCACGCCGGCACGGTGATTCTCGGTGCCGCGACCGCGCTGCACTCGGGCATCTTCGTGGACATCGGTTCGGCGGACGGCCGCGACAAGGTGTACGACGCCGTACCGCCGCTGACCGGCCCGGATGGCGCGAACTTCACCGGCTACAACTTCCCGAGCGCGCCCGGCGCCACCTTCGTGCTGACCAGCAAGGCGACGCCGGAGGAGCAGATCCAGGCGATCAAGCTGCTCGACTACATCTTCACCGACGAGGGCCAGATCAACGCCTTCTGGGGGAAGGAAGGCAAGACTTGGCGCAAGCCCGAGGCTGGTGACGTCGCGCTCGACAAGTCGCTGAAGCCGTCGTACGCGCAGATCCCGCAGAAGCCCGGTGCGGCCCCGCCGAACTCCGGGTGGCAGGCGCTGGCGCAGTACAACAACACCGCGACCTTCCGGAACTCCGAGGCGATCGCCACCGACATCTACTCGCAAGCGGGCTACGAGCGCCGGCTGTACGAGGCGACCAAGCTCTACGCCGGTAAGGAGGACAAGTCCAAGATCTACCCGTACTGGAAGGTGTGGATCGATCCGTCGCTGGCCGGCGAGGTGGCGACCCTGCAGACCAATATCGACAACTACGTCCAGCAGAACGCCCTGCAGTTCGTCACCGGCTCGAAGAACATCGACAGCGACTGGGACAGCTACGTCAAGGGACTCGAGGGCCTCGGCCTGAAGCGGTACCTCGAGATCCAGCAGGCCGCCTACGACAAGATCCCCAACAAGTAACGCTGAGGAGCGACCAGTGCCGTACGACGCAACCTTCGAGTCCTTGGCCACATTCGAGTGTCCGGACTGGTTCCGGGACGCGAAACTCGGCATCTGGTCGCACTGGGGACCACAGTCCGTGCCGCGGTACGGCGACTGGTACGCCCGCAACATGTACCGCGAGGGGAGCGACCAGTATCGCTACCATCTGCGGACCTACGGTCACCCGTCGCAGTTCGGCTACAAGGACATCGTCCAGCTGTGGAAGGCCGAACGGTTCGATCCGCACGCGGTGATGGACCAGTTCGTCGCGGCCGGCGCCCGGTACTTCGTGGCGCAGGCCGTGCATCACGACAACTTCTTCAACTACGAGTCGGCGATCCACCCCTGGAACTCGGTCAAGGTCGGTCCGGGCAAGGACATCGTCGCGCTCTGGAAGGAGGCCGCGGAGCAGCGCGGCCTCCCGTTCGGCATCACCGAGCACCTCGGGGCCACGCTCGGCTGGACAGCGGTCAACAAGGGCAGCGACCAGCGCGGGCGGTACGCCGGTATTCCGTACGACGGCAACGATCCGGCGTACCGGGATTTCTACCTCGACAACCGGGGGTATCTGCCTGCCCAGGACATCGAGGTCCACGAGCCGTGGTACAGCAGCGATCCCGAGTGGCACCGCTACTGGCTCGAGGCCGTGACCGAGATGGTCGATCGCTACCAGCCTGACCTCCTGTACTCCGATGGTCCGCTGCCGTTCGGTGAATCGGACTACACGCCGGGTCTGCAAGCGGTCGCTCACCTCTACAACACGAGTGCGCGCATGCATGGGACGAATCGGGCCGTCTATCAGCAGAAGGATCGCCGGCCCGAGATCAGTGTGGTCGGTGTGATGGACATCGAACGCAGCCAGACCCCTGAGATCCAGCCTGCGCCCTGGCAGACCGACACCTCGGTCGGCGACTGGTTCTACAACGTCCGCGACGTCTACAAGACGCCCGAGCACGTCGTCGAGCTGCTGGTCGACATCGTGTCGAAGAACGGCAACCTGTTGCTCAATATCCCGCAGTTGCCGGACGGCACGCTCGATGTCGAGTGCTCACAGTTGCTCGACGAACTCGGTGCCTGGATGCGCGTGTGCGGTGAAGGCATTCATGGCACCAGGCCATTCCGGGTGTTCGGTGAGGGGCCGTCGAGTGTGACCATCGCCGGATTCACCGAGGACCGCGTCGACTGGACCGCTTCCGACTACCGGTTCACCCGCCGGGACAACACCGTGTACGCGTTCCAGCTGGCCTGGCCCGAGGACGGACGCAGCGTGATCCGCACCCTTGCAGACCACGAAACGGTCACCGGTGTCCGCCTCCTCGGTCACGGCCCGGTCCCGTTCGAGCAGAGCCACGGGGTCTTGGTGGTCAGACTGCCTGAGGTGCCGCCGGTTGCGGTCGCCAACTGCCTTGCCCTTGAGCTGCGATCCGCCTGAGATGGCCTTGCTGCGTTGGGACACGCCTGACCTGAGCCTGACGTTCGTCCTCGACGACGGGCCGGTACGGGCGACCGCCGGAGAGCCGGGGCCTGCCGGACCGGCGTTGGTGGCGGTGACGGCTGTTGGCCATGGGCACTTGTCGAGCAGTCATCGGCACATCGACACCATCCTTGGGCAACGGCTTCGCTACGTCGGCCACCAGGACACCGGGCAGACGTTGCGAATTGTTCAGGAGGACCCGGAGTCGGAGTTGCGGGTGACCAGCGTGTTCGTGGCCGGGGCCGGCGTACAGGCCTGGACCGAGGCGTCGATGGTTGGAGCCGGAAGGCTGGAGCTGACCTTCCTGTCGTCGCTGGTCATTGGGCTGCCGTCGGTCGACTTCGAGCTGTACACCGCCGCTAACAGCTGGATGGCGGAGAGTAGATGGTCAGCGCGGCCCTTGCGGTCGGAGCTGGCGGACATCGTGCGCGATGAGCATCGGCATGTCGCGAGAAGTCGGTACGCCGTCACGAGCACGGGGTCGTGGTCGTCGGGCGAGCGACTGCCGGTGGGTGTGCTGGTCGGGCCGGATGCGTTCGGCTGGCAGATCGAGCACAACGGTGGCTGGCACTACGAACTGGGGGAGTGCCGGTACGGCGGCTATCTCCTGCTGAGCGGCCCGACCGACCAGGAGCACCAGTGGAGTTTCGAGCTCACAGCCGCCAAGCCGCTGACCACTGTGCCGGTCTCGCTGGTGGCCGGGACGGATCGCGACAGCACCTTCGCCGCACTCACCCGCCAGCGACGAGCCGTGCGCCGACGGCGGCCTGCCGACGACCAGATGCCGGTCATCTTCAACGACTTCATGAACACCCTGCTGGGTGTCCCGACGACGGAGAAGCTGCTGCCGCTGATCGATGCGGCGTCGGAGGTCGGAGCGGACTACTTCTGCATCGACGCCGGCTGGTACGCCGAGGGCGACTGGTGGAACACCGTCGGTGCCTGGCAACCATCGACCACCCGTTTCCCGAACGGTCTCGGCGAGGTGATCGACCGGATCCACGCGCGCGGCATGGTCCCGGGGATCTGGCTCGAGCCCGAGGTGATCGGGGTCCGCTCGCCAGTCGCTCAGGAACTACCGGACGAAGCCTTCCTCACGCGCCGTGGTGCGCGGGTCGCCGAGTCCGGTCGCTACCTGCTGGACCTCCGCAGCGCCGCCGCCCGCAAGCACCTGAACGACACGGTCGATCGCTTGATCAGCGAGTTCGGCCTGGGGTTCTTCAAGTTCGACAACAACACGGTGACCGGGCCCGGAACGGACAAGGCCGGTACGTCGCTGGGCCACGGATTGCTCGAACACAACCGGGCCCTGCTCAGCTGGCTCGACGACATCCAGGCCCGGCACCCCGACCTGCTGATCGAGAACTGCGCATCCGGAGCGATGCGGATGGACTACGCGCTGCTGTCCCGTCTGCACCTGCAGTCCACGTCGGACCAGGAGCACCCGTTGCTCTACGCAACGATCACCGCAGCCGCCCCGGCCGCCGTACTGCCGGAACAGGCCGGTCACTGGGCCTATCCGATCGCCGGCAGCACGCGCGAAGAGTTCACCTTCGCACTGGTCAACGGCATTCCGGGTCGGCTCTACCTCTCCGGCCACCTCAACCGCATGAGCCCCGAGGAGCTCGATCTGGTGCGGTCCGCGCTCGCCGCGCATCGCGTCGTACTGGAGGATCTCGACACTCTGGTGCCCAGCTGGCCGCTCGGGCTGCCTGCCTGGACCGACGAGTGGGTCGCACTCTGCCTGACTGGGCCTTCGGCCTCCTACCTCACCGTCTGGCATCGGGCAGCCGGCCCAGCCACAGTCACCCTTCCGCTCGCCCGGTCAGCAGTCGAGCCGCACTTTCCCACCGACCTGGGCGACTGGAGCTACACCTGGACCGGTGACTCACTGACCATCACCACCAACGCCTCCGAGCCCTCCGCCCGCGTCCTCCGCCTCAGCTGACGGTTCGCTTGTTCGTGGAGTCTTGACGGCCGGGCGGGTGGCTCAGTAGCGTTCGCGACACGTTTTTAACGTTCTAATTCCGCTGGAGGGCGTCGATGAAGAGCCACGTGAGGCTGTTGGCGGCGCTCGTTGCCGGTGTGCTTGTGTCGTCCGCGGTGACGCCGTCGCCGGCTGCGCCGGTTCTGGCGGCGAGTTCGTTTGTCGTGAACGTGGCGAACCTGAGCGGCGGTGCTGGTACGGCGGGGCAGCTGGACCTGACGTCGTACGGCGAACTGGACTGGGTGCACGTGACCGGGAGCGGAACCGAGCGGAAGGCCGGTGTCTCGCCTGCGATCTCGGTCGAGAGTCTCGGCGGCGGACCGGACACGCTCACCGACAGCCCGCTGCGGTTCTCGTGGTCCGACGGGACCGGTACGGCGTCGACGCCGGGTGTCACGACTGGCGGTGTCTTCCAGCAGGGCGGGTACCGGATCACGGTGCCGGCGGCCGATTCGCTGCGGCGGCTGGTGTTCGTCGCGGGGGCTTGGCAGGCGCGGGGGACTGTCACTGTCGCGGGGCTCGACGGCCGGGGCGCGTATCCGGTCAAGGCTGCCGCGGACGCGACGGCGGCCGTGAAGCGTTACAGCGTGACGATCCGCCCGGGGGAGGGGATTGTTGTCACGGGCAACCTCACGGAGAAGCTCAATCCGAGTGGCAATCTGTCGTTGTCCGCGGCTGCCCTGTCGCCGGTCGGACCCTTCGCCGCGACCGCGCCGCCGATCACGATGAACCTGACCACCGAGGGGCCCGACGACTGGCTGCACGTCGACGGTTCCACGACCAATCGGCGTACCGGCGGGAACCTTACCGTCGCGAACAAGCAGTCCGGGGCCACGATCGGCGCGCAGAACGACAACCCGGTGACGTATTCCTGGACGAACGGCGTACCGATGCAGAGTCAACCGGGGACGCGGCAGGGCGGCATCTTCTTCGCCGACGGAGCCCCGGTGAACGCCGACCTCACCGATGCCTATGGCTACGACTTGACGATCCCGGCGGCCGCGGGCGGGCGGGCCGTGCGCTTCGTTTCCGGTGCCTGGCGCGCGACGGCGAAGATCTCGGTCTTCCTCAACGGCAGCAGTACGCCGGCTGCCGTGAGTACTGATCTGGTCAGCACCGATGCGCCGGTCACCAGGCTGTTCGAGCTCACGCTCGCCGCCGGCGACTCGGCCCGGATCAGCGCGCAACTCCTGCGGAAGTCCCATGACTCCGGCAACGTGACGCTGGCCGGGGTGACTGTCGCTGACACCTCGGCCGACGGCTATCGACGGCTCGCGCAGGATCTGCTCACGCAGATTGCCGCGACCGATGTCACCGCGGCGAGTGACCCGGCGACGCAGCAGCTCGACCGCGAGATCGCGTCGGCCCGGGACGTGCTGGCCGGCGGTGGTGATCTCCGGATCGCGTACCTGTTGCTGAAGGCTGCGTTCGACGAGGCGGTGTCGTCTGCGGCGAGTGCGGAGTACACGAGCGTGACGAACCCGGGACTGACGTCATCGTTCGGGTGGGAAGGTGATCTCAACGCACCGATCGCCTATATCGACGGCAGCTACCGGTTGCGCAGCCGAGGCAATCTGATGGTCACGTTCGGGGTCCCGGACATCCCGGGGAAGATCAAGTGGACCAATGCCGAGGGGTACCTGCCGGCCTTTGTCAGCGAGTACGCCAAGGACGGTCTCGCGGTGAAGATCGAGAACTTCGCCGACCTGGTCGTTGTCGGCGGCAACCGGTTCGAGGTGGCCTACTCGCGGATGACGGTGACGAACACGACCACCACCGAGGCCCGGCTGCCGCGGGTGTCGGCGGCGCTCACCCCGTTGACCGCCGCCGGGACCACGGTGGGGGCGGGGCAGACCGTCGTACGGGACTATGCCATCGCTGCCGATCGGTTCGGCGGTACGTACGAGTGGCCGACCGGGGCGCAGTTGCAGGCGGCCGGTGATTTCGGCAAGCATTACGCGCACATGCGGCAGTACTGGAACACGCGCCTGGCGGCGATTGCGGACATCACGGATCTCCCGGACAAGCGGCTGATCAACGCGTACAAGGCCGGCTACATCTACACGTTGATCATCCGCGACGACATCGCCGGCGCGAAACAACTGCACGTCGGTGAGAACGGGTACGACGAGATGTTCGACCACGACACGATCGGGATCGTGTCGACGCTGCTCACGATCGGCGACTTCAGGTATGCGAAGGACTACCTGTCGACGTTGCCTGCGCAGCTGCAGTACGACGACGCGAAGTGGAAGTACAGCTGGCCGTACGCCGTCTACCTGCAGCGGACCGGTGACAAGGACTTCGTCCGCAGCCGGTTCGAGGTGATCAAGAAGAACACGCACACGATCGAGACCGACCGGATCGACGGTGGCACCGGGATCATCAAGCAGACCTTCGCGATCGACTCGCTCGGCTACTGGACCATCGACAACTGGTCCGCGCTGACCGGGCTCACGACGTACCGGTATCTCGCGACCGCGCTCGGCGAGACCGCGGAGGCCGCGTGGGCGAAAGCGGAGTACGACGACCTGTTGCGCGTGGCAACGGCCCGGATCGAGCAGACGATGCGGGAGCACCACCTGGACTACCTGCCGATCTCGATGGTCGAGCCGAACGAGACCGGACCGCGTGCGGATCCACGCGATGCGAACTGGGCCTCGATGTTCCTGTTCGGGCGCTGGGCCTGGGACGGCTACCTGTTCGGCGCGGAGCAGAGCGGAACCATGCTCGACACGATCGATGCGACGTACACACGCGGTTTCGAGCGTCGCAAGGACATCTCGGACACGATCTACAACTTCGGTGGCTATCCGCACGGCTACTTCTCCAGCGCCTACAACGCCGGCTACGGAAGCGCGGCCCTGCGCGGTGAGCAGTACCGCGACCTCGGGATCAAGGCCTACCAGTTCATGATCTCCCACGCGATGAGCGGGCCGTTCGGCTGGTGGGAAGGTGTCGACTACCCGAGCGCGGACTCGCCGTGGGACATCGACCACGCCCGCGGTGGCGGCGGCTCGAACCAGCACATGTGGGGACAGTCCACCGCCACCAAGGTCCTCTTCGACTCGCTGATCTCCGAGAAGTCCGACGGCACCGTCATCATCGGCCGCGGCGTACCCACCGAATGGATCCGCGACCACCAGAAGATCGGCCTCAACCGCTACCCCGCCCGCAACGGAACCCGCCTCGGCTACCAGCTGACCACCACCGGCAAGCGCGTAACCATCCGCTTCACCGGCCCACCCACCACCTACAGCCTCGAACTACCGACCCTCCGAAACAACATCGCCCACGTCTCGGTGCGAGGCGCCACGATCAACCAGACAGCCGGAACCATCAAGCTCCCACCCGGCACCCACACAGCCACCATCACCCTCAAGAACTAGGGCGCTGTCAGCCGATTGAAAGCGGCCTGAAGGCGGCCTGTCAGCGGCGGGCTGCAGTCTCGTTCCCATCGAGCATCGAAGGGGAACGAGATGACGAGGACAGGGCGCCGTGGCGCGGTTCTGATGGCGGCAGCGGGGCTGGTTGCGGTGGTCGGGGTGACCGTCGTACGGCCGCAGCTCGGTGCGGCGGAGGCGGAGCAGGCGGGTGGCCCGGCGCAGATTTCGGTCGATGAGGTCGACGAGCTGGAGCGGGCCGAACAGATCCTGATCCAGCGGTGCATCGAGCGGGCGGGCTTCCAGTACACGATCGTCCCGCGGTTCGTGGACCCGGTGCCGTTCACCTTCAGGTATGTGGTGGACGACGTCGGGTGGGCGGACAAGCACGGCTACGGTACGGCGTTGCGCCGGCAGGCCGAGGCGAAGGTCGATCCGAACGAGCGGTACTTCCGTTCGCTCCCGCCCACCAGACAACAGGCCGTGGCGACCGCCCTCAACGGACCCGAACCGACCGGTCTGACTGCCACCCTTCCCGGCGGCCAGGTCGTCCAGCACAGCGACAAGGGCTGCCAGTCCGAGGCACAACGCGAGCTCTACGGCGACCTGCCGACCTGGTACGCGTCCACCAAGGTGATCGAGAACCTGAAGGGTCACCGGTTCGGGATGGTGCTTGGCGATCCGCGGTACCAGGCGGCGCTGCCGGCGTGGTCGGCGTGCATGCGAGACCGGGGCTACCGGTTCGCGTCACCGGACGCGGCGCGCGCCGAGAAGTTGTCCCAAGCCGTCGAGCTCCGGCAGGCCGGCGCGGAGGCCCGGTGTGCGAGCAGTACCGGCCTCGGCGCGCTGGTTCGAGAGCTCGACACCAGTTATGACGCGCAGTTGCGTGAGCAGCATCAGTCGCTGCTCTCCACACGCGTCGACCTGCAGCGGCGCGCGCTTCCGAAGGCGCGAGCGCTGTAAATCCCAACCTAACGAGGAGAAGAAAATGCGATTCCTGAAGAAGGCAGCAGCGGCAGGTGCGATTCTCGTCGCGGCCATGGGTGGCGCGGTCGTGAGCACGACCTCAGCGTCAGCAGCGGTGACCGCGCCACCGCCGGATGGGCACGTCTACGCCTGGCTGGACATCAATGCCGGTGAGTTCTACCACTGCCGATGGGTGGGCAACGATGACAACTGGTCCACCTGCACGGACTGGAACGGCGTTGCGCGCAACATGCAGGACAGGGCCAGCTCGGTCCAGAACAGGGGGTACTCCTGGGCTGTGAACTTCTACAACGACATCAATCGCGGGGGCGCTTGGGCCTGTCTCAGCAAGGGAGATTACTGGCCGGACCTGAGGAACCAGCGCTTCACCAGAGGTGGCGGCGCAGGGCACAACTACCCGATGGAGAACAGGATCAGCTCACACCTGTGGGTTTCCAGCTGCTGAAGTCAGTTGGGGGAGACTCGGATGGAGCGGGCGGCGGTGAGGCCGAGGATGTGGCAGGCGCCGTTGTAGTCGACGTCGATGGTGCCGATGGCGTCCTGGCGGCGGTGGACCTCCAGGGCGGTGCCGATGGTGATGCCGAGCTCGGCCAGGTGCCGCAGGAGGTCTGGGTCCTCGTCGGAGACGCGGGCGACGCGGACGTGGCGGCCGGGCTCGATGGTGTCGAGGGCTGCTTGCTCCACGAGGGTGACGGTGCCGTCGGCGCGGGGGATCGGGTCGCCGTGCGGGTCGTGGTCGGGTTCACCGAGTTTCGCGGCGAGGCGGTCGGCGAAGGTGTCGGAGACCGCGTGCTCCAGTACCTCCGCCTCGTCGTGGACCTCGTCCCAGGTGTAGCCGAGGTACTCCACCAGGAAGGTCTCGATCAGTCGGTGTTTGCGCACGGTGGCCAGCGCCAGTCGCTGGCCATCGTCGGTCAGCTCGATGTCGCCGTACTTGGCGTGGGTGAGCAGACCGCGCTCGGTGAGCTTGCGTACGGCGCCCGACACCGAGGAAGGTGCCAGACCGAGGCGGGTCGCGAGGACGCCGACGGTGACCGGGCCATCCGACCACTCGCGGGCGTTCCAGACGACCTTCAGGTAGTTCTCGGTCACCTGTGTTTCTGCCACCGCTCGCCTCCCCGTCATCCGTTCGCGACCGCTCGCCGGGACCAGCTTGCCAGATACGTGCTCACCAGACCCCGGCGTGGACCGAAGAGGTGGACCAGGGCGAACGTCACACCCTGGGTGACCACGACCAGTCCGCCGGACGCGGCGTCGAGCCAGTAGCTGAGGTAGATGCCGACGACCGAACTGGTCGCTGACAGGGCTGGCGCGATCACCAGCATGCGGGTGAACCGGTCCGTCAGCAGGTACGCCGTTGCCCCGGGGATGATCAGCATCGCGACGACCAGGATGACGCCGACGACCTGCAGCGCCACCACAGCGGTCAGGGCGAGTACGCCGAGGAGCAGTCCGCCGAGCCGTCGCGGGGACAGCCCGATGGCGTGGGCGTGGACCGGGTCGAACGCGTACAGGGTGAGGTCACGGCGTTTGAACAGCAGGAGCACCAACGCCACTGCGGCCAGTACGCCGATCTGCAGCTGGTCGGACTGCGAGATACCGAGGATGTTGCCGAAGATGATGTGGTTCAGGTCGGTCTGGCTCGGGACGACCGAGATGAGGACGAGGCCGAGGGCGAACAGGGTCGTGAACACGATCCCGATCACCGCGTCCTCCTTGATCCGGCTGGTACTGCGGATCGCGCCGATCAGCCCGACTGCCAGGAACCCGAACACCACCGCGCCGATCCCGAACGGCAGGCCGAGCA
Source organism: Kribbella sp. NPDC056345 (assembly GCF_042262745.1). Taxonomy (NCBI): domain Bacteria; kingdom Bacillati; phylum Actinomycetota; class Actinomycetes; order Propionibacteriales; family Kribbellaceae; genus Kribbella; species Kribbella sp. NPDC056345. The sequence goes on along the minus strand of NZ_JBHJQQ010000020.1, from coordinate 31,191 downwards.
GGTAGGCGAGCACGACACCAGGCAGTACGGCGTGCGACACGGCATCGCCCAGCAGGGACCAGCCGATCAGGACGAGCCAGCAGGACAGTACGGCGCAGACCACCGCCGCCACGACCGTGGTGACGAGAGCCCGCACCATGAAGTCGTACGAGAGCGGCTCGAGCAGGAAGTCCATAAGAGTCATGAGATGGTGTCCTGTTCGAGGGGGTCCAGGCCGAAGCAGCGGGCCAGGCTCTCGGGACGCAGTGCCTCGGAAACCGAGCCCTGGAACAGGATTCGCCGCAGAAGCAGGATCGCCTCGTCGGCCAGGTCGGGCAGTGCGTGCAGGTCATGGGTGGAGACCAGGATCGTCCGCTGGTCGGCGGCCAGTTCGCGGAGCAGCCGGACGATGGTGGCTTCGGAGCGTTTGTCGACGCCGGCGAACGGCTCGTCCAGGAACATGATGCCGGCCTCCTGCGCGATCCCGCGGGCCACGAACGCCCGCCGCCGCTGGCCACCGGACAGCTGCCCGATCTGCCGGTGCGTGTACTCGCTCAGCTCGACCCGGTCGAGTGCCTCCGCGACGGCGGCCCGGTCGGCTCGCCCGGGGCGCCGGGTGGGGCCGAGCCGGCTGTAGCGGCCCATCATCACGACGTCGTGGACCGATACCGGGAAGTTCCAGTCGACGTCCTCGCTCTGCGGGACGTAGGCGATCGTGCCGTGCCGCCGAGCCTCGGCGGCCGTGCGCCCGGCGATCCGGATCTCGCCCTGGTCCGGGCGGACGATCCCCAGCATCGCCTTGAACAACGTCGACTTGCCGGACCCGTTCATCCCGATCAGTCCGGTGACCCGCCCCGACTCCAGGCGCAGGTCGACCCCTTCCAGGGCGACGATCTCGCCGTACCGGACAGTGAGATCGCTGACCTCGATCGCGGCACTCACGGGCGACCTGTCAGACCGGCGATGATCGTCGCCGCGTCGTGCCGGATGAGATCGAGGTACGTCGGCACCGGGCCATCCGTCTCGGACAGGGAATCGACGTACAGGACACCGCCGTACTTCGCGCCGGTGGCGTCGACCACCCGCTGCATCGGCTTGTCGGAGACGGTGGATTCACAGAACACCGCGGGGACCTTGCCCGCGCGGACGAACTCGATCGTGGACGAGATCTGCTGCGGTGTGGCCTGCTGCTCGGCGTTGACCGGCCAGATGTACTTCTCGGTCAGGCCGGCGTCGCGGGCCAGATACGAGAACGCTCCCTCGCAGGTGACCAGGGCGCGCTCGTTCTTCGGCAGTCCGGCCAGACCGGTGACCAGTTCGTTCTGCACGTCCTGCAGTTTTGCTTGGTACGCCTTGCCGTTGGCCGCGTAATCCGCCGCGTGCGCGGGGTCGAGTTTGCTGAAGGCCGTGACGATGTTGTCGACGTACGTGCGGACGTTGAGCGGGCTCATCCAGGCGTGCGGGTTCGGCTTACCGGCGTACGCGTCCTGGGTGATGTCGAGGACCTTGACCCCGTCCGAGACCACCGCATGTGGCGCCTTCGCGCTCTCGACGAACTTCGCGAACCACGACTCCAGGTTCAGCCCGTTGTCCAGGATCAGATCGGCCTTCGAGGCCTTCGCGATATCACCCGGGGTCGGCTCGTACCCGTGGATCTCGGCGCCGACCTTGGTGATCGACTCGACCGCCAGGTGATCGCCCGCCACGTTCCGGGCGATATCGGCCAGCACCGTGAACGTCGTCAGCACGACCGGCCTGCCGTCGGACCGCGCCTGACCGGGCAGCGTGCACCCCGCCAGCAGCAGCACGGCAACCACGAGCGACAGCGACCTTGTCCTCATCCTCCGAATCTAAGAGTTCGGTGGACCGAAAACAAGTATTCCGCCTGTCGAAAAAATCTCGGACCGCAGGTTTCCGCGACATTCGAAAGGTCGGCTGCTGACAGGTCGCTGACAGGGGCCGACCGAGATGGTGGCGCGACGGGCCGGGTCGGCCCACCGTCCTGTCCCAGGAGGAATCATGCGGCGTGTCATCGCGACGCTCGTCTCCGCCACCCTCGTGGCCACCCTTGTCCAGGCGACACCCACCGCAGCCGTCATGGCCGCCTCGGGACCGTCGGTCCCGCTACCGAACACCTCATCGGTCCCCGTGTCAGGCCAGTCGATGGGATCCCGCCCAGCGGACTCCGCGAGCCTCGACGCATTGCACGGCGACCCAGACCCCGGTGGCAGCGAGGCAGGCGAAGGCGCCGGTACGCCGTCGGCCACGCCGCTGTCGCCCTCGTCGACGTGGGACGTGTCGGCGCAGACGGGTGACTTCAGCTGGTCCTACCCGCTCCGAGTGCCGCCGGCCCCAGGCGGTCTGCAACCCCAGTTGGCGCTGTCGTACACCTCCTCGGCGGTGGACGGCCGGACCAGTGCCACGAACAACCAGCCGTCCTGGGTAGGGGACGGGTGGGATCTGAACCCTGGTTTCGTCGAGCGCACCTACGGCGGTTGCGCGGCGGACAAGGAGGGCAGCAACCCGGGTGAGAAGGTCGGCGACCTCTGCTGGCGCAGTGAGAACGCCACCGCGTCCTACCCGGCCGGTGGTGGACGGTTGGTCCTCGGCAAGGACGGCTGGCGCCAGGAGCACGACAACGCCGCCAAGATCGAGCGGCTGCCAGGTGCGGGCAACGGGGCCAAGGACGGTGAGTACTGGAAGATCACCACGGTCGACGGGACGCAGTACTTCTTCGGTTCCCGCCCCGACGCGAAGTCCACCTGGACTGTCCCGGTGTACGGCGATGACGTGAACGAGCCCTGTCACGCAGCGACTTTCGCCGAGTCGGCGTGTACCCAGGCCTGGCGATGGAACCTGGACAAGATCGTCGACCGGCACGGCAACACGGTGCAGTACAACTACGTGACCGAGACGAACAAGTACGGCCAGAACGGCAAGGACACTGCGGTCACCTACATCCGGGGCGGCTGGCTGACCCGGATCGAGTACGGGCTGAACGCGGCCGTCGCCGGCCAGGCAACGGGCCGGGTCGAGTTCAGTACGGCGGAGCGCTGCGTGCCCGGCAGTACCTGTGCCTACAGCAAGAAGGAGAGCTTTCCCGACGTACCGCTGGATGAACTCTGTGACGCTGCCACGTGCAAGGACCACTACTCACCCAGCTTCTGGACGACCAAGCGCCTGGACGCGATCACGACCCAGGTGCTGAAGAACGGTCAGTACTCCGATGTGGAGCGCTGGAACCTCCACCAGCAGTTCCCAGCGCCTGGTAGTGGCGAGAACGCCGCTCTGTGGCTGCAGTCGATCACTCACACCGGTCTAGCCACGGGTACGCCGATCACCCTGCCCCCGGTCACCTTCGAAGGCTCGAAACTCGCCAACCGCGTGCACCTGGCCGACAGCCTGTCGCCGATCCTGCGCTACCGGATCACCGGCATCGTTTCGGAGTACGGCGGAGTCACGTCGATCAACTATGCGAGCGTCGACTGCACCACGGCTCCGGCGAACCCGGAGTCGAACACCAAGCGCTGCTTCCCGGCGACCTGGGCCGGCAAGAACTTCGCCGAACGCACCGACTACTTCCACAAGTACGTGGTCGCGTCCGTGATCCAGTCCGACCGGATCAGCTCCAACCCGCAGCAGGAGACCCACTACGAGTACGGCGATGCCGCCTGGCACTACGACCGCTCGGAGTTCACCCCGCCGGACAAGAAGAACTGGAACGAGTACCGCGGTTTCGCCGTGGTCAAGATCCGCGGCGGTGCCGCGAACGATCCGGCCGGCCCGGTGACCCTGACCGAGAAGCGCTTCTTCCGCGGGATGCACGGCGACCGGCTCAACCGGCAGGGCGGCACCAAGGTCGTCCAGGCCGAGGATTCCGAGCACGTGAAGCGCAACGACGACCAAGCGCTGGCCGGCAAGGAGTTCGAGACCATCACGTACGACGGCACCGGCGCCGGTGTCGTCACGAAGACCATCACGCAGTCCGTCGTGTCGGCGCCGACCGCGACCCAGGGCAGCTTCAACGCCCACCTCGTCAACCCGGCCATCGTGAGCACCTACACCACGCTGGCGGCCGGTGGGCGGCGCAAGACCGAGAGCGAAACGAAGTACGACGAGTACGGCCTGGCGAAGACGGTCGACGACAAGGGCGATCTCGGTACGGCGGCCGACGATCGCTGCATCACCACGACGTACGCCCGGAACACGGCCAAGTACCTGATCGACTTCGCAGCCCGGGAGGAGACCGTCGCCACTGCGTGCGGGACGACGCCGAGCTTCCCCACGGACGCGATCACCGATGTCGAGGCCGGGTTCGACTCGCAGCAGCCGGGAGCGGCGCCGACAACGGGGGACATCACCACGAACCGGCAGTTGGAGCAGCGGCCGTCCGCAGGCCCGGTCTACACGACGGTCGGGACCACGAAGTACGACGTACACGGTCGCGTGATCGAAAGCGCGAACGCGCTGGGGAAGATCACCCGGACCGCCTACCTCCCCGCGACCGGGGGACCGGTCACCAAGGTCACCGTGACCAACCCGCTCGGGCACACGACCAGCACCACCCTCGACCCGTCGTACGGACAGCCGACGCTGGCCACCGATGCCAACGGCCGGGTGACCGAGACCAGCTACGACGCCCTCGGTCGCTCCCTCGAGGTCTGGTTGCCGAACCGTCCTCGCGGTGGCAGCCAGCCACAGTCGCCGAACTTCCGCTTCAGCTACGAGATCCACAACGACGCGCCCACCGTCGTCACGACCACCAAGCTCGGCCCGACCGGCCGCTACACCAGCAGTCACACCCTGTACGACGGGTTGCTGCGCGCACGGCAGACCCAGACGCCCGCGCCGGGTGGCGGGCGGCTGATCACCGATACCCGCTACGACTCGCACAGCCGGGTGACGAAGACCACCGGGGCCTATTTCAACGATGCGGCGGTGGACAAGACGCTGTCTGTTGCCAATGACAACCAGATACCGGGGCTCACGGTCACCGAGTACGACGGTGCCGGGCGAGCGGTCGAGTCGATCTACAAGGGAGCCGGTGCCGAGAAGTGGCGGACGAGCACCCGCTACGAGGGCGACCGCGTTCATGTCGACCCACCGGACGGCAGCACCGCCACCACCACGATCGTCGACGCGCAGGGCCGGACGACCGCGTTCCGCCAGTATCACGGCGGCACACCGTCCGGTGCGTACGACGAGACCGCCTACACCTACACCCCGGCCGGCCAGCTCGCCTCCGTGGCCGATGCCCCTGGCAACCGTTGGGACTACCGGTACGACCTGCGCGGTCGGCAGGTTCAGACGAAGGACCCGGATCTCGGCACCAGCACCTCGACGTACGACGTCGCCGGTGACCTCAAGACCAAGACCGATGCGCGGAACCAGACCATCACCTACACCTATGACGACCTGGGCCGTCGGCTCGCCGGTCACCTGGGCTCGACCACCGGACCGAAACGGGCCGAGTGGACCTATGACCGGCTCGTGAATGGCTTGGAGGCAAAGGGTTTGCAGGCGTCGGCCGTCACCTACGACGCGACCGGCAAGGCCTACACGACCAATGTGCTGGCCTACAACCAGCTGAACCAGCCTTTGAAGACAGCTGTCACGGTGCCGGAGGACGGCGCGGCGGGTGACGACCGGCTGGCCGCCACCTACGTGACCAGCAAGAAGTACAACGTCGACGGCAGCGTGGCCAGCGAGACGCTGCCTGCGATCGGTGAGCTTCCCAGTGAATCGATCTTCCACACGTACGACGATCACGGCCGGCCGCTGAAGACGTACGGCGGTCCGGACGGCAGCGGCACCACCGACTACGTGCAGCAGACGGACTACACGTCGTACGGCGAAACCCAGCGGCTCCATCTGGGTGAGAACGGCAAGCGGGCCTGGCTGTCGTTCTACTACGACGACCACACCCGGCAGCTCAGTCGTGCCATCGTGGATGCCGAACTGCCGCGCCCGATGCAGGCTGACGTGAACTATGGCTACGATCCGGCCGGCAACATCACCTCTATTGCCGACACTGCGCTGGATCGGCCCGCTGACCGGCAGTGCTTCCGCTACGACCATCTGCGCCGGCTCACCGCTGCCTGGACGCCAGGGAACGGTTGCCAGACCGAGCCGTCGACGGCAGCACTTGCCGGACCGGCGCCGTACTGGCAGGGCTGGACCTACAACGGGATCGGCAACCGGTTGACCGAGACCGACCACAAGAGCGCTGTGGTCAGGCGTTACAGCTACCCGGCCGCGGGCCAGCCGCGTCCGCACGCGGCGACCACGGTGAGCACTGCGCCGGTGGGTGCCGCCAAGGCCGCGACGGAGAGCACCTTCCGGTACGACGCGGCCGGCAACACCACCGGCCGGAACGATCAGCAGCTCGACTGGGACATCGACGGACGGCTGACCGCAGTGAGCGAAGGTGGTCAGACGACCAGGTTCCAGTACTCGGCAGAGGGCGAGCGGCTGGTTCGCAGCGACGCGGACACCGCGACCGTCTACCTGCCGGGCCAAGAGCTCGAACTGGATCGAACCACCGGTGCGCTCGACGCCACTCGTTACTACCAGCATGGTGGCCGGACGATCGGAGTCCGCAGTGCGGGGTTGAACTGGCTGGCCACGGACCAGCAGGACACCCCGACGACCGCGATCGACGCTGCGAACCAGTCCGTCGTACGACGGCAGCAGTTGCCGTTCGGTGAAGCGCGCGGTGTAGTGCAACCCTTCCCCGGCGAGAAGGGCTTCGTCGGCGGAACCACTGACGAGGACACCGGCCTGACCCACCTCGGCGCCCGCGAGTACGACGCGGCGCAGGGCCGGTTCATCTCCGTCGACAAGGTGATGGACGCGGGCGACCCGCAGCAGATCCACGGCTACGCCTACGCCAACAACAGTCCAGTTACCTTCAACGACGCTTCCGGGTTGTACATGATCGGCGGCGAGGACGATCTGGGGAACCAGTACGGGATCAGCTACATGGGCGGGCAACAGACGGTCATCGGCTCCGCCGGCGCGGTGAAGGGTCATGGAACCAACCGCCGTGACACCTCGAAGATCGCGCAACCGGGTGCACCGGCGCAGGAACAGCGGCTGGCGCGGGAGCGACGGGAACGGCAGGCGGCGGCGATGGCGCGCGAGCTCGAGAAGCGCGCCGGTCCGCAGAACAAGGACTTCCTCAAGCAGTTCCAGGACAAGATGTCCGGGCATCTGAACGAGGGCACCGAGTCGGTATCGCTCTGCGCCACGGCATCAGCCGGTTTCATCGTCCAGTTCGATTCCGAGATGTGCGTCACCGGCGACAACTACGGGATGACGTTCAACGTGGGCGACAAGACGAGCTTCCAGCTGAGCGGCGGGGTCAGAGCCGGCGCCTCGCTGAAGTTCCACACCGAACGGGCCGACCAGGTGAACAGTTCCTTCAGCCAGACCGTCTCGGTCGGTGTCGAGATCGTGCCGGTGTTCGGCGGCGGCGTGGACTACGAGGTGGAGCGGCACGGGACGAACTCGACGTTGAGCGCGAATGTCTCCTGGGGGCTGAAGGGAGCGGTCGGACCGAAGTGGACCTTTGACGGCACCACCACCAACTACGGCTACATGTTCCGCTGGCGGGACCTGTAGGACCCTGGATATCCGTGGTGACACGGATATCCAGGCCGGATCCGGGCTGTCATCATGGGCCGATGGGGTGGAAGGCGCTGGCCGCGGGGAGCGTGCTGACCGGCACGGCGGCCGGCGCTGCCCTGGTGACGCTCGGTGGGTACCGGCAGGGTTTCCGGTACGGCGGCGACGCGCCGCCGTTCGTCCTGTCGATCACCATTGCGGTGGTCGCGTGTTCGGTGGGCGCGTTCCTGGTGCACCGGCAGGCCCGGGTGGTCGGGCGCCGGCTGCTGGTGATCGCCGTACTGCTGTGGATCTATCTCGCGGCGACCGCCGTGGCCGTGAGCCAGGCAGGGATCGGGGGACAGCGGGACGTGGTGGCCTGGGCTGCCGTCCTGCTGCAGGCGACCGGGCACATCCTGCCAGTGGGGTTGCTCGAGGCAACTTTCCTGGTGGCGCTCGCCCACCTGAGCGGTGTTCGCGTGCGACGGATCATCATCGGGGTGACGGCGTACTCGGCCGCGTATCTGCTGTTCGAGCTGATGACGACCGAGGTCGGTCCGTACGAAGGGATGGCGCCGCTGTGGCGTCCCGACGGCGTCGAGGCGTGGAGCTGGCTGGCGGCCACTCCGTGGATGGCGACGGTGGTTGTCGGTCCCGCCATCATCTGGCGGTCGCTGGCCCGGACGACTCGGGAGAACCGCCAGCAGGTACTGCTGCTCGCGATGGTCTCGCTGGTGCCGGTCGCGACCATTGTCTTCTGCCTGCTCTCCGGGCTGCTGGCGTTCGGTCTCGAGCTGCTTCCGGCCTCCGTTGGTGAAGCGGGCCTGGCGATCGCGTTCGGTATCCCGTTTATCGTGTGCCCGCCTGCGCTGGTCGTAGGTTGAGGTTCCGTCGCGTGACAAGTGGTGGTGAGGGGGCTCACATGGGGTTGATAATGACATCCATTTTCAATAAGTTGCTGTCATGAATCCCCGCCCCCGATTGCATGTGCTCAGCCGGACCGATCTGCACAACCTCGAACTCTCGCCCGCCGAAGCGATCACGCTGGTCGAGGACGGTTATCTGGCCTACGCCGCCGGCCGTTCACGCAACCCGGCCAAGCTGATGGTGCCGCTGCCCGACCCCGAGCGTGACGCCGTCACGTACTCGATGCTCGGGTACGACGGATCGCTCGAACAGGCCGCCTTCAAGACGAGCTACCGACAGGGCAGCACCTCCGCCGAGAAGTACTACACGACCATCACGCTGTACGACGACACCACCGGACTGCCGTTCGCCCTGATGGACTGTCAGCGCGTCGGAGCGACCCGGACACCGGCTACCACCGCCCTGATCGCTCGGTCCTGCGCTCGGCCGGGTGCGCGAACGGCGCTCATGGTCGGCACTGGCGTGCAGGGGATCCGGACCCTGCCCTACCTGCTGACCGCGCTGCCGGAGTTGGAGAAGTTGCAGCTGTTCGGCACTCACCCCGATGGGCTCCGGGACAGCGTCGCGGCGGTGGCCGAACGGTTCCCTGACCGTGAGGTCGAACTGATCGACGACGTCGAAGCCGCCGCCCGTGAAGCTGACATCGTCGTGGCTGCATCTGGCCGGGCAGCACACCCGAAGATCCAGCTGGGTTGGTTGCCGAAGGGTGGGTTGCTGGTTTCGGTTGCCAGCAAGGGCGTTCAGGAAGGCACGCTCGCCGAGGCCGACTACACCGTGGCCACCAGTGCCGCGCAGGTCGAGGTCACCGGTCAGCGGATGGCCGGTCCGGACGGTGTCTTCCGGATCGACGCCGAGCTCCCCGACATCCTCGCCGGGCGCGCGCCAGGTCGCCGTACCGACGACGACCGTGTGTTTGCGTTCAGCAGCGGCATGATCATCACCGACATCCCGGTAGCCCACACGCTGGCCGCGCGGGCGATCGCTGCGGGTCGCGGCCAAGAGGTTGCCCTGTGGTCATGACGGAGACTCTGTCCCCGCCGCTTCCCGCAATCGAACGACCCTGGGCTCTCGCTGTACGTACCTCACGGACCATCTGGGAGATCGCGCACGCGATCGGTGGCGGGCCGTTCCACGTCGTCCATCCGGCTACGTTCGCGGAGAACCTCGAGCGGATGACCGCTGCACTCGCTGCCGAAGGAGCGGCCGGCACCGTCTACTACGGAAAGAAGGCCAACAAGGCCTCGGCCTGGCTGCGCGAGTGCGCTCGGCTGGGCAGTGGTGTCGACGTCGCGAGTGTCCCCGAACTGGTCCATGCCCTAGGCAACGGAGTACGCGGTGAAGCGATTGGGGTGACCGGTGCTGCGAAACCGGACGGCCTGCTCTGGCTTGCGTTGCGGCACCACTGCCTGATCGCTGTCGACGCAGCCGACGAGCTGGAACGCGTGCTGCAGCTGGCGAGCGAGCTCGGCGAGCCGGCTGAGATCTTGCTGCGGGTCCGACCGCCGGCCGCTCCCGACAGTAGGTTCGGGTTCGCGCCCGAGGCACTCAAGGCAGCGGTACGGCGATGCGCCGAGCCCGGGGCGCCCGTCGTACTGCACGGGTTCTCGTTTCACCTGGATGGGTATGACCCGGTACCGCGAGCCGAACTCGCCGCGCAGCTGGTCGGGCATTGCCGGGATGCACGGGCTTTGGGGCATTCCGCGACGAAGATCAGCATCGGTGGCGGGATTGCGGTGTCCTATGTGGAGGCCGAGGACTGGGCGCGGTTCGAAGCCGGCCGGTCTGACGAGTGGTTCCATGCCGGACGCAATCCGGCTCGGACCTATCCGTACCACCAGTCGCCGATCGGCGCGGACATGGTCACCGCAATCCTGCGGCACGAGATCGACGGACGCCCGTTGGCAGATCGCCTGCGGGCTGACGGGATCGAGCTGCTGCTGGAACCCGGCCGCGCACTGGTCGACGGCGCCGGATTCACCGTCTTCCCGGTGCTGGGTTGCAAGGACGGCGACGAGCACCTGATCACCACCGTCGCCGGGCTGTCGATGAGTCTGTCCGAACAGTGGAAGGGCAGCGAGTTCCTGCCCGATCCGATCCTGATCCGCCGGACCGATCGCGCCGGCGACCCCGTGCGCACCACCGTCGGCGGCTCCAGCTGTATGGAGTACGACGTGCTGACGTGGCGCACGATCCAGTTGCCGGCCCGGCCGGTTCCGGGGGATCTGCTGCTGTACCCCAACACCGCTGGCTACCAGATGGACAAGAACGAAAGCGGATTCCACCAGCTGCCGCTGCCGCCCAAGGTGGTGGTCGACGGAGACCGTTGGCAGGTCGACACCGACTACCCGATCCAGGAGATCCGATGACCGTCGTCCAGCGTGTGTCCGAACTGATCGGGAACACGCCGTTGCTCGAGCTCGCGCGGACCGGGACCGGAACCCGTCTGTTGCTCAAGCTCGACCACCTCAACCCCACCGGATCGTGCAAGGTGCGGATGGCCCAGCGGATGGTCGACGACGCCGAACGGGACGGCCTGCTCCGGCCCGGCGGCCATATCGTCGAGCCCACCTCCGGCAACACCGGCTGCGGTCTCGCGCTGGTCGCTCTGGAACGCGGGTACCGCTTCACTGCCGTGGTCGACCGGCACGCCGCCCGAGAGAAGCTCCGGATGCTGACCGCGCTGGGAGCGGAGCTGGTGCTCGTCGACATCCCACCTGGTGGTGGTGTCGGCTCGGTGCTGCGCAGGCGGGTTGCTGCTGAGATCGCTGCGGCCACCGGAGCTTTCCATCCAGATCAACACAACAACCCCGGGAACGGCGCCGGCTACACAGATCTCGCGGTGGAGCTGCGCCGGCAGCTCGGTGCGGTGGATGTCCTGGTCGCGGCGATCGGGACCGGCGGGTCGTTGTGCGGCACGGTCCGGGCGCTCCGCGCGGCCGGTTCGCGGACCCGCTCGGTCGCGGTCGAACCGATCGGATCGATCATCTTCGGCGGTGCTCCCGGCGTCTACCACCAGACCGGGGCGGGCAGTCCCGAAGGATTTCCGATCGGCGCGAACGTCGACCGTACGGTCATCGACGAAGCCCACCGCGTCTCCGATGCCGATGCTTTCGCCGGTGCTCGGGTTGTGGCGCGCCGGACCGGTGCGCTGGTCGGCGGTACCACTGGTGGTGCCATTCACGTAGCGCTCAGAGGGCTGCTCGGTCATCCGGCTGGAAGCACGGTGGTCGTGCTGTCCAACGACACCGGCGAGAAGTACTTGGACTCGGTGTTCGACGACGGCTGGCTGCGCGAACGCGACGTGCTCGACGAGCTTGCGCACCGCCGGGTCGAGCGGTGGTTCACGACGTACGAAGCGTCGGTGCGGGTGGCAACCCGGGACAGGTGGGCAATGCGCACGCCCGTGGCGGTGGGCGTGTGAGCACGCTGGAGAAGGTCCGTACGACGGACGGCTACCGCACGCTCGTCGCCCTGGCCGCTCCGATCGCGGGTATCCAGCTGGCCCAGGTCGCGCTCACCAGCGTCGACTTGGCCATGCTGGGCCTGCTCGGTGTCTCCGCGGTGGCGGCGGGTGGGCTGGCGATCCTGCTCTACAACCAGATTCGGACGATGTGCGTCGGCATGGTCACCGGCGTCGGCAACCTGGTGGCGACCGCAGCCGGCGCGGGCGAACGCCGTACCGGCACAGGCGAACCGGATGAGCAGGTGCGGCAGGAGATTCGGACGCTGCTGCGGTCTGCGCTGCTGGTGGCGACGCTGACCGCGGCGGTCGGGGCGGGCGTTCTGTGCGGTCTCGCACAGGCGCTGCCGCTGCTGGGACAGCGTCCGGAGATCGTGACGCTCGCCCGGGCCATGATGTTCGCCCTGGCGGGCGGCCTGTTCCCGATGATCTGGCTGAACGTACTGCGCCAGTTCGCGGTCGGACTGCGGCGGCCCGGTTCCCTGCTGGCGGTGACCCTGGTGTCGATCGCAGTGAACGCCGTACTGAATCTGGTCTTCATCCACGGCTGGCTGGGGATGCCGGAGCTGGGAGTCGCCGGAGTCGGTTTGTCGACGACCGTGGTGCAGTTCTTCACGCTGGCGGTGTTTGCCACCGCTGTACGGCGGGATGCGGTCCTGCGGCCGATGGTCTCGCTCGCGGCGTGGCGCGCCGATCCCGCTGTCGTCCGGCACATCGTCCGGCACGGGACGCCGATCTGTTTCACGTACGGTTCCGAGGCTGCGATCACCTCGATCGCGACGGTGTTGATGGGCCTGTTCGGTCCCGTCATGCTCGCCGCCTCGAACCTGGCGAACCAGCTGGCCTACATCGTGTATCAGGTCAACATCGGGCTCTCACAGGGCTCATCCATTCTGGTCAGCCGTGCGGTCGCCCGCGACGAGCCGGACCGGGCCAGGACGATCGCACGCCAGGCGTTCACCGTGTCGTGGACGTTCATGGCCGTGGTGAGCCTGATCTACGTCGTGGTCCCGCAGGTCGTGCTGTCGCCGTTCCTGTCGAGTGAGGCCGACGCGGCCGTGCTGGCCACCGCGTCGACCTTGTTGTTCTTCGCCGTCGCGCAGCAGTACAGCAAGGGGACCCAGAACATCCTGGTCGGGCTGCTGCGCGGTCTCGGCGACACCAAGTCGGGGCTGCGGTCGACACTCGTCGGCTACTGGCTCGTCGGCGTACCGGCGATGGTTCTTTGCGCCTACGGGTTCGGCTGGGATGGCTGGGGAGTCTGGGCGGGCCTGTGCTGCGGCTTCGCAGCCACCGCGGTCCTGCTCGGTCGCCGCTTCCGCAACGCTCAGCGCACGGCGTAGACGACGTGGTCGTCCAAGTGGCGCCAGACGGTACCGACTTCGCGGAAACCCGCGCTCCGTAAGGCTTCCTGGTGGAAACCGAGGGTGACCTTCGGAGGCGGTGTGTGCAGGCTGGCGCCCCACCGACGACCCCGCAGTTCGGCAGCGTCGGCGTACTCCGGGACGGACTCGGCGGCCTTCCACCAGTCGTCCCAGGTGTCGGTACCGGCCTCGAAGGCGGCCTGCTGGACGGCCTGGTCGTCCTCGGCCGTGATCCTGTGCAGCGTGGGTTCGCTGTGCTCGTCGTATGCCAGGTTGTCGCCGTTCAGGACGATGCCACCGGGCCGGACGAGTTCACCGAGTCGCCAGTAGACGGCGGTCAGGATCTCCGGCTGCAACCAGTGCAGGGCCGTCGAGCTGACGACTGCGTCGAACGGCTCGGCGGCGATCACCGGGTGCTGATGCCAGTCCGGATCATCGAGATCGACGTCGACGACCTCGACCTCCGGCCGGTCCCGGGTCAGGTCGTTGCCGATAGCAAGGAGGACGGGATCCTTGTCCGCGATCACCAGCCGGGCTTGGGGGAGCTGCTCGATCACTGCGAGGCCGAGCGAGCCAAAACCGCCCGCGAGATCGAGCACGCGGGGCGATGCCGTGTCGGCGCAGATGCGGGCGACCACCCGTGCGATGGTCGCGAAGCGTTCGGCGCGATGCCGGACGTAGGCGGTCTGCTGGGCATCCCAGCGCTGGGCGAGTTCCTGCGGAGTCGTCATAGCTGACCTTCCGGGGTTGGTGGCAGAGTGAACGCGAAGTGCGCGACGTCGTCCGGGCCACGCAGGAGATGGGTCCGCACCTGGTAAACCGGATCAAGGGTCGACGGGACCAGGACGTCCTGCGGTGAGCCGCCGGCGACGACCCGGCCGTGGTCCAGGACGACGACCTGATCACACGACCGGGTGGCGAACTCCAGGTCGTGCAGTACGACGACCGCGGTCGGAGCGATCCGCCGTACCAGCTCGAAGATCTCCAGGCGATGCCGCGGGTCGAGGTGGTTGGTGGGTTCGTCGAGCAGGACGTGATCGGCACGCTGCACCAGCGCGCGGGCGATCGCGACCCGCTGGAGCTCGCCGCCGGACAGGATGGCCAGCCGGGCGGTCACGCGATCCTCCATCTCCACGACCGCGAGCGCCTCGGCCACTGCCTCGTCGACCTCGCGGCCGCCGCCGGCCAATGGACCGCGGCGCGCGAGCGCACCCAGGGCGACCTCGTCGGCGACCGTCAGCGACGGGTCGGGCTGCAGCCGCTGCCCGACGTACGCGACCCGCTGCGCCATCCAACGTCGCGAACGCCGGTGGATGTCGGTGCCGTCGATCTCGACCCGGCCGGCGGTCGGTGTCAGTACGCCGTTCAGGCTGCGGAGCAACGTGGTTTTGCCGCTGCCGTTGGGACCGACGATCGCGGTCGTCGAGCCGGTCGGGATGGTGACGTCGATCTCGCCGAGCAACTGCTTCGGTCCGGCGTGGACCGCCAGTCCGGTCACGCGAATCATTCGAGGCCGGTCAGCAGGCGAGTCAGCTGTTCCGGTGCCCGGGTGGTCAGCGCCGAGGGCGGGTCGGTGTAGGGGAACGGCAGGGTGATCACGCGCTTCTCGCGCACCGCGGCGAGCCCGGCCACGCCGGTTGCCGAGGTGAAGGCCTTCAGCGTCTCCTGGGGTTTGTCGCCGGAGTAGAGCAGGACGATCGTCTGTGGGTTGCGGGACACGAGGTCTTCGCTGCTGACGTCGAAGACCCGCTTGTCCACGTCGGCGTACACGTTGCTGAGACCGACCGACTCGAAGATCGGCGTGACCATGCTCGGGCCGCCGTACGGCGAAAGCACCTTGCCGCCGGACGAGACGTAGATCGCGGCCGCGGTGCCGCGCGCCGGCGGCTTCAAGCCCGTGATCTTCCCGGTGGCTGCCTTGATGGTCTGCTCGGCCTGGGTCTCCGTGCCGAGCATGCGGCCGTAGGTCCGCAGCTCGTCCCAGACCCGGTCGAAGGTCGCCCGCCCGGCGAGCTTCGCGCCACGGGTGCCGCAGTACGCGGCCGGAATGTAGACCGGGACACCGGCCGCCTCGAGTGCAGGCCTGTCCACCGTGACGTCGGCAGCGATCACCAGATCGGGCTCGGTCGCGAGGATCGACTCCTGCGAGACGACCGATCCGCCGGTGGCGTTCTTCTCCGCGACGGTGGTCCCGAGCTTCTCGAAGAACTGGTACGTCGACTGCTCGTACAGCCCGGGGTCGAGCCGGGAGGTGGCACCGACCACGCGATCCACGGCACCGAGCGCCTCCAGGTTCGCCACCGGATCGTTGTCGACGACAAAGATCCGGCGGGCCGGGGCCTTCAGCTGCAGATCCTGGCCGCAGCTCTGCACGGTGATGGGTGATCCGGACGGCTCAGCGCCGCTCGAGGGCGTGCTGGAGCAACCGGCCACTAGCGCTAGGCCGACGAGCAGAAGTCCGGGTTTCAGCATGAGACAGCTTTCTTAGGAGGTCGGTGCCGCGATGGCGCGGCGGAGCAGCAGGACCAGAACCGGTGCGCCCAGGATTCCGGTCACGACACCGACCGGGATCTCCTGTGGTGCCACCGCGGTGCGGGCGATCGTGTCGGCGGCGAGCAGCAGCCCGCCGCCGAGCAATGCACTGACCGGCAGTACGGCGCGATGCCGGCCACCGACCAGTCGACGAGCCAGGTGCGGGACGACCAGTCCGACGAAGCCGATGCCGCCGACACCCGCGACGATCACACCGACCATGGCCGACGTACCGATCAGGACGAGGAACCTGGCGCGTTCCGGGTTCAGCCCGGCCGCACGTGTGGAGTCGTCGCCGGAGGCAAGAGCGTCGAGGATCGGCGCCACCGCGATCAGGGCGCCGATTCCGATCAGGGTCGCGATGGCCGCCGTACTGAGGACGGCGGGTTGCACCGCGCTCAGTGAGCCGAGCAGCCAGAACATGACTGATCGCGCGGCTTCGGGGGAGTCGGACCAGAAGATGAGGAAGTTCGTGACGGCAGTCAGCATGTAGCCGACGGCGAGCCCGGCCAGAATCAACCGGAACGGCCCGCGCTGACCGGCCAGACCGCCCAACGTCACCACCAGTGCGACGGCGCAGACCGCGCCGGCCAGGGCCGCTCCGGCCAGCACCATCGCGCCACCTGCGCCGGCCACCAGTGCGACGAAGGCGACACCGGTTGAGGCGCCGGCGTTGACGCCGAGCAGGTACGGATCGGCCAGCCCGTTCCGGGCCACGGCCTGCAGTACGGCTCCCGCAACCGACAGGCAGGCGCCCGCGAGGGTAGCCATCAGCACCCGCGGAAGCCGGGTCCCCCAAACGATCTGTGCCGTGCTTCCGGTGCTGGGGCGCCCGAACAGCTTGTTCCCAACGATCTCCAGTACGTCGGCCGGCGGAATCCGCACCGGCCCGATCCCCAGCGCGACCGCCATCCCGACGGCCAGCGCCACCAGCAATCCGAAGATCCAGACCCGCGCACGCCGCCGGACTGCTCGCACTGCCAGCACCGCGGGTGGCAGGAGCACCCCGCGGCGCTTATTGAACATAGTTATCGTTTCTATCAAGCCCGGACGGGCCGCGGCAATGTCTGCCTGGTCACATGAGGGCTAGGTCCTACGGGCCGCGCGGAGGAGCAGTACGCCGGCGGCGGTCAGGGCGGTGGCGGTGGCGGCCGCGAGGGCGTTGCGGTGGCGGGAGGTCCAGAACTCGTAGCTGCGGGTGGTGGCCCGGTCGTCGAAGGCGCCGTGGGAGCCGAAGTCGCGGTCGGTGTCGGCGGGATGCCAGAGGTTCTCGGCGTCCGGCTTGCTGAGCCGGTCGGTCTGCTGGGACTTGTAGCCGGTGCGCCCCAGGTAGTGGTCGAGGAGGCCGGGCACGAACTTGTTGGCGATCAGCGTGGCCATCGTCGGGCCACCGATCCAGTACTCGCGGCGCTGGGGATGATCGGCGGCGAACAGTACGGCGTCCGCTGCGACCTCCGGCTGGAAGATCGGCGGCACGGGCTGCGGGTGATGGGGGAGCCGGGACAGCACCCAGGAGAACTGTGGGGTGTTGACGGCCGGCATCTGCACCATGGTGACGTGCACATTCGCCTTGTCGTGCAGGAGTTCCGACCGCAGTGAGTCGTGGAAGCCCTGGATCGCGTGCTTGGCTCCGCAGTACGCCGATTGCAGCGGGATCCCGCGATAGGCCAGCGCCGAACCGACCTGGACGATCGTCCCGCGGTCCCGCGGTTTCATCCGGTCGAGCGCGGCCCGGGTGCCGTAGACGTAACCGAGGTAGGACACCTCGGTCGCCCGTTTGAACTCTCGCGGCTCGATCTCGGTGAACGGCGCGAAGATCGTCGCGAACGCGACATTGACCCAGACATCGATCGGCCCCAGTTCGTCCTCGACCCGGGCCGCGGCCGCCTCGACCTCGTCGTACTCGGCGACATCCACCGGGATCGCCAGCGCCGTACCCCCGGCGGCCTCGACATCACGCGCCGCGGCGCGCAAACCTTCCTCGCCGCGCGCCAGCAGCGCCACCTTCGCACCGCGCCGGGCAAACGCGATCGCACTCGCGCGGCCGATTCCCGCACTGGCACCTGTCACCACCACAACCTGGGTCATGGTCGACCAGTACCCAGGCCCATCGGGTGTACGCCGGGCGCGGCCAGGGCACGGGGAGTCCATGCGACTGACGGAAACGGCTGATGTGTGGTGGAAGAACGCGGTGATCTACTGCCTCGATGTCGAGACGTTCTTCGACACCGACGGTGACGGCTCGGGTGATCTGCGCGGTGTCGGTCAGCGGATCGACCACCTGGCGGATCTGGGCGTGACGTGCCTGTGGCTGATGCCGTTCTACCCGACGCCGGATCGCGACGACGGGTACGACATCACCGACTTCTACGGCGTCGATCCGCGCCTGGGTACGCACGGCGATCTGGTCGAGCTCATCACGCTCGCCCGCGACCGCGGGATCCGGGTGATCGTGGATCTGGTCGTCAACCACACCTCGGACCAGCACCCATGGTTCCGAAGTGCGCGCGCGTCGCGGGAGTCGCCGTACCGGGGCTGGTACGTCTGGCAGGACGAAGCGCCGGCGAACCAGCACGAGGGCATCGTGTTCCCCGATCAGGAGACGAGCCTGTGGGAGTACGACGAGGAGGCGGGTCAGTACTACCTGCACCAGTTCTACAAGCACCAGCCGGATCTCAACATTGCGAAGGCCGAGGTGCGGGAGGAGATCCAGCGCGTGATCGGCTTCTGGGCAGAGCTCGGGATCTCCGGCTTCCGGGTGGACGCCGTACCGTTCCTGCTGGACACCACCGGTGCCGTCGACGCGGGCAACCTGCCGGATCCGCACGACTACCTGCGCGATCTGCGCGCCTTCCTGGACCGGCGGCATCCGCAGTCGATGCTGCTCGGCGAGGTCAATCTGAAGTATCCCGACGTACGGCGCTTCTTCGGTGACGAGGACGGCGACGAACTCACGATGTGTTTCGACTTCATCGGGATGCAGCGGCTGTATCTCTCGCTGGCACGCAACGACCCGGCCGAGCTGGTGCAGGCCCTGCGGCAACGTCCGCCTGCTGCGGAACAGGGGCAGTGGGGCACCTTTGTGCGCAACCATGACGAGTTGACGCTGGACAAGCTGTCCGACGCCGAGCGGCAGGAGGTGTTCGACGCCTTCGGTCCCGACAAGGACATGCAGCTCTATGGCCGCGGCCTGCGCCGGCGGCTGCCGCCGATGCTCGGCAACGACCAGGCCCGCTTGAAGATGGTCTACAGCCTGCTGTTCTCCCTGCCCGGCACGCCGGTGCTCTTCTATGGCGAAGAGATCGGCATGGGCGAGAACCTGGCCATCGAGGGCCGCGCGGCGGTTCGCTCCCCGATGCAGTGGACGGACGGCCCGAACGGTGGCTTCTCCACGGCTGCCCCGCCACACCTCGCGGCTGCCGTCACCCAGGGAGAGTTCGGCCCGGAGCACGTCAATGTCGCTGCGCAACGCCGTGACCCGGACTCTTTGCTGAACTGGATCAAGCTGCTCGTACGGCGTTATCGGGAGTGCCCGGAGTTGTCCTGGGGTAACTGCACGATCCTCGACCACGACGCACCGACCGTGTTCGCACATCGCTCCGAACACGAGGACGGTGCCATCGTCACCGCGCACAACTTCAGCCCGGAAGCCACTCGGGTCACCCTCCAGGTGGCCGACTCGGGCGCCGAGCTCCGCGCGGTCGACCTGCTCCGCGACGGCAGCACGGAGGTCACATCTAGCGGAGAGCTGTCGTTGGAGCTCGAACCGTACGACGCCCGCTGGCTACGTCTCGTCCGGCCGGGTGACCGCTACCTCATCTGAATCCGAGTTGCTGCGGACCAGGAGCGGGATCAGCCACCAGAAGACCACGAACCAGATCAGGATGCCGCCCACGATGCCGAGGGCAACCGGGCGGGAGAGGACGACGTCGAGGGCGAGCAGTACGCCGCCTGCCATGGCGACGACCAGGAACGCGAGCCCGCACTGGGTGAGCCGATCGGTGATCGTGACGAGACGGTCCCGGAGGCCCTGGCGGTGGACGATGCGGTGGAACGAGACCGGGGCGAGGAAGAGCGCGACCGCCAGAGCCGAGGCGATCAGGGTGGCGGCGTACACATGGTGGGTGAACTGGTCGGCCGCCTGGAACTGGCTCTGGAACCCGATGCTGAGCAGGAAGGCGAACAGGATCTGGGTTCCGGTCTGCGCGAGGCGCAGTTCCTGGAGCAGCTCGTTCCAATGCCGGTCGAGGCGCTCGCCGGAGTCCTCGTCGTCGCGGGTGTAGTTGGCGGATTCGCGGTTCATGACGGCTCAGGTACCCGTCGTTCGAAGCAACCAAGCACTGCCCTCAGATTGGGTTGAAAGG
Source organism: Kribbella sp. NPDC056345 (assembly GCF_042262745.1). Lineage (NCBI taxonomy): Bacteria > Bacillati > Actinomycetota > Actinomycetes > Propionibacteriales > Kribbellaceae > Kribbella > Kribbella sp. NPDC056345. The sequence continues at coordinate 10,960 of NZ_JBHJQQ010000020.1, read as the reverse complement.
GCAGGACACCCGCCGGAGCAGCAGCTGAGCATGGTGTGATGACCGATTCGTCGATCGAGACCTTCAACCGGCTGGTCCGGACCGACTTACCAGCCCGTACGCCGAAGTTGTTCGGAACTGCCTGTGTGCTCGGCGGAAGCATCGCCGGGCTGCTGGCTGCCCGCGTCCTGGCCGATCACGCGAGCGAGGTCGTGATCGTCGAACGTGATGAGCCCGAGACGACCGGGCGGCCGCGGGCCGGCGTACCGCAGGATCGGCACGGGCATGCCCTGCTGCCGGGTGGGCTGAAGCAGCTCGAACGCTGGCTGCCGGGAGTGGTCGACGAGGTCCAGGCACTGGGCGGTCATCTGGCCCCGATCGACCAGCAGGGCGTCTACTACGACGGTCGGCCGCGAGCCCAGGGCGGCGATGCCAAGCTGCTGCTGGGCAGCCGTCCCTTCCTCGAGGCGCGGATCCGCAACCGCGTGCTCGCGCTGCCCAACGTGTCCACGGTCACCGGTCTCGCGACCGGCCTCGTCTACACCGACGACGGCCGGGTCGGGGGCGTGCAGGTCGGGAGCGAGTCGGTGGCCGCCGACTTCGTGGTGGATGCGATGGGGCGAGCGTCCAGGCTGTCGTCCTGGCTCGAGCAGGCGGGCTATCAACGGCCGGTTCTGGAGCGGATGCCGACCGGTATCCATTACGTGACAGGACTTTTCGAGCGGACCAAGAGCGCGGGAAGTCTCGAGGAGGCCTGCGTACTCGACCTGATCTCGCCGCGGACGATGCCGTTCGACCTCACCGTCGCGAGCGTCAACGTGATCGAGGACGACCAGTGGCTGGTGATGTTCATGTCGTACGAGGAGCAGCCCGCCGCGCGTTCGCTCGACGCCTTCCGCTCGGTCTGCGACGGCCTGCCCCCGATCTTCCGGCAGGCGACGAGCGGCGAGCCGACCCGCGGCCTCGAGACCTACCACCAGGCCGACAGCAGACGCCGGGACTTCGCCGGCCTCACTGATTTCCCGGCCGGTCTGGTCGCCGTCGGTGACGCCGTCGCCTCCTTCAACCCGATCTACGGGCAAGGGATCAGCTCGGCCGCACTCCACGCCTCCTGCCTGTCCGAGTACCTGACCACCGACCCCGACCTCAGCAGCCCCGCCACCGACTTCTTCGCCCTCCAGCAGGTCATCACCGACGCAGCCTGGACCCTGTCCGCAGGCGCCGATGCGGCCCGCCACGACGCCATCACGGGCACCAAAGCCTCCGCCGAGGTCGAGCAGCAGCGGTGGGCGATGAACCAGATCATCCAGGCCACCCTCACCGATCCCGCCGTCACCGAGGTTTTTGCCGCCGTCACCTTCATGGACGCCCACCCGGGGATCCTCGCCGACCCGGCCTTCCTCGACCGGGCACTGGCCGCCAACCGGACCGATCTGGCGGCGCGGTTAGGGTAGTTGCCTGACTACTCTCCGGGAGGAGCTGGATGGCGGGCAACGAGCTGTCGGCAGGGCTGAAGAGCCGGCACGTCACGATGGTCAGCATCGCGGGGGTGATCGGTGCGGGGCTGTTCGTCGGTTCCGGTACGGCGATCACCCAGGCGGGGCCGGGCGTGCTGATCGCTTATGCGTTCGCCGGGGCGCTCGTCGTACTGGTGATGCGGATGCTCGGGGAGATGGCGGCCGCCAACCCTGATACGGGGTCGTTCTCGACGTACGCCGATCGCGCGATCGGGCCGTGGGCCGGGTTCACGGTGGGGTGGTTGTACTGGTGGTTCTGGGTGCTGGTGATTCCGGTCGAGGCGACGGCCGCGGCAACGATCCTGGAGAGCTGGACGGGCGCGCCGCAGTGGGTGTGGGCGCTGGCGGTGACGCTGGTGCTCACCGTGACGAACCTGTTCAGCGTGGCGAACTACGGGGAGTTCGAGTTCTGGTTCGCGTTGCTGAAGGTGATCGCGATCGTCGGTTTCATCGTGGTCGGGGTGCTCGCGGTGCTGGGCTTCTTCGGCGACACCCGGAGTGGCGTTTCGCATCTGTGGGACACCGGCGGCTTCCTGCCGAACGGGTTCGGCGCGGTCGTGGCCGCCGTACTGGTGACCATGTTCAGCTTCATGGGGACCGAGATCGTGACGATCGCGGCGGCCGAGTCGGACCACCCGGACGAGAAGATCGGCCAGGCCACCCGGTCGGTGATCTGGCGGATCGGCATCTTCTACCTGGCCTCGATCCTGCTGGTGGTCGTGATCGTGCCGTGGAACGAGCCGCGGCTGGCGACGGACGGTTCGTACCAGGTCGCGCTGGAGGCGCTCGGCGTTCCGGGCGCCAAGGTGATCGTGGATCTCGTCGTACTGGTCGCGGTGGCGAGCTGCCTGAACTCGGCCCTCTACACGGCGTCGCGGATGATCTACTCGCTCGGCAAGCGCGGCCAGGCACCCGCGATCGTCACGCAGACCACGCACCGGGGTGTGCCACGGGTCGCCGTCCTCGCCTCGACCGCCGTCGGCTTCCTGGCGGTCATCTGCAACTACCTGTTCCCCGACGACGTCTTCGGCGTACTGCTCGCCACCTCGGGAGCCGTTGCCCTGCTGGTGTATCTCGTCATCGCGGTCTCGCAACTCCGGTTGCGCGCCAAACTCGACGACTCCGGTACGCCGATGCCGGTGCGGATGTGGTTCTACCCGTACCTGACGTGGGCGGTGATCGTGGTGATTCCCGCGATGCTCCTCTACATGGCGACTCAGCCGGGCCAGCGGCTCAACATCGCCGCCACCGCGGTGATCGCGGTCGCCGTCCTCATCGTCGCCGTACTGTCGACCAGACGCACGCGTGTGCCGGTTGGCTAGGCTGTCGGATGATGAACAGGCCGCTGCGTTTCCTCATGGTTCTTGGGGCGCTGCTCGGCGTGTTCGTTCTGCACTCGTTCACGGCGGAGACCGTGGCGAGCCAGTCGACGCTGACCACCGCGATGACGGTGTCGCCGAAGACGGCGGACCCGGTCGGTCACGACCACCCGGCTCCGTGCGCGGCCATCCTGGCGGGTTCGCTGTTGCTGTTGTCGGCGTGGCTGGTGTTACGTCGGCGGCAGCGTTTCGGTGACCTGCTGCGTGCGCTTGTGCGTGGTGGTGTGGTGCCGCTCCTGGTCCCTGCTCACTGGACCACCCCTCGCCTGACACAACTCTGTGTACTTCGGACCTGATCTGCGCTGACGCAGTGCGCTCAGCCCATTCCCCGGATCAGATCAAGCGAGGTTGCAGTAGATGAAGCTATCCACCCCTGCCCGAATCTCCATCGGTATCGTGGCCGCCTTCGCGGTCGCGGTCGGCGTACTGCTGGCGGTGAACTCCGGCGGTTCCGAAGCCCAGCCCAACGTCACGAACGAGCGGCTGGTCCGCCCGGACAGCCACAAACTCGGCCCGGCGGCCGACGGCAAAGCGACCTTTGTCGAGTTCCTGGACTTCGAATGCGAGTCGTGCCGCGCGGCCTACCCGGCCGTCGAGCAGCTCCGCAAGGATTACGCCGGCAAGGTCACCTTTGTGGTGCGGTACTTCCCGATCCCGTCGCACTTCAACGCCGAACGGGCTGCGCGCGCCGTCGAGGCGGCGGCCGGGCAGGGCAAGTTCGAGCAGATGTACCAGAAGATGTACGAGACCCAGTCGGAATGGGGCGAGCAGCAGGTCCCGGCCGACGAGCGCTTCCGGGGTTATGCGAAGGACCTCGGGCTCGACCTGGCGGCGTACGACAAGGCCTATCAGGACCCGGCGACGCTCGAGCGGATCAAGAAGGACGTCGCCGACGGCGAGGCGCTCGGTGTCACCGGTACGCCGACCTTCTTCCTGAACGGGCAGAAGCTCCAGCCGCAGTCCGCGCAGGACCTGGTTGCGAGTATCGATGCCGCCCTCAAGTAGCCCCTTCCCGCGGCTGTTGCCGTGGCTGCTGCTGATCGGCGGGGCGATCGGGCTGCTGGCGGCCGGCGTACTGACGGTGGAGAAGATCGCGCTGCTGCGCGATCCCACCTACGTACCGTCCTGCAGCATCAACCCGGTGCTGTCCTGCGGCTCGGTGATGACCAAACCGCAGGCCGAGGTCTTCGGATTCCCCAATCCGCTCCTCGGCATCGCCGGCTTCGCGGTCGTCACCACCGTCGGCGCCGCACTCCTCGCGGGTGCGGCGTTCCGCCGCTGGTTCTGGATCGGGCTGCAGATCGGCACCACCCTCGGCGCGGTCTTCGTGCACTGGCTGATCTTCCAGAGCCTCTACCGCATCCAGGCCCTGTGCCCCTACTGCATGGCCGTCTGGGCCGTGACGATCCCGATCTTCTGGTACGTCACCCTCCACAACCTGAACCGCTTCACCCGCTATCACCCGGTTCCACTGGCAATCTGGGCCGTCACAGTCCTCACCCTCATCACCGAACAGTTCTGGCCCTACTGGAAAACCCTGCTGTAATTTCACAGGCAGCGGCCGACAACTAATGGCCGGGTGCGAAACAAGCGATTGATCCGGGTCCGACATCTTGCGTTTCGTCGGGGAGGGCTCTACTTTGCGGACAACAGTTAGGAAACTTTCCTAACTGTTGCAGCTTCCTTTTCACCGCCCGGAGGACACCGCTGATGTCTTATCTACTACGTGGGCTGACCGCTGCCGCGGTTGTCGCCTCTGCTTTGTTCGTGCCAAACGCCCTGTCCGCCTCGGCCGCCGAGACCCTGCTCTCGCAGGGAAAGCCCGCGACCGCATCGTCGATCGAGGGGAGCGGTTTCGAGGCGGCCAAGGCCGTGGACGGCAACTCGTCCACCCGGTGGGCCAGCGCCGAAGGACATGATCCCGAGTGGATCCGGGTCGACCTGGGGAGCACCGCGAGCATCACGCGGGTCAAGCTGAACTGGGAGGCGGCGTACGGGAAGTCGTACAAGATCCAGACCTCGGCCGACGGTTCGACGGGGTGGACCGACGTCTTCTCGACCACGACCGGGAACGGCGCGATCGACGACCTGACGGTGTCGGGCAGCGGCCGGTACGTTCGCGTCCACGGCACCGCGCGCGGGACGACGTACGGGTACTCGCTGTTCGATCTCGAGGTCTACGGCACGACCGGCAGCGACCCGGGCGACACCACCCCGCCGAGTACGCCGACCGGTCTCGCGGCGACGGGGACCACGTCGAGCAGTGTGTCGCTGGCGTGGAACGCGTCGACGGACAACGTCGGTGTGACCGGGTACGTCGTGTACCGCAACGGCACCGAGGTCACCACCAGTGCCGGTACCACCTTCACCGACACCGGCCGTACGGCGTCGACCAGCTACACGTACACCGTCAAGGCACGTGATGCCGCCGGCAACTTGTCTGCCGCGAGCAACGCCATCACGGCCACCACTCAAGCCGGTGGCAGCGGACCTGCTGTTCCGTTCGGCAGCCACCGGTTCCCGTACGCCGCCGGAATCCTCAAGCCGACGGGGAGCCAGGCCACCCTCGACCAGAAGGTGATCGACTACTACCAGCGCTGGAAGGCCGCCTTCGTCAAGCAGAACTGCGGCAACGGCTGGTACCAGATCATCTCGCCGGACGCCGATCACCCGTACGTCGCCGAGGCTCAGGGGTACGGGATGGTCATCACCGCGACGATGGCCGGTGCCGACCCGGCGGCCAAGACGATCTTCGACGGACTGGTCAAGTACATGCTGGCCCACCCGTCGGTGATCAACCCCGATCTGCTGGCCGCCGAGCAGAACACGTCCTGTCAGAGCGTCAACGGCTCCGACAGCGCGACGGACGGCGACATGGACGTTGCCTACGGCCTCCTGCTCGCCGACAAGCAGTGGGGCAGCTCCGGTACCTACAACTACAAGCAGCTCGCGATCCGGCACATCAACGCGATCAAGGCGAGCGAGCTGAACCCGAGTACCAACATGCTGACCTTCGGCGACTGGAGCAGCGCCGGCGGCGAGCACTGGAACATGTCCCGTACGTCGGACTGGATGGCCGACCACTTCCGTGCCTTCCGGACGGCCACCGGGGACTCGGCCTGGGACACGATCCGGGCCAAGCACCAGAGCGTGACCACCTCTTTGCAGAACAACTACGCGGCCAGCACCGGCCTGCTGCCCGACTTCGTCATCAACACCAACTCCAGCCCGCGGCCGGCCACCGGCAAGGTTCTGGAGGACCCGAAGGACGGACAGTTCTGGTGGAACGCCTGCCGTGACCCGTGGCGGATCGGCGCCGACGCGGTGACCAGCGGCGACAGCGCCTCCCTCACCTCCGCCCGCAAGCTCAACAGCTGGATCAAGTCGAAGACCGGCGGCAATGCGAACAACATCGCTACCGGTTACCAGTTGAACGGCACCGCGATCCAGTCCGGCAGCGACGCCGCCTTCTTCGCACCGTTCACCATCCCGGCCATGACGGACTCCGGCAGCCAGGCCTGGCTGGACGCGCTGTGGAACAAGATGCTCGTGACCCCGGTCGACACCAGCAGCTACTACGCCGCCAGCATCCAGCTCCAGGTCATGATCACCGCGACCCACAACCACTGGGTGCCCTGATCCCGACGGCGATCAGCCCTGGGCAGTTCGGTAGGCAGTACCGGAGGCGTTCGGGGTAGCGCCGTTGTACAAGCCGGTGGGGAAGACCTGAGTCGAGAGCGTGAACCACGCGAAGCGCTCGACGAAGCTCTTCCCCGCCAGCATCGCGGTCGACCTCTTGATGAAGTCGACCTGCTGGGCCTCGCTCGGGAAGCGCGCCGTACCGGTCGACCAGTCGACCAGCGCATACTCGGTCACCCAGACCGGCTTGTTGTAGCGGGCTCGAACCGCGTTCACGTAGTTCTCAAGATGTCCGGTGGCCGCGGTGGAGAAGTCCGAGCCGTACCAGTGGATGGGAATGAAGTCGACGCGGTAGCCGCGCTGGGCCGCGCCGGCCATGAAGCGGTCCAGCCAGCCGCCTGGTACGTCGCCGCCGTACGCGACTGCCGGTGCGCCGAGCCGCATCCCGGTCGCCTGAAGCTGCGGCCACAGATTCAGCGCCTCGTCGACGGACATGTTGGCCTGGCCGGCCATGTCAGGTTCGTTGAAGCCGAGCAGCGTGCTGCCGTTGGCCTTTGCGTCGTTGAGGGCGGCGGAGTTGACCGAGCCGCGTCCCCAGATCATCGGGACGAACTCGACTCCGGCCGGCTTCGCAACACCCTGGGGATTTGTGGCCCAGGAGTAGAACCAGCTCGCGCCGACAGCGCTCAAGGCCTGCGAGGCACCGGAGACATTGTTGGTGCTGACGCCCTTCTTGCTCGTCGCGGCCTGCGACGGAGCGGCGAGCGTGAACGACAGCAGGACAGGCAGAAACAACAGGACGAGTTTTCGCATCGGTAGAACTCCGATCGAATACCGGGGGCGGTTCCCTCCAGCTTGGCAGACACCCTGCGGCGACCGGTGGTAGCGCTTCCAAGAAGTCTGGGGAGTTGTTGGCTGTTGTCGAGCACTAGAAGCGGTTTTACGCTGGGAGCGCTTCCAGAAGTGCTTCCCTTCGCTCAGAGAGGGCTCCGGAATGTTCGTTCTCAAGTCCCTGGTGGCTGCGGTCGCCGCAGCAGTGGTTCTGTTGCCGTCGGTACCTGCTCGCGCGGCAAGTCCGATCAGTCTGACCAGTGGTTTCTACGTCAACCCCGACTCGTTACCCGCCGCCTGGGCACGCAACAACTCAGGTGATCCCCGGGCCGTGCGGATCCAGAGCTCGATCGGGTCGAAGCCGATCGCCCGCTGGTTCGGCAACGACGCCAACATCGGCACCACCGTCGCGAACTACACCGGAGCAGCCGATGGCCAGGACAAACTGCCGGTCCTGGTCGCCTACAACATCCCCGGCCGCGACATCTGCGCCGGGCACTCCGGCGGCGGCGCCGGCAGCGTGAGTGCGTACCGGACCTGGATCTCGAGCTTCGCGGCCGGGATCGGCACCAAACCCGCCGTGGTGATCATCGAACCGGATGCGCTCAACGGCCTGGACTGCATGACCCAGGCCCAGCGCGACGAACGCCTCGGCATGCTCCTCTACGCCACCCAGATGCTGCAGCAGAAGGCACCGAACACCTACGCCTACCTCGACGCAGGCAACGCCGGCTGGACCGCGGCCTCGACCATCGCCTACCGGCTGGGACAGGCTGGTATCGGCAACATCCGCGGGTTCGCCGTCAACGTCTCGAACTTCTACTGGACGAGTGAGTCGATCACCTACGCGAACTCGGTGAACAGCTACCTCGGTACGGCGAAACCGTTCGTGATCGACACCAGCCGCAACGGCAAGGGCCACGGCGACGGCTGGTGCAACCCAGCCGGCCGCAAACTCGGTGTGACCGCACAGACCGGCGGCGGCGCCGAGCTGCTCCTGTGGGTGAAGACCCCCGGTGTCTCGGACGGCCCCTGCGGAACCGCACCCACGACCCCGGCCGGCCAGTTCAACCCCGACCTCGCCACCCGCCTGATCGACGGCACCTGACCCGATCACGGCCCCTTCCGACCCTAGACTCCGCGCATGCGGAAGGGGCTGTGATGCAGTACGCGAACGAACAGGACCGGTACGACGCCATCCGGGCGAGCACGCTGGCCAAGCTGCAATCGCGGCGCGCCGACCTCGCCGTACTGGAGGGTGAAGCCCTGGTCCGCAAGCTGACCGAGGAGGCACTGGCCGAGTACTACACCGACCAGATCGCCGCGAACTACGCCTGGGACTACGTCGAACGCGAGGTCCGCCGGGCACTCGACGAGGCGTAATGCAGGACGCGGGGGAGCAGGACGCGGCCGTCGCGAGGATCCTCGCGCAGCATCGGACGCCCGCGGAACGGCTGGCGGCACTCGAGCGCAGCCACGCGCCGGAGCTCGCATACGGACTCCATCCCGGGAGCGACGAGGCGGCCGAGATCGCCGGTGCGGCGAGCTACCTCCAGGTGATGAAACGCAACTGGCGCGCTGAGCTGGCCGGCCGGGACGCGGGCAACCCGCCGCAACGAGCGGGGTGGGAGGCCTTCCAGCGTGAGATGGACGCCTTCGTTCCCGAGGTCGAGCGCGCGCAGCCGGTGTGGTTCCTGCAGGCTGACGGCTATCAGGTCACCGGCACGAACCAGGACGAGCTCAACGCGATCGCCGCCGCTCGGGAGCGCCCGCCGCGCGACGACCCGCAGCAGCAGCTCGGCATCACCTACCAGCGCGACACCATGTACGCGATGCTGCCCGACGGAGCGATCTCCCGGCATACCGGCACCTTCGACTCCGGTACGACGGCCGACGCCGCTGCAGGCTGGATCGATCACGTGGTCCGGGTACAGGCAGAGGCCGACGAGCTCCGACTGCGGGTGACCGGGGTCGTCGACGATGGCGCGGGCAACCTGACGATGCGCGGGACGGTGCTCGAGGGGCCGGTTGGCAATCGCGGGCTGTCCGTCGGGGCGACGGTCGAACTCCAGAAGAACGAGTCGACCGGTTCGCTGACGATCGATGGGCAGGACGCGGGTGCGTGGAGCGCGTCGTTCGAGACCTTCGGCTACCACCAGGGACGGACCCGGGTGAACGAAGGGGCCGGTATGCATGTGCCTGGCGCTGGTACTCCCGAGGCTCGGAACCGTGGGCCGCGGCTGGCGGTCGACGATGTCTTGTTCGAGCGGATCCGCGACCTCTATACGAACGTGGAGGATCCGGAGCGTGGTTACGCCCGGACCCTCGGACCGACCAGGACCCGCCTGAACTTCAACGAAGCAGGGTGGGACGTGAACATACCGCCGTACCGGCGGCTCGGTGGCGACGCGATGTTCACGGAGGCCGCGCATCCGGAGCCCGCGCCGTACGACGCCAACCTGCCCGTGCCTGGCACGGTCGATGTCAACGACCCCAACTGGTACTACGACGTCACGAATGCGATGCCGGACCGGTTCGTCGGCGGCCGATCGAGCAGCTCGACGCTCTATATGACGGCGGCGACGATGCTCGTGCACGAAGACCGGCTCGCACTCGACGAGGCCCAGGACCTGATGGCCTTCGCCGTCGCGGACATGGTGGTCAGTGGGGAGCACAGCATGCCGGAGTGCATGACCCCTGTCGTGCTGGCCGCGAGCAGTTCGCAGCCATGGCAGGAGACTCCGCTCAACATCTCGAAGGCGACCCCATCGCTGACCGCTTGGATGCACCTCGTCAGCCCCGAGACCAGGAACGAGATGCGCACCGAGGCGCGAGCGGCCCTGCAACAGGTCCTCGAGAACCCAGCACCCGATCCGAAGGTGGTCAAAGGCCTCACCATGGTGGTGAAGGCAACGAACGACCATGAGCGCAATACCAGCGAACTGACCCAGGCCATGACTGCCGGCCTCAACCCGACTCCCGCGGCGGTTCAACGCGTCACGGTCGCTGCAAACCCACGGTTCAACGCGCCGGCCGCCGTACCGCGATCGGTAGGGGACCCCGATTTGCATCGTCGCGGTGAATGACAGTAATGTTCTTCTTGTTGGGAGCGAGTGCAGGACGCGGAAGCGGCCGGACCTCCTGACCATCCTCTAAGGCTTTCGTGGCCGGATCGTGTCTTCGGACTCGGGTCGGTCGCTGAAACACGGGGTGACTGGGACGAAAGTGGCCGATTTGACCGGCTGCGAACGAAACAGTAATGTTTGGTGGGTTGCCCCGGAGCTGAAAACGAGAGTTTGCAGCGCGGTGTGCGTCCGATTCTTGAGAACTCAACAGCGTGCCGAAAGTCAATGCCGAAATTTAGCATTAACCCCGTACACAGGCATTAGGCGATCCTCCTAGCCCCTGGTCTTCGACTTGTGGGTGCGGGTTTTGTTTTGTCTGTGTTCGGATTCCTTTGAATGTAATTTCTGGATTCAGTCAGTTTGATTGTCTCTGATGTTCAAAGGGTCAGTTCAAAGTTGTTGACTCTCTAGCTTCGGCTAGGTTGTCTATATTTTTCAACGGAGAGTTTGATCCTGGCTCAGGACGAACGCTGGCGGCGTGCTTAACACA
>NZ_JBHJQQ010000019.1:0-137946 GCF_042262745.1 Kribbella sp. NPDC056345 | reverse complement strand
AACAGAACCAGCCATATTTCAATCATCCTGAATCTCGCCCTGCAGAAGCGGACTTGCTACGAGCCGCTGGCCTCAACTCACCCTGACACGCAGGGTACTGCCGGGATATGTGGCAGGTAGACCGAGTCCAGTCTCGGGATTGACGACGTCAGTGAGTGGTACCAGCGCATTGATGCCATAGCGGTCGCAGAACGCCATGTAGTAGTCGCGCCAGACCGCAGATCCAGTCGGTTGACGAGTAAGTCGTATCAGCGCACTCCCCGCGTGGCTCATCTCTACGGCAACGTGCTCGGGGATCGTTACGTCGCAGTCGAGGCGAAGGTCAGCAGCTAACGACGTTCTTCCTGCCAGCGACAGTCGACGTGTCCGTACGGCGAGTTCGGTGCGGATGGCTGCCCTCGCCTCGTCGCTGGTGTCCGCACTGTTGTGGCGCTCGATCTCCGCAGCGATCACTTCGAGATGGCCCAGGGTCGTTGAGGCCCCCGCACTGGGATCTGGTTCGACCTCGCGCAACCGCCGCACAACATATGCCAGGGGATCAGTGACCGTCATTGGTGCTCGAAGACTCGTGATCAGGAACCCCTGCCGCACTAGACCGGTTGCTAGCTCCCGGATCTTCGACTCGGATGCCCCAGCGAACCTCTCACCCAGCTTGTTGATCAAAGCAACGAACTGGATCGGGGATTGACAGAGCTCCTGAACTGCCTGGACGGGTCGGGTGCGTCGGATCAGCATCCGCGTTGTGCCGTGAGGTATGTCGATGTCGTCGCCGCGCTGGGCGGCCAGGTTCGTGAAGACAACGTCGAGGCGATCGAGTAGGCCAGGTTCACACTCCAATCGGCTGACGACGTCATCGAGCCACTGTGTATCTGTACGGATGAACACTCGATGCTCGGCTCCCCAGCGTGCGGAGCTATATGCGCTGACACTGACTGGGGCAACCCCAGCGAACAGGCCGAACGGCATCTGACGGCCGGTTAACCGGAGGAAGTAGCGAACGACGGACAGCGCAGCTCGTCGAATCTGCTTGTCTGAGAAGTCTTCGCCAGAACAGATGGCATCCACTTGCTTGGCCAGACCGAAGCTGGCGTGCCGAATGGGGAGTGCGAGACGCGAATCAGGCCACACCTCCCGCAGCCATGAGTGGCAATCGTCGATGTCGCTCAGGTCAGGCCAGCGAGCAGGGCCATTACTTGTGGAAACCGCCGTCGCTCGTAGCAGTGCGGTGCCGCTATGGCGGTACAGAGGCTTGCCGTCGCCGTTGCTCATCAGTCCTCCGGTGGTGATGTCGGAAGAGGGACCGGGCTGTAGCTCCGGCCCCTCTCAGGGACTACGTCAGACGTTGCTGGCGCAGCTCGACGCACAAGAAGCGGCGCAGCCGTCGTCGGTGTTACAGCCGGCGTTGGCCTGCGGCACGACATCGGTGACTACACGGACATCCAGCTCGAACTCGACGTCGAGCGACTGCTTCGGATCCATTTCGATTCCTTTCGGTTAGTGATGGAACGGCTGGCGCAGGACGGACTCGCTTGCGCGTCCCGCGCCAGCCGGACTGTGGGATCTGTGGCCGAGCTCTCCACAGGGGAGGGGAAGGCTCGGCCGCAGACCACTTGCGACGGGTCCGGCGGTGTGCAGACGATCCACTGCACGTGAGAGGGCTGAGGACGACGACGACTCCCCACCGGATCCGTCAGTTCACGGGCCAAGGTCGTAGGGCAGGCAGCGAGCCCCCGTGGCTCGCTCGAACTGGAACCTGACCGCGGCTGGGTCGTCGATCAGTGCCAGGTGCCGCCACTCTGGTAGCAACACCGCGGTGACCTCGTAGCGGTTGACTGACTCGACGAGAGCCTCGAACGCGGCCGGAACAGTGGCCGGATCCTCGACGTACACCGAGCCCATGGTGTAGCCCTCGACCTTGGCGATGGCAGCGAACTCCCGCTTGACCCGCTCGACGCGCTGGTCGGACAGATACAGGTCTCGCCGGGCGTAGCCGAGCAGCAGCGGGCTGGTGTAGTCGGTCACCGCTCCTCGTCCATCCAACGGCGGAATGTCGCAATCAAGCGCTCCCAGAGTCGGGACCACCAGCCGTGTCGGTGCTGCCCGTTCACGAGCCGACTGCATCTTGACCCACAGCCGCAGCCGCCTGCTCGTTGGTAGTCCGGAGGCCTGCGAAGCGCCGCCGCATTCCGCCTCCGTACATAGCCGCGTCATCTGGCGGTCCGACGAATGTTGCGATCGCCTGCTCACCGAACCAAATCCGCACCCGCCGCCGCGGGGCGCCGGTCCGTGCTGACTCGTTCATCGGTCTATCACGTCCAGGAGGATGTCGCGGAGCATGAGAGCTGCGAGCAGACCTGTTCCAACGATGAGAACCCACATACGTGCGATCACACTCGCTCACCGCCCCCGGGTACTACGACAGAGTCGGTCTTCTAGTCAACACCGGACCGGGGTTGAGGGGCCGGCGTAGCGCTATCTGAACTATCGTCGCCGGGTCGCACTATTCCCCCTGGTTGGTTGGTCGTGGTGCCTTCTTGGCGGCGGCTCGGAGATGGACTGTTGTGCGATCAGAACCGCCCGTCTGTGCACAACAAGTTCATCGCTTACGGTCGGATGGAGCCAGAGCAGAACTGATGCATAAGTGGCGCGTTGTTGACGCGCCGACGATGACGCAGTTGGCCGCGTGGACGGGGATGATCGAGTCATGGCAGGCAGGCGAGTGCGACTTGCGCAGCAGCGCAAGGCGGCCGGTCGCAGCCAGGCAAGCCTGGCTGCTCTGCTCGGCGTCGATCGTTCAACAGTTGTGCGGTGGGAAGCCGCAGAAACCGCGCCGCAACCGTGGTTGCGCCCCAACCTCGCGGCGGCACTCGGTATCACCGCTCACGAGCTTGATGGGTTGCTCGACGATGTCAGCGCAGTAGCCGACACAGGCGATCGGGTCTCGCATTCGCGGCCGAGTCTGTCGATCAGGTTAAGTGACGGGCCGCGTTTGGACACTGTCGTTGAGCACCTACGCGAGCAATGGCATCTTCTGGTCAAGACAGACAATTTGCTCGGCCCTCGACATGCCCTCAGCGGTGTGCTCGGCCAGCTGGACACCATCAATGAGTTGCTCGCGATGGCCGGTACCGTCGGTCGTCCGCAAGTGGTGCGCCTCGCCGCGCAATACGCCGAATCCGCCTCGTGGTTGTACGAGGACAGTGGAGGAGCAGCCGAGGCCCGTCATTGGAGCGGCCGTGCTCTGGAATGGGCCATCGAGGCAGACGATCCGCTGATGACGTCGTGGGTCCTGTTCCGTCGGAGTCAGCAGGCAGTGCCGGGTGGCTGCGCTGCCCAGGTGCTAGGGCTCGCCGGCGCAGCCCGTCGCGCGGCTCCCGATCTACTTCCACCTATGCGTGCCGCCCTGGATCAGCAAGAGGCACAGGGGCTTGCCATGGACGGCGACGAATCTGCTGCCCATCGGAAGCTGGATGATGCTCATAAGTGGGCGGTCACCGATGTTGCCGGCGATGCGCGGACTGGCCACGGCTCCTTCTGTACGGCGAGCTACATCGAGGTACAGCGTGCCGGATGTTGGCTGACGCTCGGCAGACCTGACCGAGCGATTACCTTGTACGAGGCGACGTTGCCTGGCCTGCCTGATGTCTACCGCCGTGACCGCGGAGTCGCGCTTGGACGGTTGGCGAGCGCCTATGCCGCTTCCGGCGAACCTGAGCCTGCGGCCACCGTTGCAACTGAGGCCCTAGGCATCGGCCAGGAGGTCGGCTCGGAGCGAACGCTCGGGCTAGTACGGGCAGTCGGCACGAAGTTGTCCGGCTACCGACGGTTGCCAGCAGTGTCCCAGTTCATTCGCGAGCTAGCCATGGAGGCTCGGTAGTCATGGCGAGTCCTCACGAAGAGGCGGTGATGCGGCGAGCTGTTTCTTTGTCGGCTCTCGGGCTCGGCTCAGCGAGTCCCAATCCGCCGGTCGGATGTGTCGTGCTTGATGCTGACGGCAACGTGGTTGGTGAGGGCTACCACCGCCGAAAAGGCGAGGCTCACGCAGAAGTCAACGCGCTTGCAGCGGCGGGGGAGCGGGCACGTGGTGGCACGGCGGTCGTCACGTTGGAGCCATGCAATCACCAGGGACGAACTCCACCATGTAGACAGGCTCTGATCGACGCAGGCATCGCTCGCGTGGTGATCTCGCTGATCGATCCGACATCGCGAGAAGAGGGCGGAGCGGCGCGTCTCAGGGCAGCGGGCGTAGATGTCGAGGTCGCCGTTCTGAGCGACGAGGCACGCCTGGTCATCGGGCCATGGCTCGAAGCACTTACAGCTAGAGTCCCGCATGTCCACTGGGCCTACGTGGTCCACAGCAAGGCTCTCTCTGTCCGAGGGCCCGCTCCAGAAGAGGCGACCTTACGTACCGGGTTCGACGCGGTTCTGACTCCCGCTGGCCGGCTCGAGGAGGGAGTCCCTGGCGCGCACTCGCCGGACGAGTTCTCATTGCCACCGGCAGTTGGGTTCGAACCCGCGGAGCTCTTGGCAGATCTGTTCAATCGAGGCGTGCGGTCGCTGCTGCTATCCGGACCTACGAAGCTTGCGTCGGCAATGGCAGATTCGGGGCTGGTGAACCGCATGACCATGTACGTCCCTCGACAGCCGGCGTCGAGTCGTCCTCATTCGACGATCGGGCAGACTCCCGACGTACCGACTGGGTACGGAGTCCATGCGGTTAGGGCAGTCGGGTCGTACGTCTGCCTGGACCTCATCAGGGAATGACCAGGGACCCTCGAACACCCGGCGCGGTCCAGCCCGCTGGGTAGAATGCAGCCATCGTTGACGGCGGATGGGAGGTGGGGTATGGCGATCAAGCGACTCCGCCTCGCGCAGCGGCGCAAGGCGCTCGGCTACAGCCAGGAGCGGCTTGCAGAGCACCTCGGCGTAGACCGCTCGACCGTTGTTCGGTGGGAGAGCGGTAGCGCCGAGCCGCAGCCCTCGCTGAGAATGAAGCTCGCGCATTCGCTCCAGGTCTCCTTGAGCCAGCTAGCAGATCTGCTGTGCGGGTCAGAGGTCGCAGCGGTGTCCGAGTCGGTCTCTGGGGATCACAGCCGAGCAAACATCCCGCACGATCCCACGGAGACAGACGACATGAACCGTCGCGAGATGTTGCGCTTGGTGAGCATGGCCAGCACGCTCATAGCGGCATCCGGTGCGCCCGGGCCATTGGATCTGGAACGACTGGATCACGTCGCCAAAGATCCTGGCCGCCTGGATCAGGCCACGCTCGACGAGTACGCGGCCCTTAACGCACATTTGTGGCAAGCATTCACGTTGTCACGCAACAAGCGCGCAGCCTTCTCGTTGGTACAGGGCCAGCTGGAGGTCCTCGTTGCCGCCTTGCAGGAGGCACGTCGTTCGGCAGTTCATCACAGCGTGTGCGAGCTCGCGAGCGATCTCTTCCAACTCGCTGGAGAGATCCACTTCGATGGAAACCAGTACACGTCGGCGGCGCATTGCTACACCCTCGCGGCGCAGGCCGCGAAGGGGGCCGGCGCCCTCGATCTCTGGGCATGTGCCCTCACCCGCCATGCCTTCATCAGCGTCTACGACCAGAGGTTCGATCGAGCCGCGCCGATGCTGCAGCTCGCCGCGGGTCTCGCTCAGGGAGGTGACTATGCCCTATCAACGCGGCACTGGGTCAGCGCCGTCCAGGCTGAGGTTTTCGCTGGCCTTGGCGATCTGACCGCCTGCGAACGAGCCCTCGACCAGGCAAACGAGGTTCACGCATTGAGTGGGTCTTACCAGAATGGTGGCTGGCTCAGATTCGACGGTTCCCGACTACCTGAAGAGCGAGGGACCTGCTACGTGGCTCTCAAGCGCCCAGAACTGGCTGAGACGGCACTCAACGACGCTCTGGGCCAGACTCTGTCTTCCCGCCGCCGGGGCGGCGTACTCGTCGACCTTGCCGCCCTCGGTCTGCTGCGTCGGGACCTCGACCAACTCCTCGTCCACAGCAGCGCCGCGCTGAACACGGCACGGCAGACCGACTCGGGGGTAGTCGCGCGAAGACTAGAAGGCCTGCAGCCCCACTTGGTTCCGCACCTCAAGGATCCTCGCGTCTGTCAGCTCAACGAAGAGATCAGCGCCGTGGCCGGAAAGTCCGCTCATAACCACTAGGAGCATCACGTTGCCGAACGAACAGGGCCGGGTCTTCCGCGAAGCATGGATCGCTGGCGTCAAGAAGTACTACCCCGGCGAACCGAAGCCCAGCTACATCACCCCATGGGATGAAACCCCAGACTGGGAACGCGCCAGCGCCGCTGCCGTCTACGACCAGGTCCGTGCCTTCGTCATCGCCGCAGACGGCCACACCAGCAAGCTCACCCGAGCCCAAAAGGGCCGCTTCGTAGCCCTCTGCTGGATCGGCCAGATCTACAAACACATCCTAGACCCCAAGCCAGCCTACGTTGCTGACTGGGATGACCTTCCCGACTGGCAGCAGCAGACCGACGCCGACATCTTCGAGCACATCGAGCACATCGAGCAAGAACGTTAGTTGCGGGCCGCTGGCCCCAACTAACCCTGACAACGCAGGGAAGCCGTGCCTTGAGAGAGCCCCATGCGCACTGCTCTTGATGGGTCAGCGAGATTCGAACTGCGCCAAGAGGTGTGTCGCGAGTGCACGTCCTAGGGCGATGGGTACAGCGTTGCCGATTTGGCGAGCGATAGCGGTCTTGGAACCGACCCACCGGAAGTCGCCCGGGAAGCCTTGCAGCAGGGCCGCTTCATAGTGCGTGAGAGCGCGATTCTCAACGGGGTGCAGATATCGACCCTTCTCCGGTTTGAAGAACTCCGTGCGGATCGTCACGGACGGCTTGTCCCAATGAAGCCGACCCATCACGTCCGCGGATCCGGAGCGATGCTTGCGCCAGCAGTCGGCCAGGAGGTCGTCCGGTATGTCGAATCTGTTGCCTCCAGCAGGGATACACCGGAAACGCGCCTTCGACAGCGAGGTGTAGTTGCGGTTGAGGTGCAGCTCCTTCGTTCTGAAACTCCCCGGGAAGGTCGTGCCTCGGAAGTCCGTGGAGCGGTCCGGAAGATCCGTCTTGGTGACCTTGGGAGTCACGCGCTTCAAAGCCGACCGAACAGACACGTGGCGTCCGATATGCGTCGGTGCCGGCAAGCCTGGTGCCTCGAGATCGCGGTGGCTTCCGATCACAACAGTCCGACGACGAGCCTGGGGTGCCCCGTAGTCCGCAGAATTGAGTACTGCAGCATGAAGCCGATACTGCGACAGCAGGCCCTTCTTGGCCGTGGCCTGCTGCAGTAGCGAGTATTGCGGAGACTCAAGGAACGCGCCTACATTCTCGACCAAGAAAAACGACGGATTGGCCCGCGCGACGGTTTCGGCATACTCCCGCCACAGTTCGTTCCGTTCGTCGTTGACGTCCTGTTTGCCAAGCCGCGAGAACCCCTGGCATGGCGGGCCGCCGACCACAATGTCGACTGCCGGCACATCTTCCTCGTGGAGCCAGTCCTCGATCTTGCCTGCGTAGACCTCGTCACCGAAGTTCGCTGCGAATGTTGCGGCAGCAGCCTTGTCGCTCTCCACCGCTCTCACGGTACTGAAGCCTTCGATGTCGTGGAACGCTCGGGTTAGACCGCCCGCACCGGCGAAAAGGTCGAGTACGCGGAGCGAGGCGGATCGGGGCGGACCTGATGATTGATCCGGCGTTTCG
Source organism: Kribbella sp. NPDC056345 (assembly GCF_042262745.1). Classification (NCBI taxonomy): domain Bacteria; kingdom Bacillati; phylum Actinomycetota; class Actinomycetes; order Propionibacteriales; family Kribbellaceae; genus Kribbella; species Kribbella sp. NPDC056345. The sequence continues at coordinate 130,222 of NZ_JBHJQQ010000019.1, read as the reverse complement.
GGCGACAACCTGGGCACAGCATGAGAGGTTAGTCGGTGCCATGGACAAGTCGAGCCAGGGCGCGCTGCCTGGGACCGAGGAGAAGGGCCTTGTGGCGTCTCCACGGCCCGGGAGCGTGCTTCAGACCACACCGCAGATCTCATCTCGGATGTCGCGCCAGGCGCGGCGGGACACGAAGCCGGAACTGGAGCTGCGGCGGCGGTTGCATAGGCTCGGCTACCGGTACCGCGTCAACCTTCCACTGCCTGGCCTGCCTCGTCGGCGCGCTGATCTCTCGTTCACTGCTCGGCAGGTGGCCGTCTTCGTGGACGGCTGTTTTTGGCACGGCTGCCCCAAGCATGGCACGAGCCCGAAGAAAAACGGCGCCTGGTGGGCGGAGAAGCTGCTTCGCAATGTGGAGCGGGATCGCGAGACGGACGCGATTCTTTGCGCGTCGGGATGGACCGTGGTGCGGATCTGGGAGCACGAGGATCCGGATGTCGCGGTTCGACAGGTGGTCGAAGCCTTGACGAAGGAGCGTGGCGCACGTGACTGTACGTAACATCGGTCGGCTGATCTCGATATAGCTCTCGGGGAGGCTGCGGCTGACGTACATCTCACGCTGGGTAGGTGGGTTCGGCGGGTTGGCTCCGTACGTCAAGACGATCGGCAGGAGAACGATGACGGATCCAGGTCTGTACCCAGTCTTCGCGCATTGGGCGAGGCTTCATGGGATTGAGGCCGCAGTCGATCGCTTCCGGCTGTCTCTTCCGGCGCAGGTCGATGATTTCCGCGAGCAGTTCGAGCGTGACCGGGCACGAGTGGAGGCCGGGGGGCCGCCGGTTATCGCCGCGGGACAAGACCCCTGGTATAGCGGAGCCAGCGAGACGGATATCTTCTGGCCCGCGCTGGAGGGCGAGTTTCGTCGCCAAGAGTGGCCGAAGGATCGGCTCGAGTCGGTCGATAGAGCATCGAGCACAGTTGTCGCGCACACGCCGCGCCCGTCACGTCCTAACTGGGACGCGAAAGGTCTGGTCGTTGGCTACGTACAGAGTGGCAAGACGACAAACTTCACTGGCGTTATCGCGAAACTTGCGGATGTCGACTATCGGATGATTATCGTGCTGTCCGGCATTCACAACGGGCTGCGACGGCAGACACAGGTCCGGCTCGACGAGTTACTCAAGGATCTGAACAAGGACAAGTGGGTCACGATGACCCAGGAGTCCACAGACTTCGTTGCTCCTCCGCAGCGTGCCTCGGCGCTGCTCAGCTCGAACAAGCCGATCCTCATCGTAGCGAAGAAGAACACTGCCGTTCTGAAGCGGATCGTCCGATGGCTCGATACGCCAGATGGCCGCGACGCTCTACAGACGGCTCGGGTGCTAGTCATCGACGACGAGGCAGACCAGGCCTCGGTGGCGACAGCCCAGATCAATCCGCTGATCAGACGACTTCTCAAGCTGATGCCCAGGTGTACATACGTGGGTTACACGGCCACACCCTTCGCGAACGTATTCATCGCTCCGAACCAAGACGATCTGTACCCGAAGTCCTTCATCCTGAACCTGCCTCGGCCAGAAGGCTACTTCGGACCCGAGATGATCTTCGGGCGCGACGTGGTCGAGGGGGAGCTTGAGGGGGCGGCGTCTGACGGCTACGACATGGTTCGTCTGGTACCTGAGCGCGATATGTCTGCACTCCGTCCAGTCGGACGGGCATCGGCGTCCGACTTCGAACCCGAGATGACTGACAGTCTGGTCGACGCGGTGCGGTGGTTCTGGCTGGCGACGGCCGCAAGACGAGCCCGCGGAGACGATGGTCACAGCACGATGCTGATCCACACCTCCGTGAAGATCGACGTGCACGAAGCCTTCAAGAGCCCGTTGCAGGGACTGCGTGCCGCGGCCCTGCGTGAACTTGCGCGGGGCGATGCGGATGATCTCGAGAAGTGGCGCATGCGATGGGTCGAGGAGTCGTCAAAGGTGCCGGCCGAGGAGTGGGATCGGAAGTCGCTCACCTTTGACGAAGTCCTGCTTCATCTGCAATCGGTGATCGATGCCACAAAGGTGATCCTGGACAACTATCGGAGCCAGGACCGCCTCGACTACAGCAAGGGGCCGGTCGTAGCCATTGCGGTTGGCGGCAACACGCTGTCCAGGGGACTCACTCTCGAAGGACTGGTCGTCAGTCTCTTCGTACGCGGAGCAACCGCGTATGACACTCTCCTGCAGATGGGTCGATGGTTCGGGTATCGCACGGGCTACGAAGAGCTGCCGAGGATTTGGATGACCAGCAGTCTCGCGGCTGCATTCCGGCATTTGGCGACGGTCGAGCACGAGATGCGCGATGACATCGACAGGTATCAACGGCAAAATCTCACCCCTTTGCAGGTTGCTGTCCGGATCAGAACTCATCCGTCGCTGCGGATCACAGCAAAGATGGGCGCAGCCCAGCCAGCTGAAGTTTCCTACGCTGGAAGCCGGTTACAAACTCGCTACTTCTTTACCCGAGACGGCGACTGGCTGGAGAAGAATCTGGAGGCGACTCGTGCCCTGGTCCAGGAGTCGCTGCGCCACGGCCGTCGAGGCGACAAAGGCACGGCCGTCGTACTTCGCGATGTGCCCGCAGGCGTCGTCAAGGACTTCTTGTCGACCTACAGGGTGCATCCCGATTCACCGGACATGGACCCGAGTCTTCTGCTCAAGTACATCGACAAGCAGCTCGAGGCCGATCCGCCGAGCTTGTCCAGATGGTCGGTGTGCATTGTTCCGGGCGGAGGGACTCCAGTCGAGTTGGGTGGAGTCGTGGTGGGGTCGGTGCTCCGATCTCGTCTCGACGACGGAGACGAGACAAGAGCTGATATCAAGACCCTGATGAGCAAGCAGGATCGGGTGCTTGACCTCGACATCTCCACCACTGACGCACAGGCCATGAGCGAAGAGAGGCTGAAGGATCTGAGGGATTTGGATCAGCATCACAAGGATCGTGGGCTGATTGTCGTCTATCCGATCGATCCAGCCAGCAAACCCACTGCTCCTAGCAAGGCACGGGCCGCGGGATCGAAGGAGCGGCTAGAACTCGATGCCCTGCGGACCGTCGTTGGTATCGGCCTGGTCTTTCCCGGTCAGGCAGCTAAGAAGAACAGCGTCGTCGCGACACACCTCGCGGTCGATTTGACCGATGTTGAGCAGGAAGATCTTGAAGATGCGATCGAGACCGATACGGAGCTCGCGGAGTAGTGGACACCAGAGAGATTCTGCAGCGGGGATGGGCAGTCCTTGAGCCACGTACAGACGGGCACTTGGCGTCGTTTCCGCTCGACGTGCGCTCCGCCGAGACGTCGTGCAGGTTGGCAGTCGACCGCTCTGGCGCTCGCCACCTGTTGGTGCCCGTCGATGGCGAGCATGCGATCTCAGCGCAGCGAGGTTCCGCCTTGGTGGTCGAGCAACGGTCCCTGGTATTCGGAGAGAGTCAACACTCGTACATCGATCTGACCTGCGTCCAGCCGGAGCTTTACCTCGAGTTCGACGACGTCGTCGAAGACGTTGTCGAAGCAGTTCAAGCCACGCAAGATACGGGAGCAGCGACTCTCGACGTTGTCGCTCGATGGAGGCGCCTCTTTCGTGCTGACCTCGTCCGCGGTCTTGGCGTTGAAGCGAGGCGCGGTCTGTTCGGCGAACTGAGCTGCCTCAGCTGTCTTGTCGACGTCGACCCGGACTTCGACGTTGCGTCCTGGACAGGTCCGTTAGGTCAGCCGCACGATCTTGAGCTCAGCAGCGCATGCATCGAAGTCAAGGCGCTGGGGATCGAGACGGAGGACGTCCGCATTCACGGCCTGGAGCAGTTGGACGCTCACGACGGCAAGCCATTACAACTTGTTCTGATCACTGTTGTCGAGGATCCGCAAGGTCAGTCGATCGACGACCTTGTGAGTGATCTCGGAAGTCGTGTCAACAACCCAGCTCTCTTCAAGAGTCGGCTGATGGCGGTTGGTTGGTCCGAGAGCGACCCGTTCGGAGGCGACCGGTACGCAGTCGGTCAGGTAGCCGGCGTCCGCGTAACCTCGTCTGTTCCGCGACTTGTGTCGACCTCATTGACGACTTCGCGCCTGCCAGAAGGCGTGCGGAGTGTCACTTACTCGATTGACCGCCAGAGCCTCCTCCCTTTCGCCGTAAACGCTTCCCTAGTTGATATCGCACGTGAGGTGCTGTTATGACGTCGAGGTGGTGGTCGCAGCCGTTTGCTGATGAAGGCTCAGCCGCGGCTGAGGGAATCGTGAAGCAGTTGGGTCGCCCGCAGCTCGATCCTTTGACGGTCCTGGTGCGCGAGGCTGCGCAGAACAGTTGGGACGCTAGGACGGGGGCCGGACCCGTCGATTTCCAAATCCGTCTGGAGACCCTCGGCGAGCGGGCAGGGGATTGGCGGCGGCTGCTTCTACCTGGACCTCCCGCGGGGGCCGAGGTGCCCCTGGAGCAGAATCTGACGGCTGATTCCGTCGTGGTTGTCGTGTCGGATCGCGCAACTCGTGGTTTGGGAGGGCCGCTTAGGGCGCGTAGAAGGCCCGGAGCCGACGAAAGGCCCGACTTCGTGCAGTTCCTGCGCAACGTAGGCGAACCGAACGACAACGAGTTCGGGGGAGGCACCTACGGCTTCGGCAAGGGGATCTTCTACCGACTCAGCCTGACCTCGGCCATTTTGGTCGACACCCTTACCTTGGCAAACGAGCGGCGCCTGATGGGAGCCGCGTTGGGTAACAGTTGGTACGAAGACGATCTCAGGTTCACCGGTAGACACTGGTGGGCAGACACGGCGACCGACGGCAAGCCCGATCCGTTCCTGAACATTGAGGCAGAGGAGTTGGCTGCTTCCCTGGGCCTCCCCGGGTTCGCTGATGGCCGAACCGGTACCGATGTCGTCCTGATCGGCGCGGACTTGGGCACAGTTGACGACGTTGATGAACAGCGTCTACGGACGGTCGAAGAAGCTGCTGCGTTCCTGGCATCCTCAATGCTGTGGCATCTCTGGCCGAAAACGATGGCCGAAGGCGACCTGCGTCAAATGGTCTTGGATGTCAAGGTCAACGGCCAGTCGATCGGTGTTCCCGAACCGGCGAATGTCTCCGATCTTCGACCGTTTGTTGACAGCCTGACGAAGATCCGTGGCGGTGATCACGTGCAATACAAGCGAACCGTCGCACCGAAGCTCGCTGGCCAGTTCGCCCTATCTGTTCAAGGAGCGCAGATGGGGTCACCGAACGTCGAGCACATAGTGGATGCTGCTCGTCCGTTCGACGGCCCCCCGCATCACGTGGCGCGCATGCGCATTGCCGAGCTCGTCGTCGACTATCTGCCGACCAGCCCACATCCTGATCCGCTCCTTCGCTATGGAGCCGTATTCAAGTCCACTGAAGAGTCAGACGCGATATTCGCCTCGGCCGAGCCGCCTACGCATGACGACTGGGTGGAGAAGGGGCTCAGCGGGACATCCCGTGGCGTTGTTCAAGGAGCGCGGCACTTCGTTACCAAGACCGTCGATACAACCCTTGGGCTAAGCACCTCTGCTGCTGGCGGCCAGGGAGGAGGCCTTGGTGCGCTGTCATCACGGTTGGCCTCCCTGCTGCCTGCAATCGACGGAGTCGGAGCTGGACTCGCCGGTCCCGGCCCCGGGGGAGCAAGCAGGTCAGGTGCCAGGAACGGGACGGCTCCTCGCATCGTCGAAGGACCGCGGCTGGAGCGATACGAGGAGATCCTCTATCTGGTGGCGAAGGTTCATGTTCCGAACTCGCCAACCGTGCGCAACGTGAGAGCCGAGGTTTCGGTCGTTGTGGACGGAGGAGGTCGGGAGTCTGACCCGCCGGCAGGAGCGCTGACTCCAGAGATCACCGGTTGGCGGTCCGCCGACGGCAATGTTTCGAGCGCTGAGTTCATAACAGTCGGAGCCGCAGACTGCACCGAATGGTGGGTGTACTCGACTTACATACCTGACGCGGTGGTGCGGTTCAAACTGAGGGAGGAGACAGATGCCCTCTGATGTTCTCCCGTATCTGGTGCCCAGCGCGACCACAGTCGTGTGGGAGCCGTGGAGGCTAGTCGACGGTGAGCGTTCGGTTGAGTTGCCGGAGGCAATCGATGGCTGGGACACGGGTATCGACCTGAGAGTCAGCCGGCGTGTTCGGGTTGACTATGAACGACTAAGGGCGGAGACACAGCTACCCGAGGAAGCAGGCATCGTAGCGACGACCTCCTGGACAAGCTCGACGTCTGGGATGAGTGAAGCGGCTCGGCCGATCGCAGTCAGGGACTCAGGCCCGGTCATGCTTGAGGCCGTAATACCCGGCGACCGAGTCGGCGGCGTGCTGCGCATCAGGACAACCTTGACGCTGGCCTCCGTCCCGTCACAACTTGTGCCAGGCATAGCTCACATCGCGGGATCAGTTCTGGCCGAAGATCATCGACAGGTCGCTCTGGAGGGGACCCTCTCGATGTTCCCGGTGCACGGTATCGACTTCAGTCACACGAACCTACATCCGGCCGCGTCGTGGCACCTCGAGACATCCGAGGATCTGAGCGCTCCGTTCCTCGGCGCGTTCCGGCTGCTGCTAAATCGCCTCGACGCCGAACTGATGAAGGCGGTCGAGCGCGGAGCGAAGAACAGCCGCCAGCAGGCGTTGATCGACGAGTTGATGCACGGCGTTGGCACGATCCTGTTGGAGCTTGCGCTAGCCCATCGGAGCGATCTCGAGGACAGAGAATTCTGGCCTGCCGACACCGTGGGCCACGTGCTGAGTCGCACGCTCGCGCGCGCTATCGGCGGCGATGGCTTGCCTGCCCAGTTGGGTCCGCAAGACGTGCCGTTGTTCCGAACGGCGTTGGCGGGTCTCATCCGCGCTTCGGGGCAGGGGCGGAGGTTCGAGTGACGGTACTGTGGCCCCGCCTGCCGGACGCCGTCGCGCGCGAGGAGTACGAGAAGATCCGTGCCGGTGCCCCTTGCCGCGACGCGAGCCGTCATTCGGAGCAGATCTATGCGCCGGTCGGGGAGCGCGTCGCCGAGCTGAAGATTTCCGAGTTGACCGTGGCTATAACGCGGCTGGCCAGAGCACACGGCTATCCAGATCCTGCACCTGACGCTACAAGAGTGGCCTTCGACAGAGCGTGCGCTCCGCTGGTCCGAAGAATGGTCGACATCACCTGGGCCGAGGCGGGGTCGCGGTCTGTCTGGTCGTTCGTATCCCTGGTTCCGCTCTCGGGTATTACCCTCTGGCGGTTCGGAACCAACAATATCGAGCGGTGGTTGGCCACTGATCTAACTCGACATACGTGGGCACGTCTGTGGTGGCAGGCGGTTGTGTTCGATTCCGACCCGCGATTGCTCGACCATCTAACGGAGAGCGACCTAAACCAGCTTCTCGAGAGGCGGTCGATCGGCGGTGACCCCCGCCTGGTGCGCAGCATCGGCGCTGCGATCGTTCATGCAAAGCCTGCAGACCTCACTCGGCGTCAGATCATCCGAGACGTCACGAAGCGCCTTCGACGTCAGCTCGCGTTCATCGATATACGTGCGCTCGAAGATGCGACCTTACATAAGTGGTGTCAAGCCATAGTTCAGGAGTCGGTCACGAGCCTCCTCGGGCGCCCTGACGGATCCTGACAAGTTGTAGCGAGGAACCTTCGACGAGGCGCGAAGTGTAGCCGATCTACCCGAACAGCACCTCCGTCAGCGAGCCAGGTCACCAGATTTCCGGAGTCACTAGCGTGACGGCTCTATTCGAAACTGTGAGGACCAGTTGTATTTGAGAAGACGTCCCACCAGCCGCGGTCGGAATTGCCTTCGGGTGACGGCTTAACAGCCCGGCCAGTGGTGGACACATCTAGGAGCGTGAGGATAGGACTCGACTGCAGCCTTCGGTATACGTCGGCCTTGGCTTGCGCAGACGGCGCCGCTCTTAGAAATGGCGAAGCTGGACATGATGGCCAAACAGCGACTCTCTTGTGCTTTGGAGACCCATGCGATCGCGAGTTCCCGGCAAGCCGGTCTGGCCGTCTCCATCGCATGATGGCACGGGCGCCGAGTGAGTCTTGTAAGGTGAGACGCAGCTAGCCGGACTCGTGATTTGGTTAGATAGGAAGAATTGGCGATGGCGAAGTTCTTGACGAGTGCACGGACCGTGGACATGCTTGGTCGGCAGCAGATAGCGGGCGTGCCGACCGCAGTGTCGGAGCTATTCAAGAACGCCTACGATGCGTATGCGACCTCTGTCCGTGCGGACTACTTTCCGGATCGCCGAGTCTTGCTGATCCGAGACAATGGCATCGGGATGACGAGGGACGACTTCCACACTAGGTGGCTTACCATCGGCACCGACAGCAAGGCTCGAGATGGACAGCGAGCGCTGCCCCTGCGCCCGGCCGGGATGCCCGCCCGCGTACAGATGGGCGAGAAGGGTATCGGGCGGTTGGCGATCGCCAGCATCGGGCCGCAGCTGCTGCTGATTACCAGATCGCTGTCGCCATCGGCCAATGGAGACGTCGTAGTAGCCCTCGTTCAGTGGTCAATGTTCGAGGTTCCGGGCCTGACTCTGGATGACGTAGTCGTTCCGGTAAGGCTGCTTGACTCAGCGTCCGACCTGACGAGGGAAGTCATCCTCTCGATGGGCGACGATATAGACAACTGCCTGAATGCCTTAGGCGACGAGGTGTCGAGCGTCCGTGCAGCAGAGATCCGAGACCAGCTCTCGCTGCTCGACTTTGATCCGCAGCCACTCTTGAGGCTTCATGGCCCGAATCTCTTCGATCACGCTGGCAGCGCCTTCCTTGTCACGCCTGTGCGGGACGAACTCGATGCGGCAATGGAGGTCCCAGACGGCAGGGATGATGTCGCCGTAAGCCCATTTCAACGATTTCTGTCTGGCTTCACCAATACCATGCTTCCTGACCGACCAGCACCTGAACTCGGCGCGCGCTTTGTGTTACACACGGGCGGCAGCGCGCTTGATCTGATCGAGCCAGGTCGATTCTGGGAACCCGAAGATTTCGAGTTGACCGATCATACAATTGAGGGTGAGTTCGACAAGACGGGTTCCTTTCACGGTCAGGTGTCCATCTACGGTGGGCAGCCGGTCCGCTTTACCGAGCCGTGGATGGCGGGACGCGGTCGCAGTACTCGATGTGGTCCATTCAAGCTAAGATTCGGGTACGTGCAGGGATCAGCGAGCGATTCGCGGCTTTCTGCTGAGGACTGGGCGCTGATGACATCGAAGCTTCAGCGAATCGGCGGCTTGTATGTCTACCGCGATGGCATACGCGTGCTTCCATACGGAAACGCCGACAATGACTACCTTGAGATAGAGCGGCGTCGAACGCTCAATGTCGGTCGATTTTTCTTCTCGTATCGAAGGATGTTTGGTGCAATTGAGATAGATAGTGACAGTAATCCTAGTCTGCAAGAGAAAGCTGGGCGAGAAGGATTTCGAGATAACGGCGCATATCGTGATTTCACGGACATCTTGAAGAATTTCCTTGTCCAGATCGCGGCCAACTACTTTTCGACAACTGACGATCGATCGGACGAGTGGCAAGTCCAACGAGACCGCCTCAAAAGACGGGCCAGCTCCAGGGCGGGGCAGGAGAAAGCTGAACAGCGTGCCCGCGAAAAGTTCGCTGGCCAGCTTGAGAAGCGCATGAACTATATTGAATCTGGTCGATTGTCGGCGGACCTGAATGCGACCCTTGCGGAACTTGATTCAGCGCTCTTCTCTCCAAATGTTGAATTGTCCGCAAATAGGCGCCTCGAACTGGAACGAGATGCTCGGCGAGCCATGGATGATGTGGCCATTGCGCTGGATTTCTCCAAGCCAGCAGAACTGGCTTTGACGTCAGATCAGGAACGAGAGTGGCTGTCCTATAAGAAGATTGCGGCCAAGGGGAAGCGTGAGTTGCAGACCGCCCGCGATAAGGCCACTGAATTCGTGGAGCGTTCCGAGGTCGATGCGGCCAGCGACGCTAAAGCAGCCGCATCTGCGGCGCGCGTCAAACGCGTTCTGGCGACGATCGATGCGGCCCATGCGATATTGCTGAATTTGGCTGCGGACGCGGATGCGACTCTTGTTGCCATGTCGGCACATGTGTCTGAGCTTATCGTCGCCGAAATAGGTCAATTCGATACCGCGATGACTGATGTTCGTCAGATCCTCCGTGGGACGGTCATAAAGTCGAATGTCGAAGCAGAACTGGTCGAGAGAATTAGGGAAGCCGAGAATCTCCATAGCTCAAACATCAGCGACCTGAGTCGCCGCTCGGCCCAGATGATGGGCGATTCCGGTACTGCGGTGGAGCGCGACATCATTCTGCTCCAGGAGCAGGTGCTGGACCTTCAAGCTCAAATCGATCAGAATCTAGAGCTGATGCAGCTCGGTCAAGCCGTTCAGATTGTTAGTCATGAGTTCGAGGCCAGTATCAAGTCGGTAAGGGCTGGGCTGCAGCGCTTGTCTCCGTGGGCGCGGAATACGCCAAGGCTCGCGCCAATCGTGCGTGACTTGCGCGAGTCTTTCGCGCACCTCGATGGCTATCTGCGACTCTTTACGCCGCTCCAGCGGAGACTGTATCGACAGACTGTAACGATTACCGGTGAGGAAATTGCTGAATTTATTCAGCGAGTCTATGCTGAGCGGATAAGTCGCGCAGATCTTCGGCTGGAAGTGACAAGCACCTTTCGATCCTGGCGCCTGACTGGATATCCCAGCACCTTCTATCCCGCATTTATCAATCTTGTGGACAATGCGATTCATTGGGCCGGCGCTGCCCATAAGACCGATGGGCTCATCTTGTTAGATGCAGATGAGTCGGCCTTGTATGTGAGAGACAATGGTCCCGGCGTTCGTCCGCGCGATCGGGACGCGATATTTGAACGTGGTTTTAGTCGACGGCGAGGGGGTCGTGGGCTCGGTCTCGCACTTGCTAGGGAACTGCTAGCGCGCGAGAATTGGGATCTGAGTCTTGAAGACGCAGATGGGGAAGGGGCGTCGTTTAGGTTGACGCCGATCGGTCCAGGTTAGTGAGGGGAAGAAGTGAGCCAAGACTTCGCCATGATGCGGACAACCGCCTTTTTGCAGACCGCTCTAGTCGTGGATGACGAAATCCAAGTTGGAAATGATCAGTATGCGGCCGAAGAGGCCACACTCGGAACGGCGTCGCTGGAGATGGACTATGATCAGCGAGCCTCAGAAGGCGATGAATTTGGATTGGATAGAGTCCCTGGCGAGGACCATTCACTCGATAGCATGAAGGTCGTGGAAAGCTTCGCGGACCACGGAATTTCCTGCGCCGTCCTGCAGCCCCGCGGTCCATCACCTGACGACCTCGGCCGCGTCGAATCACTCGCGGTGAGATCTGACATTGTAGTGCTCGATTGGCTCCTTGGTCGCTCGGATGAGATAAAGTCGGGGCCTGGGGAAGAGACTACTAGTCTCGGACTCGTGAAGAATATAGTTTCTCACGACATCGAGGCCGGCAATCGGTTGCGATTGATTTGCATCTACACCGCAACGCCTGACCTCCATTCGATTGTTGATCGTATCGGTGCTGTAATTTGTGATCTACATGCATACACTGATCAAGTCATTGTGGACCATGGAAGTCTGTCGGTCTCAGTGGATAGCCTCCGGATCCTCGTCGTCGCGAAGCCGCACCACAGTGCGCCTCCTGACGGGGCAGTTTGTACTGAGGCTGAGTTGCCAGCTCGGATGATTTATGAATTTTGCGAACTAGCCGGGGTCGGCTTGTTACCTCAGCTCGCTTTGGCCGCGATCTCCAGTATTAGAGACAATGCTCATCGCCTGCTCGCGCGGTTCGATCGGAATTTGGATTCGGCATTCATAAGTCATCGCGCGATGACCGACAGTGTAGGCGCCGAGCAATTCGCTCATTCTCTAGTCAGTAGCGAAGTGACATCGTTGCTCTCGACGGTAGAAGTGGCTTCTGCGGTTTATGAAGCTCCGATTGAAGCTCGCGTTGAGCAATTACTAGGGAATCTTCCTGAAAAGCGGATGCTAAATAAGGTGAAATTCGGTCAGAGTTATCGGTCAGTGACTCTGGGTGAGGCGAGGGAGATCCTGACGAATGGGCTCGATTCGAACGGTAAGGTTCGAATCGATAATGCTGATGTACCGCTCAGGTGTAGCAGTACGACCTCGCTCTTCAGTCGGTCTGAGCAAGAGCATGAGATCTATTCTGAGTCGCTCGCGATTGATTTAGCGTTTGGGGCTCTCTCTAGCCTTGCCAGGACCCCTGAGCATGACGGCAAGGGCACGCCTGCGCCGCTCCTTCGACTCGGCGCGCTATTGAGAGGCGATGATGGGAAGTACCTTCTCTGTCTTCAGCCTCTTTGTGACAGCGTTAGATTGAGCGGGAGTGTCGCCTTTCCGCTAATGCCGCTGTCGACGGCAAGCGCTGAAAGTGAGGTGTTCGATATTGTGGTAGGGAGTAGAGATAGCTACGTAGCGCTATCTCGAGACGGCGTGAAGCTTTCAGATGTGCGGGTCGCGTCGTTCGATGCGAGTTCGGACGTGGGAATGGTCCAGGCGCTCTGGGGGTCGGAAGATTCGCGATGGAGGTTTTATGGCTCTAGATCGTCCAGTGTTCAAGGGGGCGATGCTGGAGCCGGGGCTGGGAATCCTGTCTTCGAATGGGTCGGCGATCTGAGGCCGGAAAAGGCGAATCAGATCGTTGCGCACTTGGTCACGAATTTGGGACGCACTGGAATTAATGAATTTGAGTATCTTCGTCGATCGGGAAGGAAATAGGTTCACGCTGGCGATGTCGGCTTTGCGGAGTTTGGAATCTGGTGGAGCTGCGAGGTCGGCTCCGACTCGTCGATGTTGATGACTGAGGCGGCACCGCCTTGCCCAGCTCCGCTGAGGCACAGGGGTGTGGGCCTTAGACGCTCGGATCGCTGACGCTGATCTCCAAGGAGGCGGTCCAGCGCGGAGCCGAAGGCGCAGCGTTGCCGATTCAGGTTGCGAAGGATGGGGTGCGTGCGGAGGTGTTGCTCGATGCCGGTCGAGTTCGAGGCGAAGATATTGGACGTCGATCCGGGCGGGACGTCTGCCGATATTCATTCGCATGAATGGGTGTCGTGCGGGGGATCGACTTGTGAGGCGGTATGTAGATGACATCGGGGCTGGGAATGCGTCGTGATGGGGTCGGCTGCGGGATACCGGGGGTGCGGTATCCGTCGCGGCAGGGGAGATTTCGCACGACGGGTTTGATGGGACGACGGAGACCGTGGTGGGTGGTTGGGGACTTCGAGGCGAGTGATCAGTTGCTCGGAAGATGGGTTTGTGGCGAAGTCGTATCAGGAGAATCGACGGGGTGAGTTTGAGTAGATGGGGCCGTGTTGGAGATCGGCTCTTGGCCGCTGATTCCGCCGTACCTGGAGATTGAGGGCGGTCCCGGGAGCACGTCGTACGGGTGGGGGCTGCCTTGGGGGTGGGGGAGGCAGAGTTGACGGGGGAGAACACTACGAAGGTCTATGCGCGGTACGGGATCGATCTGGGTGCGATTCGAGAGTTGCGGTTCTGAGGTGGGCGCAGGCAACTGCTTCGATCGGGTCTTCGATTCGTGAGCGTGGGGTGGGTGGTGGCGCTTAATTCGGGCATGGCCGAAGCTCAGATCTGGGCAGAATGGCGGGGAAAATCTGGAGGTCTTACGGTCTGGGTGGGGATGACCTAACCTTGCGCCGATCGTGTCCATCTAGGTGAGGGAGGGTAGCGGCATGTTCTGCATCGACCCGACGGAAGACGCCTGATCGTCTAGCCATTGAACGCGCTGCACGTCCGGCATGGGTTTGCTGCCGGGCGTGCTTCAGCTGCGCGGCCGGACCGTGTGAGGAACGATGACTGACGTTGCCGTGGCGCTGGATGCGCGGTTGCTGGACCAGAACATTGCGCGGTTCCACCAGCAGGTCGCTGGGCGGGTGATGCGGGCGCACTTCAAGGCGCATCGGACGGTTGAGCTGGCGGCTCGCCAGTTCAAGGCGGGTGCGGCCGGGGTGGCCGTTCATACTGCTCGGACTGCGATCGCGCTCGCTGACGTGGGGGTGCGGGATGTTGTTGTGGCTTGGCCGTGGCGGGAGGCGTGGCGCTGGCCGGTTTACCTGGAAGCGGCTCGGAGCGTTGAGCGGTTCGCGGTTCATGTCGATGATGCGGAGACCATTGCTGGGCTCGGGGCGTTGGCTGCTGTTGGAGGGGCTGAGATCGGGGTTCGCCTTGATCTGCGGCATCTGCCGGATGAGCAGGTTCTGAGCCTCGCTCGGCTGGTTGATGCGACGGCCGGCGTACGCCTGGATGGGGTCACTGCGTATTCGGGTGCGGAAACCAGGGCAGATATCGCCGCCAGGGATGCGCTTGGGCAGCGGCAGGCGGAGCGGCTGGTGAGGTCTGCCGAGTCGATCCGGGCCGATGGGATTGACTGCCCGGTGGTGAGTGCGGGCGGTACGCCGACTGCCCTTGGCGCGCTGAGGGTTGAGGGGGTGACCGAGATTGTCGCGGGTGCGTACGCGACCCTCGACGCTGGGATGGCCGAGGCCGGGGTTTGTGCACTTGAGGACGTCGCTGTGAGCGTCGCGGCTGAGCGGGTCGATCTGTTGGCCGGATGCACGCAGCCGTGGGCACCCGACCTTGAGGCTGTGCCGACGCAGGGCAGGTTGCTTCCTGGGCACATCTGTCCTTTGGCGAAAGCGCTGATGCACAACGGGGTGGAGCTCACGCTGGTTGACGAGGGCCGGGTGGTCGACCGGTGGCTGCCCCGCGCGCGAGCGGACCGCGGGTAGTGGCGTTGCCGGCGCGGTTCTGGCTGTTCTTCGGCGCTCGGACGGTGTCGGTGCTTGGCAATGCGTTCGGGCCTATCGCGTTGGCCTTCGGGGTGCTTGCACTGCCGGGTACGACGCCGGCGACGCTGGGGATTGTCCTTGCGGCTCAGGGTGTACCGCAGCTTGCTCTGCTTTTGCTCGGTGGGGTCATTGGCGACCGGTTCCCGCGGTACCGGGTGCTGGTGGTCGCCGAGCTCGTGTCGTGCCTGGCCTACGCGGCGTTGGCCGCGATGCTGCTGACCGGGTGGGCGCCGCTGCCGGTGTTGTGCGCGGCCGCGTTCGTTGCCGGTGCGGCCTCGGCTCTGTTGCTGCCCTCGCTGACCGGCACCGTCAAGGAGCTCGTACCGAACGACGACCTGCAACGGGCGAACGGTCAGCTTCGGTTGGGTACCAACTCGGCCAGGGTGAGCGGTCTGCTCGCCGCCGGCGCGACCGTCGCTTGGCTTGGTCCGGGAGTGGCGCTCGCCGTGGACGCGGCGACGTACCTGGTGGCAGCCGGGTTGCTCAGTCTGCTGAGGCTGCCGGGCGCGGTCCGGACGGAGCGGCGCAATCTGGTCGGCGATCTCCGGGTCGGCTGGCACGAGGTCAGCACGCGGCGCTGGTTGCTGGCGACGGTCGCTGCAGCGGGAGTCATCAACGCGGCCTCCGCGGCTGGGCTTGGTGTTCTCGGCCCGGTGCTTGCGCGAGAGCGGCTCGGTGGGGCGTTCGCGTGGTCGATGGTGCTCGGCGGGTACGCGGTGGGCATGCTCGCCGGTGTCGTCGTCGCCATCCGGTTCAAGCCTCGGCGACCGCTCCAGGCAGCCATCCTGTTTCTGCCGGCTCTCGCGCTTCCGTTGATTGCTCTCGGTACGTCGGCGCCGCTGCCGCTGGTCGTGTTGTCGGCGGTCTGCGCCGGGATCGCGACGGACATCTTCGGCGTCCTCTGGGACACCCTGATGCAGACCGAGGTGCCTGCGGAAGCGCTCTCTCGCGTGAGTTCGTATGAGTACCTCATCGCACTGTCGCTGAAACCCGCCGGGGCGGTGTTCGCCGGGTACGTCGCCGCCGGCCTCGGTCCCGCGGCCGGTCTGCTGCTGTTCGGCGGCTTGATCCTGTTCGCCACGGCCGGCGCGCTCGTCGCACCCGCTGTCCGGCACCACACACCCCGACCACTTGGAGTGCAGCAATGAACGAGGGCTACGTCGAAGGGTTCGCCAACGCCTACGACCGGTTCTGGCGACCGTATCCGACCCAGTCGGCCGAATCCCTGCTCAGCCTTGTGCAGTCGGCCGTCCCCGAGGCACGTCGCGTCCTCGACATCGGCTGCGGGACCGGGATAGTGGCCGAGCGGTTCCTTCAGGCCGGGTACGACGTGACCGGGTTCGACCGGTCGGCGGCCATGCTGTCCCGCGCCCGGACGCGGCTCGGCGACGCACCGGTTCTGTACGAGGCTGATGCCGCCGACTTCACCGTGGATGAGCAGTTCGATGTGGCCTTCTCGACGTACGACATCCCGAACCATCTGGCCGGGATGGAGCAGGTGGCGGCGTACCTCGGTTGCGTGTACCGGGCGGTGGCGCCCGGTGGGTTGTTCGCCTTCGACGTGGCGAGCGTCGAGGGTCTGCGTGGGATGAACAAGATGGAGATCCGCGACACCGAGGAGGCGATCCTGCTCTTCCGCGGCGCGCTGAACGAGGCCGCCGGTGTCGGGTTCTACCGGATCACCGGGGTGGTTCGCGCCGACGACGGCCGGTACGACCGGTTCGAGACCACGATGACCAACATCGTCGTACCGGTCGATCAGACCCTGAAACTTCTGGCCGAAACGGGCTGGGTCGACACGTACGTGGCTGATCCGGCGGACCTGCTGACCCCACTCGCAGAGGTCCCGGAGTCGTTGCGTCACTTGTACTTCGTCTCTCGCAAGGCAAACCCGGTGCCGGAGTGAGGTCGATTCGGGAGTTGCGGTTCTGATTGCGGAAGGAAGTCCGCCACGATAGGGACATGTTGGAGACGTCGGCTCGGTTGTTGCGGTTGCTGTCTTTGCTGCAGGTGCGGCGGGACTGGGGTGGGGCGGAGTTGGCGGGGCGGCTGGGGGTTTCTACGCGGACGCTGCGGACGGATATGGAGCGGCTGCGGGTGCTGGGGTATCCGGTGGAGGCTCGGCCTGGCGTGGCTGGTGGGTATCGGTTGGGGGCTGGTGGGGAGATGCCGCCGTTGTTGCTGGATGACGAGGAGGCGGTTGCGGTCGCTGTCGGGTTGCGGACGGCGGCCGGGGGTGGGATTGCGGGGATCGAGGAGACCTCTGTACGGGCGTTGGTGAAGTTGGAGCAGGTGCTGCCGGCGCGGTTGCGGTCTCGGGTGCGGTCGATTTCGTCGGCGACTGTGGCGGTTGGTGGGGGTGGGCCGCAGGTGGATGCCGAGGTGTTGACGGCGGTGGCTGGGGCGATTCGGGATCGGGAGCGGCTGCGGTTCGACTATGCGGCCGAGGCTGCGGCTGGGGCTTGGGGGACGGCGCAGGACGGGAGCAGTCCGCGCGAGGGGCGCGCCGAAGTAGGCGATGCAGGGCCGCCTGAGGTGGTGGAGCCGCATCGGCTGGTTTCGTGGGGGCGGCGGTGGTATTTGGTTGCTTGGGGCAATGAGGAGTGGCGTTCGTACCGGGTCGACCGGATGCGGATCAGGACGCCGAACGGAGCGCGGTTCACGCCGCGGGAGCTTGCCGAAGCTGAGGCAGGAGATCTGGTACGGCGCTCTGTCGGCGAAGCGTCGTGGCATTACCGGGCCCGGGTTCGGGTCGAGGCATCGAGCCTCTATGTGCAGAACCGGATGCCGATGCCGATCGAGCCCGAGGTGGTTGACGACAACACGTGCATCGTCGAGCTCGGTTCGGACAACCCGCATCAGCTCGCGCTCTGGCTGGGCCTGCTGGACGCGGACTTCGACGTACTGGATGCTCCGGAGCTCGCCGAAGCCGTTCGCGCAGTAGGCGACCGCTACCACCGAGCAGCACGCAACCACAAATAGTCCCCGGGCTGTGTCAGTGTGGGAGTCATCCACAGGGCTGGAGGACGGATGGGCGAAGGGCGTTGGGTGTTGGTGCGGGCGGGGGATGGGTTGAAGGGGAAGGCGTTGCAGTTGCTGCGGCAGGAGTTGGCTGAGCAGGACCTGGCTACGCAGGAGATGCCGGGGGAGGCGATTGCGGTGGGGCTGGCGGGTGGGGTGGCGCCGGTGGTGGTTGCGGAGTTGCGGGACTGGATTCATCGGCGGAAGAGTCCGGAGCGGGTGGTGCTGACGATCGGGGCGGATTCGCTGGAGGTGCAGCGGGCGACTGTGGACGACAGCACCAAGGAGATCGAGGCGTTTCTGGTGGGGAGCCAAGGGAGCGTTTGAACGTTGTGAGGCGAGTTCGGGCGGCGTAGCGTCAAAGGCGAACGGCGGGGTGACTCGTCACAGGAAGCTCTGCCCTGAACTCCCCTCCACAAGGGTGGAGCCCAAAGGAGCCCGGAGTGCCATGCACCCCGGGCTCCCTCGACCGGACGCAGACCGCTGCGGGACGTATCCAGCCCGGGATCATGCCGCGCGATCCTGAGAAGGCGTGCTGCCGGAGCCGGAACGACCCGCCCTGGTAGGTGCCGATGGCAAGCATCCTGGGCATTGAGAAGGGCCGGTCCGTTGTGGACCGGCCCCATCTGTTGTCTCTACAGGTTGCGGAAGAACTTCCGGAGGTCGGCGACGACATCCCCGGGGCGTTCGAGGGAGGCGAAGTGACCGCCTTCGGAGAAGTTGGACCAGTGGACGATGTTGGGGTTGTCGCGGTCGGCGAGTGGGCGGATGGTCTTGAAGTCGTCGGCGAAGACGGCGACGCCGGTCGGGGCGTGGTTGAGTTGGGGTTCGGCGGCGGCCTTGGCCTCTTCGTAGTGGTAGCGGCCGGCGGTGGCTGAGGTGTTGGTGAACCAGTAGAGGGAGACCTCGGTCAGGATCTGGTCGCGGGTGACCAGGCTGGTGCCGTTGCCGAAGTTGTTGAAGAGTTCGTTCCAGGCCAGCTGGCCGACGGGGGAGTCGGAGATACCGACGGCAACGGTCTGCGGGCGGGTGGAGTTGATGGCGTTGTAGCCGCCGACCGACTGGAACCACTGCAGGTGCTCGAGCGCCGCGTAGTCCTCGGGCGTGAACTTCTCGAACTCGGCCGGGTCGCCCGACGGGAACGAGAACAGCTGCAGTACGTGCAGTCCGAGGAAGCCTTCAGGATTGAGTACGCCGAGTTCCCGCGAAACCATCGCGCCACCATCGGAGCCGTGCGAGCCGTACGAGTCGTATCCGAGCCGGCGCATCAATGTGTCGAACGTCTTCGCGACCCGGGCCATCGTCCAGCCGCGGTCGACCAGCGGCGTGCTGAAGCCGAAGCCGGGGATCGAGGGCACGACGACGGAGAACGCGTCCTGGTCCGAACCGCCGTACGCCGCCGGGTCCGTCAGCGGACCGATCATGTCGAGGAAGTCGACGAAGGAACCCGGGTAGGTGTGCACCAGCAGCAGGGGCGTCGCGCCCTCGACCTTCGACGGGACGTGGATGAAGTGCACGGTCTGGTCGTCGATCTCGGTCAGGTAGTGCGGGAACTCGTTCATCCGCGCTTCCTGGGCACGCCAGTCGAAGCCGTTGCGCCAGTGGTCGACGGTCTCGCGCAGGTAGTGGTTCGGGGTGCCGTAGTCCCAGTTGTCGCCGGGCGCCGGCTCGGGCAGCCGCGTCCGCTCGAGGCGGGCGTGCAGATCGTCCAGGTCGCTCTGGGCGATGTCGACGGTGAAGGTCCGGATGTTCTCGTTTGTGCTCATGGCTTTACCGTAGAATCCGTATAGGAACATTAGGTTCCTAATTAACCAAGGAGTTTGGGCAGTGCTGGAGACGTCGTCGCGGTTGCTCTCGTTGCTGGCGCTGCTGCAGACCCGGCCCGCCTGGACCGGTGCCGAGCTGGCCGATCGGCTGGAGGTGACGACGCGCACGATCCGGAACGACATCGACCGGCTGCGCGAGCTCGGGTATCCGGTCGATGCGGCGCGTGGGCCGGCCGGTCACTACAAGCTCGGGGTCGGGGCCAAGCTGCCACCGCTGCTGCTGGATGACGAGGAGGCGGTCGCGGTCGCAGTCGGTTTGCGGACGGGTGCGGGGCTCGCCGGGATGGCCGAGAGCAGCGTGCGCGCTCTCACCAAGCTCGAGCAGGTGCTGCCGCATCGGCTGCGGCGTCAGGTGAACGCGGTTCATCAGGCCACGACGAAGGGGCCCGACGACACGGGCACGAACGTCGAGGCGCCCGAGATCGATCCGACTCTCCTGAGCACGATCGCGGCCTGTATCCGCGACGAGCACTACCTGCGGTTCGACTACGAGGTTCCCCAGGGAGCGCTCTCTCGGGATGCAGGATCTGCGCGTTCTTCAGATCTTCCGGTTCTCGTGCAGCCGTACCGGATGGTCAGCTGGAACCGGTTCTGGTACGTCGTCGCCCGTGATGAGCGCGACGAGTGGCGGACGTACCGGGCGGACTGGATGTCGTTGCGGATGGCAACGGGTATGCGGTACAAGCCACAGCCGATGCCGGGTGACGACTACACCGACTTTGTACTGCGCGACGTCGCGTCGACCGGGTGGAAGGTGCACGCCCGGATCACGGTGTTCGCTCCGGCGGCCGACGTTCTGAGCCGGATTCATGCGGCCGTCGGTGTCGTCGAGTCGGTCGACGAGGAGACCTGTGTGCTCGTGACGGGCTCGGATTCGCTGGAGATGATCGCGGTGTACGTCGGGATGCTCGGCCTCGACTTCCGCGTCGACGGCCCGGCCGGGCTGGTGGAGCATCTGAAGACCCTGGGGGAGCGTTATCTCCGGGCGATCTCCTAGGGAGTTTCACCTGGATCGAATGCTTAGGCAGGGTGCGGGTTAGGCGCTATATCTATGGAGTCCATAGATAATCAGAGGGGCTTCGCGATGACTGACTCCGCCCAGACTCAGCCCAGCCGTCGGCAGGTGCTTGGTTGGCTGACGGCTGGTACCGCCGCAGCTGGTTTGCCGTTGCTCGATGCCCGGGCCGCCAACGCCCTGGCCGCAGCGCCGGCTGGTGCCGCGGCCGCGCCGTTGACCGTCTGGCTGCCCTCCCCGGCCGACAAGATTCGCCGGGATCGGCCGTTCCCTGGTTCCTCCCCGGCCGCGATCAGCCTCGCCGCGGCACGGAACGAGTACGAATCGGGGCAGTTCGTCGTACGGACCACCAGCGGTACCACTCAGCTCGGGGTCAGTGCAGGTGAGCTGACCGGACCGGGTGGCGCGAAGCTGACGGAGATCGAGGTCTTCGAGCAGCACTACGTGCATGTGGAGAAGACCTGGCCGGAGAGTCAGCCGAAGTACATGCCGGGGCCTTGGCCGGATGCGTTGGCGCCGCTCCCGCCGAGCCGCACCCTGGCGGTGGGATCCGGCAGCAACCAAGGCATCTGGTTCACCGTGCACATCCCGAAGGACCAGCCCGCCGGCACGTATACCGGCAGCATCACTCTGACCGGTGGTACCAGCCCGATGTCCGTCCCGGTGGAAGTCGAGGTCTGGCCGTTCGAGATCCCGGACACCGCGAGTACGACCACGGCCGCCGCGATCTGGTACCAGCAGGTCGCGCGACACTATGGGCTCACGCACACCGACCCGCGGCACGAGCCGATGATGCGGAAATACTACGAACTGCAGAAAAAATACCGGCTGATCTCTACCGATCCGCCGGGGCCCTTCCGTGCCGCCCCGGCACCCAATGGGCTGTGGCCGGGGCCGGGATTCGAACCGGAGCCGACCGAGTTCCTCCGGTCGGCCGACCGATACTTGCTCGACCCCAGCGCGGGCCGGTTCCGGATCCCGCTGTATGCCACCGGTGACTACAACACCGGCTTCAAGTTCGATGCCGTGAAGGTCAGGCAGGTTCTGCAAGGCCTGCGTGAGCGCGGGATCGTGGACCGCGGCTACTTCTACTTTGCTGACGAGCCGATGACCGAAGCCGCGTTCGCGCACGTCAAGAAGTTCTTCGCCGACGTCTCCGCGGTAGCGCCCGACATCGACCACGTGCTGACCTTGACCGACCCGCCGAACCAGGACCTGCTCGACTTCGTCCGAGCCTGGTGCTTCGTCATCACCGTCCCCAAACCGGAGTTGCCCGGCATCGTCGAGGCACTGAAGGCCCGGGGCGACACAGTCTGGTGGTACACCGCCTGGCGGCACGCCTACCCGCTGCCCAGCATGTTCCTCGCCGACAGTTCGGTCAGCGCCCGCATGCTGCCCTGGATCCAGTACAGCCACGGGATCGAAGGCTGGTTGTTCTGGTCGACCACCGTCTTCGGCAAATGGGAGCACGACCGCGGGTACGCGCCCAGCGACCGCTGGACCGACCCGTTCCCCCTGCCTGGTGGGGACGCAGGCGACGGCTACCTGATGTATCCGAGTGCGGACGGCCCGGTCCCGTCGATCCGCCTGGACAACCTGCGCGACGGGTTCGAGGACTTCGAGTACCTCGCTCTGTACGACCGCAAGGCCGCTGAACTCGCAGGTGGGTGGGACCTGCCCGTACCGGCGAAGGCGCTGCAGTCGTACCACGACGTGCTCCACACGGGCCCCGCGCCGTACCGGGACGACCCGTCGCTGTTCCACCGCATCCGCCGCCAGGTGGGCGCGGAGGTGGCCCAGCTCTTCGGTAGTGCGCCGGCTGTGGTCCGGATTGCGCGGGCCACCGCGCACGGTGTCGTCGTCGAGCTCATCACCGGCCGCGACAACCCAGTGACCGTCGGCGGGGTCAGCAGCGAGCCAGTGCAGACGACGGCGACCGGTGCGCGGCACCGGGTGGTCGTGGACCTCGCTGCGGGCCAGCGGAACATCGCGATCACCGTTGCCGGCTCCACGTTCACACGGACAGTGGAGATCCGGCCGGTCGCCGTACCGCACGACATCCCCATCAACTCGTTCGAGACTCCGGCAGATGTGGCCCGGCTGATCACGCAGGAGGCCAGCGCGACCTGGTCCGACCAGCACCCCACGACCGGGCGACACTCGGCCAAGCTGGTCTTCAACGCCAATGCGGCCGACCCGGCGTGGTCTGGCGTCTACTTCTACACCGCGCGGGAGAACCGGCCGGACAACTCCATCGGGCGCAACGACTGGTCCAAGATCGACGCGGTGGCGTTTGACGCGTACAACGACTCCAACGACGTAGCGGTGATCTACTGCGACTTCCACGACCCAGTCCGGCTCGACAACGGCAACCCGTTCTACCTGTCTCCGCGCAAGCATCAGCGAGTCGTCATACCGCTCACCGGTCTCGTGAGTGACCTTCCGAGGATCACCTCGATCCACCTGCGGACTCCCAAGCGCAGTACGCCGTTGACGGTGTTCATCGACAATGTCCACTTCCAGCGCAGCCGGACCGACCTCCCGGTACCGGGAACGTGGAGCAGGCAGGACGCGGACCGGCTGCTCACGGTCCAGACGGTTCAAGCCGACGGCTCGATCCGGTACCTGCAGCAGGACGGCACCGGTTGGAGGGCGACCAGTCTCCCCGCGGGAGTCACGGGGGCTGTCGCAAGTGCCCTGGACCCGGCCGGGCGAATGAACCTCTTTGCACTGACGTCGGCTGGTGTCCTCAAGTGGAGCCGGAGCGGGCAGCACGTCCTCCTGGACCTGACGCCGACGAACGGGCCCAAGCAGCAGCTGACTGGACGTCCTGCGGCGATCGTGGACGTCGCTGGGCGGATGGCGTACTTCGTCCGATCGGTCGACGGTCACCTGATCCACGGTCGGCAGACGGCACCGGGCTCGCCTGTGTGGACTGCTACCTACATCACGGACGGCGGCGGCGCCAGGGTCCGCATCAGCGGCGACCCTGCTACTGCGCAGGACGTGTCGGGCAACCTCACCTACATGGTCCGCAATCTGGCCGGCGAGCTGTGGCACGGCTGGGAAAGCGCTCCGGGCAACAACCAGTGGACCGGGGACCGGATCCTGCAGGGCGGTACCGGCGAGGTGGTCCGGCTGGAGGGCCGTCCGGCCATGGCACAGGACATCTCTGGTCGACTGACCTTCCACGCCCGTAACGCAGCCGGTGCTTATGTCCACGGCTGGCAGTCCACCCCGGGTAACGGCCCGTGGCGCTGGGACCTGCTTCCGTTGACAGTGACTGTCGACGGGGACGCGGAGACCGTCACTGTGGCTGGCGATCCCGTCAGTGCCTTGGATGCCTCCGGCAAGCTGGTCAGCTTCGTCCGTACCACCGACAACCGCATCTTCCACAACTGGCAACGCCACCCAAGTAGCGGGCCCTGGGACGCCACCGTCATCCGCGTCGGGACCGCCTACGCACAGGTCAGCGGCGAAGGCGCGGTCGGCCAGGACAACACAGGTGTTCTGCACTACTTCGCGCCGACAGCCGCCGGGCCGCTGGGGCACTGGTATCAGTACGGGCCTGGTGTCGGTCCCTGGCAAAGCGGGCCGCTGCCGTCGTGACCCAGGCCGTGACGCCTACCGGCGGTCCTCGGTACCCAGGCCGGCGTTGCGAGCCTGGATGATCGCGGTGGCGCGGTCGGCGATGCCGAGTTTGGTGAAGATCGCGGAGACGTTGTTCGCGACAGTCTTGGAGGCGAGGTGCAGGCGGTCGGCGATCGCGGGGTTGGAGAGACCGGCCGCCAGGAGATCGAGGATCTCGCGTTCTCGGCTCGTGAGCTCGGGAAACGGTTCGGCCGCTGGGGCAGGAGCGGCGAAGAACCCGAGAACGCGGCGCGCGACGCCGGGTCCGAAGATCGCCTCTCCGGCGGCGACCGCGCGGATCGCGCGGGCGATCTCGTCCTGCTCCGCGCCTTTCACGAGGTAGCCGCGTGCTCCGGCGCGCATGGCCGCGAACACCGAGTCGTCGTCCTCGAACATCGTCAACACCAGTACGGCGACCTCGGGCGCCGACCGTGCCAGCTCACGGGTGGCCGCGAACCCGTCGAGATCAGGCATCTGCAGATCGAGTACGGCGACGTCCGGTCGGTTCGTGATCACCTCGCGAACCGCCTCTCGCCCGGTCGCCGCGACCCCGACCACCTCGATCCCGGGCAGCGACGTCAGCAACGCCGCCAACCCGGCCCGAACCACCGGATGGTCATCAGCCAACACAACCCGAATCACAGCGCAGCTCCCAAGAACGCGTTCTCTGCGGACGCGGCGACGATCGTGGATCGCGAGAACGCGCTCTCTGGAGACGCGGCGATGATCGTGAGTCCCGAGAACGCGCTCTCTGGAGACGCGGCGGAGATCGTTAGTCCCGAGAACGCGCTCTCTGGAGACGCGGTGGTGGTCATGGGGTGTCCAGGGGGAAGCGGGCGTGGACGCGGCCGCCGGTGGGGGTTGGGCCAGCTTCGAAGGCGCCGCCCAGTTCGGCGGCTCGCTCGCGCATGGCGTGCAGGCCGACGCCGGGGCGCCACGTGCCGTTGGGTGGGCCGTCGTCGGTCACCTCGACCTCCAGATCGTCGCCACAGCGCAACGCTAGTACGGCGGAAGTCGCGCGCGAGTGCCGGACCACGTTGGTGAGCGCTTCGGTGGCGATCCGGTACGCCGCGACTTCCAGCGCCGCGGGCAGTGCGGGCAACCCTTCCGCCGCGACCTCGACCTGGATCGACGCGCCGTCGGCCCGGAACGCGAGCTGATCCGCTCTCTGCTGCAGCGCGCCCACCAGCCCCAGCTCGTCCAACGCAGGCGGACGGAGGTCATCGACAAGACGCCGGACGTCGGCGATCGCCGTGCGCGTATCGGTCCGCAAGGTCGTGAGCAGATCACGAGCCTTACCGGTATCGGTGTCGATGAGGTTCGCGGCAGCGTCGGCGGTGAACGCTACTCCGGTGAGGGTGGGGCCGAGTCCGTCGTGCAGGTCTCGGCGGATCCTGCGTCGCTCTTCCTCGCGCGTCGCGACCAGCTTCTCGCGGGACGACTGCAGTTCGCTAGAGAGCCGGGTCGCGTGGACTGCGACGGCCAGCGGTACCGCGAGCAGTGCAAGCACATCGCGATCAGCGCTCGACAACGCGTTCTCGCCGGAGCGAAGTCCGATCGTCAGCTGGGCAACCGTCGTACCGCCGTACTCGAGATCCAGCGGTACGACGATCTGCGGCTCGGTGCCGTCGGCGGCGATGACGGTGCCGTCGACCGTGAGCGCGGTGTACGGGAAGCGGAGGCCGGAACGGATCGCGGCGACGACGCCGGGGAGTCCCGCGGACAGCTGTTCGCCGACCCGGGATGCGATCCGGGCGGGATCACGGCGATCTCCGTAGAGAGCGCGATCGACGAGTTGCTGGAGACGCGGCAGGATCGGGGCGATGATCAGCGCCACGAGAACGGTGATCGCTGCTGAACGGCCGACCCGCGACGGGATCAGTGAACCGAGGATGGCCGCGAGACCCGCATAAGAACCGATGGCCACGAGCGTCAGGAGTCCCCAGGTCAGCGCTCGGGACACGACCAGACGGATGTCGAGCAGCTGGTGCCGGACGATCGCGACCGCGACGGAGATCGGGATCAGCGGGATCGCGAGCAGCACCAAGATCGGCGTACCGGCGATCAGGCCCCAGGGCGTGATGAAGAGCAGTGCAATCACTGAGGCTAAAAGCAACCAGAGGAGCTGGCGGCGGCCGACCTCGTCGGCGCGGCGGAAACGGATCACCAGACAGCCGATAGCCAGCAGGAGCGCGATCAGGTTGCGGATCTCGGTGGCGGTCCACAGCGGCTGCAGGTCGGCGTACGAGGGGATCGCCAGAAACCCGTTCGGGAGACCGTTGGAGATCGGTTCGCCGCTGGCGCCCATCTCGATCACGAACAGCGGCGCGGTCACGATGACGCCGAGCGAGACCCAGCGCCAGCGTGGAGAGAGCGCTCTCCCATTCGGGAACAGGAGCAGAGCGAGCGGCAGGAACAGTCCGATCGACCACGGCCAGGCCAGGAGCGTGATGGTGACGACCAGGCGCTGAGCGGACCTCGGAGCACCGGCGTCGGCCAGCACCAGCGTCAGTGGGCCGCCGAGGGCGGTGGTCGCATGACCGATGCCGTCGGCAATGAACAGCCAGCCGATCGGATTGCTCGGGCGGTGCCACGCGATCACCGCGCCGCAGAGACCGAACGTGACTCCCATCAGGCCGTTCGTCACGACGAACCCGTCGAGCATCTCCTGCCAGCCCCAGCCGGCCCTCGCCGAGAACACCAGTCCGAGAGCGACCTCGAGAACGACCAGCGCACCCAGACCGCCGGCCAGACCACGCCGAGAACGCGCTCTCTCCGGACTCACGCGATCTCTCATACCGGCAGTGTGCCCCTGAGAGTGTCCCGGCGTCTCGGGATCACGATCCCGGACGGGCTGGGGAACTGCCCGAGAATGGGGGATCGCGCTCTCAGGTGCTCTCCGGCGGAACTCGCGACGGTGGTTCCAGACGAACTGGAAGGAGTTCTGAAATGTCTGGAATCTACAAAGCGGGCCTCGTGATCCTCGGCCTGGTCTCGGTGGCAGACCTGTCCACGCCGCTACTGAGCGACGGCGAGCACCCGCCGATGGCGGTCGCGATCGGTACCGCCGTGGTCGGCCTGATCAGCCTCGTACTGATCGCATTGGGCTGGCGGGGAAAGCGCTGGGTGCTGGCGCCGCTGATCGCGTTGCGGCTGGCATCGGCTCTGCTCGCGGTCCCGGCGTTCTTCGTGGCCGGCGTACCGGCAGCCGGAGTCGCAGCGGCCGGCGTCGGAGTCGCTGCGACGATCTTCGGAGTCATCGCGGTCCTGATGCCCGCACGCACCCCGGCGCGTGTGTGATGAGCCAGACGGTCGCAACAGCGCCGCGGGCGGACATCCGTACGGCGTCCCGGTGGTTCGCGGCGCTCATCCTGCCGATCGGTCCGGCCGCGGTCGCGTTGCTGCGGTACTTCCTGCCGTACGACACGGTCGATGATCCGGCGACGATCACCAGCAAGCTGATGGGCGATCCCGGCGGCACCTCGCTGATGCTTTGGCTGGGCTTCATTGCAATGCTCACCCTGGTACCCGGCGCCTACTTCGTCAGCCGGCTGATCCGGACCCGGGTGCCCTGGCTGACCGCGATCTCCCTGATCCTCGTCGTACCGGGCTATCTGGTGCTGCCGTGGATGGCGTCCGGTGACGCCTTCATCTGGTCGGCCGGACAGGCCGGGTTGGACGCAGCCTCGATCACGACGGCCGCCGAAATGCCGCATGGGTCGGTCAGTCTCGCCGCGGTCGTGTTCGTGGTGGGCCATGTACTGGGCACGATCCTGCTGGGGATCGCGCTCTGGCGTTCCCGGATGGTGCCGCGCTGGGCGGCGATCGCGACCGCGATCTCACAGCCGCTCCACATCGTCGCGGCAGTTGTCGTGGTCAGTCACACGCTGGATCTGGCCGCTTGGGGCCTGCAAGCAGCCGGGTTCGCCGCGGTGGGGTGGGCGATCCTGCGACTGCGCAACCACGACTGGGAACCGTTGCCCTAGAGAACGGATGTACCCACTGGCCGGCTCGCCCGGCGCCGGTCTCGAGCTGCTGAAGGGGGATAGCAGATGACCGAGATGCAGGCGCCGGGCGAGCTTGGGGCGAAATGCAGTCAGAGCCCCTGTTGCTTGAGGAAGGCAACGGTTCGGCTCATTGAGGTCGGCCAGGCCGGGCCGAACGCGTGTTCCTCGCCGGGGTACGTGTGCAGCGTTGCCTTCTTGCCGGCGGCGGTGAGCTCAGAGAGCGCTCTCCGGGACCAGACGATCGGGCAGGTCGAATCCGACTCGCCGTGATGGATCAGCACCGGTTCGGTGATCCGGTCGAAGAACGTCGCCGGAGAAACGTTTCTCCAGAACGCCGGGTTCTGGGCGGGCTCTCCGTACGCGCGCAGGATCGTGGCGGCGACCGCGCGGTTCGGGCGCGTCCAGCGGTTGAAGTTGTCGACGGTGTTGGTGCTGACCGATGCGAACACGACCGCGGCCTTCACCAGGCCGGGCTGGGTGACGAGCGTGTTGTACGTGATCCCGCCACCCATCGACCGGCCGAGCATTCCGATCCGGTCGGGATCGACGTACTCCGAGGTCTGTAGCGCGAGAACGGCGTTGATCACGTCCTCGGTGTAGCCGAGCCGCAGGTTGAGTTCGGAACGCGGATCGTCGGACGACTGCGCGTGATTGCGGTAATCGGTGTGCAGTACGACGTATCCGCGGCGGGCGAGGTAGTCCTGCTCGCGGGCGAGGCCGCGGCCGTTGGTGTAGACGGCGGGGTCGATGAAACCGTGGTTCAGGACGAGCGCGGGATGCGGGCCCGGGGTGCTCGGGACATTGAGGATCCCGGAGATCGTGAGAGCGCCGCTCGCATACGTCACGTGGTACCGGGTGTAGGCCGCGTTCCGGGCCAGGACACGGCCGAGGCGCAGGTCGCGGCCGTCGTACTTCTTCGCCATCAGTGCCGGGAGGGACACCGGGTGAGCGCTCTCTGGCGTTCTCGGCGGCGGTGTTGGACTCGGGGCAGGACTCGGCGTCGTACTGGCGGGCGGGGTCGATGGCCCGGCGGACGGCGCATTCCCGGTGCTGCCCGGGGTGGTCGGAGGGGTTGCCGCGTCTTTGCTGCTGCATCCGACAGCGGCTGCCATCACGAGCGCACCGAGTGTCGTCAACGCCGTCCGTCGCTCCATGCGCCCAGTCTGCCGTCCGGCATCGAAAACCGGTCGAAAGCGCTCGCAACGATGCGGGAGAGCGGTTGCTCGGCCGGCGCTGTGGCGACTCGGTGCGGGGCCGTGGCATTGACGAACGGGGTGAGCGGGAGGAGGGTCGAGGGGAAGCGGGCGAGGTCTGGGGGAAGGCCGGCCGCGCTGCCGGGGTGGGGATGCTCAGGGTTCGCGTTGCTCCCGGCAACGACCGGTCTCTGCGGTGCCGCGTCGTGGACGCGGGCCGCGTCGTGATCAGCGACCGGGCGGGGAGCACACATGAGCACCATCGAGAACATGAGAGAGCGCGTTCGCGGGCAGATCTTCACCGCCGGCGACGACGGGTACGACGACGCACGCCGCGTCTACAACGCGATGCACGACAAACGGCCGCAGGTCGTCGTGCGCTGCGAGAACGCCGGGGACGTGATGGCCGCGGTCGACTACGCGCGGACGAACGAGCTGGAGCTGGCGGTGCGTGGTGGGTCGCACAGCGTGCCGGGCTTCGGCACCGTCGACGGCGGAGTGGTGATCGACCTCAGCGGCCTGCGGAACGTCCGGGTGAACCCGATCAGCCGGACCGCACGAGCCGGTGGCGGAGCGACCTGGGGTGATTTCAACGCGGCCACACACGCATTCGGGCTGGCGACGACCGGCGGGATCATCTCGACCACGGGCGTCGGCGGCCTCACGCTCGGCGGCGGCATCGGGTACCTGGCCCGCGGTCTGGGCCTGTCCTGCGACAACCTGATCTCGGCTGACGTGGTCACCGCGGACGGGCAGTTCCTGATCGCGAGCGAGAAGGAGAACGAGGATCTCTTCTGGGCCCTGCGTGGTGGCGGCGGCAACTTCGGTGTGGTCACCGCACTGGAGTTCCGGCTGGCTCCGGTCTCCACCGTGTACGGCGGCCCGATGCTGTTCGAGATGGCGGACGCGGCCGCCGTACTGGCCGGATTCCGGGATCTGATCGCTGATGCGCCGGAAGAGCTGGGCGGATTCCCGGCATTCCAGCTCGCGCCGCCGCTGCCGTTCATTCCCGAGAACCGGCACGGAGATCCGTTCACGCTGATCGTGGCCTGCTGGGCGGGAGATCCTGACGCTGGAGAGAGCGCGATCTCGGGGTTCCGGGAGTTCGCGCCGGTGGTGGCCGAGCACGTCGGGCCGATGCCGTACCCGGCGCTGAACAGTGCGTTCGACGGGCTGGTCCCGGCCGGACTGCAGCACTACTGGAAGGCGAACTTCGCCACCGAGCTCACCGACGAGGCGATCCAGGCTCACCTGCGGCATGCGGCCGGCCTGCCGGCGGTCAACTCGACCGTGCACATCTACCCGATCGATGGTGCGTGTCATCGGGTGACCGCGGATGCCACGGCGTTCGCCTATCGCGACGCCAAGTTCGCCACGGTGATCGCGGGCATGTGGCCGGACCCGGCGCAGAACGCGGCCGGTACCGAATGGGTGCGGTCGTACTACGACGACATCGCGCAGCACTCCGAAGCCGGTGGCTACGTCAACTTCATGGCCGGCGACGACCAGGAGCGGATCCGCGACAACTACAAGGGGAACTACGACCGCCTGGTCGAGGTGAAGCGCAAGTACGACCCGGGCAATCTCTTCCACCTCAACCAGAACATCGTTCCCTAGACACAGCGACTCAGGAGACACAGCACTGCGGCCCGGTACGACGTACCGGGCCGCGCAGGTGATGTCAGGCTTTCGGGGCGAGCTTGTGAACGACGATGCCGGACTTGAAGGTCGTCGTGTCGAGCAGTTCGAGGTGGTGGATGTCCAGGCCCTGTCCCTGGAACATCGTTTCGCCGTCGGCCAGCACAGGGAAGACCCAGAAGTGGTACTCGTCGACCAGCTTGTTGTCCAGCAGCGTCTTGGACAGCGATCCGGTACCGAACTTGAGCAGGTTCCCGCCGTCCTGCTGCTTGAGCTCGCGGATCGCCTCGACGGTGTCACCCTGCAGCAGGGTGGCGTTCCAGGTCGTCTCGGTGAGGGTGCGGCTGGCGACGTACTTCGGGATGTTGTTGAAGGTGTCCGCCATCTCTCCACTGCGTGACGACCAGGCCTCGGCGAACCCCTCGTAGGTGCGCCGGCCGAGCAGCAGCGCCTCGGTCTCGGCCAGCAGGGCGCCGGAGTAGCCGAAGTGGTCCTCGTCCCAGTAGGGGCCGGAGTAGTCCTGCGGGTCGCTGATGACGCCGTTCAGGGTGACGAAGGTGGACTCGATGAGCTTACGCATGATGGTGCCTCTCTCTACGGTTGGTAGGGACGCTTGGTGCGGGCGTCCCGGAGTGCTTGGGCCCACCAGACGAGCTGGTCGAGCATGAGTTTGGCCTGGGCTTCGTAGCCCGCCGACGGACGTGGCCAGTCCCCGTCGGCGGTGAACTGCTCCCAGTAGCAGGGCAGTGTGACTGTGTTGCGGATGGTGACGGCCTGCAGCTCGGTGAACACCTGCCGCAGTTGGGCGGTGGCCAGCAGGCCCCCGCTCTCCCGGCCGTAGCTGACGATCGCGACCGGCTTGGCGTGCCACTCCTCGTAGTACCAGTCCAGTGCGGTCTTCAGAGGAGCCGGATAGCCGCTGTTGAGCTCCGGAGTGACCACTGCGAACGCTTCTGCCGCTGCGAGCCTCGGAGCCAGTACGGCGACCTCCGCGGGCGTCGGGTCGTCAGTATCCAGCAGTGTGGTCGGCAGGTCGGCGGCTGCGAGGTCGATCAGGTCGACCGTGAACTGCTTCGCTGCCTGTTCCGCCAGCCAGTGCGCGAGGGTCGGTCCGAAGCGCCCGTGGCGAGTGCTGCCGATGATGACTGCCAGTCGCATTTCCTGCCTCCTTCCTGTTGACCCAAACTCTGCCGGAAGGCGTTTACGGTTTCTTTCCGGTCGGAGCGGTGACCACCGGAAAGATAGGGTGCGGCCATGCGTTTCGGGGTGCTGGGACCGGTGACGGCCTGGACTGACGCGGGGGAGCCCGTGGTCATCCAAGGCCTGAAGGTTCGTGCGCTCCTGGCCGACCTGCTCGTACATGAGGGCCGTCCGGTCCCCGCGGACCGCCTGATCGATGACCTTTGGGACTCGCAGCTGCCCGGCAATCCTGCAGGGACCCTGTCCGCCAAGGTCTCTCAGCTGCGCCGTGCTTTCGAGGATGCCGAGCCGGGTAGTCGCGCCCTGGTCCAGTCGGGGCCGGCCGGCTACTCCATTGCGGTCGACAAGTCGTCGTACGACGCACTGGCGTTTGCGGACCGGGTGGAGGCCGGGGCGCTGAGCGAGGCGCTCGCGCTGTGGCGGGGACCGGCGTACGCGGACTTTGCGGACGAGGCCTTCGTCGAGACGGCAGTGGCTCGGCTGACCGAGCAGCGGCTGACTGTGCTGGAGCGGGCAGACGTGCCGGTCAGTGAGCTGACAACGCTGGTCGCTGAGCACCCGCTGCGCGAGGGCCTCCGGGCGGCGCACATGCGTGCTCTGTACCGCGCTGGTCGGCAGAGCGAGGCGCTGGAGAGTTTCGAGGAATTACGGCAGCTCCTGCTCGATGAGCTCGGTCTGGACCCGAGTCCGCCGCTGGTAGCGCTGCAGCAGTCGATTCTGGCCCAGGCGTTGCCACAGGCTCGCAGCAATCTGCCGGCCCAGCTGTCGGAGCTGATCGGCCGCTCAGATGCGCTGGATGCGATCAGCAGCAGTCTGAGCACGTCCCGGCTCGTCACGCTGACCGGACCGGGTGGAGTCGGGAAGACACGGCTGGCGTTGGCGACCGCAGCCTCAGTGGCTGACCGGTTCGCGGACGGCGTGGTCCTTGTCGAACTGGCCGCAGTGACGCCGGACGCGATCTCGGTGCGTGACTCGCTGACTGACGCATTGCACGCTGCCCTGGACCTGCGCGACAGCGCTGGATCAGCTGCAGCGACCGTCGAGCGCCTGGCATCAGTGCTGGGCTCACGGCTGCTGGTGCTCGACAACTGCGAGCAGGTGATTGCTGAGGTCGCCGACCTGGCGGACGACCTGCTGGCGGCCGCACCGGGTCTAAGAATGCTGGCTACGAGCCGGGAGCCACTCAACTTGGCCGGTGAGGTGGTGTGGGCGGTACCGCCACTAGACGTGCCCGCCGCCGCGTCAGATCCAGGTGCAGTGGCGGATTGCAGCGCCGTACAGCTGTTCGTCGCTCGTGCGTCTGCTGCGGCTCGTGACTTCGCACTGACCGCTGACAACGCTGCGGACGTTGCAGTGCTGTGCCGGCGACTGGACGGCATTCCGTTCGCGCTGGAACTCGCGGCGACCCGAGTGCGTGCACTGGGCGTCCGTGGGCTGGTAGCTCGCCTAGATGACCGCTTCCGCCTACTGGCGACCGGGCACCGCGGTGCTGCGCCACGACAGCAGACCCTGCTCGCGATGATCGACTGGAGCTGGGAGCTGCTCAGCTCCGACGAGCAGGTCGTGCTGCGACGGCTCGCCGTACATGCGGATGGCTGTACGGCGGAGGCCGCGTCAGCCGTGTGTGATGACGACGTGCTGGAGGTGCTGGTTCGACTTGTCGACAGGTCGCTTGTTGTTCCGGTGCACGGTGCGGACGGCCCGCGGTACCGGTTGCTGGAGTCGGTGGCGGCGTACTGCACGGACAAGCTCATTGCTGCCGACGAGTTGGAGTCTGTGCGGCAGCGACACCTGGAGTACTACGTGCGGCTCGCCGAGTCCGCCCAGCTGTTCGGTGAAGGCCAGGCCCACTGGCTGCGTGCTCTGGACGAGGACGCGTCCAATCTGCGGACGGCGTTCGATCGTGCGATAGCAACTGGGCAGTCCGGTCTGGCTGAACGGCTAGTCGATGCAATGGCGTGGTACTGGTTCCTGCGCGGGCGCCTGGCAGAGGCAGTGCGGTCTTTGAACGCCCTGCCTGATTCGGAACGCGCAGGTGCCTGGCGCACAGGCTTCCTGTACATGCAGGCGGATAGTGGGGCCGCTGCCGAGCGCGAGCGATGGCTGCCGACTGCAGACGCCCGCGGGCAGTGGTGGATCGCGTTCACGAGTAGTGATGTCGGCGAGCTCCAGACCGGCCAGGTGCTCTTGGATCGGTCGCTGAAGACGTTTGAGGCGGACGGAGACACCTGGGGTATCGCTGCAGTGCTGGTGGAGCGTGCGAAGCACGCGCACGTCCGCTCCGACGTGCATGCGTTGCGCGCGGACGCAGAGAAGGGCCTCCGGCTGTTCCAGTCGCTAGGCGACCGTTGGGGCATGCTGCAGGCGACGAGTTGGCTTGGTGCGGCCGCTGAGCTGGCTGGCGATTTTGACGAGGCTGCGCGGCTACATGGTGAGTGCGCGCAGATCGCGGAGGAGCTGGAGCTTTGGCCTGAGGTGGCCGGTGCGCTGGGGATGTTGGGCTGGACTGCCGTCAGACAGGGCGAGTACTCGGCCGCGCGAGCACATGGTGAGCGTGCGCTCCGACTGGCGACTGAGCAGGGCCAGCGGGCGCTCCAAGCGCTGGCAGAGATCGTGCTGGCGTTCGCCGCCCGACGTACAGGCGATCTGGACGACGCTGAGCGCCGGCTGCGGTTGCTGCTGGACGCGGCGCGGTCGCAGAGCGAGGCGGTGCTCTACCTGTCCATGGTGCTGGACGAGCTCGGCTTCGTGCTCGAGCTCAAGGGGGACCTGGCTGCGGCGCTGAAGCTCCACGCCGAGGCGTTCGAGGTAGCGGCCGGGTACGACGCCGTCCGCAGCCTGTGCTGGGCGCTGGAGGGCATGGCCTCCTGCCTGCCGGACAAGAGCCTCGCGGCCCAGCTCCTCGGCGCAGCAGCCGCGACTCGGGCGCGCGAACAGCATTTGAGCGCTGCGACCGAGGTGGACGATCTGGCGCGCGCTGTCGAGGCGGTGCGCGGCGCGCTCGGCCCGGACGCCTACGAGCGGGCGTACGTGCAGGGCGGTCTGCTGACCCCACAGGAGGCGTTCGATCTGCTCCAGGATGTTCTGTAGTTGAGATTATTTGCTGTACTGAGTACTTTTGAGCCATGGACTACGGCCACGATCTGGTCTTCGGAACCTTCCTGACCCCGGCGATCGACGATCCGGCGCGCGTGATCGCGCTGGCACAACTGACCGAGCAGGTCGGGCTGGACCTGGTGACCTTCCAGGACCACCCGTACCAGCCACGCCTGATGGACGCCTGGACGCTGCTGTCTGTCGTCGCAGCGCAGACCCAGCGCGTCAAAGTCGCGACGAACGTCGCCAACCTGCCCCTGCGGCATCCGGTCGTGCTGGCACGCAGTGTGGCCACCCTTGACCAGATCAGCGGCGGACGTGTCGAGCTGGGCCTCGGAGCGGGTGGATTCCTGGAGGCTGTTGCGGCCAACGCCGGACCACGCCTCACAACCGGTCAGAGCATCAGTGCGCTCGAAGAGGCCATCGCGATCATCCGGGAGGTCTGGACGCCGACTGGTGGCGGCATCAGGCTTCCCGGCAAGCACTACACCGTTTCCGGCGCAAAGCGCGGTCCGCAGCCGGCCCACGACGTACAGATCTGGCTGGGTGCCTACAAGCCGCGCATGCTGGCCGTCACCGGCCGCCTTGCGGATGGCTGGCTGCCCAGCAGTGGGTACGCCGGACCCGACCAGCTCGCTGCGATGAACAAGCTGATCGACGAGGCGGCTGTCGACGCAGGACGTGATCCAGCATCGGTGCGGCGGTTGTACAACGTGTCGGGGCGGTTCTCGGGCAGTGGTGGGTTCCTGGAGGGACCGGAGGAGCTGTGGATCGAGCAGCTCACCGAGCTGACCCTCGGCGAGGGCATGAGCACCTACATCCTGGCTTCTGACGACCCGACCGACATTCGCCGCTTCGCTGAGGTGGCGGTCGGAGTCCGAGAGGCCGTGGAGGCCGCCCGGACCGGGGCTGTGGTTCCGGCGGAGGTGGTTCCGCAGTCCGGCGGGTTCGCCGTCGTACCGACTCCGCCGCCTGCTGTACGACGAAGCGCCGTACAAGTACTCGACGAGTCGGAGCGACCCACGGGGCCGGCGCTTGATCCCGAGCGGGCGTACACGCCGTACCAGCTGTCGTCGGGGCAGCACCTGATCGACGTACACGATCATCTGCGCGCGGAGCTTGAGCAGATTCACGATCTGGTTGAGCAGGTGGCGGCTGGTTCGCTCGGCATCGGCCAGGCGCGCTCACACATCAACACGATGACCATGCGGCA
Organism: Kribbella sp. NPDC056345; assembly: GCF_042262745.1. NCBI lineage: Bacteria > Bacillati > Actinomycetota > Actinomycetes > Propionibacteriales > Kribbellaceae > Kribbella > Kribbella sp. NPDC056345. The sequence goes on along the minus strand of NZ_JBHJQQ010000019.1, from coordinate 93,518 downwards.
GAACAACTGGACGCTCGGCACGTACTGCGAGTCCTACTGCCGGCTCGTCACTACACACCACTCGCTCGAGGACGCGTCGCTGTTCCCGCAGCTACGTCGGGCCGACCCGGCGCTGGTCCCAGTCGTGGACCGGCTGCAGGAGGAGCACCTGATCATCCACGACGTCCTAGAGGGCGTGGACAAGGCTCTGGTCGCACTGGTGGATGGCTCCGGCGACATCGACGGACTGCGCGCAGCGGTCGACCTGCTGGACGACACGCTGCTGTCGCACCTGTCCTACGAAGAGCGCGAGCTGGTCGAGCCGCTGGCCCGGCTCGGCGTGATGTAGCGGACTACTTCGCCTCGCCCAGCACTGAAGCGAGGATGTCGAGCAGACGCAGTACGGGAGCCTCACCGAGCAGCCGGGCCGCCGACGTGGGCGGCTCGGCGTTCAGACGGACCTGCAGGAGTTTGAAGTCGCGCACGTTCGCCGGATTCACCAGATCGGCGTGCATAGCGCCCAGCAGCTCCGCACCGGCGGATGCGTTCGTGTAGGTCATCCGGATGAAGCTGTCGCTGACAGGGAAGAGAAACGGCCGCTTCAGGTGCAGCAGCTTCGACTTCTTGGCCTGCCCGAAGCCCCGGTGCCCGGAGAACTTCTCGTCGAGCGCCATCGCAGCCTCGAACAGCTCACTCCCCGGCGCGGCGTCCTCCAGCCGCGCATCGACCGGCACCGCCGCGAACTCCTTGTCCGCATCCACCTCGAGCAGCCACGGGATGTCCAGCGCCCGCAGGTCGGAGCCGATCACCATCGTCCGCGCCAGGTCCTCCAGCGTCACCCGGCTCGGGTCGCTGCCACCGACATTCGTCATCCCCGGCAGGCCGTCGTAGTAGCGCAGTACGGCGCCGTTGCTCTCGGCATAGATCCGAAGCTGGGCGATCGCCTCGTCGACGACGATCTTCCGAGTACCGATGTTCATGGCCACACCCTCACACTCTTGGTGGCAGACCCGCCAGCAGGCGGACCATCATTCCTCACCGCGTTTCCGCAGATCGTAGGCGACCCCACGCTCACCCACACGCCTGGGTCACTTCCCGTTATCCACAACCTGTAACCATCCGTCCCGAATCCCCCGAATCGCCATAAACTCTCCGTAACAGGCCAACTACCGAACGGAGGCGAACGTGAGCACAGCCCGGCGACTGCTCGCCAGGGGTGAAGTGGACTACGGGCATGTCGACGCGATGATGCTGGAGGACGGCGTGTATGCGCTGGCGGGTGATTGGGGTTCGATGAGGATCCGTGCGGCGTCGGCTCGCGTGACGATCGACGGCTGAGGTAGGGAGTCAATGGCGAACCACGGAGAGGGTCTGCTTGCGGGGGTGGATCTGCCGGACAGCTTTGTCTATCCGAGGGCATTCCTGCGGGTGGTGGGGTTGGGGCTGGTTGATCTGGAGCCCTGGCAGGTTATGAGCGGAGAGCGGCTGTACCAGCGGTACCGGGGATTGGCGAAGCGGTATCCGGGGCGGGTGCTGGTTCCGCTTGCGGCGCGTCAGGACAACGACGACGTCGCTTGTTGGACCGTGGGGTCTCCGGAGGTTTTGCTCATTCACGATTTCGCCAGTGCGGGGTATGAGCTGATGGAGACGTTGCCTTCGTTCTACGACTGGTTGCGGCGGGCGGTCGAGGACCTTATCGAGTTCGAGCCGGAGGAGTGACGGTGGTATTGCCGATGTGGGCGGGCATCGAATGGGATCTACCGTGACGGCCTAGGAGGCGGGGCATATCGACACGATGCCCTGGAGAACGGCGCGCTGGCCGGCGACTGGGGTTCGATGGCCGATCGTGCCGGCGCTGCGCGAATGGTGCTGGGCGGTGGCTGAGCCGATGGTGTCGGACGGCGGCCAGGGCCTGTCCGCGGAGCCGCAAACCTGTTGCCTCTGCGAGGGGGATCGATGAGGCTGCTCGGCATGCTGACAGATGCCGAGGTCGCGTCGTTCATGCGGGATGGTTTCGTCGTTGTTCGGGGTGCTGTGCCGCGTTCGGTGGCGGATGCCTGTGTGGATGTTGTCTGGGCGGAGTTGGAAGGGCGTGGCATCAGGAGAGCTGATGCTGGGTCCTGGAAGACACCTGTGGAGCGGATCGGCTGTCCCGAGGACGGCGGCAACGGAGGTCCGTTTGCCGAGGCAGGTACGGCCGACGTCCTGTGGGAGGCCTACGACCTGTTGATCGGCCCGGGGAAATGGTGGAAGCGTCACGGGATGGGTGGCACGATTCCCGTTCGGTTCCCGCATCCTGCTGATCCGGGGGACGCAGGCTGGCACATCGAGGCCAGCTACTGGGACGGCACCGATTGGCGGGCGAATATCCGGAGCCGTGAACGCGGTCTGCTTTCGCTCTTTCTCCTGACCGATGTGGGCCCCGACGATGCTCCGACCCGAATCCGGGTCGGCTCGCACGCGGACGCCGCGCGGGTCCTGGCTCCAGCAGGCGATGGCGGGCTCACCATGGCCGAGTCGGGTCCGCCGATCGTCGAGGCAAGCGCGGACCGGCGGGTTATCGAGGCCACGGGCTCTGCCGGGGATGTCTATCTGTGCCACCCGTTCCTCGTCCACGCCGCCTCGTGGCCGCACCGCGGTATCAGCCCACGCATCATCACCCAGCCAGGAGTCGCGCTCTTGGAACCCTTCACCCTGACAGACCCAGCCGCCGCGCACCCCGTGGAAGCCGCCATCCTCGCTGCAATCTCCGGATAGCCAGAGCTCAGGCAGTTCGAGTCGGCGGGTGAGTTCGGTTGCGCCGACGTGGGTGGTTAGAGCCGGCGGCAGTAGATAGGGCCGTTCTTGGGGAGGACAGCCCGGGCTTCCCTTGGTCCAGGTCATGTGGGAGAGGCCGAAGGGCTGGCTGCATTTGTAAATGGGTTGAGGTGGGTGGGGTGGTTCGGATGATGGGGGTATGACTACGACCTTTGGGGTGTTGCTGACGAGACTGGTTGCTGATGTGGCGGCTGGGGTTCAGCAGCAGGGTGGTCGTTGCCGGAGGTCTTGCCGCTTCCGGTCGTGATGGAGGTGGTGGTCGCCGGGGTGCTGGCTGGGTACGGGATTGCTGTGCCGGTTGGGCCTGTGGGGACCTATCTCGTGGGGTTAAGTGCGCGGAGCTCGGGGCGTGTTGCGGTGTGTGCGGCCTTGGGGATCGCCTCGGCGGACGGAATTTACGCGCTGGTGGCTGCGGTCGCGGGGGCGGCGCTTGCGCCAGTGCTGGTTCCGGTCGTGGTGCCGTTGCGGTGGGTTTCCGTGGGGGTGCTGATCGGGCTGGCGGTGCTGGGGGTAGTCACTGGGGTACGGCGGTATCGGGCGCGCAGGTTGACCGGGATGACTCGGGAAGCGCCGGTGCGCGGGAGTACGGCGTACTTCGGGATGCTCGGGATGACGCTGCTCAGTCCGATGACGGTGATCTACTTCGCGGCGTTGGTACTAGGCAGCTCGGGAACCGGGTCGGCCCCGGTGTTCGTGGCGGCTGCGTTTCTGGCGTCGGCGAGCTGGCAACTGCTGCTCGCCGGTGGCGGCGTGCTGCTGGGACGCGTGCTGACTGGGAATCTTGGGCGACTCGTGACTGCGCTCGCGTCGAGTGTGGTGATCGTGGTGCTGGCGGTTCGCTTGGTGGTTTAGGCGATCGCCTGGGTGATCTCGGCCAACTCCGTTGCCCTTGGCCTGTAATCGAAGGTCAGATCGGACCATCGAGCTTGGTCGCACCAGTCGATGACCTCTTGGGCGTCGGGGCGGTCGGCGGGGTCCTTGGCCAGCATGCGCAGCAGTTGGCGGCTGACCCCGGCGTCCATTCCTGAGGGCACGATCGGTACGCCGCTCACGTGGCACCGGAGCACTCCGGTCGGGGTGTCGGCCAGGAAGGGCGGGGCGCCGGTGAGTAGCTGGTAGAGGACGCAGCCGAGTGAGTAGATGTCGGCGGCCGGGCCGGCGGGATCCGCGCGGGCGCGTTCGGGAGCGACGTAGAAGCTGGTCCCGAGAAGATGGTCGTGGGTCTCCCGGTCGTCGGTCGTGTCGTCGAGGAAGCGGGCGATGCCGAAGTCGGCGATCTTGACGGTGCCGTCGTCGCCGAGCAGCAGATTGGCCGGTTTGATGTCTCGATGGACGACGCCTTCGTGGTGGGCGGCGAGCAGGCCGTCGGCCGTTTGCGCGACGATCCGCACGACGGCCGGTAGCGGGAGTGGGCTGTGGCGACGCAGCTCGCCCGCGACCGTCGTCCCGTGGACGAACTCCATCACCAGATAGTGCGAATCGTCGTACGAGCCGAAGTCGTGGACGTCGACCACATGTGGATTGTTGATCACCGCACCGGCTTGGGCCTCGCGCCGTAACCGCGCACCTGCCTGGTGGTCCGCGAGGAGCTTGATCGCCACCGGCCGCATCAGCACGGTGTCCCGCGCGCGCCAGACCTCACCCATGCCACCGCGCCCGACGACCGCCTCCAGCTCGTACCTGTCCGCGATGCGCATGGGCTGCTCCCGGGTCTTTGCCCAGCCAGTACCCAATCACGGTACGCCGCCAAACCCACGGTTGCCTAGGGCAACTGGCGGGCCACCGCCCCGGCCGGGTTGAGGAACAGCAGGACCGGTGGGCCGGTGTTGGGCAAGATCTCTGTGTAGGCCTGCAGTTGCGGGGCGTAGTAGGCGACGCGGCTGTCCAGCGCGGCCGCGGGTACGGCGTCGGTCTTGTAGTCGACGACCGTGAGCCGGCCGTCGTCCTCGCGGTAGATCAGGTCGACGAAACCCTCGAGGACGGTGCCGTCGGGCTGCACGGTGCCGACGTACGACTCGCGCCAATGATCGCGGGCCGCTGCTCGCTGCACCACCTCGGCGCCGAGGGCCGAGCGGACCAGTGCAGTCACGACGTCGGTGTACTCAAGGACACCTTCGGCGAGGCACTGGGCTGCGACGGCGGATTCGAGGCCGGCGCCGGTGGACAGGTCGACGACCTGCAGTACGCCGTGGACTGCGCGCCCGATCGCGGTTCCGTACCGGCCCTTCGACCAGGGCGGGAGCTCGAGATCGCGTGGAGCCTTCGTCGTACCGGGGTCCACATCGGTCAACGCGGTCTCGGGACCGGTGCCTTCGAGGCCGGACGCACTGCGAGCAGAGGGACGGCGACTGGATTGGCGGGCCGCGGTGATCTGCTCGTCCCAGTCGCGGCGGCTCATCGGCGGGGTGACATCCGACGTCGACCGCGGGTCGCGATCGGCCGGCGGCGGGCCGTCGAACAGAGTGATCCCGGAGACCTCCGCAGCACCGGCGGAGGCGAAGAGCTCGGCATTGCTGGAGTGACGGCGAGTCCCCGACCGGTGCAGCGAGACGACCAGGTGGTCGCGGGCACGTGTCGCCGCGACGTACAGGAGGCGGCGGCGTTCGTAGTCGTCCATCTGTTCGTCGACGGGCTGGACAAGATCGAAATCCTCGGTCTGCACCGACGCCTTGAGCTTCACCGCGTAACCACCGTCCGGCGGCCAGAGCACCTGGACGCCGCGCTGACGGTTCGGCGCGGCCGTCATGCCGGACAGGATGACGATCGGGAACTCGAGCCCCTTCGCGGCGTGGATCGTCATCACCCGCACGGCGTCCGCATCGGTCTCGGGCAGCACGGCCTCGGCAACGCGGGACGTCTCCTCGCCCTGATGAGCGGCCCAGGCGAGGTACGAGCGCAGACCGCCGTGCTCGACCTCGGACCAGGCGCGCGCCTGATCGACGACGAACCTGATCCGGCGCCACGTGTCGCGAGCGCGCGGCCCGATCGCAGCGACCTCGAGCATGCGGCGGTCGGCGACGATCTTGGCCAGCACCTCGCTCGGTGTGAGCCAGCGAGAGGCGTAATACGTGCGGCGCAGCCACTCCATCGCTTCGCCGATGGGATGCGTCAGCAAGTCGTCGGGGACGGGCGCGGTCAGCGTGAACGAACCGCCGGACCGCTTCCAGGTGAACAGATCGTCGTCGCCACAACCGAAGAGAGGCGAGCGCAAGGTGGTCACCAGCGCGAGCTGATCGCTCGGATCGCCGAGCGCGCGGGCGCAGGCGAGCAGGTCGCGGACCTCGGCGGTCTGGTAGACGAGCGAGCTGGCCTCAGCCCGGTACGGGATGTCGGCCCGGTCCAACGCATCCTCGAGGAACGGCAGCGACGTCCGCGCCGGAACCAGTACGGCGATGTCGCCGGCCGCTGCCGGCCGCCAAGCCGACATGCGCTCGTCGTACACGAGCCAGCCGTCGCGGAGCGCCTGATCGATGGTCGCCGCGACATCGGAGGCTTCGCGCTCGCGCAGGACCGACGCCTGGGCGCGCGGCAGATCGTCATGGGGGACCGCGCCGAGGACTGTGACGGCGGGACCGGAGACAGAGTCGTCGTACGGCGCTGGGTCGGGCTCGGCCGGTGTGTCGCCCGAGCGCCGGAAGGGCAGCACCGTGGCCAGCGGCTCCGAGGGCTCGGGCTCCAGGAAGTCGAACAGGGTGAGTTCGTCGTCGGAGTCCCGGGTGACGTCGGCGGGAAGCGGGCCGGGCAGCGGAGGTGGGGCGGTGGTTGGCGTGGTTGTGCGGTGTGGTGTCAGGGCGTGGTACGTCGGCTGGGCCGCCTCCTGGGGCTGGATCAGCGTCGTGAACACGTGGTTGATCCAGTCGAGAACCGGCGGCACCGTGCGGAAGTTCGTGGTCAGCGTGACAGTTTCGCCGAGCAGGTCCTGTGCGGTCAGGTACGTCGCGATGTTGGCCCGGCGGAAGCGGTAGATCGACTGTTTGGGGTCGCCCACCACGAACAGCCGGCCGTCCGGAACCTCGACATCGCGCCAATCCTCAGCCTCGGCATCAGCGCCGGCCGCGATCCGGACCGCGAGCTCGATCTGGATCGGGTCGGTGTCCTGGAACTCGTCCAGCAGCAGCCGCTCGTACCGCTCGTGCAGCGCAGACCGGACCGAGGCGTCCCGCCGGAGCAGGTTGCGCGCGAGCACCAGCAGATCGTGGAACTCCAGCCGCCCCTCGGCACGCCGTACCTCGGCCGACTCCAGCACTCGCTCCGCGATCCAGTGCGAAAGGTGCCGAAGGCAAGCATCGAGCAGCAGCTCGACCAGCGACCCGGCCACCTCCACGACCTCGGCGCAGTCCGAACGCATCTTCGCGACGTCGGGCCAGTTCTCCTTGCGGCCGATCTTGCCGACCTTCAAACCACGCAATGCCTGCAGATAAGCGAGCTGTGATTCCTGGTCAGTGGCGGCCTCCAGCATGACGCCGAGGTCGCGGATGGCGTGCAGCTTCGGCAGCAGCCTGTCCTCGGGATCCCGGCAGGAATCGACGGCCGCGCCGAGCTGGGCGGCGGCAGCGGCCAGGCCGGTCAGGTCCGGCATCGCGACGAGCTCCGGCGGATCCACCAGGACGCGTTCGCCGATCAGGTCCCAGTCGTTGCCGAACAACCTTGCCAGCGATCGCAGGTGCTTCAGCTCAACGCCGACCGCCATCGCGAGCAGTAATGGCTCGGCGATCGAGTCGTCATCCAGGAGTTGCTGCTGCAGCTCCGCCCAACGCTCCTCGAACGCGACCGATGAGCCGACCTCGTCCAGTACGTCGATCAGCGGCGGCAGCCCCGCCTCGATCGGATGGGCGAGGAGTAGTTGCTGGGCGAACGCATGCAGCGTCCCGATCGAGGCCGAATCCAGATCGTCGAGCGCCTCGTCCGCAAGCGGTCCGGCCGGCCCCTTCCGAGCCTTCTCGAACTCGACCCGCAGCCGGTCCCGCAGCTCCGCTCCGGCCTTCTCGGTGAACGTGACCGCCGCGATCGTCCGCAGCGGTACGCCGTCGCGCAGGACCAGCGTGGTCACCCGGTCGACCAGCGCGTGCGTCTTCCCGGATCCGGCCCCGGCCTCCACGAACAGCGTCGCGTCGGTGTCGGTCTTGATCCGATCGCGGGCAGGCCCGTCGAGCAACTGCTCACTCATCGCCCACCTCCTCGTAGACCACCGGGTCGATCAATCGCACCAGCCGCTCCAGCGTCGGGTCGTGCCGCTTCCGATCCCAGCGCGCTCGCACCTCGCTGTGCCCGAGCCCATCCGGGTTGCAGTAATGGCACTGCACCCATAAGAAGTCCGGTATCTCGGGCGCCTTCGGTGGGAACAGCCCACCGGCGATCGACGACACAATCACGTCCAGCGTCTCGACGTACCGGGCCTCGACCTCGGCGGTCAACGGCACCGGGATTCGTTTACCGCCACGCCGGACGAACCAGTACGACGCCTCGACCGGGGTGTCCGCTTCGCCCAGCCGGGCGCGTGCCGCATACGCATAGACCGGCAACTGCAGTTTGGTCCCACCGGCCACCGGATCGCTCTCGATGCCTTCGTAGCGCGAGAAACCACCTGTCTTCACGTCGGTGACGTAGATCGTCCCGTCGCGCCCCAGATCAACCTTGTCGGCAGATCCGCGCAGCAGCACCCGCCCAGACGGCACCGGGATCTCCACCGGCGGCTCCCCGTCGAATCCGAACCGCAGCTCGCTGGCGACCACCGAGGCATCTCGCGATGCGCGCCACCGGTCGTCGTCGGCCAGCAGCACCATCAGGTCGCCGAGTATCCGCTGCCGCTCGCGCTGCCACAGCCGTGGGTGACCGGTCAGCCCCTCGGCCTCGAACTGATCGGCCAGATCCGCACCGATCGCCAGCAGAAGCTGTCGCTGCTCGGCCGACCAGGGCTCACCCCACGACGGCAGCGATCCGGCCAACCGGGACACGAACGCGTCGAGGCTGTTGTGGATCAGATTCCCGATCTGGATCGGTGAGATGACCAGCAGATCCTCCGGCGCCTCCAACGGCTCCACCTGAAGCAGCCGCTCGACGAAGTACGCATGCGGACAAGTCGCATACGCCTCCAGCGACGTGGGCGACGCGATCCGTTCCTCCACCGCATACTCCGGCAGTCCCGGTACGCCGGACAGATCGCCGTCGAACCGGGTGAACGCCGGAGACCCGCGCCCGCGCAGCATCTCGCGTGCCCGCACAAGCACTCGATCACTCAGCCACAGACCGGCCGCGGCGGACCGCACCTGCCATTCCTGCTCACTCGCCGGCATGGTTGCCGTAGTCAACGATCCCGCGTACGACGCCGAGGTCCGGAGCCGATCGCCGTACGCGCCCTGGTCCCAGGCGGTCGCGGCCAGCGCGTGGTCACCGCTCAGCTCCCGCATCGAGCCGAGCAACCACCGGGTCGGCAACCGGCGCGACGATCGCCGCAGGTCGCCGCGCGGGAACGACGCGACCACCTTCTTCGCACCGGCCGAGAACGCGACCAGCAAATGCCGCTGCTTCTCGTCCAGCCGATCCCGGAACGACGCCAGCTCCGGTGCCGCGGCCTCCCGAACCCGATGCGGCAGCAACGCATCCTCGTGCACGCGCCCCGGATAAAGATCCTCCGACAGCCCAACGACATACACGATGTCGGCCGCCAGCCCCACACTCGCCGACAGAGGCGCAACCAGTACGCCGGTCCCGAACGTCCCGACCCGGGGCAGCGACTGCTGTAACTCCAGATCCAGTACGTCGCGCAGCACCGACAAGCTCGCTGGTGTCCCGAGCTCGTCCAACGTGGAGAGCCCGCGCAAAGAACCCTCCACGGCCGCGGCGGCGTACTGCTCCTCGATCGGCAGCGACGAGTAGTCGCCAAGCAGATCCTGAAAGAGCTCCAAGACCCCCGCGGCCAACGCCGACCAGCTCTCCAGCCCGGCGATCGTCCTCAGACGACGCCGGAGCTCGGACGCGAAGGCGTGCAGCCGCTCGGCCCGCTCAGCGTTGCCGAGGGCACGGCGGATCGCAGCAGGTCGCGGGTCCTCGGCCGCCTCCTCCTGATCAGCCGTCCGGCGCTCCGACTCCGCATACCGCGCGAGCCGCGTGTCCCAGTCGTCGCCACGAACCACACCGGCCGCGCGCGACATCCGCTCCCACTGCGGCACCGGGATGCGCTCGCCGGTGAAGTCCCGGGTCGGTGCGTTCGCCAGTGCGCGGAACACATCGGCTCGTGGCAGATCCTGATCGACCAGAGCGAGCACCTCGAGCAGGGTCCGCGCGATCGCCCGCTCATGCACCGGCCTGGTCCCCGGCCCGTTGACGGCGATTCCCGCGGCCGCGAGGTGCTCGTGCAGCAATCGCGCGTACGGCGTGATCGCCGAGTACAGCACGGCGATCCGGTGTGCTGGAGTCTTCTTCAGCGACTCGACCACGTCCCGCACGACACAGCGGATCTCGTCGTCGGCGTCGGATGCGTTGAGGATTTCGGTCGCGACCGGATAGTTCCGTGAGATCGAGGTCGGCAGGTCGAGCCCGATCCGCTCCAGCGAACGACGCACGGCCCGGTCGGCCCGCCGTACGTCGGTGAATCCGACGATCACCGTCAGATCGGCCGCGGCGGCCCCGAGTGCCTCGACAAAGGCCGCCTCGGCCTGAGTGAGCTCCTGTGGGAGGTAGAGCACGAGCGCGCCGAGCTCGCGGACGATCTCCGGCTCGGCATCGACACGTGCCGAGGCGGCCCGGAGCAGGTCGGTCTCGTCGTACCAATCGGTGCCGAGATCGGAGCTGATCTGGCGATGCAGCCGGACGAGATCCGGGCCGAGCACCGAAGCCCCGGCGACCTTGTCCAGGGCAGGCTCGGACAGATCGCGTAGCTCCCGATGAGCCGAGGCAAGCGCTTGGATGGTGGACGGATGGTCGGCGACATCCTCGAAAATGCCCGGTGCCTTCGACAAGGCGGTCCGCCAGGTGGCGGCCACGATCGGGCGCGTGGCGGGTCGGCGTGGTGACAGCACACTGGCCGCGAGCTGCTCGGCCAACCGCTCGAGCGTCGCGAGGAACAACCCCGCGATCCCTGTCGTGGCGAGCTGCCGACGGGCGACGACGCCGGCCAGGTTGTTCGGCAGGAGCAGGGTGACAGGCGCCATCGGATCGTCGGCCTTGAGCCGCGTCACAACGGCATGCAGGCGGTCCAGGGCGGCCGCGCCGTACGCCGTACTCTCGATCCGGGTGGTGCTCACGTCGTCCCCGATCTTTCGACTGTCACCGCAGACGGTAGACCCTGCCACGGACAAGTTTCGAAACGGCGCGAAACGCAGGAGTTTCTGCAGGGTTCGCGACAGGCTCCGACAATGAAGAGATGACCAGGCAGACGGCGATCGCGCGGGTGCTGATGGTGGCTGTCTTCGCACCGTCCGGCGGCCTGTCCGGCAAGGGTGTCGCCGAGGCCGCGCAGGGTCGCGAGTGGTGGCCGTGGCTGATCGCGGCGCTGGTCTGGCTGATCGTCTCGGGGTCGATCTCGATGGCCGTGACGAACTACTTCGACGAGCACAGATAATGCTCCGATGGTTGCTGCAGTGCATCACGTCGAGATCTGGGTCCCGGACCTGCAACGCGCCCAGCACAGCTGGGGCTGGGCACTGAACCGGCTGGGCTGGAAGGACGGTGACGGCTGGCCCGGCGGGATGACCTGGATCGCCCCCGACGGCAGTTACGTCGTGGTCGAACAGAGCCCCGCGATGTCGGCCGACGTCCACGACCGGCTCCGCCCCGGGATGAACCACCTCGCGCTGAACGCCGCCTCCCGCGCCGAGCTCGACGCGATCGTCGCGGAGTCCGCCGGCCACGGCTGGACGCTGATGTTCGCCGACCGGCATCCGTACGCCGGTGGGCCGCAGCATTACGCCGCCTTCCTGCACAACGAGGACGGGTACGAGCTGGAGCTCGTCGCCCCTGACTGAGGTCGTCTGCCTGATGCGTGAGACTACTGATGCCTGGAGTGACCACTGGGGCTACTGGTGTGACACAGTTGGTCCAGGCAGTAGGGGTCGCGGGGCAGAGGTGGAAGGACGGTGCTCGTGACGGAGAAGCCTGACGGGGAAAGTGCGCCCGGACCGGCCTCGGCGCGAGAGTCAGAAACAGCGCGGCACAACGAAGCAGCACCAGAGCTTCTGGAGGCGCGGATCCGGGGTCTCCAGCACGCCCTGGGCCAGTTGCTGGAGCATGCGCGCCGGCTGACGCAAGGCGAGCACCAGCGTGCCGTGCAGCAGCACCGGCAGCTGCAGGAGCAGACTGCGATCGCGCGGCGCGAGTCCCGGGCACAGGTCGACGCCAAGACCGCCGAGGCGCTGGCAGAGGCTGAGCCGGCCGCACGGCTGCTCGCACACCGCCTTGCGCCCGGACTGGCCTCCATCCCGCCGAACGACGCCCGCTGGCGTTCCAGACAGCTCGTGGGTGCGGGAGTGCCGCCGTACATCCGCATCGGTGAGCTGGACGGCGGTGTGCCGGTCGCCGTGCCGCTACTGCGGACCAACGGGTGGAAGGTGACCGCCGACCGCAACGAGTCCGCGCGCAGACTGCTGCAGAGCGTCGCACTGCGGCTGGTCGCGGCCGCCGAGCCGTTCCGGCTGCGGATCGATGCGTTCGACCCGAAGCTGACGGGCACCATGGGGCTGCTCGGTCACCTGACCACCAAGTACCCGCAGTTGGTGCCTAGGGCAACGCACACTGCGGAGCAGCTGCACTCAGTGCTGTCCGGACTGGTCGATGTGTCGTCGCTGCGCGCCAGTAGGCAGGCGCAGCTCGGTCACAAGCGGTTCGAGGACCTGATCCGGGAGACCGGTCGCGTGACCGATCCGTACCGGCTTGTCGTGCTCTTCGACTATCCCCTTGGGATCGACCAGTTGGCGCAGCGGGACCTGCTGCGGCTCGCTGCGACAGCTGGTGAGCGGGGCATCTGTTTCCTCGTCCACCACGACCCGTCGTCCCCGGCCGAGAGTGACGTCGACACGAAGCAACTGCTCGACCTGCTCGATGCCGTGGTGGTCACCGGCGACAAGGTCGATGCTGCGACTTTGCCGGGAGTATCGGCGAAGCTGGACCCGGCCTTCGACGCGAACGTTGCCGCAAGCATCTGTGACGTCGTGGCCGAGCTGGCGGAGATCGCCGTACTGCCGACCATCGACTTCGAGCGGACGCTGCCGGACCGCTCGACCTGGTGGCAGCCGGTCAAGGACGAGATCGGCACAGTGATCGGGTACGACGATCGCACGCCGGCGCTGGTGCGGTTGCGCAGCGGCAACCCGGCGCTGCCGCACGTGCTGGTCGGTGGCGCGGTCGGTCAGGGCAAGTCGAACCTCCTGCTCGTGTTGATCCACGGTCTGGCCGCGCGGTACGACCCGGTCGACCTGGAGATGTACCTGCTCGACTTCAAGCACGGTGTGGAGTTCTCTGCGCTCGGTCCGGCCGGAGAGCGTGAGCACTGGCTCCCACACGTGCGCGTGCTCGGGATCCACAGCGACCGGGCGTTCGGCCTCGCCGTACTGCGTCATCTGTCGGACGAGCTGGCGCGGCGGAGCGAGATCTTCAAGTCGCACGGCAACGTTGCGGACATCGCCGAGCTGGCTCCGGGGCCGGACCGACCGCCGCGGATCCTCGTGGTGCTGGACGAGTTCCAGGTGCTGCTCGAGGACGACGACGAGCTGGCGGACGAGGCGGCCAAGCTGCTGGAGCGGTTGGTGCGGCTGGGACGCGCGTACGGCGTTCACGTCGTACTGGCGACGCAGACGATCGAGGGGGTCAAGCGGCTGTCGACGCGGCGGGACTCGATCTTCGGACAGGTGCCGTACCGGATCGCGCTGAAGACCACTCCGGCTGATTCACAGGCGATCCTGCGCAGTGGGAACACTGCTGCGGCCGAGTTGCAGTTCCGCGGTGAAGCGGTGCTCAACGCGAACTTCGGCTCACCGGACGACAACCAGCATGTGCTGGTCAGTTTTGCGGACAAGGCTGTGCTGGACGACCTGCGGCGTGAGCTGTGGCGACGAGCCGGTACGGCGGTGCATCCGCCCCGGGTGTTCCACCTGGCTGAGCCGGCGCGGTTGACGGATACGGCAGCTGCCGTGAAACCGGAGCTCGGACGGCCATGGACCGGTCTGCCGATCGCGGTGACCGAGGAGCCGGTGCAGGTCGAGGTACGGCCCGAGCCGGGAGCCGGCGTACTGGTTCTGGGTGACGGTCCGGCGGATGCGCTCGGCGTACTGAGCGGGCTGGCGTTGTCGACAGCTGCGGCTGCGGTGGAGCCGCCGCGGTTCATCTTCATCGACGGGACCGATTCGTCGCCTGCTGTTGCGGACGGCAAGGGTGCACTGGTGCATGCGCTGCAGGCGCTCGGTTGTGATGTGGAGACCGTCGACAAGCACGACGAGATCGCGCCCCGGTTGTTTGCGCTGCGGAATGCGCTGCGGGACGGAGAGGTCAGCGGTCAGACCTATCTGCTCGGTTTCGGCTTCCATGGAGTGCCGCGGATGCAGCTGCACGCGGAGGGGTTCTTCGAGAGCCCGGCCAACGCACTGCAGGACATCGTGCGCGACGGTCCGGCGCAGGGGCTCATCACCTTCGGCTGGTGGAACAGACTGCACGTCTGCACCGAACACCTCGGCTACGGCCGGGCCAACGTCGCCACGCACCTGTTCCTGCGGCACCCACAGGATGGTGTCCGTGCGGTGTGCGGTCCGCTGGTTCGGTGGGCTTCGGAACCACACCGCGGCCTGCTGTGGGACGGGCTGCATCCGGAGGCGCAGGTCGTCGTACCGTTCGCTGCGCTGCGGTCTGACGAGGTAGAGCGGGCAGTGGAGTTGGTGCGGCGATGAAGACGGAACAGCAGCAGTGGACGAACTACGCGCGCGCTCTCAGGATCGTCGCAGGCGCCCGTACGGACGCACAGCAGGCGCAGGACCGGTTGACCGCCACCAAGTCCCGGGCAGAGGCCGCAGCGCAGGCAGAGGCCGCTGCGATGGCAGAGCGCGGCCGGCAGGTCGAGGAGCGGCTGAACGGGCTGGCCGAGAAGGCGGCGGTCAGTCTGCAGCGCGCTGGGCTCCCGGCTGACGGGAGACGAGTGAACATCCCGTCCCCGGAGATCCGCGGTCTGAGCGACCTGGAGTCCGCAGCTGCTCGGCTGACCAAGCAACTGGGGGAGGCGGTCGACCAGCTCGAGGCTGTCCGCGCAGAGGGGCGTGCGCTCCAGGAGCGGCGCAAACGTCGTACGATCAGCGCCGTCCTGACGCTGGTCGGGTTCGTGCTGGTGTGGATTGTCACCGGTTCGTTCCTGGCCGGTGTCGAGGCGGCGGCGATCGGTGCGGTCACCATGCTGGCCGCATCACGAGTGCTGGGGCTGCCCAGGCTGCCCGGTGCTCGATGGTGGGGATGGGGCGGTGCGGGCGTGGTCGTGGTCGCGATGGCGGCAGGGCTGCCCTGGTGGCTCGCGATCCTGGTACCGGTGGTCGTGGCCGGTACGGCGATCGTGCTGCCGAAGAAGCGCAACTGACATAGTGGAGTGGTTCAGGTGTCCGACGTACAGCGGCTCAAGGAACAGCTGTTTCAGGTCTCGATGGAGGCCAAGCAGGCAGCGGGCGGGCTGGCCGGGTTCAAGCTGCGGTTCACCCAGCACAGCCAGCAGGTCGAGAGCCTGATCGCCGGTACGGCGACCGGGGTGGACCGCGACATCTCGGAGATCCTCGATGCGGCCGGTAAGGCCGTGGAGCAGGCTGCGGAGGCGTTGGAGATCGCCTCGGCCGGATGCAAGAGCTACGCCGACCAGATCTGATCTCTCATGCCCTCGGACTTGCAGCGGGTGGCCCGTGGGCTGGTCGACTGCCTGGACGAAGTACCGCAGGTGCTACTGCATCTGCAGCGGATGGCTGTCCGGTGCCGCGAGAACGCGGCTGTTGCGGCACAGGGTGGTGCGACTGTCGCCGCACATCAGCTGGACGCGGCGGCACGCGCTTGTGAGGCGGCCGCGCACTACCTGTCGATGGCACCACCGAAGGCACGGGTGTGGGCCGACCGGTTGGTCGGGGGTGGGTCGGGTACGGACCGGCCCTCGTCGGACTCCGCCGATCGCAACCGCGCGACCGGCGGCACCGGTGACGTGGCCGAACGCGACGAGCGCGGCCGCACCAAACGCCTCACCGCGACCTTCGACGACGTAGAAGTTGCCGAAGACAACGAACCCCCACTGATCACGGTCGCCCGTAAAGCCTTCGAGAAGTTCCGCAAGGACCACGAGAAGGACGACGAGGAGAACCCCAACCCCGAAGAACCCCTCGAGGTCGAGATCGTCGTCACCGAGACCGGCGAGTTCGAGATCGAGGAACGCACCGAGAAGGAAGAGAAGGAGGAGGAGAAGCGCAACGAACGCCTCCTCGCCGACCACGAGTTCCTGATCGATCTCGAAGAACCCCTCAAGAACCTCCTCGAAGCCATGGCCGAAACCGCCGCCCAAACCTGGGACCACGCCACCTTCACCATCACCCCCAGCACCATCGACGCCACCTTCGACTACCCCGAAGACACCGACAAACCCGCACCCATCGTCGTAGACATCAACCTCCCACCCCTGAAGCCCGCCGTACCGGACTTCGACCCAGCCTTCGACCTCCGCCCCCTGGAATTCGACTTCGGCCCCGCCGTGCACGATCCGCACGGGCAGTTCGAGCCGAAGGAGCACTACCTCGCCGAACGGCTTGTGGAGGAAGGATGGCGGGTGGACGCTCGTCCCGAGGATTACACCGTGAAGGGGAGGGCGAATCCCGACGCCACCCTGCGCCGCCATCCCGCCGACGAAGGTCACGTCGTCGAGTTCAAGACCCTGCGGGAGGCGTCGACGACGGCCGTGAAACGTAGCATCCACACCGCGCTGAAGCAGCTCAAGGACATCGACTCCGGTGGTGAGGTGTTCATCGACGGCCGGGCAGTCGACCTGCGGGAGGCGATCGCCGAGCAGGGATTCCGGCGCGCGTGTGGTCAGCCCGGCACCTCCGTCTGGGGGCCTATCCATGTCATTCTCGGTGACGGTCGCATGGTCACCTGGACAAAGGAGCAGTGATGTCATCGGACGACAACGTCTTTCTCGACGTCGCAGTTGAGGACGTCGCGGCCTGGCTGCCTTCGGCCCTCGGAGCGGCACCGGTCGAGGACTCGTCGCTGGACCCGGGGGAGCAGCTGTTCGTCGTCGACGCCCTCACGGTCGATCGGCAGCTGGCGCTCCTGCTGGCGCCGAACGACTACGGAGACGTCGACCCGGAGCCCGAGGACGTCTCGGCGATCGACGACTACGCCGCTGACCTGCATGTGCGGCTGGTCGGACCGAAGGATGAGGACGTCCAGCGCCGCGAGTGCCGGGCGATCTTCGATCGCCTGGTGGCCGCTCATCCGGAGGTCCCCATGCTCCTCGTGGAGAACCTGTCGAGACTGTCCGCGGCCCACCTGCCTGGCGCGGGCACGCACGACTTCGAGGAGTCGATCAGTCCCGACTACCCACACCTCGAGACGTGGCGTCCTTGGGTGCGCGGTTGGCGCGACGGCCGATAGCGACGAGATCTCATTACCCGTTCTTCGGTACGCCAGGGGCCGGTGGGGCTCGCGTTCGAAGGGGTGTTCGAGCGGGGTGGTGAAAAAGATTTGGGGAGTTGCGTCATGAAGTTGTGTGGGGGCCGTCACTACCTGTGAACCCATCCCCACAGGGAAGTGGAAGTGATCGACGTGAACCGTAGGTCTTGGAAGCCGCTGATGGGAACGACCTTGACTCGCCGGGTGCATTGAGATGGCCGGCGATCCTGGTCCGCAACGGTGCCGCGTACGGGTGTGGTTCGGGGACCACGTCGTCGCGGACTACAGTGCCGAGGCCGAGTTGGCCGAGAGGTATGCGGAGGCGATGTCACGGCGGTTCGCGGGGTTGAAGGTGACCAGCGATCCGATTCCGGTGGCCGACCCGCGGCAGTTCCGGGCGTTGCCGGGGGAGCGGTTGTGGGAGGTTGCCCCGAAATGAGCGCTCGTCGTTTCCGGCTGATCCGCCATCATGATGTCTCCGGGGTGAGTGGGACCGGGCCCGTCGCCGAGGGCGTGCAGTTCACCGACGGGGCGGTGGCGCTGCGGTGGTACGGCGACTATCCGACCACGACCGTGTGGGACGGGATCGAGTCCGTCGTCGCGATCCACGGGCATGGCGGAGCCACCGAGATCGAGTGGCTCGATGCCGAGTCGGGGCCTGATCCGGGGCCGGCGCTGCCGCCGCGCGACACGCTGGCGGCACGGCCGTGGCCGGATCTGCACTCCGCGCCCGAACCCGAGGACCCGGACCCCCTGCACCACGAGCGCGACCAAGGCTCGTACGGCGGTGCGCCGCCGGGCAGCTGGTCGTCGTACCGGGTCTTCCGCTGAGCTAGCTACCCAATGAGCAGGTCCGGGTCCGGCGCCGCGGATCCGGGCCAACGCGGCCGCCACCGCGCCCGCTGCCTCGGGCCCAGCCGAATGCGAGTCCGGCTGGGCCCGAGCCCCACAGCATCAGCTGAAGTCGGTCGACTGCAGTACGTCGAGGTCGTAGAACTTCGTCGGCCCGTCGCACAACTCCATCAGTGCGGCCGCGAACTCACCGGTGTCGGATCGTGCGGAGTTCTCCATCGCCTCTTCGTGCGACGCGAACTCGACGACCGTGAAGTACCGGTCGGCGTCGTTGCGGTCCGAACACATGACGGAGCGGACCGGCCGCGGACCGTCGCCGGCTGCGTCCCGCTTCTCCCGGTAGGCCTCCGCCAGCGCGGCCACCTCGTCCGGTTTCGATGTCCGGTACTCGATGATCTGAACGAAACCAGCCATGTCGCCCCCTTGCCCAAGGCATCCGTTCTCGGATGCCGCTCACTGCCGACACTGCGCCTGGATCGGGGTTGTCGGCAAGGGTTCGCGCCTTACGGCATGCTTTCTGCCCTCGGCTAAGGAGCTTGGGAATTGTCGATGGGGCCTGATTGGCTTACCTGCATGGAGATTCTGATCCTTGGCGGGACGGCATGGCTGGGGCGTGAGCTCGCGACGCAGGCGCTGGCGCGCGGGCATTCGGTGACGTGTATTGCACGCGGTGAGAGCGGCGCGGTGGCCGAGGGGGCCGAGTTGGTGGCCGTCGATCGGAGCCTTCCGGATGCGTACGACGCGGTGCCGGAGCGGGAGTGGGATGCCGTTTTCGAGGTGTCGTGGCAGCCGGGGTTCGTCCGCGGGGCGCTGGCTGCGTTCGGGCCGCGGGCCAAGCACTGGACGTATGTCTCGTCGGTGAACGTGTACGAGAAGTTCGATACGCCCGGAGCAGATGAGAGCGCGGCGTTACGAGCGCCCTCCGAGGGTGACGTCGCCGAGCGGGAGCAGTACGGCGAAGCGAAGGTGGCCTGTGAGCTCGCATCGGTGGATGCAGTCGGGGATCGCCTGGTGATCGCGCGGGCGGGGCTGATCGGTGGACCGGGTGACAAGAGTGATCGGGCCGGGGCGTGGGTGGCGCGAGCTGCTCTCGAGCCGTCGGAGCCGCTGCTGGTCCCGGACTCACCTGACCTGCCGACCGCGGTGATCGATGTGCGCGACCTGGCCGGGTGGTTGCTGGACTGCGCAACCGAGGGCCGCACCGGTACGTTCGATGCCCGTGGTCCGGTCGTGCCGTTCGGTGAGTGGATCGAGCTGGCGCGGGAGGTCGGCGGTCACACCGGGCCAGTGGTTCTCGCGAAGCCGGAGTGGCTGGAGGAGCAGCAGGTCGAGCAGTACATGGGGCCTGAGTCGCTGACGATGTGGATGACCGACCCGGAGTACGCCGGTTGGTCCTGCCGGAGCGGGGCTGCGGCGGAAGCGGCGGGGCTGGTGCATCGGCCGCGGCGGGAGTTCCTGGTCGACGCACTCGCCTGGGAGCGCGAGCTGGGCCTGGACCGGGAGCGTCGGTCCGGTCTGAGCCTCGGCCGGGAGAAGGAGTTGATCGCGGCCTTGGACCAGTAGAGGGTGTGGGGATGCGGTTGGTGCTGATTTCGGACACTCATCTGCCCGTGCGGGCGAAGCGGCTCCCCGACGCGGTGTGGGAGGCGATCGACAGTGCCGACGTGGTGATTCACGCCGGTGACTGGGTGAATGTTGCACTTCTCGACGAGCTGGAGGCGCGGGCCGCCCGATTGATCGGCTGCTGGGGTAACAACGACGGTCCCGAGCTACGCGCCAGACTGCCCGAGGTCGCGCGGGTGACGCTCGACGGGCTGTCCGTGGCGGTTGTGCACGAAACCGGGGCGTCGAAGGGCCGCGAGCAGCGCTGTGAGCGGGCTTACCCGGGAGTAGACCTGCTCGTCTTCCCCAGCTGCCACGAGCCGCCCGGCTCGACGGACTCGAAGCTGTCCGGCAGGAACACCGACCGCATGCCCTGGGCCAGCCACTTCAGCGGGAAGAACTCCGAGACCGTCCGCATCCAGGCCGGCAGGCTGCTGTAGACGAAGTACACACCGGAGATGAACTGCAGCAGCAGGACAACCGGCGTGACGACGGCCGACGCCGCCTTGCCGGACCGCGGTACGACGGAGAACGCGATCCCGAGCACCGAGCCGGACGCCGTACCGAGAACGAAGATCCACAGGAACCGCAGCCACTTCTCCGGCTCGGTCGGGATCGCGACGTCGAGCACGAGACCGGCGATCAGCAGCAGCAGGCCGAACTGCAGGACCGAGGTGATCAGGACCAGCCCGATCTTCCCGGCGAAGTACGACTGCGGCGACATCGGCGTACCGCGCAGGCGTTTCAGCACGTCCTGGTCGCGCTCGATCGCGATCGAGACGGACAACGACTGGAAGCTGGACAAGAAGATGCCGGAGGCAATCATCCCGGGAGTGAAGTAGGTGGCGGCGGTGACCCCGCCGCTGAAGTCGGTGCCGCTGAACACGGCCGAGAAGATCCCGAGGAAGATGATCGGGAAGAAGAACGTGAAGATCAGCTGCTCCCGCTCACGGAAGAACTCCTTCACCTCGAGCTTGGTCCGCGACACCCCGACCTTCAGCGGCGACGGCAGGTTCACCGTGGTGCTCATCGGACTGCTCCTTCCAGGTCGGCCTCGGCCGCGGCCGGCTTGCCGATCAGTTCCAGGTAGATGTCTTCCAGGCTGGGCCGACGGACCTGCAGCTCCGGTACTTCGCCGCCGTACTGCGCCAGCAGCCGGGACACCTCGGCGGTCGGGGTGTCGGTGCGGATCTCCCGCAGGCCGTCCGCAGCCAGCCAGGAGACACGGGCAGTCCGGGCGCCCCGACCGCCGAGGGTCTCCGGCGTCGCGACCTCAAGCATCTTCCCGTCGGTGATGACCCCGACCCGGTCGGCCAGCTGCTCGGCCTCGTCCAGATAGTGCGTGGTCAGCAGGATCGTGGTGCCCTCGGTGCGCAGGTTCTCGATCAGCGTCCAGAACTGCCGCCGCGCCTCAGGGTCGAAGCCAGTAGTCGGCTCATCCAGGAACAACAGCTCCGGGTTCCCGATCACGCCGAGCGCGACGTCGAGCCGGCGACGCTGACCGCCGGACAGCTTCCGGGTCCGCGTCTTCCGCTTCTCCTCCAGCCCAACCGCGGCAATCACCTCTTCAGGATCCCGCGGCGTCGGATAGTACCCGGCGAAATGGTGGATCAGCTCGGCCACCGTCAGCTCGGCCTCGTCCCGCGACGACTGCGCCACAATCCCGATCCGCGCCCGCCACTGCCGGTCGCCCCGCGCCGGGTCACTACCCAGTACGTCGACCTCCCCCTCGTCAGCGCGCCGATGCCCCTCCAGGATCTCCACAGTCGTCGTCTTCCCGGCCCCATTCGGTCCCAGCAGCGCAAACACCTCACCGCGGTAGATATCCAGATCCACCCCCGCGACCGCCACCTTGCCCGGGTACCGCTTCACCAGCCCCCGCACCCTCACAGCCTTATCCGTCTCCATACCCCAACCCTCCCGCCGCCACCCCCTCCCCAGGGAGCACCACCCGGCTGACCCCCTGTCCCCCAACCGGTGGACAGAGATGTCGGGAAGGACATGAGGTAGTGCCGGATTCGACGCCCATCGAACGCCGCCTGAGCGTGGCGGCCGGCCGCGGAGGTGGACACTACGTGTCCTTACCGACGCGGTATGGCGCGGAAAACCGCCACGCCCGCAGCTGCTGACGGGAGCAGGGTCAGGCGGTTAGCGTCGGGGGATGGGACAGACGGTGCGTGGTGTGGTGGCGGCGGCCAAGGGTGCGCCGGTGACGATCGAGGAGATCAACATCCCGGATCCTGGGCCGGGGGAGGCGGTGGTGCAGGTTCAGGCGTGCGGGGTGTGCCATACCGATCTGCACTATCGCGAGGGTGGGATCAACGACGACTTTCCGTTTCTGCTTGGGCATGAGGCGGCGGGGATCGTGGAGAGCGTTGGCGACGGTGTCACGGACGTGCAGCCTGGTGACTTCGTCGTGCTGAACTGGCGGGCTGTCTGCGGCAACTGTCGCGCTTGCCTGCGCGGCCGACCGTGGTACTGCTTCAACACGCACAACGCGAAGCAGAAGATGACGCTTGCCGACGGTACCGAGTTGAGCCCGGCGCTGGGGATCGGGGCTTTCGCGGAGAAGACGCTGGTTGCTGCTGGTCAGTGCACCAAGGTGGATCCGGCTGCGAAGGCTGAGGTCGCCGGGTTGCTCGGCTGTGGCGTGATGGCCGGTCTGGGTGCTGCGATCAACACTGGGAACGTCGGCCGTGGTGACACCGTCGCCGTGATCGGATCGGGCGGCGTCGGTACGGCGGCCGTGGTTGGGGCTCGGTTGGCCGGGGCCGCGAAGGTGATTGCGATCGACATCGACGAGCGGAAGCTGGCCACGGCCCGGGAGCTCGGCGCGACCCACGCGATCAACTCCAAGGAGCTCGACCATGATGGTGTGGTCGAGGCGATCCAGGACCTGACGGGCGGGTACGGCGCGGATGTGGTGATCGACGCGGTCGGCCGGCCCGAGACCTGGAAGCAGGCGTTCTACGGTCGCGACCTGGCCGGCACCGTCGTGCTGGTCGGCGTACCGACACCGGACATGCGGCTCGACATGCCGTTGCTGGACTTCTTCGGCCGCGGCGGTTCCCTCAAGTCCAGCTGGTACGGCGACTGTCTGCCGAGCCGCGATTTCCCGCTGCTGATCGACCTCCACCTGCAGGGCCGGCTACCGCTCGACCGCTTCGTCTCCGAGACCATCGCCCTCGAAGACGTGGAGGCCGCGTTCACCAAGATGCACCACGGCGATGTGCTGCGGTCGGT
The DNA here is from genome assembly GCF_042262745.1 of Kribbella sp. NPDC056345. Lineage (NCBI taxonomy): Bacteria > Bacillati > Actinomycetota > Actinomycetes > Propionibacteriales > Kribbellaceae > Kribbella > Kribbella sp. NPDC056345. The sequence continues at coordinate 70,415 of NZ_JBHJQQ010000019.1, read as the reverse complement.
CGTCCTCTTCTAAACCGTGAAAGAGATCCACGTGTCCGGCGGAGCATCGGGACGGCCTTTGATCGGGCGGTGCTCCTCGGTCCACGCGTCTCCGGACATCGCCGTCGCGACCCGCCGCCAGAAGTGGACGGCGGTCGCGTTGTTGTCCTGGAATGCGACCTCACACGGTCCGGGGTGATGCGCGAGCACCTCCTGGACCGCTCGCAGTCCGAGGCCACCACGCCGTACTGGCCGGACGATGAAGAAGCTGTTCAGCACTCGCACTGGCTGCTGCAGCGCCCGCATCAGGCAGTAGCCGATCGGGTGCTCACCACTGTGGAAGATGTACCCCGCCCACTCCGGATCCCCGGTCAGCGCTGACTCCAGCCAGTCGCTCCGGTAGCTCCCGTCCGCCTTCGGTAGCTGTCCCTGAAACTCCGACAGGTCGTGCCGGAACATCAGGTACAGCCGCTCCATCACCACTCGATCGTCGGCGTCGAACCGCCGTACGGCCAGATCCGTCATCAGACTCCTCAGTCCAGAACGCAGAAAAGCCTCCCGCCGGAATCATCCGGTACGGAAGGCTTGCTGCACGCTATGCCTTACGTCACGCCTGCTGGCAGTCGGCGCAGGTGCCGAAGATCTCCAGGGTGTGGCTGATGTCGGCGTAGCCGTGCTCGGCGGCGACCTTGTCGGCCCAGCGCTCGACGGCCGGTCCCTCGACCTCCACGGTCCGGCCGCAGTTGCGGCAGACCAGGTGGTGATGGTGACCCTTCGAGCAGCGCCGGTACGCCGTTTCGCCGTCGGCTGTCCGCAGTACGTCGACCTCGCGGGAATCGGCCAGTGCCTGCAGGGTGCGGTACACGGTGGTCAGCCCGACGGCCTCCCCGGAGGACCGGAGTTGGGCGTGGATCTCCTGGGCAGTCCGGAAGTCGTCGAGCGTGTCGAGCGCCAAAGCGACCGCTGCGCGCTGACGGGTCGAGCGTGTTCCGATGGCCACCGTTCCTCCTGTCCTCACCGGCTTTTCCGCGGTATCGCCAGTAATTGTCTCAGAGCTCAGCAAATCAGTGCTCATCCCAATGGTCACCGTGTGCCGCGTGCAGGTGACCGTCGTGCACATAGTCGACGTGATCGCCGTGTTCGACCTTCTTGTGACCGCATGCCTGGCTGTGCGCGTGCGGGTGCCCGGCGCTGACCACGTGCGGCTCCGGAGCCGGTACGCCGACCTCGGGCTCCTCGTCGTCGAGTGGAGCGACCCGGCTGGAGCGCCGGCGCAGTAGCGCGCCGACGGTCGCGGCCACGACGAACCCGGCCAGCGCCAGCACGACGATGGTCGCGCCCGGCGCGACGTTCGCGTTGTACGACGTGATGATGCCCGCCAGGCAGGCGGTCACCCCGATCGCACATGCGGTGACGAAGGTACTGCGGAAGGACCGTGTGACCTGCTGAGCAGTCGCGACCGGAACCACCATCAGCGCACTGACCAGCAGCAGGCCGACAGTCCGCATCGCGACCGTCACGGTCACCGCAGCCATCACGGCGATCAGCAGGTTCAGCAGCTGGACGCGCAGCCCGGTCACCCGGGCGAACTCCTCGTCCTGGCAGACCGCGAACAGCTGCGGTCCCAGCCCGATGGCGATCACCAGCACCGCCACGGCCAGCCCGACCACGACGTACAGGTCGCTGGCGGAGACGGTGGTGAGCGAGCCGAACAGATACGTGTTCAGCGTGGCCGCGCCCTGACCGGCCAGCCCGATCAGCAGCACGCCGCCCGCGATTCCGCCGTAGAAGAGCAGTGCGAGAGCCACATCGCCGGACGCCTTCCCGCGGGCCCGGACGAACTCGATCGCGGTCGCACCGGCAATCGCCACGATGATCGCGGTGAGGACCGGCGCAGTCCCCGTCAGCAGACCGAGAGCGACACCCGTGATCGCGATGTGCCCGATCCCGTCACCCATCAGGGACAGCCGTCGCTGCACCAGGTACGTGCCGATCGCCGGCGCGGACAGCCCGGTCAGCAGCCCCGCGATCAACGCGCGCTGCATGAACTCCAGCTGGAAGAGGGTCATGAGGTCAGCCAACCCGAATCGTCTGAGCTGTGGGAGTGGTGGACGTGCGCGTGGGTCTGCGAGGCGTGCGGAGGACCGTCGTACACGATCCGGCCGCGGCGCAGGATGATCGACCGGTCGATCAGCGCGTCCATCGGGCCGAGGTCGTGGCTGACCATCACCACGGTGGTGCCGCGCGCGACCCGCTCCCGGATCGCGTCGGCGAAGATCTGCTGGCTGGCCAGGTCGACCCCGGCCGTCGGCTCGTCGAGGATGAGCAGCTCGGGGTCGGAGACGAGAGCACGTGCGATCAGCACGCGCTGCTGCTGACCACCGGACAGCTCGGCGACCGCGTCCTTGCGCCGGTCGGCCATGTCCACGACCCGCAGCGCGTCCTCGATCGCAGCCTTCCTGGCCGCACCCAGCGGCGCGAACAACCGCCGCCGCGACAGCAGCCCGGACGACACCACTTCATACACAGTCGCCGGTACGCCGCCCGCTGCGGTGATCCGCTGCGGTACGTACCCGATCCGCTTCCAAGCGCGGAACCGGGGAACCGGCGTACCGAACAGCCGCACCTCACCACGGGCGGCCGGCAGCAGCCCGACCACCGTCTTGATCAGAGTGGACTTGCCGGAGCCGTTGGCCCCCAGTACGGCGACCACCTCGCCCTGGCGGATCTGGAGATCGACGCCCCGCAACACCAGACGACCGCCCAGGTCGACCGAGAGATCGGTGACCTGGACGGCCTTCGCGGCGGTGTCTGGTTCCGCGTCTTGTGGTTGTGTCACGCGCAGCTGTTCGCCTTCCGGAGCTCTTGAAGGTTCTCCCGCATCAGGCTCAGGTAGGTCTCTTGGGAGTTGGCGTCCGACAGCCCCTCGATCGGGCTCAGTACGGCGGTCTTGACGCCGACGTCACGCGCGATCGTCTCGGCCACCTTCGGGCTGACCAGCTCCTCGTAGAAGATCGTGGTGACGTGTTGCGACTTCACGATCTCCTGCACCTCCTTGATCCGGGTCGGGGTCGGCTCGGCGTCCGGGGTGAACCCGGCGATGCCGACCATCGTCAGACCGTACCGCTTCGCGAGGTAGGCGAAGGCCTCGTGACTCGTCACGAACGTCTTCAGTTTGCAGTTCGCCAGGCCGGACTTGTACTCGCCGTCCAGTTTGCCGACCTCGTCGAGCAGCGTCTTGGCGCGGGCCTTGTACCCGTCCGCGTTGGCGCTGTCGGCCGCGGCGAGCCTGTCGGTGACCGCGTTCACGACGGCGGTGTACCGGATCGGGTCCAGCCAGAAGTGCGGGTCGAGGGCCTCGTCGGCGTGCGCGGCCGGCTTGGCCTCGCCCTCCTCGTGCTCCTCGAAGTCCGCGCCGGTGGCCTCGAGCTTCGCGGCCGGGGCGACGTCGAAGCCGGCGTCCTTGGCGTTCTGCTCGACGGCCTCGTCGACGGCGGGCTGCAGGCTCTTCTCGTAGACGACCAGCTTGGCCGCCGCGATCTCACCGACCTGCTTCGGTGTCAGCTCGAGGTCGTGCGGTTCCACGCCGGGTGCGGTCAGTGTGGTGACATTGACCGCGTCACCCCCCACTGTCCGGGCGATGAACTCGAGCGGGTAGAACGAAGCAACGACGTCGAGCTTGCCGCCGCCGGAGCCACCGGCGGACGGAGAGCCGCCACATCCGGCCAGGGTGACGGTCGCCAGGACGGCGACACCGGCGACGACAGCGCGAGCACTAGATCTCATGACAATCATTTTCATTTAACTGGAGATGATTGTCAAAACAGGGAGTTCAACCGATGAGCAGCCGACCCGTGGGGCGCCGCCGCGCCGACCGCCGGGGAACCCGCCGCCGTACCCTCGACACGCCCGCCGGGCACGGCCATGGGCACGGTCACGGCGGCGATCACGTGGTCGACACCTCCGTGGTGGACAACGACGCGATCGTGGCCCGCCGGGTCCGGATCGTGGTCGCGGCCGTGCTGGCGCCGCTGATCACGGCCGCGGTGATCGCGATGATCGTGATGTGGCCGGGCGGCGGGGTGCAGGTCGCGACGTACCAGACCAACACCGCCCGCGGCGAGGTCACCAAGCTCGCGCCCTGCCCGGACAAGCGGGACCAGTGCGACCTCGCCTCGGTCAAGCTGAGCACCGGCCCGGACAAGGGACAGATCGTGCCCGTCCAGGTGCCGCAGGCGGGCAAGGTGCCGATCTCGATCGAGGTCGGCCAGTCGATCATGCTCGGTGTCCAGACCGATGCGAAGGACATCGCCGACCGCTATCAGTACGTCGACCACGACCGCAGCAAGCCGTTGCTGATCCTGGCCGCGGTCTTCGCGCTGGCGGTGGTGGCGTTGTCGCGCTGGCGTGGTTTCGCCGCGCTGATCGCACTCGCGATGACCGCGGTGATGCTGACCCAGTTCATCCTGCCGGCGATCCTGAAGGGGTCGAATCCGCTGCTGGTCGCGGTGGTCGGCGGCACGGTGATCATGGCGGTAGCGCTGTTCCTGACCCATGGGATCAACGCGCAGAGTTCGATCGCGTTGTCCGGGACCATCGCCGCGCTCGGGATGACCGTCGTACTGGGGTGGTTCTTCACCAAGTTCTGTCAGCTGACCGGGCTTGCCTCGGACGGCGCGTCGGCGGCCAAGCAGTTCTTTCCGAGCCTCAGTCTGACCGGCCTGCTGGTGGCCGGCATGGTGATCGGTGCGCTCGGCGTACTCGATGACGTCACGGTCACCCAGGCGGCCGCGGTCTGGGAGCTGTCCGCCGCCAATCCGTCCGCCTCTCGCGCCGAGCTGATCGGCGCCGGGCTCCGGATCGGCCGCACCCACGTCGCCTCGGTGGTGAACACGCTGGTCCTCGCGTACGCCGGTGCTGCGATGCCGGTGCTGATCACCTTCGCGATCCAGGGCCTGCCCGGCCAGTACGTGATCTCGACCGAGATGGTCGCCATGGAGATCGTCCGGGGCCTGGTCGGCAGCCTCGGGATCATCGCCGCCGTACCTCTCACCACCACGCTCGCGGCGCTCGCTGTGGCCGACCGCAGCAGGGATCTAATCACTCACAGTGATCATATCGACACTAACTGACAACAACTGAAAATCAGCTCTTCCCCGGGGGGCCGCAGGCTCCTAGAGTGCAATTAGGTCACGGAGAGTCCGCCAATGACTACCTTCTGTGGCCAGTACGGGGTGAGGAGTGCTGATGAGATTCCGCCATCGGGACGGTTCTGTCGTCCACCTGGGGTATTCCGCCACAGTTCTGCCTGCCACGGACCTGGATGAGCTGATCAAGTGGCTGGACGGCTGTGCGGGCGCCGCGCGGGCCGAGCTCGGCGTACCGTCGCTCGGCATCGGGCTGTGGCTGGTGAGCCCGCTCGCCGACCGGCTGGCCAACTCACCGGTCGCCTTGCGGCGTCTGCAGCGCGCGCTGACGCGCCACAAGCTCGAGGTCGTTTCGCTGAACGGCGTCGCCCACTCGGCGTTCGTCGACAAGGTCGTCGGGTCCAAGGTCTACTGCCCGGACTGGACCGACACCGAGCGGCTGCGCTACACGGTCGACCTGGTCGACATCCTCGCCGAGTTGCTGCCGCCGGATGCGGAGTACGGCTCGATCTCGACGCTTCCGCTGGCCTGGCGTGAGCCCTGGTCGAAGCAGCGCGACGCGGCGACCCGGGTGGCGTTCGACCGGCTGGAATTCCACCTGGACCGGACTGAACGCCGTACCGGTCGGCGGATCCGGATCGCGGTCGAGCCCGAGCCCGGGTGTGTGCTGGAGATGGTCGGGCAGGCGGCGGGCTGGCTGAGCACCTACGTCAGCCCGGACGCCGGCAAGTCGCGGATCGGGCTCGGACTGGACACGTGTCACCTCGCTGTTCAGTTCGAGGAGCCGGGTCCGGCGTTCGAGACGCTGTGGCGGGCTGGTGTGGATGTGGTGAAGGCCCAGTTGTCGGTGGCTCCTCAGCTGGTCGACCCGTCGGACGGTCTCGGCCGGCAGGTGCTGGCCGATCTCAGTGACCCGAAGTATCTCCGTCAGGTACGGGAGTGGTGTGGCCCCGGTGTCGATGACGTCGATCTGGCGTACCAGTTGTCCGGTCACGCCTGCTGGCGGATGCACGCCCACATCGCTGCCCACGAACCGCCCCCGGCCCCGCTCACCGCGACCACCGCCGTACTGGATGAGTGCCTGACCCGCATGGTCGGCGGCGGCCATCCCATGACACATCACCTGGAATCAGAGACCTACACCTGGACCCGCCAGCCCCGGACCCGCGCCCAACTGGCCAAACGCATCGTCGGCGAACTCCAGTGGCTCCGCGACCGCGTTACCGGCCTGGGTCTGCAGGAGATCTTGGACTGAGCAAAGCGGAGTAGTCAGGCAGTGCCGTCGAGCCGAGCGCCTTGCCGACGGCGTTCTGCGACCAGATGAACCGCTGGATCGGCCTGGGCAGTTTCGGTACGACGGATGTCGCCAACGGCAGCAGGCGGAGCGTGGCCGGCCCACGCGGGATGATCGAGCCCATCACCTTCGGACCGATCTTGCGGCTCCGGTCGACCATCTGCCGGACCTTGGCCTCGTAGGTCCGCAGTCCGGCGGGGCCGTTGGCAGCCAGTTCTCCGGCCAGGATGTACGCCGTTGCGACGGCGAGGCTGGTTCCTCCACCGACTGCGGGCGCGGGGCAGTAGCCCGCGTCGCCGACCAGGCCGATCCGGCCGCGCTGCCAGGTGTCGAGAGTGATCTGCGCGATCGCGTCGAAGTAGAAGTCGTCGGCGGCCTCGAGATGCTCGAACAGTTGCGGTACCCGCCAGCCGTAATCACGGAACGCCGTTGCCAGTAAGGCCTTCTGCTGATCCTTGTCGCGGTAGTCGTACTCGAGCTCGGCCTCGGTCCGGACCATGAACATCGCTCGGGACTGCCCGGTCTGACGGACGCTGTACAGCCCCACCAGCCGGTCGACGGACTGGTGGATGAGCATGCTGGAACCGAGGGGGAAGAGGTCCGGCATCGAGTAGACAGCGAGGTAGCCGCCGAGATGACGGCGTACCGGCTCTTCCGGGCCGAAGGCCAGCCGGCGGACGTTCGAGTGCATCCCGTCGGCGCCGATCACCAGGTCGAACCGACGCGGCGCGTTCCGCTCGAAGGTCACATCGACCCCGGCGCCGTCGTCGGTCAGCGCGGTGATCGAGTCGCCGAAGAGGTACTCGGAGGTGGTCGCGGACGACAGGATCCGGATGAGTTCGCCGCGCAGGATCTCCACATGCCGGTCGGAGATCCCGGCGTACAAGCGTCCGAGATCGACGTGCACGGGTCGCCCACCGGAGCGCTCGATCGTCAGATCGTCGATCATCGTCCGGGCCGCCTTGACCTCGTCCCAGAGGCCCATCTGCTGGACGACGTCGGTCGCCTGCCCGAACAGGTCCACCGCGTGACCGCCGAGGCCGTGCCGCAGCGCCGGTGTGCGTTCGACGACGGTCGTCTCGAACCCGTACCGATCCAGCCAGTAGGCGAGTACCGGCCCGGCCACGCTCGCGCCTGAGATCAGGACCTTCATGCCGTCCTCCTCCTGATTACTTAACGGAAGGTAAGCAGAGCTGGCGACCTCGTGTCAACGGTTTACTTAACGGAAGGTCAGTTAGACTCGGCTCATGCCGAGACTGCGCACGGACGACCCCAAGGCCCGCATCCAGCAGGTCGCGGTCGAGCTGTTCGCGGAGCGCGGCGTCCAGCAGACCAGCCTCCGTGACATCGCTGAGCGACTCGGCGTCACCAAGCCCGCCCTCTACTACCATTTCGCGTCCCGCGAGGACCTGCTGAACAGCCTGGTCCAGCCCCTCGTCGACGACTTCGACGCCTACGTCGCCGCCCAGGAGGCTGCGGCCCCACTCGCGGCGGAGGACCTGCTGACGTCGTACTTCGACCTCGTGTACAAGCACCGTTGGCTGATCCAGATCCTCATCCGCGACCTCGGCGTCCTCACCGAACTCAAACTCGTCGACCGTATGTTCGACTGGCGCGCCCGCGTGACCGAACTCCTCATCGGCCCGGCCCCGGCCTTCGACGCCAAGGTCCGCGCCGTCGTCGCCCTGGGCGGCCTCTCCGACTCCGCCGTCATGTTCGTCGACGAACCCCTGGACGCCCTCCGCGCAGCTGCCGTCTCCGCAGCCCACGACTGCCTCCGCCCGACCTGAGGGTGGCGGGGTCGGTGGTCAGGCTGATTCGCGGATGACCAGTTCGGTGGGGAGGGTGACTGGGGCGGCGGTGCCTTGGGTCAGGAGGGTGAGGAGGAGCTGGACGGTTTGGACGGCCTGGTCGGTCATGGGGGAGCGGATGGTGGTGAGGGCGGGGGCGGTGTAGAGGGCGGCTTCGATGTCGTCGAATCCGATGACGGCGACGTCGTCGGGGACGCGGCGGCCGGCTTGGCGCAGGGTGCGGAGGGCGCCGATGGCCATCAGGTCGTTGGCGGCGAAGACGGCGTCCAGGGTCGGGTCGTCCTCCAGTAGCTGGCGCATCGAGTCGGCGCCGGAGATGCGGGTGAAGTCGCCGAGGGCGATGATCGAGCGGCGGCCGGTGTCCTTCAGGGTGTCCCGGTACGCCGCGAGGCGTTCCTGGGCGGCGGTCATGTCGAGCGGGCCGGAGATGGTCGCGATCCGGCGGCGGCCCTGGTCGAGCAGATGCTGGACCGCCTTGGTGGCGCCGCCGTGGTTGTCGTTGTCGACCCAGGGCATCAGGCCGGGGGTGGCCAGGCGGCCGTGCGAGACGATCGGGAGACCGGTCCGCGACAGTACGGCGGGGAGTGGGTCGGCGCCGTCCATCGAGACCAGGATCGCCCCGTCCACATGACCGGCGGCCAGGTACTGCTCGACGCGCAGGCGGCTCTCGTCGGAACCGGCCAGGACGAGTGAGACCTGCTTGCCGGCGCGCTCCAGCTCACGGCTCGCGGCGCGGACGACCATCGCGAACATCGGGTCGTCGGAGACCAGGCCGGCCGGGGGATCGGAGACGATGATCGCGATCGTGTTCGTCCGCTGGGTGACCAGATTGCGGGCCGCGCCGTTCGGGACGTAGCCGAGCTCGGCCACCGCGGCCAGCACGGTCTCCCGGATCGCGGGCGCGACCGTCGGCTCCCCGTTGATCACCCGGGACACGCTCGACTTAGAAACCCCGGCCCGGGCCGCCACCGCATGCAACGTCGGCCGTCTCATGCCTTCGAGCCGTTTCATTCCATAAGGGTGGCACGGTTCCGGAACCTGTCAACTCTTGACACCGTTCCCCGACAGGCACAGTCTCCCTCTCAGGGAACGTTCCCCGACAACTTCATCGATGTGCATTGTCCGACTGCCCCCGGAGACGCCCATGCCACATCTCACCCGCCCGAGAACTGTTGCTGCGCTGGCAGCCCTCTCCCTCCTGATCGGCCTGCTCGTCGCGCTCCCCGCACGCGCCGCCGACGTACTGCTGTCCCAAGGCAAGACCGCCACCGCCTCCTCGTCCGAGAACGTCGTCTTCGGCCCCGCCTCGGCGGTCGACGGCGACCCCGGAACCCGCTGGTCGAGTGCGTTCGGCGATCCGCAGTGGATCCAGGTCGACCTCGGCGCGAGCGCCACCGTGACCCAGGTGCAGCTCGCCTGGGAGGCGGCGTACGCGACCGCCTTCCAGATCCAGATCTCCACCGACGGCAACAACTGGACCACCGTCAACACCACCACGAATGGTGCCGGAGGCAACCAAACTCTCAACGTCAGCGGGACCGGACGCTACGTCCGCCTGCTGGGCACCCAGCGCGCCACCCAGTGGGGCTACTCGCTATGGGAGTTCAAGGTCTTCGGCAGCACCAGCGGCCCTGCCCCCGGCTCCGGCCTGCTGTCCTACAACAAGTCAGGTGTCTCGTCGACGCAGCAGCACGACAGCAACTGCTGGGAGTGCACGCCGGCCCGCGCCTTCGACCTCGACCCGGCCAGCCGCTGGGCGACCGCGACCGACTCCGGCTGGGTCGACCCGGGCTGGATCTACGTCGACCTCGGCGCGACCGCGCAGATCGACAAGGTCGTCCTGCAATGGGATCCGGCCTCGGCGAAGTCCTACCAGCTGCAGGTTTCGAACGACGCGAACAACTGGACCACGATCTACTCGACCACCAACGGTCCCGGGTTCAAGGAGACGCTGACCGTTTCGGGCAGCGGCCGCTACGTCCGCATGTACGGCACGCAGCGCAACACGCCGTACGGGTACTCGCTGTGGGAGTTCCAGGTCTACGGCACCGGGGGAGCGCCGAACACGCCGCCGACCCCGCCGGCCGACCCGGCGAACCCGCCCCAGCTGATCTGGGAGGACAACTTCAACACCCCGGCCGGCGCCAAGCCCGACGCTGCGAAATGGCGTGCTGACCCCGGCATCGGCCAGAACAACGAACTGCAGGTCTACACCAACAACGACAACATCCAGACCGACGGCCAAGGCAACCTGGTGATCGAGGCACGTCGGCAGGAAACCCCCGGTACGACGTGCCCGATCGACCCGGTCAGCGGTAAGGGCACCTGCCAGTACACGTCCGGCCGGATCAACACCGGTACCAAGTTCGACACGACGTACGGCAAGATCGAGGCCCGGATCAAGGTGCCGAAGGGCAACGGCCTGTGGCCCGCGTTCTGGATGATGGGGAGCGACTTCCTCACCGGCCGTCCGTGGCCGTACAACGGCGAGATCGACATCATGGAGATCCTCGGCCGCGAGACCACCAAGGGCTACTCGACGCTGCACGCCCCGGCCTACAACGGCGCCGGCGGGTACGGCGGGACCTACGGTCTGCCCGGCGGCGCGGACTTCGCCGACGACTTCCACACCTGGACGATGCTGTGGAACTCCACCGGCATCACCTACCAGGTCGACGGCGCCACCGTGTTCACCGTCGACAAGGCGCAGCTCGAGGCGACCCGTGGCCCGTGGATCTTCGACCACCCGTTCTACCTGATCCTCAACCTCGCCGTGGGCGGCGACTTCCCCGGTCCGCCGAACGCGCAGACGCCGTTCCCGTCCCGGATGCTCGTCGACTACGTCCGCGTCTACCACTGAGGGGAGACCTACAGTGAAACGAACAGTTCTCCTGACACTGCTGGCGGTCCTCGGCGCCTTCCTGGTGAGTGGCGCCGGTACGGCTCAAGCGGCTGAGACCCTGCTGTCCCAGAACCGACCAGCCCTCGCCTCGTCGACCGAGAACGCCGGTACGCCGGCCGCCGCGGCCGTGGATGGCAACAACGGCACCCGGTGGGCCAGCAGTTTCGCCGACAACCAGTGGCTGCGGATCGACCTCGGGTCGACCCAGTCGTTCAACCGCGTGCTGCTGCGCTGGGAGGCGGCGTACGCGCGTGGGTTCCAGATTCAGACGTCCAACACCGGCAACGAGTGGGTGACCGCTCACACGACGGTGAACGGCACCGGCGGTGAGCAGAACCTCGCCATCAGTGGCTCGGCCCGCTATGTGCGAGTGCTCGTCACGGAACGCGCAACGCAGTACGGCGCATCGCTCTGGGAGTTCCAGGTGTACGGCGGGACCGGCGGACCGATCGTCCGGGTCGCGGAGTTCCTGGCGGACTGCCCGTACACGCACCGGCTGCCGGACGACCCGATCGTGTTCCCGAACATGCCGGGTGCGTCGCACATGCACAGCTTCTTCGGTGCGACTGTGACGAACGCCCACACCACGGTCGAGGACCTGGCCAATTCGCCGACGAGCTGCAACCCGGCGGTCGACACCTCGTCGTACTGGGTGCCGACGTTCTACTCGAACAACCAACCGGTCGAGCCGACGGGTACGACGTTCTACTACCTGGGCGAAGGTGTCCGGGACGACGTGATCGCGCGGACCCAGCCACTGCCGTACGGACTGCGGATCGTGGCCGGTAACGCCAAAGCCACCGGGCCGAACGACAACACCATCTCGCGATGGTCGTGTCTGCACGCCGGTGACGCGGGATCCGGGCACGACTTCATCACCTGCCCGGCCGGGTCGATGCTGGAGTCCTACCTGGACTTCCCGCAGTGCTGGAACGGACGTGACCTCGACTCACCGGATCACAAGAGCCACATGGCGTACCCGGTGAACGGCGACTGCCCGGCATCCCACCCCGTGCCGGTGCCGAAGCTGCGGCAGGTGCTGCGCTATCCGGTGAACGGCTCGACAGCCGGCTTCCGGTTGGCCAGTGGTGGCGGGTTCACCATGCACGGCGACTTCTTCAACGCCTGGCCGGTGGACGAGATGGCTCGGCGGGTCAACGACTGTATCCGCCCGATCATCAAGTGTGGGGCGGACGGCCGTCCGTGAAGTACCTCGTACTGGCGTTGGTCGCCGGAGTACTCGGAGGATGCGGTTCGGCCCCGCAACCTCCCGCTCCGGCGGCCTCCGTCGCCTCGGCCTTCAACCCGACCGACGCTGCCTGGCTCGGGCTGATGATCCCGATGAACGAGCAGTTCCTCCGGATCCTCGGATTTGCGCCAACGAACTCCACGGACCCCGCCGTACGCCGGTTGGCCGCGGAACTGACGGTTGGTCACCAGGCCGAGCTCAAGCAGCTGCTCGCCCTGCGCGACCGAGCGCGGTTGCCGACCACGAACGCTCATGCGGGGCACAACATGCCCGGGATGATGACCGAGGAGGAGGTGGTCGCGCTACAGAAACTGCGCGGCCCCGCCTTCGACAAGGTGCTGCGAGCCGAGGTGAAGGACCACCTGACCCAGTCGGCCCTCGTCACCCGCAGCGTAAAGGCCGCCGGCCAGGAGCCCGGAGTGAAGAACCTCGCCACCGCAATCGAGAAGCACCGAACCGCACAGACGGCCCGGCTGGGTACCTAGGCGCCGGCGATTCGGGAGACGCCGAACAGGAGGATTACCAGGATCGAGAAGACGCGGAGGAACTTCGGGCCGGTGGTGACGGCCGGCCAGGAGAGGAAGGCCAGCCAGCCGAGGACCAGGGCGAGCAGGATCAGGGCCGGGACGGCGACCACGACCGGAGCGAAGACCCCGACCAGCGCCAGTACTCCGGTGATGATCGGCAGGGTCAGCTTCGGCATCCCGTGCAGCTTCGCGACGTACGGGTAACTGATCTTGGTGATCCGCTGCCGGAGCGGGCTCACCGGCTGACTGCTGGGGGAGCTCATGAGCCCATTGTTCCAGGTCATAGGGTGCGTACATGTTCGTGGTGATCAGATTCCGGGTTCCGGAGGCCGAGCAGGCCGAGTTCGCGCTCCGGGTGGAGGCGGCGGTCGAGGTGCTGAGCCGGCAGAAGGGGTTCGTGACGGCGCGGACCGGGCGGAACGTCGACGACCCGGAGCTGCTGGCGCTGAACCTCGAGTTCCTGAACATCGGCAGCTACCGGCGCGCGCTCTCGCCGTACGAGGTGAAGCTGACCGCCGTACCGCTGCTGTCGCAGGCAATCGATGAGCCCACCGCCTATGAAGAGCTTTCGGAGTTCCTGACCGGACACTGAATGCGACTCCGGCCGCCCCGGACCGATAGCCTGGTGTTTTCCGTACCCGACCTGTGCCCGTTTCTGGAGTTCAAAAGTGCCCGTGGAAACCGTCGATGCCGTCGTCAGCCTCAGTAAGCGGAGAGGCTTCGTGTACCCCTGCGGCGAGATCTACGGTGGAACCAAGTCGGCCTGGGACTACGGTCCGCTCGGGGTGGAGCTGAAGAACAACGTCCGCACCCAGTGGTGGCGGACGATGGTGACGAGCCGTGACGACGTCGTCGGGCTGGACTCCTCGGTGATCCTGCCGACCAAGGTCTGGGAGGCGTCCGGGCACCTGCAGGAGTTCGTCGACCCGCTGACCGAGTGCCAGTCCTGCCACAAGCGGTTCCGTGACGACCACCTGCGCGAGGACTACGCCCGGCGCAAGAACAAGGACGCCGACGCCGTCGAGCTGGCCGAGATCGCCTGCCCGAACTGCGGTAACAAGGGCACCTTCACCGCGCCGCGGATGTTCAACGGCCTGCTGAAGACCTACCTCGGCCCGGTCGAGTCCGACGAGGGCCTGCACTACCTGCGCCCGGAGACCGCCCAGGGCATCTTCGTGAACTTCGCGAACGTGATGGGCACGGCCCGGAAGAAGCCGCCGTTCGGGATCGCCCAGGTCGGCAAGAGCTTCCGCAACGAGATCACGCCGGGCAACTTCATCTTCCGCACCCGTGAGTTCGAGCAGATGGAGATGGAGTTCTTCGTCGCGCCGGGTGCGGACGAGGAGTGGCACGAGTACTGGCTGAAGGCGCGCTGGGACTGGTATGTCGGCCTCGGGCTGAACCCGGACAACATGCGGTTCTACGAGCACCCGAAGGAGAAGCTGAGCCACTACTCGAAGCGCACCGTCGACATCGAGTACAAGTTCAACTTCGGCGGTAAGGAGTTCGACGAGCTCGAGGGCATCGCGAACCGCACCGACTTCGACCTCTCCACCCACTCCAAGCACTCCGGTGCGGACCTGTCGTACTTCGACCAGGAGAAGGGTGAGCGCTGGACGCCGTACGTGATCGAGCCCGCGGCCGGCCTGACCCGGAACGTGCTCGCCTTCCTGCTCGACGCCTACACCGAGGACGAGGCCCCGAACGCGAAGGGCGGCGTCGACAAGCGGACGGTCCTGCGCTTCGACCCACGGCTCGCGCCGGTCAAGGCCGCCGTACTGCCGCTGTCGCGGAACGCGGACCTCTCCCCGAAGGCGCGCGACCTGGCCACCGAGCTGCGCAAGAACTGGAACGTCGACTTCGACGACGCCGGCGCGATCGGCCGCCGCTACCGCCGCCAGGACGAGATCGGTACGCCGTTCTGCATCACCGTCGACTTCGACACGCTCGAGGACCACGCGGTCACGATCCGCGAGCGCGACTCGATGAAGCAGGAGCGGGTCGCCCTGAGCGAGGTCACCGGCTACCTGGCCCAGGCCCTGGTGGGTTGCTGAGATGCGATTGCTGACCGGCGAACGTCTGCGCTTCGGCCTGGCCGTGTTCGGGGTGTCGGCGCTGGCCGTCTTCCTGCTGGCCGCCTGCTCCGACACCGACCCGAAGTCAGGCAGCACCCCGTCGGCACCCGGCAGCAGTTCGGCTCCTTCGACCGAGCCGATCCCGACCGCGTCGACGCCGACCCTGAAGCCGCTCCCGAGACCGGCCAAGCCGTTCCCGACCCCGGCCGTCACCGGCGCCCCGGAGTCGGACGCACCGCTGGCGAACCGGATCCGCTTCGCGATCGCCAAGCAGACCCAGCTCACCGCCGGCAAGGCCGCGAAGACCACGGTCAACTGCCCCGGCATCGACGCCGCGGACAAACCCGGCAAACACACCCTGAAGTGCACGGTCACGTACGCCGGCAAACCCTTCACCGGCACTCTGACGGTCGACGCCCAGCCGTACAACGCGTCGTACAAGTTCACCTCGGAACAAGTTGCCGTCGTCAAGGAAAAAGTCGTCGACGCCGTCCTCCGCGCCGTCCCCGACGCGAGCAAGATCACCTGCACGATGGACTTGGTCGCCGTCGTACCATCGAGTGGTGACGGCATCCGGTGTGACGTCACCACCACCGCGAACGCGGTTGTTCCCCACAACGCCCGAATCTCCGGCGACGGCAAGATCCTCGTCGCAAAGGCCTAATTCATGCTCAAGCTCGGCAATCTGACCATCGATACCCCCGTGGTGCTGGCTCCTATGGCCGGGATCACGAATGCGGCGTACCGGCGGTTGTGTGCTGAGCAGGGGGCCGGGCTGTACGTGTGCGAGATGATCACCTCCCGCGGGATCGTCGAGGGTGATCAGAAGTCGTTGGACATGCTCACGTTCGACGAGCGGGAGACCGTTCGGTCGGTGCAGTTGTACGGCGTGGACCCGGTCTACATCGGGAAGGCCGTGCAACTGCTGTGTGACCAGTACGGCGTTGCCCACATCGACCTGAATTTCGGGTGCCCGGTGCCGAAGGTGACCCGGAAGGGTGGCGGCGGGGCACTGCCGTGGAAGCGGAACCTGCTCGGCGCGATCCTGAAGTCGGCCGTGCAGGCGGCGACGCCGTACGGGATTCCGGTGACCATGAAGACCCGGATCGGGATCGACAGCGACCACCAGACGTACCTCGACGCCGGCCGGATCGCGGAGGAGTCGGGGGCGGCCGCGATCGGGCTGCACGGGCGGACGGTGGCGCAGGCGTACTCCGGCCAGGCGGACTGGACGAAGATCGCCGAGCTGGTCGAGCACGTGAACATCCCCGTGCTCGGCAACGGTGACATCTGGGAGGCCGGTGACGCGCTCCGCATGGTCGCCGAGACCGGGTGCGCCGGTGTGATCGTCGGCCGGGGTTGCCTCGGGCGGCCGTGGTTGTTCCGCGATCTCGCGGTGGCGTTCGCGGGTGGTGAGGCGCTGAACCTGCCGAATCTGGGCGAGGTCGCGGCCGTGATGCGGCGGCACGGCGAGCTGCTGGCGGATCTGATGGGGGAGCAGCGCGGACTGCGCGACTTCCGCAAGCACGTGCCCTGGTACCTCAAGGGCTTCCCAGCCGGCGGCGAGCTCCGCGCCGCCCTCGGCATGGTCGACACACTCGCCCACCTGGACGAGCTGCTCGCTCAGCTCGACCCCACCGTCCCGTTCCCCACCGGCGAGCTGGGCGCACCCCGCGGCCGCCAAGGCAGCCCGCGCGAGCGCGTCATCCTCCCGCACGGCTGGCTCGACAACACCGACGGCCTCACCGACGACATCGCCGACGCCGAAATCGGCGTCTCAGGCGGCTAGGGCGTGTCTCTTGAGCCCACGCCTACTGCGCTGAGCTCGGCACGCAGCTGGGCCGTCAACTCGATACGTTGAGCCTCGCCGTTAGGGAGTTGATCGCCAAGCTCCCAGCGCCAGGCGATGACGATCGCGAGCATGAGCAGTCGGCACTGCCGCAGCAGGTCCTGATCGACTCCCGGGTAGTGCGCGGCGATCTCGTCCGGTGCATGCGCGATGTCGAATTCGACCGGCCCTCGGCACACCGTCTCGAAGTCGATGAACAGCGGACCGTCTTTCGTGCTGAGCAGGTTCCCCGGGTGTGGTTCGCCGTGCAGCAGCTGCTCGGGGGCACCCGTCGCACGGACGGCCTGGCTGGCCTTGGTCAGCGTCGTGACCAGAAGCTCGCGATCGGCCTCGGGGGCCTCCGGTGAGAGGGCCTCAACTGCCAGCACATACGTGGCTTCGATCACCCGATCCATGAAATTCGGTACCGGTACGTCGATCTCGCGCATCCCACCGTGGAGTCGGCGCAACGCGGCGGCGAACTCGTCCGGCGGGATCGGTGCTTGTGGTTCGTAGTACGGCCAGAAGCTGACCGAGATGCCCTCCTGCTCGTGGACCTTCGGATCTGCGGGTGGGACCACCGGGTACCCAGCCTCGGACAGGCGCCGGCTGAGCTCCAGCTCCCGCTCGAACCCGTGCTCATCCGCCAACG
Source organism: Kribbella sp. NPDC056345 (assembly GCF_042262745.1). Lineage (NCBI taxonomy): Bacteria > Bacillati > Actinomycetota > Actinomycetes > Propionibacteriales > Kribbellaceae > Kribbella > Kribbella sp. NPDC056345. The sequence continues at coordinate 52,951 of NZ_JBHJQQ010000019.1, read as the reverse complement.
CTACCCGCGCGACGACGTCGTTCGGCAGCAGCCGCACGATGACCTTGTTCGATGCGTTGAGCACGATCGCGTCATCCGCCGACGTGATCGCCTTGGCCACTGCAACCGCCGGTTCGACATCCACGCGCCGACCGTAACAAGCCGCCGCCGCCCCGGCGACCGAATTCCGGCGGCACGAAGAACAGGAGGTATTGCCGGGGAAGGAGATCGGGCGGGGAGCGTCAGGCGGTGGAGGGTCGCGACGAGGCAGTGACCTCCTGTCGTTCGTGCTGGCTAGCGGGGGTTGGTGGTGCGCCAGGTGACGTAGTCGGCTACGGCGGCGGGGATGTCGTAGGTGGGGGTGAAGCCGGTTTCGGCGGTTAGGCGGGTGATGTCGAGGTAGGGGTCGGCGCCGGGGCCGGACTGGCGGCCGGGGAGGAGGTCTAGGTGTAGGCCGGGGGTGATGGCTTGGAGGGCCTCGGCGATCTGGCGGTTGGTGGATCGGGTGCCGCTGGAGACGTTGTAGGTCCGGTGCTGGAGGGTCTGGGCCGTGGTGAGAAGGGCTATCGCACGGCCGGCGTCGGGGGCGTAACAGAAGTCGCCGCCATCGTCGGCGTAGCGGGCTTCCGGTGTTTCGCCGCGCAGGATGGCGCTGATGTACGGGGCGATCGTGATGATCGGGGATTCCGGATCCATCAGTGGTCCCCAGGTGCTGCCGATCCGGAGGAGGACGGGGTCGATGCCGGTGCCCTGGAGGCTGTGCACGGTGATCGGTTCGACGGCCTTCTTGAAGGCGACGATCGCCAGGGGCAGGTCTGCTTCGGGGAGCGCGAGCTCTTCGTGCCAAGGGATCTCGGGCCGGCCGATGTAGTTGCCGATGCTGCTCGCGACCGCGAACCGGCGGACACCCCAGGTCCGGGCCGCGTCCAGCGCGTTGAGCAGACCGGCCAGGTCGTTGCGGAAGTACGCGACCGTGTCGTCACCCGGAATGCTTCCGGCCAGGTGGACGATCTCGGTGATGTCATATTCCTTGCCCAGGGCAAGGAAGGCGTCCCGGTCAGTCATGTCCAGGGTCTCGACCGTGACCCGGCCGGCCAGGAACGACGGGACCTCGCTGCGATGATGCGAAGTCACGACCACCTCGCGGCCGAGGTCGACGAGTGCGCGGGCTGTCGCGGCTCCGATCATGCCGAGCCCGCCGGTGACGAGGATCATCGAATCACCGCGTAGTGCAGGTGCGTCACACCAGGCGCCGGTACGGCCTCGATCAGCCGGAGCTCGACGTGAGCGGGCAGCTCCTGGAAGAACCGGTGGCCGCCGCCGAGCAGGATCGGAATCTGGTGCAGCACGACCTCGTCGACGAGCCCGGCCGCGAGCGCGGACGTCGCAGCACCGCCGCCCATGATCCCGATGTTCTTGCCCTCGGCAAGCTTCCGTGCCACCTCGACCGCCTCTTCGATGCTCGAGGCAAGCGTCTGCGCCGGACCGACCTCGAGCGCCTGGTGACTCAGCACCACCAGCGGCGCAGTCGGATGCGGGCTCCCGCCACCGAAGTCGCTGGAATGCTGGTACGTCGTCCGCCCGCAGATGATCGCGCCGTCCCGAGCCGCCAGACTGTCGAAGAGCCGAGCACTAGGCGCGCTCAGCTTGAACCCGTCGAACACCTCGCTCGGGGTATCGCCGTTGAAGTACCAGTCGAACAACATCCCGGCGTCGCCGAGCCCACGTCCGAACTCTTCTGCGCCAGCTGGCGTTCGCCCGCTGATATAGCCGTCCACCGACACGGACAGCGCGACGATGACTTTGCTCATGACAGGTCCTCTCAGAGTGCTTGGGGGAAGGTGAAGAACCGATCCGGGTCGTAGGCCTGTTTCACTGCGCGCAGCCGGGCGAGGTTCTCGCCGTGGTACGCCGCGGGACCATCGGCCAGCGACAGATCGGGAAAGTTCGGGTAGACGCGGCCGCTGCCGTCCGCGTGCGCGATCGCCCACGACCGGTCGTTCGCGGTCTCCAGCAGGAACCGCTGGTTGCGATGGGCGAACGCCGTCGCGTCGGCGGCGATCCTGTTGTACGCACCGCCCATCGCGGTGAACGCCAACCGCCCGCCACCGACCAGCTCGCCGAGTACGTCGTCGGACAGCGACTGCTCGAAGAACTCCGAACGGATCCGCGGCCGCTCGTCCGTGGCCGGTTCGCCGAAGCTCGCCTTGACCGCGGACAGTGGCATTCCGGCGCTCAGTTCGAACGGCACCGCCGTACCGACCAGGTCGGCGAACTCGACCAGCAGCGCGTGAGTCGGTTCGACGGGGAGCAGGCTCGCGCCGATCAGAACTGCCCGCGGTCCGTCGATGGTGAGATTCAGTGTGAGGTCGTCCGGGGCGTCCGGAGCCCAGGCCTGCCAGGCCGCGACGACGGTCTCCAGTTCATCGGCCGGCCAGTCGGCCGCGATCCGGGTCATGACCGGTTCCGCGATGGTGGCGAAGCGGAACTCCGTCACCACGCCGAACTGCCCACCACCTGCGCCACGTAATGCCCAGAACAGGTCCGGCTCCCGATCGTCGTCACACTCGACGACACTGCCGTCGGCGAGTACCACCTGCGCACCGATCAACCGATCGCAGGTCAGCCCGTACTTGCGGCCGATCAGCCCGATCCCACCCCCGAGCGTGAGACCGGCGATACCAACCGTCTGCCCGCACCCGGCAGGCAAACCACGGCCGGCTGCGTGCAGAGCGTCGTACACCTGATCCAGCAGCGCACCCGCACCGATCGTCGCGACCCCATCGGCGCGTACCTCGATCGTGTTCAGACCGGTCAGATCTAGTACGACGTCGCCGCTCGACGACCGGTCGACGAAGCAGTGTCCGCCGCCCCTCGGCACCACGCGGTCGCCGCTCTTGATCGCGGCGACGACATCTTCAACTGATCGGCAGTGCAACATGCCCCGAGGCTAGGAGCGGCGTACCGCCTGCTTCTTGAACAAAACGTGCATCCTCAGCGGCGCCGGGCGAGGAACGGCCGGTACGACGCCGAGTGGTCATGACCGCACGCGCACCGGTCGAGATCGCCACCGAGCAATTGCGTCGGGGTGAGCCCGGTCAGCCGGAGACACTCGCGACTGAGATGGGCCTGGTCGGCATACCCGGCGTCGATCGCGAGACCCGCCGTACCGTCGAGACCGGAGCGGCCGGACGGGGTCGCGCCGGCCTGGGCCAAGGCCAGGAAGCCCTGGAAACGCAGCGTCCGCTGGAGCACCTTCGGCGTCGTGCCGACGGCCTGCAGACAGCGGCGGCGAAGCTGACTCGCCGACAGCGACAGGTGGGTTGCCAGCCCATCGATCGAGGTTGACTGCCAAGGCATCAGCGCCAGAACAGCCTCGTGAACAAGCGGATCCAGACGCTCGCTGCTGCGGAACTCGTTCAGCAGGTGGGCCTGCAGGTAGAGCAACGCACGCTCGGGTGTCGCTGCCTGGGCCATCGCCTCGACCAAGCGGTCGGCCGTGTGCCCCCAGAGGTCGGTCAGGCTGAGGTGCTGGTCGATCAGCTCATCCAGTACGGCGGGCAGCGGCGGCGCCGTACCGGGGTGGAACCGGACCCCGACGAGCGTGGTGTGCGCGGGGATGACCTCGATCGCCGGACCGGTCAACGGACCGAGCAACTGCGGCCGGCCGCCGAGCGGGAAGTGGATCTCGACACCGCCGGTGGGGAGGTGGCGGTGGACGTGGTCGATCGCGCCGGTGCGTTGGATCCAGACGGTCCTCACCACACCTGCCAGGCCGGCCACCGGGAGTTGTTCGACGTACTCCACGGGAGCACTGAAGCGGCTGGACTAGACCGGTGTCAAGGAGTGTTACCGGGAAATTTCATTCCGCTGATCCCTTGACCTGGACCCCCGATCAGGTGGAGCTTTGTCCGCATCGGATTTACGAGTCACTTCCGAACATGGTTCGTAAAAGGGAGTCCTGTGGCCATCGTGATCGGGGTTGTCACCCACGCGACGCATGGAGTGCTGTTCCGCGAGGCGGCCAGCACGCTGCGCGGCGTCGATCTGGAGTGGGTCAGCTACGACCACGAGGAGAACGTCCGGGACAAGGTCGCCGAGTTCCTCAGCACCACCCGGCTCGATGGGTTCCTGGCCGGTCCGGTGCCGTACACGGCCAGCCGCGAGCTGCTGCCACCTGGTCTCCCGGTCGGCGTCGTCCGGCCGTCGGCACTCGACCTGACGCTGGCGCTCTACCGGGCGCAGCAACGTGGCTGGGGTGGGATGCCGGTCAGCATCGACACCTTCCCGGCCGAGGCCGTCGAGGCGGTCACCAGTGCACTTGAGCTCGACCAGGACCAGATCACTTCGTTGCCCTATGCACCGACTCAGTCGGTCGAGGAGATCATCGAGTTCCACCGCTCGGCGTACCACCGCTTCGGTGACCGCGGCTACGTGATCAGCGTTCGGGCCGCGGTGCGCGAGCAGCTGGCCGATGACGCGATCGGGATCATGAGCGGGATGCCGGTGCCGGCCACGATCCGGACCGAGCTGCACGAGCTCGCCCTGCGGATCGAGTCGGAGCGGGCGAGCGCGCAACGGTTCGCGGCCGGGGTCTTCCTGATCTCGCAATCGGCCGACGAGGAGCGCGCCCGGGTCGGCCTGATGAACCTGCTGCTGAACACCCCCGAGTTCGCCGGAGCCTGGATCGAGGATCGCGGTCGCCGTGGCGTCGTCGTCTTTGCCCACAAGGCCCTGTTCGAGCGCGTGACCCGCAACTGGGTCGCCGTACCGGCCCTTGCCGAAGCCGGTACGGCGCTCGGTGCGCAGGTGTCGGCCGGGTTCGGGGTCGGCGTCTCCGCGCGCAACTGCGTGCTGCTTGCCGAGCAGGCCGCGGCGCGGGCGGAGCAGGAGAACGAGCCGTGTGCCTACCTGATCGAGGACAGCGGGGTGATCATCGGGCCGATGGGTCCGCTGACCACCTCGGATCGTGAGGCGCTCAGCTTCTCCTACCGCGAGCACGGCGAACACGTCGAGCAGCTCGCGAAGACCGTCGGTCTCAGCGCGGCGACCGTGTCGCGACTGGCCGCCCTCGACCACGAGCTGGAAGGCCGGGCGATCTCGCCTGGAGAGCTCGCCGACCGGCTCGGCATCACGGATCAGAGCGGCCGCCGGCTGATCCGCACCCTCGACGCTGGTGGCCTGGTCAGCGACGAAGGAACCGCACAACACCACCCCAAGGGACGCCCTACGCGTCTCTACCGGCTTCGCATCTCCCAAGAATTAGCGAAGGGAACCACACCATGGAGCTCAACCGCCGCCAGGTCCTGAAGCTCGCCGGCCTCGGCCTGGGCGCGACGGCCACCCCTGGCCTGCTCGCCGCCTGCTCGAACGACACGTCCGGTGGAGGCGCCGGGGACGGCAGCGTGAAGTTCGAGGGCTGGGACTACGAGGCGACTCTGGTCCAGCAGAACCTCGACCGCTTCACCAAGGCCAGCAACATCAAGGTGAACTACACGCCGATCACCAGCGCGCAGTACGTGCAGAAGGTCGTTGCCGAGTTCACCGGTGGTGGCGGCCCGGACGCCCTCTACGTGTACGACGACTCGCTCGCGGCCTGGGTCGAGGGTGACTACCTGCAGCCGATCGACGGCCTGCCTGGCGTCGACGAGGTGTACGCCGCGATCTTCCCCGGTAACGCGGAGGCGATGACGTACCAGGGCAAGCGCTACGGCCTGCCGTACTACACCGACTCGAACTGCCTGATCTACAACGCGGAGATCCTCTCCAAGGCCGGTTTCAGCAAGCCGCCGGCCAGCCTCGAGGAGCTTGAGGCGCAGGCGGCCAAGATCAAGAGCCAGGGTCTGCTGGAGCACCCGATCGGTCTGCCGGCGCAGCTGTCCGACACCTGGTGGGCGTGGGTCTGGGGTCTGGTCTACTCCAGCGGCGGCAATATGTTCGACGATCAGCAGGCGCCGATCATGAACACCACCGACACGGTCACGAAGGATGTCCTGACCTGGCTGCAGAACGCGGCCAACAAGTCGAAGGTGCTCGACCCGGCCTCGCTGCAGCTGTTGCCGGTTCCGGTCGACAACGCGATGAAGGCCAACCGGTACGCGTTCACCATCGGCGCCCGGTACGCACTGCGCGACTACAACGACCCGCAGAAGTCGAAGGCGGCCGGCAAGATGAAGATGGCGCTGGTGCCGAGCCTGGACGGCAAGGTGCACGGGACGATCAGCAACACCCGGATGTACGGCCTGGCCAAGGACACCGAGGTCAAGGACAACGCGTTCAAGCTGCTCACGTACCTCGGCGGCCTCGGTGAGGACAAGACGCCGTACACGGCGAAGTTCTGGTTCCAGCAGCGCGGTCTCGGCTTCGCCTACAAGGACCTGGCCAAGGACCCGGAGATCACCGCGTCGCTGAAGAAGTTCGCGGACCCGGCGATCTACGCGCACCTGGCCGAGATCGCCCGGCCGCGCAACGTCCTCGGTGTCGCCTGGTACACCGAGTTCGAGACCGAGATGCACAAGGTGGTCCAGGGCGTCCTGAGCAACCAGGTTCAGCCCTCGGCCGCGGTCGCGAGCCTGGCGCAGAGCGCCGAGACCCTCAAGAAGAAGTACTCCTGACGTGAGTGTCCTGACCGAACGCCGGCCGCTGGGCGACAGCGCGAAGGCGTGGGCCCTGAACGCCCCGGCCATCACGGTGATCGCCCTGCTGGTCGCGTATCCGATCGGCTACTCGTTCTACGTCAGCCTGCAGCGCAACAACCTGAAGCGTCCCCGGGCCAAGCGGTTCATCGGCTTCGACAACTACAAGTCCCTGCTCAGTGACGACGCCTTCCTGTCGGCGCTGAAGGTGTCCGCGGTGTTCGTCCTCGTCGTCCTCGGGCTGACCGTGATCCTGGCGCTCATCCTGGCCCTGGTTCTGAACGAACGCTTCCGCGGCCGCGGCCTGCTGCTCAGCCTCGCTTTGTTGCCCTGGGCAATGCCCGGCGTGGTGAACGGCCTGATGTGGCGCACGATCTTCGACGCCAAGACCGGGGCTCTGAACGGCCTCATGATGCAGCTAGGCCTGATCGACAGCTACCAGGCCTGGCTGACCTCCGCGACCGGCGCCTTCCTGTTCACCGCACTGGCGCAGGTCTGGAACACCCTGCCGTTCTCGGTGATCATCCTGCTGGCCGGCCTGTCCACCATCCCCTCCGAGCTGTACGACGCCGCGACCGTCGACCGCGCCGGCGCCTTCCGAAGGTTCACCCAGGTCACCGTCCCGTGGCTCCTGCATCCGCTCCTGATCGTGCTGATCCTCGAGACGATGAACGCCTTCCGCGCGTTCGACACGATCTACGTCCTCACCGGCGGCGGTCCCGGCGATGCCACGACCACGATCGCCCTCCTCGACGTACAGACGGTGCTGACCTTCACCGACTTCGGTCTCGGCAGCGCCTACGCCTGGGTCATCACCGCGATCACCTTGATCATCTCGGTCGGCTACATCGGCCTCCTCTACCGGAAAGGCAATTTCGAGGTATGAGCACCCTGGTGCAAGTTCCGCTCCGGTACCGGATTCCGTGGAAGAAGATCGCGTTGTACGTGCTGGCGATCGCGTTCGGGTTGTATCTGGTGCTGCCGTTCTACTGGATCGTGGCGATGAGTTTCATGCACGAGGCCGACGCGATCGCCGTACCGCCGAACTGGGTGCCGGTGAACCCGACACTCGAGAACTATCTGGGGTTCGTGAATCCGAACGCGGCGCAGGAGCTGGTCGGCGGGCGGGCGGTGTCCGAGACGCCGTACTCGTTGCGGAACAGCTTGATCGTGGCGTCGGCGACCGCCGTACTGAATCTGGCGCTGGCGACGTTCGCGGCGTACTCGTTCAGCCGGTTGAAGTTCCGGGGCAGTCAGGTGCTGCTGGTGCTGTATCTGCTGACGCGGATGGTGCCGGGGATCGCGATCATCATCCCGTTCTATCTGCTGATGCGGCAGTTCGGGCTGCTGGACACCTACCTGGCACTGATCCTGTCGTACACGACGTTCGCGCTGCCGATCACGATCTGGATCCTGAAGGACTTCTTCCGGTCGGTACCGCGGGAGCTCGAAGAGGCGGCCCGGGTCGATCGGTGTGGCTGGTTCCGGACGATGTGGTCGGTGTTCCTGCCGGTCGCGGCGCCGGGGCTGGTGGCGGCGGCCGTGTTCGCGTTCATGACGGCGTGGAACGAGTTCATGTTCGCGCTGTTCCTGACCAGTACCAAGGCCGCGAAGACGATCCCGGTGGTGGCGGCGAACTTCGCCACCGACTTCAACACCCAGTTCACCGTGATGGCCGCAGCCGGGGTGCTCGCGGTCGTCCCACCACTCGTACTGGCCCTTCTCTTCCAGCGCAAGCTGGTCCAGGGGATGGCCGCCGGATCTGTGAAGGGCTGAGACGATGGCAGAGGTACGACTCGAAGGCATCACCAAGTCCTTCGGTAGCAAGGTGGTCGTGGACGACCTGAACCTGACTATCCGGGACCAGGAGTTCCTGACGCTGGTCGGGCCGTCCGGGTGCGGGAAGTCGACCACGCTGCGGATGATCTGCGGTCTGGAGCGGGCGACCAGCGGCAACGTGTTCTTCGACGGCAAGCCGGTCAGCTGGCTCCCGGCGAACAAGCGGGACGTCGCGATGGTCTTCCAGAGCTACGCGCTCTATCCGCACAAGACCGTCCGGCAGAACATCGGGTTCGCGCTCAAGATGATGAGAGTGCCCAAGGCAACGATCGACGAGCAGGTGCTGCAGGCGGCCCGGACGCTCGACATCGAGGACCTGCTCGACCGTAAGCCGCGCGAGCTGTCCGGTGGTCAGCGGCAGCGGGTCGCACTCGGCCGGGCGATCGTCCGCGACGCGGGTGCGTATCTGCTGGACGAACCGCTGTCCAACCTGGACGCGCAGCTCCGGGTGCTGATGCGGGCGGAGATCAAGCGGCTGCACGTCGACGTGGCCCGGACCTTCATCTACGTCACCCACGACCAGGTCGAGGCGATGACGATGTCGGACCGGATCGCGGTGATGCGTGACGGCATCATCCAGCAGTGCGCGACGCCTGAGGAGATCTACGAGAGGCCGGCCAACCGGTTCGTGGCCTCGTTCATGGGCTCACCGCCGATGAACTTCGTCAGCGGTGAGCTGGCCGATGTCGATGGTGTCCGGATGTTCCGTAGTGACGCGTTGACCCAGGAGATCAGCCTGTACGGCGATGCGCCGGCCGATGCTGCAGTCGTGCTGGGGGTTCGCCCGGAGGACGTGTCGTTGTCGGCGACCCCGGCGCCCGGATATCGCCAGGGCCGGGTGTTCGTGTCCGAGCCGCTCGGGCCCGACGTACTGGTCACCGTGCGGATCGAGGGCGAGCTGCTGAAGGCGCGGGTGCCGACGCCGTTCCGGCTCGGTCACGACGCGCCGGTGTATGTCGGCTTCAACCCCCAGCGCCTGCATCTGTTCACGGCGGCCGACGGGACCGCCCTGCAGGCTCCGAGACAGGAGGCTTCGTGAGAGACGTTGAGAACGCGACCGTCGAGGTTGCGCGGCCGGACGACTTCGACTCGTTCTGGGCTGCGGGGCTGGCCGACTGCGCGTCGTACCCGCTGGATCCTGTCCTGACCGAGATGCCGACGCTGTCGACCCCACGGGTGGTCGTGTACGACGTTTCGTACGTGAGCTTCGGTGGTCTGCGGGTCTCTGCCTGGTACGCCGTTCCGCGGGGCGGCGAAGCGCCGTACCCGGGTCTCGTCACGATCCCGGGGTACATCTCGGAGCCGACGATTCCGAAGGAGTGGGCCGAGCTCGGGTACGCCGCGTTCGCGGTCGCGCCGCGCGGGAAGCTGCGGTCGAACGCGGTGTTCAATCCGGGGTATCCGGGGTTGCTGACGAACAACATCGTGGACCACAACACCTACGGGTACCGCGGGTTCTACCTGGATGTGGTGCGGGCGGTCGACGTGCTGCTGGAGCGGCCGGAGGTCGACAGTTCGCGGATCGGGCTGGCGGGGTCGAGTCAGGGTGGCGGGCTGGGGATCAGTACGGCGGCTTTGCGGCCTGATGTGATCAAGGCGGTCGCGTGTGGGGCGCCGTACCTGTGCGGGATCATGGCGGCGCCGACGCTGACGCGGTCGTATCCGTATGAGGAGATCAACGAGTACCTGCGGCTGCATCCGAAGGACGTCGACCGGGTGCGGGAGACGGTCGCGTACTACGACGGGCTGAACTTCGCGCCGGCGGTGAAGGCGCCGACTCTGATCTATCTGGGGCTCGAGGATGATGTCTGCCCGCCGGAGACCGGGTTCGCGCTGCATCGCGTGCTGACGTGCCCGAAGACGCTGCGGACGTATGAGCACTGCGCGCATCACGCCGGGCTGCCTGGGGTGATGCGGGTGGTCGAAGACTTCCTGGCCGACCACTTGAAGCCGGTGATCTGACATGGACTTCTTGGAGTATTGGAACGCTGTCGATGACGAGCTGGCCGCGATCCCGGCTCGGCCGGTACTCGATCTGGTTCCGCAGCGGACCAACTCGGAGGCGACGACGTATGCGGTGCGGTTGACGAGCGTTGGGCCGTATCGGGTGTTCGGATCGCTGAGTATCCCGGTCGGTGACGGACCGTTCCCGGCGCTGCTGCAGGTGCCGCGGTACGGGAGTGTCAACAACATGGCGCATCCGAACGACCGCAGCCGGTACGTCGTTCTGACGCTGATGCACCGTGGTCAGCGGCTGGCCGACGAGTTCTTCCGGGCGGCGTATCCGGGACTGCTCACGTTGGGGATCGACGATCCATCGACGTACATCTATCGCGGGATCGCGGCGGACTGTCTGCGGGCGGCTTCATTTCTGATGGGTCTGGTGGAGGTCGATCCGGCGCGGGTCGCTGCCGTCGGCAACGAGCTGGCGATTCTGACTGCAGCGCGGCGGCCGGGGATCAGCGCGGTGCGGGTGTCGGACCTGGTGCTGTATCGGGCGATGGAGGCGCGGCTCTGGTCGAGTCACTATCCGTTGGAGGAGCTGAACGATCACCTGCGCGCTGGTTCGTCGGCCGAGGTGATCGGCCGGACGTTGTCGTACTTCGACCCGATCCGGCATGCGCCAGCGGTGACGGCTCGGACGCTGGTCGGGGTGGAGGATCCGGACTGGTATGCGCCGCTGGTTGATGCGTTGCCGGCTGGTGAGGCGTATCAGGTGACGCATCTCGACGGGACCGACGCCGACTTCTACGACGCGTGGCTCGCTGGACAGGTCGGCGTACCGGCGATGTCGAAGTTCGTGCGATGAAGATCCGGCCGGTCATCAACGCGAACGCAACGGTCACGGTGCTGGGTGGGTCGCTGATGCCGCCGCCGGTCGTGCAGGCGATGGTGGACGCGGCGGGTCAGTTCGTCGACCTGCCCGCGATGTACGAGGAGGTCGGCGAGCGGATCGCGGAGCTGACCCACAACGAGGCAGCCTGCGTGACGGCCGGCGCGGCGGCCGCAATCACGCTGGTCGTCGCGTCCTGTATCGGGGAGCCGGCCCAAGCCTTCCCGGTAGCGGCCGAGGTGGTCATGTTCGCCTCCCAACGCAACGGCTACGACTACTCGGCCCGGCTCACCGGAGCGCGCGTGGTAGAGGTCGGCCCAACCGTGGAGGAGCTGAAGGCAGCACTCGCCGGCCACCCGACACCACCCGGTGTCGAGGCCGGGGCAGCGCCGCCGGGTGTTGGGGACGGGATGGTTGCTCGGCCGGCGTGCGTGTTGTGGTTTGCGGGGGCGCACTATGCGGCTGGGGCGTTGCCGATCGAGGATGTGGTGCGGGTTGCGGGGGAGGTCGGGGTGCCGGTGATTGTGGATGCGGCGGCGCAGGTTCCGCCGGCGTCGTCGCTGTGGCGGTTCACCACGGAGATCGGTGCGGACGCGGTGATCGTCAGTGGGGGTAAGGGGTTGCGCGGGCCGCAGACGACCGGGCTCGTGCTCGGGCGGCGGTGGCTGGTGGATCGGTGCCGACGGCATGCATCACCGAACCAGGAGATCGGCCGCGGCATGAAGGTCGGCAAGGAAGAACTGGCCGCTCTGCTCGCCGCGGTGGAGTGGACGTTGGAGCAGGACGAGGAAGCGCTGCTCGCGGGCTACGAGCGGTCCGTCGCACTCTGGGTCGATGGACTCCAGGGCCTGCCCGGCATCACGGCGTACCGGGGTTATCCCAGCGAAGCCGGCCAGCCCCACGGCCGCGCCGTACTCCGCTTCACCAACCGCTCCCGCGCCGACGTCATCACCGCCCTCTGGGACAACAACCCCCGCATCGCCGTAGGCACCTTCGGCGTCGCCCACAACGAGCTGGCACTCAACCCACAAACCCTCCAACCAGGCGAAGACCAGCTGGTCCTGGACGCCCTCCGCCACCTCCTCACCTGACAGTGCAACTTCTGGCTTCAGACCATAAGCTCGGCAGATGGCGAGGAAGCCGGATGAGACGCGTGACGGGGTTGACCTGACCAATCTGGATGCGCCGCTGTTCGACGGGGCGGAGGCGACCAAGCGGGAGCTGGTCGACTATCTGGATGCGGTGCACGAGTGGATGCTGCCGGAGTTGCGGGAGCGGCCGCTGTCGGTGATGCGGATCCGGCCGGGGCAGCCGGCGTTCATGCAGAAGAACGTGCCGAAGTACACGCCGGAGTGGGTGAAGACGACTTCGGTGTGGGCCGAAGCGTCGAAGCGCGAGGTGTCGTACGCGTTGTGCGACGACCGGCGGACGCTGCTGTGGTTCGCGAACCAGCGGGCGGTCGAGTACCACCCGACGCTGATGCGCGCCGACCGCTGGGACCGCGTCACCCATCTGGTGCTGGATCTGGATCCGCCGGAGGGGGACGACACTTTCGGCAAGGCGGTGCAGGCGGCGTTCCTGGTGCGGCAGGCGCTCGCCGAGGCCGGGCTGACCGGTGCCGTGAAGACCAGCGGGGCCAAGGGCGTGCACGTGATCGTGCCGATCGACGACTCGGTACCGATCGACGACGCGGCCGCGGCGACCCGTGCAATCGCTGCCCGCGCTGAGCGGATCGACCCCGCGGTCGCGACGACGGCGTACATCAAGGAGGACCGGCACGGGAAGGTCTTCGTGGACTCGACGCGCTCCGGCGGTGCGACCGTGGTGGCCGCGTACAGCCCGCGGATCCGCCCCGGTACGCCGGTCTCGTTCCCGGTCGGCTGGGACGATCTCGACCGCGTGACACCCCGCGACTTCACCGTGCGCACCGCGGTCGACCTCTTGGCCGGCACCGACCGCTGGGCCTCGCAGCTGCCCGAGCCGCAATCCCTCCCCGAGGATCTGCTGGAGGAGGGCCGCGCGATCCCGATCGCCCGAGTCGTCGCCATGCACGAAGGTAAACGCCGCAAACGCGCCCAACGCGAAGCCGAGCAGCAGTAACGACAGGAGGTAGCTGGCCTTAGCGACGGGCGCGGCGGCTGGTGCAGCGTGGCGGATGCCCGACGCGGGTGATACCTCCTGTCGTTAGTGCATCAGGCCTCGGTTGCGGTGACGGTGTCGAGGGCGGCTTGGCGGACGTCGGCGACGGAGTGGTTGCGCAGGGCAACCAATAGGCCGCGCCAGGTGGGGGCCCAGCCGGTACGGTGGCCGGCGGTGCTGGTGATGGTGCAGGCGAGGAGGCCGGCCATCAGGGTGTCGGAGCGGAGGAGTTCGCGGGCGGTCGGTTCGAGTTGCTCCGGGGTCCAGTGGGGGTGGGATTGACCGAGCCGGGAGCCGAGCCGGAAGGCGGTGTTGTAGGCGACGATCGGGCGGTCCGCGACGGCTTCGATCAGCGTGGGGAGCTCGGCGGCGAGGTCGTCCCAGGCGATGCCGCGGATCAGCAGGTCCAGGCGGAGGTCGAGGAGGTCCGGGGTGTCCAGTTCGGCTGCGATCACCTTGAGGGTCTGGCGGGTTTCGGCCGGCTTACCCTGCAGAGCCCCGACCAGGCGTTTGGCCAGCTCAGCCAGGCGTTGCCGCGCCGGGTGATCACGGTCGGGAGTGGCGTTCGGCAGGTTGGGGTCGTTCTCCGCACGGACGAGCAGCCGCACGGCCGCCTGCAGGTCGTCCAGGCCACGGTTCGCGGCCACGATGGAGACGAGGGCAGAGGTCGCCTCGCTCCAGGTCTTCGAGTTCAGGTCGGCGATGAATCCGGCGCACACCGGTGCCACCGACGGGCTCCACGGCGCCCACCGCGGCAGCGCGTGCAACGCGGTCCGCACGACCTCGGGCTCGGGCCGATTCGTCACGGCCACGACCAGTTCGGCGTACCGGGAGCGGTACCTCGTTGCCATCCCGTACGCCGGTCGCTGCGTGAGCACGATCGCCGTGGCGGCGCTGTCATGTACCGCCTCCTGCAGCAACGCCCAGCTGGCCGGTTCGTGCAGCAGGTACAGCGAGGCCGCGCTGGTGATCGCGGCGCGCACATCCCGATGCGCGCCGCTCCAAGCATCAGCCAGTACGGCGCTCGCCCCCGGTGCGCGCAGTAGACCGAGCAGCCGCGCGGCCTCCTTGCGGGATGTCACCTTCGCGCCCTCGCCGACCAGGACCGGGTGCAGGAGACCCGGCAAGAGACTCGGCCGGACGAACTGCGCTGCCCGGCTGGCGGCGTACGACGCGACGCGTGCACGGTCGTCGTTGGCATGCGCGAGCAGAAGCGGCAGGACCTCTTGCGGGGAGTCGGTCCACGCGAGCGCGCTCAGTGCGGCTTCTTGGAGCAGGACGTTGTCGTGGTGGAGGAAGGGTTCGAGGGCCGCGCGACCGACCGAGGGGATCCGGCCGAGGGTCGATACTGCCTCCGCGCGCGCCCACTCGGGCATCCGTTCGTCGGCGGCTGCCTGCGCCACCAGCTCGGCGTACCGGGCTTGCTGGCGGGGGAGCCAGGACCGGAGTGCTCGGAGGGGGACCTCCCAGTCGGGGGTGTCGCTGTCGAAGCGGTGGATGCGTTCCGGCTCGGCGAAGACGGCGTCGAGAAGATCGGTGCGCAGTTCGGTGACACCGCCCCAGACGTGCGGCCACTGGGCCATGCCGACGTCGCGCCGGATGATCTCGGCAACCCGCTCGCTGCGGGTGTCGCGTCGCCACAGCCAGAGCTCGCAGGCTTCGTCGACGGTGTTCTCCTGGTTCGACCAGACGCCTTGGGCGAGTGCGTCCTGCAGGTGGTCGATCGTCCAGCCACGCTTGTCGAAGGCCCGCGCGATCGCGAACGGCAGCCGGAACTGGAGGCGGGCGACTGCATTGTCGACGTACGGGCGGAGGACGTCGTACACGGCGATCTCCTGGCCGTGGGGGAGTCCGTCGATCACCCCGTAGAGCATGATCGTGCCGTTGTTCTGGGTGATCCGGCCGTGAGTCTCCAGACCCCATTCGAGCAGCGCGATCTGGTTGCGCATGGCTCCTTGCCGCAGGGCGCTCAGTGCGATCTCGACCAGCGAGTTGCGGGTGCCCCAGCTCGAGTCGCGGGACTCCAGCACAGCGGTCGACAGGATCTGCAGCGAACCGGTCAGCTGGTCGCTCAAGGTTGAGGGCGGCAGTTCGTTGACGGCTTGTATGACCGCGCCGAGTACGCGATCGCGATCGTTCCGGACCTTGGTCGCCCATTCCAGCGCGCTCTCGATCGCCGCGGGTTGCCGGGAGCGACCGGCCGCTTCGATGACCGAGCGGTAGACGATGGCACGGTCGTCGGCGTCCGGGTGGTGGACGTCCGGTGTGAGCAGGGCGAACGCCTCGTCGTACGGGAGGAAGGCGGTGGTCCGCCGGCGTTCGCGGTCGTGGTCGGCGACCGGGGCGAGGGTCAGCATTCGGCGGGCCTGCTCGACGCGTAGCTCGTGGGGGAGCACGGTGAGCAGGCGGGCCGGGAGGACGGCCTGGCCGAGGTCGACGGACTTGGTGATGCCGGTGAAGATCGTCGCGCGGCGGCTCGGCGGGAGGTCCTCGACGAGCAGGGTGGGGTCCGGCCAGAGCAGTTCACCGAGGGCGATCAGGTCGTCGTCGGCGTACCGGTTCAGGCGGCGGCGGACGGCCGGGGTGAGGGCCTGGTGGAGCGTGTGCGCGCGGTCGGGTTCGAGCAGCAGCTCGAGGACGAGGGGATCGGCGTCGATCAGCCGGCCGAAGACCGAGGTGATTGCTGTCGGCAACTGTTCGGGTGGGAGCGCGCGGACGAGCAGGAGCGTGGCGCGCTCGGGATCGTGCTCCAGGACACCGGTCAGCCCGAACGCCGGGCCTTGCCACCACTCGTCGCGATCCGGCCCGGTGGGCAGGGTGCGGAGCGCGTAGTCGTGCACGGGCCCGGGGTGTTTCGCGCCCAGGCGGCGCCACTCGCCGCTGCCGAGGCAATAGGCGAGCTCAGGCAGGAGACGTTCGACGGTCGCGTCGTCGGTGGCGACGAGCAGTGCGGCGGCGGCCGGATCACCCCAACGTTCGCGGTGGTCGTCGATCAGGCGGGCAGCCAGCCGCGAGCGGCCGGTCTTGCGGACGACCTGCAGGAGGCCGGCGCGCAGCCTGGCCGGGGCGTCGTCGTACAGGATCCGCAGGTCGTCGTCCGAGACCGGTACGCCGTTCCCGACCGCGGCGAGCGCGCGAGAGTGAACCGACGGGACCGGGTCGTTCAGCAGACGGGTCACGGTCGCGACGTCTCGGGTCGCCTCGGCGATAGTCAGGCTGAGGGAGCGTTCGTACGGCGTGCCGGCGGTGAGCTCGTCGAGGAGATCCCGCAGATCGGGTGCGCTCAGGCCGCGGGCCTCGGTGATGACCCGCCGGAGGCGCTCGCCGTACGGGAGGTTGTCGATCGACCGCAGCAAGTCTTTGGCACGCATGACCCCATCCTGCCTAATGACCGAGTCAGCTGACCTGCTCGAGCTCGGCGAACGCAACCGCCAGCTTCGGCAACGTGTAGTGCGCGTTGAGCCCACTCGGGTTGGGCAGAATCCACACCCGCGTGGACCCGATCAGCCGCTCCTGCCGCCCCATCTTCGCGTCCCGCTCACCGAACGCATCCCGGTACGCCGTCACCCCGACCACAGCCAACCACTCCGGCTGATACTCCAGCACCTTCGCCACCAACTGCTCCCCGCCGGCCACCAGCTCCGCCCGGCTCAACTCCCCAGCTTTGACCGAAGGCCGCGCCACCACGTTGGTGATCCCCAACCGGTAGGTGAGCAGCTCGCCCTGTTCCTCCGGCTTGAGCTGCCGCGGAGTGAACCCACTCAGGTGCAACGCCGGCCAGAACCTGTTCCCCGGCCGCGCGAAGTGATGCCCCGTTTCCGCCGACATCAGCCCCGGGTTGATCCCACAGAACAACACCTTCAGATCAGGACCGATCACGTCGGGCAGAGGCTGCATGCCTAGACCGTAGCCAAGGACACGTAGTAGTCGGGCGCCGGCTGGATCCGCACGCGGGGCGGTGGCGTGCGGAGCGGCCGGGAACCCACTACTACGTGTCGTTACCGACAACCTCAGTCGTTCTCGTTGTTGAGGCCGGCGGGGAGTTGGGCGGCGATGCAGCTGCGAGCCACGAAGAGCCAGATGGTTTCGCCGAGGGCGTCGACGCGGATCATCGAGGCGCCGAGGTCGTTGGTGGAGTAGCGGTAGCCGCCGGTGGACGGGAGGGCGAAGCCGACCGGGTCGTGGAGGCGGCCGGAGGTGTAGTTGCTGTCGACGAAATAGTTGTAGTAGCCGGTGCAGGCGGCGGGGTTGATGCGGACGATGATCGCGCCGTTGCCGGTGTGTGGTGCGGCGTCGAAGTCGCGGCCGAAGGAACGGCGGTGGGACAGCCGCGAGCTGGTGTCGCTGCTGCAACTGGCGGCGACCGGAGTCGAACTGGACAGGTCGAGGGCGCCCGGGACCAGGAAGGCGCAGAAGTTCGAGCCGTCACCCGCACGCCAGCGGCCGAAGTGGAAGTTGTTCGGTGTGGTGGTGTGCACATCGAAGCGGGTGCCGGCGATCGCCGTGCCCATCACGTAGCCGCACGACTTGTTCGCCAGCCAGCCGCCGGCGGGGATGGTACCGAAGTTGTTGCAGGCGGCGGGTTTGGTGACGTTGCCCTTGGTGACGTACTGGTTGACGGCGTGCGCCGGTGCTGCCAGCGCGCAGAGGGTTGCGACGATCAGCGCCGCGAGGAGACGCCTCATCAGCAGAACCAGCCGTCCTGGACCCAGCCGTCGTGGTTGATGTCGCCGTACGCGAAGCCGAAGGCCCACTCGCCGCTGATCTGCTTGACCAAGAAGGTCTGCGGTTTGTGCAGCGTGCCCATCCGGGCGCCGCCGGGCTTGACGCGCAGCTCGAGGTCCTGGGCGCAGACGGTCTCGCGGACGCCGACGGTACCGCCGGCGGCATGGGCTGGTACGGCGGTCAGTGCTGCACCGGTGATGAGCACGGCACCGGCCAGAGCGGTGACGCTGCGGGCCTTCACCAGCTGCCCCATCCGCCGAGGCATTCGTAGCGGACGAAGCCCCAGTCGTTCGGGCCGAAGTCCTGGATCGAGGCCCAGCCGTTGTAGACCGGGTGCTTACCGCGGGTGTGCCCGACCTTGTTGCCGTAGACGAGGGTGCGGAGCGGGTTCACCGGGCCGGGGATCGCGAAGTTGTAGTTCTCGTACATCGTCGCGTCCTGGCACACGATGATCGCGTGCTGCGGCGGATCGACGGCGACCGCGGCCTGGGTACCGGCCAGCAGTACGGCGCCGGTCACGGTGGCCGCGGTCAGGAGGAAGGGGGCGGACTTCCTTGTCATCAGAACCTCCATGGAGTTGTTATCTGTGATGACGGTAAATCGTGTCGCCCAAGATGGCAATGGCTGTCATCACTGGATACAGTGAGCCGATGGGCGCCCGGGCGGAACGCAAGGCTTTCTACGGCATCGCCGAGATCGCGGACGCACTCGGCCTGAACCGGCAGCTCGTCACCGCCTGGCGCCGCCGCCGCAGCCACGGCATCCCGGAACCGGACGGCGAGCTCTCGTCCGGGCCGATCTGGCGCGGTACGACGATCGAGCCCTGGATCGATGTGGTTCGTTCCCAGCGGGACTCGCCGGCGCAGCCGATCAGCCCCGAGTTCGCGTTGCAGGCAGGCCGCCGGATGCTGCGGGTCGCGGCGCTGCTGCTGGAGGAACCGATCCGGCTGAAGCTGCTCAGCCAGTCGCTGGCCGAGGCTCGCGAGCTCCTGCCGGTCGCCGAGGACGCGGCCGACGATCCGCTCGGCCGCGCCGTACGGCAGGTGTTGTCGCCGCTGCGCTACGAGTCCGGCAACCTGCAGCGCTTCCGGCGGAAAGTGCTTGCTGAGCTAACAGCGCTGGAACCCTTGGTAGAGCTGGCGGCAGAATCCCTTCCGGAAGCAGACAGTGCGGGTTAGTGTGCGTGCCGTGATCGTCGAAGTACCTGGCTACCGCCTGGCGGAGCCGCTGGGTGCGGGTGCGACAGGGGTGGTGTACGCGGGGGTCCGGCTGGCCGATGGGGGGTCTGTCGCGGTCAAAGTCGTGCATCCGGAGCTGGTCGACCCGCAGTACCGTGACCGGCTGCGCCGCGAGGCCCAGCTGGCCGAAGCTGTCGTGCATCCGGGTGTGGTTCGCGTGCACGAGGTCGGCGGTGAACGCGACCAGGCCTGGCTGGTGATGGACCGCCTCAGCGGGCCGGATCTCCAGCAGCTGCTGGATTCTGACGGTCCGCTCCCGGTCGCTCAGGCTGTCGAGCTGCTCGCCGACGTGGCTGACGCGGTCGACGCCGTACACCGTGCCGGCGTCATCCATCGCGACCTCAAACCGGCCAACCTCATCCTCCACGACGGACGCCCGATGGTCGCCGACTTCGGCGTCGCCCGCCAGCTCGCCAGCCTCGAGTCGACGACCGGCCTGGACCTCAGCGGCGATGCCTGGCTGCACAGCGGTACGCCGTCCGGTCCGTCCCTGGGCTCGATGGCGGGAACCGTTGCCTACATGGCGCCTGAGCAATGGCGCGGCGACCCCGTCACCCCAGCCACCGACGTCTACGCCCTAGGCGGCACCCTCTACGCCCTCCTGACCGGCCGCCGCCCGTACGACCGCCGAACCCTCCCCGAACTCGCCTACGCCGTAGCCATGCTCCCGCCTCCAACCACCAATACCCAGTACGACGAACTCATCCGCCAAGCCATGGCGAAAGATCCAGCCGACCGCCACCCAACCGCCGCCGCCTTCGCCACCGCCCTCCGCACGGTGGCCGGCCAGCGGCCTCAGCCACGGGAGGGGGCTCGCGTTCACAACAGACGGCCGGAGCGGCGAGGGCTTGGCGCCCAGCTTGTCGGCCGCATGGTCGGCGGGCGTGAGGGGCGAGTGGGGTGGAGGCGGCGGTGGGTTGTGGGGGTGGCTGCGGCTGGTGTCGCGGTGGTGGGGATTGGGGTTGCCGTGGTGTTGGGCGGGGGATCGGGGGCTGTGGAGGAGCTGACGGTTTGTGCTCGGGATGCGACGGTGCGGGAGGCGCCGCGGAGCCGGGCGGTGGTGGCGACGGTTTATCGGGGGGATCGGTTGACGCCGATCAAGCAGCGGGACGGGGAGACGTGGGTGCAGGTCCGGTTGCCGGACGGGCGGACCGGGTGGTCGTTGACGGAGTACGTGCGACACAGCTGCTAGTTCGTCAACCCGGGGTTGACGAGGTCGAGGTGTCAACCTAGGGTTGACGCATGACTCCTGGACCGGATCTTCAGCAACTCATCAACACCATCAAGGACGACGCCGGTAGCGACGACGAGCTCGTGCAGCTCGGGACGGCGGCGTCGACCATCAGTGAGCTGACCAGCACCGGTGATGCGGCGCTCGGGTTCTTCGTGGACCGGGCGCGGGGTGCGGGGAAGTCGTGGGTCGAGATCAGTGGGGTGCTCGGAGTGAGCAAGCAGGCGGCGCACAAGCGGTTCGCGGACTCGTGGAGTACGACGCCACAGTTCGACCGGTACACGCAGCGCGCGAGGAACGTCGTACAGGCAGGTGCTGCCGTGGCTCGCGAGCGGAACCACAACTTCGTCGGCACCGAGCACCTGCTGCTCGGCTTCTTCGCCGAACCGGACTCCATCGCGACCAAGGTGCTCACCGGTCGCGGCATCACCGAACAGACGGTCCGCGAGGCGGTCGACGTACTCAGCCCGGCGTCCGACACGACCGATACATCCACCCCGGACGAGCCGCCGTACACGCGTCGCGCCACGCATGTCCTGCACGGGGCCGTCGCGGAGGCTCTCACGCTCGGCCACAACTACGTCGGCACCGAGCATCTGCTGCTCGCGTTCTACCGTGACGCCGAGACTGTCGCGGCGAAGGTGCTGCTCGGGCAGGGCCTCGACGAGCAGACCGCCTGGCAAGACACGCGCGTCCTGCTGGATCAGTACACGAAGTAGGTTGGGGCGCATGCCTGACTGGTCTGCGCGGTTGAGTGAGTTGGCGGAGGCGGCCGCGGTTCCGGGCGCGGTGCTCGGTATCTGGGCCGGCGGTGAAACGACGATCACGCCGTACGGCGTCCTGAACGTCGCGACCGGGGTTCCGACCACCGCCGACTCGCTGTTCCACCTCGGTTCGATCAGCAAGGCCTGGACGGCGACGATGATCGTCCAGCTCGCCGACGAAGGCCGGTTCGAACTCGACGACACTGTGGTCAAGGTGTTGCCCGAGGCCCCGATCGACCCGCGGATCACCGTCCGGCACCTGCTCACCCACACCAGCGGTATCGACGGCGACGTCTTCACCGACACCGGCCGCGGGGACGACTGCGTCGAGCGGTACGTCGCCCTCCTGGCCGGCGTCCCGCTCCTCTTCGACCCCGGTGCGGCGTACTCCTACTGCAACGCCGGCTTCGTCATCCTCGGCCGCATCATCGAGGTCCTCGACGAGCGCACCTGGGACGAATCGCTCAGGGCCCGCCTGATCGACCCGCTCGGCCTGACCAAGACCGTCACCCTCCCCGAAGAGGCGATCCTGCACCTCGCCGCGGTCGGGCACCGCGATGTCGACGGCGTACCGGTGAAGACCTGGCAGCTCCCGCGCAGCATCGGCCCGGCCGGCACGATCGCATCGACCGCGGCCGACCTGCTCACCTTCGCCCGCTCGCACCTGACCGACCGCTACCTCGCAATGCGTGAGCCACAAGGAATCGACACCGGTGGGTCCGGCGGATTCGACGTCGGCCTGACCTGGCGCCTGTACGACTGGGGCGGTCACCAGCTGTTCGGCCACGACGGCGCGACGATCTCGCAGCTCGCCTATCTCCGCATCGATCCGGCGGCCGAGGTCATCGTCTGTCTGCTCACCAACTCCGGCAACGGCAACGCTCTGTTCGAGCCACTCGCCACGGAGGTCTTCACCCACCTCACCGGCGCCGCCCACCCCACGCCGCCGCAACCTCTGGATCTCCCCACCGACGACCGCCACGTCGGCAGATACGAACGTGCCTCGGTCCGCCTGGACGTCGTACGGCGTGATGGCCGGCTCTGGGCGCACTACCAGGCGACCGGGGACCGGCTCGCGTTCGCCGAGAACCCGGTCACCGAGTTCGAGTTGTTCCCGACCGAACCGGCCGACGGCAACCACTTCGTCCTGCGCGACTCCCCGAGGCATCCCTGGGTGCCGATGACGTTCAAGGAATCCCACGTGCTGACCTCTGGCCGAATTACTCCTCGACTTTTGGGTGATGCGAGCTAACGTCGTGACGTGACCAGTGCACCTGCTGAACTTCCTCGTACGGCTGGTGACCTTCGGGCCGCCGGCTATCTGCCTCGGTCAGTCAAGGCCGAGCTTCGTGACAACCTGCTGAAAGAACTCCGGGCCGGGCGTGATCCCTGGCCCGGCATCGTCGGCTTCACCCGGACGGTGATTCCGCAACTGGAGCGTGCCCTGCTCGCGGGGCACGACGTCGTACTGCTGGGTGAGCGCGGCCAGGGCAAGACCCGGCTGCTGCGCACCATGGTCGGACTGCTGGACGAGTGGACCCCGGTGATCGACGGCGCCGAGCTGCCCGAGCACCCGCTCGAGCCGATCACGCCTGCGTCGATCCGGCGCGCGGCCGAGCTCGGTGACGAGCTGCCGGTGGCGTGGCTGCACCGCAGTCTCCGGTACGCCGAGAAGCTCGCGACCCCCGATACCTCGGTTGGTGACCTGATCGGTGATGTCGACCCGGTGAAGGTTGCCGAGGGCCGCAGTCTCGGTGACCCGGAGACCATTCACTTCGGGCTGGTCCCGCGTTCGCACCGCGGGATCGTGGCGATCAACGAGCTGCCCGACCTGGCCGAGCGGATCCAGGTCGCGTTGCTGAACGTGATGGAGGAGCGCGACATCCAGGTCCGCGGGTACACGCTGCGGCTGCCGCTGGACGTGTTGCTGGTGGCAACGGCCAACCCGGAGGACTACACCAACCGCGGTCGCATCATCACGCCGCTGAAGGACCGGTTCGGTGCGGAGGTGCGGACGCACTACCCGCTCGACATCGAGTCCGAGATCGACGTGATCCGGCAGGAGGCCGAGTTCACGGCCGAGGTCGGGGAGCCGCTGCTGGAGGTGCTGGCGCGGTTCGTCCGGCACCTGCGGGAGTCGCCGGCGATCGACCAGCGGTCGGGTGTTTCGGCCCGGTTCGCGGTGGCTGCGGCGGAGACGATTGCCGCGGCGGCGTTGCGGCGGAGTGCGATCACCGGTGAAGAGCCGGCGGTGGCTCGTCCGGTCGACCTCGACGCGGTCCCCGCCGTACTGCGGGGCAAGCTGGAGTTCGAGCCGGGGGAGGAGGGGCGCGAGATCGAGCTGCTCGAGTACCTGCTGCGCCGCTCGGTCGCCGACACCGCGCGGGAGCGGTTCGCCGGTCTCGACCTGACCCCGCTGGCGCATGCTGTTGCTGAGGGCAACCTTGTCACCACGGGTGAGCGGGTGCCCGGCAAGGACGTCCTGGCCGCGCTGCCCGAGCTGCCGGTCCTGCACGACGTCGCCGCCCGCGCCGGGGTCGACGCGAGCGATTCGCCCGGCCGGATCGCGGCCGCGGTCGAGCTGGCCCTGGAGGCGTTGTACCTGTCCAAGCGGCTCGCGAAGGACGCCGACGACGACACGACGGTCTACGGGGTCTGATGACTGCATCGATCCCGGAAGGCTGGTCCTACGGCCCGTGGCACGACGGGCCGGATCCACTGGCGCCGCCGGTGGACCTGCGTGACGCGCTCGACGAGATCGGCCGCGACGTGATGAACGGATCCTCGCCGCGATCCGCGCTGGAGGAGTTGCTCCGGCGCGGTACCGAGCGGACGCAGGGTCTGGACGACCTGACCCGGCGGTTGTGGGAGCGCCGCCGGGAGATCCAGCGGCGGCACAACCTGGACGGCACGCTCCGCGATGTGCAGCGGTTGCTGGAGGAGGCTTTGGAGGCGGAGCGGCGCGAGCTGTTCCCGAACCCTTCCGACGATGCGCGGTTCGCGGAGGCACAGCTCGACGCACTGCCTTCGGGTACGGCGGCCGCCGTACGGGAGCTGGCGTCGTACGAATGGCAGTCGTCGGAGGGGCGCGCGAAGTACGAGGAGATCCGCGAACTGCTCGGGCGGGAGTTGCTCGGGTCGCGGTTCGAGGGCATGAAGGACGCGTTGCAGCAGACGACGCCGGAGGATGTCGAGCGGATCAACGAGATGCTCGGCGATCTGAACGCGTTGCTGGCTGCGCATGCACAGGGTCGGCCGGATGTGCCTCAGCTGTTCGAACAGTTCATGGCCAAGCACGGGGAGTTCTTTCCGGAGAATCCGCGGACGGTCGAGGAGCTGATCGACGTACTGGCTGCTCGGGCGGCTGCGGCGCAGCGGATGATGAATTCGATGACGCCCGAGCAGCGGGCCGAGCTGGCTGAGTTGTCGCAGCAGGCTTTTGGTAGTCCGCAGCTGGCTCAGCAGTTGGCGCAGCTGGATTCACAGCTGCAGTCGTTGCGGCCGGGTGAGGACTGGTCGGGGTCGGCTCGGATGAGTGGTGATGATCCGCTCGGGTTGGCCGAGGGTGCGCGGGCGATGTCGGATCTGGCTGAGTTGGACGCGTTGGCCGAGCAGCTGTCGCAGTCGTATCCGGGTGCGCGGCTGGAGGACATCGATCTGGATGCGTTGACCCGGCAGTTGGGTGATGAGGCGACGGTCGACGCTCGGCGGTTGAGCGAGCTCGAGCGGCAGCTTCGCGACCAGGGGCTGCTGGAACGCGCGCCGGATGGCTCACTGCAGTTGTCACCGAAGGCGCTGCGGCAGTTGGGGCAGACGGCGTTGGCCGACGTACTGCGGTCTGCGCGTAGTTCGGGTGAGCGGGACGCGGCGAATGCCGGTGCTGCCGGTGAGCTGAGCGGGTCGACACGGCCATGGCAGTTCGGCGACACCCAGCCGTGGGACGTGTCGCGGACCGTGCAGAACGCCGTACTGCGGACTGCTGGTTCTGGTGGACGCGGATCGGTGCGGCTGGACGTGGCGGATGTGGAGATCGCCGAAACCGAACACCGGGCTCGGGCCGCGGTCGCGTTGCTGGTCGACACGTCGTGGTCGATGGTCCAGGAGAACCGCTGGCTCCCGATGAAGCGGACAGCCCTCGCCCTGCATCAGCTGATCTCAACGCGGTACCGCAACGACGCACTCCAGCTGATCACGTTCGGCCGGTACGCCGGAGTCGTCGAGCTGCCGCAACTGATCGGCCTCGAAGGCACCTGGGAACAAGGCACCAACGCCCACCACGCGTTGCTGCTGGCCGGCCGCCACCTCCGCCGCCACCCCGACGCCCAACCAGTCGTCCTGATGGTCACCGACGGCGAACCGACCGCCCACCTGGAACCCGACGGCACCGCCGAGTTCTCCTACCCACCCGAGCCGGCCACCCTCCGCAAAACCATCTTCGAGGTAGACCGCCTGGCGAAGCTGGGTGCCACCCTCACCGTCTTCCGCCTGGGCGACGACCCACGGCTGACCGCCTTCGTCAACCTCCTGGCCCGCCGCTCCGGCGGCCGGGTCCTGGCCCCCGACCCCGACGGCCTGGGCGCCGCCGTAGTCACCGACTACCTCCAAACCCGCCGCAACCTCTAGGACCCGAACGCCAGCCCCATCACAACTGAATCCCCGACGACCGCGCCCGCCTGAACCCAGCGGGCGCAGTCACCTGTGATGGCCTGGCGATCCGGCCCATCCCAGTCACTCGCCCACCCCTGACCCGGCCGTCAGCACTAGCCACGTCGCGGCGCCCGCCCGACGTGGGGCGCGGACCTCAGGCACTGGCCAACCTGCTGGGTGGTGCCTGCCATGCCACCGCCGAGCGTGCGTCCGCCGCAACCTCCGTCGTTGGTCAGTGCCGGGTCCGGACGCCCATCACCCAGGAACCCCGTGGATCGGGCACCCCGTGTCGGCCTTCAGGCGTGGCCTTGGGGTGCCCGGCTTGGTGGGTGGTGGCGGTCCGCCTGAACCTCGTCTGCGCGGACGCCCAGGCCATCACAATCGGTCGACCTTCGGCCCGCGCCCGCCTGAAGCCGGTGGGCGTGCTCACTTGTGATGGCCTGGCGGTCCGGGCTGCCCGCCGCAAACCTCATCCCGCGGCGATGGGTGGGTTCAGCGGATGCGGCGGGCTTGGGTGGGGTCGGGGGTTTGGGCGGTGAGGATCTGGGTGAGGAGTTCGATGCCTTCGATCAGGCGGGGGCCGGGGCGGGCGAAGTAGCTGTTGGAGTCGACTGCCCAGACTTCGGAGTCGATCGGCAGCAGGTCGTCGTGTACGAGGCCTTCCGCTAGCTCGTAGGCCGCGTCTACGCCGAAACCGCACGGCGCGACGATCACCACCTCGGCCCCGGCCAGTGCACTCCACTCCACGGGGTGCGATCGAGCTCCCGCGGTACCCAGGATGTTCACGCCACCGGCCAACTCCACTTGCTCTGGGAGCCAATGTCCTGGTGCGTAGGGCGGATCGGTCCACTCCAGCAACGCGACCCGCTTGCCGGTCATGCGGCCGAGAGCGTGGGCGCCGGGTCCTCGCCGCTCCGGCCGTCTGTTGGGATCGCAAGCCCGCTCCGGTGGCTGGGGCCGGCTCCTGCCCGCCGTGGCCGGCGTGGTCGGCGTGCCTGCCGTGCCCGTTGTGGCGGTTAGGCGGTGGGTGAGGTTGGTTAGGAGAGGGGTTGGGTTGCGGTTTATGGCTTTGGCGATTTGCTCGATGGAGGTGAGGACTTCGGGGAGGGTGTGGGGGTTGGTGGTGACTACCTTGGCGGTGCAGCCTAGGTAGTCGAGGGCGGAGGAGACGTCGGTGGTGTCCAGGGCGCAGGCGGCGCAGAGGTCTTGGGTGATGATGACGTCTGGGTTGAGGTCTTGGAGGGCGCCGGCGTCTAGTTTGTAGAGGTCTTCGCCGGCTGCTACCCGGGCTCGGACGACTGCGTCGATCTCGCCGGGGGTTAGGCCTTCGGGGAGGGTGGTGGTGGAGACGATGCGGCGGGTGCGGGCGGCGGCGGGGTAGTCGCATTCGAAGGTGACGCCGACGACGGAATCGCCGGCTCCCAGGGCGAAGCAGATCTCGGTTGCCGAGGGCAGAAGCGAGACGATGCGCACCAAACGACTGTAGACGAAACCTGACCGGTACCCGGACGGAACGCCGTCGACACCGCACCGGTTGCGATTCATCGATGGAGACGCCGATTGTCTCGCGTTGTCAACCAGGTAAGGGTTTTCCGGCCTTCGGTCTGTGGGGAGTGTCACGTCGGCATTGTGAGACCAGTGTTCAACTGGACTGGTTTTCGGGCTTACTCTGAAAAGACGCCCACGCCATTGAAGTCGAGGGGCCAGCGGGCCACCGCCCCGTGCCTCCAGCAGCAGCACCCGCACCCCAGGGAGTGAACGTGCCGAAACTCGTCTACGACTTCGCCGAAGGCAACAAGACCATGAAGGAACTCCTCGGCGGCAAGGGTGCGAACCTCGCCGAGATGACGAACCTCGGTCTGCCGGTACCGCCCGGATTCACCATCAGCACCGAGGCGTGCAAGGCCTATCTGAGCACCGGTTCGGTGCCGGCGGAGCTGGCCGACGAGATCGACCACCATGTCGACGTACTGCAGCAGAAGATGGGCAAGAAGCTCGGGCAGGCCGATGACCCGTTGCTGGTCTCGGTCCGTTCCGGTGCCGCGGTCTCGATGCCGGGCATGATGGAGACGGTCCTGAACGTCGGCCTGAACGACGACTCGGTCAACGGGCTCGCGCACCAGTCGGGCAACCCCCGGTTCGCGTGGGATGCGTACCGGCGGCTGATCCAGATGTTCGGCAAGACCGTGCTCGGCATGGAGGGTGATGTCTTCGAGGACGCGATCGAGGCGGCCAAGCAGGCGAAGGGGACCAGCAACGACCTGGACCTCGACGCCGACGACCTGAAGACGCTCGTGCAGACCTTCAAGCAGGCCGTGCACGACCACACCGGCCGCGAGTTCCCGCAGGACCCGCGGACCCAGATGGACCTCGCGATCGAGGCTGTCTTCGGCTCGTGGAACTCGGAGCGCGCGATCCTCTACCGCCGCCAGGAGCGGATCGCCACCGACCTCGGTACGGCGGTCAACATCTGCTCGATGGTGTTCGGCAACCTCGGCATGGATTCGGGGACCGGTGTCTGCTTCACCCGTGACCCTTCCACCGGTCAGCCCGGTGTGTACGGCGACTACCTGCAGAACGCGCAGGGCGAGGACGTGGTGGCGGGTATCCGCAACACGGTCCCGCTCGCGGATCTCGAGCAGATCGACAAGACGTCGTACGACGAACTGATGGCGATCATGGCCAAGCTCGAAGGTCACTACCGCGATCTGTGCGATATCGAGTTCACGGTCGAGCGCGGGAAGCTGTGGATGCTGCAGACCCGGGTCGGCAAGCGGACCGCGGCGGCGGCGTTCCGGATCGCAACCAGCCTGATCGACGAAGGTGTGATCGACACCGACGAGGCGTTGAAGCGGGTGAAGGGTGCGCAGCTGGCGCAGCTGATGTTCCCGAGGTTCGACGCGGATGCGGACAAGGAGCTGATCACCAAGGCGATCGGCGCCTCGCCGGGTGCCGCTTCGGGCAAGGTGGTCTTCACTTCGGCCGCGGCGGTCGAGGCAGCGGACAAGGGCGAGAAGGTGATCCTGGTCCGCCGCGAGACGAATCCGGACGACCTGCACGGCATGATCGCGGCGCAGGGCATCCTGACCAGCCGCGGTGGCAAGACCTCGCATGCGGCCGTTGTTGCCCGCGGCATGGGTAAGACCTGTGTCTGTGGTGCCGAGGAGCTCGAGGTGAATGTTGCCGAGGGCACCATCAAGGTCAACGGCACGGTGCTCGACGCGGACGCGACGATCTCGATCGACGGCACCACCGGTGAGGTCTTCGCCGGTGAGGTTCCGGTCGTCGCCTCGCCGGTCGTCCAGTACTTCGAGGGTTCGCTGGACCCGGAGGCGGGCGACGAGCTCGTGGCCGCGGTGCACCGGTTGATCTCACACGCCGATGAGGTACGGCGTCTCGGCGTCCGGACGAACGCGGATACCGCGGACGACGCGGCGCGGGCCCGGCGGTTCGGTGCCGAGGGGATCGGGCTGTGCCGGACCGAACACATGTTCCTCGGCGAGCGGCGGGAGGCCGTCGAGCGGTTGATCCTCGCGGAGGACGACGCCGACCGCGAGGCTGCGCTGACCGAGCTGGAGCCGTTGCAGCGCGGCGACTTCCTCGAACTGCTCGGCGCGATGGACGGCCAGCCGGTGACGATCCGCCTGATCGATCCGCCGTTGCACGAGTTCCTGCCCTCGATGGAGGACCTCGCGGTCAAGGTTGCCCTGGCCAACGAGCGCGGCGAGGACCCGGGCCGCGACGCGAAGCTGCTCACCGCGGTCCAGCGGCTGCACGAACAGAACCCGATGCTCGGCCTCCGCGGTGTGCGGCTCGGCCTGATCATCCCGGGGTTGTTCGCGATGCAGGTGCGGGCGATCGCGAGCGCTGCGGTCGAGCTGAAGAGCCAGGGCAAGGACCCGCGGCCGGAGATCATGATCCCGCTGGTCGGCGCCGTGCAGGAGCTGCACTTGGCGCGCGACGAGGTGACCAAGGTCCTGGCCGAGGTCGGTGTCGAGTGGAGTATCCCGATCGGCACGATGATCGAGCTGCCCCGGGCCGCGGTGATCGCGGACCAGATCGCCGAGGCGGCCGACTTCTTCTCGTTCGGGACCAACGACCTGACCCAGACCACGTGGGGGTTCAGCCGCGACGACGTCGAGGGTTCGTTCTTCTCGCGGTACCTGGAGAAGGGGATCTTCGCGGTCTCGCCGTTCGAGTCGATCGACGTCGAAGGTGTCGGCGCGCTCGTCCGGACCGGTGTCGAGCGCGGCCGGGCCACCAAGCCGGACCTCAAGCTCGGCATCTGCGGTGAGCACGGCGGCGACCCGGACAGTGTCCACTTCTTCCACGACGCCGGCCTGGACTACGTCTCCTGCTCGCCGTTCCGCGTCCCGATCGCCCGCCTCGAAGCGGGTCGCGCGGCCCTCTAATTCGGCAGACGCTCCGGCTCACCCCGTACTACGGTGCATGGGTGAGCCGGGAGCAGCTACGCCAGACCTTCACCGAAGACGCCGAGCTCTACGACCGAGTCCGCCCGACCTATCCAGAGCAGTTGTACGACGACCTCGCCGACCTGCTCGGGGTCGGGGAGGAGGGCGGCCCGAGCATGCCGATCCGGGTCCTCGAGATCGGGCCGGGGACGGGCCAGGCGACGCACCCCATGGTTGAGCGCGGGTGGTCGATCACCGCGGTTGAGCTGGGTGCAGAGCTCGCCGCAGTCGCGCGCCGAAACCTCCCGACGGCCGACATCATCGTGGCGGACTTCGACACCTGGGAGCTCCCGCCGCCGACGTTCGACCTCGTGCTCTCGGCGACTGCGTTCCACTGGCTCGATCCTGCGACTCGGGTTCGGCGGTGTGCGCGGGTGCTGCGGCCGGGCGGCGTACTGGCGATCGTTTCGACGCATCATGTCGCGGGTGGGAGTGAGCAGTTCTTCGTCGACGTGCAGCGGTGCTACGACCGGTTCACCGACGATCCGATCAAGGGCCGGCTGCCAAGAGCGAGCGCCGTACCGGAGGACTCGAGTGAGATCGACGCGACCGGCCTGTTCGGGCCGGTGACGTTCCACCGGTACGAGTGGGAAGTGGTCTACTCGGCCGCCGAGTACCTCGAACTTCTGTCGTCGTACTCAGGTCATCGGGCCTTGACAGCGGACCGGCGTGACGGTCTGTACGACTGTGTCCGCGCTCTCATCGACGCCGGCGGCGGAACCGTCACCAAGCGTTACCTCACTCAACTTTCTGCCGCAGTTTCTCTTAACCAACCCCTTGCGTTGCGGGCCACCGACCGGTCAAGATAACCGGGCGGGAAGGGAATTCACCGTCGACTTTCGGGTCTGACTCGAACCAGCCGCTGTGGCGGCTCGTGATTCCCTCTCCCGCACCAAACCTTCTTGTACACAAGGCCATACCGACCCTCGTTGTAGGGTTCGCGGTATGGCCTTTTTCGTGGTGCAACTGCAGTTCGACCTCGCCGAGACCGATGAGCGGCTGGCCGTTCGTCCCGCCCATCGGGAGTACCTCAATGAGCTCAAGGCGGCCGGCAAGCTCGTCGCCGCCGGACCCTTCACCGACCAGACCGGCGCCCTGCTGGTGTACAACGTCGCCGACGAGGCCGAGCTCCGCGACATCCTCGCGAAGGACCCCTACACCCCGGCCGACGTCTACCAGCTCGCATTGCTCACCGAGTGGCAGCCGCTCTTCGAGTTCTAGACGTTCTAGACCTCAGCACCCTCGAGGTCGAGATGGTCGACATAGGCCCAGAGCCACACCAGCGGGGCGAGGACGAGCTCCGGATCGCCGTCCTCGTCGCCGATGAAGATCATCGAGGCCTCACCGTTCTGGATGTCCTGGACGACGGCCTCGCAGACCGCGAGCGCGGCCTCGAAGACGAGCACCTCCGGCCCGTTCTCCCAGCGCGGCTGGGGGAGCGGGAGGACCGGCGCCTCGTCGGTGCCGTCGAGCTCGACCGAGACCCGCTGCAGCTCCTCGTACAGGTCGAAGGTGATCAGCCCGGCCAGCGGGCGCCCGTCGTACCCGATCAGATAAGGGTCCTCGACGCCGCTGCGGAAGTTGTCGCGCAGATCCGACAGCGCGGCCTGTAGATCGGTCGCCTCCAGGTACGGCGCTTCGTCAGGCTCGTCGTCGCCCACCTCGACCTGGCCGCTGCGCATCTCGTCGAACTGGTGCAGCAGGTCGTTCAGCTCTTCGTAGGCATCGCTGCCCGGCGACTTCTGCGCCATCGCTTCGAGGCCGTGCAGGTGGTCGACCAGATCGTCCTCGAAGTGCAGCTCGTACCGCGGCAGCCCAGGCTCGCGGCCCGCGTTGATCTGCGCGACGAGCTGGGTCGAGATCGGCCCGAGCCGCTCGGCCAGCACCTCGAGCGGAGTGGTCGGCTTGCCGTCATCGTCGTCGTGTGCGCAGGAGTCGTCCTCGACGGTGGTGCCGCCGCCGTCCAGTGCGAGCAGCACCTGGAAGGCGGGGAAGGCGAGCAGTGCCGCGGTGGCCATCATCCCGTCGCCGATCAGCATCAGCGGGTTCCCGCCGGCTTCGGTACGGCGCAGGTGGTCCGGCATCAGGATCGCGGCCTGCTCGACGTTGACCTGGCTGGCCAGTGAGGACAGGCCGTGGTCGGCGTCGACGCCGAGCAGCTCGATCAGCCGCTCCGAGCTCATGTCGAAGTTCGAGCGCAGGTAGTAGCGCAGCCAGCCGGCGTCGACCGGGTTGCCGAGCAGCTCGGCGATCCGGGACCGGAAGTCGGCCAGGTCGGCGATCGCGAGCACGACCAGCACCGGCTGGTCGCCGTCACCGATCACCAGCGGCCGGGTGTCGCCGTTCTGGAAGCCGTCGATGACCTGGTGCAGACTGTCGGCCGCTGCCTCCAGCGGCCAGGCCTCCGCCTCGAACTCGTTCACCACCGCGGAGGTGTCGTCCTGCATGTGTTGGTCCTCTCCGGATGGCGGCGGGAGTTGGGTAAGTGTAGGCGGCGCGGAGCCCACGACAGGTCAAGGGGGCGGCGGCCGGCGGCGAAGTGACGTTCGCTACGCTGCCAGCGGCGGGTCGGTGCAGAGGTATCTCACATGTGAGATAAGGTCCGGCGCATGACCGATGACTACCTGAGCCGGATCGGCAATCTCATCCGGGACGCCCGTAAGCACCGCGGCTGGACCCAGTCGCAGCTCGCGGAAGTACTGAACACCAGCCAGAGCGCGGTGAACAGGATCGAAAAGGGTCATCAGAACCTCACCCTCGAGATGCTCGCCCGGATCGGCGAGGCCCTCGACTCCGAAATTGTCTCTCTCGGTGGCGGTCCGGTCCACCTCCGTGTGGTCGGCGGACTGAGATTGTCCGGATCGATCGACGTGAAGTCGTCCAAGAACGCCGGGGTCGCACTGCTGTGCGCGAGTCTGCTCAACAAGGGCCGGACGACGCTGCGCAAGGTGGCCCGGATCGAAGAGGTCAACCGGCTGCTCGAGGTGCTGAACTCGATCGGCGTGAAGACCACCTGGCTGAACGACGCCGGTGATCTGGAGATCGTCCCGCCGGCGCACCTGGATCTCGGCGCGATGGATGCCGCCGCGGCCCGCCGTACCCGCTCGATCATCATGTTCCTCGGCCCGCTCCTGCATCGCGAAGACACCTTCCAGCTCCCGTACGCCGGTGGTTGCGACCTCGGCACGCGGACCGTCGAGCCGCACATGGCCGCGCTGCGGCCGTTCGGGCTGGACGTGAAGGCGACCGCCGGTGAGTACCACGCGATGGTGAACCGGGCGATCACGCCGGCCAAGCCGATCGTGCTGACCGAGCGCGGCGACACGGTGACCGAGAACGCGCTGATGGCGGCGGCCCGGGTCGACGGCGTCACCGTGATCCGCAACGCCAGCTCGAACTACATGGTCCAGGACCTCTGCTTCTACCTCGAGCTGCTCGGTGTGAAGGTCGACGGCGTCGGCTCCACCACGCTCACCGTGCACGGCAAGCCCGAGATCGACGTGGATGTCGACTACGCGCCGTCCGAGGACCCGATCGAGGCGATGAGCCTGCTCACCGCGGCGATCGTCACCGGTTCCGAGATCACCATCCGCCGGGCGCCGGTCGAGTTCCTCGAGATCGAGCTCGCGCTGCTCGAGGAGATGGGCCTGGACTACAGCCGCAGCGACGAGTACCTGGCCGAGAACGGCCGGACCCGGCTGGTCGACCTGACCACCCGGCCGTCCCAGCTGCACGCGCCGATCGACAAGATCCACCCGATGCCGTTCCCGGGCCTGAACATCGACAACCTGCCGTTCTTCGCGGTGATCGCGGCGTCGGCGACCGGTCAGACCCTGATCCACGACTGGGTCTACGAGAACCGCGCGATCTACCTGACCGACCTGAACAAGCTCGGCGGCCGGGTCAAACTGCTCGACCCGCACCGCGTGATGGTCGAGGGCCCGACGCACTGGTCCGGCGCCGAGATCATGTGCCCGCCGGCGCTGCGCCCCGCCGTGGTCACGCTGATCGCGATGATGGCCGCGAAGGGTACGTCGGTCCTACGCAGTGTCTACGTGATCAACCGTGGCTACGAGGAGCTCGCGGCCCGGCTGAACTCGCTAGGCGCTCAGATCGAGACCTTCCGCGACATCTGACCGCTTGCTCACGTTGCCGGTCAGGAACGTGACGGCTTCCTCGATCACGGCCGGGTCCGAGAGGATCCGGCTGTGGCCGAGTCCGGTCTTCGCCGAGTGCCGGGCCCGCGGTCCGTACCCAGCCAGCAGTACGGCGACCTGGGCCGGGTCCACGACGTCGTCCACGTCGTTGTGGATCACCAGCAGGTCTGCGTTACCGCGGCTGACCGAGAACTTGGTCCAGATCTCCGGATCGCCGTCGAACAGCCGCCCTTCGATCTCGCGGCGCAGACGGTTCTTCACCGCGGTCCGCAGACCCAGCTCGGCACCGAACTTGTCGACCACGTAGCCAAAATCGCCGAACCCGCTGATCGAGACGAACCGTGCCGCCGGTGCCACCCCGCGAGCGGCGTACAGGGCGAACGGCACGCCGAGCGAATGGGCGATGATGCCTTCGAAGGTGCCGTGCTTGGCTGCTAGTGCGGTGATGATCCGCTGGTGGTCGAGGATCGTGCCCATCGCGACGGTCGTGTCGCCGTGCCCGGGGCCGTCGTACGAGATCGGGCTGTAGCCGAGCTCGAGCAGCCGGGTGATGAAGCTCGCGTACCGCGAGGCGCGGGATCGCCAGCCGTGGACGAGCAGGACCGGCCGGCGGCCGTCACCCCACGCATAGGTGGCGATCCCGTCGACGACCTCGACCCGGGCGGCCTCGTGGATCTCCCGCTCGGCGTCGCGGACGCGGCCGCGCGCCAACGGCCGGCGCCACAGCTCGAAGGCGATCCGGCCGGCCCATCGCGGCGAGAACACTCCGAGGGTCATCATTCCCGCGCGTGCCAGCTTCTGCATGGTTCTCCTTCGCCCGGTAAACTATACGAACGGTCGTATTATTAGTTTGGGAGAGCTCAGCGGTCAAGCGGAATAGGATCGGAGCGTGGAGAAGGTCGACGGACGGTTGGTGCGCGGTGACCAGACCCGCCGCGCGGTGCTGCGGCGCGCGGTCGACATCGCGTCGGTCGACGGGCTGGAAGGGCTGTCGATCGGGCGGCTGGCCACCGAACTCGGGATCAGCAAGAGCGGGTTGTTCGCGCACTTCGGGTCGAAGGAGGAGCTGCAGCTCGCGACGATCCGGGCCGCGCGACGGATCTACGCGGACGCCGTGGTGCTGCCGGCGTTCGAGGCGGAGCCGGGGATCGAGCGGGTGCGGAAGCTGAGCGAATGCTGGATCGACTACTCACGGCGCCGGGTGTTCCCTGGCGGCTGCTTCTTCCAGAAGGTCTCCCACGAGTACGCCGCTCGCGGGGGAGCCGTCCATGAGGCGCTGGCCGGGGTCCACCGGGAGTGGATGGATATGGTGACGGACGTCGTCCGGGGGGCGGTCGAGCGCGGGGAGCTCGATGCGGATCCGGTGCAGCTGGCGTTCGACCTGAACGCGTACTACGAAGCGGCCAACCTCGCATCGATCCTGCATGGGGACGAGGGGGTCTACGACCAGGCGAGGCGGTCGATTGGGGCGCGGCTAGAGTCCGCTCGGCCGTGAGTCGGCAGGTCGCGCCGTCCGCGGATAGGTGAGAGCAGCAAGACCAAACCGGCCAGCGGTACGCCGGCTGTGGTGATCCACAGGGCGGTTTCGAGGCCGAGCCACGTGGCCAGGCTGCCGCCGAGGAGCGCGCCGAGCGGGATCGTCCCGTAGTTCACGAACGACGTGGTCGCGGTCAGGCGGCCGAGCAGGTCGGGCGGGCAGTAGGACTGGAGGAACGTCGACTTCACCACGTTGCCGCCGACCACGCCCGCGCCGACTCCGAAGCCGCCGATCACGTACAGCGCTGGGCTGAGCTGGGCGAGCGGGATCAATAGGGCGAGCGTCGGTAGGCCGAGTTCGCAGAGCAGCAGGGCGCGCGCCGTACCGAAGCGTTTGGCCAGTCGACGGCCGACGAATGCGCCGAGCACTCCGCCACTGGCCGCGGCTGCGACCAGCGCGCCGACGGTGCCAGGGGCCAAGCCGACTGTGCGGACCAGGAAGACGACGATGATCGCTTGGTAGCCCATCAGGGCCAGGTTCGAGGTGGCGCCGAAGATCGTCAGGGTTCGCAACCAGACGTCCCGCGCGACGAGGTGGATCCCCTCGCGAATCGCGCCGGTACGACGGGAGGTCGTCGTACGGCGTTCGCGGAATCGGATCGCGGTCAGGCAGCAGGCGGCGACGGCGAAGGTCGCCGCGTCGAAGAACAGGGCGTTGGTCGCTCCGGCGAACTGGACGATCAAACCACCGCAGCCCAGCCCGGCGATCTGGGCGGCCGCGGCGCTGCCGTGGAGTTTGGCGTTGCCTTCCGCGTGATCCGCGGGGTCGAGCAGCGCGGGGAGGTAGGCCGTGTAGGCGGTCTGGAACACGACGCTCGCGGCGCCGGTGAGCAGCGCGATCACCAGCAACAGCTGGATGGTGAGCAGCCCGGCGAACGCTGCAACCGGTACGGCGATCAACAGCAGCAGGGACACGACCGACGTACCGATCATGAGTGGCCGGCGATGCCGCCGGTCGATCCACGCGCCGACAGGCAACCCGATCGCGAGCCACGGCGCCCACGCTGCCGCCGTCAGCAAACCGACCTCGAACGTGCTCGCAGCCAGTTCGGAGATCGCGATCAACGGAATCGCCACCCCGGAGATCGCAGTCCCGAACCGGTTGACCGTCTCCCCACCCCACAACAGCCTGAAGTCCCGGTGCGTTCGCAGCAGGCTCATGGGTGTTCCGGACGCTGGGGGAAGGACTGAAGCTGGACGATGATGCGCTCGGCGTTCTCGCCGTCGGGGGCTAGGTCGATGTAGCGGTCGATGATCGCGCCCAGTTCCTCGTTCAGGTTCTGGAGCTGGGACGGGGTCAGGTGGAGGTTGCGCCAGTCGGAGAGAGAAGCGGCGGACTGCCACTCACCGGGCCAGTTCTCGTCGAGGTACCTCCGGACGCGGCCGAAGTAGCGCTCGACGAGGTGGCTCAGGTAGACGCGCAAGGCGCCGCTGGTCTCGGGGTCGTCGCGGAACTCGGCCGGGTCGAGGACGGTCGCGCCCTTCGGGATCCGCCACCAGCGCTCACGTTTGTTGCCGCGCTCGACGTCCTCCTCGAGGTAGCCGTGCTCGGCCAGCAGGCGCAGGTGCCAGCTGATCGTGCCGGTGTTCTCCCCGAGGCGGGCCGCGAGAGTGGTCGAGGTGGCTGGGCCGTCCACCTCGATCGCCTCCAGGATGTTCATCCGCAGCGGGTGGGCGAGTCCGCGCAGGCTTCGGGCGTCGATGCGTCGCATGATTGCAGAGTAGTCTCTGCAGAGGAGTCTCTGCAATATCCAGGAACTGTCGGTGGTGATCTCTAGCGTTCGGGGTATGCGGCCTCATGTAGTGGCTCAGGTGGCGGTCTCGCTGGACGGGCGGACGGCCGGGTTCGATGCGGACCTGGCGCGGTACTACGCGATGGCCACGCTCTGGCAGGAGGACGTGACGCTGGCCGGCGCGGACACGATCCTCGCCCAGGAAAGCGTGGTGCGCGGGGTGTGTCGCGCCGACCCTGAGGGTGAGGCGCGGAGGCTTGGGGTGCGGGAGGCCGGGCCTCTGTTGGCGGTCGTTGACAGCCGGGGGCGGGTGCGGGAGTGGGATGCCCTGCGGCAGCTCGGTCATTGGTCCGACGTGCTCGCGCTGTACGCCGATCAGACGCCGGCTCGCCCGCCGGATGCGACGACCCGGGAGCTGGTCACTGGGTATGAGCAGGTGGATCTGGAGGAGGTCCTGGACCGCCTGGGGGAGCGCGGGGCGCGGGTGGTTCGGGTCGAGTCTGGTGGCGAGTTGATCGCCGTACTGCTGGAGCTCGGGTTGGTGGATGAGTTGGCGCTGCTTGTGCATCCGGTGATCGTCGGCGAGGGGCAGCCGTGGTGTGGGACGACCGGGGTCCGGCTGGAGCATGCGGGGACCGAGGTGTTCGCGGGCGGGGTCATCTGGTCGCGCTACTGCGTTTCTTGAGCCGATCGGGAACAAAAGGTTTGGCTCTGCCGTTAAACTGGGTACAGTGTACGTAGTTTCAACGAAGGGGAGACGTTTTGTCAGAGGCGAGTGTGCGGGAGTGGTTCGAGCGGTACGACGCGCTGGTGGCGGCGGAGGACTTCGAGGGGATGGCGGACCTGGCGTTGTTCCCGCTGAACGAGGTGACCGACGACGGCAAGGGCACCGGGAGTGCGAT
Organism: Kribbella sp. NPDC056345; assembly: GCF_042262745.1. NCBI lineage: Bacteria > Bacillati > Actinomycetota > Actinomycetes > Propionibacteriales > Kribbellaceae > Kribbella > Kribbella sp. NPDC056345. Next base: position 14,121 of record NZ_JBHJQQ010000019.1, on the reverse strand, counting down.
CCAGATCGACCGGGCGGCGTACATCGCGCAGATGAAGGAGGTGGTCGGTGCTGGTGAGGTCAGGTTCGACACGACCAGGACGCCGCACTTCCTGTCCGACGACCTGGTCTTCGTGATCACCGACGGGACGATGACGTACGTCGAGAGCGGGCAGACCGTGCCGTCGCGGTACGGCGATCTGCTGGTGAAGGTCGACGGGGACTGGAAGTTCCAGACGATGGTGCAGGGCGGTTGGGGGTAACGAAAACTGTCGGTGCTCGCCGTTAGTGTGAACGGTGATGAGGAAGCAGCACGAGTGGTACGACGAGCACGACGCCGAGCGGTGGGTCGCGGAGCCGGTCAAGAGACCGGGCCGGACGGCGTTCGCGCGTGATCGCGCCCGGGTGCTGCACAGTGCCGCGCTGCGGCGGTTGGCGGCCAAGACGCAGGTCGCCACCGCCGGCAGTGACGACTTCGTCCGCAACCGGCTGACCCACAGCCTCGAGGTCGCGCAGATCGGCCGTGAGCTGGCGTCCACGCTCGGCTGCGATCCCGACATCGTGGACGCGGCCTGCCTGGCGCACGACCTCGGGCATCCGCCGTTCGGGCACAACGGTGAGCGGGCGCTCGATCAGCTCGCGGCCGAGATCGGTGGTTTCGAGGGGAATGCGCAGACGCTGCGGTTGCTGACCCGGCTGGAGTCGAAGACGTTCGACCCGGCCGGGCGCAGTGTCGGGCTCAACCTCAGCCGCGCGACCCTCGACGCGTCGACCAAGTACCCGTGGCCCCGCCGCGCGGGGGTGCGCAAGTTCGGTGTGTACGACGACGATCTCGCCGTGTTCGGGTGGTTGCGGCAGGGGGTCGGTGAGCGTCAGTGTCTCGAGGCGCAGGTGATGGACTTCGCCGACGACGTGGCGTATTCGGTGCACGACGTCGAGGACGGGATCGTCGCGCACCACATCGACCTGGCCGCGGTCGATGCGGACCGGGCGCCGTACTGGGAGACTGTCCGGCAGATGTACTTGCCGGAGGCAACCGATGCGGAGCTGGACGAAGGCTGGCGGCGGTTGACCGGGCTGAACTACTGGCCAGGTGGTGCGTTCGACGACAGCCGGCGCGCGCTCGGTGGGCTGAAGGACCTGACCAGTCAGCTGATCGGGCGATTCGTGACATCGGCCGAGCAGGCGACCCATGCGGTGTTCGGCCGCTCCCGCCTGATTCGGTACGAGGCGGATCTCGTCGTACCGGATGGCGTCCGGGTGGAGATCGGGTTACTCAAGGGAGTCGGCATGTTCCACGTGCTGAACTCGCCGGAGCGTCAGGCCAGGCGCGCCACCCAGCGCGAAATGCTCACCGAGCTCGCCGACGCGCTCTGGAGAACGGGACCGACGCATCTCGACGCGCCCCTCCGTGCGGACTGGCACGACGCCGCTGACGACAAGGCGCGACTGCGCGTCATCGTCGATCAGATCGCGTCGTTGACGGACCCATCCGCCGTCGCGTGGCATGAGGAGCTGGTGCGGCCGGCCTGACGCCCCGCCAACGACAGGAGCCTGGCGCGACACTCTGGTGACACAGGGCTAAGGTCGGTGACATGACTGCTGCAGAGCCCATCGTCATCGTTGGTGCGAGCCTCGCGGGAGCAACCGCGGCCAAGACCCTGCGAGAGGAGGGCTGGTCCGGCGGCATCGTGCTGATCGGCAGTGAGACCGAGTTGCCGTACGAGCGGCCTCCGTTGTCCAAGGACGTCCTGCTCGCCAAGAAGGGGCCGGAGTCCGCGCAGCTGCACGACCGGCAGTGGTACGACGACAACACCGTCGAGCTCCGGCTCGGTACGACCGTGACCGCGATCGACAGCGCCTCGCACACGGTCACCCTGGACGACGGCTCGACGCAGTCCTACGCCAAGCTGCTGATCGCGACCGGGAGCAGGGTCCGGAAACTCGACGTACCGGGTGGGGACCTGGAAGGGGTTCACTATCTGCGGACTGCGGCCGAGTCGCAGGCGCTGACGGACGCGTACGCCGCGACCCCGCGCGTGGTCGTAGTTGGTGCTGGCTGGATCGGGCTGGAGGCCGCTTCGGCTGCGAAGGAACGCGGTTGCGAGGTGACCGTGCTCGAGCCGCAGTCGACCGCGCTGGCCTCGGTGATGGGTGAGCAGGTCGGTGAGCTGTACGCCGACTTCCACCGCGCGCACGGTGTCGAGCTCCGGTTCGGGACAACGGTCGAAGGTTTCGAGGGCACGGACAAGGTGACCGGCGTGCGGATCTCCGGCGGCGAGGTGCTGCCGGCCGATCTGGTGGTCGTCGGTGTCGGCGTCCAGCCGAATACGGAGCTCGCAGCGGAGGCCGGGATCGAGGTCGCCACTCGCGAGGCAGGCTCCGGCATCGTCACCGGCGCCGACCTGCGGACCTCGGCCGAGGATGTGTACGCCGCGGGGGACGTGGTGCGCTGGGATCACCCGCTGTTCGGCCGTCCGATCCGCCTCGAGCACTGGCAGAACGCGAAGGACACTGGCGCGGCGGCCGCGAAGTCGATGCTCGGTCAGGACGTGGCGCACGACGCGATCCCGTACTTCTTCACCGACCAGTTCGACCTCGGCATGGAGTACGTCGGCGACATCCCGCACGGCGCGTCGTACCAGGTCGTCCTGCGCGGCGACCCGAAGTCTGGTGCCTACCTGGCCTTCTGGCTGAGCGACGACCACCGCGTCCTGGCCGGCATGCATGTGAACCTCTGGGACGACGGTATCGGCGGCGTCCGCGACCTGATCAAGTCCGGCCGGCAGGTCGACCCGACCCGCCTGGCCGACCCCTCGATCCCGCTAGCTGACGTCTAGCGGATAGGCGACGTACGCGAAGCTCGTGCTGTCCGGTGACCAGCTCGGCACGTTCATCGTGCCCTGGCCACCGAACAGCGTCGTGAGGTCGCGGATGCCTTCCTCCGTGAGGAGGCGGAGGCGGACGTCGTCGATGTCGGCCGGGTGGCCTTCGGTGCCGGGCGGGAAGCTGACGTAGGCGATGGAGGAGCCGTCCGGCGCGGGGTGCGGGAACCAGTTGACCCGCTCGTCGAACGTGAGCTGCTCCACCTCATCTCCGATCCGGAAGAGCTGCGCATGCCCGGCGCGTTCGGAGTTGAAGTAGATCCACTTCCCGTCCGGACCGTACTCTGACCCGTCGTCGGCGTGCTCGTCGTTCGTGATCTGTACGTCGGGCCCGCCGGCCGCTGGGATGGTCCACACATTGGTGATCCGTCGGCCGTTGATCGACTCGAGCCCGATGTACGCGAGCGTCGTCCCGTCCGGCGAGATTCCGTGCAGGTAGTGGTGGAAGCCCGGTCCGCGGTCGTTGCTGACCCGGCGACCAGGCCCGCCGGCCAGCGGAACGGCGTACAGGTGTCCGTCGTCCGCGGAGACGTAGACGGTCGTGCCGTCCGGGCTCACGACGTGATCGTTGTTGATGTCCGGCACTCCGTCGAGCTCGATCTCGATGAGTCCGTTGTCGACGCGGAACAGCTTGCCGTCGCCGTTGACGATCAGGTTGCCGTGCGGCGTCCAGTTGGGTGCTTCGAAGAGGGTCTCGTCACTCGTGAACACCAGTTGGTGCTCGCCGGTGCGGACGTCGACGGTGTAGAGCTCGGACCGTTGGCCGGGGCGCAGGGTTCGGGGCACGCAGCCAAGTTAGCTGACGCAGCCCGGACCTTGGAGTGCCAGTTCGCTCTGCAGGATGTCCAGGTATCGGCACCCGTCACGTTCGTTGGGTTCGATGACGCCGCCCTCGTGCCACTCGTTCCAGGCATAGAGGTAGAGGTAGTTGTCGACGGTGGACGGGCGGGTGGAGGCGGCCAGGTCGGCGGTGGCGTTGCGGAGCGCTTGGCGGAAGCCGTCGAAGGACTGGTCGGGCATCCAGCGGATCTTGCTGACGTCCGTGGTCTCGATCGGGTAGCGCGGCCGCTCGTCGAAGTCCGAGAGCACGCAGCGGCCGTAGGGACCGGTGGGTGCCTGGTTGTAGAACTTGCGTTGGTCGCGCAGATAGGTCGCGTACGAGCGTGCCTCGATACTCGGACCGTCGGTCGTGCAGTACGGCGAATTGGCGCCGGCGTTGCTGACCTGCTGCGGGTCGAATCCGGCCTGGTTGATCATCACGTAGAGGTCCTGACCGGACTTCGCGCGCACCGCGTCGATGAACTGCTTCACCTGCGCATTGCTGCCGTCGCCCAGGCCGCGGGCGTCGCAGATGTTCAGGATCTTGCGGCCGTCGTTCGTGCGGAGCGTGTTGTCCTGCTGCAGGTACTGCGCGAGGTTCGTCGCGACGGCGTCGTACTGGGCGACGGGGATGTTGAGTGGTGCGTACGGGTGGGCGCAGACGCCGATGGTGAAGTCGATGCTGTCCTTGTTGCCGGCCTGGAGGAACGCGTCGAGTGCTTTGTCGGTGAGATCCTGGCGCTGCTTTCGGCTGTCCCAGTAGTAGTAGAAGTTGAAGAAGCTGAGCCCGGCCGACGTCGCCTGGGTGATGTGCTTCTCCAGCGTGGCCGGTTGGGAGTCGTCGTAGTACCCGATCGACGGCTTGAGGTTCGACCAGTCCTCGCCGGGCCAGTTGTCGGCTGCGTAGCGGGTGCCGTCGTGGAAGTCGCGGACACCGCCCCACCAGTCGTTGTCGCGGCCGTAGATCTCCTTGGTGCGCTGGATGATCGTCGGGTGACCGCCGGTGTGGAACATGCCGAAGTAGACCGCGCCGGCCCGGATCCAGGTCTGGCGGACGTAGCCGACCGGGCCGTCGAGGGTGTAGCCCGCGTTCAGCAGTTCGGTGGTGCGTGGCTCCAGGGCGAGCCGCCATTCGGAACCGTTCGTGAACCGGCGGAGCTGGACCAGGCCCGCGCCCGGCTGGGTGGCGACGTACCCGGCCGTGCCTTCACTGACCCAGCCTCGAGCGATCAGCGTGTCGCGCTCCTGGGTGGAGGCGGTGAAGAGCCATTTCGACGCGCTCGCCGACGGCTTGAGCCGGAACAACGGGGTCGAGCCGGAGGAAACCGTACGGTCGATGAAGCCCGTCGTACCGGGCTGGCGGCGGTAGCCCGCGGCCGTCGCGGCATCGAGCTCGCGGGAGTCGGCGGTGTAGAGGCGGCCGACGCCGCCGGGGGAGACCAGCTCCACGAAAGGCGCTGGTTGGGCTGGTTTCGCCGCTGCCTCTGCCGGTCCGGCGGTCAGCAGCGCGGCCACAGTGGCGGCACTCAGGACGAGCAGCGCGAAAGTTCTGTGCACGAGTTTCCCTCCCGTGGGCAGGAGCCCTTGCCGGAGATCGTAGACTCGCGGGGTGGCAGGCAGGATCAAGGACGAGGACATCGCGCTGGTGCGCGAGCGGGCCCGGATCGACGACGTCGTCGGCTCGTACGTGACCTTGAAGAACGCCGGGGGTGGCTCGCTCAAGGGCCTGTGCCCGTTCCACGACGAGAAGTCGCCGTCGTTCAACGTCACTCCGGCGCGCGGGTTCTTCTACTGCTTCGGCTGCCAAGAGGGCGGCGACGTGATCGACTTCATCCAGAAGATCGATCAGATCACCTTCCACGAGGCGGTCGAGACGCTGGCCGCCAAGGTCGGCATCCAGCTCCGGTACGACGAATCCGGCGCACCGATCCAGCGCGGCCCGGCGAACCAGCGGCCGCGCCTGGTCGAGGTCCACAAGGTCGCCGCGGAGTACTTCGTCGAGCAGCTCTTCGGTGCTCCGGAGGCCGCGCTCGGCCGGCAGTTCCTGGACAAGCGTGGTTTCGACCGCGATGCCGCCGTACATTTCGGGGTCGGGTTCTCACCACGTGGCGGGGAGGCGCTGACGAACCATCTGCGCGGCCGCGGCTTCACGAACGCCGAGCTGGTCGCGTCCGGCGTCTCCGCCGAGGGCCAACGCGGTCTGTACGACCGGTTCCGCGGCCGCCTGATGTGGCCGATCCGGGACGCGTCCTCGGACGTCATCGGCTTCGGCGCGCGGCGGCTTTTCGACGACGACAAGATCGAAGCGAAGTACCTGAACACCCCCGAGACCCCGATCTACAAGAAGTCCAAGGTCCTGTACGGCGTGGATCTGGCCCGCCGGGAGATCGCGAAGGGCCACCAGGCAGTGGTCGTCGAGGGGTACACCGACGTGATGGCCTGCCACCTGGCCGGCGTCCAGACCGCGGTCGCGACCTGCGGGACGTCGTTCGGCGAGGACCATGCCCGGGTGCTGCGGCAGTTGCTGCTCGACCATGACCAGTTCCGCGGCGAGGTGATCTTCACCTTCGACGGTGATGAGGCGGGTCAGCGGGCGGCGCTCAAGGCGTTCGCCGGGGACCAGGCCTTCGCCGCGCAGACCTACGTCGCGGTCGAGCCGGATGGGCTGGACCCGTGTGACGTGCGGCTGCAGAAGGGCGACGCCGCGGTCCGTGAGCTGATCGGCCGCCGGGTTCCGCTGTATCGGTTCGTCCTCGGGAACGTGCTGTCGAAGTACGACCTGGACCGGGCCGACACCCGGATCGACGCGTTGCGCGACGCGGCCAAGCTCGTGATCAGCATCCGGGACCGCTCGAAGGTGGACGCGTTCACCCGCGAGCTGGCCGGGCTGCTCGGCATGGAGGTCGACCAGGTCCGGTCCGAGGTGCATCGCGCCGCGTCGCGCCCGGCCGCGGCGCCGCAGACCCCGCAAGGGCGGACGCCGGTCACGACCACCACCGAGGCCCCGGCTCCGCCACCGCGCAACGACCTGCCGTCGCCGCGGGACCAGCGGTTCGTGATCGAGTGGGACGTCCTGAAGGTCGCGATGCAGCACCCCCATCTCGTCGGCGTCGCCTTCGACGAGCTGGACGACCACGACTTCACCCACCCCTGGCTGGCCGCGGTCCGCGCCGGCATGGAGAAGACCGGTGGCCCGTCGACGGCAGCCCCCGGCGAGGCCTGGGTGGTCGCCGTACGGGATGCCATCGGCAACGACCCGGCCGCTGCCGTGGTCGGCGCGCTCGCGGTCGACCCGCTCCGGCTGGGCCGCGAGCCCGACGAGCAGTATGCGCTGGCCCTGGTCGCGCGAGTGCAGGAGCTTACCTGCGCCCGCCGGATCATGGACCTGAAGTCGAAGCTGCAGCGGACCAACCCGATCGACAAGGCCGACGACTACAACCGCATGTTCGGCGAACTGATCGCCCTCGAGGCCTACCGCGCCGACCTCCGCAAGAAAGCGATCACCGGCGCCATCTGATTGAGTAGTTCAGCGCATGCCGTCGGGTCGGCGAGTGGCGAGGATCTTGCCATGACCAACAAGCCCATTCAGCCGTCGCAGACCAACGCGTACTACGTCCAGGCCGTCATCTCGTTCGGCCTGTCCCTGACCGCGATGACCGTCGCCGTCATCTACCTGCCTGCTCCGGGGTGGGTCCGTGCCTTCCTCGGGCTCGGGCTGCTGTACCTGGTCACCTCGACGGTCACGTTGTCGAAGGTCGTCCGCGATCGGCAGGAGTTGTCCGTCGTCACCACCCGCGTCGACCAGGCGCGACTCGACAAGCTGCTCGCCGAGCACGACCCGTTCCGCGTCGACTGACATATTCCTTGACAAGAATATTCTCTATGGAGAATACTTCGGGTTATGGAGCAGATCGCGGCAGTACTGGGTGACGGAGCGCGGTGGCGGCTGGTCGAGTTGCTGGCCGAGCGCCCGCGTTCCGTGGGTGAGCTCGCTGAGCTCACTGGGCTGCGGCAGCCGCAGACCACCAAGCATCTCCAGGCGCTCGGCCGGGTGGGGCTGGTGACGGTCTTCCCGCTGGGGCAGCGTCGTGTGTACGCGCTCGAGGGTGAGCCGTTGACGGCCTTCGCCGATCGGTTGCGGCAGTTGGCGTCGAGCGCCGGGGCGCATGCCGGTGAGCGTGATGTGCTCGCGCGCTACCGGGATGCCATCTCGCGGGAGACGGCGCTTGCTGATCGCGATAGTTGGGCCGACGGGCGGACGTTCTCCTTCGAGCGCGTGCTGCCGGCTTCGGCCGAGATCGTCTGGCGGCATTGGGTCGAGCCCGACCTGCTCGCCTCGTGGTGGGCGCCGCCCTCGATGACAGTCACCGAGGGTTTGCTCGAACCACGTGCTGGCGGGCGGGCGGTTCTCGAGTACCGCGATGCCGACGGCCGGTACCGGTCCGAGGGAACGGTGCACGAGGCGACGCCGTACAAGCGTTTGGTGTTCGATCTCGCGGTGCTCGGAGCTTCGTTCAGTGCGACGTACGACGTTGCGCTGAACGCGGCTGCGGATGGCACCCGGCTGCGGCTCGACCTGCGGCTCGACGACGCCACTGTGGCGGCTGCTCCGTCCATCGCCGGTATCGAGACCGGCTGGAACCAAGTACTCGACAACCTCACCCGCGTCATTCAAGGAGCTCAGTCATGACCAACCGTTTGGTGACCGCCAACCTCGCGCTCAGCCTCGACGGCCACTACCACGGCGCCGGCGGTCCGCAGGACTTCGCGCCGTTCCTTCCCTTTGTCGCAACGGATGTCGCCCGCGACCAGATGTCCCGCATCTGGGAGTCCGCCACCACGGCACTCCTCGGCCGCAACAGCGCCGAAGGCTTCCTCGGCTTCTGGTCGACAGTCGCCGACGACGAGAACGCCGACGCCCGCGACCGCGGCTACGCCAAATGGCTGGTCGACGTGGAGAAGGTCGTCCTCTCCAGCACCCTGACCGAGGCCCCCTGGGCGCATGCCCGCATCGCCAACGCCCCCGCCGCCGCGGTAGTCGCCGACCTCCAGTCCACCGGGACCGGCGACATCCTCGTGAACAGCGCCCCCACCGTCATCAAGTCCCTGCTAGCGGACGACCTCATCGACCGCCTCTACCTCACAGTCGTCCCCGTCATCACCGGCGGCGGCTCCCGCCTCTTCGAAACCGGCCTCCCGGCGACAACCTGGGCCCTCACGCACCACCAGACCGGCCCGACCGGCGAACAAGCCCTCACTTACGACCGCATCCGCTGAGTAGTTGAGCACCGCTCACCTCTACCGGCAGGTAAGAAAACTGACTGTGACCTGTTGACTACCTCTGGTGAGGGATTTAGCGTCGTTGGCGGCAGCTGCCCTGCGACTCTAACCGCCCCCCATCTGGAGGTCGCCATGCGCTTCCGTACTGCAGTCCTGTCCGCCCTTCTGGTGGTGTCGTCCGTCGGCGTGGCCGCCGGTCCGGCATCCGCCCGCACCGATGCAGCCGGCTCTGGGACCATCACGTTCCAGGGCACGTCCTGCGCGTTCACCTTCACCTACGCAGGCGGCCCGCCCCCGGCCGCCGTACAGATTCAGTCGATCGACATCGCCGACAGTTGCTCCGCCGACGGCACCGCATCAGGCACGCTCACCTTCGGCCCCGGCAACGCAGCAAGCCTCACCCTGGACGTCTCCGTCACCAAACCGATCAGCTGCGGCTACTCAGGCACGCTGACCGGCACCTACTCCGGTAACGCGGGCACGTTCCCCGAACAAAGCGTCCCGAAGAAGAGCGGCAGCTTCCTCTGCCCGAACCCCGCAAAGATCGCGATCACCGCAACCCTCTGACCTGATCGCAGTTCGGGGAACACCGTGCCCGGCACGGTGTTCCCCGAACACCTACCACTGACAGGGACAGACTAGGTGGGCTCACTGTCGTTACCGTCGAACGGGAGATTGCTTCGGTTCGAAAGGGTGATGTTGTGGCACTGCCACTTGCAGGTCGACGGGCGTTGGTGACGGGAGCTTCGCGAGGGATCGGAGCGGCAGTCGTGCAACGCCTGGTGAGCGATGGCGCTGCGGTCGCCTTCACGTACGGCGCCTCGGTCGCCGCGGCCGAGAAGCTGGTTGCCGATCTCGGGGGTGCGGCCGTCGCGATTCAGGCCGACAGTGGTGATCCCGAGCAGGTCAGCAGATCGATCGACGAGACCGTGGCCCAGTTCGGTGGTCTGGACATCCTCGTCAACAACGCGGGAATCCTCCCTGCGGGTCCCATCGAGTCGCTGACCATGGAGCAGTTCGACCGGGTGGTCGCCGTCAACGTCCGCAGTGTCTTCGCGGCGATCCGAGCAGCTCTACCGCATCTGGACTCCAACGGTCGCATCATCAACATCGGCAGCATCAATGCCGACCGAGTGCCCCTGGCCGGTATGTCGATCTATGCGATGTCGAAGGCGGCAGTCGCCGGACTGACGCGCGCCCTCGCCCGCGAACTCGGCCCTCGAGGCATCACCGTCAACAACCTCCAGGTGGGACTCACGCCACCGACATGACCGCCGAGACCGGCGAGATCGCAAACTCGCTGCGCGACCTGATGGCTCTTGGCCGTTTCGGCCGCCCCGACGAGATCGCCGCCGCCGTCAGCTACCTGGCCGGACCGGAAGCAGCCTTCGTCACCGGCGCCAACTGGACCGTGGACGGCGGCTTCACCGTCTGACGCCAGAAGCTTGTGGTGGGGCGGGTGGTGCTCGGGATTGGGGCCATAGGCAACTGCCTGTGGACGTGCCAGCCGGCGGCTCGACGCCGGCTGGCGACAACTTTCGTCAGGAAGAGGGAGGTGCGCCCTCGCCGGTGAGGCCGTCGATGGATTCTCTGATCAGGTCGGCGTGGCCGGTGTGGCGGGCGTACTCCTCGATCAGGTCGACCAGAATGTAGCGCAGGCTCGGCGACCTACCGCTGCTGCTCTTCCAGGCGGCGAGTTGGTCGAGACCGCCCTTGGCGAGTGCTTCAGCGACGGCGGCGCGGGACCGCTCAACGGCCGCGTTCCACAGATCGAGCAGTTGCTCGGGGGAGTCGTCTGCGGCGCTCTGCCACTCCCAGTCCGGCGTGGCGTCCCAGTCGACGGTGTTCCAAGGGGCATCGAGTTCACGGTTGTGCAGGCGATGGGTGAAGTACTCGTCCTCGACGAGCGCGAGGTGCTTCAGCAGCCCTCCGAGTGTCACCGTCGACGGTGCATGCGTCTGGCGCAGCCCGGCAGCGTCCAGGCCGCCGCATTTCCAGGCGAACGTACGGCGGTTGCGCTCCAGCGCGCCGATCAAGGTGTCGGCTTCGGACCCGGCAACCGGCGGCTCAGCCAGCGGCGACGCGGTCGAAACAGTCGAGGTGTTGTCCATAGGACCGACCGTCGACGACATTCCGGACGATGTGCGTCCGGAAGGCGCACCGGCGAGTGCCCCGCTCGCCGATCGCGACAAGACCTGAGGACTGTGGGTGGGGCGGGTGGGGCTCGAACCCACGACCCAAGGATTATGAGCCCTGTAAAACCCATCTTGTCGTTGCCGGAGGGCCGAACGTGCCGCTTGTCGTTCTTGCCGGCCTCGTACGGCCACCCGTCGTTGGCGGCGACGGTGGCCAAGGCCGCCGGATCGGCGGCACCTGCTGCTTCACCGGCCGCGGAGGAGCAGCACCCAACGGCGGCGGTGAAGTCGCCTTCCCCAACTTCGGCGCAGGACCCGGTGCCCCAGGCAACAGCCCCGGAGGCGGCGGTTCTGGCGGCTTCGGCAGTACCGCGAACTAGCCCGGCGGAGCAGGAGCGGCCGGGAAGCTCCTCGTCACCTCAATCTACTGATGCCACGTCCTAGGGCCTGCCGACCGCCGGATGGGGCATGATCAGTACATGAGCGTTGGCGATCTGGAGCTGGGGCAGGTGATCTCCTCAGCAGAACAAGAATTGGCACCCGCAGTCATCGAGGCGATGACTGCGGGTGTCCCTCGGCAGCTACAACTTCGCGATGTCGACTCCGGCGAGCGGCTGGACAAGATCTACAGGCTCGACGCGGATGCACAGATCGTTGTTCACGACTACGAGGTTGAGCATCACGTCTACACCAACCTCACGGCCGAAACGCTCAAGGTCCAGCTTGGCCCGGACGCCTTCACGGTCGGCCCCGGCGAAACCTTCCATCACACGGGGCGAGCGCGACCAGACATCTTTCCTCCGGATCTCTGGAATCACGAAGCCGTCTGAGTTTTTTTCAGGCCTCTCACGTGTGCCACGCTGCCGAGCCGCCGGTCGACGAGACCTTGTACCGGTAGGTCTCCCATTCCCACGGACCGAACATCGGCTGGTTTCCAGCGCTCGTCTTGAACGTCAAGCGGTACCGCATGAAGTAATTCGCGCCCCTGGTCCCGCCTTGACTCCAGTTCTGGGCGTTGACTAGTGCACGGAACGTCCAGCTGTGCGCATTATGCGCGGCCGGGCAGTTTGACCAGGTGCGAACGGTCGTGTCCGGCAGGGAGTTTTGATCGTACCGTGTCAGGCATTCAGCCGCTGTGAAGTCGACGGACGGACCCTGCTGCACCCACCACTCGCCATCAAGCGTGACCGTCGGGTAGAAGTTGAGTACGGTCCGGTACTCAACTCCTACCTTGCCGACGAGTGAGCAAGTGGAGCCATTGCAGTAGAGGTAGTCGATCATGCCATTCTGGAAATGTGTGCCGCCGACAATGCGACCGCCCGGTGACGGTTCCATGATCTTTGGCGTTCCCTTGGCTGCAGCAGAGACCAGACCTTCGAGGACTCCTTGCTCGGCGTCGGGTTTCGCATTGCCACGTGCAGCAACGAAGTTGCGTGCTTTGGCCAGCTCTCCCCGTGCGATCGCCTGCGAGACCGCAGCCTGCTCGGGCGAAATGCTGCCGCCCTCTGCAACTACAGCTGTCAGGCATTCTCCGCTGTCGAGCTGAGCGGCGCTGCAGAACTCCGTTGATGATTCCGGCGGTGCTGCCTGGACGGTCGAACTGCCGGAGGCTATTGCTGTGGCCGCCGCGAGGGCAGCCGTAAGCATTCTCATTCTGCGGTTCATGGGCGGTTCCCCTTGTTTGAGATTGCGTTTAGCACATCTCCGATCACCCTCTGCTGTCAACGGTCGCCGCGAATCTTGCAGCTATGCGCAATAGCTGTCGCGCTCAGATTGCAGCTTTGTGCAACGAGAAACGGCGGTGCAGATCGCTGAGTCGGTCGCCGGCCGGCGCCGGATCGTTCGTCATGTTGGTTCGGCGCGTGACGAGGCCGAACTCGGATTGCTGATCGAAGAAGCGAACCGGTTGCTTGCTGATGATCGTCAAGGAGTCCTTGACCTCGGCATCACCCCGGCCGTTGCCCGTGCGGTACCTGCAATGCTGCCCATGACAAGGCACGCGGCTAGTGAAATCGCCGTAATCGTCTTGAATTTCCCCATTTGTTCCTCCCTTTGAGTTCCTAGCATGACGACGGTAAATAGAATCCAATGGTCATAACGCCATCCGGAGAATCACGGCGACGGCAGGAGGTGCCGACGGAGGCGGTTTTGTCTGTCCGAGTGTCAGCAGACGGCCAGGCGCCGGGCCGCCATCAATGGATGTGGCGCGAGCCACATCCATTGATTACGGGCTCACGCTGGGTGGGGCCAGTCAAGTTGTCTAGACCAACTGGTTGCAGCTTGATGCAACCAGGATGGACAACCCGGGCAAGCAGTCGTTTGCGAGGACTGCCTAGGTCAGTGGCGAACGTCGCGCATCGGCGGGGTATCCAAAGTGGGGCGGGCGGGACTCGAACCCGCGACCAAGGGATTATGAGTCCCGTGCTCTAACCAGCTGAGCTACCGCCCCGTGCGGGGTGATGGTATCTGGTGTGGGGGCTGGTTGGGACAGACCGGGCTGGCGTGCCCGCAGTTCGGGCGGTCGCGGTGGTGCAGTAACGACAGGATGTGTCGGCTGGATCGGGGCTGCGTCCGTTCGGTCCAGGCGTGGGAACGGGTACACGTAGACACCTACCTCCTGTTGTTCGTGCTGCGGGGGTTGGAAACCAGGGGTGGGTCAGGGGTTTGACGGAGTGGTGGCTGGGGTGGAGGGGGCATGATGGAGGCTAGGCCGGTGGTAGGTCCGGTCCGACGAAGGGAACGGCGATGGGCTGGTTCATTTTCCTTGTGCTCGTGGTCGGGGCGGTGGCGGCGTTCAAGTACCGGGTGCCGCTGATCGCCAAGCTGACCGGGCAGCCGCAGCAGCGGATTCAGCGGGCGATCGATCGCCGCAAGGGCAAGTAGCCGCGGAGTACGGGAAGGCGGGCCTCAGCTGAGGTCCGCCTTTGAGGCCAACCCCTGGGCCCGCGCCCGATAACCGGGGGGGGGGGGGGGGGGGGCCCGGCACCGGGGGGTTTTAACAGGGAATTAGTTTGTCAAGCCCAC
>NZ_JBHJQQ010000018.1:109223-139083 GCF_042262745.1 Kribbella sp. NPDC056345 | reverse complement strand
GAATTCAGAGTCCGGTAGTTGCCGTGTAGCGCGCCTACGCTCCTAGGTGCGCCCTACTCCGGCTGCTAATGTGTGGCTAAAGGCATAACCGTCCCGGCGGTCATCCACTGGGTGTCGCCGTTGGAGATGACACCGCCACCACCGTTGGAGTCCTGGTGCTCCATGATCCCGTCGAGCATGTACGTGACGGTCTCGAAGCCGCGGTGCGGGTGCCACGGCGTGCCCTTCGGCTCGCCCGGTGCGTACTCGACCTCACCCATCTGGTCCATGTGGATGAACGGGTCCAGATCCTTCAGGTCCACGCCCGCGAACGCCCGCCGTACCGGGAAGCCCTCGCCCTCGTAACCACTCGGCGCCGACGTCACGGACCGCACCGCCCGCTCCCGCGCGACGGCCGGGTCCGGCTGGTGAATGCGGGGCAACACAGTGATGTCACTGACGGTCACGGCGGGCATCAGGGTCTCCTCTTGGCTAAGTAGTTCAAGAATAAACTATCTACTCGAACCACGGCAAGGCCGCTCGGTATTCCCCCTGCTCCCCATGGCAGACTCTTGCCTCGTGACAGCGCAGATTCTGGATGGCAAGGCGACGGCGGCGGCGATCAAGGACGAACTGAAGGTCCGGGTCGCGAAGCTGGCGGAGCAGGGTGTGGTTCCCGGGCTGGGAACGATCCTGGTCGGTGACGACCCGGGCAGCCGGGCCTATGTCGCTGGCAAGCACCGCGACTGCGCTGCGGTCGGCATCGCGTCGATCCAGGTCGAACTGCCAGACACCGCCACCCAGGACGAGATCGCGGCCGAGGTCGCCAAGTTGAACGAGGACCCGGCCTGCACCGGCTTCATCGTCCAGCTCCCGCTGCCGAAGCACGTCGACACCAACACCATCCTCGGCCTGATCGCCCCGGCCAAGGACGCCGACGGCCTGCACCCGGTCAGCCTCGGCAAGCTCGTACTCGGCCAGGACGGTCCGCTCCCCTGCACCCCCAAGGGCTGCGTCGAGCTGCTCCGCCGGTACGACGTACCGATCGCCGGCGCCCACGTGGTCGTCGTCGGCCGTGGCGTCACCGCCGGCCGCCCGATGGGCCTCCTCTTCACCCGCCGCTCCGAGAACGCCACCGTCACCCAGTGCCACACCGGCACCACCGACCTGGCCGCCGTCGTCCGTACCGGCGACATCGTGATCGCCGCCGCCGGTTCCGCCGGCCTGATCACCGCCGACATGGTCAAGCCCGGTGCCGTCCTCCTCGACGTCGGCACCAGCCGCTCGGCCGAGGGCAAGATCGTCGGCGACATCGACCCCGCCGCCCGCGACCAGGCCGCCTGGATCGCCCCCATGCCCGGCGGCATCGGCCCGATGACCCGCGCCATGCTCCTCACCAACGTCGTCGAGGCCGCCGAGTCCACCCCGAAACGAGCGTGACGTGCTGATGGCCGGCGAGGCTCAGCGCCGTACCACCGAATGGCCCCTGGCCGTCGCCCTCCTGGTAGGCCTCACCGGCCTCGTCATCCTGACCTTCTACAACTGGCGCAACGGCATCCTCATCTTCGCCGCCGCCCCCGGCGTAGCAGCCCTCCTCCGAGCCACCCTCACCGACCGCGCCGCCGGCCTCCTCCACGTCCGAGGCCGCATGTTCGACACCGCCTTCCTCTTCCTGGCAGCCATCGCCATCGCCACCCTCGCCCTCATCGTCCCCAACTGAGCGGGACGGAGCGGGCGGGTCACTTGCCTTCGGCGATGCGTTCGTGGTGGTGGATGACCTCGGCGATGATGAAGTTGAGGAACTTCTCGGCGAAGACCGGGTCCAGGCCAGCTTCGGTGGCCAGGGAGCGGAGGCGGGTGATCTGGCGTTCTTCGCGGGCCTTGTCGGCCGGCGGGAGGCTGCTGCGAACTTTGAGTTCGCCGACCTGTTGGGTGCACTTGAAGCGCTCGGCGAGCAGGTGCACGAGGGCGGCGTCGATGTTGTCGATGGTGCCGCGCAGGCGGGCGAGTTCGGTCTGGGCGTCCTGATCAGTCACGCCTCTACTGTGGCGCATTGCTCAGGTCTGGTCGGCGGCAGGTTCGTTGAAACGCCGAACAGCCAGTTGGCAGAACTCCTCGACTTCGTGCGGGTCCGGTTCCTTGCCTGCCAAGAGCATCTTGGCCTGCAGTTGCTCCGACCGGGCGCCGTCGTACTCCTCGACCGTCGCGGTGGTGACCGGCTGGACGACGATGTGCAGGTGCTTACGGCCCTGTCCGCCGTGCGCCCAGGAGCTCACGTAGGTCTGCTCTGGTTCGAGGATGGATTCCACGACCTGCGCCGTACGGCGTAGTAGTGGGCCGAGCTCGTCGGCCGCCTCAACCGTCAACTCAGCAACGGCAACCACGTGGTCACGTGGACTCAGAACCAGCGTTCCCAGGTTCATGGACCCGACCACGTGGTTGACCACCCAATGGTCCGACTGGTGCAGCAACCCACCCGCTACCTCGAGACGTCCGGAGACGACGTCGCAACCGAGGCAACCTTCAACGTCCATGTGCGCTCCAGGTGAGGGTGAGAAGTTCGTCGAGATTGTCGGGGTGCTGTGAGTCTTGGGCTATGCGGTTACGGTGGCGGGTGCCACAGGTGAGGCATTGGTGGACGAGCATGTAGCCCTTGGCGGAGTGGTGCTCGAGCATGATCGGACGCATGAGTGCGCCGCACTGGTTGGCGCGGTCTCCCGGGGTGATGTCCACGTGCAGGGAGTACAGGCATTCCGGGCAGTGGTTACGGTAGCTGCCGTTGGTCAGCGGGCTGACCGCAGAACCGCACTGGGCACAGGTGAACCCGGTGTTCTCGGTGGATCTGCTGATGGTGCTGCTCCTCGCGAGTCGAAAGATCGTTGACTCGGAGGTGCAGGGTTCCGTTTGTTCTCTTCCTGGCGGAATCTCAGGCTGGACTGGGGATTGACGCGATTCACCGCTCGCCTCTCGGGCGGGCGATTACTTCCGGTTCCTACTTCATCAGGGCCTGTTCCATCCCTGAATCCGGACCACTGCCGGGGTTGTGTTCTTTGTCCCGGCCACTGTCACGCAGGTTCCCCCACGTGCCACCGGTAGGTGTCATCCAGTCGCACTGACGTCGGCGTCGTCCCCTGTCAGACAGCGTCAGCAGTACGTCGGCAAGCGGTCACGTCACCTCCTTGGCAGCTCTGGACAGAGCTCTGAACGTATGATCCTGCCCACCAGCGGTCAATGGAGTTTTCGCCCGTGGAGCTTTCGTGGACCTATCTGTTCTGGTCCAACTGGCAGACCGTCACTCCGGCTGCCCGTGATCGCGCCCGCACAACCATGCCAGTGTCGAAGGTAACGAGCACCACATCGAGCCCGGTGAGATCTTTGAGTGCGCTGGCAACTTCGACGAGCTCCATGTCTGCATCCAACAGACGCACGTGGTCGACCTCTTCCGCAAGCACCCGGACATCGATCGTGCCGTGCTGGCTGGACTCGGGCAGAGCAACCGGCGATCCGGGACGGAGGGCCATTTGGTTGAGCAGTTTGAGGGTACGTCGTGCTCGCGACTTCTTTGCCTGGTTACGTTTGGCGCGATCGAGCTCGTCGATGACGACTAGCGGAATCGCGATGTGGAGAGGTTCCAAACCATCGGCCCTCACTACCTCGGCCCAATCGATGTCGGGAAACTCGTCCGCGTGTTCCAAGAAGATGTTGGTGTCGGGAACGATGATGCAGCCGGCCCTCTCCGACGACAGCCACATGTCCACCTGGGCGCGGAGCGTGTTTCGTGCCGCCGTTAGCACAGCGACAGCTTGGTCTAGTTCCAGCTGCACGGCCTGGACGGTGACAAGGCCAGTATGGGTGAGTCCCTGAATGAGCCAGTAGCGCTGGGTCAGGATCAGCCGGTTGACATCCTCATGGCTGAGGCACGTCCCGAGTGACGCCACGGCACCGTTCGCCCAGCGGACGTACTTCGCGTACTGATCCCGCTGATCACTGCCACGGGCATCAGCCGCAGCGTTGATCAACCGGTCGAAGTGTTCCAGGACAGTCGTCGCGCTCGCGCCTGGAAGCAGTCTCACTACCACGCTTACAGCCCTTCATGAGTACGGCGATTGCAGGTCGCGGCGCATCCGACGAGGAGAGCTCAGCGTCGCGAGCTGAAACGACTTGCTCAGCCACCAGTGTGGTCGCCGCGCGGTAGCGCAGGGCCTGGGCGGTAGCCCGGAGGGAGACTCAGGGCGGGTGGGGGAGCGTGCGGGACGGGAGCGAAGCGAGCGGTCCGTGCGCGGGGGGAGGTGGGCGATGAGCCCACACGCTCCCCGCGCAGCGGGTGGCGTATTAGTGGAAGAAGTGCCTGGTGCCGGTGAAGTACATGGTGAGGCCGGCTTTGGTGGCGGCTTCGATGGCTGCTTCGTCTCGGATGGAGCCGCCGGGCTGGACTACTGCCTTCACGCCGCCTTCGATGAGGACCTCTAGGCCGTCGGGGAAGGGGAAGAAGGCGTCGGAGGCGGCGACTGAACCTGCGGCGCGGTCGCCGGCTCGGGAGACGGCCAGGCGGCAGGAGTCGACGCGGTTGACCTGGCCCATGCCTACGCCGACCGAGGCGCCGTTGGCGGCCAGGAGGATGGCGTTGGACTTGACGGCGCGGCAGGCCTTCCAGGCGAAGGCCAGGTCGGCGAGCAGCTCCGGAGAAGCAGCCTCCCCAGCGGCGAGGGTCCATGCCGACGGGTCGTCACCGGCGGCCTGGAAGCGGTCGGTGTGCTGCAGGAGGAGGCCGCCGCTGATCGGGCGCATCTCGATCTGCTCGGCGCCGGAAACCTCGGGGGCGACCAGCAGGCGGATGTTCTTCTTGGCCTGGAGGACCTCGACGGCGCCGTCCTCGAAGGCCGGGGCGACGAGGACCTCGGTGAAGATCTCGGCGACCTGCTTGGCGAGTTCGACGGTGACCGGGCGGTTGGTGGCGATGACGCCGCCGTACGCCGAGACCGGGTCGCACTCGTGGGCGCGGCGGTGGGCCTCGGCGATGTCGTTGCCGATGGCAATACCGCACGGGTTGGCGTGCTTGATGATGGCGACGGCCGGCTCGGCGAAGTCGTACGCCGTACGGCGGGCTGCGTCGGAGTCGACGTAGTTGTTGTACGACATCTCCTTGCCGTGCAGCTGTTCGGCGGCCGCGAGACCACCGCGGCCGTTCACGTACAGGGCGGCCGGCTGGTGCGGGTTCTCGCCGTACCTCAGAACAGACTTCTTGTCCCAAGCAGCGCCGACCCAGCCAGGGAAGCCGGAGCCGTCGCTGGTGTCGGTCAGCACGTTGCCCATCCACGAGGCGACCGCGACGTCGTACTCGGCGGTGTGGATGAAGGCCGCGGCGGCCAGTTGCCGCCGCTCCTCCAGGGAGAAACCACCTTCGTCGAGGACGGAGTAGATCTGGTCGTACTGCGCGGGCGACGTGACGATCGCGACGCTCGGGTGGTTCTTCGCGGCGGCGCGGACCATCGACGGACCGCCGATGTCGATCTGCTCGACGCACTCGTCGGGCGACGCACCGGAGGCGACCGTCTCGGTGAACGGGTACAGGTTGCTGACGACCAGGTCGAACGGCTCGACCCGCATCTCCTTCAGCTGCTCGACGTGCTCCGGCTTGCGCAGGTCGGCGAGGATCCCGGCGTGCACCATCGGGTGCAGCGTCTTCACGCGACCGTCGAGGCACTCGGGGAACCCGGTCAGCTCCTCGACCTTGGTCACCGGGACACCGGCCGCGGCAATGCGAGCGGCGGTGGAGCCGGTCGACACCAGCTGGACTCCGGCCTCGGACAGCGCCTTGGCGAGCTCCTCCAGACCGGTCTTGTCGTAGACGCTGATCAGCGCCCGGCGGATCGGCCTGCGGTCGGTGCTCACTTCAGTCGAACCTTTCGTCCGGTGATGGTCCAGCCCTGACGGACCAGTCGGCCGACCCACTCGACCAGCTGGCGGCGTTCGACCTCCTTGATCCGCTCGGTGAGGGTTTCCTCGGTGTCGTCGTCCTCGACGGGTACGACGACCTGCGCGATGATCGGGCCGGTGTCGACTCCGCCGTCGACGAAGAACAGGGTGGCGCCGGCGACCTTGACGCCGTACGCGAGCGCGTCCCGCGGCCCGTGGATCCCGGGGAACGCCGGCAGCAGCGCGTTGTGGGTGTTGATGTAGCGGTCGCCGAACGCGGCCAGGAAGTCGTCCCCGACCAGCTTCAGGAATCCGGCCGACACGACCAGGTCGGGCTTGTACTGCGCCACCGACGCGGTCAGCGCCTTGTCCCAGTCGGTCCGCTCGGCGTAGTCCTTGACCTTGTGCACGAACGTCGGCACACCCGCGGCCGCGGCCCGCTCCAGGCCGACGGTCCCGTCGCGGTCGGCACCTACGGCTACCACCTGAGCGCCGTACGCCGGGTCGGCGGCAGCGTCGAGGAGGGCCTGCAGATTCGACCCGGAACCCGAAACGAGCACGACGAGCCGAGCGGGCTCAGGAGTGGGGGCAACCGGGTCTGTCACGCCGGGCAGCCTATCGCTCGGCTTCGGGCTCCAGTTCAGCCGGTCGGCGGGCAGCCACCACGGCCGCGGTGATCGCGGCCCCGATGGCCATCCCGGCCGTCAGTACGCCGGCCGCCGCCAGTGCGGCCGGGATTCCGACCGAGGCCATCCGCCCCGGCCCGGCCGAACCACCGGACAGCGCCATCAGTAGGTAGAAGGCGATTCCGGCGAGTAGGGCCGCGATTCCGCCGCGTAGCGCGAACGCGTCCCAGCCGAGCGCATCAGCGTGCTGCTCCTCGCGCCCACGCCGTACGACGACCAGTCCGGCCATCGCACCGGCTCCCAGCGGCACCAGCGCGGTCAGCACGAGCAGATAGGTCGGAGTGGAGCCATCTGCCGGTACGGCGGCCAGTAGCGGGAGCGCAGGCAGATTTCCGACATCCACGCCGGTCGGGGCGATCGTCGTCCCCGTACCGAGCTGGAACCCGGGCCCGGCCAGGAAGGAGACGCCGTACAGGACCATGTTCGGCACCAGCATCAGGCAGAGCGC
Organism: Kribbella sp. NPDC056345; assembly: GCF_042262745.1. Taxonomy (NCBI): domain Bacteria; kingdom Bacillati; phylum Actinomycetota; class Actinomycetes; order Propionibacteriales; family Kribbellaceae; genus Kribbella; species Kribbella sp. NPDC056345. The sequence goes on along the minus strand of NZ_JBHJQQ010000018.1, from coordinate 132,054 downwards.
GAACAGCACGACCGACCCGATCACTCCGGCGTCGAGCAGCTCCAGCATCGCAGTGACCCGGGAGAAGTGGATCGCGAGCAGTACGCCGTACAGGACGGAGGCGACTGCGATCACGGTCAGTACGGCGGCTGCAGCGGCCGGTACGGCGTCGCGCAGGCCAGGCGGAGTCGCATCGGCGATGTCCGCAGCCGCACCGGACTCGACCAGTACTCCGATCGTCCCGGCGACCAGTGCGAGTGATGCGGTCCCCAGGAACGCGGAGAGCGGTGAAACGTGCACTGCGCCGTCAGCCGTGAGCAGGGCGACGATCAGACCGCCCAGACCGTAGACACCGGCGTACACAGCGGACAGCAGGATCAGATCCTTGGTGTGATCCGCCGCACTGCTGCGGGCCGCGGACTTGCCGCCGCGATAGAGGCACCAGGCGAAGAACAGGGTCAGACCGAGTGGCGCGATCGAAATCGTGCCGGTGTCCAGCGTCACACCCGCCTTGTGCGCGACCAGCCAGGCGGACGCACCGGCCCGGATCGCTCCGGACGCACCACCGAAGGTTGCAGCCAGCCAGCCGATCACGGCGACCGCCGTACAGGTGAGCAGACCGGTGAGCAGGCACGCGCCCGCCGACAGCACTGCGGACAGGACCACCGGCTTCGTCGGTACGGCGTCCACAGGGCCCGGCGGAGGGGCAGAATCGCCGCCGGGGGCGCCCGGGCGGCTGAGCATGTCGGTCATCTGACTCCCATCGTCGCTCTGCTGCTGGACACCGCTTCGCCAGACACGCCGGATATGGGAGACTTCAGCGCGCTCGCTCACTGTGCGTCCCCGACTGGTTCGCAAGGGGTAGCTGAGTGTGGGCGAACAGGGTCCACCCAGTACTCTCGGGTGGAATCACTCAGGAGGTCGAGCTTTGGCCGGTTCCCACCGCGCACAACGTGGCGGCGGTCGCGCTGCTGCCCGGGAAGCACGCCGGCAGAAGGCGCGTAAGCGGAACCAGACGATCGCTGCCGGTGTGGCGGTGGTGGTGCTGGTCGGCGGCGGCGGTATCGCCGCGCTGAACGCCTTCGGCGGCGACGACTCCTCCGGCGATTCCAAGAAGGGCAAGGGCCCGGGCGACGACAAGTCGAGCGACTCCAAGGTGCTCGCCGACGACACGGGCCTGCTCGACGTCGCCGGCGCGAAGACACTCGGCTCGACCGGTACGTGGGCGGTCAGCGCCACCTCGGACGGCAGCGGCGCCGGGGACCACGACTACGTCTGTCAGTCCCAGCGGTTCGCCGACCCGTCCGGACTGCGCACCTGGGTGCGGAAGTTCGCCAACGCCACGACCAAGGACTCCGCAGTCCAGTACATCGAGGTGTCGAACGACGCAGCGGCCGCGGAGAAGGCCTACGGCACGATCGTCGGCTGGTTCAGCCAGTGTGCCGCTGAGAAGCGGACCCGCCTGAACAACAGCTACATCCTGAGCGGGATGGGCGAGAAGGGCTGGATCGCGGTCTTCGGGCAGGCGACCGGGCCCAAGACGCGGTACCGGACCGTCTCGGTCACCCTGGCCGGACAGGCCACCCTGGTGGTCGAGCACGACAGCAACGGCACCACCCCGCCGAAGCCGGACGCCGTCCTGAACACGACCGCCGCGGCCCTGCAGAAGATCTGCCCGCAGACCGGCGGCTGCGGCTCCGGCACCCCCGCCGCCAAGGCGAGCCTGCTGCCAACCTCCGAGCCGGCCGGCTTCATGGCCCCGGCCGAGCTGCCGATCATCGCGGCCGTCGACAAGCCCTGGGTCAGCACCCCCGGCAAGGTCGGCAACACCACCCAGTGCGAGCGGACCGACCCGAAGAAGGCCAAGGCCACCAAGTACGCCACCCAGACCTACCTGGCCCCCGGCGCCAAGGTCCCGACCGAGTTCGGCCTCGACGACACCGTCGCCCGCTTCGCCTCCGCGAACGCGGCCGCCGCCTACGTCAGCCTGGTCCGCAAGAACGTCGACGGCTGCCAGAAGGCCGTCTCCACCGCCAAGGTCAGCTCCGTCGGCGCCCTCTCCAGCGGCGGCGTCAAGGGCGAGGCCTGGGAAGCCTCCTTCGACACCGGCAACGGCAAGAAGGCCAAGTTCCGCATCGGCGTAGCCGCCGCCGGCAACCACGCCGTCTACCTGCTCTTCCCGGTCCTCCCCAACCTCGACATCACCGACACCGCCTTCCTCGACACCCTCCGCCGAGCCGCCGAGCGCTCCGTCTCCTACAAGTAACGCAGAAGCCCCGGAAACCAGTGGTTTCCGGGGCTTTCGCGTTGGTGCTACTTGCTGAGGTTCTGCATGATTTCGCGCATCAGGTTGGCGGTTTCGGTCGGGGTCTTGCCGACCTTGACGCCGACGGCCTCGAGGGCCTCCTTCTTCGCGGCGGCGGTGCCGGAGGAGCCGGAGACGATGGCGCCGGCGTGGCCCATGGTCTTGCCCTCGGGCGCGGTGAAGCCGGCCACGTAGCCGACGACCGGCTTGGTGACGTTGTCCTTGATGAAGGCGGCGGCGCGCTCTTCGGCGTCGCCACCGATCTCACCGATCATCACGATCGCGTCGGTGTCGGGGTCGTCCTGGAACGCCTGCAGGGCGTCGATGTGCGTCGTACCGACGATCGGGTCGCCACCGATACCGATCGCGGTGGAGAAGCCGAAGTCGGCCAGCTCGTACATCATCTGGTAGGTCAGCGTGCCCGACTTGGACACCAGACCGATCCGGCCGGCGCCGGCGATGCTCGCCGGGATGATGCCCGCGTTGGACTCGCCCGGCGTGATGATGCCCGGGCAGTTCGGCCCGATGATCCGGGTGGTGCCGGAGGCCTGCGCGGCGGCGAAGAACGCGGCGGTGTCGTGCACCGGCACGCCCTCGGTGATCACCACGACCAGCGGTACCTCGGCCGCGACGGCCTCCAGTACGGCGTCCTTGGTGAACTTCGGCGGCACGAAGATCACGGAGACGTTCGCACCGGTCTCCTTGACGGCGTCCGCGACGGTGCCGAACACGGCCACCGACGTACCGTCGAAGTCGACGCTGGTCCCCGCCTTGCGCGGGTTGACGCCACCGACGATGTTCGTACCGGACGCCAGCATCCGCGTGGTGTGCTTGGTGCCTTCCGAGCCGGTCATGCCCTGGACGATGACCTTGCTGTCCTTGGTCAGGAAGATAGACATTTCAGCGATCCCTTACTTCGCAGCCAGCTCGGCGGCCCGCTTGGCGGCGCCGTCCATCGTGTCGACCCGCTCCAGACCGGCGAGGCCCGCCTCGTCGAGAATGCGGCGGCCCTCCTCGGCGTTGTTGCCGTCCAGCCGGACGACCAGCGGCTTGCTGACGGCCTCGCCGCGGGCGGCGAGCAGCTCGAAGGCCTGCACGATCCCGTTCGCGACCGCGTCACAGGCGGTGATGCCACCGAAGACGTTGACGAACACGCTCTCCACCTGGGCGTCGGAGATGATGATCTCCAGGCCGTTCGCCATCACCTCGGCGGACGCGCCGCCACCGATGTCGAGGAAGTTGGCGGGCTTGACGCCACCGAACTCCTCACCGGCGTACGCGACCACGTCGAGGGTCGACATGACCAGACCAGCGCCGTTGCCGATGATGCCGACGGAGCCGTCGAGCTTCACGTAGTTCAGGCCCTTGGCCTTGGCCGCGGCCTCCAGCGGGTCGGCCGCCGAGGAGTCGGCGAAGTCCGCGTGCTCCGGGTGCCGGAAGTCGGCGTTCTCGTCCAGCGAGACCTTGCCGTCGAGCGCCTCGACCCGGCCGTCCTTGAGCTTGACCAGCGGGTTGACCTCGACCAGCGTCGCATCCTCGCTCAGGAAGACGCCGTACAGCTTGACGATCTCCGGCGCGACCGCGTCGATGATGTCCGCCGGGTAACCGGCGGCAGTGGCGATCTCGCGGGCCTTGGCCTCGTCGACACCGGTGGCCGGGTCGATCGAGATCTTGGCGACCGCGTCCGGGTTCGTGTGCGCGACCTCCTCGATCTCCATCCCGCCGGCGGCGGAGGCGATGCAGAGGTAGTTGCGGTTGGCCCGGTCGATCAGGAAGGAGAAGTAGTACTCCTCCGCGATCGCCGCGGCCGGCACGATGTTCAGCGTCTTGACGATGTGACCCTTGATGTCGAGCCCGAGAATCTCGCGGGCGCGCTCCTCGGCCTCGTCCGGGTTGGCCGCGAGCTTGACGCCACCGGCCTTGCCGCGGCCGCCGGTCAGCACCTGGGCCTTCACGACCACCGTGCCGCCGCCGAGCTTCTCGGCCGCTGCACGAGCTTCCTCGGGCGTGTGGACGACTTCACCCACCGTCGTCCCTACACCGTGCTTGGCGAAGACAGTCTTCGCCTGGTACTCCATCAAGTCCACGACTGTGGTCCCTCTCTCGCCTGTTCGAGTTAGGCCGCGGCAGGCTGCGGTGCAGAGGGCACGGTCGCCGGCGCGTTCCGTCGGCCTGAGACTAGCCACCTCGGCACCCGGTGCGACAGCCGGGGTACGCGCTGAGACGACCGTCACAGCGTTGTCGGTCGTCCGTGTCAGGCTGGGTGCCATGACTGATGCAGGCACCAGACCAGCTGACGACTGGTGGCGTAGCGCCGTCGTCTACCAGGTTTACCCCCGCTCGTTCGCGGATGCGGACGGTGACGGCACCGGCGATCTGAACGGTGTCCGGGCCCGCCTCCCCTACCTGGCCGACCTCGGCGTGGACGCGATCTGGATCAGCCCGTGGTATCCGTCCCCACTGCTCGACGGCGGGTACGACGTCTCCGACTACCGCGACATCAATCCCGAATTCGGCACCCTGGCCGACGCGGACGCCCTGATCGCCGAGGCGCACGCCCTCGGACTGCGGATCCTGATCGACCTGGTCCCGAACCACTGCTCCTGGGAGCACCCGTGGTTCAAGGCCGCCCTCGCGGCCGGGAAGGGCTCGCCCGAGCGCGACCTGTTCTGGTTCCGCGACGGCGTCGACGGCCGTCCGCCGACCAACTGGCCGGCCACCTTCGGCGGTGGCGCCTGGCAACAAATTGACGACGGCCAGTGGTATCTGCACATGTTCGACATCTCCCAGCCCGACTGGAACTGGGACCACCCGAAGGTGATCGAGGAGTTCGACTCGATCCTGCGGTTCTGGTTCGACCGCGGGATCGACGGGTTCCGGATCGACGTGGCCGATTCGATGGCCAAGGACGCCACGCTGCCCGACGTACCGCTGAAGGACGGGCAGCCGACCCACGACAAGTACGTCGGCAACCCGTTCTACGACCAGCCTGGCGTGCACACGATCCACCAGCGCTGGCGCGCGATCGCCGATGAGTACGCCGGTACGCCGCAGGGCGCGCGGGTTTTCGTGGCCGAGGCGTGGTTGTCGCCGCCGGAGCGACTGGCCAAGTACGTGCGGCCGAACGAACTGCACTCGGCCTTCAACTTCGATGCGTTGCGCGCGTCCTGGGATGCGAAGGACCTGCGCGAGGTGATCGACCGGTCCACGGGCAGCCTGTGGGCTGTCGGTGCGCCCGCGACCTGGGTGTTGAGCAACCACGACACAATCCGGCACCGCACGCGGTACGGGCGGGCGCTGGAAGACGCGCTGGCCGGGGCGGGCGTCGTACCGACCGACCTGGCGCTCGGCCTGCGCCGGGCCCGGGCAGCCGCGCTGCTGGAGCTGGCACTGCCGGGTGGGGCGTACATCTACCAAGGTGATGAGCTCGGACTGCCGGAGGTCGAGGACCTTCCGGAGGAGGTTCTGGACGACCCGGTCTGGGAGCGGTCCGGTCACACGAACCGCGGCCGGGACGGTTGCCGAGTCCCGATCCCGTGGTCCGGCACAGAGCCGCCGTACGGGTTCGGCCCGGGCGAAGGACAGCCGTGGCTGCCGCAACCGGCCGACTGGGCGCCGCTGACCGCTTCGGCGCAGGCGGACGACCCGGACAGCCACCTCGCCCTCTACAAGGAGGCACTCCGGATCCGCCGCGACCACCCGGCACTGGGCGAAGGCCGCCTGACCTGGGACGAGGACGCACCCGCCGACGTACTGTCCTTCACCCGCGGCTCCTTCCGCTGCCTCACCAACCTCGGTACGGCGCCTGTCGCGCTACCGCCGGACAGCGATCTGCTGCTCGCAAGTACAGCCCTGGTCGACAACAAGCTGCCAACAGACGCCACTGCCTGGCTCCAGCTCTGACGCTGACTGGAGACGATCCAGGACAGAGAGGCGACAGCGATGTGGGGCAAGAGCAAGGCCAAGGCCGCAAATCAGGGTTCGACGTCAGGTGGCTTCCGGGTGCGCGTCTACCCGGAGGACGCCTTCCCTCCGGACGCACTCCCGTTCCTGGTGACCAGGCCGTTCGCAGCCGGCCTGATCGAGGCAGTCGTCCTCGACTACCCCGACTCGATCAGGCTGTTGAACCGCTCCGAACTCGGCGATCTCCACCCGACCGAGCTCTTCTCGAATGCGATCTACACCTCGATCCACGAGGAGGAGTCCTATGTGGAGTCCATGGAGTACGCCGGTGTGCCGTACCGCGCGATCGGCGGTACACACCGGTACATCAGCTCACACCTGCATGCACTGAATCGGTACGTCGACGTCGAGGCGACGCCGTACGGCGCACTGGTCTCCATCCCGCTCCCCGAGTACGTCTTCGTGCACGCGATCGGACGCGACACCAATGTGGCGAGCGCCTTGGTTGTCCTGCAGCAGGTCACCGAGACGTTCTTCGACGAGGGCGAGCGGGCGATCAGCCCGCAGCTCTACTGGTGGCGTCCGGGCGCCGACAAGTACACCCAGGTGCCCAGCGGCCGCGTGCCCGAACTTCGACCGGTCGGCGCCCGGCTGAACCCGAGCGACGGTTTCATCGAGTTCTTCGGCTCGGACACCGCCGAGCTGGTCCAGCTGTGGAGCGCGGACCAGCCCTAGCACTGCAGATTTGAACATCGCTGTATAGTTCTGAACATGAGTGTTCAACCGGGAGCGATCCTCGACATCGCCGCCAAGGTCCTGACTGCCAACCCGGCCGCCTCCCTGGCCGATGTCGCGGCTGCTGCTGGAGTCGGCCGGACCACGTTGCACAACCGCTTCCCCACGCGGGAGGCGCTGCTGCTCGCGCTCGCGTACGACTCGCTCGATCACTGTGCTGCGGCATTCGCCGAGGCCGGTGTGAACGCGGTCGACGCGAACACGCCCCCGGATGAGCTCACGGCTGTCCTCACCCGCATGGTGGACGCCCTGATCCCGCTCGGCCCGCGGATCGACTTCCTGCTGCAGCACCCGCGGGCGAGCGCCGACCAAGAGCTGCTCGACCGCATCGACGAGCTCGACGCGCCTCTCGAGCGGTTCGTCGGCCACGCCCAGGACGCCGGCCTGATCGCCCGCGACCTCACCCCGTGGTGGGTCGTCGCCACGATCTACTCCCTCACCTACTCCGCCTGGGACGGCATAGCCGCCGGCAAACTCGCCCCACTCGACGCCGGACCGCTGACCCTCCGCACCCTTCTGCACGGGGTTGCACCGTGACCCAGCTCCATGGACTACTCGGCGCGACCGCTCTCTCCGTCACCGGGAATGCGATCGTGGCGGTGGCCGTGCCGTGGTTGATCTTCAAGCGGACCGGCAGTGCCACGGCGGCCGGAGTCGCGGGTGCTGCTGCGATCGCGCCTATCGTCCTGTCGGCGCTGTTCGGTGGCGCGCTCATCGACCGCCTCGGCCGCCGGTTCTGCGCGGTGAGCGCCGACCTGCTGAGTGCGATAGCCGTTGCCCTGCTCGCGATTCTCGACGAAGCGTTCGGCCTGCCGTTCTGGGGGATCCTCGCGCTCGTGGCCCTCGGCGCGCTCTTCGACGGTCCCGGCGCGGCGGCCCGCGAAACCCTCCGACCAGACGTCGCCCGCGCCACACGCACACCACTCACCCGCGTCAACGCCTGGGGCGAGGCCGCCGAGGCGATCGGCGCACTGGCCGGACCCGGCATCGCCGGCGTCCTCCTGGTGGCAATGGGCGGCTTCAACGTCCTCTGGGTCACCGTCGGCATGTTCTTGCTCTCGGCAACCATTACCGCGATCACGATTCCGAAGCAGCTCTCACCGGCACCGGCCCACGAGCCCTACCTGCGCTCGATCGGCACCGGCCTGCGCTTCCTCGTGAACGAACCCGGCCTGCGCACGGTCGCGATCACGGCCGCCGTACTGGTCGGCTTCATCGCGCCGTTCGAGTCCGTCGTCCTGAACGCGCACCTCCAGGACACCGGTCTGGCCGAGTACTACGGCTTCGTCGTGGCCGCCTTCGCCGCCGGCGGGTTGATCGGTGCCATCGTGTACGGCGCGGTCGGCCACCGGCTGCGCGAGCGCGGCGTACTGATCGGCGCACTGACCATCAGCACCATCGGCCTGGCCACCTTCGCACTGCTCCCGGCCATCCCCGTGATGATCGCGCTCGCGTTCGCCACCGGGATCGCGACCGGCCCGATCAACCCGGTCGTCGCGGTGATCATGCAGGCCCGCACCCCGGAGAACCTCCGCGGCCGGGTGATCGGCAGCTACACCTCGATCGCCCTGGCGACCGGCCCGATCGGCCTGCTCGTGATGGGCCCGGTCGTCGACCACGGCAGCCCGGCCGTCGGCTTCGTCGTGATCGCCATCGGCTGTGCCCTGGCCACGGTGTTCGTCACCGCGGCCAGGGCACTCAGACACAGAACTACTTGACGCCACCTGCCGTGAGGCCGGCGACGATGCGGCGCTGGAAGATCAGTACGGCGATCACCAGCGGAATGGTGACGACGACACCGGCCGCCATCTGACTGCCGAACGGTTGGTCCCGGCCCGACGTACCGGTGAAGCTCGCGATCAGGACGTTCGCGGTCGAGATGTCCTTGCGGTTCACCATGCTGACCGCGATCAGGAACTCGTTCCAGGCCGCGATAAAGGTGATGATCGCGGTCGTGAACACCCCCGGTGCGGCCAGCGGGATGATCACCTTGCGGAACGCCTGGGCCGGCGTACAGCCGTCGACCATCGCCGCCTGCTCCAGTTCGCGCGGCATCTGACGGAAGAACGCCGTCAGGTTCCACACGGCCAGGGGCAGGGCGAACGACAGGCTGGGCACGATCATCGCCTGGTAGGTGTTGATCCACTCGATGTCGCTGAACAGCTTCTTCAGCGGGATCACCAGCGAGATCCCGGGGAACATCGAGGTGGTGATGATGATCGCCAGCACGAGGTTCTTGAACTTGAAGTCCAGCCGGGCCAGCGTGTACGCCGCGACCATGCCGACGACCAGCGTCAGGATCGTCACGGTGCCGGCCACGATCAGGCTGTTCAGCAGAGCCCGGCCGAAGCCGGTGCCGGGCTGGAACACGTCGCTGAAGTTCTGCAGCGACCACCGCTTCGGGATGATCGAGTTGTCGAACTGGTCACTCGGCCGGCGCAGCGCCGACACGACCATCCAGTAGAACGGCACCAGGCAGAAGAGCACGATGGCCCCGATACCGAGCAGCGGCAACCACCGCCGCCACCAGGGTGCCTCGGCCGCCTTGACGTCGATCCTCTTCGGAGCCTTCTCAGCGTCCGCCATCACGCACCAACCTTCCCGCGGGACTTCTTCGGCTTGGCCACGCGGGCCTCACCGATCACGTCGGCGCCGAGCAGCTTCACGAACACGTAGGCGACGACGACGATGTAGAGGAACAGCAACGTCGCGTACGCCGCCGCCGGCCCGTACCGGGTCTGGTTCGCCTCGAGGAACGCCAGGATCGACAACGTCTCCACCGACGACTTGTTCGGACCGACCAGCACGTACGGCAGGTCGAAGATGCGCAGCGTGTCGAGGATGCGGAACAGCACTGCCACCAGCAGTGCCGGTTTCACCAGCGGCAACGTGATCCGGGTGAAGGTCTTCCAGGGGCTCGCCCCGTCGACCTTCGCGGCCTCGTACACCTCGTCGGGAATGGTCTGCAGGCCGGCCAGCACCAGCAGCCCGATGAACGGCGCCGTCTTCCAGGTGTCCGCGATGATCACCGACAGCACCGACTGCCAGCCTTCGGTGGACCACAGGATCTGGGTGCCGAGGATGTCGTTCGCGATGCCGTCGGCCTGGAAGATCCACTTCCACAGCAGGGCGGACACCACGGTCGGGATCGCCCACGGGATCAGGATGCTGGCCCGGACGATCGCGCGGCCCTTGAACGCCTTGTGCATCACCAGAGCCATCAGGATGCCGAGCACCGTCTCGAGCACGACGCAGGTCACGGTGAAGAATGTGGTGTTGTAGAACGCGTTCCAGAACCGGTCGCCGGTCTCCCCGGAGAAGATCGCGGCGAAGTTGTCCAGCCCGACGAACTGCGAGCCCTCGACGATGAAGCCGTCGTCGCCGATCCCGCCGCTGGTGTACAGCGACTCACGCAGCGCCGAGATGATCGGGTAGCCGATCACCAGGAGCAGAACGATCAGGGTTGGTGACAACAGCAGTGCGGCCAGCCGGCCGGTGCCCTCGTTGAACGACGTACGCCGGACCTTCTTGCCCGGCGGGGGCCCGACGACCGAGGCGGATTCACTCACCTCATGCCTCCTTCTCTCTCCGCCCACAGCCGTGGGCGGTGACAACGCGGGGCCGGTACGCAGGGGTTGACTGCGTACCGGCCCCACGTTCGGTTCACTGGGTGATGAGTGAGCTCAGCTTGGTCTGCAGATCCGTCAGCGTCTGCTTCGGGTCCTTGTCGGCCGGCTGCTTCAGTGCGCCGTACGCCGCTTCCTGGATCGCGGTCGTCACGTCGCCGTACTTGACCACCTTCGGCCGCGACTTGGCCGACGCGATCGACGCCTTCAGCGGCGCCAGGTACGGGAACTGCTTGTTCAGCGCCGGGTCGTCGTACAGCGAGGCCCAGGTCGGCGCCTGCGAGGTCTTCTCGACGTTCGCCTTCTGGCGCTCTTCACTCGACATGAACTTGATGAAGTCCGCCGCGGTCGCCTTGTTCGTGGCGAACTCCGAGATGGCGTAGTTGTGGCCACCCAGCGTCGAGACGCCCGGTCCACTCAGCCCCGGCAGCGCCGCGACCCCGAACTTGCCGGCGATCTTCGACGAGCCGTCGGTCTTGTTCGCCAGCGCGTACACGTACGGCCAGTTGCGGTGGAAGAGCAGGTTGCCCTCCTGGAACGCGCGGCGTCCCGGCTCCTCCTGGTACGTGATGGCGGCCTTCGGGATGAAGCCCGTCTTGAAGCCCTCGACCAGTGCGGTCAGACCGGCCAGCGCCTCCGGGGTGTCGACGTTCGGCTTGCCGTCGTCACCGACGACGACCCCACCGGCACCGTTGACGGCCTCGGAGAAGTTCACCGTCAGGCCTTCGTACTTCTCGAACTGGCCCGCGTAGCAGTTGATGGCCTTGGCCTCCGGCAGCGCCTTCACCTTCGCGCAGGCGGCGACCATGTCCGGCCAGGTCTTCGGCACCTCGACGCCGGCCTTGTCCAGCAGGTCCTTGCGGTAGTACAGCAGACCACCGTCGGACGTCACCGGTACGGCGTACAGCTTGTCGCGGTACTTCGCGGTGTCGACCGTGGTCGGCAGCAGCTTGCCCAGGTCCGGGAACTGGTCCTGGGGCAGCTCGGTGATCCACCGGTTGGCCGCGAACTCGGCGGTCCAGACGACGTCCAGGTTCAGCACGCTGAACTCGGTCGACTTGATCTGGGCGTTCGAGATCATCTGGTTGCGCTGCTGGTCGGCCGACTCGGGCAGCTCGGCGACCTCGACCTTCTCGTCCGGGTGCTGCGTGTTCCAGGCGTCCACCTGGTTCTTCAGGTTCCCGGACGTGTCCTTGCCGGTGGCGAACTTGATCGGCCCGCGGCCCTCGAGCGCACCCCCCGCCGCACCGTTGTTGCCACCACTGCCGTCATCTCCGCCACCACACGCCGCTGTGAACAACACCAGGCTGCTCACCACGGCCAGAGCGACCGCCTTGCGGGTGTGTGATCGTTCAAACCTCATCGTTACCTGCCCTCTCCCGATGGGAATCGCATCGTCCCTGCGCGAGCGGCGTCCAGGCCCCCACCGCACTGTGACGCCACCTGTCCGGACAGTAACCGAAGACGGGGGTGATGTGTTCTGAGTTACACACCCGTCACTGAACGGTCCTGCTACCGGACGTACCGCATGGCTGTATGCGACCGCGATTCGAGAGCCTGCACAACCAGGTGTTTCTTAACGATTCGGTATTACCAAACAGTAACTTCAGAACATTCAGGCCGGGGAGGCGGAAGCGTCGCCGACATGACCGCGGACCCACTCGACGATCTCGGTGGTGGTCGCGCCGGGAGTGAAGATCTTGTGCACGCCGAGTTCGGCCAGCGGCTGCAGGTCCGCGTCCGGGATGATGCCGCCGCCGAAGACCACGATGTCGTCGGCCTCGCGCTCGGTGAGCAGCTCCCGGACCCGCTTGAACAGGGTCATGTGCGCGCCGGACAGGACCGACAGGCCGATCGCGTCGGCGTCCTCGGCGATCGCGGTCTCGACGATCTGCTCGGGGGTCTGGTGCAGCCCGGTGTAGATGACCTCCATCCCGGCATCCCGCAGCGCGCGGGCGACGACCTTCGCGCCCCGGTCGTGGCCGTCCAGGCCGGGCTTGGCGACGACGACACGCAAAGTGCTGGTTGAAGGCATATTCGCAGGTTAGCCGGTGCCAATCTCACGGATAAGACACGGAGACGTGTGTTCCCCGCCACGCTTCCGGGGAACCGGTTACCGTGGAAAGAGATCGGACCACCGGGGGGTCTGGTTTGCTGTGAGGAGCCGCAGATGACTTCTTGGCAGGACGAGGTGCGAGGCGCGCTGGACGGCCTCCGGTACGGCGCCCGCTCGGCGATCACCCCGCGGGTGCTGCAGGGTGCGGCCGTCGAGATCGGCTGGATGACCACGCACCTGGCGATGTATCCGCTCGGCCTGCTCGGCGGATCGGGTTCCCGCACCCATCGACTCTCCCTGGCCGGACTGACGCCGGCCCAGCGCAGTCTGCTGGTCAACGACGTCCGAGCCGCCGGTACGCCGATCCTGCTGGCGCACGGGATCATCGACAACCACACGATCTTCGCGCTGATGCGCCGGCAGCTGATGCGGCGTGGATTCAGCAGCATCCACACCTTCTCGTACTCACCACTGACGGTGGACGTCCGCCGTACGGCCGAGCGGATGGGTGCTGAGATCGAGGCGATCTGCGAGGCGTCGGGCTCGGACCAGATCCACGTGGTCGGCCACAGCCTGGGCGGGCTGATCGCGCGGTACTACATCCAGAAGCTCGGCGGTCACGAGCGCGTCCACACCTGCGTGACGCTGGGGACACCCCATCAGGGGACGGTCGCCGCTCGGCTCCTGCCGTGGCCGCTGGTGAAGCAGCTGCGGCCGGAGAGCGATCTGATGGAAGAGCTCGCGGAGCCGGCTCCCGGCGTACCGACGCGGTTCGTGGCGTTCTACAGCGACGTCGACCAGCTGATCGTGCCGCAGCGCCGGGCGCGGCTCCGGCACCCCGACCTGATCGCCCGGAACGTCCGGGTCCGCGGGGTGGGCCATCTCTCGTTGCCGTTCCACGGAGAAACTGTTCACGAGATCACCGGCGTACTGGCCCATCTGGACGATCAGCCGCAAACTGCCTGATCAGGCAGCCTTTTGGCGCTCACACGGCTGATGCACGTGCAGCGGCTCATGCAAAAGTTTCGTGAAGGTGGACCGGAAAAACGGGTGGCAGGGTTTGTCGGCTCGTGACTCTTCCGTTATCGTGCTCAAGTCCTCACCGGGAATAAACGCCTGGTGGAGGCGAAAGGTTGCAGAGCCAAGTACCACCCCAACCCCTCCCCTGTGACCGGAAGGCCACGTTGTGTCCCAGCATCGTGCCGCGGGCAACCGCGTCACGCCAGGCAACGCTGCGCGCAAGACCGGCGCAAGTCGTCACAGCGCCAAACATCGTGTTGCCAGGCGTAACACCCCCAGCAGTACCCAGATCGTCGGTTTGACCGCAGCCCTCGCTGCGGCGGCGGGAGCCGTAGGCTTCAGCCACAGCGCCCTGTCGTCCCCCACGCAGGCCAACACAGCGGTGAACCTTGCCGCGGCCAGCCTCGACAACGGCCAGCTGTCCGGCATCACCACTGCCCGCATCCAGGCACGCCAGCTCGCCACCCGTGACTCCTCCCGGGTCGCCCTGGCCGGCAACGACACGAACAAGAAGCAGGCCGCCGCGGCCGCGCTGGCCAAGGCCCGCGCCGCGAAGCTGAACGCGACGAACAACCTCACCGCCAAGCGCGCGACCGCGCTGCTCGCGGCCAAGAAGGCCGAGGCGAAGAAGCTCCGCGAGTCGATGAACCGCTGCGAGATGATGCTCTCCGGCTACCACATCACCGCGACCTTCGGTCAGGGTGGCAGCCGCTGGGCCCGCACCCACACCGGTACCGACTTCGCCGCTCCGACCGGTACCCCGATCGGCAGCGTGATGCGCGGCGTGGTGATCTTCGCCGACTGGGCCGGCCCCTACGGCCGCCAGGTCCAGGTCCGGCACGCCGACGGCACGGTCACCTGGTACAACCACATGAACAAGTTCAGCGTCTCGGTCGGCGAGACCGTGATGGCCGGCGACCAGGTCGGCACGGTCGGTTCGACCGGTAACGTCACCGGCCCGCACCTGCACTTCGAGGTCCGGCCCAACGGCGGCGACCCGATCAACCCGATGCCGTGGCTCCGTTCGCACTGTGGCCTGAACCCGTAATCGAGCTGAACCCAACACCGTCGCAGTACTAGGATCCCCGGCATGCGCCCAGCTGCCGGAGAGGTTCTGCACTTCTCCGAAGACCCCACCCTCGAGGTCTTCCGGCCCCGAACGACCTACGTCTGGGCGGTCGGTCACGACCGTGCCCCCGACTACTGGTTCCCGAGGCAGTGCCCCCGCGCGATGGCGTGGGTGGGCCCCTCCACCACTCCTGACGACCAGGCCCGGATCATCGGCCCCGGTTCCGGTTCCCGTGTGCACGCCGTCGAGTACGGCTGGCTGGAAGCGATGCGGACCGTCGAGCTCTACGCCTACCGGCTGCCAGCCTCATCGTTCAGCCTGCATGACGCTGCCTTCGTCTCGACCACCGAGGTGCGCCCGCTCAGTCCGCCCGAACGCGTTGGCGACCTGTTCGAGCTCCACGACGAGGCGGGGATCCAGCTGCGAGTCCTGAACCGGCTGCACGACTTCTGGGCCGAGGTCATCACCAGCACCCTCGAGTGGAGCGGGATCCGCCTCCGCAACGCACGACCATGACGCCGTACGGCGAACTGGCAGAGGCAGCCTGGGCCTGGGTGCTCGGCCAGGTGCAGTGGGACGACGACGGCCCCTGGATCCCCGAGCATGCAGGTGCCGAGAAGCCGACCGAGTTCCTGCACGGGATGCACAGCGGGATCGGTGGGCTGGCCTACGCCCTCGCCGAGATCGAGCTCACCCGGCCCTGGACCACCGCCGAGCGCGAGCTCGCCGACGGTATCGCCGACCGCGTCCGCGCCTCGATCCCCACCGACTCCTCGATCTCCTTCTTCGACGGCCTGGTCAGCTCGATCGGCGTCCTCACCGCGCTGGGCCAACCTGGCGCCGAGGCTGCGGTCGACCGCGCTCTCGAGATCGCCACCCCAACGGGTTGGCAGGAAAAGTTCCTCGCTGAGTCGGACGCCTACGAACCGGGCGCCGTCTGCAACGACCTCACCCTCGGCACCGGCAGCGTGCTCCTCGGCGCACTCTGGGCCCTCCGGCACGGCGTACTGGCTCGTCCCCTGGCCGATCGCGCGATCGAACACCTCCTGGCCGAGCAGGAGAAGACAACGGCCGGTGTGAACTGGCTGTTCGTCCCACGGCGTTACCTCCGCAAACCACCGCCACTCGAGATGCCCAACCTCACCCACGGTCTCGCCGGCATCGCCGCCGTACTCGCTCTGGCCGGGGCCGAACTGGACCGCCCCGACCTGATCGAAACCGCTCACCTAGGTGCCGAGCACCTCATCACCCTCGGCCGCCACGACTCGCGAGGCTTCCAAGTCGCGCGCGTAATCCCCTGGGCCGAACGCCACGGCGACGAGTTCACCTACAACTGGTGCCACGGCCCCGCAGGCACCGCCCTCCTCTTCGACGCCCTCGAGTACGCCGGTGTCGACGCAGTAGCCGGCGTCCCCTCAGCCACCTGGCGCCAGCGCCTCCTCGACGCCGTACGCCACTCCGGCATCCCCAACCGCCTCCACCCCGGCTTCTGGGACAACGACGGCCGCTGCTGCGGCACCGCCGGCGCCGCCGACGCCTTCCTCACCGCCTACCAACGCACCAAGAACCCCGCCGACCTCCAGTTCGCCACCCACCTAGCCGACACCCTCGTCACCAACGCCGGCCCCGCCCCCTACTGGCGTTTCCTAGAACACAAGAACGACGACCCCCTCCTCCCACCCGGCATCGGCTGGATGCAAGGCGCCGCCGGCATAGCCGCCACCCTCTTCTATCTCAACCGAGGCCACACCCCAGTCCCCCGCATGGACAACTGGTGGGCGCTCCCATGACGTACGCCTGGACCCACTCGATCGAGGCCTGGACAGTCGCCGTCACCAACCGCCCCGACCTCGTCCTCGAGGCCTACGGCGCCGAACCCCTGCTGGACCACCGCACCTTCGGGGAGGCCGGCGCGCTCCAGGCCGATGCCTACCCGGCGCTGCTCTTCCACGGACAACTCCGCGACCACGGCGCCCAAGTCGTCGTCCTGGAGAGCAACGGGTGGACCGGCTCGGTGCCGGAGGTCGCGCGTCGATGCTCGGCCGCGGGCGGGCACTTCTTCAGCGTCTACTGGAACGTGAACGCGCACGGGTGTGTCACCGAGGGCAAGGACGGTGTCATCACTGCCAAGTTCGAGGTCTTGTATCCCTTCCAGCCCGAGCAGTTGTCCTCCGAGGTACGGCCTGGCTGGGCTCTCGGCTCGCCGACCGACCTGGATCGGGCATATCAGGACTGCCTGACACACCTCGAGGAACAGACCGGAGTAAGGATCCAGCAGGAGTGGCTGGATGAACGGCTCCCGACCTACCGGATTGCCGATCCGGCCACGCTCTACCCCGATCCCTGGGTCTAGGCCGACGCATCCTGATCAGCGGCGCCAGACTTCGGCGGTGGTGAGGAAGGCTGAAGAGCCGGGCTTGTCGGGGGAGCCGTCTACCTGGACGAAGCCGGGGACGGAGGCGCCGCCGATGGAGACGGTGGCGGAGCGGACGGGGGCGATCACCAGGCTGAGGCTGTGGTTGCCGTCGGCGAGCTGGAAGTTGTCGGTGGCGAAGAGGCGCCGGTCGAGGACGCCGCCCATCTCGATCTGGATGTCGGCCGCCTTGGCGCTGAGGCCGTCGGCGAGGTTCATCGAGACCTGGACGAGGTCACGCTCGACGGCCGGCTCGTGCCAGGGCAGTCCTTGGACCTCGAGGAACGAGCGGACGAAGTAACGCTCCAGCCAGGCGGCCAGGTCGACATCCTCCGACACCACCCGGACGATCCCGTCGAACCACAGCACGACTGCCGTCCCGGACCCGCGGATCGACCAGTCGACCATCCAGATCGACGCGTACGCCGTCACCTTGCCGGCCTCGTCGAACAGCCGCAGACCAGGGTTCGCCCCGGCCAGAATGATCCGGCGGTGACTGTCTGCTACGGGCTTGGGCATGGGGACGACGCTTCCGGAGGTGGACCGAAGATCCTCGATTGTCTCAATCTCCGGCCCAGATACAAGGTGATTCCGAAACTTCTTGTTTCAGATTTTCTCGACCGGCGCATAGCGCAGGAGCAGGCGTTTTACCCCTTCGGAGCCGAAATCGATATCGGCCTGGGCCTGCTGACCCTCACCGCGGACGACCACGACCGTGCCCATTCCGAAGCTGTCGTGGACGACGCGATCGCCGGGATCGAGGTTGATCACGGGCTTGTCGGTCGAGCTCCGTCGCGACGTTTCGTAACGACTCGGGATGCCGCCGCCGGACGACGTACCGGTCCCGGACCAGCGGGTGATCGCGGACTCGTCGCGGCGCCAGTCGAGCAGCTCGGCCGGGATCTCCTCCAGGAAGCGCGACGGCGGGTTGTGCTGCGGAGCACCGAACGCCGACCGCACCGCGGCCCGCGAGATCGCCAGCCGCTGGCGGGCCCGGGTGATACCGACATACGCGAGCCGGCGCTCCTCCTCGAGCTCCTTCAGGTCGGTCAGCGACCGGGAGTGCGGGAAGACGCCGTCCTCCATGCCGGTCAGGAACACGACCGGGAACTCCAGGCCCTTCGCGGTGTGCAGTGTCATCAGCGTGACCACACCACCGTCGTCGGCCGCGTCCGGGATCTGGTCGGCATCGGCGACCAGCGCGACTCGCTCCAGGAACGCCTGCAGATCGGCCGGCTCACCGGCAGCGGTCCGCTCCTCGACGAACTCCCGGGCCACCGAGATGAACTCGTCCAGATTCTCCAGGCGGGTCTCGTCCTGCGGGTCCGGCGACTTCTGCAAGGTCTCGTAGTACGAGGAGCGGTGCAGTGCGCTGTCCAGGATGTCGTCCGGCGGCGCACCCGAGTCGACCATCGCGGTCAGGTCGTCGAGGATGTCCACAAATCCCTGTACGGCGTTCGCCGAGCGCGAGGCCATCGCCGGTGCGTCCTGGGCCCGGCGCATCGCGGCCGCGAACGAGATCCGGTCGCGTTGGGCCAGCGCCTCGATCGCGGCCTCGGCCCGCTCGCCGATCCCGCGCTTCGGCTCGTTCATGATCCGGCGCAGCGAGACGGTGTCCTCCGGATTCACCAGCACGCGCAGGTACGCGAGCGCGTCGCGGACCTCCTTGCGCTCGTAGAACCGGACGCCACCGACCACCTTGTACGGATGGCCGGTCCGGATGAAGACCTCTTCGAAGACTCGCGACTGGGCGTTGGTCCGGTAGAAGACGGCGACGTCGGACGGCTTCACCTTGTCGGCGTCGGCCAGCCGGTCGATCTCGTCCGCGACGAACTGCGCCTCGTCGTGCTCGTTGTCCGCGACGTACACCGCGATCTGCTCGCCCTGCCCCTGGTCGGACCAGAGGTTCTTCGCCATCCGGCCCTCGTTGCGGCTGATCACCGCGTTGGCCGCGGTCAGGATGGTCTGGGTGGAGCGGTAGTTCTGCTCGAGCAGGATCGTCTCGGCGCCGGCGAAGTCCTCCTCGAAGGCGAGGATGTTGCGGATCGTCGCCCCGCGGAACGCGTAGATCGACTGGTCCGAGTCGCCGACGACCATCAGCTCGGCCGGCGGGGCGGTCGGCTGGCTCGCGCCCGGCGCGTCCTCACCGCACAGCTCCCGGATCAGCGTGTACTGCGCGTGGTTGGTGTCCTGGTACTCGTCGACCATCACGTGGCGGAAGCGGCGCCGGTAGTACTCCCGGACCTCGGGGAAGGCCTGCAGCAGGTTGACCGTGGTCATCAGCAGGTCGTCGAAGTCCAGCGCGTTCGCCTGGGCCAGCCGCTCCTGGTAGACCCGGTAGCACTCGGCGTAGGTCTCCTCGAGATGGTTCTCGGTCTTCGCCGCCGCCGTCTCGTGGTCGATCAGCTCGTTCTTCTGGGTGCTGATCCAGTTCAGCACCGCGCGCGGGTTGTACCGCTTGACGTCCAGGTCGAGCTCGCGGCAGACCAGCGTCATCAGCCGGCGCGAGTCGGTGGCGTCGTAGATCGAGAACGTCGGGTTGATCCCGAACTTCTTGATGTCGCGGCGCAGGATCCGCACACACGACGAGTGGAACGTCGACACCCACATCAGCTTCGCCCGCGGACCGACCAGGTCGACGACCCGCTCGCGCATCTCCGCCGCCGCCTTGTTGGTGAACGTGATCGCGAGGATCGACCCGGGGTGCGCGTCCCGGGCACCCAGCAGATACGCGATCCGCCGCGTCAGCACGCGCGTCTTCCCCGACCCGGCACCGGCCACCACGAGCAGCGGTTTGCCGGCGTGCACGACAGCAGCCCGCTGCTGCGGGTTGAGCCCGTCCAGCAGCGCGTCGGGATCGGTCCGGTGCTTCTTCGGCTCCTCGAGCGGCACCGGCAGTTCGTCAGGCGAGAAGAGCGTAGTCATCACCGAACACCATAGGCGCACCCGCCGACAGTTACCGAAAACAGGTTCGATCGAATGAAAAGATCAAGCCATGGACGACACCCGGTACGACGCTCTCGTGGACCAGATCGAAGCCCTGTACGGCGAGGGCCGGTACGCCGACGCTGTCGCCGTACTCGACTCCGCAACCGGCCTCGCGCCCTGGTCGGCCGAGCTGGCCCACCTCCGCGCCTGCGTGCTCGGCGCCTCCGGTGACGCGGACGGCGCTCTGCGCGCGCTCCAGGACGCGAGCGCGGCCGGCGGGTGGTGGCGTCCCGAGATCCTCACCGATGACGACGACCTCGCCGCCCTCGCCGACCGCCCGGCGTTCCAGGAGCTGGTCGCCGAGTCCACCCACCGAGCCACCGACGACCCAACCCCCGCGCTGACTACAGCTCCGACCAAACCGATCGGTGTCGTGGTTGCTCTGCACGGAGCTGGGCAGCGTGCTGAGCATGCGCGGCGGGACTGGGCCGGGGTGCTCGACCTCGGCTATGCGCTCGTCTGCGTCGAGTCCTCCCGGCGGATGTCCCCGATGTACCGGACCTGGCCGGACCCGGATCAGGCCGCGGCCGACATCGCGCGCGCACTCGCGGACCTCCCGGCCGAGCTGAAGGGTCTACCGCTGATCGCTGCCGGGTTCTCCGCCGGCGGCCGGGTCGCGGTCGACTGGGCCCTGACCGCGCGACCGGCACCGGCGACCGGCGTACTGGCGATGGCGCCCGCACTCCGCAAGCTCCCCGACGGCTCGGCCGAATCGTTGTCACCAGCAACAATCTGGATCGGCACCGACGACGATCTGCTCGAGGTGGTGGACGCAGCCGAGCCCCAGCTCACCGGCCTCACGATCGAACGTGTGCAGGGCCTCGGTCACGCCTTCCCCACCGACTTCGCGGAGCGCCTGGCCGAAGCTACGACAGCTGGCGCGTGAGCTGGAGCTCTACCGGTACGGCGGAGCCCAGCCAGTGCATCTTCGCGGTGTGGTCGTTGCAGGAGCCGATGCGGAGACCGGGGACGCCCTCGATCTGGCCCTCGTAGTCCTTGGCCGCCAGCAGCGCGACGACGTCGGAGAGCTCCGGTCCGTCGAGCCATTCGATCCGGGCGAAGTCCGGGCGGGCCTGCCACATGTCCACCCAGGCGGCCGGGTCCTCGGTGAAGAGCGTCGTACGGAGGATCATCGAGACCGCGCCGAGCAGAGTGGCGGCCGGAGTGGCCGTCAGCTCCAGCAGGTTGCGTTCGGAGTCGGACAGGTCGTCCGCGATCAGGATTGCGGTATCGCTCAGATTCACAGTGGAGGAGCCTGCCACAGCATCTTGTCGGCTCTCAGCAGACTTGCCGTCAGCAGAAAAACTAGGGTTGGCCCTGTTCACCCGGCAACAGTGGTCACATGGCAGAAGACACCAGATCACCGCTGTTCAACCCGTCCGCCCGGCAGCGGCTGCTCGACCGCCGCGTCGTCGTACTGGACGGTGTCCTCGACGACGACAACGGAACGCTGCTCGCCACCCAGATCCTGACCCTGGCGGCCGAGGACCACGAGCGCGACATTGCCCTGTGGATCCACTCACCCGGTGGGTCGGTGCCGTCGATGCTGGCGATCCGGGACGTGATGCGGCTGGTGCCGTGCGACGTGTCCACGCTGGCGATCGGGCTGGCCTGCAGTGCCGGCCAGTTCCTGCTGACGGCCGGTACGCCGGGCAAGCGGTACGCGCTGCGGAACGCACGGATCCTGATGCACCAGGGCTCGGCCGGGATCGGCGGCTCCGCGGTGGAGATCGAGATCCAGGCCAACGACCTGCGCGAGATCCGCGACACCGTGCTGTCGATCACCGCGGAGGACACCGGGCAGACGTTCGAGACCGTGCACGAGGACTCGCTGCACGACCACTGGTACAGCGCCGAGCAGGCCCGCGAGTACGGCTTCATCGACCACATCGTCTCGTCGTTCGACCAGGTGATGCCCTTAGAGAAGGCAGCAGCATGAGTAGCTACATGATTCCGAACGTCATTGCCCAGAGTCCGCGCGGTGAGCGGGTGATGGACGTCTACTCGCACCTGCTGTCCGAGCGGATCATCTACCTCGGTACGGCGATCGACTCCGGCGTGGCCAACGCGATGATCGCGCAGTTGCTGCACCTGGAGTACGACAACAACGAGCGGGAGATCAACCTCTACATCAACTGCGAGGGCGGTGACACGACGGCCGCACTGGCGATCTACGACACCATGCGGCTCATCTCGGCACCAGTGGCGACCTTCTGCGTCGGGCAGGCGATTGCGGCCGGTGCGGTCCTGCTGGCGGCCGGTGCGCCCGGTCGGCGGTCGGTGCTGCCGCATGCGCGCGTCGTACTGCACCAGCCGGCGGCAAGCAGCCGGGGCACCATCCCCGACCTGATCCTGCAGGCGGATGAGGTGGTCCGGGTTCGCGCGCAGGTCGAGTCGATCCTCTCGGAGCACACCGGCCAGTCGATCGAGCGGCTGCGGCACGACACCGACCGCGACCACGTGCTGACCGCCGAGGCGGCCCGTGAGTACGGCATCGTCGACCGCGTGGTGCAGGAACGGGTCGCCGTACCGGTGCTCAGCTAGCCGGCCGCAGCGAGGACGCGGTCAGCCACAGCGGCGTGGTGGGGCGGGGGAGCCCGGCCCCCGCCCCGGCGGGGGGGGACCAAAGGGTGGGGGGGCCGCCCCCCCCGCAGCGCCCCCCCCCCCCAACCAAATG
>NZ_JBHJQQ010000018.1:0-109213 GCF_042262745.1 Kribbella sp. NPDC056345 | reverse complement strand
GTCCGCGCTGCCCCCGGCGTTTGCCTCTTCGCCGCGCGCTACTGCGTGCCCCCCCGCCCCCCCCCCCCCTGCGCGGCCCCCCCCGGGGGGGGGGGGGGGGCCCCCCCCCCCCCCCCCACGGCCGAGGCGGTCGGTCACATAGGCGTAGGCGAGCTGCCGCTCCGGATCCGCCCACCCGACACAGCAGTTGCTGCCGTTGTGACCGAACGTCCGCCGACTGCTGAGCTGACCGAACGCCGGGTCAGTGGTCGGCGCAACCGAGGCTGCGACCGACTGCGGCCGCAGCACGCGCCCCGCCGTACCAATGCCGTTGTTCAGCAGCATCTGGTAGAGCGCAGCGAGGTCGCGAGCCGTTGCCGACACGCCTTCCCCCGGTACGACGGCCTCCCGCGTACTGCGGCGGTTCACCAGCCGACTGCCCTTGACCGGGACCTGCCTGCCCCACAGCTCTGGCGGCAGCCCCAGGTGTGTGTCGGTCACCCCGAGCGGGCGGAGCACCGCCTCCTGCAGCACCACCTGGATCGGATGCCTGGTGATCCGCTGGACCAGTTCAGCCAGGATGAAGCCGAACGCGAGCGAGCTGATCGGGTAGCGCAGCGGCGCCTCCTCGATCCGGCGCAGCGACTTCGCCCAGTCGGTCATCACCCGTACGTCGGCCCGGGGCGCTCCGACCGCACTGGACTGGTTGCGCAGTACATCGCGGACCGTGACCCCGTCCTTACCCTCCCCCGCGAACGCCGGCCAGTACGCCGCCACCTCGTCGTCGAGATGCAGTACGCCGGACTCCACCAGCTGGTGCACGAGGATCGCGACGTACGGCCTGCTGGCCGAGAACAGCCAGAACAGCGCATCCGGTTCGCACCCGAACCAGCGGTCGACGACCACCCGGCCGTCCCGGATCACGCACAGCTGGGCCGCACCGCGACGCGTCTGTACCTGCTCGATCGCAGTCCGCAACCGAGCAGCGTCCAGACCGACCTCGAGAGGTTCGCACTCGCCGCCGAACTCCACACCACCACTGTGCAGGGTGGGACAAGTAAGGTCGATGATGTGACTGTTCCTGCAGCCAAACCGCGTCCTGACAGCGAAATAGAGCGAGTACTGGCAGTTGTCGCGCACCCCGACGACATCGACTTCGCCGCCGCCGGAACCGTCGCCGCCTGGACCAAGGCCGGTATCGAGGTGCACTACTGCATCGTCACCGACGGCCAGGAAGGCGGCTTCGAGCCGGACCGGGACCGCTCCGAGATCCCCGCGGTCCGCCGCGCCGAGCAGACCGCGGCAGCCGGTCACGCCGGCGTCCAGGGCCTGCACTTCCTCGGCTACTCCGACGGCGCCGTCGAGGCGACCGCCGGCCTGGTCCGCGACATCGTCCGCGTGATCCGCCAGGTGCGCCCGCAGCGTCTCGTCACCTCATCACCAGAGCGCAACTGGCAGAGCCTGCAGGTCTCCCACCCCGACCACCTGGCCACCGGGGAGGCCGCCCTCCGCGCCTTCTACCCCGCGGCCGGCAACCCCTACGCCTTCCCCGACCTCACCGAGGACCCCTGGGACCTCAACGAGCTCTGGCTGGTCGAGCACCCCGAGATCAACCACTATGTCGACATCACCGACACCATCGACCAGAAGATCGCCGCCCTGCTCTCCCACACCAGTCAGCACCGCGACCCCGATTCCCAGGCAGCACACATGCGCGAGCTGTCCCAGCACCGCGCCACCCTCGCCGGTCTGCCGAAAACCAGTTACGCCGAACCCTTCACCGTGATCCGATTGGGCGCATGACCCCTCTTCTTCTGCTCCACGCAGGTGTGGCCGACAGCCGTATGTGGCACCACCAGGTGGAAGCACTCAGCAGCACTCACCGAGTCATCGCCCCGGACCTCCGCGGCTACGGCGAGAATCCGCTCGTTCCCAAGTACTCCGACGCAGGCGACGTCCTGACCCTCCTGGATGACCTGGGCCTCGACCAGGTCGCAGCCGTAGGAGCGTCGTACGGCGGCTATGTCCTCCAGCAGGCGGCCAGCAGGCAACCCGAGCGCTTCACCCGCCTGGTCTTGCTCTGCGCACCCACCGACAACGTCGAGCCCGACGAGGCCCTCCGAGCCCTCTGGGCCGAGGAGAACGCCCTCATCGAGGCGGGCGACGTGGAAGCCGCCACCGAACTGATGGTCCAGCGCTGGATCGGCCCCGACGCTGACGACGAGGCCCGGGAGCTCCTCCGCACCATGCAACGCCGGGCCTACGAACTCCAGATCCCAGCCGGCGACGTCGACAACGAGGAATACCCCGTCCTCCCCGAATCCCTCACCATGCCGGTCCGCCTCGTCACCGGCGCCCACGACTTCCAGTTCTTTGCCGACTCCGCGACGTACCTGGCGGATCGCCTCCCCAACGCAGAACGAAAAGACCTCCCCTGGGCAGGTCACCTACCGACTCTGGAGAGGCCTTCCGAAGCGCTGGAGCTGATCCTCTAGTCGGCCAGGGCGCCCATCGGGTCCCAGGCCGGGAGGACGATGGGATCGTCGGCCAGGCGGGCCTGGAGGTCGGCGGGCAGGGCTGAGCGGCGTACGGCGATCTCGAAGACATGTTCGCCGTACCAGGAGTCGTTCATGGTCCAGAAGCCGCTGTCGGCCTTCTCGTCGCCCCAGCTGTTCTCGACGCGCCAGCGGCGGGGCTCGCCGTCCACGACGTCGACGCCGGTGAAGAGCATGGCGTGGGTCATCAGGGTCTCGTGGTGGAGCAGGCGCTCGGCCTTGTCCAGCGTGAAACTCGTGTCGTAGACGGCGCCGTAGTCGTAGAGGTTGGCGTCCCAGATCCCGAGGTCGCCGTTCATCTGCTTGCCGACGTCGCAGCCGAACCAGACCGGCTCGCCGCCGACGATGGCGTCCTGGGTGAGCTTCTTCATCAGGTCGATCTCGACGTTCAGGTAGACCACCGGCGGGGCGTCGATGACGTTGCCGAGGTAGTCGACGGTGAAGGTCTTGCCGACCGGGCTGGACTCGCGCGGGTCGTGCACCAGGCAGACGTAGTCGTCGACCGGGACCTGCACGTACGCCGCGGCGAACTCGGCCGGGGTGGTCCAGCCGTCGCGGTGGAAGGCCTTGTCGCTGTCCTTCCACTGCCACAGGAACTTCTGCGGCGGGGTGCCGAGGTGGATGCAGAGCACCCGGTGGATCGTGGTGAGGAGCTCGCGCTTGCGCTCACGCTGGGCCTCGGCGCTGTCGAGGGCACGCAGGTCACGGGCGCCCTGGCGGAGCAACTTGCGGAGCGTGTCGTTCAGCTGACCGGTCGACGACGAGCTCTCGGTCTCGGGCATCGCGGTCTTCGGCACCAGGCCGTGTTTGCGGACCAGCGCGACGAACATGTTCCACTGGCCGCCGTCACCGATCGGGTCCGACAGCAGGTGCGCCACCGTCCGGTCGTCGACGTCGCGGCCGGCGGTCTCGATGATCGCCTCGAGGAAGAAGTTCGAACGCTCGAACTTGTCCCAGAAGAGCAGGTAGTTCTGCGAGAACTCGAAGTCCTTGACCCCGAGCTTCTCGGCCGCGCCGACCCGCAGCAGGTTCAGCCCGGCGAACAGCCAGCACCGCCCGCTCTTCTTCTGGTTGGTGACCTTCCAGTCGTCCAGCAGGTTCGACACCGAATGGTCGATGGAGGTGACGACCTGCCGGTCGAGGGCGATGGCGTTCACCGGCGTCTGCGTGACGGCGTTCTGCATCACCCGGTACTGCGGGTTGGCTGCGAACTCCTTCTCGAAGAGCGCGAGTTGTTCGGCTGTGAGATTCCGCTCCATAAGGATCGACGGTATCTCAGCGACCAACCGTCCACCGCCCCTGCCGGGGTGGCGAATCTGTGCCCTGTCCACAACCAGCCAGCGGGTCCTGTCGGCCGGTCTCAGGAGATGAGACCGCGCTGGTACGCACGGACCAGCCGGCGGGGGACGCGGAGCTGTTTGCCGTCCACGACGATCGGCACCAGGTCGACCGGCGCGGCCTTCCACTGGGCCCGTCGGTTGCGGGTGTTGGAGCGGGACATCTTGCGTTTCGGAACGGCCATGGGGCTATGCTAAATGAAAACGACATTCAATACCAAGGGAGCTTCCAGCGATGGCGCGACGACCACCGGTCACCGGCAAGCGCAAACCCAAGCAGAACCCGCTCGACCGGGACGGCATCACGTTCATCGACTACAAGGACACCGCGCTGCTGCGGAAGTTCATCTCCGACCGCGGCAAGATCCGCTCCCGCCGCGTGACCGGGCTGACCGTGCAGCAGCAGAAGCAGGTCTCCCGGGCGATCAAGAACGCCCGGGAGATGGCCCTGCTGCCCTACACGTCCAGATAGCTCACCAGAAGACGGCGATCGCGGTGTTGACCACGGTCAGGCCGCCGATGGCAAAGAAGGTGCCCCGCGTCAGCGCCGGCTTCTTCCGGTAGGCGAACAGCAGTCCGGTGATCACCAGTACGATGACCAGCTTCACCCCGACCTTCGTGTTGTTCACGGTGAAGTCGTCGTCCTTGATCCCGGAGGCGAGCCCGACCAGCAGGACGCCGGTCACCAACTGGGTCAGCGCGCCGTGCAGCATCGCGGAGTTCACCACCGGGGTCTTCGTCTTCAGCTGGGTGAAGAACCCACCGAACAACGCCGCGAAGCCGATCAGGTGCAGGAACGTCAACACATGATGCAGAAAGTCCATGTGGTCACCCTAGATCCGACCTGACGGCGACAGCGGCGCGGCGCTCCACAACACTGACCGAGATGGCGGCCAGCCCGCCGACCAGAGCGAAGGCGTAGAAGCCCCACGGGAACGCGAGTCCCGCCGATAGCAGGGCACCACCGAGGATCGGTCCGGCGATCGCACCGAGCCGGCCGACGCCTGCCGTCCACCCCAGTGAGGTCGCGCGGTTCGCAGCCGGATACATGCGGCCGACGTACGCATAGACGAGCACCTGCGCAGCGAAGACAAAGACACCGGCCAGCAGGACGACGACGTACAGAATCACACTGGGGAGGCGGATGCTCAGCAGGGCCAGCGTGATCGTCGCACCGGCGAACCAGCCCACTGTGATTGGCCGCAGCGCGACCTTGTCGGCGATCCGCCCGGCCAGCAGCAGTCCGGCGACCGCACCGAGGTTCAGCACCAGCAGCAAGCTGAGGGCGGCACCGAGCGGGTAGCCCGCCTCTCGCATGATCTGCGGCAGCCACGTGTTCAAGCCGTAGACCAGCAGCAGTCCCATGAACGACGTCACCCAGAACGCCAGCGTCGGACGCCGGAACTCCGGGCGCAGCAAGGACTTCACCGGCTCCAGCCCCTGGCTGGCCGCCTCCCGGCTGAAGGACGGCGACTCCGGCAGGTACTTCAGCATCAGCGGCAGCAGCACGAGCGCGGGGGCCGCACCGATCACGAACATCGCCCGCCAGCCCAGCGACGGGATCACCAGGATCCCGAGCAGCGCAGTGAGCACAGCACCGACGTGGTACCCGGTCATCACCAGTGTGGTCGGGCCACCGTTCCGTCCCTTCGGCGAGTACTCCGTCACCAGAGTGATTGCTGTCGGCAAGCATCCGCCCAGACCGAGACCAGCCAGGAAGCGCAGTACGCCGAAAGTGCCCGCGCTCGTCGCGAACGCGCAGAGCAGCGTGAAGAACGAGAACCCGGCGACGGCCACCAGCAACGCCCGCCGGCGGCCGATCAGGTCGGTCACCGTCCCGATCGCCAGCGCACCCACCGTCATCCCGGCCAGACCGGCCGTCGACACCGCGGCCGCGATCGGCGGGGTGTAGCCCCACACCTTGTCACTGAGCAGTATCGGGGTGATCGTCCCCAGCACCACCAGATCGAATCCGTCCAGCAGGACGGCACTCCAGCACAGCGGTCGCACCCAACCGCCGCGCGCCATCGAGATCGTGGACATCGGACCTCCGCTCCACCGGACGGGCGGATCCCGGCCAGGCTTGCGAAAAAGGTCCCGGTACGGCGCTCTGCGCGCCAGCGTTCCTTCCACCCAGTGGAAGGGTGGATCAGACCAGGCGGCGGTCCGTGGCCCAGCGGGTCAGCTCGTGGCGGTTGGAGAGCTGGAGCTTGCGCAGTACCGACGAGACGTGGGTCTCGACGGTCTTCACCGAGATGAAGAGCTCCCGCGCCACCTCCTTGTACGCGTACCCACGGGCGATCAGCCGCAGCACCTCGCGCTCACGCTGCGAGAGCCGGTCCAGGTCCTCGTCCACGGAGGCGATGTCGATCGCCCCGGAGAACGCGTCCAGTACGAAGCCGGCCAGCCGCGGCGAGAACACCGCGTCTCCCTCGGCGACCCGGTTGATCGCGTCGACCAGCTCGGTGCCGCTGATGTTCTTGGTGACGTAGCCGCGGGCACCGGCCCGGATCACGCCGATCACGTCCTCGGCGGCGTCCGACACCGACAGCGCCAGGAACTTCACCTCGGGGTGCCTCTGGTGCACCTGCTTCATCACCTCGGTGCCACCGCCACCGGGCAGGTGCACATCGAGCAGCACGACGTCCGGCTCGGCCGCGACGATCGCCTTCACCGCGGAGTCGACGTCCGCACCCTCCCCGACGATGTCGACCGACGCACCGATCTCACTGCGCACTCCGGCCCGGAACATGTCGTGATCATCGATGACGACAACGCGCCTGCTGCTCATCTGTCCATCTCCAGTCGCACTTCGGTCCCAGTCTCCGGATCGGAGCGCACTGTCGCGCGTCCGCCGTGCCGTTCCATTCTGCCCATCACACTGTGCCGCAACCCGAGCCGGTCGTCAGGGACGCCGTCCACGTCGAAGCCCTGACCGCGGTCCCGGACGAACATCTCCGCCCGGTCGCCGTCGACCTCGACGAACACGTCGATCTTGGCAGCACCGGAGTGCTTCGCCGCATTCACCATCGACTCACGAGCCGCCCGCACCATGGCGGACATCGGTTCGCTCA
Source organism: Kribbella sp. NPDC056345 (assembly GCF_042262745.1). Taxonomy (NCBI): domain Bacteria; kingdom Bacillati; phylum Actinomycetota; class Actinomycetes; order Propionibacteriales; family Kribbellaceae; genus Kribbella; species Kribbella sp. NPDC056345. The sequence goes on along the minus strand of NZ_JBHJQQ010000018.1, from coordinate 102,268 downwards.
GCTCGCAGTCCCCGACCGTCACGACCTCGATGGGCACGCCATGGGAGTCCTCGACCTCCGCAGCGGCCCGCTTGGCCGCTCCGGCGAGCGTCTGGTCGGTCCTGTCGTCATCGTCGTACAACCAGGCCCGCAGCTCGCGCTCCTGGGAGCGGGCGAGCGTGGTCACCGCACGGGGGTCGTTGGCCTGCTTCTGAATCAGGGCGAGTGTCTGCAGCACCGAGTCATGGAGGTGGGCAGCCATATCCGCGCGCTCCTGGGACCGGATGCGCTCGGCACGCTCCGAGTTCAGGTCTCTGGTCAGCCGCTGGACCCACGGGCCAGCGATCACCCCAAGACCCACCACCGCAAGCAGCAGTGCGATCAGTACGTCGCCCGCCTGCGACAGCTTGCCGTTCTGCGCCAGGAACACAGCAACCGCCGTACCGACCAGGATCAGGCCGACAGCGAGCCGGATGAACGACTTCGCACCGCCCTTGCCGAGCAGCACGCCCAGCACGGGGACGCGCACGCCCTCGCGCCACTCTTGCTTCTGACCCTCGTCAGCCTGCCGCCAGATCAGCGCCAGACCCGTACCGGCGAACACCAGCGGCCAGAACATCTTCCCGGCGATACCGATACCGGCTGCCTGCAGCAGGAGCAGTACGGCGGCTCCGACGACGACCAGCGCGGTCACCTGACCGCGGCTCTTCTCCCGCTTCTGGGTCTTCGCCTCGGTCACCGGGGGCGGCGGCTCGTCCGACCGCAGCCCGCTGCGGGTGTGCGCGGCCAGGCCGGGCGCCGCCGGGGCAACCGGCGTTCCGAGCGGCATCAGGAACCACAGCGCCGCATAGATCAGCACCCCGAACCCACCGAACACCGTGGCGGCGATCAGCACCAGCCGCACCAGAGTGTCCGAAATACCGAGGTGGTCAGCCACTCCACCGGCCACACCGGCGACGACACGACCCTCGGTACGGCGGTAGGCCCGGCGTACCGGCGGTAGGTCAGACGTCGGACGGCTCGGGCCGAACGCGGGCCCTGGAGGAGGCGGCGGTGGAGTCGGCGCGCCCGGGCCGAGGGCGGCCGTCTGGCGCGCGGCGTAGGCGGCGTACGGGCCTTGGTACTGCCTGGGGCCCTGCGGACCCCAGCCCTTGTACCGCCACTGCTCCGAGCCGTTGGCCTGCTCCTGGGCAGGCGGCGACTCGGCTGGGGCCCCGGAGGTCCCACCCGTCGGCGCGGCGGAGGCTGGCTGACTCATCACCACGATCGTCACATGCCGACCGGGCCGACACCAGCAGGCTTGTCCCCGGCCGGCTCCTCAACAGCCGCCCCGGCCGGGTCAGGGTCCCCTCGGGGGAAACCCCGACCGCCCGGCGCACCCGGGGGAGGTCAGGGGAGATCCCCGATGTCTCCGGACCGGTCGAGGCGTCAGTATCGGTGTCATGGACCAGAACTCGAGCGGACCCGGAGGGTTCGACCGCAGCCGCCTGCAGAACGTGCAGAACTGGCAACGCAGCCGGTCGGACCGGATGCTGGCCGGGGTCTGCGGCGGGATCGGGCGGGCGCTGAACATCGACCCGGTGCTGATCCGGGTGGTGATGGCCGTGCTGATCATCAGCGGTCCCGGTGTCATCTTCTACATCGCCGGCTGGCTGCTGATGCCGGACGAGCGCAGCGACCGCTCCACCGCGCAGGGTCTGCTCGGCGACCGGGTCCGGCCGGACCACCCGTGGCTGGGCCCGATCATCGTCGGCGTCGCCGTGTTCGCCGCCATCGCGATGATGTCGTCGTTCAACTTCGGGGAGTTCGTCCCCGGCCCGCTGCTGGTGCTCGCGATCATCGGAGTGGTCGCCTACCACCGCAAGGGCGGTCGCCGCGGCCGTGGCAACGCGCGCACCCAGTGGTCCGGTCCGAACGGCGACTGGACGCACGGACAGCCCGGCTGGACCCAAACCCAGAGCTCAGCGCCCGCTGCGGCCCCCGCTGCCGAGCAGCGCCCGCAGGACCGCGTCAGCGAGCCGGTCCAGCCCGTCTGGACCGAGGACGACCCACTCGGCCTGTACGTCGACGAACAGCCGACCGCAGCACCGGCCCGGGCCCGTACGGCGCAGCCACCGGTCAAGGGGCCCCGCGGCGTCAAGTCAGTCGTCGTACTACTGACCGGTGCCGCCATCGGGATCGCAGCGCTGGCCCAAGCAACCACACCGACCATGCTGTTCATCGGAGTGGCGGTGCTCGGCGCAGGCATGCTGGTCGGCGGTTTCGTCGGCCGGACGGCCGCACTGCTCCCACTGGGTCTGCTGCTCGCGGCCGGTGCGATTGCGAGCAACCTGTTCCCGAACGTGCCGCGCAACTTCGCCGACGTGAACTACATCGCCCCGGACGGGCAGGTGGTCACTACGGCCGGCACGGGGACGTCGTACACGTTCGACGCCGGTTCGGTGCACCTGGATCTGACCAAGGCCAAGTTCGACCCGGGCGCCAAGATCGAGGTCCACGGTCGGGCGGGCGAGGTGGTCGTCAAGGTGCCGCGGGATGTCGACGTACAAGGCCAGCTGAACGCCGAGCTCGGCGAACTGGTCGGACTGAACGCGAAGCAGAGCGGTCATGATGCACAGTTGACGCTGAACGACCTCGGCGCCGACCAGAAGACCGGACCGGAGTCGGTGGTGCTGGACCTGGACCTCAAACTGGGCTCGATCAGAGTGGAGCGGGGATGAACAAGCCGAAGCCGGACGTGGCCGGCATCATCGCCGGGACCGTGCTGACCGGTGGCGCGACGATCTGGATGCTGAACGAGAACGGCGTCCTGCAGACCAAGGATCTGGGCCTCACCGGCGCCCTGCTGCTACTCGCCGCGGGCATCATCGGGCTGGCCGCCTCCCACCGCGGCTGAGCCGGTCCGAACCGAGAGGTGGGCTAGGCTGTGGTCCGCTCATCGGGGTTCCGGTGGGCCAGCTACCCGAGGGGTCCGGGTGCAACGGGTCCCGTGGTCACAGGAGTTCTGAGATGGTGCGCGGCACCGTGAAGTGGTTCAACGCCGACAAGGGCTACGGTTTCCTCGCCGTGGACGGCCAGGACGATGTCTTCGTCCACTGGAGCAAGATCGTCTCCGACGGCTACAAGACCCTCGAGGACGGCCAGCCCGTCGACTTCCAGATCGTCGACGGTCCGAAGGGCCGCGAGGCCGAGGCCGTCACCCCGGTCTAGTACGGCGTTTTCGAACCTGCGCGAGGTGACGGCAACCGGTAACCTGACCACCTCACCGTGGGAGGGGTCCGAGACGTGACAGAGCCGGTACACGTGGTCCGGAGGCTCGAGCAGGCGCTGGCCGACGACGACTTCGCGTGGACGTTCGTGCTGGTCGGTGAGGACCAGACCGACAAGCTCGCCACCCTGACCGGTGACCTGCGCGGTCCGGTCTCGGAGACCGGTGACGGCAAGGGCATCACCTCCGGCTTCGCCTACTGGGGCATCGGCCCGACGATCGCGTGGGCGAACGCCACCAACGACCCGTTCTACCTGGTCATGAAGGCCGGCACCGAGTCCTTCCAGCGGCACTGGCGCAAGGTCAAACCGCATGTGGACAAGGGCGGTTTCCACTTCGTCAGCCTCGGCATCGGGACCGGGGTGAAGGACCGGACGATCCTGGAGGACCTGCACCGGCGCAACCCGGACATGTTCTACATCCCGGTCGACATGAGTTCGGAGATGCTCCGGCTCGGCGCTCAGGAGTCGGTCCGCAGCGGCCACTTCCCGATCGCCCAGGTGCTACCGGTCCAGATCGACTTCTCGATCCGCGACAACATGTCCGAGCTGGCCCAGATGCTCGGCCGGCTGGTCGGTGACGAGCCGCTGCTCTACAGCCTGACCGGGAACACCCTGGCCAACTTCGACGACGACGAAGACCTGCTGCAGCTGATCACCGACGTACTGCGCCCGCAGGACCGGCTGCTGCTGGAGGTGGCCAGCACCACCCGGCTGGACGAGGAGGCGGCGAAGGCGGCCGCCGACGAGTACCACCAGACCAGGGCGTTCACGGAGTTCGTCACCAGCGCGCTGCGCTACAACACCGATCTGAAGGTCGACAACGAGCGGGTCAAGTTCGTCGGCGAGATCGAGGACGACGACGCGCTGCTGGTGAAGGTTCTATGGCAGAACGACACCCGCGAGGTGATCCGGATGGGCCTGCCGGACCACACCGAGGTGGTGCTGCCGATCGGTGACACCATCCGCCTCTACACAACCCGGAAGTACTCGGCCAACCGGCTGAAGCGGCTCACCACCGCCTGCAAGCTGACGCCGGTCGAGGCGATCCAGTCCCAGTTCCGCTACCAGCGCCGGCCGAACCACTTCGGTCTCGAGCTGCTCCTGCTCGCCCCCGCATCCTCCGGCGAGCGCGACCGCACCCTGGCCGACGACATCTGGGCGCGATGAAAGCTCGCTGGTCGAAGCACCGCCGTACCGTCGTCACGGCGATCAGCTACGGCATGCTCGGGCTTGCGTTCGTTCTGGGTGTCAGCTGGTTCCTCTGGCCGGAGAACTCCCGCTGGGAGCCCGCGGTGAACTCGCTGACCCTGGTCGCGGGTCTCACCGGCATCTTCGTCGAACGGCTGACGGCCGAGGCAGAGCGCCGTACCGAAGTGCTCCGCGCGGTCGGTGACGAGCTGCGCGAGAACACCCGCCTGCTGAACGACGATCGCTTCTCGCCGGCGGCACCGGCCACCCGGCAGGTCTACCCGCGGCTGGTGGTGTCCGCGGTCGACCTGGCCCTGGTCTCCGGCGCACTCGGCCTGCACCGCGATGCCGACCTGGTCGGCCCGCTGCACCGCTGGCGCGACACCGTGCACCTGTTCAACCGCCGGCTCGACCTGACCGAGATCAGCACCTTCTCACCGACCGTCTCGCAGGACGACCTGGCCGCCTTCCACCGGGCGCTGCACCGGGAGAACAACTACTTCGCCGCCACTCGCGAACAGCTGACGGCCCTGCTCGCGAAGCTGCCCCCGCTCTAACGGGCACCCCCGAAACCTCGGTCAGGCTGCCACAAGCAGCAATTCATGCCGAGCGGTTGACTTAGTCATGCCATCGGCGCTTACTTTCGGACAGGACCGTAAATACGGCACCCCCGGAGGCTTCGTTGCGTTTCTTCCGTCCGCTCCTCGCCCTGACCGTCGCCACTGCCCTCGTCGTCACCCCGGCAGTGCCCACCGTGGCGGCCGGCCCGCCACACGCCGTGGCCGTTTCCCTCGGCGTCCCGCTGTCCGACGTCCTGCTGATCGGCGGCACCGTCGCGCCCGGTCCGGGCGGCAAAACCGCGATCTGGAACATCTCGTCCGGCGTACCGGCGTACCTGAACGCCCTCGACCCGGTGAACGGCACCAGCCTGCTCTCGACGCCACTGCCCGGCGCCGAGGGCAGCTACACCGTCGTCGCGACGCCGGCCGGCACGATCTACGTCGGCAGCTACAACAACGGCCACCTGTACCGGCTGCGCCCCGGCGCGACCACGGTCGAGGACCTCGGCCGGCCGCTGGCCAGCGAGTCCTTCATCTGGGCGCTGACCACTGACGAGCAAGGCACCGTGTACGGCGGCACCTATCCGGGCGGCCGCGTCTTCTCGTTCAACGACAGCACCGGCGCGATCCGCGACTACGGCAAGGTCGTCGCGAGCCAGCCGTACGTCAAGAGCATCGGCTACGCGAACGGCAAGCTCTACACCGGTTCTCTGCCCGACGCGCACGTGATGGAGATCGACGTCGCCACCGGCGCCGCTACCGAGCTCCCGCCGCCGCCGAACCTCGGCGACCCGAAGCTCAAGTCCGTCTACGACCTCAGCGTCCGCGGCGGCCGCGTCTACATCCGGGTCGGCGGCGCGTTCCCGATGCCGATGTACGTCTGGGACATCGCGTCCCGCACCTGGGTCGACGAGATACCGCTGGCCCACGGCTTGGACATCTCACCGCTCGGCGCCAACGGCGAGCTCTACTTCATCCAGGCCAGCGAACTGCGTCGGTACGACCCTGCGACCAAGACTTTGACCGGCACCGGACTGAAGTTCACCGGCCGGATCCAGAACGCGCGCGCCATCGGGTACGCCGACCTCGGCCTGCCCGACTACCCGGGGACGAGTGTGGTCGGCACGCTGTGGCGCGGGGAGGAGTTCCGCTACAACCCGCAGACCGGGAAGTCGGAGATCTTCCTGACCAACGTCCGGCGCGAACCGATCGACATCCTCGGCCTGTCCGGCGGCGCCCGCAACGTCTACACCGGCGGCTATCTGAATGGCGGGGTCTCGGTCACCGACCCGAAGACCGGCGCCACCAAGTTCAACCGGTTCTCGCAGACCGAGCAGCTCATGGAGGCGTCCGACGGCCGGGTCTGGATCGGCACCTATCCCGAGGCCCGGCTCTATTCCTACGACCCACGCCTGCCCTGGAACAGTCTCGAGTACTCACCCGGCCCACCCGGTACGCCGCCGAACCCGCAGCTCGCGGTCAACCTGAAGCCCGAGCTCCAGAACCGCGCCCGCGCGCTGGTCGAGGTGAACGGGAAGATCGCGGTCGGCACGGTCCCGGAGGGTGACCGCCTCGGCGGCGCGCTGGCCTTCTACGATCCACAGTCCGGTACCACCACGACGTACCGGAACGTCGTCCAGGACGAGAGCGTCTTCGGTCTGACCGCTCGTCAAGGAATCGTCTACGGCGGTACGTCGATCACCGGCGGACTGGGCACGACCAAGCCCACCCGGGAGTCCGGAACCGTGTTCGCCTGGGATGTCGAGGGGAAGCGGAAACTCTGGGAAACGGTGCCGGTGGTGAAGGCGCCGACCGTGTCCTCGGTGACGTTCGGGCCGGACGGGACGCTGTGGGGTGTGGCAGGCAAAACCGTGTTCGCGATGGACCCCCGATATGGGACAGTGCTGAGGTCCTTCGTCCTCGGGACGACTTCTCAAACCGGAGACATCGTCGCGACCAGGGACGGGGTGTACGTCAGCATCGACTGGAACAAGATCTACCGGATCGGACCCGGCGACCGGGCGACGCCGAAGCTTTATCTCGAGCACCCGCACCGGCGGCTCGCCGTCCAGGGTGGTCAGCGGCTGGTCTTCAGCAACGGGCCCGAACTGTTCCGAGTCGATATCAAACGTTGACAGCAGAAATTCCTTCCCACTACTTTCGGTCCTGACCGTTATTCGGTGAACAACTTTCCGGCCTGTGCCGGCATCCAGGGGGTTGTGATGAAATCCACCGTCCGCCGTATCGCGGCGCCACTCACCGCACTTGTCCTCACCGCCGCCCTCAGTTCGTGCGGCGGGGACTCCGGATCCTCCGACGAGAAGAAGACCGTCACCCTCTGGATGTACCCGGTGATCGCCGACCAGGCCGCCAGTGACACCTACTGGAAGAAGGTCGAGACCGACTTCGAGGCCGCCAACTCCGGGTTCGACCTCAACATCGAGCCGCAGCCGTGGGACAAGCGGGACGAGAAGCTCGCCACCGCGTTCGCCGGCAAGAAGGGCCCGGACGTCGTCCTGCTGATCCCCGACCAGCTCCCGCAGTACGTCAAGAACGGTTCGCTCGAGCCGGTCGGTGACGTGGTCGAGGCCGACAAGGCCAAGTTCCTGCCGAACGCGATCCCCGGCCTGACCGTCCAGGACAAGGTCTACGGCGTACCGATCTACCACACCGTGACCACGACGCTCTACAACAAGACCGTGCTGACCAAGGCCGGGATCAGCAAGCCGCCGGCCACCTGGGACGAGATCAAGGCGGCCGCGCCGAAGCTGAAGGCGGCCGGGTTCTCCACCCTCGACTACTCGGCCTCGCCGGAGGCCACCCTGAACCTGAACTTCTACCCGCTGCTCTGGCAGGCCGGTGGCAAGGTCTTCGCCGACGACGGCAAGTCCGTCACCTTCAACCAGGCCCCGGGCCTGGAGGCGCTGACCTTCCTGAAGACCCTGTGGGACCAGGGCGCGGTCCCGAAGAGCGCGCTGACCAACGGCAACGCGATCGAGGACCAGCCGATCGGCAAGGGCCAGGTCGCGATGGCCTTCACCGCCACGCCGGCCAACGCCGCGCTGGCCGCGAAGAGCTGGGGCGTCGACAACACCGAGGTCGGCGCACCGCTGACCGGGGCCAAGCAGGTCGGGTACGGGATTCCCGGCGGCCTCTCGGTGAACGCGGGCTCGGAGAACATCGACGGGGCGAAGAAGTTCCTCTCGTTCATGATCCAGCCGCCGCAGCTCGAGGCGATGAGCAAGGCGACCGGCTACTTCACCCCGCGCACCGACGCGAAGGTGGAGGTCACCGATCCGCTGACGCAGAAGTTCGGGCCGGCGCTGCAGTACGCCTTCCCGGGTGAGCCCAACCCGGCCGCCCGCCAGATCATGTCGCTGCTGAGCGTCGAGATCCAGGCCGTGCTGACCGGTAAGAAGGCGCCGCAGCAGGCGCTCGACGACGCTGCCAAGCAGGGCAACGCCCTCCTGGGTCGATGACCCAGGTCGGCGTCGACCGGAACTCCCCCGCCCGCCGCCCGCGACCCGTACCAGTCAGGGGGCGGTACGGTCCGCGGCGGCGGGCGTGGGTCGGGCTGGTGTTCGTGGCGCCGATGCTGGCGCTGTTCCTGGCCTTCCGGTTCCTGCCGGCGGTCGGCGCCGTCTGGCTGTCGCTGACCGACTACCGGCTCAGCGGCCGCTGGAAATTCATTGCCTTCGACAACTACACCCGCCTGCTGCAGGACGAGCTGTTCCATCAGAGCCTGGTGGTCACCCTCACCTACACCCTGATCTTCGTCCCGCTGACCGTGCTGATCTCCCTCGGTACGGCGTTGCTGCTGCAGCAGGTGGTCTGGCAGCGCGGGTTCTTCCGCGGTGTCTTCTTCCTGCCGTACGTGACCAGCATCGTGCTCGCCGCGGTGATATGGAAGTGGATCTACGACGCCCAGGACGGACTGCTGAACGCCGTCCTGGGCCTGGTCTCGATCGGCCCGATCGACTTCCTCGGCTCGGACAACTCCGTACTGGCGTCGATCGCGGTGACGTCGGCCTGGAAGGGTTTCGGCTACTCGATGCTGATCCTGCTCGCCGGTCTGCAGGCGGTCCCGAAGTCGTACCTGGAGGCCGCGATGATCGACGGTGCGTCGGCCTGGCAACGGTTCCGGTACATCACCATCCCGCAGATCCGGCCGGTGCTGTTCTTCGTGCTGGTGATCGAGACGATCAGCGCGTTCCAGGTCTTCGACGCGATGTACGTGATGACGGGTGGCGGTCCGGTCCGGGCCAGCTACTCGCTCGTCTATCTCCTGTACGACAGCGGTTTCAAGTTCTTCGACTTCGGTTACGCGAGCGCGATCGGCATCATGCTGTTCTTCATCGTGCTGGTCATCTCACTCGTGCAACGCCGCCTCGTCGGGAGGGATGACGACTGATGGTGAACCTCCTCGACCGCCCGTCGACACGCCGTACGCCGTCCTCGTCTTCCGGTGTGAAGCCGTCGCGCCCGGTGGCTCGGCTGACGCTCCCGACCTTGCTCGCGCTGACCGCGATCGTCACCGTGCTGCCGTTCGTCGCGATGGTACTGGTCGCCTTCGCACCCCCGAGCGGCCAGACCTTCCCCGATGCCTTCTACCCATCCCGGTGGACCGTCGAGAACTTCACCCGGGTGCTGTCGAGCTCCGACATCCCCCGCTGGACCGTCAACTCGCTGCTCTACTCGCTGGTGTCGGTCGTCTTCGTCCTGCTCTTCGCCGCCATGGCCGGCTACGCGTTCGCGAAGAAGCGTTTCCCCGGCCGCGAGCTGATGTTCTGGGCCTTCCTGGCCACGCTGATGGTCCCCTTCCAGGCGACCCTGATCCCGTCGTACATCCTGATCTCACGCCTCGACTGGGTCGACAGCTACTGGGGCCTGATCGTCCCCACGCTGGCCAACTCACAAGCCGTCTTCCTGCTCCGCCAGTTCATCAGCCAGCTCCCCGACGAACTCTTCGAAGCCGCCGAGATCGACGGCGCCCCCGAGTGGAAGATCTTCACCCTGATCGTGATGCCACTCATCCGCCCCGCCCTGGCCACCCTGGGCATCTTCGTCTTCCTCTGGCACTGGAACGACTTCCTCTGGCCACTCGTCATCGGCCAGTCCGCCAACATGCAAACCCTGACCGTCGGCCTGGCCACCCTCCAGACCCAGTCCGTCCCCATCAACCAGATCATGGCCGGCGCCACCATCACCGTGATCCCCAGCCTCCTGGTCTTCGGCCTCCTCCAGCGCTACCTGACCGACAGCATCACCATGTCCGGCCTGAAGAGCTGACCCGTGCCCGACCGCCCCGAGATCGTCTGCATCTGCGGCTCCGCCCGCTTCGCCGACGAGATCCACGCAGCAACCCGCGCCCTGACCCTCGCAGGCGCCATCGTCCTCGCCCCAACCCTCTTCCCGCCCACCGCCTCACTCACCGACGACCAGAAGACCGCCCTGGGCACCCTCCACCTCCACAAGATCGACCTCGCCGACCGAGTCCTGATCGTCAACCCCGGCGGCTACCTAGGCGAATCCACCACCCGCGAAATCGCCCACGCCCACACCACCAACAAACCCATCACCTTCACCAACCCCCAGCCACCGTCCCAAGCACAGGACGTACACCCCTAGTACCGGCACCCAACCAGCCGACACCTCCTGTCCTTCGGGAGGTCGCGACACCAACCGCGTCACCACAGTTCCTCCTTCGCGCGACCACCGAGGGCGGATCCACACGAGACCGCGCCGGGAGGCGCCAAAAGAAGAGCCGCCGCCGGAGGCGGTGTCCTTTCGAGGCGGTTAGTTGTAGTAGCCGTCTATGGGGGCTCGGGCTTCTTCGAAGAGGGACAGGGCTTGCTGGGGGACGGGTGGGAAGCTGCCGGTGGGTTTGAGGGTGTTGAGTTGTTCGGCGGAGAGGGCGTAGACGACGTTGCCCAGGCCGGAGCGGGCCAGGGCGCCGGAGCACATTTCGCAGGGTTGGCAGCTGGTGTACATGGTGGTGGCTGCGGCTACCTCGGGGGTTAGTTCGCGGGCGGCCCAGACGGCCAGCTTCAGTTCGGGGTGGTAGCTGATGTTGGATTCGGTGATGCTCGTGTTCTGGGCTTCGGCGAGGACGGTGCCGTCGGGGCCGACGAGGAGTGAGCCGAAGGGTGGGTTGCCGGCTTCGCGGGCGGCGGCGGCCAGGGCGATGGCTCGGCGGAGATGGGTTTCGGGGTTCATGTCAGCTCCTGCTTCAATGTCGCCAGGTCTCGCCAGGCGACCTCGGGGTGTTCGGTCTCGGCGGGGTCGCCTTGGAACGGATCGAGTACGACGCTGGTCGCGCCGAGCTCACGCAGTACGTCGAGATCGGCGAGCACCTGGTCGATCGAACCCTCACCGGCCACCCGGGTTTCCTCGGGCAACGGTGAAGTGGTGAGCCGGAGCAGGATCCGCGGCGCGAATGCCGGCACCGCCCGCCCCTCGGCTGCCGCGATCTCCGCCAGCCGCTCAGTTGCCGTGCGCAACCAGTCGGTCCGCTCCCGGAGCGGATGCCAGGCATCACCCAGCAACACGGTACGGCGCATGGCCGCCCTACTGCGGCCGCCGACCCACAACGGGATCCGGCCGACCCCGTAGTCCGCGGTGTCCGCCCAGGCCGCGCGCAACGAAGTCAGCAGCTCGTCCGTCGCCCGACCACGCCGCGCGTGCTCAGCACCGAGCGCCTCGAACTCCTGCTTGGCCCAGCCCGCCCCGACCCCGAGCACCAGCCGGCCGCCACTCAGCTGATCGAGATTGGCCGCCATCCGCGCCACGAGCAGCGGATGCCGGTACCCCGCGATCAGGACCGTCGTACCGAGCCGCACCCGCGACGTGATCCCCGCCAGCCAGCTCAACGTGGTGAACGGCTCGTAGAACGGCGCCGGGTACTGCTCAGCAACATCCGGCGTGATCACCACATGGTCCGACACCATCAACAGGTCATACCCAAGCCCTTCGACCACCTGAGCCCACTCACGCAGCCGGCTCGGATTCGTACCAGGCCCGAAATTCGGGACGTTCACACCGATTTCCACCCCGTCAGGCTATCCAGGCAGGAGTCCACCGTTGAAGAGACTTCTCCCGGCAAGATCGCCACCCCGCCGGGAATTCCCCGGTAGATTGCCCATATGACCGAGACTCTCGATTCGACCGATTGGGCGCTGCTGACCGAGCTGCAGACCGATGCCCGGCTCACGCTCAGCGAGCTGGGCCGGCGGGTCAACCTGAGCGCCTCGGCAACCACCGAGCGGGTACGGCGGCTAGAGTCGCTAGGCGTCATCACCGGCTACCGGGCGGACGTGGACCTCGCCAAGGTCGGCTACCCGGTGCTCGCCGTCGTACGACTGAAGTATCCCGGCAACAAGCACGAGCCACTCAAGCGTCTACTCGCAGAGCGCAGTGAGTTCCTCGAATGTCTGCGCACCACCGGCGACGACTGCTACACCCTCAAAGTCGCCGCCGCCTCGATGCCGCACCTGGAAGAGCTCGTCAACCAGCTCACCGAGTTCGGCAGCACCACCACCAACCTCGTCTACTCCCAGACCTTGCCCTTCCGCGGTCCGCGGCCGCCGGCTCAACGACTCCAGTAGTAGAACTGGTGCAGCTGCAGCGAGGTGTCGATGATGAACATGTACTGACTGCTCAACGTGTCGACGTCGAGGTCCGCCTGCAGCATGACGGCCGCGCCGTCGCCGGCCGTTCCGAGTTGGTAGGTGTAGAAGGTCTCGGTCAGTCGCTGCGACACCGCTGCGACAACGGCGGCGATGGCAGCCTCCCGATCGCGATAGGCGACCGGTGCCGGCGGGACGAACACCGAGATCGGTTCACTCCAGTTCAGCGCGGCTGCCGGCGTCACCGTACCGAGCCGATCGGTGAACGGCGCGATCGTCCGGCCGATCCGCGCCACGGTGTTCATCGACCGGCGGACCGGCGTCGCCGTCCCTTCGTCGAACTGCATGATCGGCCGCGCACCTGGCGACGCGATCGTCCGGAAACGGCCCGCCAGGTCAGTGATCTCCGATGCCATCTGTTCAGTGCAGCACCGATGCCACCCAGCCTGGCGAGGTTGACACCAAGCGGCCAGAACTCAGGCGTTCAGCTCACCGAAGGCTTCGATGGCGCGGAGGGCGTCGGTCTGGGACATACCGGGCGGCTGGATGCGGAGGATGATGCCGTCCGCGCCCATCTCCTCGTAGTGGGCGATCCGTTCGACGCATTCGGCGGACGAGCCGATGACGCTGCGGTCGGCGATGTCGTCCCAGCCCTGGGCGTAGCGGCTGGCGTCGGCGGAGGTTCGCTTCCAGCCGGTATAGGCGTCGTACAGGTCGCGCAGCGGCTCCTCCAGCGCCTTCCGCGCGTCCTGCGAGGTCGGCGCGGCATAGCCCTCGCGGCAGAAGATCACTTCGGCGCCGAGCGTTCCCGCACCCCGCGGATACGAGCGGTACTCCGCGATCTTGTCCGGCAGGACCTCGTCGGGCTGGTTGAACGAGGTCGTCCAGCCGTCACACATTCGCGCCGTGCGCTCCAGTACGGCGGACACCTGGCCGCCGTTCCACAGCCGGGGCCGGGGACTTTGCACCGGACGCGGCGACAAGTAGGCATCCTGCAGCGACGTGAAGCGGCCCTCGTAGGTCACCGACTCCGACGTCCACAACCGGGTGACGATCTCGAGGCACTCCTCGAACCGCGCGACCCGCTCGCGCTGCGTCACGCCGTACAGGGCAAACTCCTCCGGGCGGTACCCGAGCACGAACCCGGCCGTCACCCGGCCGCCGGACAGAACGTCCAGATGCGCGAGCGTTTCAGCCAGTACGACGGGCTGGTACAACGGTGCGACGATCCCTGCCGTGGCGATCCCGATCCGCGAAGTATGAGCCGCGAGCCAGGTGAGAGAAGTGAGGATCTCGTGGTACCCAGGCCGGTGCAGATGCCGCTCACCGAGCACCACCCACTCGAACCCGGCCTGCTCGGCCAGCCGCGCCTGCTCGACCGCATCGGCCAGTTGCGGCCGTTCGCCGTCGGTGCCGTACAGGTTGAGATACAGACCCAGCCGCATCAGGGTGCCACCTTCCGTTGACAGAGAGCACTCGGGGTATTTACGGTCTTGACCGTAAGTCCTTTTGCGTCGGAATGCGACCCCTAACCGCCTGATGGTGTCCCTAAGGAGCCGACCTTGACTGTTCTATCGCATCCGGTCGGCGTCCCGGCCGGCACCGGATCGGCGCCGATCAGCGCGATCCGGACCCGCGTGGTCAGCGCGCCGTACCGCCGGCCGTTCCAGATCAGCAGTGGAACCAGCACGGACCTGATCAGTCTGGTGGTCGAGATCCACACCGCCGACGGCGCGGTCGGGATCGGCGAGACGTCCCCCATGACGGCGTACACCGGAGAGACGCTGGCCGGGGTCACCGCCGCGATCGAGCAGCATCTCGCGCCCGCACTGATCGGCCGGGACCCGCTCGACCGAGCCGGTGCACATGTCGTGATGGACGGCGTTCTGCGCGGCCAGAACGTAGCCAAGTCCGGCCTCGACATCGCCTTGTACGACCTGGCCGGCCGTCTGTGCGGCTGGCCGGTGCACGCGCTGCTCGGCGGCAGCATCCGGAGCCGGGTGCAGACCGCCTGGGTGGTCGGCCTCGGCACGCTCGACGAGATGGCTGCCGAGGCCGCCGAGTACTCCGCACGCGGCTTCCAGCATCTGAAGGTCAAGGGCGGCCATGACCCCGCCAAGGACCTTGAGCTAGTCCGCGCGGTACGCGCTGCGGTCCCAGCGGAGACAGAGCTGTGTCTGGACGCCAATGAGGGGTACGACGCCACTACGTCCCTGCCGTACCTGGCCAAGATGACGGATGCCGGTCTGAGCCTGCTGGAGCAGCCGCTGCCGCGCTGGGACCTCGCGGGGATGGTCCGGCTGCGACAGCGGCTGGACGTGCGGGTGATGGCTGACGAGAGCATGCACTCGTTGCACGATGCCCTGGAGATCGTCCGGCGCGGGGCGGCCGACGTACTGAACATCAAGATCCTGAAGGTCGGCGGACTGCACCGGGCGCTGCAGATCGCCAATCTGGCCGAGGCTGCAGGTCTTGCGGTGAAGATAGGCTCGATGCCGGAGCTGGGCGTCGCCACACTGGCCGCAGTCCACCTGGCCGCCGCCGTACCGGGTGCAACCGTTGCGGCCGACCTGGTGGGGCCGCTGCTGGTCGAGGAGGACCCGCTGGCTCCGAGTGTGTTCGCCGACTGCAAAGGCTGGATCGACGTACCCACCCGACCTGGCCTCGGCCACGACGTCTGAGAGGTCCCATGCATCCCCTCGTCGAGCAACTCCGCGGCACAGTGCTCCCTGCAGTCTTCACACCGATGGACAGCAACGGAGTGATCGCGTACGACGTTCTGGCGGCGTACGCGACTGCTATTGCGGGTCAGGACATCGGCGGGATCGCGGTGTGGGCCCACACGGGCCGTGGGTTGTACCTGAGTGCTGCAGACCGGACCAAGGTGCTGGAAACGTGGCGGCAGGCCACTGCGGCTCCGATCGTGGCCGGAGTCGGCGTACCGCGGTCGGAGTCCCCTGCCAGCCTGCAGGAGGCTGCAGACCTAACTGTGGCGATGTCTCTGCAGGCAGCGGACGCCGGGGCGGACGCGGTGATGGTCTATCCGCTGGCTGGGCTGGCCGAACTGTCGGACGGACATGCGCAGGCCGTGAAGCTGCACGAGCGAGTCGCTACTGAGAGCGGGCTGCCGCTGGTCGGTTTCTACCTGCACGGTGAGGCAGGTGGGTACCCGTACCCGCCGGAGCTCATCCGGGACCTGCTGAGCCTGGATGCGATGCTCGGCGTCAAGACAGCGACCCTGGACCGGGCTATCGGCACGCAGGACGCCATCTGGGCCGGACGGGACACCGGGAAGCTGCTGATCACGGGCGAGGACCGGATGTACGGTCCGTCGTTCATGTGGGGCGCAGATACGGCCCTGGTCGGTATTGCCTCCGCACAGGTCGAGCTGTCGGTCGCCGTACTGCGGAGTTGGCGGGCCGGCGATCACAGCGCGTTCCTGACTGCATCCGACCGGCTGGACCGGTTCGCGGCAGCCACCTTTTATGCGCCGATCGAGGGCTACGTGCAGCGGATGATCTGGGCGGCGGCCTGGGAGGGCCTCATCCCGGAGACGGCCGCGCACGACCCGTACGGCCCGAATCTGCCCAGCAGCGAGCGCTCGTTGGTGATCCGCACACTTGAGGAGCTGCAGGCCGACAAGTGAGGTGGCGCGCTCCCTCCATCGCTCCACCACACCTCGTCCGCAGCCGACCAGCAGTCACCTCACGGCAATTATGGTCTTGACCGAAACTAAGAGACTCTGCTTCGATCGTCAAGAGTTCGGCCCGGGCTGCATTACAGTGCGTGGCATGGGGGTGTCCTGATGGCAGTCGTGGTCGGCGTTGTCGGTCCGGAGGACGTCGTGCAGCGCGTGATCGCGACCGGTCCGCCGAGCGGGGCCACCCTGCAGCCGCTGTCGTACCGGCACGAGACCGAGACGGTCGAGCTGGTCGTGGAGTCCCAGGAGAAGCTCGACGCCCTGCTCTTCACCGGCATCGTCCCGTACACGATCGCGACCGAGGCCGGCGTCGTCGACCGCCCCGCCATGTACGTCTCGTACGACGGCGCCACGCTCCTGCGCGCCTTGGTCGAGCTGCTGCGGCTCGGCCACAACGTCACCCAGTTCTCGATCGACACCCTCCGGCGCAGTGAGGTCCTGGAGACGCTGATCGAGGCCAAGCTGCCCACCGATCAGATCCAGGTGCTCCCGTACCGGCCCGGTCTGACCTCGGACGACATCGTCACCTTCCACCGCAGCACCCGCGACAAGCACGACACCAAGATCGCGATCAGCTGCCTCGGTTCGGCCTTCCACCTCCTCGAGAACGAGATGCCGTCGGTCCGCCTGGTCCCGTCGCGCTACTCGATCCGCTCGACTCTGCAGGCACTCGTCCTCACGACCAGCGGCCAGCACGTCGGTGACGCCCAAGTCGCACTCGGCATCGTCGACCTCCCCGAACCCGACGACGCCCTGGCCGGCGACCTCATCACCCTCGGCGGCAGCCTCGCCCTCCTTCCCGACGGCCGCCACCTGGTGGTGACCACCCGCGGACTACTCGAGCAGGCGACCGAACAGTTCACCCGGATGCCACTCCTCGACCACCTCGCCGCTCGGCACAGCACGGCGTACGTCGGCTTCGGCATCGGCCGCACCGCCGCGGAAGCAGAAGCCCTGGCCCGCCGCGCCGTCGGCCGCGCCGGTTCGATCGGCACCGTGGCCGGCGTCGTCTCGATGTCCGACGACGTCGAGATCGTCATCGAACCCTCCGGCGACCAGCCCGCCATCCCCCGCGGCGCCGAAAGCCTCCCCCTGCTGGCCCGCCGCGTAGGCCTCAACCCGGCAACCCTCGCCCGCATGCGCGAACTCACCGCCAAGAACCCCGACGGCCTCACCACCCAAGACGTAGCCGACCACCTGGCAGTCCAACTCCGAACCGCCCGCCGAGTCCTGAAACGCCTCGAGCGCGCGGGCTTGGCCGACCCCATCGCCACCCAGCAACACGGCCGAACCGGCCGACCCTCCACCATCTACGCCATCCGCCTCTAACCCATTTGGTGGGCTGACCCATCGCGTTGCGGGAGGGCCCACCGCATGCCGTTAGCCCACCCACCACCGGATGGGCTGGCCCACCAAACGGGACAGGGTGGGGTCGGCTGGTCAGGGGGTGATGATGGTGACGCCGGCGGGGGTGCCGTTGGTGAGGGCGGCCAGGGCTTCGGGGGTTTCGGCGAGGGTGATGGTTCGGGTGATCAGGGCGGCGGGGTTTAGGTTGCCTTGGGCAACTTGGGTGAGCATTTCGGGGTAGGCGTGGGCGGGCATGCCGTGGCTGCCGAGCCATTGGAGCTCTTGGCCGATCAGGCGACTGACATCGAGTTGTACGCCGGACGGCAGCAGCCCGATCTGGACGTGCCTACCGCGCGGCCGGAGTACCCGGAGCGCCTGCTGCACGAGGTCGTTCGATCCGAGCGCGTCGAACGTCACGTGCGCACCCAGGTCGGCTCCGACCGTCGTGCTCAGTGTTTCGGCAGCGCCGTACTGGACGGCCAGCTGAAGCGCGGCCGGGTTCGTGTCGACGGCGATCACCCGGGCACCCGCGGCGGCGGCGATCATCACCGCCGACAGCCCGACCCCACCACAGCCGTACACCACCACGGTCTCGCCGGCCTCGACCTTCCCCACCTGCCGAACAGCCCGGTACGACGTCGCAAACCGGCAACCCAGCCCAGCCGCCGTACCGAAGTCGAGCTCGTCCGGCAGCCGCACCAGATTCACCTGCGCATACGGGATCGCGACGTATTCGGCGAACGATCCCCAGTAGTTGAACCCAGGCTGCAACTGATTCGGGCACACCTGCTGATTCCCGGAAGCACACTCGTCGCACGAACCACAGGCACAGATGAACGGCGTCGTGACCCGATCCCCGACCTGCCACCCCTCGACCCCAGCACCAATCGCCGCAACCGTCCCGGCCAACTCATGCCCAGGCACATGCGGCAACACGATGTCCGAGTCGTGCCCCATCCACCCATGCCAGTCACTCCGGCACAGCCCAGTCGCCTCAACCTTCAGTACGACGGACCCGTCCGCCACCGAGGGCTCCGGAACCTCCCGTACCTCGGGGACAACGCCGTACTTCTCGATCACCACTGCGCGCATGGCGTCACCCTACGCAGAACTCGTTGCCCTCGGGGTCGAGCATCACGATGTGACCGAGCTGGTCGCCGTAGATGTCCTCGCGTACCTGGGTCGCACCGAGCGCGACCAGCTCGGCGGCCTTGGTTCGCATCCGCGCGGCGGACGCGGCGTCGCGGTCGCCCGGGCCGGCGACGCGGATATCGAGGTGGAGGCGGTTCTTGGCGGTCTTGGGTTCGGGGACCCGGAGGAAGCAGATTGCCGGGCCCACGCCATCCGGGTCGACCAGCCCTGCGACGTCCGGGCTGTCGAAGCCGGGCTCGATCACGTAGCCGAGCGCGGCGGCCCAGAAGCGCGCCAGCCGCTGGGGGTCGGCGGCATCTCCGCCGAGGGTCCATTTGGTGGCCATAGCGGCGACGGTAGCGGTGGTTCCGGACGATCGACGCCCGGAACCACCCGGAGAAAGATCAGCCGCCGGCGACGGCCGGGATGATCGAGACCTGGCCGCCGTCCTTGATCGCGGTCTGCAGGCCGTCGGCGAAGCGGACGTCGTCGTCGTTGACGTACACGTTCACGAAGCGGCGCAGCTCACCGGACTCGTCGAGCACCCGGGACTTGATCCCGGGGTACGACGCGTCGAGCGAATCCAGCACCTCGGTCAGCGTCGCGCCCTCGGCGGACACCTCGGAGACTCCCTGGGTGTAGGGCCGGAGGATGGTCGGAACGCGAACACTCACACTCACTGCAGGCCTGCCTTCACGAAGGCGTCGTACGACGCGGGGATGGTCACCTTCGGGCCGACCCGGTCGGCCACGGCGTCGAGCGTCTTGAGCCCGTCGCCGGAGTTGATGATCACCGTCTCGGCGTCGGGGTCGAGCTGACCGGTCGCGATCAGCTTCTTCAGGGTCGCGACGGTCACCCCGCCGGCGGTCTCGGTGAAGATGCCCTCGGTGCGGGCGAGCAACTGGATGCCGTCGACAACTTCGGAGTCGGAGACGTCCTCGATCGCACCACCGGTACGGCGGGCGACGTCCAGCACGTACGGCCCGTCGGCCGGGTTGCCGATGGCGAGCGACTTCGCGATCGTGTCCGGCTTGACCGGCTTCACCACGTCGTACCCGTCGCGGAAGGCCTGGGCGACCGGCGAGCAGCCGGTGGCCTGGGCGCCGTAGATCTTGTAGTCGGTGGCGTCGACCAGACCGAGCTTGCCGAGCTCGGTGAAGCCCTTGTCGATCTTGGTCAGCTGGGAACCGGACGCGACCGGGATCACGACCTGCTGCGGGATCCGCCAGCCGAGCTGCTCGGCGATCTCGTAGGCGAGTGTCTTGGAGCCCTCGGAGTAGTAGGGGCGGACGTTGACGTTGACGAACGCCCAGCCCTCCTCCTCACCGGCGATCTCGGAGGCCAGCTTGTTCACGTCGTCGTAGTTGCCGTCGACGGCCACCAGGGTCCCGCCGTACACGGCGGTGGTGATGATCTTGGGCCGCTCGAGGTCTTTCGGGATGAAGACGACCGAGCGGATGCCGGCCCGGGCGGCGGCCGCCGCGACGGCGTTGGCCAGGTTGCCGGTGGAGGGGCAGGCGAAGACCTTCAGGCCGAGCTCGCGGGTGGCGCTCAGGGCGCTGGCCACGACCCGGTCCTTGAAGGAGTGGGTCGGGTTGCCGGAGTCGTCCTTCACCCAGAGCTTGCGCAGCCCGAGCTCGCGGGCGAGGTTCTGGGCGTCGATGAGCCGGGTGTAGCCGGGCTCGGTGTTCGGGAAGCTGGCCACGTCGACGGGGACGGGCAGCAGCGGCTGGTAGCGCCAGATGTTCTTCGGGCCGGCCTCGATCTGCTCCCGCGTGATGGTCGGGAACTCGTACCCGACCTCGAGCGGACCGAAGCACTCCATACAGGCGTAGAACGGACCGAGCGGCGACTTCGCCCCACAGGCGCGACAGCTCAGGTGCGTACCGTTGCCGAAGGCACCTTCACGGATGGTGTGGGTGGTCGCGGTGGCCAGGCTCATGGCTGAGGTTCCCCTCTCATCTTCCCCGCGAACACCGGATCTCGATGGCGGGACGGATTTGGCACCGTTCCACCGTGAGTGGCCCCGGGGTGGGGTCTCGACGGGGAGGGTTGCCGGGACTTCAACGGGCCGTTTCCCTCAGTCCCTCTGGATGAGCTGCCCCGAGGTTACCCAATCAAGGCCGGATCGCACCCTCTGACTTCCAGCATGCGAGACGCCGTCTCATGTTCGGCGCTCCAGGAAGCGCATCACCGGCGTGGCGGCGACACCGTGCAGGACGACACTCAGAACGACCGTGAACCCGAGGGTCGCCCACAGCCAGGGCAGCTCCGCGCGGAAGTGCATCCCGACCGCCGCGAGGTAGTAGATCGACGACACGCCCCGGACTCCGAACGCTGCTGTCGCCCACGCCTCGGTCCGGCTCAGCCCGCTTCTGATGAGCGACAACCGACCGACAATTGGGCGTACGACGGCGACCAGCAGCACGCCGATCAGCACCCCGGTCCAGGTGAGTGGCGCGAGCAGCCCAGCGGTCACGGCGACCCCGAGGAGCAGCAGGACACCCCAGGTCAGAATGTGTTCGAGCTCACCGATGAAGTCGTGCAGCTCGTTGTGGAAATCGTGGCTGCGCTCGGCCGCTCGCAGTGTGAGAGCGGCCACGAAGACCGCGATGAAGCCGTACCCGTGCAGCACCTCGGTGAGCCCGTAGACACCGAGTGTCATGGCCAGCGCGAGGACAGGCTCCCGCGAATCCGCCAGCCGCAGACTGTGCGCCCGCGCCGAGAACGTCATCCGCCCGAGTAGCCAGCCGGCCCCGAAACCGACAGCCACACCGATCACCGTCTTGCCGACGAGATCCCAGGCGATCCACTCGACCGGCGAAAGGCTCTTGGTGGCAAGGAAAACCGCGAGGTAGACGAGCGGGGCGGCCAGCCCGTCGTTCAGACCGGCTTCAGAGGTCAGTGCGAACCGTACTTCGTCCTCCTCGTCCAGCTCGGCGTCCTCGCCAGTCGTCGGGCCGCCGACCTGCACATCCGATGCCAGCACCGGATCGGTGGGCGCCAGCACCGCCGCGATCAGCAGCGCGGTCGCCGGCGCGAGGCCGAGCAGCCAGCCCACACCGGTCAACGCCGCGACGCCCGCGGGCATCGCGATGAACAGCAGCCGCCACGTCACACCCCAGTGCAGGAGGCTGATCGGCCGGTCGATCGCGAGGCCGACACCCATCAGCGCGACGATCACCGTCAGCTCGGCCAGGTGTTTGGTGAGCTCCGGCTCGGCGATCGGGCTGAGGTGGCTCCGGTCCACGACCAGGCCGAGCAGCATTCCGCCGCCAAGGAACGCGATCGGCGCCGAGACGGCGTACCGGGAGAGCAGTCGTGGCAGCACCGCGCCGAGCAGGAGCGCGAGCCCCGCAACCAGGTAGAGCCCGTCCCCGTTGATCACGACCGTCTAGTGCCCCGCACTACCGCAGACGATGCGTCGCGCCCGGCGTGTGCGTGGGCAGCGCCTTCCGCGGGCCGTAGCGCGGGTGGCCGATGCCGGCCAGCTCCAGCAGCCGCTGCACCCGGAACCGATGACCGCGGTACGGCTCGATCAGCTCGGCGCAACCGTCGTCGTCGAGCTCCTCACCGATCAACGCGTACGACACGTTGCGGGACACGTGATAGTCCGCGAACGAGAACGCATCCGCATCACCATGTGCACGCTGCCGCACCTCGGCTGCTGTCCACACCCCGACCCCGGGCAGCGACCGCAGCCGCCGCTCGATCTCGGCCGAGTCGGTCAGCTCCAACGTCCGCTCCAGCGCCTTCGCCCGGGTCGCTGCCGTCACCACGACCCGCGACCGCCGCCCCTCGACGCCGGCCCGCAACCACTGCCAGGACGGAATCAGCCGCCACTCCTCCGGCGCCGGCGGCACCATCATCCGTCGCCCCTCCGGCCCACCCGGCCCCGGCGCAGGCTCGCCGTACTCGGTCAGTAGCAGTCGCCAGCCCCGGAAAGCTTCCTTCCCAGTCACCACCTGCTCGATCCCCGCGGCCGCCATCGCCTCGAACACCGCCCGCGTCCGCGGCACCCGCACGTGCGGAAACCGCCGCGCCGCCTCCACCAGCACCGGATGCACCGCCAACGGCGCGAACCCCTCCCAACTGTCCGCCTCCCCCAGCAACTCCGGCACCCCGTCCAGCGCCCACTCCGCCCCAGCCCCCCAAGCCTCCGCCTCAACCTCCGCACCACGCGGCGTCAGCCGCAACAGCACCGGCCCCTCAGGAGTCCGCGTCGCCCGCCAAACAGTCCGCCCGTCGTACACATACGCCGGATCCCCCGGCCCCTTCCGCAACCCACCGATGACCGAGTGCGGATCCACCACCCGCCCCGCCCGCCAGACCCGCATCATCGAACCCACCCGCCAAGTCTTACCCACCCCACCGACAGAACTCATACTGAGCCGTATGACCGGGTGGCAGTGGGTGAAGTTGGTGGGGAACTTCGTCAACCTGTCCACGGTGGCCGGGTTCGTGGTGGCGGGGATCGGGCGGGCGCGGGTGACGCGAGGGCCGCGGGGGTTGTTCTATGCCAACGGGTATCGGGTGGGGTTTCCGGTCGCGGGGGCGTTCACGATCGGGAACGTGGTGCTGAGCAAGCACGAGGTGTCGTACTTCGGGGACGAGTTGCTGGTGAAGCACGAGGAGCGGCACTCGTGGCAGTACTTCTGCCTGCTGGGGTTGCCGATGTTGCCCTTGTACGTCGTGGGCGTGGCCGTCTCGTGGTTGCTGACCGGGGATCCGGCGTCGCGGAATCCGTTCGAGCGGATGGCCAGTCTGAAGGACGGCGGTTACGTGGAGCGGCCGGTGCAGCCGATCGGGCGGACAGTGGCGCAGGCAGTCAGCGCGCTGCGATCGCGTCCGAAAGGGCCGTCAGGACGGTGACGACGCCGGTCGGGTCGTCCACGACGATGTCGGCGGCCTCGATCAGCTCGGTGGCGCCGGAGGAGCGAGTGGCGAGCAGTACGGCGTTCAGACCGGTCCTGCGCCCTTCTTCGACGGCTCGGAACGCGGCCAGGTCGCCTAGGTCGTCACCGGCGTAGAGGATCGACCGGGCGCCGGTGGACTCGAGTAGGCGGCGCAGTGCCACGCCCTTGTCGATACCGGGCGGGCGGAGCTCCAGGACGAGATTGCCGGGCTCCAGGCGGAGCTGGGTCGCGTCGGCCAGCTCGGTGAGCGGCGTACGGAGTCTGGCGAAGGCACCGGCCGGATCGGTCAGGCGGCGGGTGTGAACGGCCAGAGAGCTCTCTTTGTCCTCCACGAAGGCATCCGGCACACCGGCGACGCTCAGGAGCTCAGGGAGCCGCTCACGCGCCACAGCGACACCAGGCGGGACCGGGTCGCTGGTGATCTTGCCGGTCGACGCCTCCCACTGCTCCAGGCCGTAGTGACCCAGTACGACGAGGCCGCCGAGACCGGGGTGTCCGGTGACGCCTGTCAGTTCCGTGGCGACCAAAGCGGGGCGGCCGGTCACGATGGCCACCTGACACACCGAACGGGCCAGCCGGGCCAGCGCGTCGAGTGCACCGTCGACGGGACGCGCACGGGCCGGGTCCTCGACCAGCGGGGACAGGACGCCGTCGAAATCGGTAGCGATCACCGCACTGGCCGGGTCGGCGACGATCGCCTGCCAGCCGGCGTGACCGAGATCGGTCTGGATGACCGGCGTACTCATCCGGTGTAGTCCGCGGTCAGGATCACCGTCAGGCGGTCCTTCTTCATGTTGTCCAGCGCCGGCTTGGTCCGGCCGACACCGAGGTCGCGGGCCAGCTGGTTGGCCGCCTGCACCATCCCCGGTGGGTAGTAGACCGTGCTCTCGACGACCTTGCCGTGCCAGTTGTCCACACCGGTCACGGTCCAGCCGGCCTGCCGCGCACGCCCGGCGACCTGGTCGGCCAGGCCCTTGCGCGGGGTGTTGTTGTACACCTCGGCAGCCGGCCGCTCAGCAGCCGGAATCGTCGTCGGCCGGGTAGCGGGCGGCTGAGTGGGCTGCGTAGGTTCAGTGGGCTGCGTAGCTGACGGCACGGTCGTAGGAGCCGTGGTCGGCGCAGTGGTGGGCTTCTTCGGCGGCACGCTGGCCACGATGGTCGACGGTCCACCGGACGGCTTGGCCGACGGCTTCGGCGTACTGGTGCCCTTCGGCTCGTCGGCACTGCTCTCGTGCCCCCGCGTACCGAACAGCACGAGCAACCCACCGACGACGGCAACGACGGCAATCACAGCGACCAGGGACGAGAGCACCTGGCCCTTGTCGCCCTTGGGGCGGCGCATACTCAGACCTCGATACCCAGTCGACGTGCGGAGCGGGCGCGCTGGCGGGCGGCGCGCAGCCGGCGCAGGCGCTTCACCAGCAGCGGGTCGTGCGCCAGGGCCTCGGGCCGGTCGATCAGCGCGTTCAGCACCTGGTAGTACCGGGTGGCGGACATCTGGAACTGGTCCCGGATCGCCTGCTCCTTGGCGCCGGCGTACTTCCACCAGTGCCGCTCGAAAGCGAGGATCTGCCCGTCACGGTCGGAAAGGCCGGCAATCACTGGCATCGCGGCTTCGGCGGGCTCGGAAGAGCTGGCGTTGGCGCTGTCCATCTGCTGCTGACTCCTGTGCGGTCGGTGATCGTCCGTCCGCGCTCCACTGTACGTGCCGAACAACAGCAATGTCATTCACCGGTGGAACGACACGGAGCGTGTCGTACGCGGGCGGCCGGGCAGGGGTAACTCTGGCAGGATCAGAGGGTGAGCTCAACTCTTTCCAGCCAGGCGCTGGTGGAAGAGCTGCAGGCCAGGAGCCGTGAGGTGGACCCGCTGGTCAACGCCATCTGCACGCCCAACCCCGCCGCTCTCACCGATGCCGTTCAGCTCGACACGGAGCGTGACCAAGGTCGCGTCCGTGGTCCCCTGCATGGCGTCCCGGTGCTGGTCAAGGACAACATCGACACGGCCGGCCTGCTGACCACTGCCGGGTCACTGGCACTGGCCGAGCAGCCTCCGCCCCCGCAGAACGCACCACTGGTCCAGCGGCTGCGCGCCGCCGGCTGCGTGATCCTCGGCAAGACCAACCTGAGCGAGTGGGCCAACTTCCGCGGCTCCTCGTCCTCCTCCGGTTGGAGCGCGTACGGCGGTCTCACGCGGAACCCGTATGCACTGAACCGCTCGGCAGGCGGCTCCTCCAGCGGTTCCGGGGTCGCAGTGGCCGCGGGACTCACCGATTTCGCCATCGGTACCGAGACGAACGGTTCGATCGTCTGTCCGGCCGCTCTGAACGGCATAGTCGGCCTGAAGCCCACAGTAGGCCTCGTGTCGCAGCAGGGCATCGTGCCGATCTCGCACTCGCAGGACACCGCGGGTCCGATGACCAGGACCGTCAGGCAGGCCGCAGCTCTGCTCAACGTGCTCACCGGCGATGGGACTGACTACACCGAGCACTGCCGCGGGGACGACCTCAGCAACGTCCGCATCGGCGTACCGCGCGGTCCGCTCTGGGGCTACTCACTCGGTCTGGATCAGGTGGTCGAGCAGGCGCTGGAGACGCTCAGCCGCTGCGGAGCCACTCTGGTCGACCACCTGTCGCTCCCGACACCCGGCGGCGACGAGGACCAGCTCCAGGTGCTCGCGCACGAGATGAAGATCGACATGGCGGCGTACCTCGCCAGCCGCGTTCCTGGCGGGCCCAAGACCCTGCACGACCTCATCGCCTACAACCGGGACCATGCGGACGTAGAGCTCAAGTGGTTCGGTCAGGAGCTGTTCGAGCGGGCCGCAGCGACCGAGGGGCTCGATTCGCCCGCATACGTCGCCGCCCGGCTCACCGCGCTGCGTGCGGGCCGCGACGGCATCGACGACCTGCTCAGGGACAACGACCTCGACGCACTGGTCAGTCCGTCGTACTCACCGGCCTGGAGCATCGACCTGGTGAACGGTGACAACGTGCTGGGCGGTTCGTCCTCACATGCCGCTCTGGCGGGCTATCCGCTGCTCTCGGTGCCCGCAGGACTGGTCTCCGGACTACCCGTCGGCATCACGTTCAGCGGGACCGGCGGGAGTGACGCCACGCTCATTCGCTTGGCTCACGCCTTCGAAACCGCCAGAATCAAGGCAGACGGACCGTTCCCGACCCCGGAGTTCACACAGTGGGTGTAGATCGTGTCAGCTGGGGCATCGTTGCTACTGGCAACATCTCGACCTCGTTCACGCGGGATCTGAAGCTGCTGGAGGGCGCGGTCGCGACCGCTGTCGCCTCCCGGTCCCAGGACAGCGCCGACCGGTTCGCGGCCGAGCACGGCATCGAGCAGGCGTACGACGACTATCGCCGGCTGATCGACTCCGGCACCGTCGACGTGATCTACATCGGCACGCCGCACCCACAGCACTACGCGATCGCCCGCACTGCGCTGCAGGCGGGGATCGCAGTGCTGTGTGAGAAGCCCGTGACGCTCACTGCGGCCCAGGCGCGCGATCTGATCGCTGTCGCCACCGAGCACAAGACTCTGTTCGCAGAGGCCATGTGGATGCGCACCAACCCGGTCATCCAGGCCCTGTTCGCCGATCTGGCCGCCGGAGTGATCGGTGAGCCGCAGCAGGTCGTGGCGGACTTCGCGTTCCACAAGCCCGCACTGCCCGCACGGCTGCTGGACCCGGCGCTGGGTGGCGGGTCGCTGATGGACGGCGGCATCTACCCGATGACGTTCGCCTACATGGCCCTGGGCCGCCCAGCCGAGGTGAAGGCGGTGGCCTCGCTCAACGAGGACAACATCGACCTGAACGTCGCCATGGCCTGGCGCTACGACTCCGGCGCGGTGGCGGCCCTCACCTGCGGTCTGAAGTCGCAGAACCCGTGGGTGGCCTCCGTGAGCGGTCCAGAGGGCAGCCTGCAGCTGCCGCACCGGTTCCACCACCCTGCGTACTACGTGCGTCACACGGCCGCTGGGGCGGAGCGGATCGACGTACCGGCGCATGGCCTTGGGTACCACTACGAAGCCACCGCTGTGATGCGTGCGCTGCGTGACGGGCACATCGAGGTGCCGTCGCTGCCGCACGCGGGGACGCTCGAGATCCTTGAACTGCTCGACGAGACGCGGAGCCAGATCGGGGTCCATTACCCCGGTGACGACGACGACCTGACTGGATGAACAAAAACATGCCCGACGGACGAAGTTCCTTCGTAGTGGTGGCCAACCGGCTGCCTGTCGACCGAATCGAGATGCCCGACGGCAGTACGGCGTGGCGCCGCAGTCCAGGCGGTCTGGTGACCGCGCTGCACCCGGTCATGCAGGGCCACCATGGAGCGTGGATCGGCTGGACCGGGAGCGCCGACGAGAAGGTGGATCCGTTCGACAACGACGGGTTGCATCTGGTCCCGGTGATGCTCACGGCCGAGGACGTGGAGCTGTACTACGAAGGCTTCTCGAATGCGACGCTCTGGCCGCTCTACCACGATGTGATCGTCGCACCGGAGTTCCATCGTGAGTGGTGGGAGTCGTACGTCGCAGTGAACCGCCGGTTCGCCGAAGCGGCGGCAGAGGCTGCCGCGGACGGTGCTGACGTCTGGGTGCACGACTACCAGCTGCAGCTGGTGCCCGCGATGCTGCGCAGACTGCGTCCGGACGTCCGGATCGGGTTCTTCCTGCACATCCCGTTCCCGCCCACCGAGCTGTTCGCCCAGATGCCCTGGCGCCGGCAGATCCTCGACGGTCTGATGGGCGCGGACCTGGTCGGTTTCCAGCGTCCTGGCGCCGCATCCAACTTCGCCCGGCTCGCCCGCAACCGGATGGGCCTGCGCACCCGTGGCGACCGGATCCACCTGCCGGACGACCGGGTCGTTCGCGCCAAGGCCTTCCCGATCTCGATCGATGTCGGCGAGCTGGAGGACCTGGCCCGCAAGCCGGAGACCGAGCAGCGGGCCCGCGAGATCCGCGACGAGGTCGGCAACCCGGCGCACATCCTGCTCGGCGTCGACCGGCTCGACTACACCAAGGGCATCCGCCAGCGCATGCGCGCGTTCGGCGAGCTCCTGGACGAGAAGCGGATCTCTGTCGACGAGGCGGTCTTCGTGCAGGTCGCGACGCCGTCTCGCGAGCGCGTGGAGCAGTACCGCGTGCTGCGTGACGAGATCGAGCTCCTGGTCGGCCGGATCAACGGTGAGCACGGCCGGATCGGCACACCGGCCATCAACTACCTGCACACGTCGTACTCGCGGACCGAGATGGCAGCCCTGTTCCGGGCCGCGGATGTCGCCGTGGTGACCCCGCTGCGCGACGGGATGAACCTGGTCGCGAAGGAGTACGTCGCCTGCCGGTACGACGACACCGGCGCGCTGGTACTCAGTGAGTTCGCCGGTGCGGCCG
Organism: Kribbella sp. NPDC056345; assembly: GCF_042262745.1. NCBI lineage: Bacteria > Bacillati > Actinomycetota > Actinomycetes > Propionibacteriales > Kribbellaceae > Kribbella > Kribbella sp. NPDC056345. The sequence continues at coordinate 73,144 of NZ_JBHJQQ010000018.1, read as the reverse complement.
ACGAGTTCCGTCAGGCCTTCCTGGTGAACCCGCATGACATCAACGGCATGAAGGACACCATCGTCGACGCCATGAACACCGACGACCGCCAGCTCGGCCGCCGGATGAAGGCGATGCGCAAGCACCTGGCCGCCCATGACGTGAACCTGTGGGCCGCCACGTTCCTCAAGGCGCTCCATGACGAGGACTGACGGCCGCCTCCTCGCACTCGACCTCGGTACGTCGTCCGCCCGCGCGCTCGTCCTGTCCGCCGCGGACGCGTCCCCGGTCCCGGGCGCACTGGCGCGGCACAAGATCAGTCCGACGTACGGCGGTGATGGGTCTGCGGTTCTGGACCTGCACGGGTACGTCGAAGGCTTGCTGGGCTGTCTGGATGAGCTACAGCAGGGCGGGCACCTCGAGGAGATCCAGGCGATCGTCCTGTCCACGCAGTGGCACTCGATCGTCGCCCTGGACGGTCAGGGCGCCGCTCTGACCCCAGTGATCAGTTGGGCGGACACTCGCTCGGTCGACCTCGACCTGGGGTCGTCGTTCGACGAGCAGGCGTTCCACGCGCGGACCGGCAGCTGGCTGCACCGGCTGTACTGGACGCGCCGCATCCCTTGGCTGCTGAGCGAAACGAGCCCCGCCGGCTTCGCTGGCCTCCCTGACCTGGTGATCGAGCGACTGACCGGTGAGCGCGTCACCTCGGTCTCAGTCGCATCTGGCACCGGCACTCTCAACCTCGCCACGGGTGAGTACGACGAAGAGGCCCTGGCGATCGCCGGTGTGAAGGCTGATGTCCTGCCGCCGATCGTGCCCACCGGGTGGACCGGTCACCTGTCGGACGAGTACGCACGACGCTGGCCCGGCCTGGTCGGCGTACCAGTGCATCCAGCGACCGGGGACGGCGCCGCGTCGAATGTCGGCACCGGTGCGTACGACTCGCGAACCGCAGCAGTGACAGTCGGTACGTCGGCCGCGGTGCGGGTCGTGCACCCGATCGACAACGCACCCGAGCTCCCGTGGGACCTCTGGCGGTACCGGGTCGACGACAAGCGCGCAGTGACCGGTATGGCGTTCTCGGCCGCCGGAAACATGCATGCGTGGCTCACCGGCGTACTGCGGCTCGAACACGATGAACCGACCACTGTGGAGATCGGTGAGTCGCGGGTGATCGCCGTACCGTTCCAGGCCGGCACCAGACCGCCCGCGACCGTGCCTGGTGGCTCCGGCGTCTACTTCGGGCTGTCCTTCGACGACACCGCCGAAACGCTGCTCGCCGCTTCCCTGCAAGGGATTTCGCTCGAGGTCGACCGCGGCCTGCGCAAACTGGACGCCCTGTTCGGCCACGAGCTGTCCGTCGTCCTAGGTGGCGGCGGGATCGACGCCTCGGCCTGGTGGCGGCGCTGTCTCACCGCCACCTTCGCCCGCCCCACTGACGTGTGCGCCGAGCCGGAGGTCGGCTGCCGAGGCGCCGCCGCCGTAGCCCTCGGCCTGGCCCCCCAGCCCGGCGGCGAACACCTCATCCCCACCCCCGACGACGTGAACCGCGTAGCCGCCCTACGCCCCCGCTACGAGTCCCTCCGCACCCTCGCCGTCCAGGCCGCGCGCTAACTGCATTGCACGAAGGGGCAAACTGCTGGCGTGTCCTGACGGCGGATGGCTACGTTGCGAAGCTCAGCGTTCGCACAAGGGGGTTGCTTCATGCGTTTCCGCCTAGCCGTTGCCGTCACTGCGACACTCGCTCTGATCTCACCGGTCGTCCCAGCGACGGCCGCTCCGCCATCGGAGTCGCTCGTTTTCGGTAGCTGCCCGGCCGACATCGCTCAGCCTTTCCCATCGCTGACCTGTGCCACGCTGCAGGTACCTGTGGACTACCGGAAACCTGCCGGCCCGACGCTGGACCTGCTGGTCACCAAACACGCCGCCAAGGACCCGTCCAAGCGGTTGGGCGCACTGTTCGTCAACCCGGGCGGTCCGGGCGGCGGAGGCGCAGCCTACGCCGGTACGCTCACTCGCCCCGATGCCACCGGCTTCACTCGGCTGCAGCCCGCCGTACTCGATGCCTACGACGTCATCGGCTTCGACCCGCGCGGGGTCTCCCACAGTTCACCGATCAGTTGTGCCGACCCGACGCATTTCCCCACGCCGCAACCGGATCCGGACGCACCGGCCAGCCGTGACACGCTGTGGAAGCTGTGGGGCGACTATGCGGACGGCTGCGGCACGAAGGTCGGCGCACTGCTGCCGCACCTCGGCACCGACAACGTGGCTCGGGACATGGACAGCATCCGGGCCGCACTCGGCGAGCAGAAGCTCAACTATGTCGGCTTCTCGTACGGGACGTACCTCGGCTCGGTCTACGGCGAGCTGTTCCGGGAGCGGGTCGGGCGGATGATCCTGGACGGCAATATCGACCCGACCCCACGCGACGTCTGGTACCAGGCCTCACTGGCGCAGGCGCCGGCGTTCGAGAAGCGGTTCACCAGCTACCTCGGCTGGGTGGCGAAGTACGACAGCGTCTACCACCTCGGGACGACGGTCGACCAGGTTCGCGCCAACTGGGACAAGACACTCGCCGAATTCCGCAGTACGCCGCACGGTGCGGTCGGCGCCTACGAGCTGCTCACCACAGCTGGCGGAGTGATGTTCTCGGAGTCGAACTGGATCGGCTTCACCAGTGCGCTCAGCAGCTACGTGGTCAGCGGTGACGACAGCGCACTGGTCGATTTCGCCGCTGCGGACACCAGTGCGGCGTCCGAGCGGTTCAACGCGATCTTCAACGCGGTGATCTGCGTCGACGCGGACTGGCCCTCCACCCGGTCCCGCTACGAACGCGATGCTGCACGACTCGCCAAGGTCTCGCAGTTCGCGTGGGTCAACGTCTGGGCCGGCGGCGGCGCCTGTCTGGACTGGCCGGTGCCGAACCACACTCCGATCCACATCACCGGTCGTGGGCTGCCCGGCATCCTGATGTTCAACACGGTCGGCGACCCGTCTACGCCGTACGCCGGTGCTCTGAAGCTGCACAAGGTGTTGCGGAGCTCGGTTCTGGTGACTGAGCGGGACTCCGGCAAGCACTGCGTCTTCGGCAACTCGCGAGCCTTGGTGAACACCGCGGCCAACGACATCGGCACGAAATACCTGCTCACCGGTGAGCTGCCGCCTGCTGACACCTCGGTCCCGGGTCACGCCTTGCCGGTGCCGACTCCCGCCGCCTTGAAGGCACCGATCACGAAGGTGCCACTACTGGAGCGATGACCGCTGGCACGAACCGGACAACCTCGGTGAGCGTCCCGCGTTGCCTGGCAGGGTGCCTGTACGCATCCACACCAGGGGGTATTCCGCATGCGTGTTCGCCTTCCCGTCATCGCCGTAGTCACCTTGGCCCTGATCACTCCGGCAGTCCCCGCGGCTGCCGGAGCTCCGCCACCGAGTTCGCTCGAGTTCGGGGCATGCCCGGCCGACATCGCTGAGTTCTACCCAGCGCTGACCTGCGCCACGTTGCCGGTGCCCGTCGACTACCGGCGCCCGTCCGGGGCGACCATCCCGCTGCTGGTCACCAAGCACGCCGCCAACGACCCGTCCAAGCGACTGGGGTCTCTCGTCGTCAACCCGGGCGGGCCGGGCGGTAGCGGCGTGATCATGGCCGGCTACGTCGCTACCCCCGACGAGACCGGCTTCACGCCGCTGGAGCCCGCCGTACTGGATGCGTACGACGTCATCGGCTTCGACCCGCGCGGAGTCCGGCACAGCGGGGCCATCAGTTGCGCCGCCCCGGACTACTTCCCGGTCCCGCAGCCGGATCCGGATGCTCCGGCCAGCCGCGACATGCTGTGGAAGCTGTGGGACGGCTACGCGGACGGCTGTGGCGAGAAGGCCGGCGCGTTGTTGCCGCACCTCGGCACCGACAACGTCGCTCGGGACATGGACCACGTCCGGGCCGCGCTGGGCGAACGCAAGCTCAACTATGTCGGCTTCTCGTACGGCACCTACCTCGGCGCGGTGTACACCGAACTGTTCCCGCACCGGGTCGGCCGGATGATCCTGGACGGCAACGTCGACCCCACACCACCTGACCTCTTCTACCAGCTGGCAATGTCCCAGAGCGTCGCATTCCCCAAGAGCCTCGACAGATATCTCGGTTGGGTCGCCAAGTACGACGCGGTGTTCCACCTGGGCACCACCGTGCGCGCAGTCCGCGCCAACTGGAACAAGACGCTGGCCGACTTCCGCGCCGAGCCGCATGGTCCGGTCGGTGGCCACGAGTTCCTCGGCGCCACTTTCGCAGCAATGACCTCCGACCAGCTCTGGATCCCCTTCACCCAGGCGCTCGGCGCCTACGTGGTCGATGGTGACGACACCGCGCTGGTCGACTTCGCCACACCGAACACCAGCGCTGGGGCCGAGCGGTTCACCGCGGCCTTCAGTGCGGTGATCTGTGGCGACTCGAAGTGGCCGGACAGCAAGGCCACCTATGAGCGAGACGCAGCCCGGCTCGCGAAGGTCTCCCAGGTCGCGTGGGACAACATGTGGATCACCGGCAGCGTCTGCCGCAACTGGCCCGTGCCGGACCAGGAGCCGATCAAGATCACCGGACGAGGGCTCCCCGGCATCCTGATGTTCAACACCGTCGGCGACCCCGCCACGCCGTACAGCGGTGCTCTGAAGTTGCACAAGGTGTTGCGGAGCTCGGTTCTGGTGACCGAACGGGACTCTGGTGCACACTGCGTCTTCGCCAACCCGCAGTCCATGGTGAACACCGCAGCGAACGCCATCGGCACGAAGTACCTGCTCACCGGTGAGCTCCCGCCAGGCGACATGTCGGTACCGGGCCACGCCCTGCCGGTGCCGACCCCGGCCGCACTGAAGGCACCTGTCGCAATACCGCCGTTGCAGTACGTCGGCGGTACTGCAACAGCAGGACGTCAGCTGCACGTCGGCCACGTACTGTGAAGGGATGGGTAGGTCGTCGCTGCGGAGCGGGTGGTTGCTCGACTGTCTACTGGCCCTAGCCATTCTCGTGCTCAACCTCGTCCTGTTGGGTCAGCGGCAACAGGGCGAGGTCACGCTGGCCGTCTCAGGGATCGTGCTGTGCGCTGCAGCGGCAGGCGGCATGCTGGTTCGCCGGAAGAACCCGCTGCTCGCTCTCGGCCTCACAACCGCAGCAGGGGTTAGCTACTCGGTCAGTCAGAAGGCGTTGAGCCCGATCGGGCTGTTCATGGCCTGCGCTGCGTACACGGTGATGCTGCGCAACGACCGCCGTACCCGCATGACGTCTGTGATCGCTGTCGTCGCGGTCACGCTGGGGGCGGCGGCCGTCTTCACTCACGGCGAGCTGACGGCGAATCTGTTCAATGGTCTGGTCGTTCTGTTCGGCGCTGCAATCGGCGAGGCGGAGCGGTACCGGCGGGCCTACATGCGTGAGCTGGCGGACCGAGCAGCCCGGGAAGAGCGGCTGCGGATCGCTCACGAGCTGCACGACGTCATGGCACACCACATCGCCCTGATGAACGTCCAGGCCGGAGTCGCTGCCCACCTGTTACGCCGCGACCCGCCCGGGGCCGAACACGCTTTGGCTCTGGTCAGAGACAGCGGCCGCACTGTCCTGCAGGAGCTGACCATCCTGCTCGGTGTCCTCCGCCGCTCCACCACTCCGCTGCCGACAGTGCCATCACCGTCTCTCCGCGACCTGCCCACTCTTGTCACCTCCTTCGAAGCGTCAGGGGTAGCGGTCGAGTGGACTCGCCCGGCCGACCTTGGCGACCTACCTGAGGTTGTGGAGCTCACGGCGTACCGCATCGTGCAGGAGTCGTTGACCAACGTCCTCAAACACGCCCCGGGCGCGCAGGTCCGGATCACCATCGCCCGCGGAGCGGACGCGCTCACGGTCGTCGTCACCGACACCGGAGGCCACCACCACAACGCGACTCCATCGGCCGGGCACGGTCTGATCGGGCATGGTCTGATCGGGATGGGCGAGCGCGTCGCCGCAGTGAATGGCACACTCCGGACCGGGCCGACAGCGGATGGCTTCGAGGTGTCGGCCGTCCTTCCCCTCCTGACGGGAGTCACCGATGACGATCCGAGTGCTGCTGGCCGACGACCAGACGCTGATCCGGAGCGGCTTCCGGGTGCTGGTGGACTCCGCACCGGACCTGCAGGTGGTCGCTGAGGCCGCGAACGGGCACGAGGCCGTCGAGCTGGCCCGGACCGAGCGGGCCGACGTGGTGCTGATGGACATCCGGATGCCCGGGACCGACGGGCTGGCGGCGACCCGGGCGATCACCGCCGACGACGATCTGGCCGGCGTGAAGGTACTGATCCTGACCACGTTCGAGATCGACGAGTACGTGTTCGAAGCCGTCCTGGCCGGTGCCAGCGGCTTTCTGGGCAAGAGCGTCGAGCCGGACGAGCTGGTGGACGCGATCCGGGTGGTGGCGCGCGGCGACGCGCTGCTGTCACCCAAGGCTGTGCGCAGCCTGATGAACCGGTTCCTGGCCGAACCACGGACCGGTCACGAGATCGGCCCGTCGGTGCTGGACGCCCTCACCGAACGCGAGCGCGAGATCGTCGGACTGGTCGCCCTCGGGCTGTCCAACGACGAGATCGCGCTCCGGCTGGTGCTCTCGCCGTCGACCGCCAAGACCCACGTCAACCGGGCCATGACCAAGCTCGGCTGCCGCGATCGAGCACAGTTGGTCGTGATCGCCTACCAGACCGGGCTCGTGCAGCCGGGGACCGTCGTACCGCCGCTGCAGTAGCCCGTACGACGAACGCCGTACAGCCAGGAGCCCACCGGCAGCTGACGCGCGCGACGGATCGGCCTCGCGAGCATCGACGGCATGGTTATCTACCTCTATCGGCTCGGCCGGTTCGCGTTCCGTCGCCGCGGGCTGGTCGCGTTCCTGTGGCTGGCGGTGCTGGCGTCCTGCGTGGTCGGGTCAGTCACCCTCTCCGGCCCGACCGCGACCGGCTTCTCGATTCCGGGCACCGAGTCACAGCGTGCGGCCGATCTGCTCGCGCAACGCTTCCCACAAGCCGGGGCAAACCAGGCGACCGCCCGGATCGCCTTCCAGACCGAGCCGGGCCGGCAACTGGCCGACGAGCCGCAGGTCCGGCAGACGATCGCCAGGATCGCCACCGCACCGCAGATCAACGGTGTCGTCGATCCGTTCACCGCCAAGACGGTGTCGCCCGACGGGCGCACCGGCTATGCACAGGTGACCTTCGGCGTCCCCTCGGCGGAGGTCACCGACGAAGCGAAGGAGGCGGTCGATGCCGCCATCGCTCCGGCCCGGGCGAGCGGACTCACCGTCGAGTACGGCGGGGACGCGTTGGAAGCGCCGGGCGGACCGCCCCTGAGCGAGGTGATCGGCCTTGCCGTCGCCGCCCTGGTCCTGCTGCTCATGTTCCGTTCACTCGTCGCCGCGGCCCTGCCACTGCTCTCGGCTCTGGTCGGCATCGGGATCGCGGTGACTGCGATCTCCACCGCGTCCGGTTTCGTCGACATCGGGAGTTCAACGCCCTTGCTGGCCCTGATGCTCGGACTCGCGGTGTCGGTGGACTACGCGCTCTTCATCATGTCCCGCTACCGGCACGAACTCAGCACCGGGCTCGACCCCGAGGAGGCGACCGGGCGTGCCGTGGGGACGGCCGGGTCCGCAGTGGTGTTCGCCGGGGCGACCGTGGTGATCGCTCTGGCCGGGCTGTTCGTCGTCGACATCCCTTTCCTGACCCAGATGGGAGTGGCTGCCGCGCTGACCGTCGTACTGGCGGTTGCCATCGCTCTGACCTTGCTGCCGGCACTCCTGGGCTTCGCGGGCCGCCGGGTCACTCCCAACGAACGCACCGGTTCCATGGGGCGCAACTGGGCACGCATGGTCGCTCGCCGGCCGGTCGCGGTCCTGGCTGTGTCTGTGCTCGGTCTCGGCGCAATCGCGCTCCCGGCCACCGATCTCGAGCTGGCGATGCCGAACGACAGCACAGCGGCGCCGGACAGCACTCAACGCAAGGCCTATGACCTCGTCTCGGGTGCATTCGGGCCTGGCGTCAACGGGCCGTTGCTTGTCGTCGTCGACGGCGGTACGTCGGCCGCCGCAGCAGCCACCGCTCAAACGATCAGCGCGCTGCCGGGCGTGGCCGCGGTCAAGCCACCGCGGGTCAACCCAGCCGGGGACACTGCGCTGCTGACAGTGGTCCCGACGACCGGTCCGGGCAGTTCGGAGACCGAGGAACTCGTTCAGACGCTGCGGGACCTGCCGGAGCTCCCCGGCACCCGGGTGTCCGTCACCGGAGCCACTGCGGTGGACATCGACATGTCGGACAAGCTCGGTGACGCGCTGGCGCCGTACCTGGCGCTGGTGGTCGGACTGGCGTTTCTGCTGCTGATGCTGGTCTTCCGCTCGATCGTCGTACCGCTGAAGGCGACGCTGGGATTCCTGTTCACTGTGGCGGCCACCTTCGGCGCATTGGTCGCCATCTTCCAGTGGGGCTGGCTGGCCGGGCTGTTCGGGATCGAAGGGCAGGCGGCGCCGGTGATACCCATGCTCCCGGTACTGATGGTGGGTGTCGTGTTCGGACTGGCGATGGACTATCAGGTCTTCCTGGTCACCCGGATGCGTGAGGCACATGTGCAAGGTGCCGGTCCACGCGCCGCTGTCGTCGACGGCTTCGCCCACAACGCCCGCGTGGTCACCGCAGCGGCGGTCATCATGGTCGCCGTCTTCGCCGGCTTCATCCTGGCCGGGCAGACGCTGATCCAGCAGATGGGGTTCGGGCTCGCGTTCGCAGTCGCCGTCGATGCGTTCGTCGTGCGGATGACGATCGTGCCCGCCGTCCTGGCGCTGCTCGGCAACCGCGCCTGGTACCTGCCGGCCTGGCTGGAGCGCCTGCTACCCACCGTCGACATCGAAGGCGAGTCCCTGCGCCGACAGGGTGAGCTAGCTGGTCACCGCCAGGCGCCTTAAGGCGTTGGCATAACGCTTAGCCGCCAGACCCTGCAGCGTGCGCGTGGCCGATCCGCCCAGACGGGCGTACCAGGCCGCCGCACGGCTGTAGGCGGTCACGGTGAAGTGGATGCCGTCAGACTCTCGCGTCACCACGAAGGACTCCTCGCCGGACTCCGGGTGTCCCTGCAGCGTCCCGTAGGCGAAGCCGATCCGGTCCGGCTCGTCGACTGTCCAGACCACCCGGCACGGGATCGGTAGCCCCACCAGACCGATCGGTACGGCGGTCCGCAGCCGGCCGATCACCATGCCTGCCCCTAGTCGTCCCAGGGCGTTCACCCCGATCGCTGCCGGACCCTCGGTGGTGAACGGCAGCCCTGCGAGCCGGTGCATCCGCCAGCTCAGCAGGGCTTCACCTGCCCGCCGGAACACCTCGTCGCCGTCACCCAGCCGGGCCCGGTGCTCCAGCCGGTGGTAACCGGCCGGAGTCTCGTCGAACCGGGTCGAACCGACCACGTCGTACGTGAAGTGCAGCTGGGGCAGGTCGTCGAGCCGCATCAGGTCAGCTGCTCTTCAGCCCGGTCGTGTCGCCGGACTTCAGCTTGGTGAAGAGTGCCTTGGCCTTCGCCTCGTCCCAGCCGACGCCGATCCCGCTGCCGACCCGGACGCTTTCATCACCGATCGGCACAGTCAACGTGACACCGCCGCTACCGGAGACAGCCCTCATGCCGCGAGCGAACTTGATGAAGTCGAACAGGCTCATCTCCTTGTCGACGGTGAGTGCGTCCACGCCCTTGGTCGCAACGCTGTAGTAGCGCACCGGGTTGAGGAACGTCGACGGGGAGCTCGCCTTCTTGCCGACCGCCCCGACCATCTGGCGCTGCCGCTCGACGCGGCCGAAGTCGTTCTTGCCGTCGGCCTTCCGCGAGCGCACATAGCCGAGAGCGTTCACGCCGTCGAGGTCCTGGCAGCCGGCCTTCAGATCGATGTGCGCATCCGGGTCCTTCATGGCCTTCGGCACGCACATGTTGATCCCGCCCAGGCTGTCGATGATCGAGGCGAAGCCGCTGAAGCCGATCTCGACGTAGTGGTCGATGCGCAGGCCGGTCTTGTTCTCCAGCGTCTTGATGAGCAGGGACGGATTGCCCTTGTTGTACGCGAAGGCAGCGTTCACCTTGCTCTTGCCGTGGCCCGGCACCGTGAGCACGCTGTCGCGCGGGATGCTGACCAGCACGGTCGGACCGGACGCCGGGACGTGCATCAGCATGATCGAGTCGGTACGCGAGCCGGAGTCCTTCCCGGTGTGCAGCCGAGCGCGCTCGGCGCGGCTCAGACCCTCCCGTCCGTCCGACCCGACCAGGAGGTACGTCGTACCGGACGTGGCGGCCGGCCTGGTACCCGTCGGCATCGCGTCGATCTTGTCGATCCGGCTCCACGCGTAGAGCGGGACGGTGACGAGCATCAGCACGAAGGCCAGGATCAGCAGGCCGATGGTCCTCAGGAACCAGTTCTTCCGCTTCTTCGGGCGGCGGCCGTTCGGCCTGCTCGCGAAACGCTGGTCCATGGGCTGCGGTTGACTCATACCTACGACCGTATCGGTGCGCGGCCCCACGGACGTCACTCCAGTGAACGAATCTAGCGGTCTGAAAGTCGGTACCGCCTCCTTCAGAAGGAGGAAATCGGCCCGGGAATCGAACCAGACCGCCGGAACGTGCGCGGTGACACCCCGGTACGCGCTGTGAACAGTCTGCTGAAGTACGCCGGGTCCTCGTATCCGACCCGCCTGGCCACGGCAGCGATCGACAGCTCCTCCTCTGCGAGCAGAGCCTTCGCCACACTCAGCCGGGTCCGCAGCACGAGCTCCTGCGGTGTCACTCCGGCCTCACGCCGTACCGCCTCGCGTAGCTCCTTCACTGTGAGCCCGAGCTCGGCGGCATAGTCCTGAACCGAACCGACCACACAGGCGAGCCCAGCGAGCCGCTCAGCCACTCCCTCGCCAGACTCCGGTGCAGCCGCCGCCAAGAGGTCGTACAACGCTCCCGCTGTCTGTACGGCGTTGTGCGCGCCGGCGACCCGCAGTAGCCGGCTGAACGCCCGGTCGACTGGCCTGGGATCGGCGTACCGGCTCACTGGCCTGTGGACGTCCAGATGCCCGAGTGCGGCCAGCCCGGCGGTCGCCGTACCGCCGAACAGCACCCACAGCTGCCGCCACTTCGTCGCAGGCCGATAACCGTGCAGAACACCCGGGTAGAGCCACAGCATGGCGGGCGCCTGTACCTCAGAGAGCTGCCGGTCCGGACCGTGCAGGAGCTGCCCCCGGCCCTCCTTCACCCACACCAACGCATGACACCCGAGCGCCCGCTCCGGCGCGGGCTTCCCAGCGTTGACCTGCCCACCGACACCCAGGCAGAAGAGTCCAAGTTGCTGCTCAGCAGGGCCAGGAGTCAGGTAAGTGGACCAGTTGGCCATGGCACAAGAGTCCAAGAAGTACTCCGCCCTGTCCATTCCGGTCGACGCCTGTGACCGGTGGAATTGTCGATGTGCTGACATCCAACGGGTACGTACTGGACGAACGACGGCTCGGCGAACTGACCGCCGTACCGGCTCACGAGCGGACCGACCTACCGGTACTGCGGGCCCGGTTGCAGCGGGACGGCTATCTGCTGCTCAGAGGGCTGCTGGATCCGCAGGCGGTGCTGGAGTTCCGGAGGTACTACTTCGAGCTCACCGGCGCTGCCACGGACCGGGCGTCGTACCGGAGCGTGCTGTTCGAGCAGATCGTGCCGGGTCCGGAGTACGCCGCCTTCTGCGCGCTCCTGAAGGGATGGTTCGAGTGGTTTCTGGGCGGGGAACCGTTTCTGCACCGCCGGAAGATCATCCGGCAGACCGCTCCGGGTGAGAACGGCATCGGGACCGCTACCCAGGCGCACTACGACCTGGTCTACCTGCGCGGCGGGACCGACCAGGTGCTGTCGGCGTGGATCCCCCTGGGCGACTGTCCGGTCAGCCGGGGCGGTCTGACCTACCTGGAACGCAGTCACCACCGAGTGCTCGCCGACGAAGAGAGCCTGAAACGGCCGGCTGCTTCGATCACCGCCGACCTGCCGGCGCTGGCCGAGCAGTACGACGCCAACTGGCTGGTGACCGACTACGCGGCCGGCGACGTGGTCATCCACACCGCCCACACGATCCACGCGGCTCTGGACAACGTCTCGGATGTGATGCGGCTCTCAACAGACATCCGCTACCAGCGTGTCGACCAGGCGATCGACACCCGCTGGCAGGCGGACTGGCACGAAAAAGACGGACTCTGACCGACCGATATCCGGATTGCTTCTCGCTAACGACAATCATTTCGGTTAAGGTTCCGGTCGAACCGTGAATCAGTCGAGTCGTGTGAGGAGAGCCGTGAACCGCAACGAGTTGGTCGCCGGAGTGGCGGAGAAGGCGGGCATTCCGCGCAACCAGGCCGAGCGGGTCCTCGACGCGCTCGGTGACGTGGTCACCGAAGCCGTGCACAAGGGCGACAAGGTCTCCCTGACCGGTCTGCTGAGCATCGAGCGGGTCCTGCGCGCGCCGCGGACCGGCCGCAACCCGCAGACCGGCGAGCCGCTGTCGATCCCGGCCGGCTACTCCGTACGACTGTCCTGCGGGAGCCGTCTGAAGGCTGCCGCACGCGGCAACCTCCGGACGATCTCCTGATCTACTACCGCTGCACCGCGGTCACCCAGTACGGCGTGGTCGCGGTCGGTGGTGTGGTGAAGCGGGCGTTCGGCAGGTAGAGACGGTTGCCGAAGGCAGCAGCCGTCGTGGGTACGTCGAAGTCCGTGCTGGTGATCTCGCGCAGGACGGTGCCCTTCGTACCGGCCTTGTCCAGGCCGACCACTGCGATCTTGTTCAGCCGGTTCTGGACGACGTACAGAGTCCGGCCGCTCAGCAGCAGACCGTCGCCGTTGGTCATCAGCGCGCCCCCGAGGTCGATCTGCCGGGCCACACCGGTCCGCGGGTCGACCCGGAGCAGGAAACCGGTCGAGGACTGGACAATGATCAGCGCGCTACCGTCCGGCGTCAGGGCGATGCCGTTGCCGTTGTTGCCGGGCTTGTGCTCGTAGTCGCCGGTGAGCGGGATGGTCTCCGCCTTCGCCGGCAGCTTGCCGTGCCGACCGAGTGGCAGCTTGTAGAAGACCGGACGCTGCGAGTCCGTGAACCAGGCCGCGTCCTTGCCGAGGATGACGTCGTTCACGAACGTCGGCGTCGTGGTGGTGAACGTGTAGCTGGCCAGCACCTTGCCGGTCCGGGTGTCGATCACGCGGCCGTTGCCGCCGGCCGCACCGGCCACGAACAGCCGGCCCTGGTGGTCGACCTTCATACCGAGTGAGCCGGTCCCGGGTCCAGGGCTGAGCACCTTGCCGGTGCCGGTGCGCAGGTCGGCGGCGTAGATGTCTCCGTTGGCGCGGGAGCCGAAGTACGCCGTACTGCGGGCGATCGCGATGCCCTCGGGCTGGAAGCCGGCCGGAAGCTCGATCCGGGCCGGGAAACTGGTGTGCTGGGGAGTCGCCGTTGCGGTCGGTGCACTGACCAGACCGAGCAGCAGAGCGGGTACGCCGGCGAGTACTGCCAGCCGGCGGACGAGGTGTGACATGGGCGGGTCCTCCTGATCCGTGGGTCTCGGTCAGGACAACGGGATCGGCCTGTGGAAAGTTCAGAACGGGCGCCGGCAACCGGGTATGTTCACTGTCAGCAACTCGACACGAAACTTTTGGGGCAGGGATGACAGCAGACAGTGAGAGCTCGAGTCCGGTGCGGCCGCAGGACGACCTCTACCGGTCGGTCAACGGTCCGTGGCTGGCCGCGCACGAGATCCCGGCCGACAAGGCCATCTACGGCGCCTTCCACGCGCTCTGGGACACCGCTGAGCAGGATGTCCGCGCGATCGTGGAGAAGACCGTCGCCGCCGGTCATCCCGAGGGCAGCGAACCGCGCAAGATCGCCGATCTCTTCACCAGTTTCATGGACTCCGAGACCATCGAGCGGCTGGGCGCGGAGCCGATCGCCGGGCAGCTCGCGCTGGCCGACGGCGTCACCGAGATCGCCGAGTTCGTCGCGGTCCTGGGCAAGCTCGAGCTGGAGGGTGTCTCCGGCATCTTCCGGGTCTGGGTCGCCGCGGACGCGAAGAAGTCCGACCAGCACATCGTGTATCTGATGCAGGGTGGGCTGAGCCTGCCCGACGAGTCCTACTACCGCGAGGACAGTTTCGCCGAGACGCGGACGGCGTTCGTCGCCCACGTCGCCCGGATGCTCGAGCTGGCGGGCCGGGCCGATCCGGCCGGAGCCGCCGAGCGGATCCTGGAGCTGGAGACGCGCCTGGCTGCGCACCACTGGGACCGGGTGAAGGAGCGCGACGTCACCCTGACCTACAACAAGCTCGACCGGGCCGGGCTGGAGAAGCTCACCTCCGGGCTCGACTGGTCCGGGTGGCTGGCCGGTGCCGGTGTCCCGGAGAGCGCGTTCGAGCAGGTCGTCGTGCGCGAGCCGGAGTTCCTGACCGCGGCCGCGGCCGCCCTGCAGGAGATCGGCCTGGAGCAGTGGAAGGAGTGGCTGGGCTGGCAGATCGTGCACTCGGCCGCACCCGTGCTCAGCAAGGCCTTCGTCGAGGAGAACTTCGCCTTCTACGGCAAGACTCTGACCGGCGCCCCGGAGTTGCGGGACCGCTGGAAGCGCGGGCTCGGCGCGGTCGAGTCGGCGCTCGGAGAGGCGCTCGGCCAGCTGTATGTCACCGAGCACTTCCCACCGGCCGCCAAGTCCCGGATGGTCGAGCTCGTCGCGAACCTGGTCGAGTCCTACCGGCAGCGGATCGACGGGCTGGACTGGATGAGTCCGGAGACCCGCCGCCGCGCGCTCGACAAGCTGGGCACCTTCGTGGCGAAGATCGGCTACCCGGACAAGTGGAAGGACTACAGCGCGCTCGAGATCGACCCGAGCGACCTGTTCGGCAACCTGAAGCGCTCGGTCGCGGTGGAGACCGCGCGTGAGCTGGCCAAGCTCGGGACACCGGTCGACCGCGACGAGTGGCACATGACGCCGCAGATGGTGAACGCCTACTACAACCCCCGGCAGAACGAGATCGTCTTCCCGGCCGGGATCCTGCAGCCGCCGTTCTTCGACCTGGATGCCGACGACGCGGTCAACTACGGCGCGATCGGGGCCGTGATCGGGCACGAGATCGGCCACGGGTTCGACGACCAGGGCTCGCGCTACGACGGCGCCGGCAACCTGAACGACTGGTGGACCGACGAGGACCGGACCGCCTTCGAGGCGCTCACCGAGAAGCTCGTCGCGCAGTACGACGCCTTGTCGCCGGCGGAGACACCGGGTCAGTTCGTCAACGGCAAGCTCACCCTCGGGGAGAACATCGGCGACCTCGGCGGGCTGGCCATCGCCTACCACGCCTACCAGCTCTCACTCGGCGGTGCCGAGCCACCGGTGATCGACGGCAAGTCCGGTGCGGAGCGGTTCTTCGGCGCGTGGGCGCATTGCTGGGTGACCAAGACCCGTCCCGAAGAGGCGGCCCGCCGCCTCACCATCGACCCGCACTCGCCGCCCGAGTTCCGCTGCAACGCGGTCGTGCGGAACATCGACGCCTTCCACGACACCTACGGCACCACCGAGGACGACGCCCTGTGGCTCGCCCCCGAGGACCGAGTCCGCATCTGGTAGCTCACCCCGCCGACAAGGGGCACACCGCCGTACGGTGTGCCCCTTCGTCATGTCCGCGCCACCGCCGCAATTTCGCTGGCTAGGCATGGAAATTGGGGGTTCTACACCGTTATCAGGGTGCAGAACCCCCAACGAGAGTGCCTAGCCAGGCAAATGGGGTTAGGAGGACATCCAGTTCTGGAGGCCTTCGATGGTGCGAGGCATGGCGTCGGAGAGGTTCTCGGCGCCGGTGTCGGTGATCAGGATGTCGTCCTCGATGCGGATGCCGATCCCGCGCAGGTCCTCAGGGACGGTCAGGTCGTCGGCCTGGAAGTAGAGGCCGGGCTCGACGGTCAGGACGTAGCCGGTCTGCAGGTCGCCCTTGCGGTACTTCTCCTCGCGGGCGGAGGCGCAGTCGTGCACGTCGAGGCCGAGCATGTGGCTGGTGCCGTGCAGGGTGTAGCGCTGGTGCAGGTTGCTCGCCGGGTCCAGGGCCTCCTCGACCGTGGTCGGCAGTAGCTCCATCGCGTCCAGACCGCGCACGATGACCTCCATCGCGGCGTGGTGACCGGACTGGAACGGTACGCCGGGCTTGAGGGCTGCGATGCCGGCGTTCTGCGCGTCCAGGACGAGCTGGTAGAGATCACGCTGGCGCGGGGTGAACTCGCCGTTCACCGGCAGGGTCCGGGTGATGTCCGCGGTGTAGAGCTGCCGGTTCTCGACGCCCATGTCGAGCAGCATCAGCGTGCCGTCGACGACCGGGCCGTCGTTCTCGATCCAGTGCAGCGTGGTCGCATGCGGTCCGGCCGCGGCGATCGACGTGTACCCGACGTCGTTGCCCTCCGCCCGCGCCCGGCGCCAGAACGTGCCCTCGATCCAGCGCTCGCCGTACTCGCGGACTCGGTCCATCTCGGACAGCACGTCGGAGAAACCGCGGTGGGTGATCGCGACAGCCTCACGCAGCTGCTCGATCTCCCACGGGTCCTTCACCAGCCGGAGCTCGGACAGGGTCGTCGCCAGCTCCAGGTCCCGGGTGTCGTCGGTCCGCGCACCGCTCAGCAGAGGCGCGATCGAGTAGTCCTCAGCGCGCCGCACCCGCGTCGGTACGTCGCCCTTGATCGCGTCACCGAGCTGGTCGATGTGCCGGGTCTCGAGGCCGAACTCCTTGGCGGTCTCCTCCAGCGACGGGCGGCGCCCGGCCCAGAGCTCGCCGTACGTGCGGTCGCGCCAGAACTCCGAACCCTGACTGCGGTCCGAACGCGGGCGGAAGTACAGCACCGCGTCGTGGCCGCTCGTCCCGTTCGGCTCGAGCACCAGGACGGCGTCCGAGGTCTGGTCACCGGCCAGCCAGACGTAGTCGGTGTGCGGCCGGAACACGTAGTCGGTGTCGTTGGACCGCACCTTGTACGTCCCGGCCGGGATCACCAGCCGCTCGCCCGGGAACGCCTGCGACAACGCATCCCGCCGCTTCGCCGCCCAGACGCCGGCGGGGCTCAGTGTCACGTCCTGCCGCTCGGAGTCGGCCCAACCCGAGTTCATGAACGCGGCCAGCTTCGCACTCGGAACGGAGTCGTGCGACGCGGTCTTCGGCGCGGTGGCGTCAGCGGCTGTGGTGTTCTCGGTCATCGTCGACCAGTCCTCGTTTCGGCGCAGGGGCCCAGTGTCAGCCCCGGGTGTGCAGTTCGTCACCGCGGGTCAGGCCGCTGTCCGGCAGCGCTTCCGCGGGATCCGAGCCGATGCGCGTGATCGCATTCCGCTCGTCCACGAAGACTACGCTCGGCACGAACCCCCGCGCCTCCGCGGCATCGAACATCCCGTACGCGATCAGGATCACCACATCCCCCGGATGGATCAGATGCGCCGCCGCCCCGTTGATCCCCACCACCCCGGACCCCCGCGGCCCCGCGATCAGATACGTCGACAACCGCGCCCCGTTGGTCACATCGACGATGTCCACCTTCTCGCCGGCCACCAGATCCGCCGCCTCCATCAACCCCACATCCAGCGTGCAGGACCCCACATAATCCAGATCCGCCTGCGTAACCGTCGCCCGATGCACCTTCGACTTCATCAACTCACGCCACATGCCCGCCATCATCCGGCCCCCACCCCACCCTGTCAGTGGCCGCCATCACCCCACCTTGAGCACCCACCGCCCAAAGGTGGGACAGCTGCTCTTCGGGCGGCGGGGACGGTGGGGATGGGCCAACGATGTCGCCGGGGTGGGGAGCACGAAGGACAGGAGGAGGGGGTTTCGGAGGGGGCGGGTGGTGGATCG
Source organism: Kribbella sp. NPDC056345 (assembly GCF_042262745.1). Lineage (NCBI taxonomy): Bacteria > Bacillati > Actinomycetota > Actinomycetes > Propionibacteriales > Kribbellaceae > Kribbella > Kribbella sp. NPDC056345. Next base: position 55,240 of record NZ_JBHJQQ010000018.1, on the reverse strand, counting down.
GCGAGCGGGGCGGGGGGTTGGTGGAGGGGAGACGTCCTGTCGTTCGTGCAGGCTCTGGGCGTGCGAAGGCCTCGCAAGCTCATACCTTGCGAGGCCGTGACCTTTGTACCGGGCGTGGGCGGACCTGCGCTGGCCGACACGCGAACGGAGAGCGACATCACAGGGTCGGACGATCGCGATTGGCGGAGAGCGTTCGGGGACTGACATGCTGTGGCGGGTGAGCCCGAAGTCTTTGACGGATTTGGTGGCGCCCGACTGGGCGGAAGCGCTGGCGCCGGTCGAGGAGACGGTCAGCCGGATGGGGGAGTTCCTCCGCGGCGAGATCGCGGCCGGGCGGCCGTATCTGCCGGCTGGGGAGAACGTGCTGCGGGCTTTCCGGAGTCCGCTCCAGCAGGTGAAGGTGCTGGTGGTCGGGCAGGATCCGTATCCGACGCCGGGGCATCCGGTGGGGCTGAGCTTCTCGGTGGCGCCTGATGTCCGGCCGATCCCGCGCAGCCTGGCGAACATCTACCGCGAGCTGATGGCGGACGTCGGCGTACCGGCTCCGTCGAACGGCGACCTGACGCCGTGGGCCGAGCAGGGTGTGCTGATGCTCAACAGAGTGCTCACCGTGCAGCCCGGCAAGTCCGGTTCGCATCGGGGCAAGGGGTGGGAGTCGGTGACCGAGCAGGCGATCCGCGCGCTCGTGAACCGCGGCGGCCCGCTCGTCGCCATCCTCTGGGGCCGCGACGCGCAGACCCTCAAGCCGATGCTCGGCACGATCCCGTACGTCGAGAGCGCGCACCCGAGCCCGATGTCCGCGGACCGCGGCTTCTTCGGCTCCCGCCCGTTCAGCCGGGTCAACGCCCTCCTGGTCGAGCAAGGCGCAACCCCGATCAACTGGCAGCTCCCCTAACCCAGCAACCACCCCCAACGCACGGTCCACCCGGGCCGTGCGTCGTTCTGACCTGACAACTTGTTCGAATGATCTATTGCAGGATCGTTCAACAATCTCCTATGGTGACGGGAATCGCATTCAGCGGGTCCGTCCTTGGGAGGAACCATGTGGGTTCTGCTCGCCATCGCGGTGGTTGTCGTCGGTTTCGCGCTTCGGCTGAACTCGATGCTGGTTGTCACCGCGGCCGGTATCGTCGCCGGCCTGATCGGCGGGCTGTCGCCGGTCAAGATCCTGAACGCCTTCGGCGACGGGTTCGCCGGTAGCCGGTCCGTCACCGTCTTCATCGTCACGCTGCCCGTCATCGGGCTGATCGAGCGCTACGGCCTGCAGCATCAGGCCCGCAAGCTGATCGGCAAACTCACCTTCGCCACCACCGGCCGGCTGCTGGCCATCTACCTGCTGATCCGGCAGGGCACGGCAGCGCTCGGCCTGACCAGTATCGGCGGTCCCGCGCAGGCGGTGCGGCCGCTGATCCACCCGATGGCGGCCGGTGCCGCCGAACGCCGCTACGGCAAGCTGCCGGAGAAGCTCCAGGAGAAGATCAAGGGCTTCGCCGCCAGCGCGGACACGGTCGGACTGTTCTTCGGCGAGGACATCTTCGTCGCGATCGGCTCGATCCTGCTGATCACCGGCTTCGTCGACGCGACGTACGGGCTGCAGCTGGAGGCGATCGACATCGCGCTCTGGGCGATCCCGACCGGTATCTGCGCACTCCTGATCCACGGCGCCCGATTGCTCTACCTCGATCGCCAACTGGACGCACTGGCGCGTGAGGCCAGGGCCGAGGCCAAGGCGGTGGCGAAGTGATCAAGGTCGAGTGGTTCTACTGGCTCTGCGGGATCTTCTTCGTCCTGATCGCACTGCAGGTGCTCAACGACCGCACCAACCCCAAGCGGATCGGCAGTGCGGCGTTCTGGGGCGTCCTCGGGCTCTCGTTCGGCTACGGAACCTTCGTGGTGAACAAGACAGCCCCCGCCTGGCTCCTGGGTATCGCTGTGATCGGGCTGGCCGTGCTCGCCGGTTCCGGCTTCCCGGGCAAGGGCCAGGAGCGTACGACGACGCAGGCCGAGCGAGCGACGTTCGCCGACAAGTTCGGCAACAAGCTGTTCCTGCCCGCACTGGTCATCCCCGTGGTGGCTGCGCTGTTCGGTGCGTGGCTGGCCAAGGTGAAGTTCGGCGACGGCAAGCTGTTGCTGCAGTCGGGCTCCGCCACGATCATCGGGCTCGGCGTCGCATCCCTGCTGGCACTGGCGGTGGGGATGGCGCTGCTCCGGCCACGCTCCCCCGCCGTACCGCTGCACGAGGGTCGTCGTTTGCTCGAGCACATCGGCTGGGCGGCGATCCTGCCGCAGATGCTGGCCACACTGGGGCTGCTGTTCAACGCGTCCGGTGTCGGCAAGGCAGTCGGCCGCGTCACCGACCACCTGGTTCCCAAGGGCTCGCTGATCGCCGCAGTCGCCTTGTACTGCATCGGTATGGCGGTCTTCACGATCATCATGGGCAATGCGTTCGCAGCGTTCCCAGTGATGACCGCCGCGGTCGGCTGGCCGTTGCTGGTGACGCAGTTCGACGGTACGCCGGCGGTGGTCTTCGCGATCGGCATGCTGGCCGGCTTCTGCGGCACTCTCTGTACGCCGATGGCCGCGAACTTCAACCTGGTTCCAGCGGCCCTGCTGGAGATGAAGGATCAGTACGGCCCGATCAAGGCCCAGATCCCGACCGCGATCCCCTTGCTGGGTTGCAACATCGCCATCATGTACTTCTTCGCCTTCTAGGAGACACTGCTCATGAAGTACGCCGCTGCCTGGTCCGCGATCGCCTGTGAGGTGCTCGAGACGCCCTACCCGTACGGCGCCACGCACGCCTCACGTGGTCCGGAGGACGTTGACGTAACCCCGGAGAAGCTGCACCCGGCGTTCCATGGCTCCTACGACTGGCACTCCAGCGCGCACATGCAGTGGTCGCTCGTCCGGTTGCTCGCACTGGCACCGGACGAGGCCGGGGCCAGGCCGATCGAGGTGCTGGACCAGCGGCTGACCACAGCAGCGATCGCGACCGAGGCGGCGTACCTGCGGGAGCGCCCGTCGTACGAGCGTCCGTACGGCTGGGCGTGGGCAGCGATGCTGGTCGCCGCCACCCGCACCACGAAGTGGGCCGAGGCGACAGCTCCACTCGGCGATGCGATCGCCGACCTCGTGCTCGACTGGCTACCGCGGCAGGCCTACCCGGTCCGCCATGGTGCCCACCTGAACTCAGCGTTCGCCCTGTCGCTGTTGCTGGAAGCGTACGACGACCTCGGCCGGGGCGAGGTCGTCGGCGCGATCCGGAGTCGCGCGGTCGACTGGTTCCACCACGACACGGCGTACGACACCCGCTTCGAACCGTCCGGGACGGACTTCCTCTCCCCGGCGCTGTCCGAGGCCGAGCTCATGCGCCGGGTACTACCCGCCGCAGAGTTCACCAGCTGGTTGCACACGTTCCTTCCAGGGCTCGGCATCGACAAACACCAGCACCTGCTGGAGGTTCCCGCCACCGACACCTCCGGTGACGGGCAACTCGCGCACCTGTCCGGGCTGGCGCTGTCCCGTGCCTGGCAGCTCCGCACGATCGCACCGAGCCTGCCGGACGTCGCCGACGTACTAAGAGCAGGCGCCGACCGTCAAATCGACGCCGTACTCCCCACTGTCACCGACGGCGACTTCATGTCGACGCACTGGCTGGTGTCGTTCGCCCTTCTGGCTCACCAGGCTTGAAGCCCGTCCAGCTGCGCCACAGCAACGCATAGCGACCACCAGCAGCTAGCAGCCCGTCATGCGTTCCGGACTCGACCACCCGGCCATGGTCCAAGACAACGATCCGGTCCGCCTGCTGTGCCTGGGTGAGCCGGTGCGCCACGATCAGCGTCGTCCGGCCCTCGGTAGCGGCCACCGATGCGCGTTCCAACGAGCGTGCACCAGCACTGCCGGCCTCCGCAGTGGCCTCATCCAGTACGGCGACCGGCGGATCCGCGAGCACGAGTCGGGCGAACGCGAGTTGCTGCGACTGTGCACCAGTCAGCTGATGCCCCTCCTCGCCCACCACGGTCTCCAGCCCGTCCGGAAGCGCACGCACCCACGCCAGCGCACCAACGCGTTCCAGCGCGCCCTCGACCTCAGCATCGGTAGCGTCGAGACGAGCAAGCCGTACGTCGTCAGCCAGCGTCCCGGAGAACACGTGGACCTCCTGGCTGAGCAACGCGACCTGTGAACGCGTCCGGTCCTCACCGAGGGCCTGCACGTCCACACCACCCAGCTTCACCACACCAGCCGTCGGCGTGAGCACTCCGGCCGCCAGAGCAGCCAGTGTGGTCTTCCCAGCACCACTCGCACCTACGAGCGCCACGCGCTCACCCGGCTCGAGTCGCAGCGACACGTCGTCGACCACGAGCGGTCCGTCGTACGCATGCCCGATGCCAACCAGCTCCAGCGACGCATCGGCCGGCCCAGGACCAGGGGGTGGCGAGGAGATCTGCTCCATCTCCAGTACGCCGGCCAGCCGCGCCATGCCCGCAGCTGCGGTCTGCACCTCGTCGAACAGCATCATGACCGCACCGATCGGATTGAACAGCCGATGGAAGTACAGCGCGGCCGCCGTCACCGCACCGATGGTCACCAGATCGCCACGCACCAAGAAGAACCCGGCCACCAGAATCCCGGTGAGCCCGACGAACTCGGCATGGTTGATCCGCGACGAGAAGAAGCTGAAGATCCGGAACACCTTGATCGACAGGTCGCGAGCGGTCGCCGACGTCGCATCGATCTTCGCCAGCTGCACATCCTCGAGCCGGTAGGCCCGCACGGTCGCACTGCCTCGCAGGGACGCGATGATCGCCTCGGAACGATCGCCCATTGCGATGCGCTCTTTGGCGTAGTACGGCGCCGATCGCGGCAGATACCAGCGCAGGGCCAGGATGTACATCGGCAGCGCGAGTAGACCGGCCAGGCCGAGTCTCCAGTCCAGTGCGAACATGCCGCCCGCGGTCAGGATGATCGTCAGCGCCGCACCGAGCAGCATCGGCCCGATATCGGTCAGGGCTTTCGCAACCGTCGCCACGTCATCGCCAACGCGGGACAGCAGGTCGCCCGTCCGCACCTTGTCCAGAACGGGTGCCGGCAACTGCAGCGCGCGGTCCAGCACCTTCTCCCGGATCCGCGCCAGCACTGTCTCACCTACGCGCGCGACCAGCATGACGCCCAGCGCGGTGAGCAGACCGGCCAGCAATGCAGCGCCGCCGATCAGCAGCACGACCTTCACGATCGCAGAGCGGTCCGCACCACTCGAGATGTCGTCGACGAGCACACCGAGCGCCCAGGGCGCGACCAGACCGGCCGCACTCCCACCGGTAATCACCACAGCCGCGACGACCGACAGACCGGGCAGCTTGCGGATCTCACTCCACAGCAGCGCCCACGTCGCACGTGGGCCGGCAACGGGCAGCAGGTTCATCGGAGTACCGCTTCCTGGTACGTCGCGTCCGACTCGGCGAGCTCGGCATGGATTCCCTCGGTCACAACGACTCCGTCGGCCAGCACCACGACGCGATCCATCTTCCCGAGCAGTGCCGGGCTACTGGTCAGCACGAGCGTGGTCAGGCCGGACCGGACATCGGCCAGGCCTTCTGCCAGCAGCTCCTCGGTGACCGCGTCGACCGCCGTACTGGGGTCATGCAAGACGAGCAGTGGTGGCGAAGCGAGCAGTGCGCGGGCCAGACCGAGACGCTGGCGTTGTCCACCGGACAGCGCCTGACCGCGGTCGGCCAGTGGCCGGTCCAGCTCGTCAATGAGGTCAGCAGCCCCTGCGGCAGTCATCACGCGCTCCAAAGACGGGGACTCGACCAGCAGGTTGCTGCGCAGTGTGCCTTCGAACAGGTCGGTGTCGTGCTGCTCCAGCAGCACTGTGTTCCGCAGCGCGTCGATATCCAGCTCATCGATCGGTACGCCGCCAACCCGGACCGCACCGGTGTACTCCGAGGCTCGCCCGCCAACGACCGCCAGCAGTGCATCCGCATCGCGCGGGTCGTAACAGAGCACCCCGACAGACTCACCCCGCCGCAGAGTGAGATCAAAAGCGGCCAACGTCTTGTAGGACACGCCATCCAGCTGCAGCAGCGGTTTACTGGGGTCAACAACAGTTGCCGTACCGGTCTCTACTAAAAAAGGCGAAGCCAGGACAGACGCGAGCCGGCCGGCAGATGCGCGCGCGGTCGCCAGCACCTGACTGGCATAGCCGAGCGTGCCAACGGGCTCGGCGATGAACTGCGCCAGACCGACCACGGCAATCAGCTCACCGATGCTGATCCGCCCGTTCAGTGCGAACCAGCCGGAGACACCAGCCACTGCTGCGAGCAGCAGCCCACTGAGCGCCGTACTGACACCGTCCTGCAGACCAGCCGTCGACACTGCGCGCAGTGTGGCTCGCAGCGTCGTCTGGCTGGACTGGCGGTAGCGAGCCGCCGCGTTGTGCTGCGCACCGATCCCGCGCAGCGTCCGCAGCCCGCCAACCAGGTCAGTGGCCAGTGCGGTCGTCTGAGCAACCGCCTCCTGCTGAGTCGATGTACGGCGGGTCAGCAGCGGCGACAGGGCCTGAATCCCCAGCACCAGCAGCGGTACGCCGATCAGTACCCCGATCCCGAGCGGTACGTCGACCAGCAGCAGAGACACCGAGGCCACGATCAACGCCGTGGACGCCGCGCAGCCGATGGAAACGGCCCGCATCACCAGTGCGGTCTTCTCGGCATCGGATGTCGCGATCGAGAGCAGCTCCCCAGAGCGCAGTCCGGTCCGCTGTCCTCGTGGGTCCAGTACGCGCCGGGCGATCTCCAGCCGCAGCTCATGCGTCTCGTACTCGATCGCACGCGTGATCAACCGCGCTCCGAGCTTCCAAGCGTTCGACAGCACGGCGAACAGCCCCAGCAGCATCAGCACGCACCAGATCAGTGGCTCTACTTCCCCGGTGGCCACGGCCTGGTCGACGAAGATGCCGATCGTCACTGGAACGGCTGCCTCCGTCGCTTGGTGTAGCGACAACAGCAGCACACCAAGGATCATCCGCCCCCGATGCCGCCGTGCCGCCCGCCTCAGCAACTCACCCGTCGACATATTAGGTAACCCTAACCGATCCGGAGTGATTGACAGCCGGAGCCGATCACCGTACGGTCTCGCGATAATAGGAAAGTTTCCTAACAGTTGACTCGGTGCCGTTCCACGCAGCGAGCCGACACCACGAGACCGGCGGAGGGAGGCAGGGTTATCCCATGGCAACAACACCTGGAACACCTCGCCTGCTCCGCGCGATGAACGACCGGGCCGCCCTGGACCTGCTGCTCTCCCAAGGGCCGCTGTCCCGGACCACGCTCGGCCACCTGACCGGACTGTCCAAGCCGACCGCTTCCCAGCTGCTCGCCCGCCTGGAAGCAGCCAACCTGGTCCGCGCCAGCGGTACCACCGCCGGCCGGCCGGGACCGAACGCCCAGCTGTACGAGATCAACGGCAACGCGGCGTACGTCGCGGGTCTCGACGTCACCCCGACCCGGATCCGCTCGGCGATCGCCGACCTGACCGGCAAGGTGGTCGGCCGCTACGAACTGCCGACCCCGGGCCGCAGTGCCAAGGGCACGGTCGAGCGGGTGATCAAGGCGATCGAGGGTGCGGCCGGCGAGGCCGGTCTGAACCGGGCGAACCTGCACCGCGTCTCGATCGGTACGCCGGGTGGTTTCGACCCGACGACCGGCCGCCTGCGGTACGCGACCCACCTGCCCGGCTGGCACGCCCCGCACCTGCTCGAGGAGCTGGCCGCGGCGATCGCCGTACCGCTCGAGGTCGAGAACGACGTCAACCTGGCCGCGGTCGCCGAGCGTCAGATCGGCCACGCCAAGGAGAGCGAGAACTTCGTCCTGCTCTGGGGCGAGGAGGGCATCGGTGCGGCGATCGTGGTCAACGGCCGCCTGCACCGCGGTGCCACCGGCGGCGCCGGTGAGGTCGCCTTCCTGCCGCTGCCCGGTACGCCGCTCGTCCGCAATGTCGGCCGCAACAACGCCGGCGGCTTCCAGGAACTGGCCGGTGGCGAACCCGTCCTGGCCCTGGCCCGCGCGCACGGCCTCAAGGCCCGTACGCCGGAATCCGCGATCACGGCCGCCCTGGCAACCCCAGGAGCCGGTGACGCCGTCCTGTCCGAGTTCGCCCACCGACTCGCGGTCGGTCTGGCAGCCATCGTGGCTGTGGTCGACCCCGAACTGATCGTGCTCGCCGGTGGTGTCATCACCGCCGGCGGCGAACGCCTGCGCGGCCTGGTCCAGGACGAGCTGGCGGATCTCGCCGTACCAAGGCCGCGGTTGCTGATGACCGCGATCCCCCTCGATCCCGTGCTGTCGGGTGCCCTGCAGTCCGCCCTGAGCGCCACCCGCGACGAAATCTTCGACACCGCTAGTTCTCCACCCATTTCCTAGGAGTCAAACGGATGCAACGCCTGTCTACTGCCTTGATCGGCACCGCTGCGGTGGCACTTCTCGCCACTGCCTGCACTGGTACGTCGGAAGCCCCGAAGGCGAACGACGACGTCACCAAGGACGTGACCATCACGTTCTGGCACGGCTGGAGCGCACCCAGCGAAGCCGCTGCGATCACCGCGAACATCAAATCGTTCGAGGCGAAGCATCCGAACATCAAGGTCAAGGTCGTCGGCAACATCAACGACGACAAGATCAAGCAGGCGCTGCGGGCCGGCGGGCCCAACTCCCCCGACGTCGTCTCGTCGTTCACCACCGACAACGTCGGCACGTTCTGTACGTCGAACGTGTTCGCGGACCTGAAGCCGTTCCTGGACAAGTCCGGGATCGACATGGACAAGACGTTCCCGAAGGCGCTGCAGGACTACACGCAGTACCAGGGCAAGCGCTGTGCACTGCCGCTGCTGAACGACGCCTACGGCCTGTACTACAACAAGGACGCCTTCAAGGCGGCCGGGATCACCGCGCCGCCGAAAACGCTGTCCGAGTTCGACAAGATCGCCAAGCAGCTGACCAAGGAGAAGGGTGACACCTACTCCCAGCTCGGCTTCATGCCGAACTTCCACGGCTACGAGTCGACCACCTCGCACTTCGCCGCGCAGTGGAACCCGACGTACCTGACCCCCGACGGCAAGTCGAACCTGGCCGCCGACCCGGCGTTCGCGAGCATGCTGAAGTGGCAGAAGAACCTGGTCGACTCGCTCGGCGGCTACGCCAAGCTGGAGAAGTACCGCGCCACCTTCGGCGACGAGTGGGGTGCCAAGAACCCGTTCCACACCGGCCAGACGGTGATGTCGATCGACGGTGAGTGGCGGCTCGGGATGGCCAAGGAGGCCGGGGTCAAGTTCGACATCGGCGTCGCGCCGTTCCCGGTCCCCGACGACCAGGCCGACACCTACGGCAAGGGCTACCTGGCCGGCACGATCATCGGCATCGCGAGCCCCAGCACCAAGCAGAACGCCGCCTGGGAGCTGGTCAAGTACATGACCACCGACACCGAGGCCGTGGTGAACTTCTCCAACGGCATCCACAACGTGCCGTCGACGCTGGACGCGCTGAAGTCGCCGAACCTGAAGGTCGACGAGGGTTTCAAGACCTTCCTCGAGATCGCGCAGCACCCGAAGAGCAACACGACGCCGGCCAGCCCGAACGGCGGCGCCTACCAGCTCACCTTCCAGGACTTCGCCTTCCAGCACGAGGCCGGCAAGGTGCCGGACCTGGCCGCCGGTCTGAAGAAGACCGACGAGCAGATCGACAAGGATCTGGCCCAGGTCAAATGACGTCACCCGGATTGCGCCGCATGCATCGTCGGGAAGCGCTGCGGAACGTAGCCTTCCTGTCGCCCTGGCTGATCGGGGTCAGCGTCTTCTTCCTCTACCCGCTGATCTCGACCGTCTACTTCAGTTTCATGAAGTACGACGGGTTCACGGCCCCGACCTGGACCGGCCTGAAGAACTGGAGTTACGTCTTCACGGACTACCCGTTCTTCTGGCCCGCCCTGCGGAACACGCTCTGGCTCGTGATCGTGATGGTCTCGCTGCGGGTGCTGTTCGGGCTCGGGATCGGGATGCTGATCACGAAGGTGAAGACCGGTGCGGGATTCTTCCGCACCGCCTTCTACCTGCCCTACCTGGCGCCGCCGGTCGCGGCCACGATGGCGTTCGCGTTCCTGCTCAATCCGGGCACGGGTCCAGTGAACAACATCCTCGGCGCGATCGGGCTCCCGCAGCCCGGCTGGTTCAACGACCCGACGTGGTCGAAACCCGCGCTGACACTGCTGGCGCTGTGGGGTATCGGCGATCTGATGGTGATCTTCATGGCCTCGCTGCTCGACGTACCGCAGGAGCAGTACGAAGCGGCGTCGCTGGACGGCGCCGGGGCGTGGCAGCGGTTCTGGTTCGTCACGCTGCCGAACATCTCGCCGATCGTGCTGTTCGCGGTGGTCACCGGCGTCATCCAGACCATGCAGTACTACACCCAGCCCTTGGTGGCCGGGAAAGTCGCGAGCGGCGTGATCGGCGGCTCGGGACAGCAGTTCGAGCCCGGCTACCCGGAGAAGTCCACGCTGACGCTTCCACAGCTCGTCTACAACCTCGGCTTCCAGCGGTTCGACACCGGTGGCGCCTCGGTGGTCGCGCTCGTGCTGTTCGCGCTGGCCATGGTCTTCACCGCCATCCTGATGCGCCGCCGCAGCGGCTTCCTCTCCGACTGAAAGGGGTCCAGTTGTGACTGCCACTACCGTGACCTCTCCGGTCGCGATCAGCGCCGCCAACCGCGAGGCACGCCGTACCCGCTTCCTGCACTGGGTCGCCGTGCACTCGCTGGCCATCGCGGCCGCGCTGTTCTTCGTGCTCCCGTTCGTGTTCGTCGCGCTCACCGCGTTGATGAGCGACCAGCAGGCCCTCACCCGGGACCTGTGGCCGGACAGCTGGCATTGGGAGAACCTGAAGACGGTCTGGAACACCCCGGGCTTCCTGACCTGGTGGAAGAACACCTTGATGTACGCCGTGCTCGGTACGACGCTCACCCTGGTCTCGAGTATCCCGGTCGCCTACGCGCTGGCCCGCTTCAAGTTCCGCGGCCGCAACTTCGCCCTGATGCTCGTGATCGCCACGATGATGCTTCCGCCCCAGGTCGTCATCGTGCCGATGTACCTGTTCTGGGCCAAGGAACTGCACCTGTCCGGGACGCTGTGGCCGCTCATCATCCCGATGGCCTTCACCGACGCGTTCTCGATCTTCCTGCTCCGCCAGTTCCTGCTGACGATCCCGAAGGACTACGTCGACGCCGCCAAGGTGGACGGCTGCGGCGAGTTCAAGGCGCTGATCCGGATCGTGCTGCCGATGGCCCGTCCGGCCATCGCCGCGGTCGCGCTGTTCCAGTTCTTCTACTGCTGGAACGACTACTTCGGCCCACAGATCTACGCCAGTGAGAACCCGGCCGCCTGGACACTGAGCTACGGCCTGGAGTCCTTCAAGGGTGCCCACCACACCAACTGGAACCTCACCATGGCCGCCACTCTGCTCGTGATGGCCCCGGTGATCATCTTGTTCTTCTTCGCGCAGAAAGCCTTCATCGAAGGCGTCACACTCACAGGGGTCAAAGGTTGAAACTCACAGTCGTAGGCGGCGGATCCACCTACACTCCCGAACTCGTCGACGGTTTCGCCCGGCTGCGTGACACGCTGCCGGTGACCGAGCTGGTCCTGGTCGACCCGGCCAAGGACCGCCTGGAACTGGTCGGCGGGCTGGCCGAGCGCATCTTCGCCAAACAAGGCCACCCCGGTCGCGTCGTCACCACCACCGACATCGACGCCGGGATCGAGGGCGCGGACGCCGTACTGCTGCAGCTGCGCGTCGGCGGGCAGGCAGCTCGTCAGGAGGACGAGACCTGGCCGCTGGAGTGCGGTTGTGTCGGTCAGGAGACGACCGGCGCCGGCGGGCTCGCCAAGGCACTGCGGACGGTGCCGGTGGTGCTCGACATCGCCGAGCGAGTACGCCGTACCAACCCGAACGCGTGGATCATCGACTTCACCAACCCGGTCGGCATCGTGACCCGGGCGCTGCTGTCGCACGGTCACAAGGCAGTCGGGCTGTGCAACGTGGCGATCGGGTTCCAGCGCCGCTTCGCCAAGCTGCTCGGTGTCACACCGGGTGAGGTGCAGCTGGACCACGTCGGGCTGAACCACCTCACCTGGGAGCGCGCAGTCCGCGTCAACGGCGAGGACATGCTGCCGAAGCTGCTCGAGGGCCACGTGGCCGAGCTGGCCGCGGACCTGAAACTTCCGCCGGAGTTGCTGCTGCAGCTGGGTGTCGTACCGTCGTACTACCTGCGCTACTTCTACCAGCACGACGAGGTGGTGCAGGAGCTCCTGACCAAGCCGTCGCGCGCTGCGGAGGTGGCCGCGTTGGAAACCCAACTGCTGGAGATGTACGCCGACCCACAGCTCGACGAGAAGCCCGCACTGCTCGAGAAGCGCGGCGGTGCGTACTACTCCGAGGCTGCCGTGGACCTGGCGTCGTCACTGCTCAACGACACCGGTGACGTCCAGGTGGTGAACACGCTGAACGACGGCACGTTCCCGTTCCTCGCAGACGACGCAGTGATCGAGGTACCGGCCACCGTCGGCGCCGACGGCACCATGCCGGTCGCACTGGCACCACTGGAGCCCCTGTACGCCGGTCTGGTGGCGAACGTGACGGCGTACGAGGACCTGGCCCTGCAGGCGGCGATCAAGGGCGGCCGCGAGCGGGTCTTCGAGGCCCTGCTGGCACACCCGCTGGTCGGTCAGATCTCCTTGGCGGACCAGCTGACGGACAAGCTGCTCGCTCACAACAAGCAGCATCTGCCGTGGGCCCGATGAGCGCCGCATTGGTGCCGGGCGGCGTACTGGCCTTCGACGCCGGCAACAGCAAGACCGACGTCGCCCTGGTGTCGGCCGACGGCCGCGTGCTCGGGACAGCACGCGGCGGCGGTTTCGAGCCGCACGTCATCGGCGCCGACGCCGCCGTGGCCGGTCTGGAGCCGCTGGTGCGGGCTGCAGCCGCCGCAGCTGGCCTGCCCTTCGGCGAGCGCCCACTGGTCCAGCAGATCTCCGCCTGCCTGGCCAACGCCGACCTCCCGATCGAGGAGGAGCGGCTGAGCGCAGCGTTCGAGAGCTTCGGCTGGGCCGAGTCGGTCTACGTCACCAACGACACCTTCGCCCTGCTGCGCTCCGGTGTGGACGAGCCCCGCGGGGTAGCGGTCGTCTGCGGGGCCGGCATCAACTGCGCCGGTCTCCTCCCGGACGGCCGCACCGCCCGCTTCCCTGCGGTCGGCAGAATCTCCGGCGACTGGGGAGGCGGCGCACAACTGGCCGAAGAAGCCTTCGCTGCCGCCGCGCGCTCCGACGACGGCCGTGGTCCTTTCTCGGCGCTGGAGACAGCCCTCCCGGCGCACTACGGCGTCAAGTCCGTCCCTGCGCTCATCGAGGCACTCCATCTCGGCGACATCCCCTACAACCGCCGCCTCGAAGCAGGACCCATCCTCTTCCAGGCAGCAGCGGCCGGCGACGCCGTAGCCCGTGAGGTGGTCCAGCACCAGGCCGAAGAGATCGTCACCATGGCTGTCGTAGCCATGCGCCGCCTCGACATCCTGGACGAGCCGACCGATGTCATCCTCGGCGGGGGCGTTCTGACCGCCGGTCACCCGCTGCTGATGGAGACGGTCATCCGGCTGCTCAACGCTGCTGCCCCCAAGGCAGTCGCCCGGGTGATCGACGTACCGCCGGTGGTCGGCGCGGCCCTCCTGGGCCTCGACCACACCGATGCACCCGCAGACGCCCACCTCACCCTCCGATCCGCCTACGCGACTTCCCCTGCCGCGTAGACGACCGCAGGTGGTCAGGCCCGGACCCCCGTTGCCGGACCTGACCGCCTGTTGCCTTGCTCAGGCAGTGGCGCACACCGCGTAGGCGGTGATGGACCAGTTGTTCGCGGTGCCGTCCTGGTCTTCGAAGGCTTCGGCGCGCACGCTGGTGAGGTCGGCGCTGGGGACCACGTCGTCGAGGTAGACCTGGCCTCGGCCGCCGAGGAGTTCGTGGCCGGTGCCGACGACCTTCTTGCCGACGGGGCAGGTGGCGGTCACGGACTTGTTGGTGGCGGAGTCGGTGGGTGAGGTGGCCGAGACGCGCTGGAGGCCCGGGAGAGGCGCTCCGCAGCGGGCGCTGGCGACGATGGACCAGGTGTCGGCACGGCCGCCCTGGACCTCGTAGGCGCCGGCGGTGACGGTGGTCAGGTCGGCGCTCGGGATGGCGTCATCCAGCGCCAGGCGGCCGCCGCCGGTGCTGGCGCCCGCGCTGGTGGTGACGGTGCCAGCCGGGCAGCGGACTGCGACAGCCTTGTCGGTCGCCGAGTCGTGCGGCGAGAACGCGTTGACGGACGACCGGTCCGGGCCGGACGTGCAGATGGCGTACGACGTGAGGCTCCAGTCGGCCGTCGTACCGTCGGCGTCCTCGTCGGCCTGGGCGGAGCCCCACTCACGCTCGATCTGGGTGTAGGTGGACAGGCTGGTCTGGCCGCGGCCCCCGATCACCTCGCCGCCCGCCCCGAGGATGTTGCTGGTGAGCGGGCACTCCGCGCTACCGGCCCGGGTCGCGGTGGAGGCCGGAGCGCCCGTCTTCGTGACGAGCAGCAGATCCGGTACGGCGGCCTGGGCGGGGAGCGTGCAGACGAGGGCGGTGGCGAGCAGGGCGGCGGCTGAGACGGCAGCCAGCGTTCTGGGCAGAGTCATGCGGTCCAGGGTCGGTGAGGCGCCGGACGAGCACTACCTATTGCAAGCTGCTGGAAACTCTCCTTGAACAACGCTTGGGTAAGGGTGTAATCATGATTACATGAGTACAAAGACTGATACCGAACGGGTCCGCGGCTGGGTGACCGGCCGCCTGCCCGGCGAGTGGTTCGAAGGCGAGCCGGAGCTGACCATCGACCGGGACGAGATCCTGATCGTCGGCAAGCTGAAGGCTCCTGAGCAGGGCGACGACGTGAGCGCCGCCGAACGGTCCGCCGCCGAAGAGGGCCGGATCAAGCAGTTCCGCGAGGACACCCGGGAGCGCCGGATCGAGATCGCCCGCGAGCTCGAGCACGCCACTCGGCGCAAGGTCGCGTGGGGTGTCGACTGCGGCGCGACCCGCAAGGTCTTCACCTCGCTGTCCGCGCCCGTGATGACGCGGCTGCGGCAGCCCGAGCGGCAGGTGCTCGACACTCTCGTGGACGCCGGGGTGGCACGATCGCGCAGCGACGCGCTCGGCTGGTGCGTGAAGCTGGTGTCGCAGCACGCCGACACCTGGCTCGGCGACCTCCGCGAGGCCCTCACCAAGGTCGAGGATGTGCGCAGCGCCGGACCGGACAAGACCGAATAGATACGGCAACGGGCGGCAACCTCGCTGAGGTCGCCGCCCGCCTTACATCGTCGCCTACTGCCAGTTGCCGTTCTGCGGCGGCGTTCCGTTGGAGTAGCCGCCGTTCTGCGGCGCACCATGAGTGGCCGGATACTGCGGGTCGGCCGGCGGTGCCTGGTACGGCTGCTGCGGAGCGTTCATCCCGTTGTCCGACGGCATCGGCTTCTGGATGTTGTCGCGAGAGAACAGGTTGCTGAGCGCCTGGCCGGCCATCTCCCGGCCACCGAGACCGAACGCCAGGCCGAGTGCGAGCGACGCACCGGCGAGCACGATCAGCAGGGTGTTACCGGTCAGCTGGACGGCGATACCCAACTGCGTGAGCGCGGCGAAGGCGGCGTACACGAGGACCGCGTACTTGCCGAGCTTGGCCAGGGTTTCGTTGCCGGTGGCACCACGGATGATCGCGGCCAGGAAGTTCGCGAACAGCGCGGCCAGGCACAGGATCACGATCGCGGCGAAGATCCGCGGGATGTAGCCGAGCATCGTGCTCATGAACGCCGAGATCTCCGGCACGCCGAGCGCGGAGGCGAACATCGTGAAGCTGATCAGGAACACGAACCAGAACACGACCTTGCCCAGCACCGCCGAAGCGGTCAGCCCCGTGCCGGACCGCTGCAGCACACCGGAGACGCCGGCCCGCTCCATCCACCGGTCGAACCCGACCCGGCCGAGCAGCTTCCCGACCAGTTTGCCGAGCACTTTGGCTACGAAGTACCCGATCACCAGGATGACCAGGCCGCCGAGCAGGTTCGGAACGAACCCGAGCAGCTTGCTGAACGCGTCCTCGAACGGCCCGGTGAAGTCGATCGCTAACGGACTCATGGGATGCCCTTCCGATGTGCGGTGGTTTCTACTATCACCCGTTCCCCTGGTTGCCTAAGGCAAACAGTGATCACATCCGTGTAATTGTTGGATCACAACGAAAAGGTCTTTGCTTAAACTGGTCACATGACCGCCGACCTGATCATCCGCCGCGCCACCGCCGCCGACGTCCCCGCCATCGTCACCATGCTCGCCGACGACCAGCTCGGCACGAACCGCGAGTCCCTCGACGACCCGGCGCCGTACCTGAAGGCCTTCGCGGACATCGACGCCGACCCGAACCAGCTCCTGGTAGTTGCTGAACGCAACAACGAGGCCATCGGCACCCTGCAGCTCACCATCATCCCCGGCCTCTCCCGCCGAGGCTCCTGCCGAGGCCTCATCGAGGCCGTCCGCGTAGCCGCCCCCGCCCGCGGCACCGGCCTCGGTACGACCCTCATCCACTGGGCCATCGAAGAATCCCGCAACCGAGGCGCCACCCTGGTCCAGCTAACCTCGGACAAATCCCGAACCGAAGCCCACCGCTTCTACCTGAACCTAGGCTTCGAACAATCCCACGAAGGCTTCAAACTCAAACTCAACTGACCCGCTTCGGCGAAGCTTTGAAGGTGTTACAGGTGGCGGGGTCGCCGGCAGTGAAGGCTCGCGTGGTCCAGTAGGCGTGGCTCTTGTAGGAGCCGTGGTCGCGGATCTTCAGCGTGTTGTTCTCGTCGCCGACCCGGCGGACGATCGACTTCCACATCCGGAGCCGTTCGCCGGTGAGTCTGAAGCTGCTCCGGTTGGCCCCCAGGAAGGCCGCGCCCAGGCAGCTGGCCTGGAGTTCGAGGCGGCGTTCGTTCTCGAGCTGCGCGGCCTTCGGCTGCTTCCACCAGCCTGCGTCGTACGTCGCCAGGATCCCGGTCGACTGCTGGACGTGGTGGCCGTATTCGTGGGCGAGCAACTGCTGGAAGTCGACGAGGTTCCAGGCCGGTTCGGCGGGGTCGCTGAACTCGGGCCACTCGAAGCAGATCGTGCCGTTGTCGTAGAACGCATCCATGTTCTTCGGGGCATCGCCGCATTCGGGTGACGCGGCAGGCTTCTTCAGGTCATAGGCCTGCACGGTTTTCACCGGGAACAAGACCGCCTGCGAGCGATCCACCAACGGCTTCCACGCCTGGTCCATACATGCGACCATCACCCGCGCGTACGCCAAGAGCTCCGACTTCGTCTCGGGTGGCTTCGCCGGCAGCACGCAACGCACCGCCGGCACCTTCCCTGCGCCGTACAACTTGTTCGCCGCCGCAAGGCCCTCCAACGACAGATCGATCGAGGTCGACGGCGACGGCTTCACAACAGGCTTCGCCCGAGGTTTCAGCACCGGCGTAGGCGTCGCCGTACGGACGGGCTCGACCGCCACCGACGGCTCGTCCCGCGCCACCGCCACCCCGGCCACAGCAGCCACCGCAACAGCCAGTACGGCGAATCCTGCGGCCTTGAGCATCAGCTGACTCGTTTGGGAGATGCGGTGAAGGTGTTACAGGCCTTCGGATTCTGCGCGGTGAAACCGGACGAGGTCCAGAACCACTGGTTCGCGCCCGACCCGTAAAGACGGGTGACCTTCGGGTCGTTCGACGAGGACTTCTCGCCGCGTTCCCAGGTGTCGTACTTCGCCCCGGTCAGGCCGAGCGACTGCTTGTTCGCCCCGAGGAAGATTCCACCGAAGCAACTGTTCTGGAGCTGACGCATCCGCCGCGCCTGGAATTTCGACGCGTCTGTCTTGGCGAAGCCCTCCTCCGAGAACGAGGCGGTCAGCATCTCGGTGTTGTCCTGCACATGGAACCCGTAGACGGTGGCGACGGAGGTCATCATCCAGATCTGGGCTCCGGCCGGATCCTCGCGATAGTCCTTCAGATCCTCCTGCCAGTTGATGCTGATCGAGTGACCGGTGCTGTTGCAGTAGTACATCGAGTCGCTCGTCTCGGTACATCCGGCGCCGGCCTTCTTGCTCTGCAGGACCACCGTCGGAGCCTCGAACTTGTAGCCGGCCTTCTTGATCAGCGGTGCCCAGGTCTTGTCCAGGCAGGCAACCAGGGCCTGGTAGTACTCGAGAATCGCCGACTGGGAGTCCGGCTTGATCGACGTCTTGCAGTTCACCGACGGAACCTTGCCCACCGTGTAGAGCTCGTTCTTCTGCAGGCGGACGAGGTTCGGGACCGGCTTCTCGGTGACTGTGACGGTGGGGTCCGGGGGCGTTGGAATCGGGGCCGGGGTGGTGCGGACCTTGGGGCGTGACAGGGGGGAGTCGACCGAGCTGTCGTAGCTGCTGATTGCCTTGAAGCAGGCGACGCCGACCGAGGCGGTGACGACGAGGACGAGGGCCGAGAGGCCGGCGATGACGGCCTTCGAGTACTGCCGGGGCGGCAGGGGCGGCGGGCCGACCTGAGTGTACTGCGATCCGGCGCGCGACGACGGGCGGTTCCAGCCGACGCGGCGGTCGCCGCCGGTACGGCGGGTGCCGGCCAGCGGGGTGATCGGGGCGCCGGGGAGTGGTGCGGGCGGCGGTCCGCTGTAGACGGACTCGGCCGACGGGTCGACGGGGAGCGGGCGGGCCTTGCGGCGGAGGGACGATTCGCCCGGGTCGGACAGGGCTCGCGCCTTGCCCAGGGCGATCGGCTGGGACCGGTTCGCCGCGGCCGGCGTCGTACGGTCACTCTCGGTGAGGCTGTCGCTGGTGGGGAGGTAGTGTCCCGCGCCTGGCGGCGTGTTCGCACCGCCGTCGGGCTGTTCGTCAGGCATGACTGGTCCCCATCGCTCGTGACATGACTCAACCGACCTTGGCGGCTGGCGCTCCAAAAGTGTTGCAGGTCCCGGGATCGGTTTTCGCAAAGCCCTGGCCCATCCAGAGGGCGTGGCTCTTGATCGATCCGTGGTCGCGAGGTTCCTTCTTGTGGTTCTCGTCGCCGCTGTGGTTCATCAGGTAGACCCACTGGCGCTCCAGCTCACCGGAGATCGGGAAGCTCGCCCGGCTCGCGCCGACGAAGGCCGCGGCGAAACAGTTGGCCTGCAGCGCCTGCCGCCGGTCCTGTTCCAGCTCAGCCGCCTTGTCCTTGGCCTGGTCGCGCAGGTTGCCCGAGGACTCCAGGATCCCGGTCAGGTTCTGCACGTGCGCGCCGTACACGAAGGCGATCGACTGGGCCATGTAGATCCGGGTGCCCGCCTTGTTCTTCGCGTAGTTGTCGGGCAGCTCCTGCCAGGGCATGGTGACGCTACCGCCGTGCTCGTCGGCACAGTACGACGCGACCTTCTCCTGGATCCCGCAGGCCGTCTCCTGACCCTCGTTGAAGATCACCAGCTTCGGCGAGCGGAACTCGAACCCGGCCTTGGTGACGATCGGCTTCCAGGCGTTGTCCAGGCAGCTGATCATCGCCTCGTAGTACGACCAGACGTTGTCCAGGGTGGTCGGACGGAAACCCGGCTCCTTGCACTTCACCGCGGCCAGCTTCCCCGCGGTGTAGATCGGGTTCTTCGCCAGTACGTCGGCATCCGCGGTCGGCTTGCGGGTCGGCTTGGCCGCGCCGTCCCCGTCGCGCACCGACGGTGTGGTCAACGGGTTCGCCAGCAGGCCGTCGCTCTTGGAGATGACGGTGACACCGGCGTACACGATCCCGCCGACCAGCAGCAGCACACCGGCCACGATCCCGGCCACCAGCAGCTTGGACCGCTTCTTGTTCGGGTCGAACGGGATCGGCTCCGGCTGAAACACCGTCCGGTACGCCGCTGCGGCCGCCTCAGCATCCCGCCGCGCACTCGATATCCCGGGCCCGTCCAGCCGCGAACCCCGCAGCTGCGGCGCGGCCTCGTCCTCGGCCGCCTTGCTCAACCGTGGCGTCGGCGCCGCCAATGGCGCGGCTCCACGCTCCACCGGCTTGCCCTCAGTACCGCTGTCCCCGGCCCCGCCCGGCAGGAAATGCCCCGGTTTCGGCCCTGGCTGATCAGCCATGTCTCTCTTCTCTCCCCAGCACTGCAGTCCCCGATCCACCCCCAGACCGGCGCATGATCCTAAACCTGAATCACCCGATCAGCCCACTCAATTGCAGCAATTGACATTACCTGACGGTAAGTTAAGTCCTCGTGCTGGAGAATTCGCGGTTTCCACGAGCCAACGGGTACGACGCAGAGTGGGTCCTGGCCGGGGACATGGGGCCGCACCCGCTGTGGTTGCTGGAGGAGCTGGCCGGTGAGCTCGAGCTCCGACCGGGCCTGCGAGTCCTGGACCTGGGGTCGGGAAAGGGCACGACCTCGGCGTTCCTGGCCAAGGAGTACGGGGTTCGGGTCTGGGCCGCGGACCTCTGGATCGACCCGACCACGGCCGCGGAGCACATCGCCGTACAAGGGGTGGAAGGCGTTACGACGCTGAAGGCGGAGGCGCATGCGTTGCCGTTCGCGCGCGGGTACTTCGACGCGATCGTGTGTGTGGACGCCTGGGAGTACTTCGGTACGGCGGACAACTACCTCGCCTACATCACGCAGTTCCTGGCACCGGGCGGGCAGCTCGGAGTGGCGACTCCGGCGTTGCGGCGGGAGGTCCGGGAGCTGGGGTTCATCCCGGAGCACATCAAGAAGCTGGTCGGGCCGGAGGCGCTGGCCTGGCACACGGCCGACTGGTGGCGTTTCCAGTGGGAGATCACCGAGCTGGTCGAGGTGACGGCAGCGCGGTTCCAGGAGTCCGGGTGGGCCGATTGGCTCGCCTGGTCGCAGGCAGTCTCGGCGTACCGGGGTGAGCGCGACGGCTCCCTCGACATGCTCGAGGCGGACCAGGGTGAGTACCTGACGTTCGCGATTCTGGCCGCCCGTAGGCTGAGGGCATGAGCTGGGCTGTGTATGCGGTGCGAGGACCAGGAGGCGTGCGGCGTCTCGAGGACATGCCGGACGGCTACGAACCGCCCTCGGTGGGGATGGCGACCGACGTGATCGACGTGGTCCGCGAGGTGGTGCCGGACGTGGACACGACCAAACCGTCCTGGCTGACGTTGCGCAGCGAGGACTACGACGTCGAGATGACGATCGGCAAGGGCGTCCAGGTCCGCGACATCACCTTCTACCTGAACGACGGGCCGCGCTCGATCCCGATCGTGATGGAGATCAGTCGCCGGCTCGGCGTCACGCCGTACGACACCGAGTCCGGCAACTTCCTCACCGAGGAGTCCCGGCCCCCGGTCCCGCCACCGCTCACCCCGGACGAGATCAAGGCCAACAAGCCGAAGTGGTGGAAGTTCGGCCGCAAGTAACAACCCCCGGCAGGTTGCCGTCGGCTTTCGCTGCGCTACGATCAGGACGATCGTACAGGACGAACGTCCTAGGAGGACCGATGCCCTCTCCAGCGGCCGTGCGGGGTGAAGAGGCGCGGCGGCGCCTGCTCACCGCGGCAGCAGAACTGATCGCGGAGCGCGGGTGGTCCGCAGTGAGCACCCGGATCCTGGCCGACCGCGCCGGGGTCAGTCCGAGCGTCGTGCACTACCACTTCCCGTCGGTCCAGGCCGTCCTGATCGAAGCAGCGATCACCGCCATGCAGGGCGTGCTCGACGCAACCAGTGAGGTCTTCGCCGCGGCGACGAGTCCGGCCGACGGGGTCGACGCCCTGCTCGCGTCGATCGACGAGTACTCCGGGACCGATCCGCTCTCAGTGATGTTCACCGAGGCCTGCCTCGCCGCGACCCGCGACGACGAGCTCCGCGCTCGGATCGCCGCGCTGGTGACGGGCTTCCGCGCTCGGATCGCCGACTGGCTCGCCCTCCACCAAGTGCCCGACCCCGCTGCCACCGCGGCGGTCCTCGCTGCCGCGATCGACGGCCTGCTACTGCATCGCGGTCTGGGGCCGGTCGACGCCGGTACGGCGGCTGTGCTGCGGAGGCTGGTGTTGTCATGAAGGTGATCGTCTGTGGTGCCGGCATCGCCGGTCTCGCCCTTGCACATCGGCTCTCCGCGCTCGGTCAGGAAGTGATCGTGCTCGAACGCAGTCCCGGGCCGCGCACGCAGGGCTACATGATCGACTTCTTCGGGCCAGGACTCGACGCGATGGAGGCGATGGGGTTGCTGCCGGCCTTGCGCGATGTCGCCTATCAGGTCCCCGAGGCGTTGCTGGTCGACGATCGCGGGCGCAGCCGGGCCCGCGTCGCCACCGACCGGTTCGCTGCCGGAGAGCTCCTCAGCGTCACCCGCCCGGATCTGGAGGATGTCCTGCGCGCACATCTGCCGGACGGCGTCGATCTGCGGTACGGCGTACCGGTGGTGGATGGGGCCCAGGGCGACGGAGTACGTGTCACCACGGCGGACGGGAGCACCGTCGACGGTGATGTCCTGATAGGGGCCGACGGCATCCATTCTGCGGTGCGCCGGATCGTGTTCGGTCCGGAGCGGGACTACCTGCGGTACCTCGGTTTCCACACCGCTGCGTACACCTTTGACGCGCCGCACATCCACGAGGAGGTCGACGGTCGGTTCTGCCTGACGGATTCGATCGGCAGCCAGTTCGGCTTCTATGCATTGCGTGACGGCCGGGTCGCGTCGTTCGCCGTCCACCGGACCCCCGACCCGGTGCTGCCGACGGACCTGCGGGCGGCGATCCAGTCGGCGTACAGCGATCTTGGATGGGTCGTGCCTGAGGCCCTGGCTGCCTGCCCTGCTCCAGACCAGATCTACTACGACCAAGTGGCGCAGATCGTCATGCCCAGCTGGAGCAAGGGCCGGGTCGGCCTCGTCGGCGACGCCTGCCAGGCCGTGTCCCTGCTGGCCGGTCAGGGCGCGTCGTTGGGGATCGCCGGTGCGTATGTCCTGGCTGGTGAGCTGGCCCGGGCGACTTCACCTGAGGCCGGACTGGCGGCGTACGAACGAGTCTGGCGTCCGATCGCCGAGGAGAAGCAGAAGGTCGGCCGGTCGGCGGCGCGCTGGTTCCTGCCTGCGTCCCGGACCCAATTGATTCTCCGGAGGCTGATGCTGCGGCTGCCTTTCGCTCGCCAGCTGCTTGCGGCTGCGCTGGCCGGCAAGCCCACCACCCTGATCCGGGAGCTCGCGTAGCCGTCAGGCTGGGCGGGTGGCGACCAGGCGGGCGATCTTGTTGATGCGGTGTTCGGGGTTGCCGAGGGAATCGCGCCAGTAGTTGCCGGCGGCGTTGTCCTCGGGGGTCGCGCAGGTGGAGATGGTGAGCATGGCCTGGGTTGCTTTGACGCCCGGGCGGCCTGGGACGGCCGCGTTCTGGGCAGCCTTCTCGGCGGGTTTGCGGAACGAGATGGTCATCGTCTGCGAGACCACGTAGTCGTAGATGGTCCCGCCGGCGGTGAAGAGCACGTGCGCGCCGTTGGCCAGCTCGGGTACGCGTTCCAGCGGGCGTCCGTGCGAGACGCGGTGTCCGGTGATGATGAAGTTGCCGATCTCGCCGACCCCGACGCCTCCGGCCGGGCCGCGTGGGCTGGCCGCGACGCCGCGGTCCTGGATCGTGGTCCCGGGCCGGTCGTCGGCCGTCCCCGGGTAGCTCACTACTCGGAGCCCGCGGACGCCGATCGACGGGATGCTCATCGTGACCGGCCCGGCGACGGGTGGTCGGGGCGTGGGGGTCGGCCGCGCGCTAGGGGTAGGCCTGGCGCTCGGGGTAGGCGTGGCCCCCGAGGTCGTCGGGGGCGGCGTGGCGCTCGGGGTCGTCGGGTTGCTCGGTGGCGGTGAGCTGCTGGTCGAGGGCGCCGGTACGTCGGCCTCCGGCGCGGTGCCGGTCGTGTCGGAACACCCGGCCAACGCCACCAGCACCATCACCACAACTCCAGCCAGCCTCACCCGACGAAGGTAAGCCGGAGGACCGAAAACCCTCCGAAAGCTCAGTCCAGCAGCTCGAACAGCGCCGGACCGACCCGTAGCACCCCAGAGCTCAACGGAGTCGCCCGTACGCCGCCGTGCCCGCGCAACGCCTTCATCGCCCCCGGCCCGACCACCACGTTCATCCAGGCACACGGATTGGCCGGCCGATAAGCCTGGAACTCCACCGGCCCGGACCCGGAGTCGAGCGAGAACCGCCGCCCGGCCGACATCCGCCCCGCGGCGAGGGTGTCGATCGGATACCCGCGGACCACGATGTTGCGGCGCAGCACCGTCGGATCCACGCCGGGCACGGAATCCGCATCCAGCAGCGTGACGGCCGCGTTGCGGTGCACGGTCTGGCCGAAGTACCGGTCGCCGACAATCCCGAGCCCGGCCCGAACCTCCACTTCGGCACGGGCGATCGGTGCGGGATCAGGCCGCGGCCCGTCCTGCGGCCGCCCCTCGAAGGCGTGCACGGGCGACACCATCAGCGCCACGACCTCGACCGCCGTACTCATCCCCAGGTCAACGGATCCAGGAGCCGGAAGAACTCGAGCCGCCGCCGATCCGGCTCGGTCAGCCCGTACGCCGTCAGGAACGGACCAGGGTCCACCGACCACTCGTCGTACAGCTGGATCGTGGTCAAGGCGAGGTCGGAGTACCGATCGGCGACCCCGAGCCGGCCCACGTCGATGAACCCGGTCACACGCAAGGTCAGCGGATCGAAGAACACGTTCGGCAGACACGGATCGCCGTGACACACGCCGAGCTCGGTCACCGACTCCACATAGGGGCGCTCGGCAACGACTTGCGCCAGCAACGCCTCCGGAGTCATCGCTCGCCACTCGTCGGTCAGGAACTGCGGGTTCACCGCACCCCGCCGTACGACGTCCTCGGCGGCAGCGATCACGGACGCCAACGGGCGCTCGAACGGGCAGTCCGGCACCGAATGCAGCTCGCGCAAGGTCCGCCCGAGCGTCTCCATCGCGCCGAGCCAGGCCCAGGACGGCAGGTCGATCCCCGCGATCCCCGGCACCGCGCTCGTCAGCAGGCACGCGCTGTCGTCCGACACCTGCCAGTCGACCACCGTCGCCCCCGGCATCCCGGTAGACGCCAGCCAGGCGATCCGATCGCGCTCCGCCTCCAACTCCGGCACTCCCGAAGGACCGCAGCTCTTGGCGAAGACCGAACCGCGCCGGTACACCGCCGTGTCGGATTCCCCGATCTCGACCGCTTCCCAGCCGTCCCCCGCCGGCATCATGCTTGCGACGACTCTCGCACGATCAGCTGCCATGGGAAGTCGAACACCTCCCCCGGTGCGCCCTCCCGGTCGGTCAACCGGCCGACCATGATCCGCGCCAGCGCCTCGTTGAACCCGACCGGCCCGACCGTCGACAACGACGGGTCCAGATGCTCACCCTCCGGCGTGTTCCCGACCCCGACCACGGCCAGATCCCGCGGTACGTCGATCCGCAGCCGATGCGCCGCCCGTACGACGGCGATCGCGGCGAAGTCCGTCGTACAGTAAATGGCGGATGGGCGGTCCGGCTTGCTGAGCAAGGTCATCGCGGCCCGGTAGGCACCCTCGGGGTGCTGCTCGAACACCTCGATGTCGTCATCGAGAATCGGCTTCCCGGCCGCCTTCAGCGTGTTCAGGTAGGCGTCGAACCGCTTGAAGCCCGACCTGCGCGAGGTGAGCGCGCCGACCCGGTCGTGCTGCGCCAACAGGTGCTCGACGGCCAGGTGACACCGCGGCTCGGCGCCGGACCGGATCACGTCGAAGCCCCGTGGCTCAAGCGTTTCGCTGAACGCGACGATCTGGACACCCTGCGCCGCGAAGGCCTCGAGCTCGGCGATCTCCGAAGGCTCCGAGCTGACGCCGTCGATGAAGATCACGTCCGGCGTCCGGTTCGACAGCACGGCCCGCCAGTCGCCGTCCGCGACGATCAGCGCCGTCTTGTTCAACGGGCGGACCGCCGCGCTGACGGCATCGGCCACCGCCTGGGACCACGGGTCGGCGAGCACGTTCAGTGACAGCAGGACCAGGTCGGATTTCCCGGTCCGGATCGCCCGGGCAGCGTCGTTGCGCCGGTACCCGAGCCGGCTGGCGACCTCCCGCACCCGGTCGGCGGTGGAGTCCTTGATGGTGTGACTGCGATGCCGCCCGGACAGCACGTAGGACACGGTCGCGACCGAGACCCCTGCCTCCTTCGCAACCATGCGCAGTGTTGGCCGGTCCGACATACCGATGATTCTTGCAGAACGGTCTAACCTTTTACCGCACCTGTGATGACGCCCTTGGTGAAATGGCGCTGCAGGAACGGGTAGACCATCGCGATCGGGACCAGCGCGACCACCACGACCGCCATCTGCAGGGACTGCGGCTGCGGCAGCGGTTCCACCCCGAGTTGGTCCGCCGACAGCGACTTCCCCTGCAGCACGTAGGTCCGCAGAATCACCTGGACCGGCCATTTCGAGGTGTCGTTCAGGTAGAGCAGCGCGTTGAAGAACGCATTCCAGAAGCCGACCGCGTAGAACAGACCGACCACGGCGATCACCGCCTTGGACAGCGGCATGATGATCTTGCGGAGGATCATGAAGTCACTCGCGCCGTCGATCCGCGCACTCTCCAGCAGTTCACCCGGCACATTCATGAAAAAGGTGCGCAGGACAACGAAGTTGAAGGCACCCAACGCCCCCGGCAGGATCAGCGACCACAGGCTGTCCAGCAACCCGAGCTGCTTCACCACCAGGAACATCGGGATGATCCCCGGCGCGAACAACAGTGTGAACAGCACCATCAGCAACACCGGCCGCCCGAACAGCACCGGCCGCGACGTCGCATAGGCCAGGGCAATCGTCACCGCGAGCGCGATCGCCGTACCGACCAGGGTGACGAAGACGCTGACCATGATCGCCCGGCCCATCAACCCGCCGCTGAACAAGGTCTCGTACGCCTTCACCGTCGGATGCGACGGCCACAGCACATACCCACCGGCGTCGATGATGTCCTGATCACTGGCCAGCGAGGTCGACACCACGACCAGGATCGGTACGACGATCGCCAGCGCGAAGCCACCGAGGACGACCGCCTTGATCGCCTGGTAGGCAGGGGACGGATTCTCTTTCCAAATGGGCCTCACGAGCCACCCCTTCGCTGGAAAATCCCCGGCTCACCGAGTCGATGGGCGAGCGAGTTCGCACCCCAGAGCAGCAACGCGCCGACCACGCCCTTGGCCAGCCCGGCTGCGGCTCCGCTACTCCAATCACCGCCGACCACGCCCGCGTAGTACGTGAAGGTGTCGAGCACTTCGGCCGCGCCCGGACCGACAGAGTCGCGCTGGAGGATGAACTGTTCGAAGCCGACACTGAGGATGTCGCCGATCCGCAGGATCAGCAGCAGCACGATCACGGTTCGCAGCGACGGCAGAGTGATGTGCCAGAGCCGCCGCCAGCGGCCGGCGCCGTCCGCTGCCGCCGCCTCGTAGAGCGAGACATCGACCGTCGTCAGCGCGGCCAGGAAGATGATCATCGCCCAGCCCGCGTCCTTCCAGACCAGCTGCGCGACCACCAGCAGCGGGAAGGTGTCGGGGTTCGTCATGAACGGGATCGGGTCCAGCCCGGCCTGCCGGAGCAGGTTGTTCACGAACCCCGCGCCACCCAGCGACTGCTGGAACAGCGTCACCACCAGCACCCAGGACAGGAAGTGCGGCAGGTACGCGATGGTCTGGAACCAGCGCCGTACCCGGTTGCTGACCAGCGAATCGACGATCAGCGCCAGCCCGATCGGGATCGGGAAGAACAGCAGCAACTGCGCACCGGCCAGGATCAGCGTGTTCCGCAGCGCATCCCAGAAGTCCGGGTTGGCGTACAGGTTGACGAAGTTCGTGAACCCGTTCCACTCGCTGTGCATGATGCCGAGGTACGGCTGGAAGTCCTGGAACGCGACGACGTTGCCGATCACCGGCAGGTAGAAGAAGACCAGCAGGAAGACGACGCCCGGGACCATCAGCAGCACCATCTGCCAGTCCCGGCGCCACCTCTCCGCGAACCTCACGACCCGGTGACCGGCACGCCCGCCGGCAGTACGGCAGCGAACTCGCCACGCATCTTGTCACCGCCGCCGGACTTCCAGCGCTTCAGAGCCTCGTCGTACGCACCGATCTTCTGCCGGCCGGTGACGATGTCCACGATCGTGTCCCGGAACGCGGCGGTCAGCTTCGGGCCGACCTTGCTGCTGGTGTCGGAGTACGTGCCCGCGGTCGGGTTGCGCATCGCGAACTCCAGCAGTTTCTGCTCGGTCGCGTGGATCTTGCGGGTGTCGTCCGGGAAGGCCGGGTTGAAGATCACGCTCTCCGGCGAGGTCATGATCGTCAGCGCGCTGACCAGACCGGGCGCCTGCTGGGTGCCGGCCTTGGTCAGCACCGGGTTCTTCTGCGCGTCCAGCTGGTACTGCTGCCCCTCGACGCCGAAGTTCTTCTGCAGATACTCCTTGGTGCCGAACGGCGCCGACAGGTAGTCCATCAACGCGAGCAGCTCGCGGATCCGGCCCTCGTCGGTCTGCTTGAACGGCGTGAACCCGACCGTGCCGTAGCCCATGTCGTAGACCGGTTTCGCCTTACCGTCATGGCCGAACGGGATCAGCGTGTCGACGAACAGCGTCGGGTCGAGCGCCCGGAAGTCGGAGGTCGCACGCGGTCCGACCACGACCTGCGCGGCGATCTGGCCGTTCACGGTCTTCGGTGTCGCATCGGCGAGGTTGAGGTCCGGGTAGAACACCTTGGCCGCCCACAACTTCGCGGCGTACTCGACGGCGGCTCGGTAGTTCTCGGTCTCGTACAAGTGTGTGAGCGAGCGATCCGCGTTGACCCGCCAGCCGTTCGGCGCACCGAACCACTCACCGAACATGTGCAGCATGTTGATGATCGCCGGCTCGAGCGCGTAGTTCGTGCCGTTGCTGAGTTCCTTGCACTTGGCAAAGAACTCGTCGGCGTCCGCGCTCTGCAGGCCGCCGACCTTTTCCCAGGTCCGCGGGTTGCCCATCATCACCTGGCCGAACGGCGTCGACGGGATCGGCGCGCCCCAGATCTTCCCGTTCACCACCGCGGTTCGCCAGGACGCCGGCTTCAGCGCGGCCAGGTTCGGGTACTCCAGAACGGCGTCGCCGGACAGGTACTTCGTGAGGTCCTGGAACTTGGCCTCCAGCATCGGGCCGATGTTCGGGATGCCCTGGTTCGGCGGCAGCCACATCAGGTCCGGCAGCGAGTCGCTGGCCAGCAGCGTCGCGAATTTCTCCGGGTAGCCCGGGTCCGTGCCGATGG
This sequence comes from Kribbella sp. NPDC056345, assembly GCF_042262745.1. Taxonomy (NCBI): domain Bacteria; kingdom Bacillati; phylum Actinomycetota; class Actinomycetes; order Propionibacteriales; family Kribbellaceae; genus Kribbella; species Kribbella sp. NPDC056345. The sequence goes on along the minus strand of NZ_JBHJQQ010000018.1, from coordinate 25,856 downwards.
TGAGCTTGAGTTCCGCGCCGAGCGCCTGGTTCAGCGCCTGCCACATCGGGTTGCTGCCCATCGGCGGCGGAGGCGTCGCGAACGTCTCGGTCAGCGCGGTCACCGCGTTCTTCAGCGGCGGCGCCTTCACACTCGCGGTCGCGTTGGCCGGGAACCGCAGGAACCCGGGCTCGAGCCCCGACTCAGCACCCGGCAGATCGGGCTGCAACCCCGCAAAGGGCTTGTACGTCGGGAGTTTCAGCTCGCCGGACGCCTTCGCCCCGCCACCCGCCGTACCGCCGTCACCACACCCGGCGAGCGTGGACCCAGCCACCACCGCCGCACCGGAGACCTGCAGGAACCGTCGCCGATTGATCATTGCCGCTCCAAGCCACAGTAGAGTGCTCACTAACGAGCACTTAAACGTTAACCCGGACCGTAAACGACGGTGGCGCCTGATGGCAAGGGACAAAACGCAGCCGGCGGCCGCGGGGAGACCCCCACGACCGCCGGCTTCAGCTGTTGCTGTGTGTCAGATCAGCAGCGCACCAGCAGCCCGAGCAGGATGCTGCAGGTCTTGCTGGCCTTGTCGTTACCCGCCACCGAGTCGGTCGGCAAGCTGGCGACCCGCTGCGCGGTCGCGACGAACGAGCCCGTGGTCAGCAGTCCGGCGGACGCGCTGAACGTCTTCGTCACCGAGGCGCCGCTGGCCAGCGATGCGACCGGGCAGTACAGGTTCCGCGTCGTACCGACTCGCGTGCAGCCGGTCGTCCCGCCGTACGACAGACCGGACGGGTACGCCGCCGAGACGTTGATCCCGGTCGCCGTGGCCGGCCCGTTGTTCTTCACCGTCAGGGTGTAGTTGATCCGCGCGCCGGACGCCGATCCGGTCAGCCCGACCGAGACGTCCGCCTCCACCGGCGCCACCGCGAAGGTCAGCGTCGGTCCCTCGAGCAGCTCGAAGGAGTACTCGTCACCCAGCAGCTGGTGCTGCAGCGTGACGGATTCCGGCGCTGTGTCCAGCACCTTGAAGGTGTAGACAACGGTCCGGGTCGCACCGCTGGGCAGGTCTCCGAGCGCGGCCCGGAACTCGATGTCCAGCGGGAAGCAGATCACCGCTCCCGTACAACTCACCAGCTCGATCATGCCCGGCAGCGAAACGCCGGTCTTCCCGAACAACGCGGCCTTGGCGCCCACAATCGTGAACGACGCGGCGTTGTGCACTGTCTGGGTGATCGTGAATTCCTCGCCGACATCCAGCGAGGTCTTGCTGACCTCGATCGCACTGGTCGGCGGATCGGCCGCCATGGCCGTCGCCGGTGCGATCAGCGTTGCGCCGGCGACGACCGTCACCAGGGCAGCACGAAGTACCTTCCAGGCATGCATAGCAGCCCCCCACTATTCGACTGAATACTTCCCCCATCGCCTGATCGGCGATGCAGCTGAGTATGGTGCGCCCGATCACTACGCACAACCACTCGAATCAGCCGTTTGTTACGGGTCACCCGTTGTCAGCGGTTGGTGACCTCGAACGCGACGATCGCCGCGGCGACCGCGACGTTCAGGGATTCGACGCCGGCGTGCAGCGGGATCTGCAGGTCGGAATCGGTGGTCACCGTGATGCCGTTGGTCTCGCCGCCGAGCACGTAGACCGCGCGGGGCGCGAGCTCGGTCTTGAACAGCGAGTCCCGCGACCGCGCCGAGAGTCCGTAGACGTGGTACCCGGCCGTCCGCAGGACGTCGACAGCGGTCTTCGCGGTCGACGTGTTCACGATCGGGGCCTGGAACGCGATCCCGGCCGACGCCTTGATCACCAGCGGCCCGACATGCGGCGTACCGGCCCGGGGCAGGATCACCCCGTCGAACCCGGCACCGGTCGCCGTCCGCAGGATCATCCCGACGTTGCCCGGGTTCGTGACACCGTCGAGCAGGAACACGTTGGTCGGCCGCTTGCCACGCTCCCGGACGAACTCCTCCAGCGGCGTCATCCGGGGCGCGTTCACATCCGCGACCACACCCTGGTCGTGCTTCCCGTTGCCCGCGAGCCACTTCACCCGGTTCGCGGTCGCCCGCTCCACCGGCGTACCGGTCCGGTCCGCCGCACGCAGGATCTCGTGCATCGAACCACCGGTCGCGTTGTCGGCGATGACGACCTTCGCCACGCTCAAACTCGGGTCGTCCAGCGCCTCGAGCACCGGCTTGCGCCCGTAGATCGTGATCCATTTGTCCCGCGGCGACTTCTTCGACTCCACCCGCCTAACTTACTGGAGCGGGTTCGTGGCCTTGCCATCCAGCCAGAGAGTGTTCGACTTGTCGCCGTGCGGTCCGGGGCGGCCGACGTGCTTGTCCGAGATGGTCGTGCCGTTCTTGATCACGTACACCAGCGCCATCGCATGCCCACGGCCGAGGTCGTAGTCCGCCTTCAGCCAGTCGCAGATGACACCGGCTTTCACGTCCTTGGCGTCGTACCCCTTGGCCTTCGCCTGCTCGACCAGCACCCGCGGGGTGTGACCGGTCTTCTCCTCGATCTTGTCCAAGTACGCCTGGAACGACATGCTCGCCTGCTTTCGGTCGGGGTTGCTTTCACCCCTGCGTCGAGCGGGTCTGTTCGATTTCGACACATCGTGTGATCGCTTCGACCGATCGATCAACATCGGTCTCGCTCGTCGTCCAGTTCGACACCGAGATCCGCATCGCCGCGCGCCCCTGCCACGTCGTACCGGACATCCAGGCCGTGCCCTCCTGCTGAACGGCTCTGACCACTCTCCTGGTCAGGTCGTCGTCACCGAAGCGCACGAGCACCTGGTTGAGGCGCACCTCGTTCAGCACGTACTCGTCCAGCTGCTCGGCGAACCGTCGCGCCATCGCACAACACCGATCGACCAGCTCCACGATCCCCTGGCGTCCGAGCGCCCGGATCGCGGCGTACACGGCAAACCCGCGAGCACGCCGGGAGAACTCCGGGTTGTAGTCGAGCGGGTCCCGCTGGTCCTCGTCATGGATCAGGTACGACGCCCGCACGCCCATCGCCGCCCGGTGCGCAGCCGGATGAGCGCAGAAGACGAGGCCGGAGTCGTACGGCACGTTCAGCCATTTGTGCGCGTCCGTCGCCCACGAATCCGCCTTCGCGAGCCCCTTGATCGGCGTACCGACTGCACTCCACATCCCGAACGCGCCATCGACGTGCACCCAGGCGTCGTCGCTTAGCTCGCAGATCTCGTCCAACGGATCGATCGCGCCGGTGTTCACGTTGCCCGCCTGCGCGCAGACGATCGTCGGCCCCTGGTGGAGCTCGCTGGCTAGCGCGTCCGGCCGCATCCGCCCCTGCCCGTCCACCGCGATCGGCACGATGCACCGCGTCCCCAATCCGAGGAACCGCAACGCCCGATCCACCGTGTCGTGCCGCTCAGCCCCAACCAGCACCCGCACTCTCGGTGCGCCGATCAGCCCGTCCGCCTCGACGTCCCACCCGGCCTTCCGCAGTACGTCGTACCGCGCTGCCGCGAGCCCTGTGAAGTTCGCCATCTGCCCACCGGTCACGAACCCCACAGAGGTCTGGTCGGGCAGCCCGAACAACTCGACCAGCCACCCCGTCGCGATCTCCTCGGCCACCGCTGCCGCGGGCGCAGCGGCGTACAGGCCCGCGTTCTGATCCCACACCGTCGCCAACCAGTCCGCCGCCAGCGACGCCGGCGTCGCCCCGCCGATCACGAACCCGAAGAACCGCCCGCTCCCCGTCGCCACCAGCCCGCCCTCAACCGCGTCGGCCAGCTCCTCGATGATCTCGCTCGGGTCCCCCGGTCCCTCCGGCAACTCGCCGCCCAACCGCCGCCTCAACTCATCTGCCGTAGCCCGCGCCCCGACCGGCCGCTCCGGCAGGTTGTGCAGATACGCCATCGCCCGCGCGTAGGCCTCGCCGAGCGGCCCCTCCCAGTCCGGTTCCATTCCTCCTTTCTACGCCGATTCCGTCGTACAGTGCCGCATCAGTTTCGGGAGGAGACAGGTATGAGCCGCTGGTCCGCCATCGCCGGCTATTCACTGGTCGGCGCCGCGACCCAACTCGTCTGGCTCAACTTCGCCGGCGTCACCACCGTCACAGCCACCCACTACGCCGTCTCCGAAACCGCCATCGGCTGGCTCGCGCAGGTCTTCCCCCTCCTGTACGTCGTCCTCTCCATCCCCTGCGGCCTCGCGTTGGACCGCTGGTTCCGCCCGGCCCTCCTGGCCGGCGCGTTGCTGACCGCGATCGGCGCTCTGATCCGCCTGGGCGGCGACCACTTCGCCTGGCTCCTGGCCGGCCAACTCATCTGTGCTGTGGCCCAACCCCTGGTCCTGAATGCCGTCACCGGTATCACCGGCCGCTACCTCGCGCCGAAAGACCGCCCGACCGGCATCGCCATCGGCACCGCCAGCATCTTCGCCGGCATGCTCCTGGCCTTCCTCCTCTCGGCCGTCTTCTCCACCGGTAACTCCTTGCAGAGCATGCTCGTAGTCACCGCAGCCTTCTGCGTCCTGGCCGTTGCACTCCTGGCCATCGCCCTCCGCACCCCCGGCCCGCACGCCGCCCCCGCCGTACCCCAAGCCACCTTCACCGCCCTCCGCACCGCCTGGTCAGACCCGCTGATCCGCCGCCTCTGCATCCTGGCCGTCTTCCCCTTCGGCGTCTTCGTTGCCCTCAGCACCTTCGCCCAACCCCTACTGGAACCCGCCGGCGTCACCTCCACCACCGCCAGCATCATCCTGTTGCTGAACGTCATCGCCGGCGTCCTGGGCAGCGCCCTACTCCCCATCTACGCCGCCCGCCACCACGCCGAGTCCCCCTACCTACTGGCCAGCCTCAGCCTGACCGCCATCTCCTGCGCCCTCCTGGCCTTCCTCCCCAGCACCCCCGTGGCCCTGATCACCATCACCCTCATCGGCCTGGTCCTCCTCCCAGCCCTCCCCATAGTCCTGGAACTAGTAGAACGCCGTTCCCCCGACGCTGAAGGCACAGCAGCCGGCCTCATCTGGCTCGCCGGCAACCTAGGCGGCCTCCTAGCAGCCACCGCAGTAGGCCTCCTCGTAAACCACCCCCGCTACGCCTTCCTCCTACTGGCCCTCCTCCCCCTCATCGCCCTCCCCGGCGCCCACACCCTCCGCCACCACCTGCAAACCCCCCCCCCCACCACCCGCTAAACTGTCCCCGCACCTCGCCGACGTGGCGCAACTGGCAGCGCACCGCTCTTGTAAAGCGGTGGTTAGGGGTTCGAGTCCCCTCGTCGGCTCCAAAGGAAAGACCATCCCCGCGTGCTACGCAGTCGCTCCTGCGTCGCGCCAGCTACGCGCGCACCCGCCCACCCTTGGCCCCTCCCCGGGCTACCGCCCGGAAGTTGCGGGCTACCGCCCGCGCCGGACCAGCCGAGGTCAGCGTCGCCTCGCCCTACCGCCGTCACGCCGACCGCATCCTCAGTCCGCGGACTCCCGCGCACTCGAATCCACAGATTCAGTCCGGAGACGGCTCTCTGACCAGGCGAGTTAGGTGGGGTACAGATCGTCAGAATGGCCAGTGCCCAATTGCCGCACAGCTTTGAGTCTGATGATTCCCAAATCACCACCTGGCCTGCATCGCAACAACCCACCTCGATCCGGCCGGTACGACGCTCGCGGGCAGATCCGAGCGCCGTACGGGCTCGGCGAGAAGCTGGTCGCTGCTCTCCGCTGCTCCAACAACACGGACGCCAGCTCCAGGAACCAACACGGGACCGCGACTTCTACGCTCTCGCAGCGGGTGCCGGCAACGCCTACTGTTGAGCGGTGATTTCTGCGACTGTCGCTCCTGCCAACTTCTGGACCGAGAACAAGGACCTGCTCGCGCTTGGTGTGTCACTGCTCGCTCTGCTCTTGTCGATCATCACCGCAAGGCAGAACGCGAAACTGACCCAGGAGGTCGCCAGGAATTCCGCTGCCCATGCCGAGTCAATGGCGCGCACAGCGACCTACCAACGGATCCACGAACTGCTCATCGACCCGGCCTCCGCGCGTGGACGCAGAAGGCTGTTCAGGTCAGCACAGCAAGGCTGTTTTCCGAATCTCGGAGAAGATGGATGGGACGAGATCAACTACTCGCTTGCCTTGTACGACACCCTTGCGGGTTACATGCACCGGGACCAGGTGGACGAGCACGTCGTGCTGGAGGCATGGCACCATCCGTTGACGAACATCGCGGAACCTGTTCGCCAGTTCATGGCCTTCCGCGTCGCACACGGCGTCAATCAACCGTGGTCCCACCTGATGCAGTTGATCGCCAGAGCTGAGCAACACATCTGTCAATGCCCCGATGCAGAGTCGTCCGGCGCACCCGAAACCACCACCCCAGACGGAGAGTAATCGCCTAGTTGCTCAGCCCATGACTCCAGTTGTAGAGTTATTCGTCGCGCCGCCACGCTGTCCGCCGTTGCCGTCGATCAAGGAGCGTGGATGACCAACCTACGCCTCACCGGCGGTGCGCTCAGCGGATCGCGTGCATTTCTTTATGTGAAGGCGTCGGAAGATGTAGTCATAGCTCAACGGCAGCAGACGCTGGTGGATTTTGCCGCCGCTCTCGGCGTTCGCGTTCTGACGGTATTTGTCGATCTGCAGAGGTCGGAGAGCGAATCTACCGCGGTGTTCGGCGAACTGCTCGACGCGCTCTGGCGGAATGACGGCGTGCTACTCCTCCTGGGCGAACCCGCGCAGCTCGCTAAGGAGCCGGCGGCTCAGCGGGCATGCCGAGCAAGGATCAACGCAACGGCGGCACAGGTCCTCTACGCGCACGGCTGACAGGTGTGCCACCCACATCAAGGCAACTCAGACGAGGCCGGGGCACGCCTCACGACTAGGTCCGCGATGATGCCGCGAATCGCCACATCGCGCGAAGCATCCGTTGTGGCCTCGGTGAGAACGCGGTCGAAGGCAGCGCATTCCGCTGACGACGGCGCGGCGTCACGAGATCTGAAGAAGCAAAGCAGCGTATACAGGTCCCACCAGCGCAGTCGCCGTGACCGCACGCTGACGTCCGCGACTCGCAGCATCAAAGCGCGCCGGGTCCTAGACCAGTCCTGGCCCTCGTCACGAGCGTCGTGCAGATTGCCAATCATGTCGCCGAAGTAGACCAGTTGGACCGACCGATTGAGCAGATCCTCCTCGTCGGACTGCAGGACAGTTCCCATGTAGTCGGCCTCGATATCGAGATCGCCGTAAAGGATCGCCCCCAACGCCGCCGAGCGGCGGGCAACCGGGCTCGGCTCGGCACGGTAAGCCACCTGCAGGACCTCTGGACAGCTGTCGAGGCCGAGGCGACCGATGTAATAGAGCACATGTTCGCGCTCTCGTGGGTCCGCTGAGTCGTGGTAAGCACGAGTAAGCTTTGACAGGGCGCGTTCTCGTTCAGGTGGCCCGAACGAGTCGAACGCTTCGCGCACGAATCCGTTCACGTCGTCGTTGAAAGCGATCGTTGGCGGCCGCATCTTGCTTGCCTTCGCGATCACACTGCGGACCAGGTCCTGAGCGAGCACGAACTCGCTGAAGGTCTCATGAGCAAATCCGGGGATGACCAACCTGTCGGCCGAGCTGAAAACGTTCAGGATGGAAGACATCGCCGGCCATGTCTTCTCCCTGTTGGTCTCGATCGGCAGCGAGGGTGGCTTGCGCCCTTGTTGCCGTCGAGAATAGATCTGACTCGCCAGCTTGACATGGCCACGTACCACCCGCCCAGTCTCGCGCTGGTCAAGTCCATGTCGGTCCGACTCGTAGGTCAGCAGGTGATCGTAGAACATGCTGTACAAGGCGTACCTGGTTCTCGGCAAGTCTGCTGTGACACCTTCTGCATGATGAGACGCCGTGATCACCGCGACGATCAGGTGCAGCGGATTGGTCACCAATTGTATGAAGTCTGCGGACTCCTGCCATGACGCCAGCGTACGGCCGGTCTCGGCATCGTCAGCCTGCCTGACGAAACTGTCGATGAACTCGTTGACCTGCTGCTCCAGCAAGGGCTGCAGTTCGAGGATCTCGTCGGCTCCACTCAGGAGAGCGCGGACTGCACTCGCGCGACTGAAGAACTCCGCACGGCAACTGACCCACCAGGGTCGCGCTCCCAGCGACCGGAGAAAGGCAGCAATTTGCTGCAGCCCGCTTTCGCTCGCCTCGTCCAGACCATCGATCAGCACAGTCCCATCTGCGGGAACGTCACCCAGACGTAGTCCCACACACTCTGCGGCGGTCAGGAAGACCGGCATTGCCTCGGCGGTGGCCGCAGTCCCCTCGATAGCCAGACGCCTCAGCAACGTCGACTTCCCGGCTCCGGCACCACCGATCAGTACCACGTGGCTCGGTCGCTGTCGCGCGAGCCAGGTCGAGATGTCGGACGCTGCGACGGTCAGCGACCTCAGGGGACGAATTCGGGATTCGAGGATCAGATCCGGCCACAGCTGAGCGAGGGTCGGCCCCGCTACCGAAGCCCCCCGGAGGAGTGGCATGTTCAGCAGTGTCGCCCGACTCTTCGGCTCCACCTTGCCACCGAAGGCAGGCACCACATCCCCGCCTGTACTGATGTCACGAACGATGTCTGTCAGGAACCCCACCAGATCTTCGAACTGGTCGCCGTAGACGATCGGTTTGATGGATTCCCTTCGGTCGAACTGCACGGGACCGTTCTGAGCCTCGGCGGCCGTCGTCAAGTAGTAATGAGTGAGCGGCGTTCCGCCAAAGGCTTCGAGGAGATGTCTTCGCAGACTCGAGAAGTTCGGGTCGTCCAGTCCGGCCCCACAGCCGATAAAGAGCACCGACGATCTGAGGAACATCGCCCGTTCGAGCGCCTGCGCATGGGCCGATGCCAACAACGCGCCGTAGTCCTCACTTCCAAGGACCACGCTGTCCGGATCCGTCCATACGCCGTGCATATGGGCGATTCCTATCGATCGGTCCAGAAGCGCTCGTTGGAAGACTGCGGGGCTGCGCCAAGAGACGGGCGGTTGGCCCGAAACCGTCTCGATGAGCGTGTCGTAATTGGTCGTCGCGAGCGGAGCGTCCAACGAGACGATCGCTTCGAGGAGGTCACGGCTCCGCAGGGGAATCGTTGAGAACGTGTCTGCGATGAAATTTCCCCACTGAGCGTCCCGTCGCAGGCCCCGTTGCAGCTTCTCCGCTACGGACAGCACGTCTCCGTCCGCCAGGTCTGCACGTGCTCTCTGCAGACCATTACGACCGGGCAGTTCGATACCGGCGCGTTCGCACCAGTCCAATCCGTAGGCGAGCATGCCGACCCAGCCCGCTCGAGGCTCTCCACCGGTGGAACTCAAGGAGACGCCGGCACCACAGACCACTACGAGGCGACGCTCCCGCGCTGCCTCGATGAGTGACTCGCGATGTGCACTGCCTGAGCTAGGCATCGGTCTACTGGCGCCGATATCCCAGCTCCCAGTACTTTGCGTCGCCCAGATATTCATCGAGCTTGGTACCGACGAGCTTGGCCAACTTGTCGGCGATCTCGATCCCGTACGAGTCGTACTTCGCAACATCCAACCGATATTCGGTCAGATCGCCGTTGCGCTCCTTGGCATACATGAGAGCAGCGAACAGAATCTGTAGCTCCTCACATGCTTCCGCGAGCTTGGCCTCGATAGTCTCGCGCCGATGAAACTCCTCCAGTGTCTCCAGCAGTTCAGGCGCCACATCGCCAATCACGTCGCGAACGATCGCGGACTCGGCCGTTCCTTTCGCCTGCTTGACATAGACGGAACCACGACGAGGCAGGTCCGTGAGCCGGCTCTCTCCGACCTCATGAAAGAGGAGCATCGTGAGAACCTTGCCCATGTCGACAGGCTCGGCGATGTACCGCCTGAGCACATACGCCATCATCGCTGCCTCATAGCAGTGGTCCGAGACCGCCTCGGGCTCACGAACTCCGGCCATGATCCACCCGGTCCGAGGGATCTTCACCAAGTTGTGCAGCTCGGCAAAGCAATCGAGCAGGCGATTTTCGTCGACCGGCGACTGGTGATTCGTCATACTTGAACCTTTTCTCACACTGTTTCTTGTGGATGCTCGTCGAGGATCGTCAGCAAGTGGGCTGACTCGGTAGTCAACGTACCGATCATCGGATGGCGGGAATCCGATCCTACGGAGGACGCGACACTGACGAGCTCGTGTAGCGCGGAGCTGCTGTCCAACCGGTAACGGGCCGCCCGACCCGACCATGCCGCCGCACGCAAGGCCTTCAGGCTGGCCACCCGGTAGAGGCCCAGCGTGTGTTTGAGCAGATTATGCTCGGATGTCGCAAGTACTCCTCTGCCGTGTCGGGTCAATCCCTTGGCTGCATAGACGAAGGGGTGGACGATACTGTTCCAGTTGCGAACTCCGGCGGCAAGTTCGGCGACCTGCGGGTCAGCATATTCGTAGGCATGGGACAGCGTGTTGGGATCGACCTGCCGATCGAAGAGCCGGCGTCCGAGCCGTCGCTCTGTACGGGTGAGCACGTTGATATATCTCGACCCCACCTGCAGTCTGAGTTCACTCGTCGGTCCAGACACGAGTGGCGCCAAGGTGTTGTCGATCAAGAAGGTGCAGTTCTCGGTGATCTCGGCGGGCGTACACAGCGGATCGAACATGATGAATCCGAGCTCCAGCTTGATACCTGCGGCTGCAACTGTCTCGCAGGCCCGGATGATCTCGCTCGGTGTGTGCCCCTTGGCGTACCGGGCCAGTTGAGTTACGCTCCCTGACTCCACGCCTAGGAAGACCTTGTTGAGGCCGACTTCCTTCAGACGCAGGAGTCGGGAGGCCTTTGCCTCGTTCTCAGTCTCGGTGTCGGACTCGTCAAATATCGACCGGGTTGTAGCGCTGACATCGAACGTCATCGCGCGCGCCGGGTCCTCGGCCTTGACGCGTGCGATGAGATTGATCGTCTGCGAGAGCGAATCCGAGTCGCCCCCGAGGAAATCCTCATCGGCAAAGGTGTACTGCGTTGCTCCGAGATCTCGAAGCTGTCGGAGATCGACTTCGAGCCTCGGCCCTGCGAGCCTGCGATACTCCCGGTTCGTACCTTTGACGTCCGTGAGCCCTCGCAGGCAGAAAGTACAAGCTGCCCAGGAGCATCCACGGCTCGCTTCAGTGTAAACCTGGACTCCACGGCTGATGCCGCTACGGAGATGTTCGCGATACGGAATCGCAACCGATCCGCTGTCTGTCAGGCGACGCGGCGTCGCCTTGACAACACCGGCCTGAGAGAAGAGCACGTTGGGGATGGCGTCGATCCCTTCTCTTCTCCTCCAGGCATCAATGACGGCCGGGGCCGCGCGATCCCCTTCGCCTTGTACGACTACTGTCCGGTCGTCGATCTCGGTCAGGATCGTCGGACCGATATACGTCGGAAGCGCACCTCCGACAAGAGTGAGACCGCCGCGGTCGTGGTGCGCCCTGATCGTGTCCCGCAACTCCAGCAGCAGATCGTACGTACCGTAAGGCGCGGAGATCGACAGCACATCCGGACGGACGGCGTTGACGTGACTCGCCACAAGACGAGCATCCTCCTTGCCGATCGTCACCAGATCGATGACCCGGAACTCAGCGAGTTCCGGCTCGAACGCGGAGTGGACCGCCCCGGCGATGACCGACAGACCATGGGTCTCGCCGGCCGCTGGGTAACGCTCGGAGAAGAGTCCGACCATCAGTATCCGCAGCCCCGTACGACGCTTCCCTGATGCCATCCTGCCCCCTAGTCGAGCGGCGCTACCTTGCCTACTCCAGAACAACCTTCGGTACCACCGGTTCCGAAGGCCATTTCCTCGGGGTCCAGGAGGGAACACCTCCGCGCCCATGGTTGCGAGCATTCCCACAACCTAAGGACGACAACCACCGATACACCCCTGCAACCCAAGCAGGCTATTGAGGTCGACCCGGCCCTCAGACGTTCCAGTACGGGACCGTGCGGGCGCCGGACGTCAGCCTCGTCTCAGCCATGTCGAACGGAGCATCTTCACGGACGGCCTGCAGCACGGCCGCATAGCGACTGTCAGCGGTCAAGAACACATGCCCCGTCCACAAGGTAGGCGCTGTGCTGCTCATCGGACAGGTTTCCCCGACCGGCCTTCTCCGTGTGCTGCAGCATGTCGACCGCCCACCGGGCCCAGATTCTCCTCGTCGCACGGTGGTGTCCTCCTTCGTCACCACAGCCGGGCCAGACACCGTTGCCAACCGGTGCCAGAAGAGCTCATCCGCCAGGCCGCCACCGGCTGATCGGGCCAGCCCGCTGCGTCACGCCCGAAGCCGGCAGTTCCCTCGCCGATCACCAACGCGGTCAGCGGCCGGAGCGCGAATCCTGTCTCCAACAACTGACTACGCTAGGCACGTTGATTCTGCACCAGATCCTGACGCTGCCGGTCGCCGCCGGCTTCGTACTGATGAAGACGTTCTGAGTCCACGAGCGCTTCTCGCCAATCCTTCCCGCTGCGGTCTGGGCCCGGGAACCTCCGCCACCAACTCCGCCGAAGCCGGCTCCGCCTCCGTCGGCAGCCTTGCCAGGCTGCCGCGTGGCGGACGATCCCGTCGTGGGGGCTGGTCGCAGGCCGGGACAAAGCAATCCCACCCAAGACCCAGCGATGGATGTGCAGCCGTGCCAACTTCCGCAGGGTCGTCGAAGTGCCGACCTCGTCCCACGTCGCGATGCTCAGTCACCCGAAGGCCGTGGCGGACCTGATCAAAGACGCCGCCAAGGCAACCGGATGACCTGACCGCCTCAGTTCAGCTGCTGGACGATGGCCGGGACCAATGATTCGAGCTTGGCCAGTACGGCTGCGTCTTCGGGGGCCGGTGTCGGCCCTTCCTTGGTCGTGTAGAAGTCGTACTCAATGGAGAGCTGACTTTTCTCGGCCAAGCCGATCCGGAAGACGTGGCTGTCGCCGTAACCGCGGCTCCGCTCGGCGGAGCGTCCGGCGATGGTCAGCGCCCGCTGCGGATCGGCCTGGAAGGTATCGCCCGAGCTGCTGATCACGAGCTTCAGCCGTTCGCCGCCCTCGAGGAAATGGCAACGGCCCCCGGCGACCACCGGCTTCAGTCGCTCGCCGAACCGCTCGCGCACCGGCTCGGCTGCGATCGCACAGAGCACGTGAGGGTCAGCCTGGGCCTTGGAGTGGAGTTCGGCGGCCTTCGGTCTGTCTGCGGAGGTGTACGGCTCGCAGTCCTTGAAATCCACACGGAACTCGACAAACGCACATCCGCCAGGAGCGGCCTGCTCCGGCTCGTTCGGGCGAAAGTACAGCGGCGCTTGGACCGGGCTGGGTGGTCGCGGCGTGCGGAGCAGATCGGCCACGGCGGTGGCGAGCTTCGTCGCTTCCGGGCAGGTCGGAGCTGCCAGGACGATGCGTTGGAAGGCCGGGCGCGGGGGCTGAAGTCCGGTTGGCCCCTGGTCCATCGTGAGCACGCACTCAGCACCCGACGGCTTCAGTCCAGCGATCCGGTCTCCGATCGTCACCCGCTCGCGGTAGTCCTCGGGATCGAACGCAACCACCTCGTACTGCAACTGAAGCCGAGCCTTACCGGTCATCTCGCACCGATCGAGCGCCTGAGGGTACGGCGACCGCTCCATGCCGAGCGCTCGTCCCAACAGGCCACACGCATCCCAGCGGCCCGGCCCGGAGACCGCCGGTTTCTCCAGCAGTGGAACGGCGGCGGCGGCGAACGCACGGACCAGGCCGCACGTCACCTTGGAAGGCTGCTGCGCACCGTGATCTGCGAACTTGATCGCGAACCGGAAACTGACCGGGACAACCAGTTCGCAGTTTCCGCTCCGCAGCAGGTAGCCGACCGCCCCACCCAGGACCAGCCGCTCGCTACCCAGCCACCGCTTGAGATAAGGAGTCAAAAGGTCGACCTGCACCGATCCCGCCCGGTCGTTCCGGACCACGCAGGTCGACGGCGACGACTGTGCGAACGGCTGACCAGCCGCGAAGCCGGGTACTTTGGCGCGCGCCGGGTCGACCAGCAGGCAGGCATCGATGCGACTCAGCGCAGCCAGCACCGTGCCGAGATCGCGATCCGGATTCGGCGGCACGACAGACCTCTTCGACCCAGGGGACGACGCGTCCCCCGTACTGCAACCGCCGACGACGAGCAGTGCCATCACCACAACGATCCGAGCCAGCGCGCGCATGGCCGCGAACGTAGCAGCAGCGAGGGCTACGAACGGTTCAGGTCGCGAGCAACGCGGTCCGCTCAGGATCCGGTGAACGGCTCGGTTCCGAGGACCAGGCGGAGGTTGCCGAGACCGGAGTGGGCGCGGGCGTAGGTCAGTTCGTGGTTCAGGTCGCCGATCGTGTTGGTGATGGGGATCGAGAGGCCGAGCGTGGACAAGGTGCCGAGCGCACGGCCGTTGGCGTCGAGGTAGGCGCTGCCGCTGTCACCGGGGATACCGGGGCGCGGTGAGGTCGTTGTGTGGGCCCATCCGCGGACCGCCGGATCGGCCGACTCGAGGACGCCTTGCTGGGGAGACAGGGCGGCCAGGCCGGCGCGCAGACTCGAGTTGCCGTAGCTGAAGACCTCATCACCGGAGGCACTCCCCGACGTGCTGAGGTCTGTTGGCCCGCCCCAGAACGGCAGGCTCGGATTCACCAGTTTCAGGTACCGGGCATCGACCTTCACCAGCGCGAAGTCGTTGTGACCGCAGACCGCGCTGTCGGACTCGTTGCGTTGCCGCATGGTGATCCAGCTGCTGTAGACCAGGCGGCCACGTCCGACGAGGACACCGGTCGAAACCGGTGATCCGCCGCGGCGGAAGCTGACGGCTGTCCCCAGGGGCAGGCTGTCGGCTCGGCAGCCGTTCGTCTCCTCGCTGGAGCCTCGCGCGGCGCAGTGGGCGGCCTGCCCGACGAAGACGTTCCTCAGTTTGTCGATGAAGACGAAGTTCGCGGTGCACTGCCCATCGCCGGTGTAGACCTGCGTTCCGGGAGCAATCTGCGCCTTCGCGCGCGAAGCCCACCGAACGCCGGCGTCGGCTGCAGCCACCGTCATCAGGGACGGGCCTGGCGCCGGCGTCGCTTTGTCAGCCTCAGTGCCGGCTCCGGCATGGCATCCGCCGAGGCAGGCCACAACGGCAGCAACGAGTGCCAGGATGCCTTTCATGGAACTGCCACCAGCCGGCGGCGGCGGATCACAGCGGAGGCAGCCAGGAGTACGTCGTCGACGGTGTCAGCAGCGAGCATGACGATGCTGTCGGGTCGGATCAACGCGCTGGTACGGCGGCCTTGGGTCAGCCAATGGTGCAGCCGATCCCTGGGCTTCGTCTCGAGGACGACGACGCCCAAGGCCACCGCCTCCGCTCGCTGGAACGCGGTCAGGTGCTGCGTCGTGAGCAGCGCGAACCGGCCGGCCGCATGGTCGTCCAGGCGTTGCTCGATACCGACCGGCGCGTTCGCGCACAAGGTCCCCACGACGCCTCCGGACCAACGACTTCGCCGTACCAGGCCCGTCCGGGTCAGGCGCGGAGTTTCGCTGGACAGCACGCGGGCCGCCAGCCCAGGGACGAGCGACAACCGCGGTGCGATGAGCCGCCGGAGAACGTCACCCGTCCGGCCGCCGTTGGTCATGATCGCGCCGACTGCCTTGGCCAGGCGGATCATGTGGATCGCGTGCGGGCGTCGTTCCTGCTGGTAGGTGTCGAGGACTTGCTCGGGAAGCCGCGCGTCGAGGACACCGGCGAGCTTCCAGGAGAGGTTCGCGGCGTCTCTCATCCCGGCACCGAGGCCCTGACCGATGAACGGCGGCGTCAGGTGCGCCGCGTCGCCGAGCAGGAAGATGCGCCGGTCCCGCCATCGATCGGCGACCTGGGCACGAAACGTGTACGACGCCACCCGCACGATGTCGATCCGGTCGTCATCGGCAGCTCGCAACCAGGGCCCGATGATCGACCGAAGCGCGCCTGGCGTCCGGAAATCCTCCTGGTCCTCGTCGTCCGCGAGCCGGAACTCCCAGCGGTGCCGGCGGGCGCCGACCCGCAGATAGGTCGCGGCACGGCCGGTGTCGCACAACTGATGCACACCGTCCCAATGGCCCAGTTCCTGATCGATGTCGAGATCGACGACGAGCCACCGCTGATCGAACCCGAGATCCCGGAAACGAGCACCGATCGCGCGGCGTACGAGGCTGTTCGCGCCGTCACAACCCAGTACGTACGACGCTGTCAGCGTCTCGACCTGCCCCGTCGTCCGATCGTGGAGGTCGACCTGGACCGCATCGGCTGTCAGTTGCCGCACTGCGGTGACCTCGACGTCGCTTTGGAACGTCACCGATGGGCAGTTGGCGAGGTTCGCACGCAGGAGCACCTCGAGGTCCGGCTGGTCGAACAGGTTGGCTTCCGGATACCCGTGCCGCCCGGTGCGTTCGTGCCGCCGGAACTCCGCGATCGTCCGATGCTGCCCATCCACGAGCCGGAGTCCGAGCGTAGGCCGGGAGATCCGCGCGAACTCGCGCGCGACCCCGACCCAGCCCAGGATTCGGTACACCTCGTCGTCCAGGTGCACGGCCCGCGGCTGGGAATACACCTCGGCCCATCGCTCGAGAACCAGGACTTCGACACCGTAGGACGCAAGCAAGGTGGCGACGGCAACTCCGGTGGGGCCGGCACCGACAACGATGACCCGGCCGGTCATGGCGTCACACCGCCGAGCAGGATGAGATAGGCGATGGTCAGCGTCGCGGTCGCGATCGCGGGCAGAAACCGCACAGCGGAATCCCGATTCCGCAGGTGAACGGCCGTTGCACCGGCCATCAGAACCAGGATGCCGATCGCGGCGGAGATGCCGGCGAACCGCCACCACCGGCCGAGCAGCAACCCGGCCACGGCAGCCAGCTCGGCGACGCCGATGAGCCGGTAGGCGCTGACACCGAGGCGAGCATGCGCAGCCGCGGCACGCATCGCCGGTACGGCGGCCACCTTCGCGGCACCGAGCGAGCCGAGGATCGCCATCAGCACGAACCCGATGACCGAAAGCGTGTACCTCGGCCACAGCGGATCGGCGTTCACGCGTCCCTCACCACCGTGCGCTGCGTGCCGAGCACGATCGCGCCGTCGTCCGTGCCCACACCCGCCTCGATGACATCACCGGCGCGCAGGTACTTCCGGTTACCTGCCTGGCGCTTGAAGAACACCTTCCATCGCAGCGCGGGTGGCAACAACGAGCCGAGGAGCTCCACCGGCTTGGCCGGTGCGCTGAGTGCGGTCCCACCCGGGGTTCCGGTCAGCAGCACATCCCCTGGATCGAGCCGCTGGAACCTGGCCAGTGCCTGAAGTGCCGCAGCCGGCCGGAAGACCATGTCTGCCCCGACGACGCTGTCCTGCCGCGCCTCGCCGTTGACCGTGAGGCGCAGCCGGAGATCGGCGAATCTCCCGAGCTCGGCGGCATCGAGCAGGACGAGCGCCGGCCCGGCCGGCGTGAACGTCGGGTACGACTTCGACTCGTAGAACTGCGTCTTCGGCAACTGCACATCTCGGGCGCTGACGTCGTTCGTGACCACCAGACCGGCGACGTACCGGGAGAGGTCGCGCTCGTCGATCGCGGTGCCGACCGGGATCGGCGTCCCGATGACGACACCGATCTCGACCTCGTAGTCGAGGAAGCAGACGTGACCAGGGCGGCGGATGTCGTCGAACGGCCCACTGAGCGAACCGGACGATTTCCGGAAGAAGGTCAGCGGGACCGTGTCGGGATTCATTCCGGAATCCGTGATGTGCGATCGGAAGTTGGTCATCTGCGCGACCACCCGGCACGGCGCGGTGATCGGCGATCGCAGGGTCAATCGATCGACCGGTACGACCGGCCGGCCGGGTGTGGCGGCGGCGTCGACGGCGCCACGATCGGCGAGCAGTTCGGCGGTGGTGACGGCCTCGGTGTCGATCCTCGCCGCACCCGCTGCTGTCTGGACCCACCAGGCGTCGTCGCTCCGCAGGACGGATACGGTCATGACGCCGCCACCTTCAGCAGACCGCGCAGGCGCGCGAGATCGAACTCGTTCTCGGATCGCAGGGCGGCCGCGATGGAGCCGAGTTCGCCGAGCGTTTCCCGGCCGAACCCGATGCCCAGGAAGTCTTTCGTTGCCGACGGCCCCCATTGGGCCAGGCCAGATACCGTCATCGGCGCCCAGCCGGGCTCCAGGGTGTTGTCGAACAGGTCGCCGTCGGTGAAGTGTTCGACCAGGAAGCCGTCCGGATCGCGCCAGTAGTCGAAGATCTGGCTGCCCTGGATGTGCCGGCCGATCCCCCACGACCGGCGATACCCCTGGTCCAGCAGATACTCACCGCCGGCAGCCAGCGCGTCCAGATCCGAGACCTGGTACGCCGAGTGCACGTACCGGTCGCGCGGACCGAGCGTGAGCGCGATCGTGTGATGGTCGGTCGCGACGCTCCCGCGATCACAGCGCACGAAGCCCATCACCGGACCGCGGTCACGACGCCCTTCGTGGTACAGGAAGTCACTCACGATCAGGCCGAGGTGCTTGAGGTACCAGTCCAAGGTCTCGCGGAACGTCGTGCTCTGCAGAACCACATGACCGAGCCTTTCGACCGTCACCGGCAGCCGAGCCGGGCGTTGGGTCGCGTTGGTACGCCGGACCTCCGAGCCGAAGTTGAACGCAGGCGGCGACTGCGACGGGATCTCCGTCAGCATGTGGACACCACTGACGACACGGACCAGCGCGCCGCTGGGATCCCGCAGCTCGACACCGATCCCGCCGAGGCCGTCCGGCAGCTTTTGTGGACGACTGCCGGTGGCCTCGGCCAAGCGCAGGACGTCCTGTGGATCTGCCGCCGAGAACGCGAGGCCGGCGAACCGTGACCTCGGGCCGCGCCTGATCAGGACGCACGGAGCTCCCGCCCGGGAGCCGCGGAGCTGCAGTTCCGCACTGGTTCGCGCCGCGACACCGAAACCGAAGGCCCGCGCGAACCGCTCGGCGCGATCGAGGTCCGGCTTCTCGAACTCCAGCCAGGCCAGGTCCTCGACCTTGATCACCGGATTCCGCACCCGGCCCGGATGCTCGCCGCGCACGGCGCCGTACTCACTGTGCAGATTGCGGTGGCTCTCGTCCTTGACCGAACGCTCCACGATTCGCCTCCCAAGCCATCAACTGACGAAATCCTCACTCATGAGGACCTCATCAGTCAATGTTTCTGACGAATTCGTCAGAAACAGGGTCAGTCGGCGGGAAGGTCGTCGAGGCTCGGGAGCGGAGACCGGGTGAGCGCACGAGCCTCGTCGGGCGGCAGGCCGAACATGCGGAGGAGGTCTTCGGCGATCTGGTCGGTGGCGGCGGCATCGTCGCGCTCGGGGCGATCGAGGAGGAGCTGACCGAGGGCGAGCAGGGCTCCACCGGCGATGACGACCGCGAGCTCCGGGTCGTGCGAGGCGAAGCGGCCGGCATCGATCGCCGCCTGGAGGTCGCGGATCGCGCGCGGCGCCAGACCGCGACTGGAGGTGATCAGTTCGGTGCCGCCGCGCAGGAGTACGCGGCTCAGTTGCGGCGCCTTCCGGTGCAACCGCCCGGTCAGCCGAAAGCTCCGAGCGAACGCCTCGGCCGGGTCGTCCGACGGATCGCCGAGCGCATCCAGGACAGCGCCGTGCGCCTCCAGCGCATCGTCGACAGCCGCCTCGAAAAGCTCCTCTTTGGTCTGGAAGTGGTTGTAGAACGAGCCCATCCCGACATCGGCCGCCTTGGTGATCTCCAGGATCGGAACATTCAGGTTGCCGTCGGCGAGGAAGGTCTGAGCTGCGCGCACGAGCGCCGTCCGGGTGCGCAGTTTGCGACGCTCCAGACGGTTCGGCCCTGGCGTGGGGTCGGCTGCCATGCCGGCCAGCGTACATGCTTCGTCATAGGTGACGATATCGTCAGTTCGAGGTAGGCTGACATTTGCCTCGCTAGTGACGATATCGTCAATCCATTGCGTGAGGCCTGATCCGAGGAGTCTCCGTGTCGTCGTTCCTCTACCGGCTGGGGCGGTCCGCCGCTCGGCTACGGGTGCTGGTCGTCGCCGTTTGGGTGCTCGTGCTGGCCGCCGCCGGCGGCGCCGCGGTGGTGTTCAACCACGGCACGGACGACGCCTTCAGCATCCCGGGTTCGGAGTCCCAGGACGCGCTCGACCACCTCGGCCGGGTCTTCCCCGAGGTGAGCGGTACGTCGGCGCAACTGGTCCTCGTCGTACCGGACGGGCAGCAGGTCAGTACGGCGTCGACGCGGACCGCGGTGGCCTCGGCGGTCGAGCGGATCGAGAAGGTCGACCAGGTCACGACGGTGGTGAACCCGTTCGGGTCCGGCGTCTCGGGCGCAGTGTCGGGAGATGGGCGCGCCGCGCTGATCGCCGTACCTCTGAAGGTCGATCTCGCACAGGTCGAACCGTCGACCAAGGAGCACCTGACCGGCATCGCCAACGACCTGGCGACCACCGTCGGCGACGGCGCGCACGTCTACACCGGCGGTGACGCGTTCTCGAACAAGGTGCCGAAGCTCAGTCCCACCGAAGGGATCGGACTCGGCATCGCGCTGATCGTGCTGTTGCTGATGTTCCGCTCGATGATCGCGGCGGTGATGCCACTGGCTACCGCGGTGCTTGGCGTGGGCATCTCGGTCGGGCTGATCTATCTGGCAACCGTCGTCACGCCGATCTCCTCGACGGCGCCGATGCTCGCCGTGATGCTCGGCCTGGCCGTCGGTATCGACTACGCGCTCTTCCTGTTGTCCCGGCATCGAGACCAGCTCGCCGAAGGACTCGACGTCGAGGAGTCCGTGGCCAGGGCTACCGCGACCGCGGGGTCGGCAGTCATCTTCGCAGGCCTCACCGTGGTGATCGCCCTGCTCGGCCTCACCGTCGCGGGGATCCCGTTCCTCACCACGATGGGCATCGCCGCGGCAGTCGCTGTCGCGTTCGCGGTGGCGATCGCGGTCACGCTGATTCCCGCCCTGATGGCTATGGCCGGCAAACGGCTCCGGCCGCGTGCTCCCAGACCACCGAAGGCCCAGAAGGCCCGCCGGCGGCTGCGGCTGCCGAAGCCGCAGATCGCGAAGGCCTGGGTCCGTACGGCGACCAAGGCGCCGCTGCTCACCGTTGTCATCACGATCGTCGGCCTGGCCGTCTGCGCCATCCCCGCCGCCGACCTGCGCCTCGCCCTGCCGGACAACGGCAGTGAGGAGGAGGGCTCGACCGCACGGGTGACCTACGAGGTCGTGAGTGAGCACTTCGGACCGGGGTACAACGGACCGCTGATCGTGACCGCGGACATCATCCAAAGCACCGACCCGGTCGGGCTGGTGAACAAGATCGCCGCGGAGATCCGCACCATGCCCGGCGTCGCCGCCGTACCGCTCGCGACACCGAACCCGAAGGGCGACACCGGTATCATCCAGGTCGTCCCGACGACCGCCGCGGACTCCGCGCAGACCGAGGACCTGGTCAAGCGGCTCCGCGGCCAGGAGCAGCACTTCCTGGACACGTACGGAACACGAACCGCCGTCACCGGAATCACCGCGGTCGGCATCGACGTCTCCGCGAAGCTCGGCCAGGCCCTTGTCCCGTTCGGGATTCTGGTCGTCGGCCTCTCGTTGATCCTGCTCGCGATGGTGTTCCGCTCGACCTGGGTTCCGCTCAAGGCCACGTTCGGCTATCTGCTGTCGGTCGGCGCCGCGTTCGGCGCGACGTCATTCGTCTTCCAGCAAGGCCACCTGGCCGAGACGCTGCACGTCGCCCATACCGGCAGCGTCATCAGCTTCCTGCCGATCATCTTGATGGGTGTCCTGTTCGGGCTGGCGATGGACTACGAGGTGTTCCTGGTCTCGCGGATCCGTGAGCACTACGTCCACCACGGTGACCCGCACCAGGCGATCGAGTCCGGCTTCGTGTCCGCGTCACGAGTAGTCGTGGCCGCCGCGCTGATCATGTTCGCCGTCTTCGCCGCCTTCGTGCCGGAAGGCAGCGCGACGATCAAGCCGATCGCGTTCAGCCTCGCGATCGGGGTGTTCGTCGACGCCTTCGTCGTCCGGATGACGCTCGTACCGGCGGTGCTGGCTTTGCTCGGGAAACGCGCGTGGGGCCTGCCGCCGAAACTCGACCGGATGCTGCCGGTGTTCGACGCCGAGGGTGACTCGCTGGTCCACGAGTTGCGGCTGGCCGACTGGGGCGGGCCCGACGAGGTGATCAGCGCCCACGAACTCAGCCTGGACGACGACCGCGGCCACCCGATCTATCGAGGCGTCGAGCTGCACGTGCCACGCGGTACGACGCTTGTCCTGCACGGCTACGGATCGGTCGGCAAGACGGCACTGCTCTTCACACTGGCCGGCCGAGTCACCAAGCACAAGGGCGATCTGAAGGTGCTCGGGCGAGTCCTTCCACAGCACAGTCACGCCCTCCGTCGCGCCGTCCATGTCATCCGGTGCCGCGAGGTCACCGACCCCGGTGCCGCGGCAGCCGCCGCACTCGCGGACGGTGTCGAACTCGTCCTGCTCGACGACGTCGACGTCGTACTGCGAACCGACGCCCGCGACGCGCTGCGCGACGTGCTCGCCCGCGACGCGTCGTTCGTCGTCAGCTGCCAGGACCCGGAACGGATCCGGGACCTGCTCCCCGCCACCACCCAACTGTTCGGGCAGGCCAACCAGCCCGCGGAGGTTCACTGATGTTCAAGCCGTTCGCCAACTCCGCGCGGATGCCCGACGCCGGCCCGCTGACCTGGCGCACCTGGGCCGGGCTGATCGCCGTACCGATCCTGGTCATGGGTCTGCTGACCTGGGCCTTCTGGTCACCGGACAGCAACCACGACACCGCGACCGCGGCGGTCGTCAACAACGACCAGCCGGTCAAGGTCGGCAAGCAGACCATCCCACTCGGCCGGACCCTGGCCGGCAACCTGATGAACAGCACGGAATCGCCGTACAACTGGGCACTCACGGATGCCGACGACGCCGAAGAAGGCCTGGCCGACGGCAAGTACGCCGCGGTGGTCACCATTCCCGCGGACTTCTCCGCCAAGGCGACCTCAGCAGCCACCGGCAAGCCGCTGGACGCGACCCAGGGCGTGATCGAGGTCGAGACCTCCAGTACGGCGGGAGTCGCCGACCCGGCCCTGGCCACGCAGGTCGCGCGGGCAACCCAGCAGTCCCTCGACCAGCAAGTGGTCCAGACCTACCTGGACAACATCTACGTCGGCTTCACCACGATCCACGGCCAGCTCGGGAAGGCCGCCGATGGTGCCACCCAACTCGCAGCCGGCACGAAGCAACTCGTCCCGGGCGCACAACAGGTCGCCACCGGAGCCGGCCAGCTGTCGACGGCCGCGACCCAGCTCTCCAGCGGCGCCAAAGAACTGGCGGCCGGTACGTCGCAGCTCGCCACGGGGTCCTCGCAACTCTCGAAGGGACTCACCCAGGCCGAGCGTGACACTGCTCAGTTGCCCACGCTCACCAAACAGCTCGCCGACGGCGCCGAGCAGGTTGCTCAAGGCAACCAGAAGATCGCCTCGACGGTCGTTCCGCTCGCCAATCGGGTGATCGCCGCGCTGGACGCCGTACCGTCGGCCAAGGCCGACGCCGCCAAGTTCCAGCGGCTGGCAAGCCAGTGCAGCGCGAAGGGCGGTGACCCCGAGTTCTGCCGGCAGCTGGCCAAGGCCTCACGTGACTTCACGGTGACCGCGGCCAAGATCGACGCGACCAAGGCACGGATCCGGGCGAACGCCGTACAGATCCGGGACTCGGTGCAGGCGCTCGCCACCGGTTCACGCAAGGTTGCCAACGGCAACCGTCAACTGGCCGCGCAGGCCGTGCCCCTCACCCGTGGGATCGCCTCGGCGGCCACCGGCGCCCGTCAACTGGCGACCGGCGCGGCAGCAGTCAACACCGGCGCGCAGAAGCTCTCGACCGGTGCCGCTCAGCTCGCCACCGGAGCCGGAAAGCTCGCCACCGGCGCTCAGCAACTGTCGACCGGTGTCGGCAAGGTCAACACCGGTGCACAGCAACTGGCAGCCGAGCTGAACAAGGGCCGCAACCAGGTGCCGACCTACACCGCCGACGAACGCAATCACCTCAAGACCGTGGCCGCCAACCCGTCGACCGCCACTGTGAACACCAACTCGACCGGACCACTCGCGCTCGGACTGTTCGCCGCGCTGGCGCTCTGGGCGCTGGCACTTGCCACCTACATCGTCACCCGCGCCGTCCCGGACGCCGTACTCACCGCACGCGAACCGACCTGGCGCATCATCATCCGCGCCGCGATCCCCGGTGCGACAGCCGCCGCGCTCGCCGCAGTCGTGATCACGGCCATCGCCGTACCGGTGCTGGCCCTCGGCCTCGGCCGGACCGTGGCCTTCCTCGGCGTGACCCTGCTCGCAGCCTTCGCCTTCGTCTCTCTCAACCAGGCCGCCACCGCCATCTTCGGCCGATCCGGGCGCATCGCATCCCTCGCGATCCTGCTCCTCGCCGCGGCGACCGGCACGGTGTCGCCCCTGCCGTCCCCGTTCTACAGCCTCGCCGGCTACCTGCCGACACACGGCGCCGTACTGGCCCTGCGTGCCGTAGCCACCGACAGCCCCGGCCTGGCCAACGGCACCGTCGAACTCGCCGCCTGGCTGGCGATCGGCACCCTCCTCACCATCATCGTCACCGACCGCCGCCGCTACCTCACACCACACCGCCTCCGCCTCGCCGCCGCAACCACGTTCTGATCAGCGCGGACGAGGTGATCATTGACGGACATCGGCCAGGACGGCGGTCCACTGTCCACAAGTCTTCATGTCACGCGGAACACCGGCCACCCGATCTCCGTGCGCCAGGCGGCCGGATCGCTCACATCCCGGGGCCCCACGCGGTAAACCTCCCGCACGGGCCCAGCCACCGACATCGCGTTCTCCACGACCCACGCACCGAGCTCGCCGTAGGTGACGTCCACGCCCTCGTGCTCGCCGACGTGGGTGGTCACCGCCAGTTCCGCGGCGGGCAGGGTCACGGCGTGCACCCGTCCGATGCGCGGCGGGGTGGAAGTCGGCAGGTAGACCAGCACCCGACCGCGGCCCTCCTCGAACAGGGAGTTGTCGTAGGTACCCCCCGGCGGACCGGTCACAGCTGCGCCCACGGCCGCTTCCAGCTCGGCCATCGCGCCGGCGAACCACGCCTCGACGTCGGCGTGGCCGATGACGGCCTCAACCGCCGCGACCTCGCGGGCGGATTCGGCGCGTAGCTCGACCTCGATCGGTGCGGGGCCGGGCTGCAGGAGGCGGCGCAGCGAGGTGACCGCGGCCCGGGTGCGGTCCAACTCGGCCTCCAAGCGCCGCAGGTGACCCGCGACCAGGGTCGACCGGACGCCGGGGTCCGGCGTCCGCAGGATCTGCTGCACGTCGCTCAAGGGGACGTCGAGCTCGCGGAGCCGGTTGATGACCTGCGCGGTCGGGATCTGCTCGACGGAGTAGTAGCGGTAGCCGGTCGCCTCGTCCACGACGGCCGGCTCGAGCAGCTCCCCCTCGTGGTAGCGGCGCAGGGTCCGCACGCTCAGGTGGGTCAGACGCGAGAACTCCCCGATGGTCAGCACGCGTCCAGTGTGGAGCCTCCCCCTGGGGGAGGGTCCAACGCTTGACCCTCCTGCGCCGCGAGGCCGCACGGTGACGACATGACACACACCGATCTCCGCTCAGACACCCTCCCGACCACGGTCCGCGACTTCCTCGCAGCGAGCACCGTGCACGACGCCGACACGGCCTCGTCGTTCCTCGTCGAAGACGTTGTGATCGTCGACCAGAACGAGACCTTCCGGGGCCGCGACGAGGTGCACGCGTTCCTGCGCGACGCCGGCGCCGAGTTCGAGTACACCACCGAGCAGATCGGCGCCCGCCGCGTCG
>NZ_JBHJQQ010000017.1:0-164679 GCF_042262745.1 Kribbella sp. NPDC056345 | reverse complement strand
GGGCGCCCTGACCTGGACTGAGGAGCGTAGGGAGCGAAGCGACTGGAGCGACGAGGGAAGGGCAGGGATTAGAGCCCCATGACCCGCGGCGCCGGAGGCGTCGCATCTGTTCGGTCATCGGCGGGTCAGCGCTCCCCGGAGACCTTGATCACGGAGTCCTCGTCCTGACCGTACGGCGCACCCTGCCAGGACGCCCAGTTCACCGAGTTGCCCTGCTCGTGCACGATGAAGTTCCACGGGCCGCTGTAGGTGTTGGCGTAGAACTTGTTGGCCTGCTTGAAGGTGATCGCGTCCTCGATCGTCCGGGCCTGGTACGGCGACCAGTCCGGGAAGGTGCCCCAGTTCGAGAAGATCCCGTTGTACCCGCAGCCGGCGTTCGACGCGCACTTGTCGCCGAGCTTGTCCGGGTTGAGGTTGAACGTGTTGTCGTGCACGCGGACGTTCTGGGTCTTCCAGCGGCAGTCGCTCAGGTAGGGCTGCTTGGCGATGTTCTGGGCGTTACAGGTCTTGATCGTGACGACCTTCGGGTTCACCAGCGTGCCGGATCCGGTGCTGGTGTTGGCCGGCGAACCCGCGAACCGGTCGGCGTTCTCCCAGAGGATGACACCGGACCAGTTGTCGGTGAAGACGTTGCCGGTGACCTCGAAGGTCTGCCCGAACTGCCCGGGGACCCGCTTGTCCGCACCGGATTCGGAGATGTACAGCGCGGGCGCCGGGAAGCCCTCGTTCTCCGGCCCCTTGCCGAGCCCGTTGCGGATGAAGGTGTTCCGCCGGATCAGCGCGTTGTAGCTGGTCTCGTAGATCAGGCCCTCGGCGTAGTTGCCGGAGATGTAGTTGTCCTCGACCGTGAACGCCGTGTTGTTCGTGTCGGCCCACAGCCCCGGGCCGTGGTTGTCGTGGATCCAGTTGCCGCGCACCGCGGCGCCGGTCACCGTCCAGAACTTGCCGCCGCCGGTACAGCCGCAGGCCGGCCGGAGGTTCTCCCAGTCGTCGGTGTTGTTCCCGGTGATCTCGTTGCGTTCGACGGTGATGCCGATGACCTCGGTCGGGTTGTACGCGTTGAAGCCGTACTGGCCGTTGTCGCGCAGGCAGTTGCCGCGGACGACGTTGCGGCTGCCGATCATCAGGCCGGCGCCCGCGTTGTTCTTGATCGTGTTGGCCTCGACGGTCCAGCCGGTGGCGGAGTTGTGGTTCACCACGCCTTCGTCGTTGTTGCCCTTGGGCGCACCGAAGTTCTGGATGGTGAGGTGACTGATCATGACGTTCGGCGCATAGCCGGTGAACGCGTACCGGTTCTGCTTCCCGCCGTCCAGGATCGCTCCGGGAGCACCGACGTACCGGTTGCCCGCCTTGGGGATCACCTGCAGGAACTCCCCACCGGCCAGCCGATGCGTGCCGGCGGCAAGGTAGAACGTCGTACCGGCGGGGTGCTGCGCGGTCAGGTCCTGCAGGTTCTGGGTGGTGCTGACCGGTACGGCGCCCGTCGGTGCGGTGGCCGGCCCGTTGAGGGCCTGGGCGTTGCCGCAGATGGTGACCGGCGGTTTGCCCGGGGCGGTCAGTGACTTGGCCGGCGTGGTGACCGCATCCGGGTCGTTGCCGCCGATGGGGTTGTTGCCGGTCAGCAGGACTGCCGCCGAGACGAGTCCGACCAGCGCGACAGCGCTGCCGGCGACGATGAGCCGCCGGGAGCTGTACCACCTGGGTGTGCGCTGTTCCATGGTTCTTCCTTCGGGGGCCTGGCGGGCTGGTGGGTCTAGGTGCTCGGGACCGGGTTCGCGATGGCGAAGCGGTAGACGTCGAGCAGTTGCTCGAGATTGGACTGCGGGTCGTGGATCGTCTCGTACGTCGTTCTGGCGTTGCGGCCGAGATCGACGTACCGGTCGGGACAGGCGTCCACGTCGAGCAGAAGTTTGGCCAGCTCGTCCGGACGGCCCGGATCGAACAACGCGCCGTCGACGCCGTCGGTTACGAGCTCACGGAAGGAACCGTGTCCGGACGCCAGCAACGGGACGCCGACGGCCATTGCCTCAACCACCACCAGACCGAAGGTCTCCTCCCATTCCGAGGGCAGCACGACCGCTCGTGACTCGCTGATCAGGTTGAAGATCTCGGGTTTGCTGAGCATCCCGCGCAGGTGCACCGACGGGCGGTCGGCTGCCCAGGCGGTCACCTCGTCGAGCATCGGACCGCCGCCTGCGACGGCCAGCTGCAGCGCGTCGTCACCCGCGATCGCGCGGTACGCGTCCCAGCCCTTCATCAGCAGCGGCGCGCCCTTGGCCGCATCCAGCCGACCGACGTACGTGACCTGGCGTTGCGGCGAGTTCGCCTGGGGTCCGTCGTACGGGACGTAGTTGTAGCGGACGAAACTGCGGTCGGCGTCGAAGTCCATCCCCGCCAGCAGCGTGCGCTGCGACTCGGAGATGAACAGGTACGCCGAGACCAGGTTCTGCCAGGTACGCCGATGGGAGCGCGTGTTGAGCACCGTCGTTGCAGTAGCGAGCTTCGAACCGCGGTAGCAGCTGTTGCGGACCGCGGGGAGCGGATTGCCCCCGGCGCAGTCGTGGCAGACCGAACCCTCGCGATAGAAGTCGCCGCTTGCACAGAGCAACTTGTAGTTGTGCAAGGTGATCACGACCGGAACACCGGCAGCGCGGCAGGCGTAGAGCACCGAGGGGCTGAGCACCGGGAACGTGTTGTGCACATGCACCACGTCCGGCTGGAACTCCTTCAGCTCCGCCGCCAGCTCCCGCTTGCTCGTCGGGTTCCAGATCACGCGTGCGGGCAGCGTGGCCTTCTTCCAGGCCGGCCACTCCTCGATCTCGTCACTCTGCCGCTCGAAGAGCCGGACGTCGTGGCCGAGTGCCGCGAGGGCCTCGCGCTCCTGGTCGACGACTCTGTTCTCGCCACTCGGCGCGGTCGACCGATACCTGTTGTGGACCAGCAGGATCTTCATCAGGCGCCGCCCTCCCGGGAAGTTCTCGGATACACGAGTGATGCGGCCAGGGTCAGCTCCAGGAAGTACGGCGACGCCTCGCTCAGCCCGGTCTCCGTGAACGACGCCACCACGCAGTACGCGACGATGAACAACGCGAGCGCGCGTCGCGGGCCCTGCGGGGTGAACCAGGCAGCGATGAAGACGAACAGCACCATGGCGATGTTGATGGCCGCACCGAGCAGGCCGACGTCGTAGTACGTCCCGAGCCAGTTGCTGTCGATCGGCAACCCGGTGAACGACTTGTTGGACAGGCCGAACCCGAAGAGCGTCTCGAACGTCGTCCGTGGTTGCGCGAGGATCGCTTCCCAGACCAAGCGGCGGCCGGTGAGGGCAGTGACCTGCTCGGTGTCCTGACCTCGGGCCAGCCAGGTCGTCACCGCGGAGCCCACGGTCAGCGCCCCGACGGAGAACGCACCGATGGCGATCGCGAACGTACGCCGTGCGCGTGATCGGGCTGTGAACAGGCTGAGCCCCGCGACGATCCCGCCGACCAGCAAGGCGATCAAGGCGGTCCGGGTGTGGGTGAGCAGGAGTACCGGGACGGTGACCAGGACACTGACCAGGGCGACTTCTCGGCGTAGCAGACCGGCCATCCACAGTACGGCGGACAGCCCGGTGGCGACCGCGGCGTAGTGCCCGACCTGCGTTGCGGGGATCGGCCACAGGATGCCGGTCAGCCGGTCGTCGACGAACGCGCCACCGGGTGAGGCGAGCACACCGGCGACGACTGTGCCGATGACTGCCCACAGCACCATCAGATGGGTCCGGACGAGGAGCAGGTCGCGTCGCGTCCACCACGGCGACAGCAGCCAGAGCACGAGCACGAAGATCAGCAGCCGCCCGGAGCGGTACAGAGCACCGACCAGGAACTCCGCCCGGAGGCTGGAGATGACTGCCTCGGTGACCAGCAGCGAGGCAAGGAAGATGAAGACACTGGGCCGGACCCGCAGCGGCCGGTTCACCGTCAGGACCAGGACCAGCGCGAGCAGCAGCGAGCCCTGGGCGATCAGCCTGCCGAGTGCGCTCGGGATCGGCACCAGCAGCCGCGAGTCCGGGAAGAACGTCAGGACGTTCATCACCATCAGCGCCCAGACCAGCTGGACCCGCCGGCGGCGGCGCCGTTCGGGCGGGACCGCGCGGAAGCCGGGCTTCGGCGCGAGCCGTGCCCCGAGCGTGGCCAGTGCGTTCATCGCGAGAACATCTCGACGTCGGCGGAGACCGCAGCGGCCTCCGCCTCGGCCACGCCGACACCTTCGTCGGTCTTGTCTGCGTTCAGCACGATCGCGGTGTCGATCTCGAGACCGGCCAGGCGCAGCATGTCTCCAGTGGCCTTGAGCTTGGTCGCCGACGTCCGTCCGGCCGTCACGACGACCGCAGCCCGAGAAGCCCAGCTACCAAGGTGATCGGCGCCGAGGGCCGGTGACAGCGTCGCCAGCACGAGCACGAGGTCAGCGATCTCCCAGGCAGCATCCAGCTGTACGTCGCCGGTGCCCGACGGACGGTTGGTGTCGCCGATCCGTAGGTAGCAGCCCTCGGGCAGCAGCGCGTCCTTCTCCGGAAGGTGCACCGTGATCCGGCGATCCGGACCGCTGAAGCTCGAATCGTGGGTACCGGCCGTGGTCACGCCGAGCTTCGCCGCGAGCGTCTGGCGCCCGGTCAGGTCGGCGACCAGGACGTTCTTGCCCTCGTCGGCCAGGGCCACCGCCAGCGATGCCACGGCCAGCGCACAGGTCTGTACGTCGTCCACGCTGACCACGGCGAGCGCAGGTGACGGCCGCTCGGCCCAGATGATCCGCCCGCCGAGGTGCTGGGACAGCAACCGGACCCCGCGATGCTTCGACTGCCCGGGGCGCAGGAGGCTGCCGAAGGGGAGTCGCCACGGCGGCCGGCCGGTGCTGAGCCGGACCCGGGCGCCGAGAGCGTTCGAGATGTCCTGGCGCTTCCACAACCGGTCCGAGATCAGCGCGCGGACGATGACGAAGCCGAGTCCGAGGAAGAGGCCGGCAATCAGTCCGGTCCCGATCTTGAGTGCCAGCATCCGCTTGAAAGAGCTGGGGACCGGGGCCGGAGCGTCGAGCAGCCGGCTGCTGTTCATCTTGGACGCGATCGTGGTCGAGTCGAGCAGTTGCTGCTGGACGAACTTCACCTTGTCCTGCGCGGCGTTCAGCCGGGTCATCTCCGGGCTGTTCGGGCGCTTGGGGTCGGCCGGGTCGTCGCCTGCCGCCACCACTGTCTGCCGGGCCAGTGCCGCCTCGTTCTGGGCGGTGGTGAGGTCGCGGCGCAGCGGAACGTCCTGCAATGCGATCTGCTCGCGCCGGAACTTCAGGAAGGTCTGGGCGATCGTCGTGGCCAGAGTTGTCGCCTCGGCGTCGGACTTCGCGGTGGCGGTGATCTCCAGCACCCGGCTGGTGATCGGCAGCACTGTGAAGCTGTCCAGAACTTCGTCCGGTGTTGCGGTGAGCTTCAGGGAGTCGATCACCCGGTTGGCCACTGTCCTGGTGGTGGCCAGGCTGACCTCGGTCGCCATCGCCTTCGGCGGGTCCTCGCCCTCGCGGGTCGTGATCAGGATCCGGGCTGTCGCGGTGTGCGGTGACGGCAGCACGTAGTTCGACGCCAGTCCACCGACGAGACCGATCAGCGCGAGCAGCAGCCACAGCCGGCGGTGCCGGACGATCGCGTCCCGCAGGAAGCGGAACGTGACCAGGCTGTCCGGCGGGTAGCCGGCCGAGCGCTCGTTGTCGAACAGGCCGTCCTGGTCATCCCACGAGCCGGCGGAACGGGCCGGCTCCGAGAACTGATGGTTCGTCATCGGGTCCGCCTTGCCGTGCCGGTGAGAAGCGTCGGGAGCCGCGAGCCGGAACGCCGCTGCGCCTGCGCGACCCGCCCGATGGTCCGGTCGAACGGATCGGGATCGGTGACCACGATGCCGTCGATGGTGCGGTCGTCCGCGGTGGTTGCGACGGCCAGCCGGGCCAGCTCCTCCGCCGTCACGGTCCCGGCCGACAGCGCGATGATCGTGCGCGTCGTCCGCTCGCCGTCGAGCTGGGGGTCCGTCCGGTCGACCAGGGTCAGATAGATGTCCAGGGCAACGGATCCGCGGGGTTCCTGATGGTGCTGGTCGATCACCAGCGAACTGGTGACGCCGAACGTCGATGCGAACGCCGCGAGCTGCGGGCCGAGTGAGCGCGCCTTGTCGTCATCGGCGAACGAGATGACGGTCAGCGAGCCAGCCGGACCACCCTTCACGTCCAGCTCGAGATGGTGCAGGGTCTTGCGCAGACTCCAGGCGTCGACCGCGGTCGGCTGGTAGTTCTCCAGCAGATCCTTCCAGTCGGACGGATCCTGTGCGGCGTACGACGACACCGAGGCCAGGACCGGAAGCCCGACCGCGTCGGCGATCTCGTCGCGCAGCCGCAGCCGGCGGTCACCGCGGGCCCGGGCCAGCACGATGATTGCCCCGGCGATGGCACCGGCCAGTGCGCCCAGGCCGCCGTACGTGGCGGCGTGGATGAGCATGCTGCCGCCGCGGGCCTCTGCGGCGCCCTCCAGGAGCCGTGCGCCGGTTCGCTTGCCGAGGTCGCCCGGCAGCTGCTTGTCGGTGGTGACGAAGACGAGGTAGACCTGCGCGACCGCGTTGGCGAGCCGGACGGACTCGCGGGCTGAGGTGCCCTTGGCCTCGATCCGGATCACGTCATCGGTCACCGCCATCGCCTTGACCCGCTCGCGCACCACCTCGGTGGAGAGCGCGGGCTGGAGGTTCTGTCCGGCGCTGTGCAGGACGGGACCGCTCTCCGCGATGTAGACCTGGGTGTCGATGCTCTGCGAGCCGGCCGTCGTGCCTGCGACCACCTGGGGCGGCGGAAGCACGACCAGCGCGGCGGCCGAGTACATCGGCGGCCGGATGAAGGCGTAGGCCACGCCGAGCAGCAGACCGATGACGGCGGCGATGACAACCAGCAGCCGGTGCCGCCGAATGGCCTGCCAGGACTTCTTCACATCTAGCTGCTGCGCACTCACGCTGTGACCTCGCTGCGTTCGTTCACGCTGCCCCCTCCAAGCGAACGACTTCTTGTTCGCAGTAATAGAGGCGCTAGGACGTGACCTGATACACCCGTCCGCGGAAACGGAACGTGCTGACCGCGGGCGTGTCCGGGCTGATCCGCCCGGCGCCGATCAGTGTGGTGATCGGGACCTTACGGCCGAAGCGCGGTGAGTACCAACCCAGTAGCGGATCGTCACCACCGCGGTGCGCGGTCCACGACAATCCGGCCGGTAGCTCGGCGAGCGCCGTACCGTCGGGCCACTGCAGGCGAGCGGTGGAGCCGTCGAGTTCTGCGGTCACGTCCGGGCCGAGGTGCCAGGCGATTCGTACGTCGGCAGCCGTGTCGAGGTGGTCCTCCACACGCAGCGTGCCGCCATCCAGTACGGCGTTGCGCCGGTGCGTGACCGGGGTGTCGCCGACGCGGTACCCGTCGTGCTCGGCATCCCACGTGCCGGTGGCGCCGTCGTACTGGCGGACCTGACCGGTGGCGCCTCGCAGCCAGAGGAAGGCGCCACCCCAGAGGGACTGCTCGGCGCCGTTCACCTCGACGGTGTTGTGGCCGATGGTGGAGCGGAAGTAGTTCCGCCACTCCTCTTCGCCGTGGTAGCAGTACGTGCCGGGGTCGGCGAGGATGTCGACGCCGCCGACTCGGACCTCCAACGAGAGCGCGTCGCAGTGTGCGTGGGCTGCGATCGAGAGGAAGCCGTGCGGTCCGGCGTCGCCGCGGGCCCAGATCTCCGGACCGTCGTCGGTACTGCGCAGGATCGTGAGACCGGCGTCGTTGAAGTGGCCCGGTCGTTCAGTAGGCCGGTCGCCTTGAGTGCCCTTGACCAGTGCACCGACGAGGGTGGAGGTCGCCGTGGCGGGGACCTGTGGCCACCAGTCGGCCGCACCGACCGCAGCGGCGCCCAGTGCGAGGTAGGCGGACCAGCTGTGGATGTTGGGCGGGTCGAGAACCAGGACCATGCCCTCGTCGTCGTCACCCTGGCGTGGTGGGCGCAGTGTGCTGTCCACGATTGCTGCGGACACATCTGTGGTGCGGGTGAGCAGGGCCCAGGTGGACGGGCTCAACGGGTGGCCGGCCAGATCTGCCTCCAGAGCGGCGTACAGGCCGAGTTCGGAGACGAAGCGGTGGTAGTCGGTGGCCAGCTCGCGGTTGACGCCGGAGGGGAAGGTGTTGGCATCCAGCTCGCGTTCGAGCAGGGCGGCTGCGTCGGTGCGCCATTTGGTGCTCTCGCGGAACCACGGGAACGCACTGGCGCCGACGAGCTGCCCGGCTGCCTCCGCGATCACGTGGTTGTTGGCTGAGGAGCCTCTGCTTTGGAAGGCGGCCAGGTAGCGCTGGTGCCAGTAGAGCTGGTTCAGCGCTAGCTCGTTGTGCTCGAACAGGTCGGTGATGTCCGGCCAGTCGTTGAGCAGCCGGCGGATCCAGGTCCAGCTGATCAGGCGGATGCCGATCTCGATGCCGCTGGCCCAGTGCACACCGGACAGGAACGGATTCGTGCGCCACCAGTCGTTGAGCTGCTCCGCGACGCGGTCGGCGTACTGGTCGTCGTGGGTCAGATACCAGGCGGCGGCCAGCTGGGTCAGGTGGTGGTGCCGGGACAGCTCCCACACCTGCTTGATGTTGCCGACCAGGTCCTCGTTGCGGTGGTTCAGCTTGAACGTGTACTGCGCCGGGTCGGACCTGCGGCCGGTGATCGGGTCGCGGAACCAGTCCGGGCTCGCGAGATCCGTGCGGTCGGTGCCGAGCACCTCGAGGTTTCCGGCCATGATCGCGTCGGCGGTCTCGATGACTGCCTTACGAGCATCCTCCGGTACGGCGTCGGCCGCGTGCGGCGGGAGCGTCGTACCGAACGTCAGGTCCTTGCGGAGGGTCTGCGGCGCGTCGGGGTCCTGCCCGGGCTTGACCTGCTGGTAAGCCCAGGCCGTACGTCGCGCGTGGTCGGTGGTGCGCCAGATCAGTTCGGTGGGGGACATCCGGCGGAGGCGCCGGACGTACCACCCGATTGGCTGACGACTCATACCTTTTCCGCGGCGCCGGAGGCGAGGCTGCGGTCTACGGCGATGGTTGCTCTGGTGGTGGCGATGAGGGAGTCGAAGGGGATCGGCATGGCGGTGCCGTTCTTGACTGCCTGCACGAAGGCTTCGAGTTCGGCGCGCTGGCCTTTGTCGGTGCCGCGGGCCTTCTTGGTGGCCGGTTTGCGGCCGGTCCAGACGGAGGCGCTGGCGAAGTTGTCGAGACGTCCGTTGCGGCCGCCGCCGGTGATGTCGATCGTCTCCTTCGGGAACCGCGAGTTGCCGCCGCTCACGTAGCTGATCGTGCCGACACTGCCGTTGGCGAACTTGATCGTGATGACGACATCGCCGTGGTCCGGGCCTGGTACGGCGTACACGTCCGTCGGGAGGCTGTCGAGCCACCAGCTCAGGGTGTCGATGAAGTGCCCGCCTTCGCCGGCGAACCGGCTGCCTTCCTTGCCCTGGTCGAGGTACCAGCTCGACGGGTCGAGCCTGCCTGCGTTCACGAGGTAGCGGAGGGAGTAGTTGCCGCCGGGGTCGCCGAACCGTGCCTTCAGATCGGTGAGCAGTGGGGCGAACCGGCGGTTGAACCCGACCATCAGCCTGTCGTTGCCGGTGGCTTCTGCTGTCGCCACGATCCGGTCCACCTCGTCGTACGTGAGCGCCAACGGCTTCTCGACGAACACGGCCTTGCCCGCCTCGAGTGCCTTGCAGGTGAGGTCAGCATGACTGCTGTGCCGCGTCACCACGAAGATCGCATCCAGGCTGTCGTCGTTCAGCACTTCCTGCGCGTCGGTGGAGATCGCCTCAAACCCGAACTTCCGCTGAGCGTTGGCCGCGGACAGCGACTTGTTGGTCGCTACCCGGGCAAGTGCCGCGTTGCCGTTGGCTTGCAAGTGCGGCAGCAGCATGCTCGACGCGTAGTTCCCCGCACCGATGAACCCAAGCCGAGCGGCGCCACTCGCCGGCCCTCCGGCCGGCTCGCGGCGCTTCGTGGGGGAGAGGGAGGCCGCAGCAGCCCCGGAACCAGTGGCTGAGGTGGCTTCCCCGGCGGTGGAGGTGCCCACCTCATCGGTTGCAGCCTCGGGGTACTCGAAGAGGAAGCCGACGCCGGGGAGGGAGCCGGAGCTCAGTTTGGCGTAGGCGTCTGTTGCTTCGGCGATGGGGAAGGTGCCGGCGATCAGGGAGGCGATGTCTATTTGCTCGCGGGCGATCAGGTCCACGAAGCACTCGAGGTTGCGGCGTTCGGTCCAGCGGACGTAGGCGGCGGGGTAGTCGATGCCTTGGAGTTCGTAGCGGTCGTCGTAGCGGCCGGGGCCGTAGGAGCGGGAGAAGCGGAGGTCGAGTTCTTTGTCGTAGTAGGCGTTCCAGGGGAGGTCTAGTCTGGTTTTGCCGATGTCTACTACGCGGGCGCGGTCGCGGGCCAGGCGGGCAGCGGTTTCGACGGGGCCGTTGGAGTGGCCGCCGGCGGCTAGGAGGATGTGGTCGGCACCTAGGCCGTTGGATGCTGCTAGCAACGAGCGTTCGAGGGAGGCGACGCCGGCTTCGTCGGGGGAGGAGCAGGCTAGGGCGCCTGCCTTCTCGGCCATGCGGCAGCGGTCTTCTACGGTGTCGATGCCGAAGACGCGGACACCGGCGGCGACCAGCAGACGTACGCAGAGCTGGCCGACCAGGCCGAGGCCGATCACCACGGCGGTCTCGCCGAGCTGGACTTCGGCCTGTCGTACGCCCTGCATGGCGATCGCGCCTACGGTGGAGAACGCGGCCTGCTCAGCAGGAACCCCGTCCGGCACCGGGACGCACAAGTTCACCGGCACCCAGTTGTACTCCGCGTGCAGGGCGAACTCGTTGCCCGCGGCAGCGACCAGCTGACCGACACTGAACTCCTCGGCACCCTCACCGACCTCGACCACCACACCACACAGCGAGTAGCCCAGCGGTGTGTAGGAGTCGAGCTTGTTCATGACCTTCTGGTAGGTGCTCCGCAAACCCTGCTGGGCAACGGTGTCGAGCACCTTCTTCACCTGGTCCGGCCGGGCCTTGGCCTTGCCGACGAGGGAGAGTTTGGCCTCGCCGACCTTCATCAGCTCGGTACCGGTCGAGATCAGCGAATACAGCGAGCGCACCAGCACCCCGCCGGGCTGGCACCCGGGCGGCGGTACGTCGAGCACCGCCAGCTCACCGGACTTGTAGTTCTGCGCTACCTGCTTCATATGAATCCTTTAAGAGGTGATCGAGACGCCCAGCGACCGCATGTTGCGGGTCCAGGTCTCCAGGGTCAGCAACTGCCAGATCTGCTTCGAGTAGTCCTCACGCCCGGCCCGCTCGTCGTCCACGAGGCGCTGTACGGCGGCCTGCTGCAGGAACCCACTCCCGACGAGCTCACCGCGCAGCAACGTGTCGTCGACCAGCTCACGCAGGTCGTTCCGGATCCAGGCCCGCAGCGGAGCGCTGAACGACGCCTTCGGCCGGTAGATGATCTCCTTGGGCAACCAGGCCTCGGCCGCCTTCTTCAGCGCCAGCTTGCTGACCCGCCGATGGATCTTCTGGCTCCCCGGGATCGAGAACGCCGCCCGCGCGACGATCGGATCCACGAACGGCGTCCGCACCTCCGTCGACGCGGCCATCGACGACCGGTCCGTGTACGCGAGGTTCAGCCCGGGCAGGAACATCCGCGAGTCCGCCAGACACATCCGGTTCACGTGATCGTCGAGCGTGGTGTCGTGGTAGAGGTCGCTGTGTTCGGCGAGCAGCTTCCCGACGTACGGCTCCAGGTCCGGGCTCAACAACCCAGCCAGCTGGTCCCCGTCGTACATGGTGTAACTGCGCCGGAACGCCTCTTCCTCCGGCAGGTTCGAGAACGTCTCGAACCGCTTGGCCCACCTCGCATACCGCAGTCCGCGTCCGCGCACGGTCACCGGGAGCCGCCGTACCGTCGGGCCGATCAGACCGTTCCGCAGTACGCCGGGAAGCCGCTGGTACTGCGCTCCCATCACACAGGCGAGGTGTTTGCGGTAGCCGCCGAACAGCTCGTCGGCACCCATCCCGGACAGCAGCACCTTCACCCCGGCATCCCGCGCGGTGTCACACATCAGCAGCGTGTTGATCGCCGCCGGGTCGCCGATCGGCTCGTCGAGGATGTCGACGATCCGCGGCAGCAGGTCGACCACGTCCGGAGCGATCTCGATCTCGTGCAGGTCGATCCCGAACTGCTGAGCCACCTTGCGCGCGTAGATCGCGTCGTCCGGCATCGCTTCGAGCTTCTGGTCCTGCGACCGGAAGGTGATCGTGTACGAGTCGACGGAAGGATCCATCTGCTTCGCGAGCACCGTCACCAGGCTGGAGTCCAGCCCACCGCTGAGAAACGTCGAGACCGGTACGTCGGCGACCATGTGCGCGGCGACCGACTCCTCGATCACCTGACGCAGATCGGCCGGCGGACCCGCCGCTGCCTCAGTCGCGACCTCGGTCACGCGCCAGTACGTGTCGTGCCGGCTACTGCCGTCCGGCCGGAACTCCGCCCACGACCCCGGCGGCAACTTCTCCACACCGTCGATCGAGCAGCGCTGCTCCGGCAGCCAGTAGTAGAGCATCGAAGAAATGAGCGCACCAGGCTCGGTCCGCAGCTCCGGACCGACCGCGGCGACCAGCGCCTTCAGCTCGGACGCGAAGACCACCCCGCTCTGACGGCGCAGAAAGAACAGCGGCTTGATGCCGAGCGGGTCGCGGGCCAGGAACAGGCTGCCGCTCTCCTCGTCGAGCATCGCGAACGCGAACATGCCGCGGAAACGCGTCAGTGCATCCGGACCCCAGCGACGCCAGGCCTCCAGGACCACCTCGGTGTCCGAGCTGGTCCGGAACGAGACGCCGGACTTCGCGAGCTCGGCCCGCAGCTCCTTGTAGTTGTAGAGCTCACCGTTGTAGCAAAGCGTCAGACCACGCTTGCTGAACGGCTGATCCGCACTGGACGACAGATCGATGATGGAGAGCCGTCGATGCGCCAGTACGGCGAAGACGTCGTCCTCCTGGAACCGGTACGTCGCGGTCGCGTCCGGACCGCGGTGCGCGATCCGGTCGCTCATGGCCTCGGCCAGCGCCGTACCGTCGTGCTGCTGGTAGCAGCCGGCGATGCCGCACACGTCAGGACCCCGTGGCCCGGACGACGCTGATCGGCGTCACGTGCCCGGTCAGCTGCCCGAACACTCCGAGGTACGCCTTCTGCTGGTGTTTCCAGGCGAGCACCTGCTCGACCCGCTCGCGGCCGAACCGGCCCATCCGGCGCCGCGCGACCTCGTCGTCGAGCAGGTCGACGATCGCCTGCCCGTACTTCGCGACGTCGTTCGGCTCGACGTACACGGCGGCATCGGCGGCCGACACCTTCGTCTCGATCAGGTCGAAGGCGACGACGGGCAGCTCGAACGCCATGTACTCCATCGTCTTGTTCATCGTGGAGACGTCGTTCAGCGGGTTCTTCGGGTCCGGCGACAGACCGAGGTCCGCGGTCGACATCACCGCGCGGACAGTCTCGTCCGGGACCCGGCCGGTGAACTCGATGTGCTTCTGCAGCCCGAGTTCGTCGCGCAGCGCGACCACCTCGTCGTACGAGTCACCGCCACCCATCAGGGTGAACTTGATGTCCGTCCGGCCGAGCTGGTTGACGATGTGGTCGGCCGCGCGGACCACGATGTCGACGCCGTCCTGCGGGCCCATCACGCCGATGTAGGTGACGAGGCACGTGTGGCCGTCGCGCAGCGAGTCGTCGGCCTGGACGCGCTGCAGCTTCTCGGGGTCGGGCCCGGTCCGTACGACGGTCACGTCGTGGTTGGCCTTGCCGCTGCGGGTGATCGCGATCCGCCGGTACGAGTCGTTCGTCGACGTGACGTGGTCGGCGGTCCGGTGCGTCATCTTCTCCAGGAAACGGAGTCCCTTGTACGGGAGGGACGTCGTACCGCCGAAGCGTGACTGGAACAGCTCCGGGCAGAGGTCGTGGTGGTCGAAGACGAACTTGGTGCGGTCCAAGCGGCGCAGCAGGATCGCGATCGGCCAGAAGATGTCCGGCGGGTTGCACGCCTGCATGACCTGGAACCGGCCGGCCTTGCGAGCCCGCAGCACCAGCAGCAGCGTCATCAGGAACGAGTACGCGTACTCGACGATGAAACCGGCCTTGCTGCCGCCGGGTGCGTAGGCCTTGTACTGGTGGACGGCCACACCGTCGATCACCTGGTACGCCGGGTCACCCGGACCCTTCGGGCAGACCACGGTGACGTCGTACCCGGCGCCCTTGAGCGCCTTGCACTCCTCCCAGACCCGGCGGTCGAACGGGACCCACAGGTTCTGGATGATGATCAGGACGCGCGGGCCGCTCACCAGGCCACTCCTTCGTATCCGGGCAGTGCCTCGACGTCGTCGCCGAGCCGGCCACTGAGGTCGATGGTTCGGGCCGGTGGGGCGGCCAGCAGCGCCTGGACGGCGGCCGTATCGGTCGCGCTGACCAGGGCGACGTCGGCGCCGGCGAGTGCGGCGGCCGGGTCGTCGGTGAGCACGCGCTGGAGGTGCGGGAGCTTGGACTCGACGTGCCGCAGGTTCGCGCCGACCAGGCGGCTCGGGTTCACGATCGCGTCGTAGATGCGCAGGTTGTAGCCCTTGCCGATCAGCCGCTCGGCGAGCTCGACGTTCGGGCTCTCGCGCAGGTCGTCGGTGGAGACCTTGAAGCTCAGACCGAGCAGCGCGACCTCACGGCCCGGACCGGCGATGACCCGGTCGACCACGTCGCTGACCGAGCGCTCGTTGGTGGCCAACGTGCCGGCCAGGAGCGGCAGCTCGGTGTCGTTCATCCGGGCCAGGTGCAGCACCGACCGCAGGTCCTTCGGCAGGCACGAGCCACCGAACGCGAACCCGGGCTTCAGGTAGTACGGCGAGATGTTCAGGCTGGTGTCCTGGACGAACAGCCGCATCACCTCACGGGAGTCGACCCCGTAGTTGCGGAAGATCCGGCCCATCTCGTTGGCGAACGAGACCTTGGTCGCGTGGAACGCGTTGCAGGCGTACTTGAGCGCCTCCGCGGTCCGCACGTCGACCACCTGGACCTCCTGGCCAAGGAACGCCAGCAGTTCACTCAATTGCTTCCCGACCATCGGGAACTGCGTTCCGACCACCACGAACGGCGGCTCGTAGAAGTCGGCCAGTCCCGACCCTTCCCGCAGGAACTCCGGGCACATCGCCGTACCGAACTTCAGCCCGGCCGGCGGCGGTACGTCGGCCAGCACCTGCGCGACGACCTCGTCCACCGTCCCCGGCGGCACGGTCGAGCGGATCACGATGCTGTGGAACCCGGACTCCGGCGGTACGACGACATGCGCGGCCTCCGCGATATCGCGCACCGCCCGCTTGATGTACGTCAGATCCGTGCTGCCCGCCGCAGTCGACGGCGTCCCCACACAGATCAGCGAAACGTCAGCCCGATCCAGCGCGAGCCGAGGATCCGTGGTGGCATGCAGCCGCCCCCCGGTCACCCCGTCCGCAACCAGATCGTCCAGGCCGGGCTCGACCACCGGACTGTGGCCCTCGGTGATCGGACCGACCTTGGCAGTGTCGACATCGACACCCCACACGTCATGCCCGGCCGCAGCCAGACAAGCCGCAGTCACCGACCCCACATACCCAAGACCGAATACGGCAACCTTCATAACGCCCCCCACAGGCTCAGAACACGGCAGCGCACAGAAGAGCAGCGACACCCGGCGCCTGATACACCCGCGCCGAAATTTTCAGCTTTTGCGGAGCAGGTAGTAGGCGTAGCGGTGGTCGAGGTTGTTGTGGGGGACCAGGTGGCAGGCTTCGGGGTGGAGGCCGAGGTCGTCCATCTGGGACCAGAAGACGTCGATCGGGTACGTCGTCATGCTGGCGGCGACTGCTTCGCGGTAGCGGTGCCGGCGGGGGGCTGTGCGCCAGTCGGTGGTCTGGTACTTGATCTGGACGAAGGCCAGGCCGCCGTCCTTCAGGACCTGGTGGGCGATGCGCATGAGGCGCAGGCCGTAGCCGGGGCTGGGGACCAGTTCGAGGACGTAGAGGCAGAGGAAGAGATCGACCTCACCGATCCGTGGCACCGCGCTCTCGGGATCGAGGAGGTCGGCCTCGACGCCGGTGAACCCG
Source organism: Kribbella sp. NPDC056345 (assembly GCF_042262745.1). NCBI lineage: Bacteria > Bacillati > Actinomycetota > Actinomycetes > Propionibacteriales > Kribbellaceae > Kribbella > Kribbella sp. NPDC056345. The sequence goes on along the minus strand of NZ_JBHJQQ010000017.1, from coordinate 148,471 downwards.
GCGGCGCCGATGGCGTCCAGCTGCCGACCGCACTCGGTCAGGCTTTCCTGGTTCACGTCGACGCCGATGAACTCCCGGCAGTGCGGTGCGAAGGCGACCGCGTTGGCTCCGCCGCCGCAGCCCCACTCGACGACGCGGTCCAGGTGTACCTCCGGTCCGGCGATCCGGGCCAGCCGGGAGAACAGCTCCCAGTGGTCCGCCCCGACCGAGGTCCAGTCGACCTGCTCGAACACCTCCGCGTCGCGGAAGTGCGAGTTTCCCCGCCAGCCGGGCTCGTGGACGTTCTCGGTCCAGTACGACCGCGCATCGTGTGCGAGCCGCTCCTCCGAGTGGCCGAGTCCGAGCCGGACCGTGGCGCTGTCGACGGCGTGGCGAACCAGGCCCTTGGCATCTCCGAACACGCTCATGGTGCCCCCTTTGCATCGGCCCCGCCCGGGCCGCGACGTACAGGAGAGCAGTGGCTGCAACTGGTTGATACAAACCCGATCCCGATCGGCTGTATCAGGACGGCTCGAAGCGGATCTGTATGAGGCGACAGGGGAGTGTCGGGGTGAGGGAGCGTACGGATGAGAGTGCTGGTCACCGGCGATCGGGGTTACATCGGGGCCGTCATGGTGCCGTTCCTCCGGGCTGCGGGACATGTGGTGGACGGTCTGGACACCGGGTTGTACGAGGGGTGTGACCTGCTGGGCGGCCCGGAGCCGATCGGCGACCGCAAACCGCGGGACATGCGGGACGTCACGGCGAAGGAGCTCGAGGGGTACGACGCGGTGGTCTGTCTGGCCGCGTTGTCGAACGACCCGCTGGGCAACCTCGACAAGGAGGCGACGTACTCGGTCAACCTGCGCGGCACGCTGAACGTGGCCCAGGCGGCCAAGGACGCCGGCGTCGGGCGGTTCTTGTTCGCGTCGAGTTGCAGCCTGTACGGCGCGGCCGGGTCCGAGGCGGTCGGCGAGGACGCCGAGATGTTCCCGGTGACGGCGTACGGCGAGACCAAGGCGCTGGCCGAGCAGGAGCTGTCGAAGCTGGCCGACGACAACTTCAGCCCGACGTACCTGCGCAACGCCACCGCGTACGGCGCCTCGACGCGGTTGCGGCTGGACATCGTGGTGAACAACCTGACCGCGGTCGCGCTGACCACCGGCCAGGTGCGATTGGAGAGCGACGGCACCCCGTGGCGGCCGCTCGTCCACATCGAGGACATCAGCCGCGCGTTCGGCGAGGTGCTGGAGTCGCCGCGCGAGCTGATCCACGACGAGGCGTTCAACGTCGGCCGGTCCGAGGATGTCGTTCAGGTCCGCGACATCGCCGAGATGGTCCGCGAGGTGGTGCCGGGGTCGACGCTGTCGATCGCCGACGGCGCCGGGCCGGACCTGCGCAACTACAAGGTCGACTTCAGCAAGCTGAACGACACCTTCCCGGGCCTGAAGCTCGAGTGGACGGTCCGCAAGGGCGTCGAGGAGATGTACGCCGCCTACCAGCAGCACGGTCTGACGTACGACGACTTCACGTCGGCGCAGTTCGTCCGGTTGCGCCGGATCCAGCAACTGCTGAGCAAGGGCCTGGTCGACGGCCAGCTGGTTCGCCAGACCGAGGACCAGTTCCCCGGCCCGCTGGCTGACGTTTTCAAGGAGTCCAACTGATGGCTGCTGTGGAGTGCCGCCTCTGCGGCGAGACCCTCAACCGGACGTTCGTCGACCTCGGCATGTCACCGCCGTGCGAGAGCTTCCTGCGCGCCGACCAGATCGACGCGGGGGAGACCTTCTACCCGCTGAACGTGCGGATCTGCGACAACTGCCTGCTCGTCCAGCTCCCGGCGTACGTGGCGGCCGATGACGTCTTCTCCGACTACCTGTACTTCTCGTCGTACTCGACCAGCTGGGTGGAGCACGCCCGCCGGTTCGTCGTCGACATGCAGGAGCGGCTGAACCTCGGCCCCGACAGCCTGATCGTCGAGGCCGCCAGCAATGACGGCTACCTGCTGCAGCACGCCGTTGCCCTCGGCATCCCGGTGCTCGGGATCGAGCCGGCCGGGAACATCGCCGCGATCGCGAACGAGAAGGGCATCCGGACCGAGAGCTACTTCCTCGGCGAGGAGACCGGTACCGACGCGGCGGCGCGGCACGGCAAGGCCGACCTCGTTGCCGGGAACAACGTGTTCGCGCACGTTCCGGACATCATCGACTTCGCCAAGGGCCTGCGTGCGCTGGTGAAGGACGACGGCCTGGTGTCGCTGGAGTTCCCGCACCTGCTGCGCCTGATCGAGCGCCGTCAGTACGACACGATCTACCACGAGCACTACTCCTACCTGTCGCTCAAGACCGCCTCGCTCGCCCTCGAGAAGGCCGGCCTGAAGGTCGTCGACGTCCAGGAGCTGGCCAGCCACGGCGGCTCGATCCGCGTCTTCAGCACACCCATCGAGAACGCGGGTGAGCCGACCGAGCTCGTCGGCAAGGTGCTGAAGGACGAAGCGGACGCCGGTCTGCACACGGTCGAAGGACACGCCGGCTTCGCGAACGAGGTCTTCACGATCAAGGCCGAGCTGGTCGAGTTCCTGATCCAGGCACAGCGGGACGGCAAGACCGTCGCCGGGTACGGCGCGCCCGGGAAGGGCAACACCCTTCTGAACCACTGCGGGATCCGTGAGGACCTGTTGCCGTACACGGTGGACCGCAGCCCGCACAAGCACGGGCTGTTCCTGCCGGGGACGCACATCCCGATCTTCGCGCCCGAGCACCTGGCCGAGACGCGCCCGGACTACATCCTGATCCTGCCGTGGAACCTGCGCGACGAGATCGTCCACCAGCTCGGTTACGCACGGGAGTGGGGCGCGAAGTTCGTCGTACCGATCCCGCGTCTCGAAGTCATCTAAAGGTTTGTGGGGGGAAGGAAAGTCAGATGAAGGTCGTGATCTTCTGCGGGGGCTTCGGGCTGCGGATGCGCAGCGGCGTGGACTCCGCACCGAAACCGATGATGACGATCGGTGACCGGCCGGTCCTGTGGCACGTGATGCGGTACTACGCGCACTTCGGCCACACCGAGTTCATCCTGGCCCTGGGCTTCGGTGGCTCGGCGGTCAAGGAGTACTTCCTGCGCTACGAGGAGACGGTCTCCAACGACTTCGTGATGACGAAGGGCGGGCAGCGGATCGAGCTGCTCGACTCCGACATCAGCGAGTGGAAGATCACCTTCGTCGACACCGGGATCGACACCAGTATCGGTGAGCGGCTGCGCCGGGTCCGGCCGTACCTGGAGGACGACGACGTCTTCCTGGCCAACTACGGTGACGTGCTGACCGATGCGCCGATGGACAAGATCGTCGACCACGTGATCGCGAGCGACGTGACGGCGAGCCTGCTCGCGGTCCCGCCGCAGGCGTCCTTCCACGTGGTCGAGTTCGGTACCGACTCGCGCGTCACCGGTCTGCGCTCGGCGGCCGATCTGAACGTCTGGATCAACGGCGGCTACTTCGTGATCAAGAAGGAGATCTTCGACGTCCTGAACGAGGGCGAGGACCTGGTCGGCGACGCGTTCCCGCGGCTGTCCGCCGTCGGCAAGCTCGAGGCGATCCCGCACCACGGGTTCTGGGCGCCGATGGACACCCTCAAGGAGCGCAGCCAGCTCGAGGAGCTGTACCGCTCGGGCAAGAAGCCGTGGGCGTTGTGGTCGCACGAGAACCGTCAGGCCAAGCGGGCCCACGACCCGGTCGTGGTGGCGATCTGATGCTCCCGTTCCAGCTCGGCCTGATCGACGGGCCGGTCCACATCGTTGCCCTCGGCGCCCACCCGGACGATATCGAGATCGGCTGCGGCGGCACGCTGCTGAAGCTGGCCGAGTCGGTGCCGGAGCTGACCGCCGAGTTCGTGATCGCGACCGGTACGCCGCTTCGTCTCGAGGAGGCCCGCCGGGGCGCGGAGCTGTTCCTGCCCGAGTGCGAGGTGACCGTGACGTCGGCCGAGCTGCCGGACGGCCGGCTGCCCGCGCACTGGAACGAGACCAAAGAGTTGCTCGAGGCAACGGCTCGCAGTGATCGGCGGCCCGACATCGTGCTGGCGCCCAGCCGGCACGACGCCCACCAGGACCACCGGCTGATCGCCGAGCTGGCGCCGACGGTCTGGCGCAACCACCTGGTCCTGCACTACGAGATCCCGAAGTGGGACGGCGACCTCGGCCGCCCCTGGCTGTACGTCGACCTGACCGAGGAGCAGATGCGCGAGAAGGTCACCCGCCTGCACAAGGCGTACCCGTCCCAGGTCCCGCACGACTGGTTCGACGAGGAGACGTTCACCGGACTCGCCCGGCTGCGCGGGATGGAATGCCGGGCCCGGTACGCCGAGGCCTTCACGACCGGCAAGGGGATGTTGACGTGGTGAGCGTGAACTGCCGCGGGTGCGCCGGCACTGACGTCGTACCGGTCGTGGATCTCGGTGATCAGCCGACCGCTGACCTGTTCCCGACCGCCGACACACCTGGTCCGGATCTGCGCCACCCGCTGTCGCTGTGGCTGTGCCGCGTGTGCACGCTGGTCCAGCTCGGCCCGGTCGAGGCGCAGATCGCCGAGGAGCCGCTGGCGGTCGAGTCGGCGACGAGCCTCGCGCACGCCGAGACCTCGGTGAAGGAGATCCTCCGCGACTACCCCGAGCTCAACGGCAGTGTGGTCTTCGAGTTCGGCAGCCCGCACGGCGGTTCCTGGCTCGACCACCTGTACGCCGCTGGGTCGCGCCTGGCCGGTGATGGTGAGAAGGCTGACCTCGTCATCGACGTCCACGGTCTCGTTCACGAGCCGGCGATGGGGGAGAGTTTCAGGCTGCGCGCCGAGCGGCTCGCGCCCGGCGGCCTGCTGGTGATGGAGTTCCACCACCTGCTGCCCTTGTTCATCGGCAACCAGTTCGACACGATCCGGCACGGGCACTGGGTCTACCAGTCGCTGCGCGCGGTGGGCTACATCGCCAACTTGCATGGCCTGGCGATCGAGTCGGTCAGGCACGTCGAGATGTTCGGCGGCAGCCTGATGGTGATGCTGCGGCACACCGCGGACGCGAAACCCGATGCCTCCGTCGACGTTGTCCTGGCCGACGAAGAGGCCGCCGGTATCGCGGACGAGATCCAGCTGGCCAGCCTGCAGGAGGCCGCGACGCACGCGGCGGCTGCGCTGCACGCCGAGCTGACCCGGCACAAGGCCGCCGGCCGCAAGGTCCTCGGGTACGGCGCTCCCTCCAAGGCACCGGTTCTGCTCGACCTGAGCAAGGTCGGCACGGATCTGCTCGAGTTCACCGTCGACAAGGCCCCTGGCAAGCACGGTCGCCGGATCCCCGGTGGCTGCCTGGTCCCGATCCACCCGGTCGAGGATCTGAAGGCTGCCCGGCCGGACGTCGTACTGGTGCTGACCTGGGATATCGCCGAAGAGGTGATCGCCCAGCTCGAGGCCGACGGCGGCTGGGGTGCGACGTACCTGGTTCCGCTTCCAGAGCCCCACGAGCTGAGGCGATGACATGCAGGTAGAACAGGTAGCCGGGATCGCCGGTGCACTCATCTTCCGGCCGACACCGCATGTCGACGAGCGCGGGTTCTTCTCGCGCACGTTCGATCGCGACGTACTGAAGCAGGCCGGTCTCGATCCGGATGCCTTCGTGCAGGACAGCATCTCCCGGTCCCGCCGCGGCGTCGTACGGGGGATGCACATCCGTGCGGGCGCCGGTGAGGCCAAGCTCGTCAGGTGCTCGTACGGCGCCGTGCTGGATGTCGTCGTCGACCTTCGCCCCGGCTCACCGACGTACCGGCAGCGCGAGACCTTCGACCTGACCGGTGAGAACCAGGTGACCGTGTACGTACCGGCCGGGTGCGCACATGGGTTCCAGGCACTGACCGAGCCCGCCGATGTGTCGTACCGGATCGACCGCGCGCACGACCCGTCCGAGGACGTGTCGATCCGCTGGGACGACCCGGCTCTCGATATCCACTGGCCGCTGCCGGTCACGCTCATGTCCGAGCGCGACCTCGCAGCGCCGTCTCTGGCTGAAGCGATCGTGAGGCTGAGATGACCAAGTCTTTTGAGAAGTCCATCGCCGCGAACACCCGGCTGCACAAGGCGATCCCTGGTGGTGCACACACCTACGCCAAGGGCGACGACCAGTACCCCGAGGACATGGCGCCCGTGATCGAGCGCGGCCTCGGCGCTCACGTCTGGGATGTCGACGGCAACGAGTACATCGAATACGGCGCCGGTCTGCGCGCGGTCAGTCTCGGCCACGCGCACCCGCGGGTGCTCGAGGCCGTGCGGGGTCAGCTGGAGCGCGGCAGCAACTTCGTCCGCCCGAGCATCCTCGAGGCCGAAGCGGCCGAGCGGTTCCTGGCCTCGGTGCCCACCGCGGACATGGTGAAGTTCGCCAAGAACGGTTCCGACGCGACCACGGCCGCGGTCAAGCTGGCCCGCGCGATCACCGGCCGGACCCGGGTGGCGATCTGCTCCGACCACGCCTTCTTCTCCACCGACGACTGGTTCATCACCAGGACCCCGATGGCGGCCGGTATCCCGGACGCGATCGGCGACCTGACGGTGGCCTTCCCGTACGGCGACCTGGCCGCGACCGAGGAGCTGCTCCGCCGGTACGACGGCGAGATCGCCTGCCTGATCCTGGAAGCCGCGACCCAGCAGGAGCCACCAGCCGGGTACCTGGAGGGTCTGCGCGACCTCGTCCACTCCTACGGCGCGCTGCTGGTCTTCGACGAGATGATCACCGGCTTCCGGTTCTCCGAGGCCGGCGCCCAGGGGATGTACGGCGTGACGCCCGACCTCTCGACGTTCGGCAAGGCGCTCGGCAACGGGTTCGCCGTATCGGCTTTGGCTGGTAAGCGCGAGTTCATGGAGCGCGGCGGTCTGCGCGACACCAACGAGCGCGTCTTCCTGCTGTCCACCACGCACGGCGCCGAGACGCATGCCCTCGCCGCGGCGATGGCGGTCATGGACGTGTACGCCGAAGAGGGCATCGCCGCGCGGTTGCACGAACGGGGAGAGAAGCTGGCGGCAGGTGTCCGCGAGGTCGCCTTGGCGACCGGTGTCGAGGACCACGTACTGGTCCGCGGCCGGGCGAGCAACCTGGTCTTCGCGACGCTCGACGAGAACTTCGCGCCGTCGCAGCCGTACCGGACGCTCTTCCTTCGCGAGCTGCTTCTCGGCGGCGTGATCGGCCCGTCGTTCGTGGTGAGCAGCGCCCTCACCGACGCCGACATCGACCGCACCGTCGAGGCGGTGGCTCAGGCCTGCATCGTCTATCGCAAGGCCCTCGACGCACGGGACGTTTCAGCGTTCCTGCCAGGGCGTCCTGTTCAGCCCGTCTTCCGTAAGTACGCATAGAGGAGCAGCGTGGGACCGAAGTTGTCAGTGGCACACCGTTGGGCGTTCATCAGTCTGGCGGTGTTCCTGGCCTTGGCTGTGTTCGTCACAGTCGAACCGACCGACAACTTCGATCGCACGCTGCGCGAAGTGTTCAGACCCGACGACGTCTGGGGGCCGTGGCAGCTGGCCTTCGGCAACGTTGTCGATGGTGCCGGCCCACCGGTCGCCCTCGCCGCGCTCGCGGTGACCGGTGCGGTCGCCGCCGTACGCCGGAAGTCCTGGTCGCCGGTGATCTACGTCGGCTGCCTCGCAGTGGTGACCGTGTTCCTGACCCAGGTCAGCAAGGCGATTCTCGGCCGGCCGGATCCGCACAACGACGTCGGCTTCTTCAGCGGGTCCTACCCGTCCGGCCACATGATCGTCCTGCTCAGCTGCCTGGGCGGGATTCTGTTCGTCTGGCGGCAACGTCCGCCGTTGTGGGCCTGGTGGCTGGTGCTGGTGGCCGAGCTGACCATGGGGTTCTCGCTGCTGATCCTTTCAATGCACTGGTTCACCGACGTGCTCGGCGGCGGACTGCTCGCCGTACCGATCGTCGTCCTCGCGGGATCGCCGCGCCTCCTTGGTCCGGTGCATCGGACCGTCGCCGACCCAGTTGGGAGCCCTTCATGACCCACCCCAGACTCAGCATCGGCCTACCGGTCTACAACGGCGAGGAGTACCTCGCGCAGTCGCTGGACGCGGTGCTCGGCCAGACGTACACCGACTTCGAGCTGATCCTGTCCAGTAACGCGTCCACGGATGGTACGGACGACATCTGCCGTGAGTACGCCGCGCGTGACGAGCGGATCACGTTCTATCGGCAGGACCACAACGTCGGCGCTGCGCCGCACCATGACTTCGTCTTCCAGAAGAGTCACGGTGAGCTGTTCAAGTGGGCCTCGGGTGACGACCTGTGGGGCCGGGACTTGGTTGCCAAGTGCATCGACCTCCTGGACGCGAACCCGGACGCCGTACTGACGCACACCTACACCGCTGCGATCGACGGCGAGGACAACGTCATCCAGGCACTGGAGTACCCGCTGCACACCGACGCGCCGGAGGCGCCGGAGCGACTGCGAAGCCAGTTGCGGGACGCCGACCTGCCGGGCGCGATCCAGGCAGACGACTTCTACGGCGTGATCCGGTCGGACGTCCTGCGCAAGGTGAAGCCGCACGGCAGCTTCTATCACGCGGACCAGGTGTTCATGGCCGAGCTGGTGCTGCACGGCCGCTTCCTCCAGGTGCCCGAGTGGCTGTACTTCCGCCGGCACCACGACGGTCGTGCCCTGCAGGCGAACCCGACCATCAGCAGCTGGTCCCGCAACCTGGACCCGAAGCGCGCCAACAAGCTCGTGCATCCGCCGATCCGGCTGGTCGCCGAATACATCCTCGGCTACTACGCCGCCGTACGCCGGTCTCCGCTGAGCGCCGCCGACAAGCGCGCCTGCAACCGGCACATCCGGGATTGGCTGACGAGCCGGGTGACCCGCCGGCTGCCAGGCGCCGTACGGCCGGAACCGATCCAGCACTACGGCGCGATCGACACGTTGTCGGTCGCGGCTGTGGTCGCCGGATCCGAAGGGCGCTGACGTGCGGATCGGTTTGTTCGGCCGCCTCGGTTCGGGGAACATCGGCAACGATGCGACCCTCGAAGCCGTCCTGGCCTACCTGAAAGCGGAGCGGCCGGACGCGGTTCTCGACAGCTTGTGCTCCGGCCCGGAGCGAGTCACCGAACGGTACGGCGTACCGGCGGTTCAGCTCGGCTGGTTGGCCGGCGCGCAGCCGGTACGCGGTCCGAAGCCGGTCCGGCTGGCCGTGACGCTCGGCCGGATCGTGGTCGCGTCGGTGATCGACACCTGGCGGATCATGTCCTGGGTCCGGCGCCATGACGCCGTCATCATTCCGGGGATGGGCGTGCTGGAGTCCACGCTGCCGCAGCGGCCGTGGGAGCTGCCGTGGTCGCAGTTCGTGATGTCGCTGGCCGGCAAGCTCTTCGGCGTCAAGGTCGCGTTCGTCAGCGTCGGTGCGAATGTGATCCGCGCACGTGTCACCGGCTGGTTGCTGGCGCGGTCCGCCCGGCTGGCCTACTACCGCTCGTTCCGCGACGAGCAGTCGCTGGGTGCCGCGCAGAAGATGCGGATGGCCGGGCTGTCCGATCAGGTCTACCCGGACCTCGTCTTCGCGCTGCCGACGCCTCCGATCGCTGCGGCCGGTGACTCTGTCGGTGTTGGCGTGATGGCGTTCCCCGGAGGTGATGAGGACCGCGCCCACGCGGAGCAGATCCAGGCGGAGTACACGGCGCAAATGACGCAGTTCGTCGAGCGGCTGCTGGCCGATGGACGGCGCGTCCGGCTGCTGATCGGTGACGAGGCTGACGAGGTTGTCGCACTGGAGGTGCAGTCCCGAGTCCAGTCAGCACACGTGGTGTACGAACCGTTCACGTCCACCGACGAGCTGATGAGCCAGCTCGGCACGGTCGACACTGTCATCGGCACCCGTTTCCACACGGTGCTGTTCGGGCTGAAGCTCGGCAAGCCGACCATCGCGATCGGGTATGGACGCAAGCACCTCGCGGTGATGGAGCAGTTCGGCGTCGAGGAGTGGTTCCAGGACATTCGCGAGCTCGACGCCGACCGCCTGTACACGCAGTTCGTGGCGCTGCAGGGGGAGAGGGCGCAGGTGGTCCGCACCATCAACGAGCGGCTGCAGGTGGTTCGGGAGCGGCTGGACGAGCAGTTCGCCGAGCTGACCGCCGTACTGTTCGGAGGCCGCTCGTGAGCGTGCGCAAGCAGGTCCTTGGACGGTTGAGCTGGGGGATCGCGGATCAGGCGGTGTCGAGTCTCGGCAACTTCCTGCTCGGGGTGTTCGTGGCGCGCCTGATGGGAGCTGCGAGTCTTGGTGCGCTCGGGTTGGCGTTCGTCGCGTATGCGATCGCGCTCAACTGTTCGCGGGCGCTCTCGACGGATGCGGTGATGGTTCGCTTCAGTGCGGCCGGTAAGGACAGTTGGCGGCAGGCGGTCGCGGCTGCGGGCGGGGTCGCGCTGTTCGTCGGCGTACTCAGCGGTGCGGTCTGTGTTGGTCTCGGGGTCGTGATGAAGCAGTACACGCCGGGGTCCGAGGCCGGTGCGGCATTCATTGCCCTGGGCATCGTTCTGCCCGGGCTGATGTTCCAGGACAGCTGGCGGTCGGCGTTCTTCGCCGCGGGGCAGGGTGCCAAGACCTTCGTCAACGACACCGTGTGGACCGTGCTGATGGTCGGTGTGCTGGCGGTTGGGTACGCCGCCGACATCCGCGGCATCACCTTCGCACTGCTCGTCTTCGGCGGTACGGCGTGGGTCGCGGGACTGTTCGGTATCTGGCAGTCGCGGATCCTGCCACGGCCGGGGCTCGCGATCGGCTGGCTGCGCAAGCACCGTGATCTGGGTGTCCGGTTCCTGATCGAGAACGTCGTACTGGGTGCCGGTGGTCAGATCCGCGCGCTCGTCGTCGCCGCGACCGGTGGACTGGCGGCCGCCGGTGCGATTCGGGGTGCGGAGATGGTGATCGGCCCGGTGGCTGCGCTGCTGATGGGGGTCGGCCAGGTCGCCGTACCGGAGGCCGCTCGGGCGCTGACCCGCGGGCGTCGCGCGTTGCTCCGGCTGGGTGCTGCGTTGAGCGGTGGGCTGGCGGTTGTCGCGCTCGGTTGGGGAGTGACCGTGATGGTGACGTTCCCGCTGGGGATCGGGCGGCTCGTGCTTGGTGACGTCTGGGTTGACGCTCGTGGGCTGGTGCTCGGCATCGTCGTGAGTTGTGCCGCGGGATGCACCCATGTGGGTCCGTCGGCTGCGCTGCGCGCTCTCGGCCGGGCCGACCTGACTATGCAGTGCCAGCTCGTCGTGACCACGCTGTTCGTCGGGATGGCTGCGGTCGGTGCGGTGTTCTGGGGTGCCCAAGGCGCTGTCTGGGGGACGGCCATCGCCTCGATCGTCGGTGGCGGAATTTGGTGGAGCCGCTTGCAGAAGGCCCAGCACGAGCACTTCGCGGCGGCCCATCTGGAAGGGGCGCCTGCGTGAGCGAAGTGGTCATTGCGACGTTGATGCGGCTGGAGGGCCCGTCGGGACTGCAGAGCCATGTGCGCACCTTCGATGAGTATCTGCGGTCTGAGTCCGAACCGGTGAGCGTGGTCAGCCCGTTCTCGGCCCGGTCGCCGTTCGTGCTGCCGATCTTCGCGGCCCGGATCCTGGTACGGCGGATCAGTCGGCCGGCGGGGATTCGGTGGCACGAGTACTGGCACGCGCGGTACCTCGAAGCGGCCCTGCGCCGGCACCTGGCCTCGCGGCCGGATGCGGTGATCTATGCCCAGTGCCCGATCAGCGCCGGGGTCGCACTCCGGGTGCGCACAACCCAGCCGGTCGTGATGGTCGCGCACCTGAACATCTCGCAGGCCGACGAATGGGCCGACAAGGGCGAGATCCCGCGGAACGGTTCGGTGTTCCAGGCGATCCAGGAGCACGAGGCCGACGTACTGAGCAGACTCGACGGGATCGTCTACGTCTCCACCTTCAACAAGTCCCAGCTGGAAGCCCGCATCCCGGCGCTGCTCGACGTACCGAACGCCGTCGTACCCAACCCGGTGCCGGAGAGCCCGCAACCGGCGGTCGCCCCATCAGTCGTGGCGGACCTGGTCACGATCGGCGGCCTCGAGCCCCGCAAGAACCACAGCCACCTACTCCACATCCTCGGCGCCGCCGCAGCCCGCGGCCACCGCTACACCCTCTCCATCGTCGGCGACGGCCCCGAACGCACCGCCTTGCAGAGGCTCGCAACCGACCTGGACATCGCTCCCCAGATTCACTTCCTCGGCTACCAGCCAGACCCCCGCCCCATCCTCCGCCAGCACCGCGTCTACTGCCACACAGCCACCATGGAAAGCTTCGGCATCGTCCTGGTCGAAGCCATGGCCGAAGGCCTCCCAGTCGTCGCGGCCGCGGTCGGCGGTATCCCAGACGTACTCCGGCCAAACGTCGACGGCCTCTTCTGGCCCCTCGACGACGCCAACGCAGCCGCCGAGACCCTGATCGCCCTGATGGAAGACCCCGCCACAATCTCCCGCCTGGCCACAGCCGCCCGCACCCACTTCCAGCAAACGTTCGCCGCCGACGTAGTAGGCCGCCAACTCCACACCTTCCTCCAACACACCGTCCCCCACCCCCACCCCCGAGTGCCGTAAACACACCTCCCCCCGAACCGGTTCGGGGCGCAATCCCGGCGCCACCGGCACCACCGAGCGCCCGCCCACCGGGTTCACCGTGCGGCCGTCCACTGGGTTCAGTGTGTGGCGCAGGCGGGGTTCGCGGGTGGGCGGAGCTGGGGGCCATCACAAGTGGGTTGGGTGGGGCGAGTTGAGGCTGGGGGCAGTGGCGGCTGGGTGATTGTGATGGCGTGGGGGTTCGGCGCCACCGGCAGCGACGCTCGGGCTGGATGCGTGGCTAGGCGCTTGCGCCCAGCAGGACGAGGTTGCGTTTGGCTAGTTCGCCGGCGCAGCGGGTGGCTAGGCGGTTGGCCCATTGCCGGGGGTGTACGGCGATCAGGTGGAACTCGGCGACGTCGAGACCTCGCTCGGCCAGCGTGGCGGCGAACTCGGCCTGGGAGTCGGGGGCGAGCTGCGCGGCGGGGATGGTCTCGGCGAGGACGGCGCAACTGGCTCGATCACGCCGGGCGGCGAGCCATACCGGTGCGTCCGGATCCGGTGCGTAGCTGCGGTACGCATCGAGGCCGAAGCCGATCAGGTCGTCGATCGTGGTCATGAAGGCCTTTCCTCGATTGGTCGGATGGCTGACTACCAGGTTAGGGTTACCTAACTTCGCAGCTCGTGCAAGTTCTGTGCAACGGTTCCGCGTCGATGGTCGCAGTACACCGCAGCACGTAGTAACCTGCCGTGACTCGCCGTCAACTTGCGGGTGAATTTTGTGAGCCAGGAAACCAGGGATTTCACCGTCACTTAGTGCGGTGATCACCGTTTGACAGGTATGACGCGCAGACACGAGGAAGCGGAGTGAGCGGAGCTGAGGCGCCGGACGCGGTCGACGGCCGCCGTCCGCTCTGGGTGGTTCCGCATGAGGTTCCCGCGATCGTTCCCCGGTCGTCGCGCTCGACCGAACCGCGCTGGCTCGGGGTGTACCGCTGGGCCGCTGTCGGCGGTGATCTGCTGGCCGCGATGCTCGGTGTGTTCGTGGCGCTGCTGGCCCGGTTCGGTTCGGGTGTCGGCAGTGGCTATCTGATCGTGAGCAGCTTGCTGCCGCTGGCCTGGGTGGCCGCGGTGGCGCTCTCCAAGGGGTACGACCCCCGGTACTTCGGTACCGGGCCGGACGAGTTCCGGTCGCTGCTGCGGTCGGGGGTCGGGCTGACCGCGGCCGTGGCGATGGCGTCGTACGTGACGAAGACCGAGATCGCCCGCGGCTTCGTCGTGCTGGCGATCCCGGTGATGTGTGCGGCCGCGCTCTGCCTGCGGTACGCGCTGCGGAAGGATCTGCACCGGCACCGGGTTCGAGGCCGTTGTATGCATCGGGTTCTCGTGGTCGGGCACAGCGTCCCGGCCGCAACCTTGTGTGAGCACCTCGAGAGCCGGCCGACGGACGGGTTCCGGGTGGTCGCCACCTGCCGGCCGCGCACCGAGGAGGTGACCGACGGGCCGCTGCACGCCGACGAGCTGGACGAGGCGGACATCCTGGCCGCTGCCGACCGGCACGCGGTCGAGGTCGTGGCCATCTCCACCGATCCGGAGCTGGTCGGTCACTCGCTGCGCCGGTTGTCCTGGGCGCTGGAGCAGCGCGGGATCGAGCTGATCGTCTCGCCGGGCATCATCGAGGTGGCCGGTCCGCGGATCTCGGTCCGCCCGGTCGCCGGCCTGTCGCTCCTGCACCTCGAGCGGCCTTCGGTCAGCGGCGGGCCGCATCTGATGAAGGCCGTCTTCGACCGGGTGATGGCACTCAGCATGATCATCCTGCTGTCGCCGTTGCTGATCGGTCTGGCGCTCGCGGTCCGGCTGTCCAGCCCGGGGCCGGTGCTGTTCCGCCAGCAGCGCGTCGGCCGCGCGGGTTCCGAGTTCACCATGCTCAAGTTCCGCAGTATGTACGCCGATGCCGAGCAGCGGCTCGGTGACCTCTATGCGTTGAGCGACGGCAACGGTGTGATCTTCAAGATGCGCGACGACCCGCGGATGACCCCGCTCGGCCGCTGGATCCGGCGCTTCTCGCTGGACGAGCTGCCGCAGCTGTTCAACGTCCTCCGCGGTGAGATGTCGCTCGTCGGCCCGCGCCCGCCGCTGTCCGAGGAGGTCGCGCTGTACGCCGCCGACGACTCCCGCCGGATGCTGGTCAAGCCCGGCATCACCGGCCTGTGGCAGGTCAGCGGCCGCAGCGACCTGTCCTGGGACGAGTCGGTCCGGCTCGACCTCCGGTACGTCGACAACTGGTCGATGACCCTTGATCTGCTGATTCTCTGGAAGACCGTGCGTGCGGTGATCTACGGCGCGGGAGCGTACTGATGGAACTTGACGCGACCGTTTATGTTGCAGGCCATCGCGGCCTGGTGGGTTCGGCGATCTGGCGGCGGTTGGAGGCGGCCGGGCACACCCGGCTGATCGGCGCCTCGTCGTCCGAGCTCGACCTGCGGGATCGCGATGCGACGTTCGCGTTCCTGGCCGAGCACCGGCCGGAGGTGGTGATCGACGCCGCGGCCCGGGTCGGCGGGATCCTGGCCAACCGGGATCACCCGACCGAGTTCCTCAGCGACAACCTGCGCATCCAGGTCAACCTGATGGATGCGGCCCTCGCCGTACGGACACCGCGGTTGCTGTTCCTCGGTTCGTCCTGCATCTACCCGAAGTACGCCGAGCAGCCGATCCGCGAGTCGAGTCTGCTGACCGGTGAGCTGGAGCCGACCAACGATGCGTATGCGATCGCGAAGATCGCCGGCATCATGCAGGTCCAGGCGGTACGGCGGCAGTACGGTCTGCCGTGGATCTCGGCGATGCCGACCAACCTCTACGGGCCGAACGACAACTTCGACCTGACTTCGTCGCATGTGTTGCCGGCGCTGATCCGCCGGTTCCACGACGCCAAGGTGAGCGGTGCGCCGGAGGTGGTGCTGTGGGGGAGCGGTACGCCGCGCCGGGAGTTCCTGCACGTGGACGACCTGGCCGACGCGTGCCTGCATCTGCTGGAGACGTACGACGAGCCGGAGCCGATCAACGTCGGTGTCGGCGAGGACGTGACGATCCAGGAGCTGGCCGCGCTGGTCGCCCGCGTCGTCGGGTATGAAGGTGCTATTAGCAACGATCTGTCCAAACCGGACGGGACGCCGCGCAAGCTGCTCGATGTGAGCCGGTTGCAGGCGTTGGGGTGGAAGCCGACCATCGACCTCTCCGACGGAGTGGCCGCCACCTACGCCTGGTACCTGGAGCACGCTGTATGAAGAAGGCTTTTGTCACCGGGATCACCGGGCAGGACGGCTCCTATTTGGCTGAGCTCTTGCTGGCCAAGGGTTATGAGGTCCACGGCCTGATCCGGCGCGCGTCGACGTTCAACACCAAACGGATCGACCACCTGTACGAGGATCCGCATCAGACGGGCAAGCGGCTGTTCCTGCACTACGGGGATCTGACCGACGGCTCGCGGCTGGTGACGTTGCTGGCGTCGATCCGGCCGGCCGAGGTGTATCACCTGGCGGCGCAGTCGCATGTGCGGGTGTCGTTCGACGAGCCGGAGTACACCGGTGACACGACCGGGATGGGTACGACGCGATTGCTCGAGGCGATCCGGATGATCGGGCTGGACTGCCGGTTCTATCAGGCGTCGTCGTCGGAGATGTTCGGTGCGACGCCACCCCCGCAGAACGAGTCGACCCCGTTCTACCCGCGCTCGCCGTACGGGGCGGCGAAGCTGTACGGGTATTGGATGACGCGGAACTACCGCGAGGCGTACGACATGTTCGCGGTGAACGGGATCCTGTTCAACCACGAGTCGCCGCGGCGCGGTGAGACGTTCGTGACGCGGAAGATCACCCGCGCGGTGGCCGCGATCAAGCTGGGTAAGCAGGAGCGGCTGTATCTGGGGAATCTGGATGCGTGCCGGGACTGGGGGTATGCGCCGGAGTACGTCGAGGGGATGTGGCGGATGCTGCAGCACGACACTCCGGCCGACTACGTGATCGCGACCGGTACGTCGTACTCGGTGCGCGACTTCGTGTCGCTGGCGTTCGACCATGTCGGGCTGGACTGGGAGGAGTACGTCGATCACGACTCCCGGTACGAGCGTCCGACCGAGGTCGACTCGCTGATCGGTGACGCGTCGAAGGCGAACACCGAGCTGGGCTGGAAGGCCCAGACCCACGTGCCCGAACTGGTCCGCATCATGGTCGACGCGGACCTGGCCCTGCTGACCCCGGAGGACAACCGATGACCGATCTCGAGGCCCCTGCCACCGCAGCGGACCGGGTCGACGTACTCGGCATCCAGGTCAGCGTGACGAACCTCGACCACACGGTCGCGACGTTCGAGCGCTGGATCGACAACGGTGAACGGCAGCTGGTCTGCGTCACCGACATGAACGCGCTGCTGCACGCCAAGGCGGACGAGCGGCTGACCGAGGTGTACAACACGGCCGGCCTCGTCGTACCGGACGGCATGCCGCTGGTCTGGGCGGGTAAGAAGGCGGGCTTCGAGCAGATGGACCGGGTGGCCGGGCCGGACCTGCTCGAGCGGGTGATGGCCGAGGCTGCCGAGCGTGGCTGGACGCAGTACTTCTACGGCGGCGCCGAGGGCGTGGCCGACGAGCTGCGGATGCGGTTCCAGGACCTGCACCCCGCGTTGAAGGTGCAGGGGGTCGAGTGCCCGCCGTACCGGGCGCTGACCGAGGCCGAGGACGCCGAGACGGTGGACCGGATGAACTCGGCGCGGCCGGACATCATCTGGGTCGGTCTCGGCGCTCCGAAGCAGGAGCGCTGGATGGCCGAGCACCGCGAGCGGCTGAACGCGGCGATCCTGATCGGGGTCGGTGCGGCGTTCGACTTCCACACCGGGCGGCTGGACCGTGCGCCGCTGTGGATGCAGCGTGCCGGACTGGAGTGGAGCTATCGGCTCTACAAGGAGCCCCGGCGGCTGTGGAAGCGCTATCTGATCGGGATTCCGCGTTTCGGGTTCGGCGTACTGCGCCGCCCGCCACGTGCTGTGTAACGTGCCAGAGTGAAGTTCCGGCGACCGAAGAAACTACGTCGACTCGCCGGACCGGCCGGTCGCGCGGGTTGGGGCTTGGCCGACCAGGCCCTGTCCAGCCTGAGCAATCTGGCCGTCGGCGTGCTGGTGGCACGCTCCAGCTCGGTCGCTGACTTCGGTGTGTACGCGCTGGCCTTCGGTGGCTACACGATCGCCCTCAACGTCTCCCGGGCAGTCTCCACCGAGCCACTGGCCGTCCGGCACTCCACCGACGGCCGCACTCCAGCCTGGGAGCGTGCAGTCCGAGCCAGTACGGCGACCGCCCTGCTGCTCGGCTTTCTCGGGCTCCTGGTCGGGCTCGCGATCGCGCTGTTCCCCGGTGTGCCGTCGCGCGGGGTGCTGGTCGCGTTCGCGATCACCATGCCGGGGCTGCTGCTGCAGGACGCGTGGCGCTGGGCGTTCTTCGTCGTGGGGGACGGCTACAAGGCCTTCCTGAACGACCTGATCTGGCTGCTCAGCATGCTCGCGATCTTCGGCGGGCTGTACCTGACCGATACCGCGTCCGCGTTCTCGATCACCTTCGCCTGGGGCCTGGGCGCGGTGATCGCCGCGGTCGCCGGTCGCTTCCAGACCGGGCTGGCGCCGCGCCGCCAGCTGATCAGGGAGTGGGTACGCCGGAACTGGGACCTGACCCCGAAGTACGTCGGCGAGATGCTGGCGATCTCCGGCACCATCCAGGTCTACATGCTCGGGATCACCGCAGCCGCCGGCCTGGCCGCCACCGCCGGTATCCGCGGTGCCCAGGTCCTGCTCGGGCCGGTCAACGTGCTCAATCAGGGCATCCGGATGATCTCGGTCCCGGAAGCAGGCCGAGCGCTGCGCCACTCCTACCGGAGGCTCTGGCTGGTCGGCCTGGCCATCTCGCTGGGCGTAGGCGCCGGAGCACTCGCCTGGGGAGCCGTGTTCCTCCTGCTCCCACCGGTCGTCGGCCGCGAGCTGCTGGGACCAGGCGTCTGGGCGCAGGCGCACGCCGTACTGATCCCAGTAATCCTGCTCCAGGCCTTCGGCGCCTCGAACGCAGGCGCCTTCGCGATCCTGCGAGCCCTGGCGGCCGCCAACCGGGGCTTGGGCGTCCGGCTGGTCTCATCCGTCGTACTGGTCGTCTGCGGCGTCGGAGGCGCCTTCCTGGACGGCGCCAGCGGCGCAGCCTGGGGCCTGGCCGGCGCCTCCTTCTGCACGCTGCTCCTGTGGTGGCACCAGGCCAACCGCGCCATAGCCGCCCACCGCCGCGCCAACGCCTGACCTAGCTGCGCTCAAACAGCTCCGCAAGCCCGGTCGGGACATCCCCGCAGCGCAGCTGCGCAGCCACAGTGAGCGAGAACGACGCCGCAGTCGTCCACAACCGCGCCCCGGGCCGATGCAGCCCAACCAACAGAGCAGTCGCAAGCGCCGCTCCCGCCACGGCCGTACCGATCACCTGCAGAGTCCGACGCGTCATGACAACAGCATCCCGAAAGCAGGCCGGCTCCAGCATCGGCCAACGGCACTCACTTCCTGGTACGACGTACGACCCAGGTATGAGGCCGATCGCTCCCAATGGACCGCAACGACTGAGCCCCCGGCCTGGTAGGGCCGGGGGCTCGAATCGGTGGTTCCTACTTGACGGTGATGGTGGAGTAGCCGCCGCGGACGGTGTTCTTTCCGTCGGTGACCTCGATGCGGTACATCTGCGAACCGAGTGGCGCGTTCGGGTCGGTCAGCGTGATGTTCGGCCGGCTCCAGAACGTCGAGTTCGCGGTGGTCGTGGCGACCACCACGTTCGTCGAGCCGCGCAGGAGGCGGTAGGTGAGCGTGATGTCGTCGTTGTCCAGGGAGGTCTGGACGGTGGCCTTGACCTGCTTGGTGACGGTGTTGGACAGCGTCGGCAGGACAGGGCCCAGCGGGACAGCGCCGTTCCCGAGGTTCGTGAAACGGGTCAGGCCCTGCTGACCGGCGCCGTTCACCTTGGTGAAGTCACCGCCGACCCACAGGTCCGTGCCACCGGTCGCCGAGACCAGCGGGCCGACCTGCGTCGGGGCCGCGGCGTTGGTGTTCGGGAACCAGGGCCCGATCTTGCCGTCGGCCGGGTTCTGCAGCAGCAGGTAGTGGTTGCCGGTGCCCTCCGGGAACGCCGGACCGGCCGTGGCCGCGCTGCAGTCGTGCGCGTGCGACCCCTTGAACAGCCAGCCGCTCACCATGGTGATCGCCTCGGTGGCGCCGAGGCAGGTGTTCCGCCAGACCAGGTTGCCGGTGGCAACATCGGCCGCCCAGGTGCCGTCGAAACAGCCGCCGCCGTCACCGGCGTTGGCGAAGTACACCTTGGTGCCGACCGTCTCGATGTCCTTGACCCGGCTCTTGCAGGTCGTGGTCGGGCTCGGTACGGCGGAGGCCGCGGAGAACGGCAGGATCGCACCGGTCGAGTTGTTCACACTCGCCACGGCCCACCGGCTGGTGGTGCCGATCTTGGTGAAGGTGCCACCCAGGTAGACCTTGGAGTTGTCGTCGGCCGCGTCGATCGCGTACACGTCGGCGTCCGCGTTCGGGTTCCACGGCAGCAGCGTGCCGTCGACCGTGCTGATCGCCGCCGCGCGGTTGCGGGCGACGCCGTTGACGAGCCCGAACGAACCGCCGAAGTACAGGCTGTTGCCGCCGATGGCGAGCGTCTTGACCCGGTACGAGACGCTGGGCTTGATGTTCGCGATCAGCGCGCCGGTGGTGGAGTCGAAGGCGGCCACCCGGTTCCGGGTGACTCCGTCGACCTTGGTGAAGTCACCGCCGATGTAGATCTTCGAGCCGTCCGGCGAGGCGACGATCGACCAGACCACGCCGTTCAGCACGTGGTTGAACGTGGTGTCGAGCGCACCGGTGGTCTGGTTGAACGCGGCCAGGTAGGTCCGGCTGGTCTGGCTGGCCCCCGGGGCGGCGCCCGGCGGACGCACGTTCAGGAAGCGGCCACCGACGAACGCCTTGTTCTTGGCGACCGCCAGTCCGAGCACACTCGCGTCGGTCTGCCAGGCACTCGCCGGGAGCGCGGTGAGCGGGCCACCGGTGGTCACTGCGGTTTGAGCCGGCTGCAGGGCGATCAGGAGCCCGGCAACGCCGAGACCTGCCGCGCCGAGCGCAGCGATAAATTTCCTCACTTTTATGAACCCCCCTCGGGTTCAAATGTACTCCGGGACCGGCGGGCGGCCGGTGGGCGAATGCGAAGGGGCTGCCCGTCCGGACAGCCCCCATGGTTCTACTGGACCTTGACGGTCGCTGTCGAGCTCTTGACGGTATTTCGGTCGTCGGTGACCACGATCCGGTAGCCGACCGTCTGGCCGGACTTCACCCCGGTGTCGGTCACCGTGTAGGACTTCCGCTTGTCCCAGTAGTACGAGTTGTACTTGTAGGACCCGATCCTGGTGTTACCGCGGAAGACGTTGTACGTCAGCGTGATGTTGTCGAGGTCGTAGACGTCGGTGAACTTGACGGTGACCTTGGCCCGGCCGGCAGTCAGCGCCGGAGCCTTCGGTACGGCGGGAAACGCGCCACCCGGCGCACTGCTGAACCGGGTGAGTCCCTGCTGGCCCTTGCCCGCGACGTGCAGGAAGTCGCCACCGGCCCACAGACCGGTGCTGTCACCGGCGAAGGCCAGCGGGCCGACCTTCGTGGTGCTGTTCTGGTCGGCGTCGGTGTTCGGGAACCAGGGGCCGATCTTGCCGTTGGCAACGCTCTGGACCAGCAGGTAGTGCGTGCCGGTGCCGTCGCCGAACGAGCCGTCCTGGCTGCAGTCGTGCGCGTGCGAGCCCTTGTAGAGCCAGCCGTCGATCGCCTTCAGCGCCTCGTTCGCGCCCAGGCAGTGGCTCTGCCAGAGCAGCTTGCCGGTGGTGGCGTCGGCCGCGATGATCCCGTCGTAGCAGCCGGGCCCGTCACCACCGTTGCCGATGAACACCTTGTTGCCGAGGGTGTCGATGGCCTTGACCCGGGTGGTGCACTCCCAGGTCGGCTTCGGGATGGAGTTCGCGGCCGGCATCGACAGCGCGGAACCGGTCGTACTGTTCACCATCGCCAGCGAGTAGTGCTCGCGGCTGTTGATCTTCTCGAACGGCCCGCCGATGAACACCCGGGTGCCGTTGTCGGAGGTGGCGATCGCGTAGACGTCGTCGTCGGCGTTCGGGTTCCACTTCAGCAGTGCACCCGTGCTGAGGGTGACGGCACCGACGCGGTTGCGGACCTGGCCGTCGATCTTGGTGAAGGCGCCACCGATGAAGACGCTGTTGCCGTAGATGGCCAGGGTCTTCACCCGGGCCGCGACGACCGGATCCCAGGTCTTGGCGAGCGCGCCGGTGGCGGCGTTGAACAGGGCGACCTTGCTGCGCTTGACGCCGTTCACCGTGGTGAAGTCGCCGCCGAGCACCACCCACTTGCCGTCCGGGCTGGTCGCGATGCTGTAGACCGCACCGTTCAGCTTCGGGGCGAAGGTGGTCGGGGCGCCGGTGGTCTTGTTGAAGGCCGCGACGTACGTGCGGACCGACTCCCGCTGGCCCTTGGCCGCGCCCGGCGGGCGGATCCTGGTGAAGAGGCCACCGGCGAACACGGTGTTGCCGGCGATGGCGAGCGCGTTCACGCTGCTGTTCGTCTGCCAGGCCGTCTGCCGCACCGCGGAGACCGCGGAGCCGAAGCCCTTCGACGCAGCCTCGACCGGCGGACCGGACGGAATCAGCGCCGCGGCAACGACAGCCGCAGCGGTGACAAGAGCCAGAACTAGCTTCTTCATCAACTTCCTTTGACTGGGCGGGGGACAGTCGACGGCACGTGCCGCACATCGCACCAGTTGCGGACACTAGCGCTGTGGGAGGCCGGCTGGAAACCGACCCCCCTCCGCGTTATGACTTTGTGCTACAACTCCCCGACAGAATGCTCATCGAGCAGCGTAGTGGCCCTGCACCTGCGCCGAGCTGAGGGCATAGGGGTAGACAGCCGCTTCGTCGAGACCGAGACCGGTCTGGGTGGCCCCGCCGCCCGCCCACGCGCTCGTGTTGTCGTAGCCGATCCGCCACCAGCCGTAGTACAGCGCCGCCGTACCGGTGCTGGTGCTGCCGACCAGCATGCCGTCGACGTACAGCTTCAGCAGGCCGTTGTCGAAGGTGCCGGCCACGTGGTGCCACTGGTTGTCGTTCTTGCCCGACGGGCTGGTCACGGTCCGCTGGGAGCCGTCGTTGACGCCGAACAGGATCGCGCCGTTCGAGCGCATGTAGAGCATCCGGTCGCCGCCACCGACGCTGTTACCGGTCTTGGAGCTACCGAAGCCGATGATGCGCCCGCCGCGTGTCGAGCTCTGCTTGACCCAGGCCTCGACAGTGAACTGCTGCGGCATGCTGTAGGCCTTCTCGCCGACCATCCGGCCACTGCTCGAGCTGGTGGACGCAGCGGTGTTCCCGGCGATCGCACCGCTCGCGCCGAGCGACATACCGGTGAAGGTGCCGTTGTTGCTCTGACTGGACGAGTCGACCGAGGTCGTCGTACCGGAGGGCTCGCCGAGGCGCCAGTACGCCTGCGGGCCGTCGGAACTGATGATCTGGTCGTACGCCGTCGACTTCACGCTAGCCACTGTCACCGGGTCGGAGTAGTTGCCGCGCAGCGTCGTCGTACCGTCGGTGACCTCGACCCGGTAGTTGGTGGACTCACCCGGGGTCACAGCGGTGTCGGTGTAGTGCAGCCAGGGGCGGTCCCAAGGCGTCGACTTGGCGGTCCAGGTCGCGATGGTGGTGTTGCTGAAGCCCTTGAGCAGGCGGTAGGTCAACGTGCTGTCGTCGTTGTCGACCACGGTCGGGAAGTGGATCTGCACGGTTCCCGGCTCGACGCTGTACGGCGTCAGCTTGGCCGGCTTCGCCGGTGCGGCCCCCGGACTCGCGTTCGTGAAGCGGGTGAGGCCCTGCTGGGCGAGGCCGTTCGAGGTGGTGAAGTCGCCGCCGACCCACAGGTCGCTGCCGCCGGTCGCGAACGCCAGCGGTCCGACCTCGGTGGGCGCGCCGGCGTTGGTGTTCGGGAACCACGGTCCGAGGGTGCCGTCGGTCAGCTTCTGGCTGAGCAGGAAGCGGTAGCCGAAGCCCTGCGGGAAGCCGCCGGCGCCCTGGTTCGCACAGTCGTGGGCGTGAGAGCCCTTGTAGAGCCAGCCGTTCACGACCTTGACTGTCTCGGTCGCGCCGAGGCACTGGTTCTTCCACTTCAGCTCGTTGGTCGCGATGTCGGCGGCCCAGGTGCCGTCGAAGCAGCCACTGCCGTCACCGCCGTTCCCGAAGTAGACGGTGTCACCGCTGGCGTCGATCGACTTCACGCGAGTCGTGCAGGAGCCGTTAGGAGGCGGTACGGCGGACGCCCCGGGGAAGGGGAGTGCCGCGCCGGTCGCCGGGTCGAGGCTGGCCACGGTGTTCTGGCTGGTGCCGTTGACCTGGCTGAACTGGCCCCCGGCGTACACCTTCGAGCCGTCGTCGGCCGCGGCCACGGCGTACACGTCACCGTTGACGGCCGGCGCGAACGGCAGCAGCGTGCCGGTGTCCGCGGTCACCGCGGCGAGGCGGGGCCGGTCCTGGCCGTTCACGAGGCCGAACGAACCACCGAAGTACACGGTGTTGCCGGAGACGGCGATCGTCTTGACCCGGTAGGAGACGCTCGGCTTCCAGCTCGCGACGAGCGCGCCGGTGGCGGTGTCGAAGGCGGCGATCCGGTTCCGGGTGACGCCGTCGACCGTGGTGAAGTCGCCGCCGACGAAGATCCGGGAACCGTCGGCGGACGCGGCCACGGCGTACACCTGGTCGTTGAGGACAGGGGTGAACGAGCCGACCAGTGCGCCGGTGCCCTGGTCGAACGCGGCCAGGTAGGCCTGCGCGACCTCGCTGGTCCCGGCGGCCGCGCCTGGTGGCCGAACGCTGGTGAACCGGCCTCCGGCGTACGCCTTGCCGGCTGCGACGGTCAGACCCTGCACGCTGGCGTTGGTCTGCCAGACCGGGCTGTCGGTGGCCGACAGCGAGGCCTCGATGCTCTGAGCGGCGGGTGCGTAGACCAGCGACCCTGCGACCAGTGCTGTGGCAGCTGCCGCGACGGACGCAACGAACCATCTCTTCATACGGCGATGTCCCCCTCGGACATGAACGGTCCCTCACGCGCCCCCGCGACCTTGGAGAAGAGAGTAGGGCACTCTGCGAGACCGACTCGCCACGCCTTGCCGTCGTAGCTATCCTGAGGCGCTGATCGACGGAATGAGGTAGGGATGGAACCGGGCACTGTGGTCTGGCGGGAAACCGCTCAGTCACTGCTACGGCAGAAGTGGCTGATCATGGCCTGCATCGTGCTCGGTCTGATCGGGGCATCGGTCTTCGCGCTGTCCCAGACCCAGCGCTGGACGGCGTCCAGCCAGCTCGTCATCGGCCCGGCAGTACCGCCCGCACTGGTCGGGAAGCTGCCGAGCAGCACCGACAAGACCGGTCCGCTCGGCATGGACCTGCCGGCTGAGACCCAGGCGCGGGTGATGGCCAGCCCGCGGTTGCTGCGGACGGTCGCCGCGTCGCTGGGGCTGCCGACGTCCGACGAGACCATCCAGGACCTCACCGCCGTGACCCGGGTGAAGGCGGTCACCGACAACGCGTATCTGGTGACCACCGACGGGCCGACCGCGGCTCAGGCGGTCCAACGCGCGAACGCGATCGCGACGACGTACTTGAAGCAGCGCAACGACGCTGCGAAGGCCCTGCTGACCACACTGGCCAGCCAGGCGCAGGACCGCGCGAAGACAGCGACTGCCCAGTCGCGGTCGCTGGTCAGCCAGATCGACGAGGCTGTTCAACGCGGCGACACCCAGACTGCGAGCCAGCTGCGCGACCAGCGGGTCGGGCTGGCCACCGAGGCCCGGCAGGCAGCTGACGATGCGGCGGCCATGCGGAAGGCCCTGACCGGTGTTGGCGCCGGGAGTGAGCTGGTGACCCCGGCCACGACCGACACCGCCTCCTCATCGCCGATGGTGGCGCGGGACATCCTGGTCGGCGGCATCCTCGGGCTGGTGCTCGGGTTCGGTCTGGCCTTGCTGCGGTCGCACTTGACGCCGTACATCCTGACCCGCGACCAGGCGGCGCGCGCCTCGAGCTCGCCGGTGATCGCGGCCTCCGAGGGGAACCGGCGGCGCTTCTGGCACCGGTCCGCACCGGAGCTCCCGCAGTACGAGATCACTGCGCTGGGCGCCGAGGCCAGTGGTGCCTTGGCACGTCGTGAGTTGAACCCGCGCGGCTTCGCCGGTGGTGGCGCTGGCGCGCTGCTCGTCGTCTCGGCGTCGACGAGCCCGAACGCGGCCGGTATCGCGCTGGCGATGGCTGAGGCGAACGCCCGCGACGGCCGGGAGACGCTGCTGGTCCTCGCCGACGTCGAAGGTACGCCGGTTCTCCCGCACGTGACTGGTCATGAGGGCCTGACCGACCTCGTCGTCGAACCGGCCGCGACCCGCGCGATCCGCGCCCGCAAGCTCTTCCGCCCCGGAACCGTCGCCGACCTCTACGTCCTGCCTCCCGGCCTGAACCACGAGGAGACGGCGTCCGCGGTCGGCCCGTCGCTGGTTCCGGGCATCATCGCCGACCTCCCGCCGGGCTACTCGGTTGTCATCCACGGCCCCGCCGCGGTCGGCCGGCACGGCATCTCGCCGCTCGCCGCCGCCGTCGAGGCCTCCGTCCTCGTGGTGCAGGTCGGCCACGACAAGGAGATGGACGTCGCCCGCCTCACTGCGGCCCTGCACTACGCCGGCGCCCCGGTCCTCGGTGTCGTGCTGATCGGTGCGTCCGACCACGACGAGACGCTCGGCATCCCGCTCAACTACACCCCGACCGAATCTCCCACCCCCCACATCCGCTGACTGCGCCATGCAACGAGGCGCAGAGCTGTTCCGGAGGGGAGCGGAGTACCGGGTCGGGCGTGGCTGGGGTCCGCGGCGGGACCGGCTGGCGCAGGCGGTCCCGGGGACGGTCGAGACGCCACTGGAGAAGCCGGCCTGGTTCTGGCTGATGCTGTGGTGTCTGTTCGTGCTCGGTGTGCAGCCGTGGTCGTCGCGGGTCGCTGCACCCCAGGGGACGACCGGCTCCACCAACAGCGTGATGAAGGGGTTGCTGCTCGGTGCGATCTTCCTGATCGCACTGGCCGCCACCAAGCCCGGCTTCCGGACGCGCGTCAACCCGACCGGCAGCCTCTATGTCCTGTACGTGATGTTCGCGACCGCGACGGCGTTCCTGCTGGCCGAGCCGCTCGGTCCGCTGACTCGGCTGGCTCGGTTCCTGATCGGCCTCGTGCTGGTCTTCCTGCTGTGGCGTCCGCTGGTGCAGGTGCCGGAGCGGCTGATCCGCGCTCATCTCTGGGCGCACATTCTGCTGGCGATCACTGTGGTCTTGAGCCTTGCGTATGCGCCAAGTCAGGCGTGGCGACCGTTGAGCGCCTTCGGTACCGGCTATCGCCTGCAGGGCGTCATCATCCCGATGCTGCCGCCGCGCGTCGGCGAGGTCGGCGCCATCATGCTCGGGCTGGCGCTGATCGGGTTCATCTGCAAGAAGCTGTCGCTGATACCGTCCGCAGGCCTGATCGGTCTCGGCGTCATCCTGATCGCGGCCAGCCGCACCCGCACCTCTGCTGCCGCGATCGCCTTCGGTCTGGTGCTCGCGCTGCTGCTCACGCGGAAGACGTGGCTCGGCCGGCTCGCGACCCTCGGCGTACCGGCTTTGCTCGGCTTGGCCTTCCTGACCATCGGGTCACTACACACCTGGCTGCTGCGCGGCCAGGGCACCCGCCAGATCAGCTCACTGAGTGGCCGTACGACGAGCTGGCAGGCCGTGCTTGACGAGAAGGTCTCGATCCAGACCGCGATCATCGGCCACGGTCTCGGCAACAAACGCGTGCTGCTGC
The DNA here is from genome assembly GCF_042262745.1 of Kribbella sp. NPDC056345. Lineage (NCBI taxonomy): Bacteria > Bacillati > Actinomycetota > Actinomycetes > Propionibacteriales > Kribbellaceae > Kribbella > Kribbella sp. NPDC056345. The sequence continues at coordinate 120,950 of NZ_JBHJQQ010000017.1, read as the reverse complement.
GGCGTGGTGAAGGCGATATCGACGTGATGGCCATCGACAACAGCTGGCTCGGTCTCTACTGGGAGACCGGGCTGCTCGCGGTGGCGATCGTCGCGCTGGCGGTGCTCCTGGCCTGGATCGCGGTGCTGCGCGCACCGACGCCGTACATCCGGGCTTGTGGTGCCCTGCTAATGGGTTACGTCAGCGCAGCATCATTGAACGAGAGCGGCCTATCAGACCTCTCCTCAATGACCGTCCACCTCCTGGTAGCCGCCGCAATCTGCGACGCAGACCGAATCCGCCACCGCTCCAAACCCCCAATCACCTTCCGCCCAGGCCCCACCCGCCCCCCAGCAACCGCCCCCACCCACTGAGCTCCCCGGCCTGGTGAGTTTCCCGGTCCCGGCAGCGTCTTTCGGCTGGCGATCTCCCCGGCCTGGTGAGTTTCCCGTCCCGGCAACGTCTTTTCGGCCGGCGACCTCCCCGGCCCGGTGAGTTTCCCGCCCCCGGCAAGCTCCCTCACCCAGCAAGCTCCCTCACCCGGTGAACTGCCCTCGGCCGGCGGCCTCCTTTAGCTGGAGACGGAGTCTTGGTCGAAGCCGGCTTCTTGCCATTGGGGCCAAGTCAGGGACTTGCCGCGGTAGGCGAAGCGCGTGCTGCCGGGGAGCCGGTAGCTGTTGCGGCGGAAGGTGATGGCGCCGGAGGTGGTGGGGGAGGCCTTGTTCTCGACGACGCCGGTGCTGGAGCCGTCGTCCTTCAGGACGATGAGGTTGCCTTCCACGATCACGTCGCTGAGCACGTAGCGCCCGCGCGGGCCCTCGCCGCGGGTACGGGACTGGATCGAGATCCCGTTGCGGTTGTCCTTCACCAGATTGCCGCGGACCTGCACACCGGCGGAGGTGTTCACGTTGATCCCACCGCCGTCCCACAGGCTCCCGCCGGAACCCCGGCCGGTACCGAACCCGTTGCCCTCGACAACGTTCTTCTCGATCACGCCGGCGTAGCTGATCTCGTACCGGATCCCGTCGGCCGCGTTGTCCCGGATCCGGTTCGCGCTGATCCGGCGGTCGTACTCGGCGATGTCGCTCCACAGACCGACACCGCGGTTGCCGATGATGTCGTTCCCGGAGACCTCGCCGGACGACCGGGTGGATTTGATCCCACCGGACTCCCAGTCGGCGATCCAGAACCCGTCGGTGTTGTTGCGGGTGACCAGATTCGCGGTCACCCGCGCGTCGGCCGACTTGTACTGCCCGAGACCGAGCTGGCCGTTGTCGGCGATCGTGTTCCGGCTGACCTGCGCGCCGTCGGCCTCGATCAGCATCACGCCGACCGCATGGTTCCAGCGCACCTCGTTCCCGGTGATGCGCCAGCCGCGGCCGGCCTCCAGCGCCCCGCCCTGCGGGCGTGACGCGAAGTGCTCGATCGTCAGCCCGGTAACGGTGACCCGCTCAGCGCTGCTCACGAACGCGGCGGTCGTCCGCGACATCTCGACAGCACGGCCGCTCGGGTCATCGGCGACGTACACCGCATTGGCGGCGTAGTCGCCGTAGAACGTCCCCGGCTGCAGGTCCGATGGCCTCATCACCCGGGTGAGGTGTCGACCGTCGACGAACAGCTGCTCGCCGCGCTGACAGGGATTGGCCCGGTTGTCCTCGCACTGCCCCTTGAGCGGGTACGCCGCCGGCAGGACCCCGCGCACCACCCAACGATCGCCCTCGCGCGCCCAGCCGGTCAGCTGCTTCGAGCCCGTGAGTACGACGCCCGGCCCACCACCGAACCTGTCGCCCTCACGCGGTTCGATCGGCTTGCCGATCCGGTGCAGCCCCTTCGCGAAGCAGTACGTCGTCCCGGCCGGGTGCTCGCCGATCACCTGCTGCGGGTCCGCTCCAACCGGAATCTCCACACCGCTACACGCCTTCGCCGTACTAGGTCCCGTCGGTCCGAGCACGGCGGCCGCCGCAGCCGGTGGCTCGGTCGGCACGGTCACGGTCGTCGTCACCGGGCCGGCCGTCCCGGGCCCGTCGCCGCTCGTGCATCCACTGAGCAGCAACGCGAACCCGGCTGCCATAGCTGCCGATCGAAGGGGGACGCCGCGGTACCCGGCCCACCGCCGATCACGCTGACCCACGATGACCCGACGCCTCATCGACCGTTCCTTCCAACCCACCCAGCCCACCCAGCCCCAGGATCTGACACCGCAAGATCTGGTGGAGACTACCGCTAGCTCAGGTAGGTGTCCTTGGCGAGGTTGTAGGCCAGGTCCTGCGCGACCTCGAATGCGTCCTCCTCGTCCAGCCGGTGCTGCACGACCAGGTCGGCCAGATAGCCCGCGTCGATCCGTCTGGCGAGGTCGTGCCGGGCCGGAATCGACAGGTACGCACGGGTGTCGTCGACGAAGCCGGAGGTGTTGTAGAAACCGGCCGTCTCGGTCACCAGCTCCCGGAAGCGTCGCATCCCACCAGGACTGTCCAGGAACCACCAGGGCGCTCCCAGCCGGACCGCCGGATACACACCGGCGAGCGGCGCGAGCTCCCGCGAGTACGTCGTCTCGTCCACGGTGAACAGCACGATCCGGAAGCCCTCCGCATGCCCGAACCGCTCGAGCAGCGGCCGCAACGACCGGGTGAACTCGGTCGTCACCGGGATGTCGTGCCCCTGATCCGGCCCGTACGTCGCATGGATCGCCGGATCGTGGTCCCGCAGCACGCCGGGGTGTAGCTGCATGACCAGCCCGTCCTCGGCCGACATCACCGCCGACTGGAACAGCATGTGCCCGGCGAACACCGCCGCATCCTCGGCCGACACCTGACCCTTGAGTGCGTCGGCGTAGATCCGCTCGGCCTCCGCGTCGGACAGCGGTGTCGCCGCGGCGCTGAAATGCCCGTGGTCGGTCGCTCTGGCCCCTGCCTGCACGAAGACTTGCCGCCGCTTCCGGATCGCCTCCAGATAGCCGCCGTACGTCGAGGTGTCGGTCTCGGCGAGTTGGCCGAGCTGCTCGGCCAGGTGACTCCAGCCGGGCCGGTCGAGGTGGACGACGGCATCGGGCCGGAAGGTCGGGATCACCCGGCCGGGTAGCTCTGCCTCGACCTGTGCGTGCAGGGCGAGGTCGTCGGTCGCGGCGTCGGTCGTGGACAGCAGCTCGATCCGGAACCGGTCGAGCAGCGCCCGCGGACGGAAGTCGGGCTCGGCGATCCGCGCGGAGATCTGGTCGTACAGCTCGTCGGCGGTCTCAGCTGACGGGTGAACGGACAGCCCGAGCACCTCGGCGAACTCGTGCTCCAGCCAGTACCGACTCGGCGTGCCGCGGAAGAGGTGCCAATGTGCACAGAACTCGCGCCAGACCTCCCGCGGGTCGGCCGTGCGCGTGCCGTTGCGGCGGGGGAGACCCAGCCGATCCGGTGCGACGCCCTGCGAGACGAGCATCCGGGTGACGTAGTGGTCCGGGATCACCAGCAGCTCGGCCGGGTTGCCGAACGGTGCATCGGCCGCGAACAAGCTGATGTCGACGTGCCCGTGCAGGCACAGCAGTGGCAGATCCTTCGTCGATGCGTGGATCCGGCGGGCCAGGTCACGTGACTCACCGGCCGGCAGGGCGCGATCGGGATGGGGCTGCAGGGCCTTGGGCATGAGGGCCTCCTCGACTGCGATGATCGGCTGCGACGAATACCGCAAAGGATTGCAGCCCTTTGCTGACAAGGCAAATCGGTGTCCACAACGGACGATTTGACAGGGTGCTGCAACGGATTGCAGACTGAGGCGATTCCGGCTGGAGGAGGTGGCGATGACCGCGACGCTTCGTGATGTGGCCCGGCTCGCCGGGGTGTCTCCGTCCACCGTGTCCCGCGCGCTCTCGATGCCGGACATGGTGAATGTGGACACCCGTGCCCGGGTGGCTGTCGCCGTCGAACGGCTCCGCTACGAGCCGAACCGGGCCGCCCGCGGCCTCATCACCGGCCGCACGGGGAATGTCGGCCTCGTCGTCCCCGATGTCGCCAACCCGTTCTTCGCCAGTGTGGTCAAGGGCGTCCAGGCCCGGGCCCGCCAGGACGACGTCGCGGTCTTCGTCGCCGACACCGACGAGGAGCCCGCGGTCGAGGCACGCCTGTTCCGGGCCCTGGCCAAACAGGTCGACGGCCTGATCCTCTGCTCACCGCGCTCGAGCGCTGAAGACCTCTCCGCGATCGCCGAGGAGACGAACGTCGTCCTGATCAACCGGGGCGTCCGCGGCATCACCGGCATCATCTTCGACGACGAGGACGCGATGCGGCAGGCGATGGCACACCTGGTCGCGCTCGGGCACCGCCGGATCGCCTGGGTCAGCGGTCCGGAGGCGTCGTGGTCGAGCCAGCACCGCACTGCCGGTCTGCGCGCCGCCGCCACGGCCCGGGACGTCGAGCTGATCGAGGTCGGCAGCTTCGCGCCCACCTACGAGGGCGGTGTCGCCGCGGCGGATCAGGTCGTCGCCACCGAGGCGACCGCCGTGGTCACCTACAACGACCTGATCGCGATCGGTCTGCTGTCCCGCCTGCATGCCCGGGGGATCTCGGTGCCGGACGACCTCAGCGTGCTCGGGGTCGACGACGTCGAAATGTCCCGGATGGCGATCCCGGCGCTCAGCACGATCCGCCTGCCGCAGCAACGAGCCGGCCAGATCGCCGTCGAGACGCTGATCGGGCTGATCACGATGCCGGAGGCCCTACCACCGCTCCGCCGGAGCAACGCACTGACCGGCGAGCTGATCGTCCGCAACTCCACCGGCCCGGCACCGTCCCCCAAAGGCTGAAAGAGGTCACCTCGTGAACAGGTTGAGTCTCGCCCACCTCCCCGTCGCACCCGCCGTCGATCCGCGATCCCTCTCGGTCGGCGTCGTGCACCTCGGCCTCGGTGCCTTCCACCGCGCCCACCAAGCCGTGATCACCGAGCGCGCGGCAGCACTGACCGGTGACACCCGCTGGGGCATCACCGGCGTCAGCCAACGCTCAGCCACCGTCCGCGAGCAGTTGGCCCCACAGGACGGCCTGTACGCCGTTCTCGAGCGTGGTGCCGGCGATCCGACGGTCCAGGTGATCGGGAGCATTCGAGAGGTGCTCACCGCGCCGGAGGACCCGGAGGCGGTCGTCGCGCGAATCGCCGACCCCGCGGTCTCGGTCGTGACGCTGACGGTGACCGAGAAGGGTTACCGCGCCAAGAACGGCGCGCTCGATCTGGACGACCCGGAGATCCAGGCCGACCTCACCGGCAGGCCACCGCGGACAGTCGTCGGTCAGCTGGCCGCCGCGCTGGCTCGTCGCAACGAGCCGCTGACGATCGTCTCCTGCGACAACTTGGTAGCCAACGGCCCCTTCTTGCGCCGGCTCGTCGCGGAGTACTTCGAAGCGCTCGGCAAGGTGCCTGAGGTGTTCGAGGCATCCCGGTTCCCCGCGAGCATGGTGGATCGCATCGTTCCCGCGACCACCGATGCCGATCGCGACGACGCTGCGCGACTGCTCGGCGTACGCGACGAAGCGGTTGTGGTCGCGGAGCCGTTCCTGCAATGGATCATCGAGGACGACTTCGCTGGCGCGCGCCCGGCCTGGGAGCAGGGCGGCGCAGTACTCACCGGTGACGTGGCGCCCTGGGAGCAAGCGAAGCTCCGCATCCTCAACGCCACCCACTCGATGCTCGCCTACCTCGGCGCCCTCCGCGGCTACGAGACCATCGCCGAAGCAGTCCGCGACGATGAGCTGGCCGCCCTCGCACACACCCTGATCACCGAAGACGTCATCCCCACCCTCACCCCACCCGACGGTCTCGACCTCCCGTCGTACGGCGCCACCGTCCTGGAGCGCTTCGCCAACCCGGCCCTGAAGCACCGCACCACCCAGATCGCCATGGACGGTTCGGTCAAACTCCCCGTCCGCCTCCTAGGCACAGTAGAAGACCGCCTAGCCACCGGCGCCGAACCCACCACCCTGGCCCTCGCCGTAGCCGCCTGGATGGTCTACGCCAAAACCACCCCTACCCTCGACGACCCCCAAGCCCCCCTCCTGACCAAAGCCCTGGCCAACGCCACCACCCCCACAGCCATAGTCGACGCCCTCCTCCCCATCACCACGATCTTCACCCCCGCCCTAGCCACCTCCACCCCCTTCCGAGCCCTCCTAATCACCCACGTAACCGCCCTAACCACCCCCTAACCCGCATCCTCCGACCCTCACACCCCGGCCCTCACACCCGGCCCCGTGGGCGTCCGTCCGGATTGCTGCCTAGCCCGGTCTTCTTGACCGGTTCGCAGGGTGACCCGATGGGCGTGCGGGGTGGGGGTCTGGTCGTGCGGGGCTGGGGGGGGTGGTTGCCGTCGGTGGTTGACGAGATCGTGCGGGCGCCCTGTCGTGGTGGTGAAGAACAGCAGATCAGCCCGTTGAGGCGCTGCCGATTGCGGGCCGGCCCCGGCGTGGAGTGAGCGTCGGCCATGCATGGGCCGAAGTGCTTCCCAACCCGTCAATTGGCCACCCCGTCACCGCCAAACGACCCGCCCGCCGGCCGGGGCGGGCCAGTTTGCGGGGGCGGGCAGATCTGGGTGAGGGCTTGAACAGGTAATTGCTTGTCTCAGACCACCAGTTCCTGTTCACACCCTCGGCAGCCGGCTTGCCTCGGGGGACGTTGAGATTCACAGAGTTCTGCTGTCACCGGGCGGCAGCAGGACTGCGTGGGGCGCCGGTGCCAGGACCGGCGGCTGGGCTCGGCCGGGGAGCTCGCGTCCGAGAAGACGCCCGGCTACGCCTTTGGACGTTGGCGCTTGGGCGCACCTTCAGCCGAGCCTCGGCTGAAGGTGCACGGGGTGAGGGGGAGGAGCTTCCGCGTTGACGGGCGGACCGGTGGGCCATCACAACTGCACTTCAGGAGGTGCGTTCAGGCGTGGGTTGGTTTGGAGAGCTCGGTTGTGATGGCCTGGGCGTCCGGAGTTGGGGTGTGGCGGCTGGTGGTCGGCTTGTGTGGGCGGACGGCCAGCACCCACTAACTCGGTCAGCTCTTGTCGCGCCACGCGGGGAGCCGGCCTGGAATGGGCTGGGTGAGGGTATTGGTGGGTGGCTCGGGTCCGCCTTGGCCCGCCGTCGCGGTGGCGAAGGTGGGGTTAGCGGGGTGGGGGGAGGCGGTTTTGGGTGAAGGTGCTGGTGGTGTCTAGGCCTTGTTGCTGCCATTGGCGGGCTGTGTACCAGCGGCCGGTTTTCTGGAAGCGGGTGGAGGTGAGGCTGTCGAGGCGGTAGGTGTTCTTGTCGAGGGTTACCTCGCCGGTGGGGATGACGGCGCCGGAGTTCTGGACCATGCCGGTGGCGCTGGTGCCGCCGCGCATGGTGATCAGGTTGCCGGTGACGGTGATGTCGCGGAGTACGTTGACGCCCCAGGGGCCGGAGCCGCGGGTGCGGGACTGGATGGCGATGCCGTTCACGTTGTTCGCCACGACGTTGTCGCGGACGGCGACGTTCGACGAGGTGTTGACGTTGATGCCGCCGCCGTCCCACAGGGACTTGCCGGAGCCGCGGCCGGTGCCGTGGCCGTTGCCGGTGACCAGGTTCTTCTCGATCACGCCGTTGCGGCCGATCTCGAAGCGGATGCCGTCGGCCGCGTTGTCGACGATCGTGTTGTCGCTGAAGGTCCGGTTGTCGTCGTACGCGTCGCTCCACAGCCCGACGCCGCGGTTCTCCTTGATCAGGTTGCCGGTGACGGACCCGCCGTTCGACCAGGTGGTCTTGATACCGCCGGACTCCCAGTCGGCGATCCAGAAGCCGTCGGTGTTGTTGCCGCGGACGTCGTTGTCGGCGATGGTGCCGTTGACGGTGCTGTACTGGCCGACGCCGAGCTGGCCGTTGTGGTGGATGCTGTTCTTCTCCAGGATCGCGCCGTCCGCGTTCACCAGCATGACGCCGACGGCGTGGTTCCAGCGGACCTCGTTGCCGGAGACGTGCCACTTCGGGCCGAGCTGGAGTGCGCCGCCCTGCGGTGGGGTGGCGAAGTGTTCGATCGTCAGGTCGCGGACTGTGACTCCGGCCGCGTTGGAGGCGATCGCGGTGGCGGTCTTCGACATCTCGACCGCACGCTTGCGTGGATCGGTGCCGAGGTAGACGGCGTTCGCGGTGTAGTCGGCGTAGAAGGTGCCGGCGGCAACTTTGTCGCGGGAGGCGACGCGGGTCAGGTGCTTGCCGTCCAGGAACACCTGTTCGCGGAGGTAGCAGATGTTCGCCACGTTGTCCTCGCACTGCCCGGTTTGCCCGTACGCCGGGGGGAGGACGCCCGTGGTCACCCAGTCGTCACCGTTCGCCGCCCACTGGGTGAGTGGAACCGATCCGGTCAGTACTGCACCGGTTTCGCCGGTGAGCACCTGGTTGGCCTTCGGCGCGATGGTCGAGCTGATCCGGTGCAGACCTTTGCTGAAGCAGAACGTCGTCCCGGCCGGAGCGCTCGCCACCAGCTTGGCCGCGTCGTCCTGCGGAGTGATCTGTACCCCGGAGCATGCAGGAGTCGTCGGAGGGGGAGTGGTCGGGGAAGTCGTCGGCGTTGGGGTGGTCGGGCCGGGCGTGGGCGTCGCGGTGGGGTCGTCGGCCGGGCGGACGGCGAGCAGGTCGTCGACGGACGGGAAATCGGCCGAGCCTTCGTCGGAAGCGAGCTGTGCGTCGTCCGGGGTGAAGTAGGTGGGGCCGCCGGGATTGAGCTGTGCGGGGTCAGCGGCCGGGGGGTAGCCCTCGGCGTCTTCCCCCGAGGGGAGGTGCTCGCCTGAGGGGAGGTACGCCTGGGGTTCACCTGAGGTGGGGCCGATGGAGTGGTGCGCGGCGTCTCCGAGATAGGCCTGCTCAGCGCCGGGGTGGGCGCTCAGGAGTTCCGCGGTGGGGCGGGGCGTGCCACCGCCGTGGCTCGCGCCGGGGCCGGCGTCGTCGGGTAGGCGGATGCCGACGGGGCCGGCCGGGGCGGGGCCTGGGGTGCCGAGGGCCTGGGGGGCCAGCAGGGCAGCGGTCAGGGTGCCGGTGGCAACTACTGCGAGAACGGTGAGCGGTGGTTTCACTGAGGAGCCTCCGGGGGGCAACGTAGTTCCTCGGCGCACCCCCCAAGGCGCGACTTCAAGTCAGCAGCGTACTACGTCGGGTAGCCGTTGCAACCCTTATTCGTTGCTTTATGCACCAAATTTACAGACGTTGCAGAGGGCATCGATCACACAGCGCGAAATCGGTTGCGAACAGTAGTTGTTCAGTTCGCCAGGAAGGTGCTGACGGCGTCCAGGCCGGCGTTCTGCCAGCCGTCGGCGGTCAGCTTGGTGCCGAACCTGGCGAACCGCTTGGCCCCGAGCGCGTCCAGCACGTACTTGTTGGCCGAGAACACGACCTCGCCCGCCGGGACCGGGGACGCGGTGTTCTGCACCATGCCGGTCGCCTGCGTGCCGCCGGTCATCGTCACGGTGTTTCCGGTGACCTCGATGTCGCGCAGGACGTAGGCGCCCCAGGGTCCGACACCGCGGGTGCGGGACTGGATGGTGATCCCGTTGACGTTGCCGGAGACCGAGTTGCCCCGGATCGTCACGCCGGTCGACGTGTTCACGTTGATTCCGCCGCCGTCCCACAGCGACGTACCGGAACCGCGCCCGGTACCGAATCCGTTGCCGGTGATGGTGTTGTTCTCGATCACGCCGTTGCGGCTGATCTCGTAGCGGATCCCGTCGGCCGCGTTACCGATGATCTTGTTGCCGCTGATCACCCGGCCGTCGTCGGCGACATCGGCCCACATGCCGACGCCGCGGTTGGCCTTGATCAGGTTGCCGCTGACCGTGCCGGAGGAGCGGGTCGACTTGATCCCGCCGGACTCCCAGTCGGCGACCCAGAAACCGTCGGTGTTGTTCTCGCTGATCACGTTGCGGGTCACGGCCGCATCGGCCGAGCTGTACTGACCCAGGCCGAGCTGGCCGTTGTGGTGGATCAGGTTCTTGTCCACCTTGGTCTTGTTCGCCTTGACCAGCATCACGCCGACCGCGTGGTTCCAGCGGACGTCGTTCGCGGTCACCTTCCACTCCGGGCCGGACACCAGTGCACCGGCCTGCGGAGCGCTGGCGAAGTGCTCGATGGTCAGCCCGCGCACGACCACGCCGGTCGCTCCGGACTCGATCGCTGTCGCGGTCTTCGACATCTCGACCGAGTGCCCGGCCGGGTCGCTGCCGAGGTACACGGCATCGGCGGCGTAGTCGGCGTAGAACGTCCCCGGTGCCACCGAGCTCAGGCTCGCGACTCGGGTCAGGTGCGCTCCGTCGAGGAAGAGCTGCTCCCGCAGATGGCAGATGTTCGCCTTGTTGTCCTCACACTGCCCGGACTTCCCGTACGCCGCCGGCAGCACCCCGCGCACCACCCAGCGATCACCGTCGCGGGTCCACCCGGTCAACGGCACCGACCCGGTCAGTACGGCGCGATCCGCGCTCGCCAGCACCTGGTTGGCCTTCGGCCGGATCGTCGTGCCGATCCGGTGGACGCCGGCCGCGAAGCAGAACGTCGTACCGGCTGCTGCCGCGCTGACGACCTTGGCCGCGTCGTCGCCCGGCTCGATCGACACGCCGCGGCAAGGACCCGCGAGAGCGGGACCGGCCGAACCCTGGTCGATCGCGGGAACCGTCGGAGCCGTGACCGGAGGAACAGGCACCGTGGGCTTGGCGGCCGGCTTCGACGGCACCGGCTTCTTCGAAGACGGCCGCGCACTCGGCGTGCCCTTCGGCGAAGAGTGGTTGGTGCCGGGCTTGGAAGCCTGGTGGGTGGGCACCTTGCCGCGCGCGATCGAGGGATCCGAATTCGTGCGTGACTTCACGGCACTTGTGGCGTTGTTCTCGTGTGCGATCACCGGGAGGGCGACCGTAACGACCGCGACGGCCGCAGCGATGAACGCTGCGAACCACGCCGTAGAGCGCTTACTGCTCAAGGAACCCTCCGGGGTTGCGGTTCGACACCGGCCTGGATACACCAGGCGTAGCCACCGCGAGACTTAAGGTAGTGCCATGCGGGTCGCCATGTTGCACAACCGTTACCGGAGTGGTCAACCCAGCGGCGAGAACACTGTCGTCGCCCAAACGGTTGATTTGCTGGGTAACTCAGGACATGAGATCGACCTTTACGCTCGGAACAGCGACGACATCGCCGAGATGGGCCGAAAAGATCGCGCATTGTTACCGTTTCGCTCCGTATGGTCATTTTCGGCCGAACGCGATTTAACACAGCTATTGCAAGCGAACCGGCCCGATGTGGTGCATGTGCACAACACCTTCCCGCTCTTCAGCCCCTCGGTCCTGCGCGCGGCGTACCGGTTGGGGCTGCCGGTGGTGGCCACCCTGCACAACTTCCGGCTGATGTGTGCGAACGCCGTACTGCAACGCGACGGTGGTCCTTGTGACTCCTGTGTCGGCAAGCTTCCGTTGGCCAGTGTGCGGCACAGCTGCTACCGCGAGTCCCGGGTGCAGACGCTGCCGCTGGCAACCAGCATCGGCCTCCACAACACCTTGCATACCTGGCAGCGTTACGTCACCAAGCTGATCGCGCCGTCGGAGTTCGTGCGCGAGCGGTACGTCGCTCATGGTTTCGACGCGGACCGGATCGTCGTGAAACCGCATGCGGTGCCGCACGACGGTCAGGTCCGGACCGGGCCCGGGGATGCGGTGGTGTTCCTCGGCCGGTTGGTCGAGGACAAGGGGTTCGCAGATCTGTTGCGGGCCTGGGATTCCTCGCTCGGCCGGCTGGTGGTGATCGGGGACGGTCCACTGCGCGCCGAGGCCGAGGAGCGGGCCCGCGAAGACCTGTCGATTCAGGTACTTGGTCAACTACCGTGGGCGGATTGCATGGATGTGCTGCGATCCGCGCGCGCCGTCGTCGTACCGGCGCGTTCGTATGAGACCTTCGGACTCGTGGTGGTGGAGGCGTTCGCGCACGGCGTTCCGGTGGTCGCGTCCCGGCTCGGCGCGCTGGCGGAGCTGGTGGACGACGGTGAGACCGGGGCGCTGGCCGAGCCGGGTGATCCGGAGGGTTTACGCAAGGCGCTCGGGCTGGTGACGGATCCGGCGACTTCGGTAGCCTTCGGCCAGCGTGCGCGGCAGGTCTACCTGGACCGCTTCACCCCGGAACGCGATCTCGCGGCCACGGAGAGGATCTACACGGATGCGATCGCCGAGCAGGCAACGGGTGAACGGATCCGGAAGGGACGCTGGGCACGTCGTGACGCAGAGGTATAGGGTCACCGCTGACGGTCAGGTCGCTCATCGGCCCGGCCGCGTAACACAACGCTCCGTGGGGGAGCCGCAGGGGGAACACAGTTTGCCGCAGAACGGATTCTTGGCCGGGGTCTTCGACCTGTTCCACGTCGGGCATCTCGACGTGCTCGAGCGGGCCCGCCAGGCGTGTGACCGGCTGGTCGTCGGTGTGCTGACCGACGAGTGGGCGATGGATGCCTGGGGTGCGCGGCCGTTCGTGCCGCTGGTCGAGCGGGTCCAGATCCTGCAGCACCTGCGGGCGGTCGACGAAGTGGTCGTCATCGACGACGTGGACAGCAAGCTGTTGTCCGGCCGGCTGGTGTTCGCCGCCGACCTCGACGGTGTCCTCGGTGCGGACGACCTGAACGGCGTACCGGGCCTGCGCGAGCTGCCCGACGCCCGGATGTCCCGCAGCACGATCCTCCGCGCGGCGATCGACCAGCGGCAGTCCCGCAGCTCGGTGGCATGAGCGCGTATACAGAGGCAGTCGCGCGGCTGTCCGGGGCGCAGAAGCCGTCGGCTGGGACGCCGGCGTACTCGCGGTTCGTGAATCGGCGGATCGGGCGGGTGTTCGCGGCGACCGCGTTCCTGGCCGGGCGGACTCCGAATCAGGTCAGTATTACCAGCGGCCTGTGCTCGCTGGCCGGGATAGCGCTGGTTGCGACCGTGCGGCCGTCGTTCGGGCTGGCGCTGGCGGTGACCGTGCTGCTGGTGCTCGGTTACGGGCTCGACTCGGCCGACGGTCAGCTGGCGCGCCTGCGTGGTGGCGGTTCGCCGCTCGGTGAGTGGCTGGATCACATGATCGACGCGGTCAAGATCGTGCTGCTGCACAGCGCCGTACTGATCTCGTTCTACCGTTTCGATGCCTTCAGCAACGAGCTGATCCTGCTCGTCCCGCTGGCTTATCTCTGTCTGTCCTCGGTGCTGTTCTTCGGGCTGATCCTGATCGACCAGCTGCGCCGCGGGCACGGTGGTGCCCAGAAGCCCAACCAGCGTGGCGATTCCGTGCTGAAGTCGTTGCTGATCGCACCGACCGACTACGGCGTACTGTGCCTGGTGTTCCTTGCCTTCGGCACCCAGTCGCTGTTCGCAGTCCTGTACGGCGGGTTGCTCGCGATCAACCTGCTCTTCCTGGCGGCGGCCGTCGTCAAGTGGTACCGGGAGATGGCTGCGCTGCAGCCGGTGCGCGGCTGATGGGTGTCGTCGGCTACGCGCCGGGTGTCTACGACATGTTCCACATCGGTCATCTGAACATCCTGCGCCGGGCCCGCGAGCATTGTGACCACCTGATCGCCGGAGTCGTCGAGGACGACGTGGTGACCCGGATCAAGGGCCGCCCGCCGGTCGTTCCGCACGACGAGCGGATGGAGGTCGTCCGGGCGCTCGGTCTGGTCGACGAGGTGGTCAGCGACTGGTCGAGCGACAAGTTCGAGATGTGGAAACAACTCCGGTACGACGTCCTGTTCAAGGGCGACGACTGGAAAGGGACGGAGAAGGGTACTCGGCTCGAGCGGCTGCTCGGCGAGGTCGGGGCGCAGGTGCATTACTTCCCGTACACGGCGTCCACCTCGAGTACCGATCTGCGCCGCCTGCTGGAGGGGCTGAGCTGATGACGAGCCGTCCGAAGGTCCTGATCAGCGCGTACGCGTGCCGGCCCCAGGGCGGTTCCGAGCCCGGCGCAGGCTGGGCGTGGGCGAAGGCGGCGGCTCGCGATCACGACGTGTGGCTGCTGACCCGGGCGAAGTTCGTGCACGAGATCGCCGAGGAGCTCGCGATCCGGCCGGTGCCCGGACTGACCGTCGTACCGCTGGAGTTGCCGCGCTGGGTGCTGAAGCTGCGGCGCCGGCCGGCGGACGTGTACTGGTACTACCCGCTGTGGCAGCGGCTGGCCGCGCGGACTGCGGCTGAGCTGCATGCCGAGCACTCGTACGACGTCATCCACCATCTGACGTTTGCCGTCGACTGGATGGCGGCCGGCGTGGTGCGGCCGTCGTCGGCGAAGGTGATCTGGGGGCCGGTCGGTGGTTCGACGACCGCGCCGCTGTCGATGGCGCACTGGCTGGGGCCGCGCGGTGTGGTCGGCGAACTGGTGCGCCGGGTCTACACCGGGATCCGCCGGCACCTGACCGGCCGCAAGGCAGCCCGGACAGCCGACCTGATGGTTGCCCAGAACAACGATGTAGCCGCGACCTTCCGTGCCTATGCCCGCGAGATCGTCGTCCAGCCGAACGTCGCGATCAGCCGCTTCACCGCCTCCGGCCCGTACGAGCCGTTCGGGCCGCCGGGCGTGAAGACGGCACTGTTCGTCGGCCGCCTGATCCCGTGGAAGGGCGTGCTGCTCGCGATCAGCGCCCTGGCCCGCCCCGAAGCCGCCAACTGGGTGCTCCGGATCATCGGCGACGGCCCGGACTGGGAACGCGCCGAGCGGCTCGCCCTCCAACTCGGGGTCCGTGACCGCGTCGAGTTCACCGGCCAGCTACCTCGTGAGTCGGTGCTGGCCGCGATGTTCCGGGCCGACGCCGTACTGGCTCCCGCCCTGCGCGAAGCCGCCGGCTGGGCCGTCACCGAAGCCCTCGCCTCCGGCTGCCCCGTCGTCTGCCTCGACCGCGGCGGCCCCTCCGTCATCGTCGGCCCCGGTGAAGGCGCCGTCGTCCCCTGGCAAGGCGACGTAGTCGGCGCCCTGGCCAAGGGCCTCGCCTCCCTCAACGGACGCATCACCCCCGTAGACCGCTGGGGCCCCGACCGCCTCCCAGACCTCCTGGCGGATTGGTACGCCCCAGCCCACGTCTCCCGATGATCCGTTGGCGGTGTGGGGCATCGAGTGTGACCGGTCCTGCCGCGCGCAGCTAGGATGTGCGGAGCTGTGTCACCGTCCAACCTGCTTCGGAGTGGGCTGGGCAGGGCGTGCTGAGCGTGGACCAGGCGGGTCGCGCGGTGTTGGTGGGTGGTGGCGGGTCCGCCGCGGCGAGTTTCAGGATCTGGGCAGTGACGGGGGACACGTGGGCGGGGGCGGAAACGTGGCACGATGATTGACGTGACGACGATTGCCGATGGGGCCAAGTCCTTGCCGCTGTTGTTCCTGGGGCAGAACACGGATCCGCACTCCGAGCGGGGGGTTGAGTGCCCTGGTGCGCTGCCGCCGGCTTCGGATCCGGATCTGGTGGAGCGGGCGCTGAAGGCGAAGGCTGCGCTTGGTGACCAGGTGTTCGTGCTGGGTCACCACTACCAGCGTGACGAGGTGATTCAGTTTGCTGATGTCACTGGGGACTCGTTCAAGCTGGCTCGGGACGCGGCGAACCGGCCGGATGCGCCGTACATCGTCTTCTGTGGTGTGCACTTCATGGCTGAGTCGGCCGACATCCTCACCAACGAGAACCAGACGGTGATCCTGCCGGACCTGGCGGCTGGGTGCTCGATGGCGGATATGGCGCGGATCCAGCAGGTTGAGGCCGCCTGGGAGGCTCTCGCCGACGCGGGCGTGGCTGACGTGACGGTTCCGGTCACCTACATGAACTCCAGTGCGGACATCAAGGCATTCTGTGGGCGTAATGGGGGAGCGGTTTGTACGTCGAGCAACGCTGACGTGGCGCTCGAGTGGGCGTTCGCGCAGGGGGAGAAGGTGCTGTTCCTGCCGGATCAGCACCTCGGGCGGAACACCGCCGTGCTCCAGATGGGGATCTCGCTCGACGAGTGCGTCGTCTATGACCCGCACAAGCCGGGCGGCGGGCTGACGAAGGAGCAGTTGGCCGCGGCCAAGATGATCCTGTGGCGCGGGCACTGCTCGGTGCACGGCCGCTTCACGCCGGAGTCGGTGGACGACGTGCGCTCGCGGGTTCCTGGGGTGAACGTGATCGTGCACCCGGAGTGCCGGCACGAGGTCGTCACCAAGGCGGATTACGTCGGGTCGACGGAGTACATCATCAACGCGCTGGCGGAGGCCGAGCCCGGTACGTCGTGGGCCGTGGCGACCGAGCTCAACCTCGTGCAGCGGCTGGCCAAGCAGAACCCGGACAAGAACATCGTCTTCCTCGACAAGACCGTCTGTTACTGCGCCACGATGAACCGGATCGACCTGCCGCACCTGGTCTGGACCCTGGAGAACCTGGTCGCCGGCCATGTCGTCAACCCGATCAAGGTCGACGCCGACACCGAGCACTACGCCAAGATCGCCCTCGACCGCATGCTCGCCCTCCCCGGCAAGTCAGCCCGCGACTAGGGCGTGTCGACACAGCCTGTCGGCGGCGCGAGTCGTCTCCGGCAGGCGGTACCGCGGTGCGAGGTGCAGGGCGTGCCTGATCGCGGTCGCCAGGCTCACTCGGTGGCCGATCGAGACGTAGACCGGTTTGACCCGCTCCTGGGTCCGTACGACGGCACCCACCACCTCGTCGTCGAGCATCAGGTCTGCAGTCGCACCGCGCGCCGGCCCGGGCTCGGCATGCGTCCCGACGAACGCCGTCTTGGCGACACCGATCGACGGGATCCCGGTCAGCACCCCGAGGTGTGAGGCGAGCCCGAACCGGCGTGGGTGGGCGAGACCTTGGCCGTCGCACACCAGCAGGTCAGGTGTGGTCGAAAGCTGCTCGAGCGCGCTCAGCAGCCCCGGTACCTCGCGGAACGCGAACAGCCCGGGCACGTACGGGAACGCGGTCTTGCCCAGCACCACGGCGTGATCCACCTCGGCGAGGGTCTCGAAGTCCAGTACGACGATCGCCGCGGCCAGGCGGTCGCCGTACGCGACATCCAGCCCGGCGGCGTACCGCGGAGGTCCGCCGTGGTCGGTGCGGTCGACCTGGTCGCGCAGTTCGTGCTGAACGGCGATCGCTTCGGCAGCGGTGGTGGGCCAGCTCACGGGCGGAGTGTAAGCGCGGATCTGTGCCACTGAGTGGGGCGGTCCACAGCGGGTGTCCGACGGATGGCTGGTGGGGAGCGGGTCCGCCTGTGGGTAGGGGAGGATGTCGCCATGCGAGTGCTGATTGCGCCGGACAAGTTTGCTGGGACGTTGACCGCGGTGGAGGCGGCTGCGGCCATTGAGGAAGGGTGGCGGCGGCGGGATCCGGGGGCTGAGGTGCTGGTGGCGCCGATGGCTGATGGTGGCCCGGGGTTCATCGACGTGCTGTCCGCGGTGGTGGACGGGACGCTGCTGTCGGTGACGGTGCGTGGCCCGCTGGGCGAGGAGACTCCGGCGACCGTGCTGGTAGCGGGGGAGACGGCGTACATCGAGACGGCGCAAGCCTGCGGGTTGCACCTGGTGGAGCCGGAGGACCGGCGGCCTGAGGACGGTACGACGTACGGCGTGGGACAGCTCATTGCGGCAGCAGTCGATGCTGGGGCGAAGCGGGTCATCCTGGGGCTCGGGGGTTCGGGGACCAACGATGCCGGTGCGGGGCTGCTGGCCGCGCTGGGAGCGACTGCGGTGGACGGTGACCTGGCGGCCGGGGCGACTGGGCTGGCTGAGTTGACGGCGGTGGACCTGGAGCCTGCGCTGGCGCGGGTGGCCGGGATCGAGTTCGTCGCAGCGAGTGACGTGGAGAACCCGATGCTGGGGCTGCGCGGCGCGACCAACATCTTCGGGAGCCAGAAGGGCATCACCGACGAGCGCAAGCCCGCGGTGGACGGCTACCTGACCAAGTTCGCGGAGCTGGCCGGGCGGAAGACCGCCGACCAGAAGGGCGCGGGTGCGGCGGGTGGGCTCGGTTACGCTCTGTTGCTGCTGGGCGCCGAGCGGGTCTCCGGGATCGACCTGGTCGCGGAGCTGACCGGGCTGAAGGAGAAGGCCGCCAAGGTCGACCTGGTGCTGAGCGGTGAGGGCGCGTTCGATTTCCAGTCCCGCGACGGCAAGGTGATCGCCGGCGTGGCCAAGGTCGCGAACGACGCGATGCGGCCGTGTGTGGTGCTGGCCGGCAAGGTACTGATCGGAGCCCGGGAAATGCGCACGATGGGCGTGGAATCGGCGTATTCGCTGGTCGACGCGGTGGGCGAGGAACAGGCCTTCGCGGACCCGCACGGGTCGCTGGCCACGGTGGCCGAGCGGGTGGCCAAGACGTGGGCAAGGTAGCCAAGATTCTTGATCCTCAAATTAGGTGTGCGACCATGGGAATGTTCGCGGACCGGGTGAGGTTGACCGGTGTTGACAGGATTTTTGCGAGATGACTGGAGTCAGGAATGACTGAAGCGCAGACCGAGCAGACCGTCGCCAGTGGTGTGCTCCTCACCGACGGGGCCGCAGCCAAGGTGAAGGCGCTGCTCGACCAGGAAGGCCGCGACGACCTCGCGCTCCGGGTCGCCGTACAGCCGGGTGGCTGTTCCGGGCTCCGGTACCAGCTGTTCTTCGACGAGCGCAACCTCGACGGTGACGTGGTCGCCGACTTCGACGGTGTGAGCGTCGTCACCGACCGGATGAGCGCGCCGTACCTCAAGGGCGCGTCGATCGACTTCGTGGACACGATCGAGAAGCAGGGCTTCACGATCGACAACCCGAACGCGACCGGCTCCTGCGCCTGCGGAGACTCGTTCAACTGATCTACCTCCGAAGCCCCCGTTCACGGTCGTGAACGGGGGCTTCGGCCTGTCCGGACCGTACCACCGTGTGAAGCGAACACTTGATGGGTACGGAGCCGCGCATGTGGGACTACATCACCGAGCGGCACGCGCAGCTGCTCTATCAGAGCTACCAGCATCTGAGTCTGGTGATCCAGTGCGTGCTGCTGGCGACCGTGCTCGCCGTGGCGCTGGCGGTCTTCGTGCACCGCAACCCGCGGGTCGTCGCGCTCGCCGGAGGGGTCAGCGCGATCGGTCTGACCATTCCGTCGTTCGCGCTGCTCGGCCTGCTGATCCCGATCGCAGGCATCGGTACGGCGACCTCCGTGATCGCGGTCACCTTCTACGCGACCCTGCCGATCCTGCGGAACGCGGTCGTCGGCCTGGCCGGTGTGGACAACGCCCTGATCGAATCGGCCCGCGGAATGGGCATGGGCGCGATCCGCACGCTCGTAAGGATCGAGCTGCCGCTGGCCTGGCCGGTCATCCTGGCCGGGGTCCGGGTCTCCGCGCAGATGTCGATGGGCATCGCCGCTATCGCGGCGTACGTGCTCGGGCCCGGGCTCGGCAGCTTCATCTTCACCGGGCTGACCCAGATCGGTGGCGCGAACGCGCTCAACTCGGCCCTGGTCGGCACCCTCGGCGTGGTGCTGCTCGCTCTTGTCCTGGACGCATTGCTGCTGCTCGCCGGCCGCCTGACCACCTCAAGGGGTATCCGTGCCTGAAAGCACTACAGAAACCACCGGTGTCGACATCGAGCTGATCGATGTCGTGAAGCGGTACCCGGGCCAGAAGCGCGCGGCGGTCGAGAGCCTCAGCCTGCACATCCCGGCCGGGGAGATCGTGATGTTCGTCGGTCCGTCCGGGTGCGGCAAGACGACCTCGCTGAAGATGATCAACCGCCTGATCGAGCCGACCTCGGGCACGATCCGGATCGGCGGTGAGGAGGTCGGCCGGCAGCACGACGACGACCTGCGCCGCAGGATCGGGTACGTGATCCAGGGTGGCAGCCTGTTCCCGCACATGACGGTGACCCAGAACATCGCCCTGGTCCCGGGACTGCTCGGCTGGGACCGGCGCCGTACGGCGGAACGCGTCGACGAACTGCTGGACCTGGTCGGCCTCGACCCGGCCAGGTACCGCGGCCGTTACCCACGCGAGCTGTCCGGCGGTCAGCAGCAGCGCGTCGGCGTCGCGCGCGGCCTGGCCGCGGACCCGCCGGTGATCCTGATGGACGAACCGTTCGGAGCGGTCGACCCGATCACGCGGCAGCGGCTGCAGGACGAGCTGCTCAGCATCCAGGAGGAGCTGCGCAAGACGATCGTCTGCGTCACCCACGACTTCGACGAGGCGGTCAAACTCGGTGACCGGATCCTGATCCTGACCGAGGGCGCGAAGATCGCCCAGTACGACGTACCGGAGGCGATCCTGGCCAACCCGGCCGACCGTTTCGTCGCCGACTTCGTCGGGGCCGGGGCCGCGCTGAAGCAGCTCACCTTGAGCCGGGTCAGCGAGATCGATCTGGGCAGCCGGACTGTCGGCCAGATCGGTGCCGCGGCGGCCGACGTACTGCGGGCCGCACAGGCGGCTGGTGACGACTGCATCGTGGTCCTGGACGCCAAGCGGAGGCCGGTGAACTGGTTGTGGACCCGCGATCTGGTGCACCTGGACCGGATTCCGGCACCACAGGATGGCACCGACCTGGTCACCATCGACCGGCGGGCGACGTTGAACGACGCACTCGACCTGATGCTCGTCTCGAGTCACGGCAGCGCAGTGGTGACCGGCCGCCGCGACGAGTACCTCGGTGTCGTCGATTTCCAGGCCGTCCTGAACCGGATCCAGGTCACCCACGACGAGCACAACCCGACCCCAGAGGTCGTAGCGTGACCGCCTTGGACACCAGGCCGCCGGAGGGGATCGCTGATGCGAAGGCGGCCGCGGCGAGTTTGGCGGGTAGCCGGCATCGCCGGCCGAGTCTGGGGCTGCTGATCGGGCAGCCGTTGTTCGTGGTGGTCGTGCTGGCGGCCTGGGCGATCTGGCGGTCGCAGGCCGAGCTCGACTCGATCGAGCAGCGGCAGCTGGACTGGGGGCTGCTCGGGCGGCTGACGGTCGAGCACCTGAAGCTGACGCTGGTGGCCACGGTCATCGTGCTGGCGATCGCCGTACCGC
The DNA here is from genome assembly GCF_042262745.1 of Kribbella sp. NPDC056345. Lineage (NCBI taxonomy): Bacteria > Bacillati > Actinomycetota > Actinomycetes > Propionibacteriales > Kribbellaceae > Kribbella > Kribbella sp. NPDC056345. Next base: position 100,015 of record NZ_JBHJQQ010000017.1, on the reverse strand, counting down.
TCGGGATCGCGCTCACCCGCCCGCGCTTGCGGCGAGCCGCGCCGCTCGTGGTCGCGGTGGCGAACGCCGGCCAGGCCGCGCCGGTGATCGGGCTGATCGTGCTGCTCGCGATCTGGCTCGGCTTCGGCTTCTGGACCGCGATCCTCGCGCTGTGCCTGTACGCGATCCTGCCGGTACTGCGGAACACGATCGTCGGTCTGCAAGGTGTCGACCGGACCCTGGTCGAGGCCGGCCGGGGGATGGGGATGTCGAACCGGTCCGTCCTCGGCCGCATCGAGCTGCCGCTCGCCGTACCGGTGATCATGGCCGGTATCCGGACCGCGCTCGTCCTGGTCGTCGGGACCGCGACGCTGGCCACGTTCATCGACGCCGGTGGACTCGGCAGTCTGATCACCACCGGCATCCGGCTGCTCAGATACCCGGTGCTGATCAGCGGCGCGATCCTGGTCGCCGCGCTGGCGCTGCTGATCGACTGGGCCGGCCGTGTCCTGGAAGAGGTCACCCGTCCGAGAGGACTGGGATGAGAAAACTTCTGGCCATCGGTATGACGCTCGTCCTCGCGGGCTGTGGTCTCGGGACCAGCGGTGGTTTCGTGCCGACCGGTTCGCTGAACGGTCCGCTGAAGTCCGTCCAAGGTCTCGACGGACTGACCATCGGGATCGGTTCCAAGAGCTTCCAGGAGCAACTGATCCTCGGCAAGATCGCCGCGATCCTGCTGCAGTCGGCGGGCGCGGAGGTGAAGGACCTGACCAACATGCCGGGCAGTGACACCTCCCGGCAGGCGATGCTGCAGGACCAGATCCAATTCTCGTGGGAGTACACCGGGACCGCCTGGATCTCCTACCTCGGCCACGACAGCGGTATCCCGGACAAGCAGCAGCAGTACGACGCGGTCGCCAAAGAGGACCGGGAGAAGCACGGACTGATCTGGCTGAAGCCGGCGCCGATGAACAACAGCTACGGGTTCGCGGTCACCCGGAAGACGGCCGACCGGCTGAAGATCAGCAAGCTCTCGCAGATCCAGTCGCTACCGGCGAAGGAGCGCACGTTCTGCGTCGAGTCCGAGTTCGCCAACCGCAACGACGGCTTCGAGCCGATGCTCAAGCACTACGGCATCCCGCTCGGTACCGGGGTTCGGCGCAACGACATCCGGACCCTCGACACCGGTGCCGTGTACGTCGCGACCCAGAACGGCGACTGCTTGTTCGGCGAGATCTTCACCACCGACGGCCGGATCAAGTCGCTGGATCTCGTGGTCCTGGAGGACGACCAGAAGTACTTCCCGGCGTACAACGTGGCGCCGGTGGTGAGCAAGAAGGTGCTCGACGAGTACCCGCAGCTGCCGAAGCTGTTCGAGCCGGTGTCGGACAAGCTCACCGACGAGGTGCTGATCGACCTGAACGCCCAGGTCGACGTCGACGGCCGTGAGCCCGCCGACGTCGCCATGGACTGGCTGGTCAAAGAAGGATTCGTGATCCGGGACTAACGCCAGGACACCGGCAAGCAGGCCTGGCGCGGCCCTGCGGCACCGTGGTGGTCGGTCGGCATTTCATGAATCACGACGGAGCGGTTCCCCGGCAGCGGCGCGAACGGGACGCTGGTGATCGCGAACCCGGTCCCGGCGCGGGTCACCTCGAAGTCCAGCCACACCTCGGTCGTCGCGTTCACCCGCGGCGGGACGCGCCCGGCGACCGTGTCGGAGTTGTAGTGCGGCCCAGCTGCCGCGCCGTTGCCGGTGATGCACGGGCCCGCGTGCAGATGCGCGCCGAAGTCCCGGCCGGACACCGACCGGTCGATGCCTTGCACCTTCAGGATGACCTGACTGCGGCCGTGGCGCTGGACCATCACGACTCTGGCCCGCGCGTGGTCGAAGGGCCCGGCCTGCCCGAGCTGCAGATCACGAAGGTTGCCTTGGGCCCGTACAACCTCAGGCGAGCCGGCCTGGGCGGGCGCCGTACTGACGACAGCGGTGGTCAGGAGGACCACCGCTGTCGCTGCGAGAAACCTCGGTACTGTCATGAGCCGCAAAATAAGGCCCTCGCGCCAGCACCCGGCTCAGCGACGCACCCGTCCGTCGAAGTGATGGCGAACCGCTAGTGCGCTGAGACGCGGGCGCGCTTCGGGAGCAGCCAGGTGACGGCGAGGCTGACTACGAAGAGGGCGATTGCGACCAGCACGGTGGTCTTGGTAGCGGCGAGGAAGGAGTGGTCGCGGAGCAGCTGGAAGAAGACCGTGCCCAGGACTGCGACTCCGATCGCGCCTCCGAACTGCTGCATCGCGGTCAGTACGCCGGACGCCGAGCCTGCCGCTTCGTCGTCGATCGAGGCCAGGATGATGTCGAACAGCGGCGCGAACACCATGCCGGAACCGATGCCGCAGGCAAGCATCGCCGGGACCAGGTTCCAGACCGTGGTGGCTTCGCCGTAGTGGTGCAGGGTGAGCCACATTCCGCCCATCGCCAGCGTCATCACGGCGACGCCGAGTTGCAGTGCCGCGCGCCCGAGCTTCGGTGCGAGCAGTCCGCCGGACAGCGGTGCGCCGATCGCGATGCCCAGCGAGAACGGCACCATCGAGAGGCCGGCCTTGAGCGGGCTGTAGTGCAGTCCGAGCTGGGTGAACAGGTTGAGGACCAGCGTGAACCCGGACATCGCCAGGAAGAACGTGGTGATCACGGCGAGCCCAGCGACGTACCCGCGACTGCGGAACAGGGACGGATCGATGACCGGGTTGCCCGACCGCCGTTCCCGCCAGACGAAGAGCGCGAAGACCGGGACCGAGGCAACCATCATCACGATTGACCAGACCGGCCAGCCGAGCTCGCGGCCTTGGACCAGCGGGTAGATCAGCAGCGCCGAGGCCAGGCTGACCAGGAGCACACCGGCTGCATCGAGCCGCTGCGCACCAGCTGTCTTCAGCTCGGGCATGAAGCGGAGCGCGCCGAAGATGGCGAGCAGGCCGATCGGGACGTTGATGAAGAAGATCATCCGCCAGCCCTGGCCGAACCAGTCGGCATCGATCAGGACTCCGGCCAGGATCGGGCCGGCCACCGCGGACAGGCCCATCACCGGGCCGAACAGCGAGAAGGCCTTGCCGATCTCGGCGGGTGGGAAGACGGACTTCAGCATCGCGAAGCCCTGCGGGATCATCACCGCGCCGAGCAGACCCTGCGCGACCCGGCTGCCGATCAGCAGTTCGGGGGAGGTAGCCAGCCCGCAGGCGGCCGAGGCGAGCGTGAAGCCGACCGCGCCGATCAGGAACAGCCGGCGGCGCCCGACCAGGTCACCGAGCCGGCCGAAGGTGATCAGCCCGATCGCGAAGGCGAGCGTGTAACCGGCCAGCATCCACTGCATCGCGGACTCCGACCCGCCGAGCTCGGCCCGGATCGACGGCGCGGCGATATTCACGATGGTGGCGTCGACGAGATCCATGATCTCGGCGACCAGCACGGTGGCGAGGACGATCCAGCGCCACCGGTACGCCGGGGGTGCGGCGGCCACGGGGTCCGTGGCGAGGGTGGGGGTGCTCATCGATGGCTCCAATGCGAACGGTGTTCGTTGACGAACACTGTTCTACGCACGAACGCTGTTCCTGTCAAGTACGCTGTTCGCTAGAGTGGCCCGCATGACCCAGTCGCCGTGGCAGCCGATCAGCCCGCCCAAACCCCCGCGCCCGGTCAAGGAACCCCTGACCCGCGAGCGGATCGTGGACGCCGCGATGCGGCTGATGGTCGAGCAGGGGTACGACGCGGTCTCGATGCGCAAGATCGCCCAGGAGCTGGGCACCGGCCCGGCCTCGCTGTATGCCCACGTCGCGAACAAGGGCGAGCTGGATCAACTCCTGGTCGACCGGGCGGCCCAGCAGATGAAGTTCCCCGAGGAGGCCGATCCGGAGCGCTGGCAGGAGCAGCTGAAGGACGCCATGCGCGAGATGCTGCGCGTACTGCAGGCGAACCCGGGCGTCGCCCGAGCCGCGATCGGCCAGGTTCCGCTCGGCGAGCAGGCACTGCTGATGACCGAGAAGCTCCTCGCGATCCTGAAGGCCGGCAAGCTCCCCGATCAGGCCGCCGCCTGGGCGGTCGACCTGATCCCGCTCTACGTCACTGCGGTCTCCTTCGAGGAGACGGTCCAGAACGCGGCGTCCTGGACCGTGGACGACATCGAGAACTTCGTCACCGAGATGCGCGCGTACTTCGTCGGGCTGCCCGCCGACCGCTTCCCGCTCACCGTTGCCCTCGCTGCCGCCCTGACAGCAGGTGCCAAAGGCGACGAGCGCTTCGAGTTCGGCATCACGGTGATCACCGCCGGTCTGGCCGCCCTGGCCGAGAAGGACTAGCCCTCGACCTTCACCACGGTTCCGGCGGCACCGTCGACTGTGACCAGGTCGCCGGTTTCCAGGCGTTGGGTGGCGTCCGGTACGCCGACCACCGCGGGGATCCCGTACTCCCGGGCGACCACCGCGCCGTGTGAATTGGAACCGCCCATCTCCATCACCAGCCCACCGGCGGTCAGGAACAACGGGGTCCAGCCAGGATCGGTCGAGGGTGCGACGAGGATCTCGCCGGGCTCCAGGTGCGCGCCGACCGGATCGAGGATCACCCGAGCCTTCGCGGTGACCGTGCCGGCTGAGGCCGGGCTGCCGACCAGTGCCCCCTCGACGGCCGCGGGAATCGCCAGCGTCTCGGGCTCCACGCCGTCGGACTGAATCAGGCGTGGCACCCGGCGGCGGCGCAGTTCCTGGTCGTACGCCGCCCGGCGCTCGGTGACGATGGCCCGCAGGTCGCCCGGCGACCGCAGTTCGCGCAGGTCGAGGAAGAAGACATCGGTGGGGGAGTCGAGGCGGCCGGCCTCGACCAGCTCGGCGCCGACCTGGCGGAGCTCGCGACGGGCCGCGGCAAGGATGCGGACCAGCAGGTACTTCGGGGCCTCGCGCAGACCGGCGAGTTCGCGGGTCCGGCCGAGGGCGAACCGGACGATCCGGCTGCGCAGCGGGCTGACCCGCAACGCGAGCTCGGCGATCTTCGCCGAGGCCGCCGCCGAACCGGCCTTGAACTGGAGGTCGGGCGCCAGCGCCGGATCGGTCAGCCGCAGGTAGTTCGCCAGGACGCCGATCAGGTGTGCCGGGTTCTCCGACCAGCGCGGCAGGCCGAGATCGATCTCCGCCACGGCGCGATGACCGTAGACGCCGAGGAAGTCAGCCAGTCCGTCCTGTGTGACCTTCGGCAGCCCACCGGATCGGTAGCGCTCGGCAACGATCTCGGCCGGCTCCTCGAACGCCTCGACCGACGCCTCGTCGGTACGGATCCGCTGCGCCAGCGACCACAGCTCGAGGTCCATCTCGGTCGTGACGTTGTGCGGTAGCCCACGCAGAACGGTCTGCAGCTCACCCGGCTGAACCGCCTTGCCGAGCACCTTCTGGGCCAAGCCCAGCATCAGGAACCCCGCGGCGGGCGCGGGCAGCAATCGCGGCATCAACGGGATGACCTCGCTCCGGAGCACCCGCTCGACGAAATCCAGCCGCCCGGTCGCGGAGCGCGAAGCGGCTGCCAGCAACGAATCCAGTCGCCGGGAGGTCCGGCGTACCTGGAAGTGTGCGAGACGCGGGGCCAGGACGGCGGCCAGCACGCGGAGTGGAACACCCCTCCGAAGCGCCACTCGTGCGAGCCGGCCGCCGGCCTCCCGCCGCGACGACGTCAGTACGGCGAACCGCGGATCGTCGAAGACGTGTCGCAGTACTGCGGCCGACCGGGCCTCCATCACGCCGAACACCCGCGGCACGAGCGCGCGGCCGACCGTACTGCGCACGGCCGGGGTGAGGTCGACGAAGAAGCGTTGCCCAGCCTCCGTGTACGCCGCCGGTCCGTCGAGCGGATCGTCGACCCGGGCACCGACGAGCTCGGCGGCCGATGTCGCGATCAACCGGAACCCGGCCAGTCCCATCGGTGTGATCGGCCGGACCAGACCCTGCGCGAGGCTGCCGCACAGGTAGATGCGCGGACTCGATCCATCCATCCGCTGCGGCGGAATCGGGTAGAGCGTGGTGATCGGGCGGGCCTGTGTCAGCCAAAGCTTGCCCTCGGCATCGAGTACCCACTCGATGTCCTGTGGCGTGCCGTAGTGCTCCTGCACCTGTCCGCCGAGCGTCGCCAGTGCGCGCACCTGCTCGTCGGTGAGACAGTCGTGGACGAGCGTCCGCTCGTGGATCGCGCCGGTGGCGGTGTCGACGACGAAGTGGTCCGGGTTCACCGCGCCGGACACGACCGCCTCGCCGAGCCCGGGTGCGGCGTCGATGACGGCCTCGTTGCGCCGGCCGGTGAGCGGGTTCGCCGTGAACAACACCCCGGCGGCCTTGGCGTCGACCATCCGCTGCACGACGACAGCGACTGCGACCGTGTCCTGGTCGACCTCGTTGGTCTCGCGGTAACTCCAGGCCCGATCGGTCCACAGTGACGCCCAGCAACGCCGTACGGCGTCCAGTACGGCGTCGGCCCCGACCACGTCGAGGTAGGTGTCCTGCTGTCCGGCGAAACTCGCGAAGCCCAGATCCTCGGCGGTTGCCGACGAGCGCACGGCCACCGGAACCTCCGCCCCCAGCGCCGCGTAGGCCGCGCGGATGGCCTGCTCGATGTCGGCGGGCACCTCGGTCGCGAGGATCGCCTCCCGCCTCGTTGCGGCATCGCCGTCGGCCGGAGCGACCTGCCGGTACGCCGGCGTCGTCACGCAGAAACCGCCCGGCACCGGGAACCCGGCGCGGAGCAGGATGCCCAGGTTGACGGCCTTGCCGCCGGCCGACTCCAGCTCGCCGGCACCCACCTGTCCCAGTTCGACCACCCAGTCGGTCATGTCCGCCCCTTCCCGAGCCTTACCAGGAGGTTAATGGGCAGGTGACCAAGAATTCAATACGTGATGAATTACTGGTTGTGTGAGCAGCCTCACCCGGGGTGTCCGGCTCAGCCCAGCAGCCGGACCGCGGCCAGCAGGAAGGCCCGCGCGGCGACCGCGAGCTCGGCGATCGGGACGGACTCGTCGGCGCGGTGGGCCTGCTGCGCCACCGATCCCGGCCCGAGGACGACGACCGGGATGCCCAGGTCGCGGTCGACGTACCCGCCGTCGCAGGCAGCGGCCCACCCGGCCAGCGGAACGTCCGGACCACCGGCGTCCCGGCGGGCGGTCTCGGTGATGCGGACCAGCTCGGCGTCGGCCGGGGTCTCGAACGGCGGCATCTCCATCGGCATGTCGAGGTCGACCGAGAGTCCGCGGTCCTCCAGCTGCAGGGCGGCGACGCGGTCGCGCAGGTTCTCGAGCACGGCCGCCGGCGATTCGCCTGGCAGCAGCCGGCGGTCGGCGATCACGACACATTCGGCCGGTACGATCGACCCGCCGGTACCGCCGTTGATCTGGCCGACGCTCCAGGTCGCCGGTCCGAGCAGTGGGTGCGGATCCGCAGCCAGCTCGGCGTGCAGGCGCTCGATCTCGGTGATGATCGCGGTCGCGCCGTAGATCGCGTTGGCGCCGGCCTCCGCATTGCTGGCATGAACCGCGAGCCCGTGCACGGCGACCCGCAGATAGGAGTCGCCTCGCGCCGCGATGATCGTCTGCAGATCCGTCGGCTCGGCGGTGATACAGCCGACGTATTCCCGGGGCGAGTCCTGGACGAAGGCCCGGATCCCTTTGCCGGTCTCCTCCTCGTCGACCACGGCCGCCAGCTCGACCGGGCCACTCAGCTCGACATCGCGCAGGACGGCGAGTGCGGCCACCGCGGCAGCCAGCCCGCCCTTCATGTCGGAAGCGCCACGTCCGTAGATCCTGCCGTCGCGGATCTCGGCGCCGTACGGATCAGTGGTCCAGCCTGCACCGACCGGTACGACGTCGGTGTGCCCGAGCAGAAGCAGTCCCGGGCCGGTGCCGCTGCCGACGGTCAGGCTGATGTTGTCCCGCCCCGGCTCGACCGTCGTCGTGGACACGGTGAGCCCGAGCTCGCGGCCGACCGCGTCGAGCACGGCGACGGTCGCGGCCTCCTCGCCGGGCGGGTTCTGACCGGTCGCCCGGACCAACGCCGTACAGACCCTGAGTAGCAGGTCCTCGTCGATCCGGGCGAGCAGACGCTGTTCCTCGGCGGTCGTCATCCGCCAACCCTAATTCAGCGGACGGGGGAGTAGTCGTCCCAGACGACGCTGTTGCCGGCGATGTAGGCGCGGTAGCTGAAGGTGGCCTTCGGGGCCCACTTGAAGGACGCCTTGCCGTTGGAGTTCGCCTTCACCTTGGTGAGCTGCTTCCAGGTGCTGGTGCCGGCCTGCTTGTACTGCAGGACGATCTCCTTGCCACCCCACGGGATGAACTTGTTGATCGCCGGGCGGTAGTTGCCGGCCGCCATGCTCGCGGTCGTGACGCCCCGCGACTTGGTGACGGTCAGGTCCACGGCCGAGACGTACTTGTTCATCCGGTTGAACGACGCCAGCGTCGCGACCGGGTTGCCTTCGCTGTCCTCACCCGAGCCGTCGTCGGTGTCGCCGGTGAAGTTCACCACGCCGACCGGCGAGACCTCCGAGTACAGCGTGAACGTGGTCTTCCGGTTGCCATCGCGGTACTCGATGTCGATGGAGACCGGGTCACCCTTCTGGCGGCCGTGCCAGTCGGCACTGTGCAGGTTCGCCGGGCAGCCCTTGCCGTAGGTGATCGTGTAGTGGGTCTGGCGGTTGTTCATGACGAGCCGGTCCGGCACCCCCGGGTGGCAGACCGGCAGCGCGGCGGGCTTCTGGGCGACGGGGGCAGCGGCCTGGGCCGGTACGGCGGCGGCGAGGCCGGTCGCCAGCAGGCCCGTTGCCGCGAGCAACGACAGGGTGGAGCGCATGGAGGTCCCCTCAGATGTGATGACTTTGGCTGCCGGTAACGCTAGACAGCCGAAGCCCACCCCGCCGGGGGATCGACCTGATCGTGCATGTTCGGCGGGGCCGCGGTGCCCGATCAGGTCAGCACCCGTTGCCCGTGGCCCTCACTCGGATGTGACGGTGAACTCCAGTGGCGCGAACGACACGTTCAGCCGGCCGTCCACGGTCATCCGCCCGTCCTCGATCCGGCAGCGGAACTCGGCGGCATGCGGCCCCTCGAGCCAGCGGATCGTCGCCACCAGCGCGTCGCCGTCGCCGTACGCACTGGTCACCACTCGCTCACTGCCGGCGTCGCTCTCGCGCCAGGCGCCGACGGTGAAGAGATGGCTGTCCGGCCCGAAGGTGAGCAACGCGCTGCCATCCGCGTCCCAGCGGACCGACTGCAGGTAGCCCTGATTCTCCGCGAAGGTGTAGGTCTTTCCGTCGCCGCCCTGCGGTGCCGGGCCGGTCGGTGCCGGAATCTCCAGCCGCTCGGGTCGCGCCACGGCCGGCAGCTCTTTGCCCTCGAGGGCAGGCAGCAGGTGCTCCCAGATCAGATCCAGCTCCGCCTGCATAGTGGACGCGGCGCTGGTGATGATCAGCACCGCGTCGTGATCGGGGAAGGCGAGGATGAATTGGCCGAATGCACCGTCCGCGCGATAGGTGTTGTGCCGCCCCCGCCAGAACTGGAACCCGTACCCCTGCTGCCAGTCCGGGTTCGGTTCATTGTTGGAGACCTGCTTGGTGGTGGCCGCCTCGAACCACTCGGCCGGGACGAGTTGCTCGCCCTCCCAGCCACCGCGCTGCAGCAGGAGCTGCCCGAACTTCGCCATCGACTCGGTGCTCAGACTCAGCCCCCAGCCGCCGAAGGTGATGCCCTCCTGCGAGGATCCCCAGGTCGCGTCGGTGATCCCCAGCGGCGCGAACAGCCGGGACCGCAGATACTCGAGCAGGGTCTCGCCGGTGAGCCGCTGCAGAATCGCCGACAGCATGTACGTCGCGCCGCTGTTGTAGACGAACGGCGCACCGGGCTCGTGCTCCACCTTGAGGCCGAGGAACTTCTGCACCATCCGATCGTCCCGGCTCATCCGCTGGACCGTGTCCTCGGAGTGTCCCGTGCTCATCGTCAGCAGATGCAGCACCGACATCGCGGCCAGGTTGTCGCTGATCGTCTCCGGCAGCTCCTCGGGGCCGAAGAACGACACCACCTTGTCGTCGATGGTCAGCAGCCCGGCATCGACGGCCAGCCCGATCGCGGTCGAGGTGAAGCTCTTCGAGACCGAGTAGAGCAGATGCAGGTCGGACCGCCGGTACGGCGACCACTCCGCCTCCAGCACGACGTGTCCGTGCCGCACCAGCATCACGGTCTGGAATTCCTGCTCGGACGCATCCAGCGCGGCGACGAACGAGTCGATGGCGGCGGCGGATAGTCCCTGGTCGTCCGGGGTACTGCGTGGAAGGCTGCTCACCTCGGACACGCTATCTTCCCGGACGGACAAAATCAGTTGAGTTCTTCGCACACGGCCGTGATCGTCAACCCGATCAAACAGGTCGACCTCGAAACGTTTCGGGCCACGGTCACCGAGGCCTTGTCCGCCCGCGGGATCGAGACCGTGATGTGGTTGGAGACCACCGTCGACGATGCCGGCGTGACGATGACCCAGGAAGCGATCGAGGCGGGTGTCGACCTGGTCGTGGTGGCCGGTGGTGACGGGACGGTCCGGGTGGTCTGCGCCGAGCTGGCCGGTACCGGGATCGCGGTCGCCGTCCTGCCCGCCGGCACCGGCAACCTGCTCGCCCGCAACCTGGGCATCTCGCTCGATCTGGAGACCGCGCTCGCCGAGGTCCTCGACGGGACCGACCGCAGGATCGACAGCGTCCGGATCTCCGGTGACAATCTGCCGGACGACCGGTTCGTGGTGATGGCCGGTCTGGGCCTGGACGCCGCGATCATCGACGACGCTCCGGACGACCTGAAGAAGCGGGTGGGCTGGGCGGCGTACGTGATCTCCACGGTGAAGAACCTCAACCACCCGGCGTTCCGGGTCGAGCTCACTGTCGACGACCAGCCGCCGATCCGCCGCCGCGCCCGCACTGTGGTGATCGGCAACGTCGGCACCCTGCAGGCGAACATCCCGCTGCTCCCCGATGCCAGCGCGGACGACGGCGTCATCGACCTCGTCGTCCTGGCGCCCCGCCGGGTAAGCCACTGGCCACGTCTTGCCCTCAGCCTGGTCATCAGGAGCTGGCGGGAGCGCGACATCGAACGCTTCACCGGTCAGCGCATCCAGGTCCGGGCCCGCCGTCCCGTCCGCCGTCAGCTGGACGGCGACATGATCGACCCCGGCCGCATTCTCACAGCCGAGGTCGATCCGTCATCCCTGGTAGTGCGCGTCCCCAGCTAGTGCACCAGTACTGCGACAGTCCGCGCCGGTACCTGGACCGTGCCGGACGATGCGGTCCAGGTGGTCTGCTTCACCACCGGATCGCTGCCGTTCGCCTGAACCGGTGCGAGCTTGAGCGATTGCCCGGCCAGTCCAGGCACTGTCTGCGTCACAGTCGACCCGGTGCTGTTGAAGACCACCAGCACACCCTTGAGAGCCGGGTCGACGTTCGGACCGACAGTGTCGTCGATGCGCATCGTGACAACGCCAGGAGTCGAGCCACTCAGCGGATAGCTCAGCTTGGCCTTGATCAGGTCCGCCGAACCGAGCCGGAACAGCGGTGTGGAGAAGCGCAGCTTCAGCAGGTCAGTAGCAGCTGCCGATGCAGTCTGTACGTCGGTAGCGCTGGGCTTCAATGCCGGATTGCCGAGCAGTGGCTTGATGTACGGCCACTTCTCCTCGTTGTCCGTCTTCGGCGGCAGACCGTGCCCGAAGCCGTTGTCGGCGCCGGTCCAGTCCAGGGTGTTGAACCAGTCGCCGGAATCGTACGAGTTCCGGTCCAGTGACTTGCTGCGCAACAGGTCTGCACCGGCATGCCAGAACGATGGCGTCTGGGCGAGCGCGGTCGTCGCGAGTGACAGCGTGTTCATCCGGACGCGGTCTGCCATCGGCAGGTCCGTTGGCAGCTTGTAGGTCAGCGCGTCCCAGAGCGTCTCGTTGTCGTGCGCGTCGACGTACGTGACCACCTCATCCGGCTGGTCGGCGTACCCGGCGGGGGAGCCGTTGTAGTCGACCGCATCACCGCGCACTGTCGCGCCAGTCTCCGCAGAGCGGAAGCTGAACGACCGCAGGTTGCCGGCCAGACCCAGCTGGATCAGATCGGTGTCATGCGCAAGGCGCTTGGCCCGGTCGGCCGCTGAGCCGTTGATCGGGTCGCCGTTCGGGTCACTGGCCGCTCCGGAACCGAAGCCCTGCACTCGCGGGTTGTCGTCGAACGGACCGCCGCCCCGGACCGCATCGCGCAGCCGGTCGGAGAAGGTGCCGATCCCGGTGCCACCGAGATTGCCCTGACGCGCCTGCACGAACAGGGCGTCGTTCGCGACCTCACCGAAGTTCCAGCCCTCGCCGTACAGGTAGACACGTTTGCCGTCGACACCGTCCTTGGCCAGTGTCAGCTGGTCGAGTGCGGCCCGCACCTTCAGCATGTTCGCCTTGGTGTGGTGTCCCATCAGGTCGAAGCGGAAGCCGTCGACCCGGTAGTTGCGTGCCCAGCTCACAGTGCCGTCCACCATGATCTTCTCCGCCATGGCGTGCTCGGTGGCGATGTTGCTGCAGCAGGTCGAGGTCTCGACCTTCCCGGTCGCGTTCAGCCGCTGGTAGTACCCGGGCACGACCTTGTCCAGTACGGACGTCGGCGCCTGTCCAGCTGAGGGCGTGTGATTGAAGACCTGGTCCAGTACGACGCGCAGCCCGGACCGGTGCAGTCCACCGACCATGGTGCGGAACTCGGCGACTCTCGCGAGACCGTCCTTCTGGGTCGCGTAAGAGCCTTCCGGAGCCAGCCAGTGGAACGGGTCGTAGCCCCAGTTGAAGCCGTCCTTCGCAGCCACCGCACTCACACAGGCCTGCTGCTGCTCGGAGTCCGCCGGGAACGACTTGAGATCGCAGGCAGGTGTCTGCTGCCCGGTCTCGGGGATCGACGCGATGTCGAACGTCGGCAGCAGATGGACCGTGTTCAGCCCTGCTTTCGCCAGCGTCCGCAGATGCTTCGTTCCGGCACCCTCATCCGCAAAGGCGAGATAGGTCCCGCGGTGCGCAGCCGGCACAGTCGGGTCGCTGATCGAGAAGTCCCGGACGTGGAGCTCGTAGACGGTCGAGTCGACGGACTGAGCCAGCTTCGGCGCCGCAGTGTTCGACCACAGCGCCGGCTTCCCCGCCGGATCGTTCAGGTCCACTGCGACCGAGTACGCCGAGTCCGTGGTCAGTGCGGCCGAGTACGGATCGGTGACGACGTTCGTCTCCACCTTGCCGGTGCTCGGCGCATACACCTGCACCTCATACCGGTACGACGCATTCTTGAACGACCTGACGCCCTTGGCTGACCAGGAGCCGTCGTCATGGCGCTGCATCGGCAGTCGCTGCGCACCGACCAGCAGAGCGACGTTCTGCGCGGTAGGTGCCCACAGAGTGAAGGTAGGAGTGCCGCCGTTCCAGCTCACCCCATAGCTCCGTTTGGTCGCTGAACCGTACACATCGTCGAGCACACCAGGGATCTGTACGCCGGTCGCATCCAGCAGCCGCCCGGCATCGTCGTACTGGGCCAGGCCGAGCTGTCCGGTCAGAATCTTCCGTACATCCGCATGATCGAGCCGCAGCGTCGTGTACCCGGGCCGCACCTCACGCGGGTCGTAGCGCAACCCCACCGACGTACCGCCGATGTCGTCCGCGTCGATCTTCAGTCCGCCCGTTGTCGACCAGTGCAGCCGCCAGCGCGACCGCTCCGGATGTGCGACCGCCGGTACGGCGAGGGTGTCGCGGGACAGCCAGTAGGCCTTGGCCTGACTCAGGTCCGGCTGCGCACCGGGCTTGGAAGTCGTCACCGTGAGGGCGTGGGTCGCGAGGACGTACGAGAACGTGACGACGAGCCCGTCACCGGGCACAGTGATCGGTACGTTCTGCGCCGGGTAGCTCTCGTCCCACGAGAGGTTGTGCGCGACCTTGGCCTCATAGCTGCCCGCTCCGATCTCACTCGTCGACCAGGTGTAGGTACCGTCACCGTCGGCGTCCGTCAGCCAGGGTCGCATGCAGGCCGGATCCCAGTCCGCCGGACACCCGAGCTCGGACTGGAACGAGCCAGGCACCGTGATGGTCGGCCCCTCCGCAGTGGAGGTGGCGAAGTGCCGGCCGTGCTCGTAGTAGAACGTCACCGGCCCAGCGGGTGCCGTGTAGGAGATGTTGGCGCCGTTCTGGTTGCCTCCGGCTCCGTAGTTGACGTCCCAGTTCTTGTTCAGCGCCGCCTTGTACGCGTGCTCACCGGCCGGGATCGTGTAGGTGCCCTTCCACACCTTGTCCTTCGGGTCGAGCACCAGCTGCGCCTGGTCGCAGTCCGGCGACCAGTCCGCCGGGCAGCCCATCTCGCTGTTGTGATCGCCAGGGACACTCACGTTGGCCGGCTGGACGACCGGTCCGGTCTCACCGCCGCCCCCTGGCTTCGGTGCGTCGCCGACCACGCCGTACGAGCCGGACACCGAGTAGCGACCCGCCGAGTCCCGCAGTACAGCCCGGTACTCGAGCAGCGTTCCCTTCGGCACTCCGCTGACGTCCTGGAACACCCGGTACGGCGCGTTGTCGTCCGAACCGAGCCGCTGCCAGGCCGACGTACCCACTGGGCGGTAGCCGAAGGTCACCGTGACCGGAGTGTTCGCCGGAACGGCCGCACTGATCTCAGCACGCCCGCCGACCACGCCACCCGGCTCAGGCGCTGAAACGTAGACCGCGGGAGCCTTGGAAGGTACAGGCACCTTGCTGACTGCTTGGTACACAGTCACTGACAGAGGCGGCTGGCTGAGCAGTACCCGACCCTCGCGGTCTGTCCGGACCGGCCGCGAGCCGCCATAGACCGGCTTGAGCCACGTGTTCGGCCCGTACGTCGGAATGGTCGCGGACTTCGCCGTGGTCGCGTTGTTGGCGACGACCAGGTACTCCACGTTGTCCGCGCCGACCCGGCTGAACGCGTAGAGCCCACCGGAGTTCGACGAGTACCGGTGTACCTGGCGTCCGTCCGCCAGCGCTGGGTACTGCGACCGGAGCTTGGCCAGCGCCGCAATGTGCTTGTACATAGGCGCGTTGACGTCGTACCGGTCCTTGCTACCGATCGTCGTCGTGCCACTGCCGTCGACCACCTCGTCGTCGGCGTAGTCCGTGGTCTTGGTCGCGAACATGTCTTGCCGCGCGTCCTTGTCACCACCCGGACCGGTGAAGCCCTGTTCGTCGCCGTAGTACACGACCGGCTGCCCGCGCGTCAGGTACATGAGTGAATGCGCCAGCTTGTCGCGGGCGAGCAGTTCCGGCCCGTTGGCACCGCCCTGCTTGAGGAACGTGCCCACCCGGCCCATGTCGTGGTTCCCGAGGAACGTGGGCAGTTGGTACGCGTTCGAGTCCGCATCGGTGTAGTAGTCGTCGCCTGCGTAGAAGTCCCGGAGCTTGGTGGCCGGGTCGCCCTTGGCGAACGTCACCGCGTTCTGCTGGAACCCGAAGTCCAGCGTCGCCTGCAGCGCGCCGGCGGTCGTGTACGTCGACATGAACTTCGGGTCGGCGTCGTACACCTCACCGAACATGAAGAACTTCTTCGACCCGGCAGCACGCGCCGCCTTCAGCACAGCCGGCGAGAATTTCTGCCAGAACTCGAGGTTGACGTGCTTGACGGTGTCGATCCGGAAGCCGTCGATGCCCAGCTCGGCCCAGGTCTTGTAGACGTCGATCATCCCGTCTAGCACCCGCGGCTGCTCGGTGAACAGGTCGTCAAGCCCGACGAAGTCGCCGTACTCGGCCGATTCGCCGGCGAAGGTCGAGTCGCCGCGGTTGTGGTAGAGCGTGGGGTCGTTCAGCCAGGCCGGGACCTTCACGGTCTCGTCGGCCGGCGTCCTGAAGACCGGCACGTTCGGGAACGAGGTGTTCCGGTCCAGAGCTGGGAACGTGTCCCCACCGGCATAGGCCTTGTCGTCGAACACGTTCCCGGCCGCGTCCTTGTACGGCGCCGTCGACTTCGGGATGTAGCCGTACTGACCGGACTGGTAGGCGATCACATCGGCGGTGTGGTTGGTGATGATGTCGAAGAAGACCTTCATCCCCTTGCCGTGCGCCAGGTCGATCAGCCGCTTCATGTCCGCGTTGGTGCCCAGGTGCGGATCGATCTGGCTGAAGTCGGTGATCCAGTAGCCGTGATAGCCCGCACTGACGTCGGCACCGGCACCCTGCACCGGCCGGTTCTTGAACGACGGCGTGAGCCAGATGGACGTCGTACCGAGCGCCTTGATGTAGTCGAGCTTCTGGATGACTCCGGCCAGGTCACCACCGTGGTAGAAGCCCTTGTCGGCCGGGTCCAGCCCGGTCTGCAGCCGGTCACCGGTCAGACCACCGGCGTCGTTGCTCTTGTCTCCGTTGGCGAACCGGTCCGCCATCAGGAAGTAGAACCGCTCCTTGGTCAGGTCCTGCCGCAGACTCGGTGTGGCCAGCGCCTTGTCGGCTGCCGTCACACTCGGCCCGGCCAGCTCCACCGGCCGCACCGACACCACATGCGTCTTGTCGTCGTAGCTGAACGACAGCTTCGCCGGACCCTCGATCCGCAGCGGGATGTTCGGCCCGTTCAGCACCCCACCGGCGCCGTAGTTCTCGTCCCAGCCGCCGTTGACGGTCACCTTGTACTCGTACGATCCGGCCGGTACGTCGAACACCTTCGTGTACGGCGCCGCCGTACCGAGACTGCTCGCCGTACAGGCGGGGTCCCAGTCACCCGGACAACCCAGCTCACTCTGCAGTGAGCCAGCGAGCGTAATCACCCGGTCCGCGCTCACCTGTGCCTGTGCTGGAGCTCCCAGCCCCATGACGACCAACGCCGCCGCTGCGAACCCTGCTGTCCAACGCCTCAACCCACGCATTGCTGTCCCCTCCCGTGCCGGTCCCCGGGGACGCTAGCCCGCACTCCAGAGGCGGGGAAGGCTTCGAACGTCACAAAACGACAGTCCTGATCGAAAGGGTTGCGAAATGGACTAGACCAGTATTTTCTGAGGTCATCCGCACCGCCCCGAAGGGATGTCCGCCCATGACCATCCGCTGGCTACTGGTCGCAGCGCTCGCCGTCGGCGTGCTGACGACCACTGCTCCGGCTGCCACCGCCGAAGACCTGCCTGCGCTGAGCCCGGCCCCGCAGTCGATCCGCCGACTCGGAGCAGACCTGCGCTCAGCCCCCACCGTCATCAAGGAGACCGGTACGGCGAGCACGCGCGCCGCTGGTGCCTTGTCTGCCTGGTCCCTGCCGTCGGCCGCCACTCTGAAACCCGGCGGCTATGTCCTCGGCATCGGCTCCTATCAGGGCGAGCACCTGGCAGTCCTGGTCGGCCATGACCCCGCCGGCACCTTCTACGGCGAGCAAACACTGGCCCAGCTGACCCGGTCCGGCGCAGTGCCCAGTGTGGCCGTCGTCGACGAGCCCGCGTTCGCACTGCGCGGTGGCATGGAGTCGTTCTACGGTCAGCCCTGGAGGCAGGCCGACCTGCTGAACCACCTCGACTTCATGGGCCGGCACCGGCTGAACGCCTTCCAGTACACGGTCAGCGGCGACCCCCACACCGCAGGCGCGGCCTGGCGGCAGCTCTACACCGGTGTGGAGCTGGACCAGATGCGTGCGGCGATCCAACGGGCCAAGGCGAACCACGTGGAGTTCATCTACCGGGTCAACCCGGAGGCCAACGTCAAGGAGGAGTACGGGATCTGCCACGCAGACCAGGCCGACAAGGACGCACTGATCGCCCGCTACCAGCAGCTGTGGGACCTCGGTGAGCGGGTCTTCTCGGTCGGTTGGGACGACGTCGGCGGTCAGTTCCGCTGCCTTGCGGACCACCGCGCCTTCGGGTCCGACGCGAGCCCGCTGGCGGCGGCCCAGGCGCACGTGGTCAACGACGTGTACGACCGGTTCGTCAAGACGCACCCCGGCGCCCGCCTGCTCACGGTCCCCACCCAGTACTGGGGGAACGGCGAGACGCCGTACCGGACTCGCTTCACCGCTCTGATCCCGGCCGAGGTGGACATCTTCTGGACCGGTCCGGAGGTGGTGTCGCCGACGATCACCACGCAGGACGCAGCTCAGGCGTCGGCCGCGTTCGGTGGCCGGAAGCTGCTGATCTTCGACAACTACCCGGTGAACGATTTCGCCTCGATGTCGCAGCACCTCGGCCCGCTGGTCGGCCGGGACGCCGGACTGCCGCAGTACGCGACCGCCTACCTGATCAACGAGATGCAAGAGGCAGAGCCGTCGCTCATCGCACTCGGTACGGCGGCGGAGTACGCCTGGAACCCCGGTGCTTACCAGCCGCAGGAGGCCTGGTCCCGGATGCTCACCGAACTCGGCGGTCCGGCGGCCGACGCACTCCGCCGGTACGCCGAGGTGCACACCGGGCCGGCCGTCCTCGCCGACCCGTCGGCGCCACTCACTCCGCTGGTCCGGGCATTCATGACGGCCTACCGCAGCGGAGGGGACCTGAATGCTCCGGCTGCCGCACTGACCGGATTCCTCGAGCGTCTGGGCGCAGCGCCGGCCGAGCTGCGGGCCAAGCTCGACAACCAGTCGTTCAAGGACGACTCCGCGCCGTGGCTGGATCGCACCGAGAAGCGAGCTCGCGCCGGCATCGCCGCGGTGCGTGCGCTGCAGGCCAAGGCAGGCGGGGACCTGGCCGGCTACCGGGCGCAGCGTGAGGTGATGTACGCCGCCCTCGCCGAAGGTAACACTGCGTTCTGCTACGCCGTCCCGGGCAGCCTCGACGACCTGCTCGACCTGGCCGGTGTGAGCCGAGGGACCGATGTCGTGCGGCATGACGACGGCACCATGTCCGTCTATGAACGCAGCAGCGGTGGCGCCGTCCAGACCGCACGGCAGCAGACCGTGGGAAGCACCTGGGACGCCTTCGTCGACCTGCCGCCGATTGCGGCGGCCGGCAAGCCGGAGGTCGTCGTACGGCGCGATGGTGGGCTGACCGCGTTCGTCCGCGGCACGGACAACCGGATCCGCACCAGCCGGCAGACCGCACCGGGTGGTGCGTGGAGCGGATGGGAGCTCGTGCTGGACGTCGCGGTCGGCGGCGACCCGGCAGCGATCGTCGGCGACGACGGCCTGATCAGCCTGTTCGCTCGTGGCACCGACGGTCTCCTGCAGACGCTCTGGCAGAGCGGTGACGGCTGGCGGATGGCTTCGCTGGGCGGAAAGCCCATGCTCGGCAAGCCCGCTGTGGACGTCAGTCTGGATGGCGTCCTGACTGCTGTGGTGCGTGGCGCCGACAACGTCCCGCGGACCAGCTGGCAGTCGAGTGCCGGCGGTGACTGGGTGCAGCCCTGGCAGGATCTGCCGGGCTCGATCGGCTCGGACCCGGACCTGGTGATGAGCTACAGCGGATCGTTCAGCCTCTTCTACCGTGGTACGAACGACGGCGTCTACACGAGCTGGCAGCCCAGCCGCGGTGCCAAGTTCGCAGACCCGGTCCGGCTGAGCGGCATCACCGCACAGGGCAGTCCGCGCGCCGCTCTCGACAACCTCGGCGGTCTCACCCTGACGGTCCGCGGCTCCGACAACCGCGCCTGGACGATGTGGCAGAAGGCACCTGGCGGTGAGTGGAAGCACGGCTGGATCACCGACCAGGTGGTGGCCTACTCCGACGTCCGGCTGATCGACAGCCTGACCGGGGCGGCATCGACCTTCACCATCGATGCCGGTGGCAAGCTCCGGACCGCCTGGCAACCGATGTTCGGTTCAGGGTGGAGCGGCTGGGCCGACCTGGGCGGCTCACTCAGCTGAACAGCGCCGGGAGCGTCGTCTCGATCGGAGTGCGCAGCACAGTCGTCGCCTCCTCGTCGTACGGCGTCTCCTGCGCGTTCAGGATGACGAGTGGTTTACCCGCCCGCAGTGCGACGTCGCACAGCCCTGCGGCCGGGTAGACCTGCAGTGAGGTGCCGATCGCGATGAACACGTCGGCAGCCTCCGTAGCGGCGACCGCGGCGTCCAGGACAGCCACATCGAGCGCCTGGCCGAACGAGACCGTGGCGGACTTCAGAATGCCGCCACACACCTCACACGCTGGGTCCTCGTCACCTGCGTCCAGGCGGGGGAGGACGTCGGCCATCGGGATCCGCCGCTCGCACTGCAGGCAGTCGACGAACCAGACCGTGCCGTGCAGCTCGTGAACCAGCTCTGGTGCTGACCCAGCCTTCTGGTGCAGCCCGTCGATGTTCTGCGTGACGAGACCGGTCAGGCGGCCCTGCCGCTCCAGCTCGACCAGTGCGAGGTGGCCGGCGTTCGGCTCGGCCGTCCACGCCGGTGCGGCCAGCCGGAACTTCCACGCCTCGACCCGCACCTCTCGACGAGCGACGTACTCGTCGATGTCGAACATCGCCTGCGCTGCCGGGTTCCTCGTCCACAGCCCCTGCGGCCCGCGGAAGTCGGGGATGCCGGAGGCGGTCGAGATCCCGGCACCCGTGAGTACGGCGATATGTTCGGCGTCGATCACGCCTTGGACTGTATCCAGTCCGTCGCCAGCACCGACATCATGACCTCGTCGACCCACTCGCCGTCCCACAGCAACGCGTCCCGGAACACACCCTCGACCACGAACCCGGCCTTCTCGTACGCGCGCTGGGCCCGCGGGTTGAACGCATACACCCCGAGGCTGATCCGGTGCAGGCCGATCTCCTCGATGCCGTAGCCGACGATCAGCTTGGTCGCCTCGGTCCCGAGCCCGCGGCCCTGACCCTTCGGCCCGATCAGGATCCGGAAGTTGCACGATTGGTTGTCCGGGTCCCACTCGTTGAGCACCGCTTCGCCGACCACCTCTCCCGAGGCTTTGTCGACGATCGCGAGGTCCAGCCGGTCGGTCTGGTCCTGCCGGGTCCGGTACCACTCCCGGGCCTTCTCCTCGCCGATCTCTCCGTGGCTTCCGGTCAGCCGTCGCACGTCCGGATCGTCCATCGCCACGGCCAGCGCGGGGTAGTCGTCCTCGGTCACCTGCCGCAGTACGACGAGCTCACCGGTCAGCGTCGGTTTGTCAGAGAAGTCAGTCACGCTGCGGAGTGTGTCAGCTGACCCGCCGGACGACATACGTATTTTCGGCGGCCGACACGAGCTCCTGCGACCGCATCCGGCACCAGGCCGGGATGTCCGTCGCCGCGGCCGGGTCGTCGGCCAGCACGGTCACGGTCTCGCCCACCGCGACAGCGGGTAGCGCCTTGGCCAGTCTGATCACCGGGAGCGGGCAGAGCAGCCCACGGCAGTCCAGCTCCACGTTCACATCCCCACCTCCGCCCGGATCCGCGCCACGATCCCCGGCAGCACCCTGCAGAACCGGTCGATCTCGCCGTACGTCGTCGTCCGGGCCAGCGAGACCCGGACATTGCCGTGGGTGAGCACCCCCATGGCTGCCAGCACATGTGACGGTCGCAACGTACTCGACGTACAGGCGGAGCCGCTGGACACGGAGAAGCCCTCAGCGTCCAGTGCGGTGACCAACGCCTCACCGTCCACGTAGAGACACGAGAACGTGAGCACATGCGGCAGGCGGTCCTCCGGGTCACCCACCACCTCGACATCAGCGACGTCCGTGGCCACCCGCTGCCGGATCTCCGCGATCCAGGCCCGGTGCTGCCGGTCCAGCTCCGCAGCCTCAGTCAGCCGGGCCTGGAGCGCGGCCGCGGCAGCCAGCAGGTTGGGAACGTCAGGGAACCCGGGGGAGAGGCCGTCCTCCCGCTCGTCCATCGGCCAGGCCGGAGCGATCCGGGTGCCCTTCCGAACCGCCAGCAGCCCGACCCCGGCCGGACCACCCCACTTGTGAGCACTTGCCGTCAGCACCGACCAACCCGCTGGCACAACATCCCGTCCGACCGACGCCGCCGCATCAACGAACAGCGGCACGCTGCCGCATGCCGCTGCGGCAGCCTCTAGAGGTTGCCGCGTCCCCACCTCGTGATTGGCCGACTGCAGCACCGCCACCGCCACTCCGGGCTGCCGCACCGCCTCCGCGAACGCCTCCAGGTCCACCCGGCCCACCATGTCCACACCGACCTCCACCCCCGCCTCACCAGCGGTGTGCAGTACGGCGGAGTGCTCCACCGCACTGTGGACGACAGTCGGGCCGACGCGCCGCCGAGCAGCCAGTACGGCGGACAGTCCGCTGTGGATGGCCGCCGTACCGGAGGTGGTCAGGTAGAGCTCGTCAGGGCGCACTCCGACGCCTTCGGCAAGCACCGCCCGGGCGTTGTCCAGCAGCAGCCGGGCCGTCCGGCCCTCGTGGTGCAGGCGGACCGGATCGGCCCACCCGGAATCCACTGCCGAGAGCAACATTTCCCGCGCGGCCGGATGCAGAGGCTCCGCCGATGCGGCGTCGAGGTACGCACGCTCATTCACAGGGGAAACGCTAAGGGCTACCTATGCGCAGGACGGCGTTTGGTGTCCAGTAGTGTTTGGTCGTCAGTCTCACTTGGGAAGGGAAAGGCGCCCCGTGGGTTCGAACGGCACGTCCGGAGTGGAGGAGCGCATGGCAGGTCCTGCCCGCGCCACACGTCCGGCGAAACGACGGCTGCTGGCCGCCGCGGCAACGGTGCTCGGCACCGTGCTGCTGACCGGTTGCTCGTCGGAGACCACTGAGCAGTGGAAACGACTCGGTCTCCCCGAGGCAGCCTCGGACCGGACCGAGGCTGTCCGCAGCCTCTGGATCGGCGCGTGGATCGCAGCTCTGATCATCGGCGTCGCGGTGTGGGCCCTGATCCTGTACGTCGTGGTGCGCTATCGCAAGCGCAACGACGAGGCACCCAAGCAGGTGCGGTACAACCTGCCGCTCGAGGTGCTCTACACGCTGGCCCCGTTCGCGATCATCGGGGTGCTCTTCTTCTACACCGTCGAGCACGGCAACCAGATCACCCGGATGTCGGGCACGCCCCAGCACACGGTGAACGTGGTCGGCCAGCAGTGGCAGTGGACCTTCAACTACAAGGAGCAGGTCAACGGGCAGGAAGGCGTCTGGGAGACCGGCACGCTGGACAAGCCCGCGGAGCTGTGGCTGCCGGTGAACGAGTCGGTGCACTTCGACCTGACCTCACCGGACGTCATCCACTCCTTCTGGATCCCGTCGTTCTACTTCAAGCTCGACGTCATCCCGGGCCGGACGAACAAGTTCGAGGTCACGCCGACCAAGACCGGGACGTTCGCCGGCAAGTGCGCGGAGCTCTGCGGGCTCTACCACAGCCGGATGATCTTCTCCGTCAAGGTGGTCACCCGCGCCGAGTACGACCAGCACCTCAAGGAACTGGCCGACCGCGGCCAGACCGGTGCCGCCGTCGGCGGCCAGGACGCGACCACGATTCCCGGTACCGGTCAGCAGGAGGGCCACAAATGAGCGGCTACGCCGAGCGCACCGGCGCTGTCGGGAGCAGCACCGCGCTGCCGAGGCGGCGCAGTAAGGGCCAGCTCGCGGTCAAGTGGATGACGACGACCGATCACAAGCTGATCGGCCACATGTACCTGATCACGTCGTTCGCCTTCTTCCTGATCGGCGGCGTGATGGCGCTGCTGATCCGGGCCGAGCTGGCCAAGCCCGGTCTGCAGATCGTGAACGAAGAGGTCTACAACCAGCTCTTCACGATGCACGGCACGATCATGCTGCTGCTGTTCGCGACCCCGCTGTTCGTCGGGTTCGCGAACGTGATCATGCCGGTCCAGATCGGCGCTCCTGACGTCGCGTTCCCGCGGCTCAACATGTTCAGTTTCTGGCTGTTCCTGTTCGGCGGCCTGATCACGATCAGCGGGTTCTTCACCCCGGGCGGCGCGGCCGACTTCGGCTGGTTCGCCTACGCCCCGCTGTCGAACGCGGTCCGTTCGCCGGGTATCGGCGGCGACCTGTGGATCATGGGTCTGTGGATGGCCGGTCTGGGCACCATCCTCGGTGCCGTCAACTTCGTCACCACGATCATCACCATGCGCGCCCCCGGGATGACGATGTTCCGGATGTCGATGTTCACCTGGAACATCCTGGTGACGTCGATCCTGGTGCTGATCGCCTTCCCGATCCTGGCCGGCGCGCTGCTGATGCTGGAGGCGGATCGAGCCTTGGGGGCTCACGTCTTCGACGCCGCGAACGGCGGTCCACTGCTCTGGCAGCACCTGTTCTGGTTCTTCGGGCATCCAGAGGTCTACATCATCGCCCTGCCGTTCTTCGGCATCATCACCGAGATCCTCCCGGTCTTCAGCCGCAAGCCGCTGTTCGGCTACATCGGCCTGGTCGCCGCGACGCTCGGTATCGGCATCCTGTCGGTGGCGGTGTGGGCTCACCACATGTTTGTCACGGGCGCGGTGAACCTGCCGTTCTTCTCGTTCATGACCTTCCTGATCGCGGTCCCGACCGGGGTGAAGTTCTTCAACTGGATCGGCACGATCTGGGGCGGATCGGTCTCGTTCGAGACCCCGATGCTCTGGTCGATCGGCTTCCTGACGACCTTCCTGTTCGGCGGCCTGACCGGCATCATCCTGGCCTCGCCGGCCCTGGACTACCAGCTGTCCGACTCGTACTTCGTGGTCGCGCACTTCCACTACGTCGTCTTCGGCACGGTGGTGTTCGCGATGTTCGCCGGGTTCTACTTCTGGTGGCCGAAGATGACCGGCCGGATGCTCGACGAACGCCTCGGCAAGCTGCACTTCTGGCTGCTGTTCATCGGCTTCCACACGACGTTCCTGGTCCAGCACTGGCTGGGCGTCGAGGGCATGCCGCGGCGCTACGCGTCGTACGGGGCGAACGAGGGCTTCACCACGCTGAACGAGGTCTCCAGCGTCGGTGCCTTCGTGCTGGGGCTGTCGATGCTGCCGTTCTTCTACAACGTCTACAAGTCCCGCAAGGCGCCGCTGGTCAAGGTCGACGACCCGTGGGGCTGGGGCCGCTCGCTGGAGTGGGCGACCAGTTCGCCGCCGCCGCGGCACAACTTCGACAGGCTGCCGCGGATCCGGTCCGAGAGCCCGGCGTTCGACCTGCACCACCCGGAGCTGGCGCTCGCGGAGTACCCGGCCAACCGGGCCTCGGCGGACAACCTGCTGGACGCCGGTGAGGACCAGGGCCGGGTCGCCCTGCTCGAGGAGAACGTGGCCAAGGACGACGCGGCCATCAAGGAAGGGAAGGACGGCGCGTGAAGGTCGAAGCCTGGGTCTTCGGGATCCTGAGCGTGTTCGTACTGGTCGTCACGCCGATCTACTGGCTGATGTCGGAGGACCCGACCGGGACCACCGCGCTGGTGATGACGTTCTTCCTGGCACTGCTGATCGCGTTCTACCTCAGCATCACCGCCCGCCGGATGGACGCCCGTCCGGAGGACCGCAAGGAAGCCGAGATCGTGGAGGGCGCCGGTGAGCTCGGCTTCTTCCCGCCGCACTCGTGGTGGCCGCTGTTCTGCGCCCTCACGCTGTCGGTGGTCGTCCTCGGCCTGGTCTTCGGCTGGTGGCTGTTCATCGCCGGTTGCGCGATCGGGATCGTGACGCTGTCGGGCTTCATCTTCGAGTACTACCGCGGGGATCACGCCCACTAGTCGTCGAATCACCGATGAGAGCGCCGTCCGGCCAACCGGACGGCGCTTTCGTGCGTCTGAGGAACGACGGGTTACGCTGGGCGGCGGTTGACGGATACAGGGGAGAACTGGGGAATGGTGAGCAGGAAACACGGCCTGGCCGTGGTGGGAATCGCGGCGATGCTGCTGGTCGGCACCGCGTGCAGCGACACCGAGGGCGGCGGTAACGCCGGCCCGGGAGCCACGCAGAGCAGCAGTACGCCGGGAGCGTCCACGACCCCCGGTACTTCGGCAACACCCTCGGACAACCCGGCTGCGGCCAATGTGGCGGTGGTCCCGGCCAAGGGCGCCAAGGGCGTCGCGCCGGACAAGCCGGTGACCGTGACCACCTCGGCGGGCACGATCAAGTCGGTCACGCTCAAGGACGACGACGGTGACACCGTCGACGGCACCCTGAACGCCGAGAAGACCCAGTGGACCGCGGGACCCGGGGTCAAGCCCGGTGCGACGTACACGCTGAGCGGTTCGGCCGAGGGCACCGACGGCGCGAGTGTGCCGATCTCCTCGACCTTCAGCACGCTGAAGGCGACCAAGAACCTGAAGGCCTCGGTCGTCCCGCTGAACGGTGAGACCGTCGGCGTCGCGCTCCCGATCCAGATCTACTGGAACAACCCGGTCACCGACCGGGCCGCGGTCGAGAAGCGGCTGGAGATCAAGACGTCGGTGCCGGTCGAAGGCAGCTGGCACTGGGTGAACAACAAGCAGGTCAACTACCGGCCGAAGGCCTATTGGCCGGCCGGTACCAAGGTCACGGTGCTGATCAAGACCGCCGGGGTGAACGCCGGTAACGGCACCTGGGGTGCCGCCAGCCGCGAGATCAAGTTCGCGATCGGCAAGTCGGTGGTCAGCAAGGTCGACGTACCGAAGCACACCATGACGGTCACCATCAACGGCAAGCTGGCCCGCACCATCCCGATCACCGCCGGCAAGTCCGGCTTCACCACCCGCAGCGGGGTGAAGGTGATCATGGAGAAGTTCGCCACCAAGCGGATGGACGCCCGGACCGTCGGCATCAAGCCGGGCGACCCGGAGTACTACGACATCCACGACGTGAAGTGGGCCCAGCGGGTGACGAGCTCCGGCGAGTTCATCCACGGCGCCCCGTGGTCGAGCGGCAGTCAGGGCAGCGCCAACGTCAGCCACGGCTGCGTCGGCATGAGCCTGGCCAACGGCCAGTGGTACTTCAACCAGACCCTGCGCGGCGACCCCGTCATCGTGACCGGCACCAAGCGGTACATGACGGCCGGCAACGGCTGGACCGACTGGAACCTGCCCTACGAGAAGTACAAGCAGGGCTCGGCGCTCTAGAGGGCCATCAGGCTCGCATCCTGCCAGCCGCCGCCGGCGGAGTAGCGAGCCTGGGTCCATGGATTGCTGGTCGTGGCGCCGTTGTGGGGATACACCCACACGGCGCCACTGCTGTCACGGACAGTGATGTCCAGCCGTCCGTCCCCGGTCACGTCCTGCAGCAGCATCACGTTGGCCAGGCCCCAGCCGCTCCCTGCGCCGATCTGAGCGCCGGTGGCGGTCACATGGATGGTCAGGTTCCCCGAGCCGTCCCGGGCCACCAGATCGGCCCGTCCGTCGCCGGTCACGTCACCGACGAGCAGGGCGGTGGCCGAGTTCCAGTTCACTCCGACACTGAACGGTCCGGTCCAGTTGGCCGCCGTACCGGACTTGCCGTTGTGCGGGTAGGTCCACATGCTGCCGTCGCGGAAGCGCGCCACCAGGTCCGGCTTGCCGTCGCCGGTCAGGTCGCCCATCCCGATCCAGTCTGCGATGTCCCAGCCGGTGAGGCCGGTCGCGTACGGCGGTTTCCAGCCGGCCGCGTTTCCGGTCAGCCCGTTGTGCGGGTAAACGTGCAGGGTCTGGTCGTTGCGGATCGTGACCAGGTCCGCCTTGCCGGTGCCGGTCGCGTCGGCCAGGAACATCACCCGGACGATGTCCCACTCCGTCGTGTTGGTGTCGTAGGAGGTCGTCCACGGATTACTACCCGGCTGCCTGTTGTGCGGGTACACGAAGAGCCGGCCGCCGCGGCGGATCACCATGTCGGCCCAACCGTCGCCAGTCACGTCGATCATCAGTTGACCTCCGTTCCGTTGACGACCAGCCGCTCGAGGCCGGGGACCGGTGGGCGGTGGACCGTGATCTTGGCCGGGTTCTGCGCCCAGCTGGTCGAGTGGGTGACGTTGAGGGTCTTGCCGTCCGCGGACAGCCGGAAGCGCAGCGACATCGGCCCGAACAGGGTGGGCATCTTGTCGAACACTGTCTCGGTGTCCTTCGAGATCCAGGCGAGCGGACAGATCCGGAGCAGATGCAGTTCGCCGGCGGTCACCGCGTCGTCGATGACCGCGTGCCGGGCGGCCCAGGTGATCAGCGGCTGAGTGAAGAGCGTCCCGTACATCCCGTGCCGGTGCTCGCCGGAGATGAACGTGTCCGGCGAGATCGCGCCGGTGAGCAGGCCGTACAGCCCTTCGAGGAAGTGCGGGCGATCGCCCAACTGCCAGCTGTGGAAGAGGTTCCAGCTGTAGCAGGGCTCACCGCTGCTCTGCTCGTGGTCGAGGACGACCCGGTCGAGCGCGGTGTGGTGCGCAGGATCGAAGTTGGCCACGTTGGGACCGACCCGGAAGAACTCGACGAACGACTTCATCAGCGGATCGTCGGCGGGGAGCAGATCGGCATAGACCGACATCAGCGCGCCACCGTCGAACGCCTCCAGATCCGGCCAGGCGCTCTCGTTGCCGTAGAACTTGCTGGGCAGGATCGGCTGCTTGACGCCGTTGGGATCGGTCCAGCGCGGGGCGGTCGCGGCCTCTTGGCGGAGTGTGTTCACATACGTGGTCCGGAAGGAATCGGCGAGCTGCGCGAACTCGGTCGCCCGCGGGTGCGAGATCTGCTGCAGTAGCTGGACCGCAGTCCGCAGACCGCGGTGGATCCAGGCCTGACTCGAGACCGCTTGCTGGACCTGGGCGGTGTCGTTCGCTTTGCCCGGGGGCATCAACCCCTTGACCGCCTCGTGGCCCTGGTACCGACAGGCCCGCTGGATGAACTCACAGGCCTTCACGATCGGGGTCAGCCAGCGGTTCAGGAACGCCTGGTCCCGGCTGAGCAGCACATGCCGGGCCGCCGCCTCCAGGATCGCCCCGTGGTCACTGAGCCAATGGAACGGCTGGAGCTGCGGCGGGGTCGCGAAGAAGCCCTCATACGAGAACTCCTTGTAGTCATCACCCGGCGGCTCCACCGTGCTCTGGACCGCCAGATACAGCTCCAGATGCGACGCCACCACGTCGTGGTAGCCGAGCAGGTCCAGGAACATGTGGCTGACCATCGAGGTCGGCGTACTCCACAGCATGTCGTAGCCGTAGGAGCCGGACAGAAAGGTGTGCTTGCCGGTGTCCGGGCTCTTCTCGCCGATGATCTCGGCCAGCTGCACACTGCGACGGAAGAACTGGTCGACGTAAGGCTCCGGCGTGCTGATGGTCGCGGCGGTGGCCGGCTTCTTCGCCCAGTACGTCTCCGCCTGGGCGAGAGCACCGGCGTACCCGAGGGCGAGCTCGGCGTCGATCTCGGCGCGCGGCTGGGGGAGCATCGGCACCAGTACGTCGACGTACGCGCCCTTGCGCGCCTGGATCACCACCTTGAGGTCGTACACCCCGTTGGCCCCGGTCAGCGTGGTCGCACCCGGCACGCTGACTGCCATCCGGACCAGTCCGGCGCTGTCGAAGACCCTGGCGGGTACCGGCTCCGGTCCGGGGTTGAAGACCTGCTCGATCCGCAGACTGGTGTCGAGCGGTGCTGTGGACGGGATGACCTCCATGGTGACGAAGGCGTCCTGCTGCTGCGGCGGATCGATCCGGTGCTTGATGTACGCCTTGCTGAGCCGCAGAACAAAGGTGAACGACGCAGGTGGCCGCACCTCACTCACCTGCTCGATCGAGAACCGCGTCCACGCGTAGATCGGCTCCAGCGCAGTCTGAACGTCAGGGGCACCGCGCAGATGCGCAAACACCGACTGACGCAGTACGACGCCCTCCTGCCGCCGGTGCTCGGTCCACAGCACCGGCGTGTGCTTGTCCTGCTGCCAGCCCTGGATGCCGACCCCGAAGTCACCCTTGTAGAGGTAGTACCGCCCGGTCGGCATCGGCGGAATCGTGCCACGGTCCGGCATGACGGGAGTGACCTGGAAGTCCTTGCCTTTGTAGCCATCCAGGTACGGCTTGGGCTGGCCGACCGGCAACGCCACCGCCGGCTGGCACACCATGGTCCCGTTGTAGAACATGTCGAACCGGAACAGGTGCGACTTCCACCCCACCGGAGTCCAGACACCCCGCTGCGGCGCCCACCACCGCAGCGCCTCCTGCACATTCGGCTCACCGATCACACCGACCACCTCAGCTTGCGCCACGGCCGGTGCAGCGGGCGCGGCGGTCGCCGTACTGGTGGACGTCAGACCGGCAGCAGTTGCTGCACCGGCCAGCTGGAGAGCACGTCGTCGAGACACTTGGGGCGGCATGGCGAAATCGTTCGCCAGGTCAGGACCAGGCACAAGCTGTTTCGTCAGCGCCGTAAAGCTGAGCCTGAACGGCGGTGCCAGTACTGCCAGGTGAGCGCGGCCAGGAGCGGTCCCCACACCGCCATCGGCGCGTAGGCGAGCAGCTGCACAGTCGTCGCCGTACCGGCCGCCATCTCGCTGTCGAACGTCGTACCGGTGATGGCTGCCACCGGCACGCCGACAGTCCAGACCGCGATCAGCCCGAGCGCACCCGCAGCAGCCGGTACGACGGCGACCAGGCGGGGGACCGTCTCGCCCCAGCGCTGGATGAGGCCGAAGGCGAGCAGCGCCAGCACCTCGCTGAGAACGCAGAGGAAGGTCAGGTAGAGCCCGCCGTGCAAAGTGTCCAGCTCGGACCTGCGGATCCAGCCGGTGTCATAGCCGACCGGAAAGCCGACGATGATCCCGATCCGCCAGAGCGCGGAGGGAAGGGTGCAGAGGGCAATGATGTGGGCGGCGAGGGGAGCCCAGGCGGGTACGCCGGCCGCATGGCGAAGGTAGGAGTACATGTCTCGACCGTCTCGCGAGCCAGTCGCCCAGCCCACGTGCCGATCGGCACATCTTTCAGGCGCGCTGTGACCAGACGGCAGCGGCAATCCCGACTCTGTTCCGGGCACCGAGCTTGCGCTGGATGGCGGCCAGGTGGTTCTTCACAGTCCCGGGGGAGAGCACCAGTTGCTCGGCGATGTCGGCGTTGGTCCCTCCATCGGCCACCAGCTCCGCCACCTCCTGCTCGCGAGCCGTCAGCGTCGCCCAGCGCGGGTCTCCAGGCACCTCACGGATCCGGCTGAACAGGCGCGTCGTGAGCTGCGGGCTGATCAGTACGTCACCGGCCGCCGCGGCCCGGATCGCCTCAACCAGCAGCGCCGGTCCGGACCGCTTGAGCACGAACCCGGCCGCGCCGTTCCGCAGCGCGGTGTGCACGTACTCATCCAGGTCGAACGTCGTCACCACGATGACCTTCAGCGGTTCTGCGACCTGCGGTCCCGCGAGCTGCTCGACCACGCTCAGCCCGTCGCCCTTCGGCATCCGAATGTCGGCCAGGCACACGTCCGGCCGCAAATGCAGCGCCTGCGCGACAGCCGACGCACCGGTCGCCGCCTCGGCCACCACCGTCATGTCCGGCTGCGCGTCGACCACCGCCCGGAACGTCTGCCGGATCGCAGCCTGGTCGTCTGCGAGCAGCACCCGGATGGTCATGGCACCACCAGCCGCACCTGCCAGCCGGCCCTCTCCGCAGGCCCGGCGTTCAGCGTGCCACCCAGTGTCTCCGCTCGAGCCGCGAGCATCCGAAGCCCACTGCCAGGTTCGCTGTTCGCCGGCCCGGAACCGTCATCGGCGACAGTCACCTCAACTCCGGTCGTGCCAGCCGCAATCGTGATGCTGACTTCGGTGGCACTCGGCGCATGCTTGCGCAGATTGGTCAGACACTCGGTCACCGTCCGGTAGACCAACGCCGCCACATCCGCGGTCAGCTGCAGCCGGCGAGGAGCCACCAGCACCGCCCGAGGCCCTGGTACGGCGTTGAATCGGGCAACCAGCTCTGGCAACGCGGCCAGGTCTCGTCCAGCCTCGGTCGGCACACTGTCGAGGTGCAGCGCCCGCACAGTCGCCTCCAGTGATTCCAGGGAGCGGAGGCCGGCCCGTTCGATCGGTTCGAGGACGTCAGTCGCCTCACCCAGATACCGTGCGGCCTGGATGCGCGCTACCACTTCACTGAGATCGTGGGCCACGTAGTCGTGCAGCTCGGCCGCGACCGCCAGCTGCCGACGGTACCCAGCAGCCTGCTGAGCGGCCTGACGCGCGCGCTCCAGCCCGCGCAGCGCCAATCCGAGCAGGGCCGCGCTGGCGCCCGCCGTACCCCAGAGGCCGACTGCCAGCGCCTTACCGCCCGCGCCCAGCGCAGGCGTTTCGGAGTACCGCAGAACCATCACTGCGAGAGCTATCACCACGATGGGCGTGACCAGGATCGGCCGCGCGGCCCACCGCGTCACAGCGAAGGCCAGCAGCAACAGGGCGACCGGCTCGGCGACGGCGGCGACGTCCGGGTCACCATCCAGCGGCGGCAGCAGAACGGTGGCCAGCAAGGACCCCAGCCCCGCGACCGCACCTGTCACCGCCAGCCAGGTCCGTGCGCTGAGTGCCACGGCACGGATCCTAACGAAAAACGCCCCTGCCGAAGCAGAGGCGTCTTTCGGTGTTACTGCGTTCAGTGCTTGTCGGGCGTGACCTCGTGGAAGGCTTCCGTGTCGGTCAGCTCGTGCACGTCGTCGTCGTGACCGTGCGAGTGCGCGTCCTCGATCTCCGCCGCGGTCGGCTTCTGCACCGCGTCCGCGTAGTAGAAGCGGCTGAGCTTGGCGCGGACCTTGTTGAGTGCCCGGCGCGGGGCGCGAACCCCGTTGTCGTCGGTCTCCGGGCCCACCTCGTACGGGACGAGACGGTCGTGCGCGGTGAGCTCGTAGGCCTCGTACTGCGAGATCGGCGTGTGCCGCTCGGAGTAGCCGCCGTCGGGGGAGCGGACGATGATGCCCGACTCCAGACCGTGCAGCAGCCGCTCCTGGTCGGCGCGCTGCAGCGAGATCGCGATCCGCCGGGTCACCCAGAAGGCGAGGACCGGGCCGAGGAACACCGCGAACCGCAGGAACCAGGTCACCTTGTTCAGCGAGACGTCGAAATGGGTGGCCACCAGGTCGTTACCGCCACCGATCCACAGCAGGCCGTAGAAGGTGATGAAGGCGGCACCGATACCGGTCCGGGTCGGCACGTTGCGCGGCCGGTCCAGCAGGTGGTGCTCCCGCTTGTCGCCGGTGATCCAGCTCTCGATGAACGGATACAGCGCGACCAGGGTGACGAACGCCGGTGGTATCAGTAGCGCCGGTATCAGCAGGTTCCAGCTGAGTGTGACGCCCCAGAAATGGGACTCGAAGCCCGGCATGATGCGGACCGAGCCTTCCAGCCAGCCCATGTACCAGTCCGGCTGCGAACCCGCCGTCACCTCGGCCGGGTTGTACGGACCGTACAGCCAGACCGGGTTGATCTGCAGCAGCGCACCCATCAGGGCGGTGATGCCGAACACGACGAAGAAGAAGCCACCGGCCTTGGCCATGTAGACCGGCATCAGCGGGTAGCCGACGACGTTCTTCTCGGTCCGGCCGGGACCGGCGTACTGGGTGTGCTTGTGGTACACGACCAGGAAGAGGTGCGCCGTGACGAGGGCCAGGATCAGGCCCGGGATCAGCAGCACGTGCACGGTGAAGAACCGCGACACCATGTCGTCACCCGGGAACTCGCCGCCGAAGATGAAGAAGCTCAGGTAGGTCCCGATCACCGGGGAGGCCTGGATCATGCCCTGGGTGATGCGCAACCCGGTCCCGGACAGCAGGTCGTCGGGGAGGCCGTAGCCGATGAAGCCCTCGATGATGCCGAGGAACAGCATCCCGAAACCGATCACCCAGTTCAGCTCCCGCGGCTTGCGGAACGCTCCGGTGAAGAAGACCCGGAGCAGGTGCACCATCATCGCGGCGATGAACAGCACCGCCGCCCAGTGGTGGATCTGCCGCATCAGCAGACCGCCCCGGACGTCGAACGAGATGTCCAGCGTCGAGGCGTACGCCTCGGACATGTGCAGGCCCTTGAGCAGGCTGTACGAGCCCTGGTACTCGATCTCGGCCATCGAGGGCTTGAACCAGAACGTCAGGAAGACGCCGGTCAGGATCAGGATGATGAAGCTGTACAGCGCGATCTCGCCGAGCATGAACGACCAGTGGTCCGGGAAGACCTTGCGCAGGTTCTTCCGGCCGATCTTGCCGATCCCCAGCCGGTCGTCGACCCACTTGACCGGGCCCGGAAACTCCGCCGTGGCGGCAGGCTTTTCTTTGGTGTCAGACACTGGTGTCACCCTCGTTCCCAGAAGCTCGGGCCGACCGGCTCGGTGAAGCCGCTCTGCGCGACCAGGTAGCCCTCCGCGTCCACTGCCAACGGTAGCTGAGGCAGCGGCCGGGCAGCAGGCCCGAAGATCACCTTCGCGCCGTCGGCCAGGTCGAACGTCGACTGGTGGCACGGGCAGAGCACGTGGTGCGTGGTCTGCTCGTACAGGGAGATCGGGCAGCCCACGTGGGTGCAGATCTTGGAGTAGCACAGGATGCCGTCGATACCCCAGTTCTCACGACCGGGCTTCGTGCGGATCTTGTTCGGCTCGATCCGGACCACGATCACCGCGGCCTTCGCCTTGGCGTTCTGGTACTCGACCGCGCTCTCCTCCTGGATCGGAGTGAGGTTCGCGGGCTGCGCGTTGACCAGCTGCCCGACCACCAGGTCGGACGGCTTGATCGGGCGGTCGGTGACGTCGTTGACGACCCGGATGCCCTTGGCCCAGATGGTGTTGTAGAGGGCGCGGCCCGGCAGCGGGCCGAGGTCACGCAGCAGGACGATGGCCGGCAGACCGAGCAGGCCCATCGACGCGAGCAGCGACCGGCGGATCAGCTTGCGCCGGCCGAAGCCGGACTCCGCGGCGCCTTCCTGGAAGCCGCCGATGATGTCGGCCTTCTGCTCCGGTGACGAGTTGGCGTCGTGCCGCAGCTCGATGATCTCGGTGTCGACCATCAGCTGCTTGGCCCACTGGATCGCGCCGGCGCCGATCAGGAACAGCCCCAGGCCCAGGCACAGGCCCAGCGTCATGTTGTTCGCGTTACCGGTCAGCGGGCCGAACTCGATGATCGCGTCCCGCGGGATCGCGAAGTACCCGACGCAGGCGCCGAGGGCGAGCAGACCGGCCAGCGTGAACATCGTCGCGACCTGACGCTCCGCCCGGTCGGCGGCCTTCGGGTCGATATCGGTGATCCGGTACTCGTGCGGCTCCAGACCCGGATCCGCGATCGGCTCGGCCACCTCGACCGCGCCGTGGTGCTCGTCGTCCGCCTTCACCGGCAGATTCTTGTCGCTCATTCGGCCTTCGCTCCCTCAGCCTTGTGCGCGGCCGGGCCCTTGGCCTTCACACCCTTGGCGCCGATCCAGACTGCCACCGCGACCAGCAGGCCGATACCGACCAGCCAGCCCCACAGACCCTCGGAGACCGGGCCGAGCCGGCCGAGGCCGAAGCCACCCGGGTCCTTCTGCTCCTGCAGCGCGTGCAGGTAGGCGATGATGTCGCGCTTGTCCTCCGGCAGCATCACCTGGTCGGAGAAGACCGGCATCTGCTGCGGACCGGTGAGCATCGCCTCGTAGATGTGCTTGGGGTCGACGTTCATCAGCGACGGCGCGTACTTGCCGTTCGGCAGCGCGCCGCCCTTACCGGCGAAGTTGTGGCAGGCCGTGCAGTTCGTCCGGAACAGCTCGCCACCGCGGGTGACCTGCTCGTCGGTGGCCTTGCTGATGTCGTACGCGTCGGTCGCCGGGACCGCCGGGCCCGGGGCGAGCGAGGCGACGTACGCGGCCAGGGCCTCGATCTCCTCCGGCGTGTACGACGGAGTCTTGCGCGGGATCTGGGCGCCCGGCTGCTGGGCCGGCATCCGGCCGGTGCCGACCTGGAAGTCGACGGCGGCCGCGCCGACACCGATCAGCGACGGGCCGGCCATGTCGCCCTCACCGTTCCCGCTGCCCTCGGCGTTCAGGCCGTGACAGCTGGAGCAGCCGACCGCGAAGAGCTTCTTGCCCTCTTCGATCTGCTGGGACTGGGCGGAGTTGTCGGCCACCGCGCTGTCAGGGGCGAACGCGGCGTACGCCGAGCCCACTGTCAGGAGGCCGAACAGGAGCACGACGAGGCCGGCGGACCGGTGCCGTCGTCGCGCGGAGAGAAAGCGCGCCGGTGACAAGGAGGTTCTCTTCTCACTCATTTGAGCAGGTAGATGGTCGCGAACAGGGCGATCCAGACCACGTCGACGAAGTGCCAGTAGTACGACACGACGATCGCCGAGACGGCCTGTTCGTGGGTGAACTTGCGGGCCATGTAGGTCCTGGCCAGGACGAACACGAAGGCGATCAGGCCGCCGGTCACGTGCAGGCCGTGGAAGCCGGTGGTCAGGTAGAACACCGACCCGTACGGCGAGGACGAGATCGTGATGCCCTCGTGGATCAGCGTGGCGTACTCCGTCACCTGGCCGGCGATGAAGACCGCGCCCATCAGGTACGTGAGGATGAACCACTCACGCATCCCCCACTTGAGGAAGTTCGCCGCGGAACCGACCCGGCCGACCCGGCCGTGCTCGGCCGCGAAGACGCCGAACTGGCACGTCACCGAGGAGAGCACCAGGATCAGCGTGTTGGTCAGCGCGAACGGGATGTTCAGCATCTCCGTCGACGCGTCCCAGAGCGTCGGCGTCCCGGGCGCCGCGGTCGCGGTCGTCACCGACCGGATCGTGAAGTACGCCGCGAACAGGGCGGCGAAGAACATCAGTTCGCTCGCTAGCCAGACGATCGTGCCGACACTGACCATGCTGGGACGGTCGTGGTGTCCGTGTTCACGAGACGCTGGGAGCGCGGTTGCAGTGGCCACGCCGTCATTATGTCGGTCCATCTGCGAAGTACTACGACCACCCCCATGCATGTCGCGGAACGGTGCTTCTACTGTGGACGGGTGCTTCCCCTCCACGCCGGGCCCGGTGACCAGATCGCGCCGTTCACACCGCTACGCCTGCTGACGGCCTGGACCTTCGAACCGGTGTTACTCGCCGTGATCGTCGCCGTCGGCGCGCTCTATCTGTACGGCGTCCGTCAGCTCCGCAAGCGCGGTGACAAATGGCCGGTCGGGCGCACCGTCGCGTTCGTCGGACTGGGGCTGGGCAGCGCGGTGATCGCCACCCAATCGGCGCTGGGCACCTACGATACGGTGCTTCTGAGCGTGCACATGGCCCAGCACATGGTGCTGTCGATGCTGACCCCGCTGATGATGGCGCTCGGCGCGCCGGTCACGCTCGCGCTGCGGACGCTGCCCCAGCGGCCCCGGAAATGGTTGCTCTCCGTATTGCATTCGCGGTTCGCGAAGGTCGCCTGCTTCCCGCTGATCGGCTTCACGCTGTTCGTCCTGAGCCCCTGGGTGCTCTACTTCAGCGGGATCTACGACGCCACGCTGCGCTCGACCGTGCTGCACGACCTGCTGCACTTCCACTTCATCATGGTCGGATCGCTGTTCTTCTGGCCGCTGCTGGGCATCGATCCGGTCCCCGGGCGGGTGATCTACCCGTTCCGGCTCATCATGACGTTCCTCACGTTGCCGTTCCACGCGTTCCTCGGCATCACGATCATGTCCGCGAACAAGCTGATCGCCGAGGACTGGTACACGAGTTTCGAACGCTCCTGGCCGCCCTCGCCACTGCACGACCAGTTCATCGCCGGCGGCCTGTTGTGGGGCTCCGGCGACATCGTCGGGCTGGTGTTCTTCGCGGTTCTGTTCGTCCAGTGGGTGCGTGACTCGCAGCGTGAGGCACGCCGTGAGGACCGCCGGCTGGACCGGTTGGAGGAGCAGGCGCGCCAGGCCGAGCAGGCACCCCGGTAGCATTCAGCTGTCCAGTCGTCTTTTTCACAGCTTGGGATGAATCGATGAGCTCAGAGCGTCCGCTGAAGGTTCTCGTCTACAGCGACGACCGTACGACGCGGGAGTCCGTCCGGCTGGCGCTGGGCAAGCGCCCGGCCGCCGATCTGCCCGCCCTCGAGTACGTCGAGTGCGCGACCGAGCCGGCCGTGATCAAGACCATGGACAAGGGCGGCATCGACCTGGCCATCCTGGACGGTGAAGCGGTGCCGGCCGGTGGACTGGGCATCGCCCGGCAGCTCAAGGACGAGATCTTCAACTGCCCGCCGATCCTGGTCATCACCGGCCGTCCGCAGGACGCCTGGCTGGCCACCTGGTCGCGCGCCGAGGCCGCGGTCTCGCACCCGATCGACCCGGTCCGGCTCGCCGAGGTCACCGCGGAGCTGCTCCGCGCCGTGGTCGCCAAGCTGCCCGCCACCACCTGATCCCGGCGATGTCCGCCTACACCTGGCCGCACGTCCTCAACCCGCTGCTGCGTGGCGAGGACCTGGAGGCCACCGCCACCGCGTGGGCGATGGAGCAGATCCTGTCCGGGGCCGCGTCCCCGGCCCAGCTGGCAGGTTTCGTGATCGCACTGCGCGCCAAGGGCGAGACGGTCAGCGAGGTCGAGGGCCTGGTCACGACCATGCGCAACTTCGCGACCCGGATCTCGGTCCCCGGCCGGACCCTGGACGTCGTCGGTACCGGCGGCGACCAGGCGCACACGGTGAACATCAGCACGATGTCCGCGATCGTTGCCGCCGGCGCCGGTGCGAAGGTCGTCAAACACGGCAACCGCGCCGCATCATCGGCGTGCGGAGCGGCCGACGTACTGGAGGAGCTGGGGATTCCCCTCGACCTCACCGCGGCGCAGGTCGCCGAGGTGGGGGAGCGGGCCGGGATCACCTTCTGCTTCGCTCCGGCGTTCCATCCCGCGCTGCGGCATGCCGCCGTACCGCGCCGGGAGCTCGGCGTACCGACCACCTTCAACTTCCTCGGCCCACTGGCGAACCCAGGTGATCCCTCCGCCCAGGCG
Source organism: Kribbella sp. NPDC056345 (assembly GCF_042262745.1). Taxonomy (NCBI): domain Bacteria; kingdom Bacillati; phylum Actinomycetota; class Actinomycetes; order Propionibacteriales; family Kribbellaceae; genus Kribbella; species Kribbella sp. NPDC056345. The sequence goes on along the minus strand of NZ_JBHJQQ010000017.1, from coordinate 61,315 downwards.
GTCGGCGTCGGCGACGCCCGCGTGGCTGGGCTGATGGCCGGCGTCCTGGCCCGGCGCGGGATCGACGCGCTCGTCTTCCACGGCGACGACGGCCTGGACGAGCTCACCACCCGTACGACGTCGCAGGTGTGGAACGTCGGTGGCGGAGAGGTGGAAGGCCCGTTCACGGTCGACCCGCGCGATCTCGGCATCGAGCCGGTGTCGGCGGACGCGCTGAAGGGTGCGGACGCGCCCTTCAACGCCAAGGTCGTCCGGTCCCTGCTCGACGGCGAGGCCGGCGCGGTGCGTGACGTCGTCCTGCTGAACGCCGGCGCCGCCCTCGCGGCCTACACCCCGGTCGAGGGCCCGATCACCGCCCGGATCCGGGCCGGGATGGACCGCGCCGCCGAGGCGATCGACTCCGGCGCGGCCAAGGACGTCCTGGAGCGCTGGATCGCGGCCTGCGCCGCTGTCCGTAGCTGAATCTTGTCGGTGCCGGCGGGGTGATCACCCCGCCGGCTCTCAACGGTTGATCTTGATCTGGCTGACCTTCGTCCGCCACACCTGGATCCAGGTCGGCGTCGACCCGGCGATGTCACCGATCGACACCGCCGCCGTACCGTCACCGCGATCGACGACCGCGATCAGCACGGTCGAGAACGTCTCCTTCAGCTTCGGCGTACTGACCGCCACCCGCGTGGTGATCTCGTGCCCCTTGCGCCCGTCCACGGTGATCGCCTTGTGCGTCGTACCGGAGATCTTCGCGCCCTCGCCGTACAGCCCGATGATCGCGCGCGACCCCGCCTGCGTGGCTGCTGCCTTCAGCCCGGCCGGCGTACTGGTCACCTTGAACGTCGGCGTCAGCTGCCCGAACGAGACGTAGTTGCCCCAGTCGGCCCCGCCGCCGTTGTAGTTCTTGTGCACGGTCAGCCAGATCGCCGCCCCGCCGTACTGCCCCGACCGCTCACCGGTGTTGGTCCACGCCGACCCCATGATCGGCATCGTGTCCTTGTTGGTAGCAACGATCTGCGACCCGATCACCGACCCCTTGGGAGGCGGCGTCGCGGAAGGCTTGATCGACGGACTCACCGTGCGCAGCCCCGGATTCCCCGAAGGAAGGTCGACCGGCATCACCGCATCGGCCCGCGTCCAGATCCACCCGATACTCAGAGCAGTAGCCGTCAAAGCAGCCACCACCAGCACCAGCGCCCCGATCAACCGAGCCCGCGCGTTCGAATCCCCACTCTGCCGCAAAACCACCCCATACCCCTCAGCCTCAGGCACCCCAACCCACCCCACACCACCACGCTTACCCGCCCCACCCGCCCCAGCACCCGGAGGAACCTCCGGCTGCCCGCCCTGCGGCGCAGGACCAGTCGGAACGCCCGGCGCCCTACCCGGCTCTGCACCGGACTGCATACCCGGCTGCCCACCCTGCGGACCACCAGGCCCAACTGCCGGCCGGGAGCCCGGCTGCGCACCTTGAGACCCAGCAGACCCCGGCACCGGCCATGAGCCCGGTTGCTGACCCTCCGGACCAGCTGGCCCCACGCCCTGCGGAGCTCCTGGCTGCCCAGCCTGCGGCCCCTGGGGTGCCGACGGCCCAGCCGCTGCCGCACTAGGCCCATACGCAGGCGGCCGGCTCTGTGCACCAGCCGGCATCTGCCCCGACCGCTGCCCATACCCCGGCTGTCCGAACTGTGCCGACTGCTGGGGCTGACCCGACTGCCCAGGCTGTGCCGGTGGACCCGACTGCACGGGCGGCCCGCCGTACGGACCAGCAGGCGGCTGCCCACCCTGCCGCGGACCCCCAACCGGCGGTGCCCCGAGCTGCGGGCCTCCAGCCGACGGACTTCCAGCCGACGGACTTCCAGGTTGCGGGGCTCCAGCCGACGGACCTGCAGCGTGCGGACGTCCGAGCTGCGGATTCACGGGTTGTGGACCCCCAAGGTGAGGGTCTGGGGCCTGGGGGTTTCCCAGCTGCGGATGCCCAACGTGCGGGTCGCCAGCAGTCGGACCTGCAGGGCCTGCAGCCTGCGGACTTCCAAACTGCGGATTCACCGGTTGTGGACCCCCAAGCTGAGGGTGTGCAGCCTGGGGGTTTCCAACCTGCGGACGCCCAAGCTGCGGGCCGCCAGCAGACGGAACTACAGGCTGCGGAGTGCCGAGCTGCGGGTTCACCGGTTGTGGAGTGCCGGGCTGTGGGCCTGGAGATTGCATGCCGCCAGGCTGCGGGCGCTCGGGTTCGGGACCTCCGGCCTGCGGCCCGCTGGAGTGCGGTCCTCGGGTGGCGCCAGGGCCGTACGCCGGGCTCGGTGCTGCCCCCTGCCCAGAGTGCTGCCTGAACTGTTGTCCTGGCTGCGGTTCGGGTTGGGTCGGAAACACCGGCTGTTGACCCACTGGCGGAAGCGGCGCCTGCTGCTGACCGTGTCCCGGGGAACGCGGCGGCGGAGGTGGCGGCGGTGCGGGCGCAGGCGACTGCCCCATCAACACGTCATCCGACCCACCCGACGAAACCGGGGGAGGCGTAACCCGACCACCCACCACTGGGGGAGGCGCAGCCGGACCGCCCATTGGGGGCGGAGGTGCAACTGGACCGCCAGCCACGGGCGGAGGTGCAGCTGGGCCACCCGGCGCCCGCGGAGGTGCGACTGGGCCACCCGGCAGTGGGGGAGGTGCAACTGGACCACCCCGCATCGGCGGGGGTGCAGCTGGATCACCCGGCACCCGCGGAGGTGCAACTGGGCCGCCCGGCAGTGGGGGAGGTGTAGCCGGGCCATTCGTCACGGGCGGAGGTGCGACTGGACCAGCCGGCACCGGCGGAGGCGCAACTGGACGACCCGCCACCGGGGGAGGTGTATCCGGACCGCCCAGTACGGGCGGAGGTGCAGTTGGGGCACCCGGTGTGAGGGGTGTGCCGGGTGGGGGGTTCGGCGTGGTGGGGGTGTCCGCCGGTGGGGCAGGGGGTGGTGGGGGACGGCGTACGGGGGCGACCGGCGGGGGTGGGGCGCTGTGCCGGCCGGAACGTGGCGGTGGGGGCGGAGTGTTCTCGTTGTCAGCCAACGTTGATTCCCTTGTAGGCCTGGCTTTCGGCCGCCTTCAGGTCTGGCCGGTTGGTGGGGATGTCGCTGATGTAGGCGACGGCCGTGCCGTCCCCGAGGTCGAAGACGGCCACTGTCAGGGTAAGCACCCGGGCGGTCACCTTGGCCGACTTCGCGGTCACCGTCTGCTGGACGTACCAGCCCGACTTGTCCGACCGCTTCACCTGGCCGTTCATCCCGGGCTTCCGGGTGATCGCGATCCCGCCGTACAGCGACGCCGGTACCTCGTTCGCGAGCGCCAGCGCGGTCGCCTTCGGGTCTCCGCCGTAGCGGGCTTGGTTGCCCAGGGCACCGACAAAGATGTTCGCGTACCAGTTGTTGGTGCCGTCGAACTTCTGCTGCAGTACGACGTACTGCCCGCTCGAGTCGAGCAACTGCGGTACCAGCCGCTTGCGGTCCGACCACAACCCGGTACGGCGCGGGAACGAGATCGCGGTCGACGCGATCCGCTCGCCTTCGTGCAGCTTGGGGTTCTTCGACTCACCGGGTTTGGTCGTGCCGGTGGGCTGGTTCGTGGGTTGACTGGCCGGTGGCGTGGGGCTCGGATCCGCCTTCTTGTCGCCGGGGTTCACGATCAGGAAGATCGCGGCGACCACCAGCATCACCAGGGCGACTCCACCAGCGATGAACAGCGGTAGCTTCGCACCCGAAGGCCCGCCACCGCCGCCGGACGACTTCTTCTTCGTACTCCCACCGGACTTCTTGGACGGCTTGCCTCCGCCCCGGCCGGAACCACCGGTCCCCGCCCCGGCACCCCATCCGCCAGCCTGCTGTCCGCCACCCCACGGCCCACCCTCAGCCTGTGTCGTGGCCGCACCGCCCTGTCCAGCTCCCCAAGCCGCCTGCTTCTGTTCAGGCCCACTCGCGGTCTGGGCACCCCAGGCGGTCTCCTGCTGTCCGCCCCAAGGACCACCGTCACTCTGCCCAGCACCCCAAGCACTAGGACCAGCCTGCTGACCCGCACCGCTCGCCGCCCACGGGTCGTTGCCTCCCGCGGCCGCACCAGTCTCCGGGTGCCCGCCCCAAGACGTGCTGCCCGTCTGCGCACCACCCGCGGACTGCTGCGCACCCCAGGAGCTCACCTGGCTCTGAGGCGCATCACTCGCAGTCTCCGGCGCCTTGGCCCCAGCAGAGGCATCCGTGCCCCACAGCTGAGTCTTCTCCTCCGAAGCCGCAACACCCCAGCCCTGCTGCCCCGACCCTTGCTCCAAATCCGGACCCACACCCCACCCAGACTGCACCTGCGCAGCCCCCGCCTGCCCACCAGAGCCAGACTGACCGTCGGCACCCTCCCCACCCGAACTCGGCTGCCCCTGGGTAGCGTCACCACCCGCCTGCCCACCCCAGGTGGGCGCCGTCTCGCCAGTGGTCTGTGCGCCCCAGGTGGGCTGGGTCTGCGCAGCCTCGCCACCGGTGTGTGCGCCCCAGGTGGGCTGGGTCTGCGCAGCCTCGCCCGTCTGCGCGTGTGCGGCCTCGTCACCTGATTGCCCGCCCCAGGTCGGCTGCACCTGGGTGGCTTCGTCACTGGACTGCCCGCCCCAGGTGGGCTGGACCTGGGTGGTCTCGCTGTCCGGCTCTGCGCCGGCCTGGACCTCGGTGGTTTCCTCCACTGCACTCGACTCACGGGGCTTACGGGCAGGGTTAGGAGCCTGAGTCCAGCTCACATCGGACCACCCCTGCTCACCACCTTCCGCGACAGCACCAGCGTCGGCCGCTACCTCGCCACCGCTGTGAGCCCCAGCTCCCCAAGCCTCCGTCGTACCGCTGTCGGCCTCCGCGCCCCACCCACTGGCAGCGGCCTGCGCTTCGGTGTCCGTCTCGACGCCCCACCCACCAGCAGCACTGACCCCCGCCTGTACGTCGGTCTCACCCTCGACGCCCCAGTCGCCCCCAGAAGCACCCCACCGACCGGCACCGGAGTCCGCCGTACCAGCCTCTGCCGCCGCGTCCGCCGCCGCGTCTGCCTGGGCGTCCGCTTCAGGCGTGTCAGCCAGCCGCAGCGTCCACCCATTCGGCGCCGCCTGCTCCTCACCCTCTGAAGTGGCCTCAACCTCCGGCACCGGCTGCTGCGTCCAGTGCTCAGGCGGCGCCGGTGCGATCTCCGGTGCGTTCCAGGTAGCCCGCGCCCGCTCGAACGGCGTCAGCCCGTCATCCCCACGCACCTCACCGCTCGCAACTGCAGTGTCGCCACCCACCGGCCCCACCGCAGCCAGCCGTGGCCCACTCTCAGCCTCATCCGGATTAGGCCACCAGCCACCCTGCTGCGGAGGTGAAGTCGTATCCCACCCAGTCTGTGTCGCACCCCACGCCGGAGCACCAGACCCCTCCTGCACAGACGCAGTAGCCCCCCACCCCTGCTGAGGCTGAACGACAGTCTCAGGCTCTGCCGCCACAGGCTCCGGAGCAGTCTGTCCCTCGTCGCTCGGAGCAGGCCCGTCCGCAGCCTCAGGCTCTGTGGAACCGACCGTTTCCTTCTCGGTCCGATTGGTCCACTGCTTCCCGTTCCACCAGCGAATGGTGTCGGGCTGCCCGGTCGGATCCGGGTACCAGCCTGCGGGAGGGTTGCTCATACGTTCACCGTAACTTCAGCGCGTGTCAGAAAGGGCGTGGTTCCGAGCCTCAGACACCGTCCTCCTGGCCCAGGCTGAAGGCAGCCTCCAGGTCGTGGGTCGAGTACGCCCGGAACGCGATGTGCGTCTCGGTGCTCAGTACGCCGGGAACCCGGTTCAGGTGGTCCGGAATCACCGTCGCCAGCTCGTCGTGATGAGCGACCCGGATCATCGCGATCAGGTCGAGCCCGCCGGTCACGGAGTACACCTCGCTGACGCCCGCGATCGCCGCCACCTGCTCGGCGACCTCCGGGATCCGCGCGACATCGGCCTTGATGAACACGATCGCGGTGACCATGTCGTCCTCTCCTCGAAGCACACTCGAACGTGCCGAAGCATAGTGGCGACCACCCCCGCAGGCCTCACACGCCCGCTCAGCTCGCCCGGGCCGGCCCGAGCGGGCGGAGGCGGCGGCGTTCGGTGGGGTGGTGGAGGTCGGCGTTGGCGTTGTCGATGCGGGTGAGGTGGCGGCCGGCGCCGGTGATCGGGCAGGTCCAGGTGCCGTCCATCTCGACCAGGCGGATACCGGGCTGGTCCAGCCAGCGCAGGACCAGGTCGATCTCCTCGGGGGAGGCCGTGGCCACCGGGCCGATGCCGGGCAGGACCGTCTCGGCGGAGGCTCGCAGCATGTCGAGGTAGCGCCGTGGATCGGTCCCGCGCGGGCTGATGCCGGCCGCGGCCAGGCGGCCGTGGCGGATCACATGCAGCTCCCAGCCGCCGTCGTCGGTACGTCGAGCCGCGCAGATCTCGGCGCAGCTGGTGACGGACGCCATCCGCTGCATCCGCGCCGAACTCCTGACGAAGGCGCTCAACCGGTCCCGGTGGACGGCGGCGTCCTCGAAGCGCTCGTCGGCCGACAGTACGTCGATGCGCCGGTCGAGGGCGTCGATGACCGGCGTCGGGTCGGCGGTCAGCGCGGTTCGCAGGTTATGCACGAATTCGCCGTACGAATCGGCCGAGATGCGCCCGTCACACGGCGCCACACAACGACCCATCTCCGCCAGCACGCACGGCGACAGCCGGGGTGTCCGCGACATCCGGGCCGTGCACTGGCGGATCGGGAAGGCCTCGTGCAGCGCGGCCATCGCGCGCTCGGCGGTTTTGCGGGAGCTGAACGGGCCGAGGTAGCCGCCCTCGTCGTCACGCACCTGTTTGACCAGCGAAAGCCGGGGGAACGGCTCGACCGTGACCTTCAGCCAGTGCTGCCGCTCCGGGAACTTGGAGCGCCGGTTGTACCGCGGCTTGTGCTCCGCGATCAGCCGGAGCTCCCGGACCTCGGCCTCCAGCGACGTACCGCATTCGATACCGCGGACGGCGGTGGCGATCCCGACCATCTCGCCGATCCGGTTGCGGGTCTCGGAGGCGGTGAAGTACGAGCGGACCCGGTTGCGCAGGTCCTTCGACTTGCCGACGTACAGAACCTCGCCGCGGTCGTCGGTGAACAGGTACACACCCGGTGCATGGGGCAACGACTCGGCCAGGTGCCGCTTGGCCCGTACTGCGGGCGCGACGCGGGAGTTGAAGGTCTGCAGATCCTCAAGAGTCTGTACGCCGAGGGATCCGACCCGCTCGAACAGTCCGTGCAGCACGTCGACGGTGGCGCGGGCGTCGGACAGGGCGCGGTGGTTCGGCGTCGTGGTGGTGCGGAACAGCTTGGCCAGCGTCCCGAGTTTGCAGTTGGGCGCCTCGTCCGGCGTGATCACGCGGCGGGCCAGCAGTGCGGTGTCGACGACGGTGAAATCGGGCCAGTCGTACCCGTGCACGAGGCTGTCGTGCTTCAGGAAGCCCACGTCGAACGGCGCGTTGTGCGCCACCAGCACGCAGCCGCGGGCGAACTCGAGGAAGGCCGGCAGCACCGAGTCGATCCGGGGTGACGAGGCAACCATCGGGTTGGTGATACCGGTCAGGACGGCGATGAACGCCGGAATCGGCTCACCGGGATTCACCAGCGTCTGGAACTCGCCGACCACCTCACCGGCCCGCACCTTCACCGCACCGATCTCGGTGATCCCGGACTCGCCGGGCGCACCGCCGGTGGTCTCCAGGTCGACCACGCAGAACGTGATGCTGTGCAGCGGCGTCCCGAGGTCGTCGAAACTCGGCTGGACGCCCCGGATCGGCGACGACGTCGGCAGCGGCGGGCTGGTCATGGCAACGACGCTAAGAGCCGCCACCGACAATTCCCCAGGTGACACGCGAGTGAGTCGACTACGCTCTCGGTATGCGTACACAGGCGATCACCGCGAAATCGGCCGTGGTGCCGGTTCGTTGTGGTCTGCATCACGGGCCGCGTGCGGTGGCCGTCACCCCAGCCGGACTGCGGACCGGTGACTGAGGCAGGCACCGCCGCGAGCTCCGCCGCTACGACTTTGCCCGAACCCGTCCGGCAGCGAGTACTCGCTCTTGCCGCGCAGGCGCTCGGCCAGCTTCCCGCGACCGACGTCCCGGCGCCGTTGCGCCGGTTCGCGAGCTTCGCCCCGGCCAAGCGCGCCAAGCTCTCGGCCTCCGTGCTCGGCCCGATCCTCGAGACCGACGAGCATTTCCGCCGGCTGACGGCCTTCCAGGTACGCCGGGAGCACGCGGAGCTCGGTGATGCGGTCGCCGAAGGTATCCCGGTGCCGATGGCAGACCCGATCGAGGTCGCTGCACTGGCCTACCTGCTGCGTCCGGACGAGTGGGAGCTGCGGATCGCCGCGGCCGCCCAGCTGCCGGTCGAGGCACCGAAAGCCGACGACGAAGCCATCAACCGGCTGTCCGATCAGCTCGATCAGGCCCGTACCGAGACCCGCCAGGTCCGCGAACGGCTCCGCGAACAGGTCAACGAGCTCAAGGCCGAGAACGTCACCCTGCGGCGGAAGCTCAACGAGGCCCGGCAGCGGATCACCGGGCTGCAGAGCGATCTCGAACAACGCACCACCGAAGCGGAGACCGCCGACCAACGCGTCGATGCGGCCCGGGCCGAGGTGGAGCGTGAGGTACGCCGGCTGCGCGCACGGATCACGGAACTCGAAGCGGTCGAGCACGCAGCCCGTCGTACGGCGGGCCAGGAGCGCGAACTGGCGTCTACGCGGACCCGGCTGTTGCTGGACACCGTGATCGAGGCCGCGAGCGGTCTCCGTCGCGAGCTGGCCCTGCCACCGGGCGGTGACCTGCGACCGGCCGACACAGTTGCCGGGACTGAGCCCGCGGCCGCCCCGGTCGGGCGGACTGCGCCTGAGGACGATCCGGCCCTGTTCGACGAGCTGCTGGCGTTGCCGCAGGTGCATCTGATCATCGACGGGTACAACGTCACGAAGACGGCCTGGCCGACGTCGCCGCTGCACTCGCAACGGCAGCGCCTCGTCACAGCGCTCGGTGCGTTGGTCGCTCAGCGGCGGATCGAAGTGACGGTCGTGTTCGACGGCGCTGAGCTGTCCGGTCCGGTGCAGCTGAATCCGCCGCGTGGGGTCCGGGTGAGGTTCAGTCCGGCCGGTGTGATCGCTGACGAGGTGATCCGCCAGCTGGTGCGCGCCGAGCCGCCGGGGCGCCCGATCGTCGTCGTTTCGACCGATCGCGAGGTCGCCGAGAGTGTCGGAAAACTGGGCGCGCGTTCACTGTCCGCGACCAGCCTGATCAGCCGGATCGCCCGCGCCTGAATGCAGCGGCCGATCGGCAGACGATCAAAAACTGTCGGCGGGGTTCTCTAGCGTCCTTCTCAGCCGGATGCAAGTCCGGGTGCTTCCCCACTTTGGAGGACGTTGTGCTGATCGATTGCGACGCCTGTGTGATGCGTGGTCCGGGCTGCCAGGACTGCGTGGTGACGGTGGTGCTCGGCTTCTCCGCCGAGCGGGCCGGTTCCATCCGGATCGACGACGATGAGCGCGCGGCGCTCGACGTACTGGCCGAGTCCGGGCTCGTACCACCGCTGCGGCTCGTGCACGCCGTAGACACCATCCAGTCACCCACCGAGGAGACGGCGACCGGCACCTGACTGCCGCTGAACTGCCGGTCAACCGCCTGTCATGCGGCGATGACCATCAATAAGTTCGTGCCATGCCCAACAACCGCAGAAAAGCAGGGGACTCGGGCTGGGGCTGACCCAGCCACCATCAACCGGTACTGGTGAGCGCGCCACCAGTCCTTCGCATGGTCACTCGGTGGTTTCTCCCGCATCAAGCTCGTCCAGGGCCGTTTGCAGCTCCTCGAGTTGCGGATCACCACGACGCTGGGCTATCTCGACAGCGGACAGGTAGGCGCTTCGGGCCTCATCCGGTCGCCCAAGCTGCCGAAGGGTGATGGCGATCGCAGAGAGCGCGTCCACTTGCTGGCGCGGATTGCCGGTCTTCTCACCCAGCGCGAGCGACTCCCGAAAGCGGTCCAAGGCCTCTTCATGTCGTCCGGTCAGCCTCAGGGTTTCTGCGAGCCCACCAGTGCTCGCTCCCTCGATCTCGGCCAGTCCCAGTCGTTGCGCGGCCGCCAGTGCGGACTCGAAGTACGCTCCTGCCTCCTCGGCACGGTCTGCGCGCAGGTGCGCGAAGCCGAGGTTCAGGTCGGCGACGGCCGCAGCGTAACCGTCCTGGTCCTGCGCGGCGATCTCCGCACACTCCTGGAAATGGGCGATCGCCGTTGCGTTGTCGCCCAGGTCCATCTCGAGCACGCCCAGTGTGCTCAAGGCCCTGGCGAGCGGGAGCCGATGACCGTTGTCGCGGGCAATCGTGATGGCTGCCGCCAGCAGCTCACGGGTTTTGCCGTAGTCACACAGGTCCCGGTAGACGAGCGCAGTGTCGCGGAGCAGGATGCCCTCGCGTTCCTTGTCGCCGAGCCGGACGGCGGCCTCCAGGGCGCGCTCGTGGGTCGACAGCCAGATTGCCCAGTCCCGATGGATCTGGAAGTAGTCGATCATGGCCGTGGCCAGCTGGACGGCGTGCCGGTACTCGCCGAGTTTCGTGGCCACGTCGATGGCATCGGCAACGTTCGGGAGTTCGGCCGCGCACCAGCTGAGCGCGGCGTCCGTCGTACTGAAGCTCTCGGGGACGACGCCGTCGAGGACGGGGTCGATCGGCGTTCGGACTCGGGCGGGTCGCAGGGCATGACCCGCCCGGTCGGCGGACTGGAGGTAGTAGTCCAGGGCTCTGCGCCCGGCGGTCTCGTCCGGGTCGGGGAAGCGCTGAGCGAACAGCTTGACGAGGTCGTGCAGCACGAACCGCCGCTGAGCTTGTCCCTGCACCAGGTTGAGCGTCACCAGTTGCCTGAGCTGACGGTCGACGTTGGTGACCGACGTGGCCATCAGCGAGGCGACCACGTTGAGGCCGAAGGACGAACCCGGGAGCTGGCCGAGGCGGCGGAACAGGACCTTGAGGTCGTCGGGTAGCGGCCGGTAGGACAGTTCGAACGCCGGCAGGATCGAGGCAGCGGGGTCGTCCGGCAACGACAGTTGGTCGAGCCGGTCGGTCGACGCGAGCTCGTCGGCCACATCCCGCAGCGAGCGCTCCTTGTCGAAGGCAAGGTTGGCCGCAACGACTCGAAGCGCGAGGGGGAGACGTCCACACAGGTCGATGATGTCCGCGGCGGCCGGACGATCGGTGTCGACGCGGGCGTCGCCGATGATCCGGCGGAGGAGCTCTCCGGCCTCGGATTCGGCCAGTGCATCGAGCTGTACGGCGGTGGCTCCGTCGCGGGCGATGAGTCCGGTGAGGTGGTCGCGGCTGGTGATGAGCGTGGCGCAGGTCGGCGAGCCGGGGAGCAGCGGACGGACTTGGGCCGCGGTGGCGGCGTTGTCGAGGATCAGCAGCAGCTGCCGATCGGCAACGAGAGACCGGAAGAGCGTCGCGCGTTCGTCGAGCGTGATCGGTTGCTCGGCCCTCGAGACCCCGAGAGCGGCCAGGAAGCGACCGAGGGCTTCGGCGGGCTCGAGAGGTGCCTGACCAGGAGCAAATCCGTGCAGGTCGATGTACAGCTGGCCGTCTGGAAACCGAGCGGTCACTCCGTGTGCCCAATGGACCGCGAGCGCTGTCTTGCCGGCTCCGCCGATGGCCGAGATGACGACGGTGCGTGAGCCTGGCTCGTCCGAGACCAGCAGATCGAGATCGCGGAGCGCGGTGAACCGGCCGGTGAAGTTCGCGATGTCGGCCGGTAGCTGGGAGACCCGCTCGGCCGGCGGTGAGGCCGCGGGCCTCGGCTCGGGGGACTCGTCGGTGAGTAAGGCCAGAAGCTGACGTTCCTCGTCGGCGGGCAGTTCGAGTGCGTCGGCGATCTGGCGGATCGACCGGGACCGGGGCTTGGCGACGCGGCCGCCTTCGAGATCGCGGAGAGAACGCACGGAAAGAGCTGATCGGTCGGCCAGTTCTTCCTGCGTCAGGCCGGCGCGTTGACGTAACGCGCGGACTTGCCGGCCGATCTCGGTCACCACACCCCCAGGCTCATGGAGATGGCATCGTAACTGCTGTTACCCGACGTTAAGTTTGGATCAAACCCGAGGGGCGAATTGCACCGGTCACGAAACGGTCACTACTGTTACGTCCTGTTGCCTCAGGGTGCCGGTTGATAGGACCGGCCGGGCAGCGCGGAAGCCGAGGGAGTGACCTCGCGGGTGGTTCGGGCGTTAAGCCTGGAGAACCACCGGCGTGGTTGACGGGGACGGCGTCGAGCAGAGGAAGGGACCGACCGGGCTGTGTCCACCGGACGCATCAACCGCACCAAGGGAATCGCCCTCGCCGCCATCACCAGCACCGCCGTCGTGGCAGGTGTGCTGTTCATCCAGACGGGCGCGGACGCAGATCCGAAGCTCACGCTGGAGGAGGCGAAGCAGCAGGTTGCCGCTCTGCAGCACAAATCCGAGGAAGCCGGCGAGGCGGCCAACGACCTGCGCGGGCAGATCAGCTCCTCCCAGGCTCGGTTGAAGGCCCTGCAGGCCGCGGTCAACAAGCAGCAGGGTGAGGTCGACGCAGTCAAGCGTCAGATCGGCTCGCTCGCGGTCGCCGGGTACCAGACCTCCGGGATGTCGACGACGGCACAGTTGCTGCTGTCCTCCAACCCGGACCAGTTCCTCAGCCAGGCCTCGACCGCCCAGGCCTTCGCCGGGCAGCAGAACGCCGTACTGCGGAAGTTCCAGGACGCTCAGGGCAAGATCGCCGATCTGCAGGCCAGCGCGCGGAGCGAACTCGCTCAGTTGCAGGCAGTGCAGGGCCAGCAGAACAAGCTGATCGCGGAAGCCAAGGCCAACCTGGACGCTGCGGAGAAGGTGCTCGGCAAGCTCAGCGACGCCGAGCGCGAGCGCATCCGCCTCGAGAACGAGAAGGAAGCGGAGAAGGCGCGTAATGAGCGTCCGAGCCGCGACGGCGACCGGATGGACGACCTGCCGGTCCCGGCCAACGGGCGTGCGGGTATCGCCGTCCAGGCCGCGATGAACCAGCTCGGCGACTCCTACGTGTGGGGTGCCGAGGGACCGACTTCGTTCGACTGCTCCGGCCTGATGCTGTACGCCTGGGGCAAGGCCGGTGTCTCGTTGCCGCACTCGTCCAAGGCGCAGGCCAACGAGGGCCGCCGGATCAGCAAGAGCCAGCTCATGCCTGGCGATCTGGTCTTCTTCTACAGCCCGATCACCCACGTCGGCATGTACATCGGCAACGGCCGGATGGTGCACGCCCCGCGCCCGGGTAAGAGCGTCGAGACGTCGTCGATCAGCACGATGCCCTACAACACGGCCGTTCGGCCGGGCTGACCCGTCAGCTTGCGATACTCATCGGCTCCGGGGTCTCGGCCCCGGAGCCGAGTCGTTTCACGACCGTCCAAGTGCTCTACTGTCGGAGGAGGCACGTAGTGTCGCGCCTGACTGGGGCAGGTGAGCAGCGAGGGGTCGAAGTGATCGACGAGCAGGGCGATACCGTGCCGATGCCCGCCGTCGAGCACGCGGTCCAGGACGAGCTCAGGCCGGCGGAGCCGAAGCCGCCGTCGCCGTTCAGCGGAGTGATCGTCAAGAAGGTTGCCATCGGCCTGGCGGTCGTTCTGGTGGCCGGAGCGGGGTATGCCGGTCTCCGGCAGGTGGCCAACGCTCCTGCGGATCCGAATGCGCCGGTCGGTTCGCAGAATCCGCAGACCTCCACCACGCCGGACGACGAGGCAGCGGCCGGGGTTCAGCGGGCGACCGACGGTGGCGCCGTACTGCAGGCGATGGCCGACGCGGTGAAGAGTGACGACCGCAGCGACTTCCTCGACACGGTCGACCCGCAGTCGACCGCCTTCAAGGCCAGCGCGCGGACCATCTTCGCGAATCTCGAGCAGCTCCCGATCGGGATCTTCCAGTTCCGCTACATCAGCGACGACATCGCGGCGCTCCCGCCCGATCGCACCGCCGAGCTCGGCGGGACGGCGTCCTGGCTCGCGCAGGTCGAGGTCTCCTGGCAACTCACCGGGTACGACGTGAAGCCGGCGCGCGCGATTCTCCCGGTCACCTTCGTCGCCCGGGACGGCAAGACGTACGCCGCTTCGTTCTCGGATCGCTTCGTGGCGGGGCAGCGGCGTCCGGTCTGGACGCTGGGCGCGCTCGATGTCGCCAAGGGCGCCCGCAGTCTGGTGATCAGCCTGAAGTCCGAGGCGCAGGCGAAGGCGTACGTCGCAGTCGCGGATCGGGCGGTCACTTCGGTCAGCAAGGTGTGGGGCAAGTCGTGGCCGCAGAAGGTTGTCGTGTATCTGCCGGCCAAGCAGTCCCAGATGGAAGCCGTCCTCGGCGCCGCACCGAACACGTACACGCAGATCGCCGCCGTCACGATGGCGGAGCTCGATCAGCCGCAGAGTGGTGCACCGGTGCGGATCGTGGCCAACCCGAAGTTGTTCGAGGAGCTCGGCAAGCAGGGCCGCCGGATCGTGCTGACCCACGAGACCACGCACGTCGCGTCGACGGCGACCGCGTCGCCGGTGCCGTTGTGGCTGGCGGAGGGGTTCGCCGACTACGTCGCGTTCACCGCCGTGCCGGTGCAGGACGAGTCGGCCGCGAAGGAGCTGTTCAAGGCGATCCGGGCCGGCAAGGTCCCGGCCACGCTTCCCGATACGAACGCGTTCGCCGCGTCGTCAGCCGACCTGTCCCAGGCGTACGAGTCCGCCTGGCTGGCCTGCCGGCTGATCGCCGAGCGCGAGGGACAGTCCGCGCTGGTGAAGTTCTATCGCGCGGTGCACACGTCGAAGAGCTCGACCGGGCTGGCCGATGCGTTCAAGTCCACGCTGGGGATGACTGAGCAGGAGTTCGTCGTCGAGTGGCAGAAGTACCTCAAGAGGCTCGCGGGTGTCTAAAGGGGCGCCGCGGGTTGCGGCTCTCGTCCTCGCGGCCGCACTGGTCGTGGTGATCGTCACCACGACCCCCTGGCACCTGATCGATCTGCCGACGCCCGATCCGGCGCTGGACTTCACGCCGGCCGAGATCGCCCGCCAGCAGGCGTTCCGCGCCGAGCTGTTGCCGTGGTCAACGACTTCGTGGGCGCTGTCGGTGCTGGTCCCTCTCGTGATCGGATTCAGTCCGCTCGGGCGCCGCCTGTACGACGCCCTCCGCATCAGCCGGTGGTATGTCGCCGTACCGCTGCTGATCGCCGGTCTCGGACTGCTCACCAGCATCATCACCTTGCCCACCGACATTTTGGCCGAGCGGGTCCTGCGGGAGTACGGGCTGTCGGTGCAAGGTTGGGGACTGTGGGCTCGCGACCGCGCGGTGAACTGGCTGCTGGTCGCGCTGGCGATCGCCGCGATCGCTGTCTGTTTGATCGGGCTGGCGCGGCGTCGTCGTACTGGCTGGTGGTTGCCTGCGGCCATCGTTACTGCGCTGCTGGTGCTGGGGGTTTCGTTCGCTTATCCGGTGTTGGTCGAGCCGCGGTTCAACAACTTCACGTCGATGCCGGCGGGTCCGCAGCGGGACGACTTCCTGCGGCTCGCGGCGGAGGACGGCGTACCGGTCGAGGACGTGCTGGTTGCTGATGCGTCTCGGCGGACGACTGCGTTGAATGCTTACGTTTCCGGCTTCGGGTCGACGCGGCGGCTGGTCGTGTACGACACGTTGCTGAAGGAGACGCCGCCGGCTCAGACCCGGTTGGTGGTGGCACACGAGCTCGGGCATGCGGCTGAGGACGATGTGTTGCACGGCACGCTGATCGGCGTACTCGGTGCTGCTCTTGGGGTTGTCCTGTTGGGGGCGTTGCTCGGGGCAAGGATGGCGGATCCGCGGCGCACGGCGGCGTTGCTGGCACTGATCGCGATCGGTACGACGGTCTCCGGGCCGGTGCAGAATCTGGTCAGCCGGCGGATCGAGGCCCGCGCGGACTATCACTCGCTGCGGCTGACGAACGATCCACAGAACTTCGTGGCGATGGAGCACAACCTGGCGGTGACGAACATCTCCGGGCTGACGCCGAGCCGCTGGCGCTACTGGATGTTCGCCTCGCACCCGACCGCGCCGGAGCGGATCGCGATGGGCCGCGCCTGGGCTGCTGCGCACGGGTCGTCGGTTCCGTCGCGATGACGGTTCTCGTTGTCACCAACGACTTTCCGCCGCGCCAGGGCGGGATTGAGACCTTCGTCCGCTCGTTGTGCGACGAGCTGCCCGACCTGGTCGTGTACACGTCGAGCGAGCCCGGAGACGCCGAGTACGACGCGATGCTGCCGTTCCCGGTGATCCGCGATCGGACGTCGATGCTCCTGCCGACCCCGAGGGTCACACGACGCGCGGTCGGCCTGATGCGCGAGTACGCCGCCGACCGCGTCCTGTTCGGTGCCGCCGCACCCCTCGGGCTGATGGGCCCGGCTCTACGCCAGGCCGGCGCCCACCGAATAGTTGCCATCAGCCACGGCCACGAAACCTGGTGGGCAACCGTCCCCGGCACCCGCCAAGCCCTCCGCCGACTCGCCGACGCCGCCGACACCCTCACCACAGTGTCCTCCTGGTGCGCCGACCAGATCGCGCCGGCGCTGTCACCGCAAGCAGTACGCCGAATGCGCCGCCTCACACCGGGAGTCGACACCACGCGGTTCTTCCCGGGGTGTGGCTCCATCCCGTCCACCACGGTTCGTGGGGATGGGCCGGTGGTGGTTTGTGTTTCTCGGCTGGTGGCTCGGAAGGGGCAGGACACGTTGATTCGGGCTTGGCCTGGGGTGTTGGCTGCGGTGCCGTCCGCCACGTTGCTGCTCGTTGGGGGTGGGCCGGAGCGGGAGCGGCTGGAGAGGTTGGCGGCATCCATCGGGGTGGGGGAGTCGGTGGTGTTTACCGGGCCGGTGCCGTGGAGCGAGATTCCGCCGTACCTGGATGCTGCCGACGTGTTTGCGATGCCGACGCGGACCAGGCGGTTCGGGTTCGAGCCGGAGGCGCTGGGGATTGTCACGCTGGAGGCGTCGGCCACCGGGAAGCCGGTGGTGATCGGGGACTCGGGTGGGACTCCGGACACGGTGCGGCATGGGGAGACGGGGTACTTGGTGGATCCGTACAACCCGGTTGCGGTCGGCGTGCGGATCGTGGAGTTGCTGACCGATCCGGCCAAAGCGCAGCGGATGGGTGCGGCCGGTCGGCGGTGGGTCGAGGCGGAGTGGTCGTGGCAACGGTCCGGGGCCACGCTGAAAGAACTACTGGACATCTAGCTGGTGTGGTCGTGTACTCTCCGTCGTATGCATCCGATGTTCAGCCTTGTAGCAGCCGTACGAGCTTCGTGCTCTCCGGCTGCCGCTGCCTGACATCTTCTTCCACCACCGGCGACCGGAAACGGTTCGCCGGTTTCGTCGTTTCCGACGCCAGGTGACTCGGTTCCGGTCTTTCATCAAAGGACCAAGAACCATGACCACCACGCTCCAGAAGACCATCACCCGCACCTTCATCGACTACTTCCAGCAGCAGCACGGGCACATCCCGACCACCGGGTCCACGCTCATCCCGCGCCTCGGTGATCCGGTGCTGTTCACCACGTCGGGGATGCATCCACTGACGCCGTACCTGGAAGGTGAACCGCATCCGATGGGTCGCCGGCTGGTGGGGATCCAGCGCTGCCTGCGCACGACGGACCTCGACGAGGTCGGCGACCCGACGCACCTGACGGTGTTCGAGATGCTCGGCTCGTGGTCGCTCGGCGACTACGGCAGCGGTCAGACGCTCCGCTGGGGGTACGAGCTGCTGACCGAGGGGTTCGGTATCGATCCGACCCGCCTGTACGTGACCGTGTTCGGTGGGGACAGTCAGGTCCCGCTCGATCAGGAGTCGCTGCAGACCTGGCAGGAGCTGGGCCTGCCGATCGAGCTGACCACCGAGGACAACTGGTGGTCGAACGGCCCGACCGGTCCCTGCGGTCCGGACTCGGAGATGTTCGTGTGGACCGGTGACGGCGAGCCGGAGGGTACGCCGACGACCGACGACCGCTGGGTCGAGGTGTGGAACCACGTGATGATGCGCTACCGCCGCCAGGACGACGGTTCGCTGGAACCCCTGCAGCAGCAGAACATCGACACCGGTCTCGGCCTCGAGCGGCTGACGATGCTGCTGGAAGGCAAGGACTCCGTGTACGAGACGTCGCTGTTCGAACCGTGGATGCGGCAGATCCCGAAGCTGTGGAAGCTGAACACCGAGGAGCAGCGGATCGTCATCGACCACCTGCGGTCGAGCATCGTGATCGTGGGCGACGGCGTGCACCCCTCGAACACCGGCCGCGGCTATGTCCTCCGCCGCTTGATCCGCCGGGTGCTCACGCTGTTGTGGCGCGGTGATGATTCGAGCAGCCTGTCCGATCTGCCGCTCGAACTGTTCGAGCACACGCTGAACCACTTCCACCAGGGCGAGTCGGTGACGCTGGTGCGGCGGATCCTGATCGACGAGGAGATCCGGTTCAGCAACCTGCTCGACCGTGGCCGCAAGGTGCTCAGCCACGAGCGGTTCCACAAGTCGCTCGACGAGACCGACTACGAGTACCTGCACGAGACCCACGGTCTGCCGCGGGAACTGGTGGACTCGCTCAGGTGAGGCTGCGATCCAGTACGTCGGTGGGGACCGGCGTCTCCGACGGAGGAGTGACCTTCCCTACCGACGACTGGGCCACGAAGGCGCCGGCCAGCACGATCACCCCGCCGATGATCTGGTTGGTGGTCAGCCGCTCATTCAGCAGGATCAAGGCGAACAGGCAGGCCGCGACAACTTCGACGTACGCGACTGCACCCGCGATGGCCGCCGACAACCGTTGTACGGCGGCCGCGCCGGCGAGGTAGGCGATGACCGTGCTCACGATGATCAGCCAGGCGGCCAGCAGCCAACCCGGCGCATGCCGGTCGCCCATCGCGACGCTCTCCGCCAGCACATGCCACGGGACACCCCAGGGCGCGGAGATGAGCGTGAGCAGAACCGCACCGACCACGCTGCCGGCGGCCGTCATCACGAGCGGATCGGCGACGCCGGTCAGCTTGTCGATCAGGATGAAGTACGTCGCCTGGCACGCGGCCGCGGCGAGTCCGGCCAGCAACCCGATCAGGTCGATGGTCAGCCCGGACCAGACCTCGGCCACCGTGGCCAGGCCGATCAGGGCGATGCCGACGCCGATCGCAGCCGATCGCGGGACAGCAACCTTCTGACCGTATTTCAGCCACAGCACCACCAGCACCGGGCCGGTGAACTCGAGCATCAGCGCGACCCCGACCGGCAACCGGCTGGCCGCGATGAAGAACAGCGTCTGGCACCCGGCGATACCGGTCAGTCCGTACACCACCAGCGGCTTCCAGGAGGCCCGTGCGGCGCGCAGTCCCGCGCTGCCCCGGAGCACCAGGACCAGCGGGACGAGCAGCAGTGCCGCGCCCAGAATCCGCACCCAGGCGGCCTGTTGCGGGGTGAAACCGGCGCCGATCAACGCTTTCGCGAACGGTCCGGAGCCGCCGAAGGTCACGGCCGAGAAGAGGGCGAAACCGAGCCCCACCGACTTGGTGCTGTACATGAGCATAACGTTCTCATGCCCATTACATGGCTGTCGAGGCCCGTCTCAGAGGACGTTCACGGCGCGCGCGGCGACGACCGCGATCGTCAGTAAGGCGATCGCCGACTGGATCGCCATCAGCACCTTCACCCGGGCGGTCAGCGGCATCGTGTCGGTCGGACTGAACGCCGTGGCCGCGGTGAACGCGACGAACAGGTAGTCGGTGAACCCGGGCAGCCACTTCTGCCACCCCGGCAGGTCGACGGTCATCTGCGGGAACAGCAGGTCGGCCCGCTCCTCGGAGCGCTCGTGCTCGGGTGCCCGGGCGAACGGTCCGCCGCGGTCGATCTCCCAGTACCAGACACCGAAGGCGACCACGTTCGTCGCCCAGATCAGGGCTGCCGCCTTCACCAGCACCATGCCGTTGGTGGCGTCGCCGGAGTTCAGATAGACGATCAGCTCGGCCAGGTAAACCGCGTTGGCCAGCACGAGGACGGCCAGCAGCGCCAGCTCGACCCAGCGTAGCCAGGGCTCGTCGCGGCGCAGGTGGAACGGGTTCATCCAGATCAGCGGGAGCAGGAGCAACGCACCGAGCGACGGCATCACCCAGCGCGGGAACGCGGCGATCTGCGTTGGAACCAGCAACTGCAGGATGAGTACGGCGACCACCGCCAGCGAAGCCGGCCAGCGCCGGATGTGCCGCATGTTCATGTCGACAGTATGGATGCGTCGATGACGGCCTGGCCCACTTCGGTCCGCCGGTAGTGCACCTGATGACCGGTACGGCGGCGTGTCGCGAGCCCGGCGTCGTGGAGCGCGGCCAGGTGTTCGGCGACTGTGGCCAGCGCCAACCGGTAGTCCGCAGCGAGAGCACTGGTCGTGGCCGGCGGGTCGAGCGCGACCAGCAGCGTGGCGCGCGTCCGGCCGAGCAGGCGAGCGAGTGGGTCCGGGGGAGCGGGCGCGTCGGACCAGAGGCGGGCGGCGCCGCGGGCCGGATAGACCAGTGTCGGTTGGTAGTTCGGGTCGACGACCATCACGAGGTAGGGCCAGGCGAAGACACCGGGGACCAGCAGCAGGCCCTGGCCGGTGAGCTTGTGGTCGGGTTCGCGATAGCGGTCCGCGATCAGGCGATCATCGGCCCAGCTGAGCGTCGGGTGCAGGTCGTCGAAGAGTGCGGCCAGTCCACCGTCCGTGAGCTGACTGCCGCGGTAGGCGATGTCGTCCTCGAGGAACCGGCTGATCTTCGGCCAGTCGGGTTTGATCAGTGCGTGCCAAGCGCTCTCGATCTCGTCGGCCAGCCGGTCGCGGGCGCGGGCCGGATCGGTCAGCATCCGGTCGATCTCGGGCGCTCCGGGGTTGCTGAGTTCGTCTCGCGAGCGGATCAGCTCGCGCCGGACCCGGTCGATCGGCGTACTGCGGATCCGGGCCAGTTCGGTGCTGATCTTCGCCCGGGACGCCTTGGGAGGCGGGGTCAGGAAGTCCGGTGAGAAACCGGCGCGCGGCTGGAGGGCCCGCAATCCGCTGAGGTCCAGACCGGCGGCCGCTTCGGCCTTGGCCGCCACCCAGGGCGCGTACATCGGCCGGTGCCGGATCCCGTTCAGGACCCGGACCGCGGATACGGTCTCCCACAGCGGCGAGGCCCCGAACCGGCAGCGCAACGCGTCGCTCTGGGTGAAGTGCAGGACCGTCATCCGGCCGAACTTTCGGTCACAACCAAAAGTCTAGGTTGCCTGGGTGCAGGTCGGACAGTCTTCGGGGGTGAGGTCCTATCGAGCCGTCCTGAGTCTTCCCGGTCTGCGCACCGTGTTCGTGGCGCATGCCGTCTCGATGCTCGGCACCATCGCCGCCCAAGTGGCGTTGTCGATCCTGATCTTCGAACGCACCGGCTCACCGTTGCTCTCGGCACTCGTCCTGGCCTGCTCGTTCCTCCCGTACGCCGTCGGCGGGGTCCTGCTGTCGTCGATCGCCGATCGCTTCCCGGCGCGCCGCGTACTGGTGGTGTGTGACGTGTTGAGTGCGATCTGTATCGGCCTGATGCTGATCCCGGGGTTGCCGGTCGGCGCGCTGCTGGGCCTGCTGCTGGCGACCGGGGTGATCGCGCCGATCTTCGCCGGCGCGCGCTCGGCGAGTCTCGCGCAGCTGCTGCCGGCCGAACTGTTCCCCGTGGGTCGTTCGTTGCTGCGGGCAATCAGTCAGCTGACTGTGCTGACCGGGTTCGCGCTCGGTGCGGCCGCGGTGGCGGCGGTTGGTGCTCCGTGGCTACTCGCGGTCGACGTCGTGACCTTCCTCGTGTCCGCAGTACTGATCGGAGTCGGTACGCCGTACTCACCGGCAGGCGAGCGCGTTCGCAGTACTGTGCGCGACTCGTGGTCCGGTCTGCGGTATCTGTTCGCCCATCCGCGGTTGCGGCCGTTGATCCTGCTGACCTGGGTGGCACCGGCCTTCTCGGCGGTTCCCGATGGGCTCGCGGTCGCGTACACGGCTCAGACCGGCGCCGCACCGGCCGCGGCTGGTGCACTGTTCACCGGGTATGCGGCCGGCACTGTACTCGGCGAGCTCGTCGTCGCAAGGTTCAACCCCTCCTTGCGGCGACGGCTCGTCGTTCCCTTACTGCTGGCCAGTCAACTGCCCGCAATCGCCTTCCTGGCAAGGCCATCTGTGCCGGTTGCGGCGGTTCTGCTCGCGGTTTCGGGTGCCGGGTACGCGTTCAACCAGGCGATCGATCCGATGATCCTCGACGCGGCCGACCCGGCGTACCGGGGTCGTCTTTTCACCGTTCAGACCAGCGGGCTGATGGCGATCCAGGGCGTGAGCATCGCGCTGGCCGGTGTGGTCGGAAGCTTTGTCGCCCCCCACCACACCATCGCCGCCGCCGGCGTCTGCGGAACCATCGTCACGCTCGCGATCGCCCGCCGCGCGCTGAATCAGGCGCTCGAGCGGATGATCAGCGGGGCGGTGACGAGGCGGCCGGGCTGATCCGGCGCGCCGCTGATCTCCAGGAGGGCACGGTCGAACAGGCAGGAGGCGATGTCGCGCAACGGGATCCTGGCGGTGGTAAGGGGAGTGTCGAGCATGCTGGCGAACGGGAAGTCGTTGAAGCCGGTGACCGCGACGTCCTCACCGACATGCACACCGCGGCGTTGCAGGGCTCGCAGCGCGACGACGGCGAACGCATCGTTGTCGGCGACAACTACATCCGGGGGAGTGCTCTCCGCCAGGTAGGCGTCGACCTCTTCCATCGTCCGGAAGGAGCGGACGACCGTACTGGGAAACTCGCGGACGAAGCCCTCCTCGCGCTGATGGATCCAGGGCAGCGAACCGTCGGTCCGCAAATAGAGGGCACTCGAGCGGCCGGTCTCGCGGAGGTGCTGGGCGATGCCGGCCATGGAGGTCTCATTGTCGACGTCCACCCAGCACTGCCGGTGCGTCGGACCCGTGCGGCCAAAGGCGACGAACGGGAACCGGCGCTGGCTGAGGAACTCGATCCGCTCGTCGTTCGGCATCGTCTCCAGTACGACGATCGCATCGACCTGGCGGGCGGCGATCAGCTTCTCGTACAGCGCGATCTCGGTTGCCCCGGCCGTCGGCGTGGTCACGTGCACGCCGTACCCGGAGACGGCCGCGGCCCGGACCAGGCCGTCGAGCAGCCCGTGCAGGAAGCCGCCGAGACCCGGGTTCTCCTCGCTGACCTCGTCGTACAGCGGCAGGCCGATCACCTCGCTGCGTCCCGAGGACAGCGCCCGGGCGGCGTGGTTCGGGGTATACCCGAGCTCGTCGATCGCTGCCTGCACCGTCTGGACCGTCGAGTCGCTGACCCGGTGCGGTGCGTTCAGGACGTTCGACACCGTCATCGCGGACACCCCGGCAAGCCGGGCGACATCCGCAACCGTCGTACGGCGTGGTCGTGACACCATTCGGCCCTCTCAGTTCCGTTCGATGCGGGCCACTCCGGCCGTCGGTACGTCGACTACCCACAATCCTGCCGGTGGAGTCGTCGTACGGCGGTAGACCTCGGTGCCCGAACAGTCAGACACTACGAGGTCGACCGGTCCGGAGCCGGCACCTTCGACCAGGAGTCGCGGTTCGCTACTGCCGTTGACCAGGACGACGGAGCGATCCTCCTCCCCGAGCTGCACGACAGGGTTCGTGAACGCGGCCACTACGGTCGTGGCGCCGACGGCTCTGACCTGTGCATAGCGGGCGTCCGAACGGGACGGCAACAGCACACCGTGCTGCAGTACGTCGAAGTGCTCGCGCAGGAACGCCAGCCAGTAGCGAACGACGCGATCATGTTCAACCGGCAGCGCCTCGAGCTCCATCGACACCTGCACGGTGCTGAACAGCGCACCGATGAACTGCTGCGCCACCGTCTCCGGCGTGGCCGACGGATGCCACATCAGCATGTCCGAGTGCACTGCGCGGTCCCCGGCGAGCAGTCTGCTGTCGATCGTGCGGACGCGGTTCTCCACCGCGTCCATCGCGCAGTCCCCGGCGCGCAGGAAGGTGCCGAACTGCCACAGCCGCGGGTTCACGTAGTCCTGCCGGAACTCGATCAGCACCTCGTCACCCAGCTGGTCCCGCACCGCCTGTAGCAACAGCTCGACGCCCTCGTCGATCGAGGCGCAGTCAGCGTCAGGTGCATCCGGGACCGGACCGTCCCACGCCCACGAGTCGATGAAGTCGATCTTCAGTCCGTCGACACCCCAGTCGCGCACCGGCCGGACACAGCACTCGACCAGGTGCTCGCGCACCTCGGGGTAGCGCGGGTCCAGCACGGCCACCACCTCACCGTCGGCGAACCCGAGCACGCGGTCCTGCAGCCGCTCCCACGCCTTGGAGTGCACCCCGATCAGCGGTGGCGCGATCCACAGCACGTAACGCAGTCCGAGCTCGTGCACCCGCCGTACATGCGCGGTCATGTCGGGGAACTTGCCGCTGGTCGGCTCCCAGTCACCGCAGTACGCGTAGCCGCGCGCAGTGCTGTCGGTCTGCCAGCCGTCGTCCACGATGATCGCTGCACACCCGTACGCCGCGCTGGCGCGTGCGTGGTGCTCGACCGACTCGGCCGACACGTGCTGATGGTCGCTGTACCAGGTCGAGTACATGGCCTGCCGGGCGATCTCCGGTACGGCGGCGATCCGGTCACCGAGGTCAGCGGTCCACTCGGTGGTGACGCCGCGCAGGGCCTCGGCGAAGTGCACCTCGCGCAGGTCGATCCGCAGCACGAAGCCGTCCGCTTCGATGTCGTCGGCAACCAGCTCGATCAGCTGCTCGGCGGTCTCCTCGTTCACCCCGATCGCGAACTCGCAACCGCGAACGTGGGCGGACAGCGAAACGGTCAGCAGGTTGCGGTCCTGGTCGTCGACCAGACTGCCGACCGGCGCGGACCGGACCGAGCGGATCCGGCGCCGCGATCCCCAGTCGGTCGGGAGCTCCCGGCGTGCGCCCTGTGAGGCCCGCCAGAACGTCACCGCCGCCCCGGTCGGCCAGGTCCACTGCAGAGTCACCGGACCGTCCGCGACCACCTCGAAACGCAGTACGCCGGGCACCTCGGCCGGCAGCGCGGTCACCGACCGCGCGCCGGTCGCCGTACCGGTCCGCCGCACGGACCCCGCCAGGATCTCAAAGCTCGTCACGGCAGCGACTATAGCGGTAAAACCGACCGAGTCGAAGTATTGACGGAATTGGTCTACCTGCTTACTTTAGCTGGGAATTTTACCGCTAATATTCGATCTCCGAGGAGCGCCAAGTGCTCACTGTGAGCTCCGACTCCAGCTACGTCGAGGAGGCCTTCGCCTGGGCTTCCCGGCGCGCGCTGGACTGGGTCCAGACCGACGCTCAGCCCGGCAACCTGCCGTCGTACTGGGCCGGCTACCCGTCCCGGGAGCTGTTCTACTCGCGCGACGTCTGCCACCAGGCCGCCGGTGCGCACCTGCTCGGGCTGGACGCCGAGAACTTCGCCATGTTCCGGCATTTCGCCCGGTCGGCGACGCCGGCCCGGAAATGGTTCCCGATCTGGGCGTTCCACTTCGACGGCCGGATCGCGGCCCTCGACTACCACGACGACGAACACTTCGTCCGGGAGATCCCCGCGGTGTTCGACCTCTGCTTCCGGGCGCTGGAACAGTACGACTGGACCGGCGACCGCCGATGGCTCGACGACCCCGATCTCGCGGCCTACTACGACGCCAGCCTCGGTGAGTTCGTCGCGGCGCATGACGCCGATGGTGACGGCATCCCCGAGGCCGGTGGCACCGCCGACATCTTCCTCGGGACCGCGACGTACAACGAGCGCGAAGCGCCGCTGCTGATCGCGGGCGACGGGCTCGCGACGCACTACGCCGTACTGCGGAAGCTCGGGCGGGACGCGGAGGCGGAGCGGATCGAGGCGACGTACCAGACCTGGTGGAACGGCGAGCACTTCGCGCGCGGGGTGACCAAGGACGGCCTGGACTTCGACTGGGGTCTGGAGTCGCACACGCTGCCGCCGCTGTTCGGGCTCGGTGGTACCGAGCAGTCGCTCGACTGGCTCGAGACCAAGATGGACTCGGATCCGCCGAAGAACATCGAGTCGCTGAGCTACTACCCCGAGCTGCTGTTCAAGTACGGGCGCGACGAGTCCGCCTGGCGCTGGACCAAGCATCTGATCGACAGCCGGGACGACTACCCGGAGATCTCGTTCACAGTCGTCGAACACCTGGTCGCCGGCCTGCTCGGGCTGCGGCCTACAGCCGGCAACGCTCTAGCCATCGAATCCCATCTGCCCGCCGAGATCGGCCGGCTCACCGCCGATCACGTGCGGGTCGGTGACTGGGACCTGCGCATCACCCAGGAAGCCCGGCGCGCGACCGAGATCACCGTGCACAGCGGACCGGCGCCGCTGCCGGTGACGGTCGGCGCCGAAACCCACCTCATCCAGCCCGGCATGACCGTCCGGGTCGACACCAAGGATCCCTCATGAAGACCTTCCGCCTGATTCCCGCCGCTGCCGCGCTGCTGCTCGCTGCCGGTTGTGCCACCGGCAGCCAGCCCGCGAGCAACACCGACAGCGACTCCGCCGACATCACCTTCTCGTTCTGGGGGACGAACTCCGAGGCTGCCTCGCTGAAGGCGATCGCGGCCGCCTTCGAGCAGGCCAACCCCGGGACCAAGGTGACGACCAACTGGATCCAGGCCGACTACGAGCAGAAGATCCAGACCTCGATCGCGGGCGGTACCCAGTCGACCGTGATGGAGATCAGCAACAGCAGCCTGGCCGGGTTCGTGCCCAGCTTCGCCGAGCAGCAGGTGGACCCGGCGAAGTACGTGCAGCCGAATATCTCGTCCGCCCTGCAGTTCGAGGGCAAGTACTACGCGATGCCGTTCGCGGCCAAGCCCAAGGTGATGGCGGTCAACGTGGACGCCTTCAAGGCCGCCGGCGTGCCGTTGCCGAGCGCAACGACCCCGCTGACGCTCGACGAGTTCAAGACGCTGGCCGCGAAGTTGTCCCACGGTGACGGCAAGGCGCGGGTCTTCGGTTCGAGCAACCTCTGGTACCGCGGCTGGCTCACCGCGGCCGGTGGTGGCTACTACAACGCCGACGCGACCACATGCACCTTCGGCGACGCGACCGGTGTGAAGACCGCGCAGTACGTCGTCGATCTGCAGAAGGAGCGGTTGGCTCCGACCTCGACCGACGTACAGGGTCAGGATCAGGCGCAGTGGTTCGCGGCCGGCCGGCTGGCGATGTTCAGCGACTTCGGGCCGTGGACGGTCGCCGACTTCGCGAAGATCAGCAAGCCGAACTGGACGCTGGTCCCGGTGCCCGGCAAGGGGTTCCCGATGGAGGTCGACGGGCTCGCGATCAGCAAGAAGGCGACCGGCAAGCAGTTGGAGACGGCGAAGAAGTTCGTCGAGTTCGCCGGGACCCAGCAGGCCGCGCAGGACCTGCTCATCCAGGGGAACACGGCCCTCGGCGTGCCGGTGATCGCTGCGTCGACCGCGACGCTGGAGAAGGTACTGCCGGCCGATCGGAACCTGGCCGCGTTCACCACCGCGCTGACGACCGGCCAGGTCGGGCCGTCGGTCGCTCGGGAGGCACAGATCTCCGGTGACGCGGAGAAGGGGATGAACAGCTACACCCCGCTCGGTACCGGCAAGGACGATGTCGCCAAGGTGCTGCCCGAGCTCGCCACCAAGTGCACGGCGGCGTTGCAGAAGTGAACCCCACCATCGGCTGGATTCGGGACCTCGCGGCGTCGTGGGGTGTGCCTGCTGTCCTCGTGCCGCTGGTCCCGTTCCTGCTCCTGCTGGTCGCCCTGTACGCCCTGCTCGGGCTGGCGGCGTACGGGGCAAGGCGACGGTGGCCGCGGGCTGACCGGACGATCGCGTTCTGGATGTTCATCTCGCCCTGGCTGATCGGGTTCGCGATCTTCACGGTCGGGCCGATGATCTCGTCGATCTACGTCAGCCTGACCTCGTGGGACCTGATCACCCCACCGCAGTTCGTCGGGTTCGCCAACTACACCGAAGCCTTCCAGGATCCGCGGGTCGGGCAGGCGCTCAAGGTGACGCTCCTGTACGGCGTG
This sequence comes from Kribbella sp. NPDC056345, assembly GCF_042262745.1. NCBI lineage: Bacteria > Bacillati > Actinomycetota > Actinomycetes > Propionibacteriales > Kribbellaceae > Kribbella > Kribbella sp. NPDC056345. Next base: position 33,167 of record NZ_JBHJQQ010000017.1, on the reverse strand, counting down.
ATCAGCGTGCCGCTGCAGACCGCGCTCGCCTTCGTGGTCGCGTTGCTGCTGAACGCCGAACTGCCCGGGATGCGGTTCTTCCGGACCATCTGGTACCTGCCGAGCCTGGTGTCCGGTGTGGCTCAGATGGTCTTGTTCCTCTGGGTGTTCAACCCGCAGTACGGGCTCGCGAACGACGTTCTCGCGAAGGTCGGGATCGAGGGACCGGGCTGGTTCAACGACGCGTCCTGGGCGCTGCCGACGGTGATCCTGATGAGCCTGTGGACGGTCGGCGGCGCGATGGTGATCTACCTGGCCGGCCTCAAGGACGTCCCGGCGAACCTGTACGAAGCGGCCGCGATCGACGGCGCCGGCCCGCTGCGGATGTTCTGGCACGTGACCATGCCGCAGATGTCGCCGATCATCCTGTTCAACGCCCTCACCGGGATCATCGGCTCGCTGCAGATCTTCACCCAGGGTTTCGTCGCGAACGGCGGCCCGAAGGACTCGCTGCTGTTCTTCGTCTACTACCTGTACGACAACGCGTTCCAGAACTTCCGGATGGGCTACGCCTCGGCGCTGGCCTGGATCCTGTTCGCCGTCATCCTGGCGCTGACCACGGTGACGCTGCGGGGGAGCGCTTTCGCTGTCTACTACGAGACCGAGCTGACTACTCGTCGGAGGAAACGTTGAAGCGCCGTGGGCTACTCACCACAGTTGGCCTGTACGTCGTCCTGGTCGTCGGCTCGGTGGTGTTCGTGTACCCGTTCCTGTGGATGATCGCCACCTCACTGCGATCCCTGGCCGGGGTGGGCAGCGCCGGGGCGAGCGTCGTACCGGAGGAGTTCCGGTGGGACAACTACGTGCGGGCGGTGACGTCGTTCCCGTTCTGGCGGTACACGCTGAACTCGGTGCTGACCACGCTGATCCCGATCGTCGGCACGGTCTTCTCGTGCACGCTGGCCGGGTTCGCGTTCGCGCGGTTGCGGGTGCGGTTCTCGGGCCTCGTGTTCGGGATCGTGCTGGCGACGATGCTGCTGCCGGGGGAGGTGACGATGGTTCCGCAGTTCATGCTGTTCAACAACCTCGGGATGATCGACACCCTCTATCCGCTGATCCTGCCGGCCTTCTTCGGGTCGCCGTTCTTCATCTTCCTGTTCCGGCAGTTCTTCGCGCGGATGCCGTCCGAGCTGGCCGACGCCGCGGTGGTGGACGGGTGCGGCTGGTTCCGGACCTTCTGGCTGGTCTACCTGCCGCTGGCCCGGCCGGCCGTGGTGGCGGTCTCGATCCTGCTGTTCATGGGGTACTGGAACAACTTCCTCGGACCGGCGATCTACATCAACTCCGACCAGTGGAAAACGTTGCCGCTGGCCCTGGCCGGATTCCAGTCGGTGAACGGCACCGACACCCCGTTGCTGATGGCAACCTCGCTACTGATCACGCTGCCCTGCCTGGTGCTGTTCTTCGCGGCCCAGAAGCACATCACGCAAGGGATTACCTTCACCGGCGGAAAGTGATTGTTCGGTAACGTGGAGCCACCTTCTGCCTCCGCCCTCCCGTGTGAGGCACCCGCCCCCCACAGAAGGAGAAGTCAATGGCGCGCAAGCTGTTGATGCTGTCCGGCCTGGCCACTGTGGTCCTCGCCATCGTCACGTATGCCGCCCCGGTCTCACTCGCCGGTGCGTCTCCGTCTCCCGCCCAGGAGACAACTACCTCCGCCCACGCCGAAGGTGCGTCAGCACCGCACGGCACTTCCGTGATCCCCAGGCCCGCAGACCTTAAGGGCAAGGCGAAAGTACTGGCTCCGCCTCCTGGCGGCTGGTCGGTCCCGAGCCAGCGGAACTACACCATCACCTCCTCGTGCCAGTCGCACGCAGCTGCCATCCGGCAGGGTGCAGCAGCCTGGCAGGGCCTTCGGGAAGGTGGCGGCACTCCGATCGAGTGCCGCAACGGCTACATCACCGACTGCGGTGGTGGCAGCAACGTTGTCGGCTGCAACTGGGGAGCCGGTCAGCGCATCGCCTTGTACATGGGCGGTGTGAACGACGACGCCCTGCTGGTCGCGCACGAGTTCGGCCACAACTGGTACGGACACTCGACCTTCCGCTGTGCCGGTTGGGGCAGTCCGTCCGAGGTGATGGCACCGAGTATCTGTAACTAGCTTGGTGCTGGTGGTCCGGTCCGCACCTGCCGGCGGACCGGGACACTACGCTCCCAGAATCCCTTGCTGGTAACCCTTTGCGACTGCCGCGGCCCGATCGTTCACGTCCAGCTTGGTGAAGATGTGGCTGAGATGTGTCTTGACCGTGGCCTCACTGATGAACAGCTCGCGGGCGATCTCCCGGTTCGAGGTTCCCTTCGCGACCAGCGCCAGTACTTCGCGTTCCCGGGCAGCCAAGGGGCTCGGGGCCGGCGACTGTACGGCGGAGACCAGTCGGGACGCGACCGCGGGGGAGAGCACCGCCCGCCCGGCCGCGGCCTCACGAACGCCGAGGAACAGCTCCTCCGGCGGAGCGTCCTTGAGCAGGTAGCCGGTCGCCCCGGCCTCGATGGCGGGCACGGTGTCCGTATCGGTGTCCCACGTGGTGAGGACCAGCACCTTCGCGCGAGCGCCGCGGCGCTGCAGCTCGGCGATCGCCTCGAGACCACTGCCACCGGGCATCCGCAGATCCATCAGAATCACGTCCGGATCGAGCTCGGCCGCCAGCGCGACCGCCTCGACGCCGTTCGACGCCTCCGCGAGCACGGTGAATCCGGGGACCGACTCGAACATGCCGCGGAGCCCGTTGCGGACGACCGGGTGGTCGTCGACCAGTAGTAGCGAGATCACGTGGTTCCCCGTTCGTCGACGACCAACGGTACGCGGGCGGAGACCGCCGTACCGGATCCTGGTTCTGATTCGATCGTGAGTGAGCCGGCGATCCGCTCGGCGCGGGCGCGCATCCCGTCGAGGCCGAACCCGCCGGTGCCCGTGCGAACCGGCAGGCTGAGCGCGTCGAACCCCTTGCCGTCATCGCGGACGTCGAGTGTCACCTCGGTGTCCATGAAGCTGAGCGTGACACCGACCCGGGTGGCCGACGCGTGTTTGCCGACATTCGCGAGTGCCTCCTGGGTGATCCGGAGCAGGGTTGCGGAGATCTCGCCGTGCAGCCGCTGGGCGGTGCCGGTGACGGTCAGCTCGGTCCGTACGCCGGTGCGCTCCGCCCACTGGTCGACCGTTTTGCGCAGCGCCTCCGGGAGGCCGTCGTACGAGAGTCCTTGCGGAGCTAGGTTCTGGACCGACCGTCGGGCTTCGCCGAGACTGTGCCGGGCCAGGTCGGTCGCCCGGGTGACGTGCTCCTCGGCGACCTTCGGATCGGGGGTGGTCGCGACGACCTGGAGCTGGGCGATGATGCCGGTCAGGCCCTGGGCGAGCGTGTCATGGATCTCCGCGGCCAGCCGGCGGCGTTCGTCGGCGACACCGGCCTCGCGGGCCTGGATGAGGAGCTGGGCGTGCAGAGCGGCGTTCTCCTCCTGGGCCTTCTCGAGCTCGGCGATCGTGGCGGCCCGTGCCCGCGATCGTTCCTCCTCCTGCTCGGACAGTCGCCCGACGAAGTTCAGCAGCGCGTTGTTGGCGACGAGCAGGCAGCCGAACACGATCCAGCCCATCGAACCGTCTCTCGGGATTCCGCCGACCTGGGCGAACGAGATCGGCACCGAACAGGCGAACAGGGCGAACCGCTGCTGGTTCCGCCCGCGCAGCAGGTAGCCGGGATCGAAGTACCCCGCAGCGACATAGAACGCGTAGAAGCCGTTCATCAGCGCGAGGGGGGCGCCGATCGCCCAGCGGAGCACGTAGTACACCGTCGAGGTGGCGTCCGGTCCGGAGCGTCGGGGACCCGCCCAGAACCACCACAGGTGCACGACTGTCGCCGCGGCGACCAGAGAGATCACGGAGAGCTGCTGCCAGCGATGCGGGGTGATCAGGTCGGCAGTGGCGATCGCCAGGATCGAGGACATGACGAGCAGCACCGGCGGCGCCAGGCGGGTGAACACTGCCCGGCGCCGATCGATCTTGTCCCCTGTCGTCGTCACGGCATTAGTCTGCATGCTATTCCCAGCGGAACCAGCGCACGGCGGCCGCCGACAGCACCACGGCCCAGGCAGCCAGTACGCCGAGATGCGACCAGGCGGGCCAGTCGCCCGTTGCGGCCTCGCCGAGCGCCTCGGCGGCGGCGCCGAACGGAGTGAGGGTGACGATGCGCGCCATCAGGTCCGGCATCGCCTGCACCGGCAACCACATCCCCGCGCAGAACAAGCTCGGGAAGAACGCCGCGGAGCCGATCGCGGTCGCGATCTTCGCCGTCCGCGCCACGGCTGTGATCACCGCGCCGAAGGCGAGGGCGGCAGCGCTGGTGAGCAGCAGGGCCAGCACGTAGCCGAGTGGCTGACTCGGCAGCGGTACGCCGAACGCGAGCCGGCCGATCGTGAGGCAGACGACGGCCGAGACCAGCGCGGCGCCGCCGTTCAGGATCATCTGGGTGGACAGCAGCGCGGACGGGCGGACCGGGGTGGTCGACATCCGGCGCAGGATGCCGCGTTCGCGGTACCCGGTCAGGACCGGCGGCATCGTCTGCAGGCCCGTCATGATCACGGCGACCAGGACCAGGACCGGCACGTACACGTCGATCATCCGCAGTCCGCCGAGGCCCGGCTCGGGATCCCGGAAGGAGGGGATCGAGCCGAGGATCACGAGCAGGATCGGCGGGAAACCGAGGGCCCAGAACAAGGTGCCGGGTTCACGCCCGAAGAGGCGGGCCTCGGTACGCAGGACGGCGACGTACGGGGAGGTGGCGGTAGCGCTCATGAGGTGGCTCCGGTGAGATTCAGGAAGGCGTCGTCGAGGGTGGCATCGGTGATGCGGAGCTGGTGCGCGGTGAGGTGCCGGCGGACCAGCAGCGCGATCACCGCGTTGACGGTCTCGTCGGTACCACTCAGAGTGATCCGGCCGTTCTTGTGCTCGACCGAGGTGAGCGCGGGCAGCGCGGCGAGCTCTTCGTCGTCGAGCGGGCCGGACGGCGTGAACGAGATGACGGTCGAGCCCGCGGACCGGGCGATCAGACCGTGCGGGGTGTCGAGTGCGGTGATCCGCCCGTGGTCGATCAGGGCGATCCGGTCGCACAGCCGCTGCGCTTCCTCCATGAAATGGGTGACCAGGAGGACCGTGACACCGCTGGCCCGGACGTCCTCGACGATCTCCCAGGTATCGCGGCGGGCCCGCGGATCGAGCCCGGTCGTCAGCTCGTCCAGCACGACGACCCGCGGGTTGCCGATCAGCGCGAGCGCGATGAACAGCCGCTGCTTCTGACCCCCACTCAGTACGCCGAACCGCTTCTTCAGCATGCTGGTGAGCCCCAACCGCTCGGCGAGTGCCCGCCAATCCGCCGGCCGCGGGTAGAAAGCGGCGTACAGCTCGAGGGCCTCCTGCACGGTGAGCTTCGCTTGCAACTCACTCTCCTGCAACTGCGACCCGAGCACCCGAGTCACCGCCTCCCGGTCCCCAACCGGATCCAGCCCCGCCACCCGGATCCGCCCCTCATCCGGCACCCGCAGACCGGAGATGCACTCGACGGTGGTCGTCTTCCCAGCCCCATTAGGCCCGAGGATCCCGAAAATCTCCCCCTCCCCAACGCTGAACGACACCCCGTCCACCACGGCCCGCCCGCCGTACAACTTCCGCAACCCACTGACTTCCACGACCGGATTCATACCCAGAGCCTCGCGGACCGCCCGCCACCCCCACATCGCCCGATAAGCCCCATCCCATCAACCAATCGGCTGACCCCCGCCTAGCAACCGTGGCCTTGAACAGGAAGTGGCGGGCCTGAACAGGTCATTCCTTGTTCAAGCCCGCGAGGCGGTGTCTACACCCCCGACAAGAGGCCGGGGGCGCGTCCGCTCGCCTCCACGCCGGTTCGGGGTGGAGGTGCAGGTTCGCGTTGGCGGTGGTCAGGGGGTGAGGGTGGCGCCGGAGGTGCGGAGGCGGGTGGTGGCGTGGGTGGGGGTGATGAGGGCTTCGGGGGAGTGGATGCCGGGGGCAACGGGGTCGGTGAGGAGGCGTTCGACGAGGAGGGCGATGCCTACGGCGGTGACTGGGCGTTGGCCGGCGGGGTGGGTGAGGTCGTGGGTTGCGGTGCGGTTGCCGGCGGACAGGTGGATGCGTACGTCGTGGGAGGGGGTGCCGCGCTGGCGGCGGCCGGAGGACTCGCCCATCGCGAAGGCGAAGCGGACGTTGGCGGCGCCGGTGGCCAGGGCGAGGCTTGGTACGTCGAGGATCGCGGCGAGCTGACCGGGGATGGTGCCACCGTCGAGATTCGGTACGGCGACCTCGGTGTCGGCGGTCCAGCGGAACGTGCCGTTCTCGCGGATGTAGGCCGCGGGCGATGCGTCGGCCAGTCGTTCCATGTCGGTTGCCGAGGCGGGTCCGCCGGCGTCCTGGTCGTCGAGGATCGCGCTGATCTCGATCGTCTCGACCGGGCCGAACTCGCGGACCACGTCCAGCGCCGCGAGCGTGATCACCCCGGCGGCCCAGTGGCTGGCCAGCACGATCGGGGCGCGCCGGCTGCCGGCGATCACCTCGGGCGCGATGTCCGTCATACCGCTGGAGATGCTGAGGTACGGGATCTCGTGATCCTGGGCGTACCGCAGTCCGTGCAGGTGCTTGTCCCAGACGGTCGCGACGACGGCCGAGTACGACGTGTGGTCCGGCAGACCGAGGTCCGGCCGGGTCAGGTCGATGGTGGCGGCGGTCGCCGTACCCAGGTCGTCGGCGACACGTTGGGCGCGGCCGAGGTCGCGGCCGGCGATCGTCACGGGCAGGTCGGGATGCCACTCGCGGAGCATCGTGGCGGTGCTCGAACCTGCTTGACCTGAGCCGCCGAGCATCAGTACCGGGTGCATGTTTCCTCCTAAGCTACATTTTGTAGGCTACAAGTTGTAGCTTAGGATCTGGGGTAACGCAAGGAGGGTCATGGCGGCTCGGATGTCCAAACAGGCAAGGCGCGACCAGCTGCTCGATGCTGCCCTCGCGGTGGTCCGCGAGCGGGGGACCGACGGGCTCACGCTGGTCACGCTCGCCGAGGCGGCGCAGGTCAGCCGGCCGATCGTGTACGACCACTTCGGCACCCGTTCGGGGCTGTTGCTGGCGCTCTACCGGCTGCTCGACGAGCAGCATCGGGCCGCCGTCACGCAAGCCCTCGAGGGTGCTGCCGACACCGCGCAGGTCTTGAGTACGGCGTACTTCGCGTGCGCGACCGATCTGCCGGAGTTCGCGGCGGTGTCCGCGGCGCTCAAAGGCGATCCGGACGCGGAGGCTGCTCAGCACGAGCTGCTCGGCGACTACGTCAAGCTGATGGTGACGGCGCTCAAGCCGCACTCGAAACTCGCGCCCAAGGCGCTGCGCCTGCGGTGTCTGGCGTTGCTGGGCGCGGCGGAGGCATTGACTGTCGAGCTGAACCACGGACGCATCACGGCCGGCGAAGCAGTCACAACCTTCGCCGGCCTGATGCGCTGAGTTACTTGGTGTAGAGGGCCTCGACGTCGGCCTCGTGGTTCGCCATCACGATGTGGCGGCGCAGTGAGAGCTTCAGGGACAGCTCGCCGGACTCCTGCGTCCAGTCGATCGGCAGGATCTGGAACTTGCGGATCGCCTCGGCCTTGGAGACCGTGCCGTTCGCCTCGTCGACCGCCTTCTGCAGCTCGGCGATCAGATCCGCGTCATCGGTCAGCGCGGCGACGTCGGTCGGCTTCCCGCGCTCGGTCGCCCACGGGACGATGTTCTCCGGGTCGATCGTGATCAGCGCCGCGATGAACGGCTTGCCGTCGCCGACCACCATGCACTGGCTGACCAGCGGGTGCAGCCGGATCTGGTCCTCGAGCACGGTCGGGGCGACGTTCTTGCCGCCGGCAGTGACGAGGATCTCCTTCTTGCGCCCGGTGATCTTGATGAACCCGTCGACGTCGAACTCACCCAGGTCGCCGGTGTGGAACCAGCCCTCGGAGTCGATGGCGGCCGCCGTACCCTCGTCGTTGTTCCAGTAGCCCGACATCACCTGACCGCCCTTGAAGAGCAGCTCACCGTCGTCCGCGACAGCGACCGTCACACCAGGAAGCGGCCGGCCCACGGTGCCGATGCGGATGTCGGTCGGCAGGTTCACCGAGACCGCGGCGGTGGTCTCGGTGAGGCCGTAGCCCTCGAGAACCGGTACGCCGATACCGCGGAAGAAGTGGCCGAGTTTGTCACCCAGCGGCGCGCCGCCGGAGACGGCGTACTGGACCTTGCCGCCCAGGACCGCGCGCAGCTTGCTGAAGACGAGGCGGTCGAACAGGGCGTGCTTGGCCTTCAGGCCGAAGGACGCGCCACCCTTGTCCTGGGCCTGGGAGTACGCGATCGCGGTCTCCGCGGCGGCGTCGAAGATCTTGCCCTTGCCGTCGGCGTGCGCCTTCTGGCTGGCCGAGTTGTAGACCTTCTCGAACACCCGCGGCACGCTCAGGATGAAGGTGGGCTTGAAGGAGCCGAGGTCTGCGACCAGGTTCTTCACGTCCGGGCTGTGCCCGACCTTGACCCGCTTGATCACGCAGCCGACCTGGATGATCCGGGCGAAGACGTGGGACAGCGGCAGGAACAGCAGGGTGCTCGCGCCGTTGGTGTCGAAGAGCTCGTCGAGGATCTTGACGGCCGGCTCGAGCTCGGCGAAGAAGTTCCCGTGGGTGATCCGGCAGCCCTTCGGCCGGCCGGTCGTGCCGGAGGTGTAGATCAGGGTCGCCAGGTCCTCGGGCGTCACCGCCGTACGGCGCTTGTCGTACTCGGCGTCGGTGATCTCGCGGCCGAGCTCGGTGAGCTGGTCGACGGCACCGGCCTCGATCTGCCAGACCTCCTGCAGCGCCGGGGCCTCGGCCCGGGCCGACTCGATCACGGCGCCGTGGGTCGCGTTCTCGGCCACCGCCACGACGGCCTCGGAGTCGGTCAGGATCCACTGCACCTGGGAGGCCGACGAGGTCTCGTAGATCGGCACGGTGACCGCGCCGATACTCCAGATCGCGTAGTCGACCAGGGTCCACTCGTAGCGGGTCGGGCTGAGCAGGGCGACCCGCTCGCCGTGCTTCACGCCGGCCGCGATCAGGCCCTTGGCGACTCCGGCCACCTGGGCGGCGAACTCGGCCGCGCTCACGTCCTGCCACGCCTCACCCACCCGGCGGCTGAACACCGGGAGGTCAGGATGGGACGACGCGTTGGCCCACACGACATCGCTCAGGCTGCCGGTGGGCGGCTCGGTCACAGCAGGAACGGTGTACTCACGCATCCGCGTCTCCTCAGTCGGTCACGAATTGTCGACTTCCGGCGCACGCTACAGTCACCTACCCAGAAGTAGCCAGGTTTATGTGACCCACGGAACTAGGTTCTAGTCATGCCCACACTCGACATCAGTTGCGACGACCTGGTCGTTGCGGATCCAGCCTACGTCGCCGAGCGGCTCGGTTCGGACACCCTGTGGCGCGAGTGGTGGCCGGAGCTCACCCTGACCCCCTCCGAACGGCGTGGTGCCGAGGGCGTGCGGTGGGCCGTCACGGGCGCCGCGATCGGTACGGCGGAGTGGTGGCTGGAGGAGGTTCGGGACGGGGTCGTCGTGCACTGGTACCTGCGGGTCGATCCGGTCCGCCCGGTCCGGGGCCGGGCGCTGACCAGGGTGCGGGAACGGTACGTGACGCAGTACCGGGAGCGGTTGTGGGCGTTCAAGGACGAAGCCGAAGCGGGCCGCGCCGCGGGCGAGCGACGACCCGGGCACCAAGCCGCGATAGTCTCTCGCTCTGAGCAACTCCCGGCAGTGCACTTCCCGTTTGGTCAAGACCCGTTTAACCAGGCCCGGCAGCAAAGAGGTGAATCGATGGCGGATCAGACCACCTCGACCATCGTGGTGAACGCGACCCCCAAAGAGATCATGGCGGTGATCGCGGACTTCGCGGCGTACCCGGAGTGGGCCGACTCGATGCGGGAGACCCAGGTGCTGTCCACCGACGAGGCCGGCCGGCCCAAGCAGGTCCGGTTCAAGGTCGACGCCGGCGCGATCTCCGACGAGTACACGCTGGACTACGTCTGGTCCCGCAACGAGGTCACCTGGACGCTGGTCGAGGCCAAGATGGTCAAGGGCATGGACGGCGCGTACGTGCTGCGTGACCTGGGCGCGGAAGGAACCGAAGTGACGTACCGGCTGGCGGTGGACGTGGCGATCCCGATGATCGGCATGCTGAAGCGGAAGGCCGAGAAAGTCATCATCGACACAGCCCTGAAGGGGCTCAAGAAGCGCGTCGAGTCCTGATCAGACGTGACTCGGGTACTGCTGTACACAGGTAAAGGTGGCGTCGGCAAGACGACGTCGGCCGCGGGCACGGCCACGCTCGCCGCACTGCGCGGTCTGCGCACGCTGGTGCTGTCGACGGACGCCTCGCACTCGCTGTCGGACGCCTTCGACTCCGAGGTCGGCCAGGAGCCGACCGAGATCGACGACCTGCTGTTCGTCCAGCAGATCGATGCGCAACGCCGGTTCGAGCGGTCCTGGGGCGACATCCAGGCCTATCTGCGGTCCGTGCTGCACATGGTCGGCGTGGACCCGATCGAGGCCGAGGAGCTGACCGTGCTGCCGGGTGCCGAGGAGGTGCTCGCGCTGCTCGAGGTGCGCGACCACGTCCGGTCCGGGCGCTGGGACGTGATCGTGGTCGACTGTGCGCCGACCGCCGAAACCCTGCGGCTGCTCGCCCTGCCCGATGCGCTGAACTGGTACATGGAGCGGATCTTCAACGCCGAGCGCAAGGTGATGCGGACGTTCCGGCCGTTCCTGAGCCGGTCGTCGAGTATCCCGATGCCGGACGACACCGTCTTCGACGCGCTGCGCCGGTTGCAGGCCGACCTCTCCGACATCCGCGCGCTGCTCGCCGGCCCGGACGCTTCGGTGCGGCTGGTGCTGACGCCGGAGGCCGTGGTGGTGGCGGAGGCTCGACGTTCGCTCACGCGCTTGTCCTTGTACGGGTACCGGGTCGACGGTGTGGTGGCCAACCGGGTGTTCCCGGCGGCCGGTGCCGACACCTGGCGCCGGCAGTGGGTTGCTGCTCAGCGCGGGATCCTGGAAGAGGTGGCCGACTCGTTCCGGCCGCTGCCGATCTGGGAGTCGCCGTACCGGGTTTGTGAGCCTGTTGGGGTTGAGGAGCTGGCCGCTTTCGCTGTCGAGATGTACGGCGGGGACGATCCGTTCGCGCGGGCTACCGAAGAGACTTCGTTGTGGGTGGATCGGCACATCGATACCGATGGGCGCACCTACACGCTGACGATGCCGTTGCCGCTCGCCTCTGCGAGCGAGTTGGAGCTGGCGCGGCACGGCGATGAGCTGATCATCACCGTGGGGTCGTACCGGCGGGTGCTGCCGCTGCCGGCGGCGCTGGCGCGGGGCGTGGTGGCTGGGGCGCGGCTGGACGATGGACGGCTGCAGGTGCGGTTCGCGCCGCGCGAGGTGGCTCGGCCGCTCCCGATCGAGGCGGCTTCCGAGCTGGCTCAGGGACTGACGGCTGAGTACAACGCTCAGCAGGAGCCGCGTGAGGCTGCGATTGGGGAGAGCCGGTGAGCAAGGAGCCGGTGGGGTCGGTCGCCGAGGAGGCCGCGAAGCTGTTCGCCGTACTGCAGGCTGCTGCGGATACTCATGGCGGAGAGCATGTGGCTGAAGACCCGCCTGAATCACATGAGCACAAGGCTGGGCCGGACTGCGTCTGGTGCCCGGTGTGCCAGCTGATCAACAAGGTGCGCAACACCAGCCCGGAGACGATCGAGCAGCTGTCGACGGCCGCCGCCCAGGTGCTCGGCTCGGTGCGTACGTTGCTGGAGGCCGCGGCCGAGGTCGCCCGCCAGAAGCAGGAGGACGCAGCGTCGCGTTCCTCGAAGTCTGAAGAGGAGCCGGTCGCACCCAAGGTGGACCGGATCGACGTGAGTGAGGACCCCGAACCATGGGACTGACCATCGGTATCGATGTCGGCGGGACCAAGATCGCCGCCGGTGTCGTGGACGCGGACGGCACGATCGGTGCCCGGACGCATCGCGACACCCCGGCCGACTCGGTCGACGCCACCGCTGCGGCGATCGTCGACGCGGCCGCTGAGCTGATCGCGGCGCATGAGGTGGAGGCTGTCGGGATCGGCGCGGCCGGGTTCGTTTCGTCGGATCGGTCGACCGTGCTGTTCGCGCCCAACCTGGCCTGGCGGGACGAGCCCCTCGGGGCCCGGGTCGCAGAGCAGCTGAAGATCCCGGTGGTGGTGGAGAACGACGCCAACGCCGCGGCCTGGGGGGAGTTCGCCTTCGGTGCCGCGCGGGATGCCGAGCACATGGTCTGCATCACGGTCGGGACCGGTATCGGCGGCGGCGTGGTGATCGATGGCGAGCTGCTGCGTGGCGCCCATGGTGTCGCAGCCGAGCTCGGCCACATGCGCGTCGTACCGGGCGGTCATCGCTGTGGTTGTGGAGCGCGCGGCTGCTGGGAGCAGTACGCGTCCGGCCGGGCGCTGGTGCGCGAAGGGCGTGCGCAGGCGGAGTCCGGTTCGCTGGCTGCGGCGCAGATGCTGAGTGTGTGCGGGATCACCGATCCGGCTGAGTTGACCGGGCCGATGATCACCGAGGCTGCCGCGGCGGGGGATCCGTGTGCGATGGAGCTGCTGGAGGATCTCGGGCGATGGCTGGGCGAGGGGCTGGCGAGTATCGCCACGCTGTTCGACCCGACCACGATCGTCATCGGTGGTGGCGTGAGCGCGGCCAAGGAGCTGCTGATGAAGTCGGCGCAGGTCGCCTTCGAGAAGCACCTTCCGGCCCGGTCCAACCGGCCGCATCCTTCGTTCGGGCTCGCCGAGCTGGGGAACGACGCCGGCCTGATCGGTGCCGCTGACCTCGCCCGTAAGCCCGCCCCGGTCCTGTGACGGCCGGTCGAGTGATTGGCATGCTGCGGGATACTGGACCTACTGAGGGGGACACGACGAGGAGGCTCGTGTGGCTCTGACGCAGGCTTTGACGATCGGCATCGACATCGGTGGCACCAAGGTCGCCGCCGGTGTGGTCGACCCCGAGGGCAACATCCTGGACCGGCTGCGCCGCGACACGCCGACCAAGGACCCGCGCGAGACCGAGGACGCGATCGCCGAGATCGTCCGCGACCTCGAGTCGCGGCACGACGTGATCGCGGTCGGGATCGGAGCGGCCGGCTTCGTCGACGGGACGCGGTCGTCGGTGCTGTTCGCACCGCACCTGGCCTGGCGGCACGAGCCGCTGCGGGACGCGGTCGAGCGGCGGCTCGGCGTACCGGTCGTGGTCGAGAACGATGCGAACGCGGCCGCCTGGTCGGAGTGGCGCTTCGGTGGCGGGCAGGGTGAGAGCCACCTGGTGTGCGTCACGCTGGGGACTGGTATCGGCGGCGCCATCCTGAACGACGGGGCTCTGCAGCGCGGGAAGTTCGGCATCGCGGGCGAGTTCGGGCACATGCAGGTGGTGCCGGGCGGGCATCGCTGCGAGTGCGGCAACCGTGGATGCTGGGAGCAGTACGCCTCCGGTAACGCCCTGACCCGGGAGGCGCGTGAGCTGGCGCTGTCGGGGTCGCCGGTCGCGCACAACCTGCTGCGGGCCGCCGGTGGCGATCCGCGCAAGATCAACGGACCGATGGTCACCGAGCTGGCCAAGGACGGCGACCCGGTCGCGGTCGAGCTGCTCGAGGATGTCGGTCGCTGGCTCGGCATCGGCCTCGCCAACCTGGCTGCCGCGCTCGACCCGGGCACGTTCGTGATCGGTGGCGGGGTCTCGGATGCGGGCGAGCTGCTGCTGGCGCCGGCGCGGGAGGCGTTCAAGCGGACGCTGACCGGTCGTGGTTTCCGGCCGGAAGCGCGGATCGTGCGCGCGGTGCTCGGACCCGAGGCAGGCATGGTCGGTGCTGCCGACCTCGCGCGCGAAGAGGCAACCTGGCTGCGCCGAGTCCGCGTGAAGACAACTGCGGTAACAGCCAAGACAGCCGCCGCCCGAGGCCGCTCCACCCGAGTAGAACGAGCCGCCCGCAAGTCGGCAGCCCGCCGCACCGGCCTCCGCGCCGCATCCCCCGAAACCGCCGTCGAACTGGACGACTCGGAGGCATGACCTCAGTTCTGAGGGTCTTGTCGTACAACGTTCACCGGTGGGGGGATGATCGGGAGGCGTTGGCTCGGGTGGTGCGGGGGTGTGCGCCTGATGTGATGTTGGTGCAGGAGGCTCCTACTTGGTGGGGGACTCGGCGGAAGCGGCGGGCGATGGCGGCCAGTTTTGGGTTGCGGTATGTTGCCGCGTCCGCGCGGAATGCGATTTTGGTTGCTGAGAGCATCGATCTGGTCGAGGCGTTGCACTGGCGGATCTGGCGGCCGTTCGTTCGCCGGCGGTTGCGGCTGATTGCGACGCAGCTGCCCGGTGGGGCGGTCGGTGGGCGGGTGACGGTGGGGTCGGCCGAGCTGGCACTGGTGGTCTGCCATCTTGGGCTGCACATTCTTGGCCGGCAGCATGAGCTGGAGCAGGTTCTGCGCGGCTGCCGCTCGTTCGGTACGCCGTACCTCCTGGTCGGTGATCTCAACGAGACCCCGGACGGGCCCGTGTGGAAGCGGTTGGCCGACGAGGGGTTGATCGACCTCGGGGTGGACGCCGGGCCGACGTTCAGTTCGCGTGATCCGCACAAGCGGATCGACGGGGTGCACGTCTCGCCGGGGCTGTCGGGCCGGGTGCTGCCGATCCCGGCCGAGGTTGCGGATGATCTTCCGCTCGCATCCGACCACCTTCCCCTCTTGATCGAGCTGCACCTCTGAGACATAGGATCTCTCGCATGGTGAACCCGGTGAGCAGCTTGCACTACGACCGTCCGGCGGGGGAGTGGGTGGAGGCGTTGCCGCTGGGCAACGGCCGGATCGGGGTGATGTGTTTCGGCCGGCCCGGGACCGAGCGGCTCGCGCTGAACGACGAGACGCTGTGGTCCGGGAGCCCGGAGACCCAGCGGCTGCTGTCGGTATCGCGAGGTGCGGTCGGATCGCAGGCTGTGCAGGCGGTTCGGGAGGCGGTCGCAGCCGGTGACGTACGGCGGGCCGAGGAGCTCGCCACCGGGTTCCAGGCGGGTCACTCGCAGGCCTACCTGCCACTCGGGGACCTGCTGCTGGACTACACCGTCGACGGCGAGACGACGTCGTACCGGCGGGAGCTCGACCTGGATTCGGCGATCGCCACGGTCGAGTACGAGATCGGAGGTCTGAGTGTTCGGCAGGAGGCGTTCGTCAGTCATCCGGCGGGCGTGTTCGTCGTCCGGGTGACGGCTTCGGCGCCGATCGGGGTGACCGCCCGGCTGATCTCACAGCTGCAGACGTCGCCGGTCGGCAACGGGCTGCTCATCCAGGCTCCGGCCGACGTGGCGCCGCCGCATCGCGACGTACCGGAGCCGGTGCGGTACTCCGACGGACTTGATCGGGGTATGGCGGCGGCCATTGCGCTCCGCATCGACAGCAACGGCTCCGGCAGCGGAATGTCCGTTGCAGACGCCACCGAGATCACCATCATCCTGTCGACCGCCACCGGGTACGACGGTCCCGCGACAGCGCCCACCCGGACTGGCGAGGAGTGCTTGGCTCAGGCCGACGAGCGGGTGCAGGCTGCGCTCACTCGTGGGTACGACGAGCTGCTGGCCGAGCACGTGGCCGACCATCGCGCGCTCTATCGCCGTTCGACCCTCACCCTCCCGGCGACCGCGGCGGCCGAACTGCCGACGGACGAGCGGCTGGCGCACAGTGACGATCCCGCGTTGGCCGCGCTGATCTTCAACTACGGCCGCTACCTGATGATCGCGAGCTCGCGGCCGGGCGGTCTGCCGACCAACCTGCAGGGCATCTGGAACGACATCCTGCAGCCCCCGTGGAGCTCCAACTACACGGTCAACATCAACACCGAGATGAACTACTGGCCGGCCGAGACGACCAACCTCTCCGAGTGCCACGAGCCGTTGCTCAGCTATCTCGGCCACCTCGCCGCCGCAGGCCGCCGTACCGCCTCAGAACGCTATGGCGCAGCCGGATGGGTCGCGCACCACAACGCCGACGCCTGGTGCTGGACGGTCCCGGTCGACGGCAACCCGAAGTGGTCGAACTGGCCGATGGCCGGCACGTGGCTGGTGCGGCACCTGTGGGACCACTACGCGTTCACCGGGGATCGCGAGTTCCTCGAGCGGGCGTGGCCGGTGCTGCGGGGAGCTGCCGAGTTCTGCCTCGACTGGCTGACCGAACTCCCCGACGGCACCCTCGGTACGTCGCCCTCCACCTCCCCGGAGAACGAGTACGTCGCCGCTGACGGCGAACCGGCCTCCGTCACGGTCTCGGCCACCATGGACCTCGCGTTGATCGCCGACCTGTTCGACCGGTGTGTCGAGGCCGCCTCGGTGCTCGGGCTGACCGACGTACTGGTGGATGAGTTCGCGGCAGCCCGGAAGCGGATCCCGGACCCGTCGATCGGTAGCCAGGGGCAGCTGCAGGAGTGGGCGGCCGATCTGCCCGAGCAGGATCAGCACCACCGGCACATGTCGCATCTGATCGGTCTGCACCCCGGCGACCTCATCACCCCGGACAACACGCCGGAGCTCGCGGCCGCGGCCACTCGGACGATGGACCTGCGCGGCGACGAGGCGACCGGATGGTCGCTGGCCTGGAAGATCAACCTCCGGGCGCGCCTCCGCGACAGTGCCGGCGCGCACCGGCTGGTCCTGGCCTTCCTGAGCCTGGCCGGCCACACCAAGACCGACTACGTCGGCAGCGGTGCGGGCGTCTACCCGAACCTGCTGTGCGCGCACCCGCCGTTCCAGATCGACGGCAACTTCGGCGCCACCGCCGGCATCGCCGAGATGCTCCTCCAAAGCCACACCGGCGAGCTCGAACTCTTCCCGGCCCTCCCCACCGACTGGCCCACCGGAACCATCACCGGCCTCCGCGCCCGCGGCGGCGTCACCGTCGACCTCACCTGGTCCCCGGACGGCCGGTCAGCAACCCTCACCGCCGACCACGACCAGAACCGCACCATCCGGTACGGCGACGGCCGCACGCCGGTCGCTCTTGTCGCCGGAACGCCACACCAACTGCGGTGGTGACCCGTTCTTAGCTCTTCTTCTTGCGGTTGAGGAAGGCGAGCATGGCTTCCTGGGCGGCGGGGGAGCCGAAGAGGCCGGCGGAGAGTTCGGCGAGTTCTGTGCCGCGGGCGTCGATGTCGGCGAGGAGCTCGCGGTTGAGCAGCTTCTTGGTCTCGCGGAGGCCCTGCGGGACGCCCTTGAGGACGGACTCCAGCAGGGAGTCGAGGGCGGTGTCCAGCTCGTCGTCCTTCACGGTGAGCGTGACGAGGCCGAGGCGGGCGGCCTCCAGACCGTCGAACGCGTTGCCGGTCAGGAACGTGTACGCCGCCGCGCGGTCGGCCAGGCGGGCGAGCACGGTCAGCGAGATCGTCGCGGCCGCGAGCCCGAGCCGGACCTCGGTCAGGGCGAACGTCGTACTGGCCCCGGCGACGCTGATGTCGGCCGCTGCCACGATGCCGATGCCGCCGGCGCGCACCGGCCCGGCGACACGGGCGATGACCGGCTTCGGGTTCGCCACGATGGCGCGCTGGACGTCGACCATCCGCTGGGCGCCGACACCCATCCCGACACTCGTCGCCTCGGACATGTCGGCACCGGAGCAGAACACGTCCAGCGCCGACCGGATCACGATCACCCGTACGGCGTCGTCCGCGGCCGCGCTCTCCAGGTGCTCCAGGAGCTCACCCGTGAGCTGCTGGGAGAGCGCGTTCTTGTTGTGCGGCGAATCCAGGGTGATGGTCGCGACGCCGTCGGCGGTGCTCAGGTGCACGAGTCCGGTCATGAGGCCCCGTTTCTGGACTGAGGAGCGCAGGGAGCGAAGCGACTGGAGTGACGAGGGAAGAAATGGAACCAGGCCTCAGGACCCGCCGCGCGGAGCGTGGCAATGTGTACGGTCATGGGGTTATCCAACCTCAGGTGCTGTTTTGCGGTTCAGGGGGTCCGCGTGCCGGTGGACCAGCTTCCAGTCGCCGTCCTCGGCCCTGAACACCATCGTCACCCGCAGTTCGTGATCATGCTCACCTGGGCGGTCGACGTACCGGACCGTGCAGCGCTCGATCGCGACCGTGTACGCCGAGTCCGGGCCGACGTGCTTGTCCAGGTACTCGAACTCGACCTTCGCTCCGCTCGGCGTGAACTGGGCCGAGGCCCACTCGTACCGCGCGCCGACCTGTGCGCTGCCGGTCTCGTAGCCGCCGAAGCCGCCGAAGATCGAGCTCACCTCGCGGCGGGAGACCAGCGGCAGCCACCGCGAGACGTCCCCGTTGACGAAGGCGCTGTTGGCCTCCTCGAACTGCCGCAGGAACGACTCGAAGTCCTGCACTACGTTGCCTCCGCTATTTGATCCCGGCGCTATTTGATCTCGGCGTAGGTCGGCGACAGCTCACGGGCCAGGTGCTCGACGAACAGGCCGACGTCGGTGACGATACCGCGCGCCTGGGTGGAGCCGCGGTCCGCGAGCTTGGTCACGGTGGCCGGGTTGATGTCGACGCAGGTGAGCGGGATCGAGGCCGGCAGGATGTTGCCGGTGGCAACGGAGTGCAGCATGGTCGCGGCCATCAGGCAGTAGCCGACGCCGGCCAGCTCGTTGCGCATCGCGCGCTGGCCCTCGAGGACGTCGGTGTAGACGTCGGGCAGCGGGCCGTCGTCGCGGACGGACCCGACCAGCACGAACTTGTTGCCCTTCTTGACCAGTGCGTGCATCACGCCGGAGGTCAGGACCCCCTGCTCGACGGCGGCTGCGATCGAGCCGGCCTTGCGGATCGTGTTGATGGCCCGGATGTGGTGCTCGTGGCCGTGCTCGACGCCACGACCGCGGGCCAGGTCGACACCGAGCGACGTACCGTAGAGCGAGGACTCGATGTCGTGGGTGGCCAGTGCGTTCCCGGCGAACAGGACGTCGACGAAACCGGCCTCGACCAGCGCGACCATGGCCGGTGCGGCGCCGGTGTGCACGATGCCGGGGCCGCCGACCCAGAGCACCTTCAGCCCGTTCGCCTTCGCCTCGCGCATCCCGTCCGCGACCTGCTGGACCAGCACCCGCTGCGGCTTCTCGCTGGACACGTCGGACTCCATGAAACCGAAGCCCTCGTCGGTGCTCGCCACGATCGGCGGGGTCACCTTGACGCCCTGCGCGCTCGAGATGATCCGCATCCCGGCCTTGACCTCCGACATCGGAATCGTCCGGACGCCGCCGTCCTCGACGAGCAGGCCGCAGTCCATCTCCGGGTTCTGCACTGTCACCCAGTGACCGTCCAGCCGGACGCTCGTCGGCAGGTTCGTGGTCGAGTAGAAGCCGTCCGGGAAGACGCCGTCCTGGCTCACCTCGGTGATCTCCGGCGTGCCGGGGTCGACCAGGTTCGCACCCTTGGTCTGGATCCGCATCAGCAGCCGCTGCAGCGACTCCTCGTCGTCCGCCCCGACCGTCATCCGGACCGTCGACGGGTCGTCCTTGTCGTAGCCGAGGTCGAACTTGTCCAGCGTGTACTCACCGCCGTACCCGCGGATGTCGTCGAGCACCCGGGAGAGCAACCCCGAATCCATCAGGTGGCCGGTGATCTCGACCGTCTCGCTGACCTGCACGGGGTACCTCCCTCACCAAGAACGTCAGATTGTCCGACGATCTGCTGATGCTAACTCACACCACAGCTCCGTCGTCCGGGGTGTCGTCCTGGGGGAGGCGGTCCTTCATCCGGATCACCAGGGTGAGGAAGCCGCCGATGAAGCCGGCCACGGCGGCGGCGGTGATCCGGCTGTCGCCGAAGTCGAGGATCGCGGCGAGGATGAGCAGGATCGGTCCGCCGAGCAGGCCGAGCCAGGCGAGCCGGCTGATCCAGTCCAGTTTCGGGCCGCGAGTCGGCTCCGGCGGGACGTAGTGGTCGTGCGGGTCGTCGGCGGCCCGCTTGGGGCGCGGCTCGGGCTCGTCCTCGGGGTCGTCGCCCACGATCAGACCGGCCGGTACGTCGATCAGCGGTTCGTACTTCTCGTCGACGTCCTCGCTGGCCGGCCACCGCGGTACCGGCGTCTCGCCGCCGTCGTGCCCGGGTGCGGACGGCGCGTTGAACTGCTCGACCAGCGACTTCCACTCCGCGTCCTCGGTGCTGCGCGCGATCACCGGGCGGGCCTGGTCGATCTGGCCGGCGTCGACGAACAACTCGTCCGGCACCTCGTCGGAAGTCTCGCAGTACGCCGCGATGCCGGCCTTGGCCAGCGCGGCCAGGACCGGCTCGGCCACCAGCGCGTCGATCCCGCCGAGCGAGGTGTACTCCGCGGCGGTCAGGCCGTTGTCACGCATCGGCGGGGCCGGTCACGCGGGCGGTACCAGTCACTCTGGTGATGAAGGCGGCGGAGTCGTCGAAGATCCGTGGCGCGTCGTTGTCCAGGGTCGCGACGTGATAGCTGTCCTCGAGCAGGGTCTCGGTCACGTCGCGCGAGGAGATCGACGTGAGGACCCGGCGGGCTGAGCTGGCTTCGACCACGTGATCGACAGTACTGCGGAAAAGCAGCACCGGCTGGGTCACCTTCGGCAGATCCGCCTGGACGACCTTCCACAGCTTCGACAGCGAGAGCGTCGCCTTCAACGGCATCCGGGAGTAGGCACCCTCGTCGACGCCGGGCTTCTTGATGTCGTTCGCGATGCCGGGGAACGAGGGGATCACCTTCGACAGCACCGGCAGCAGCCCGAGCCGCTTGTCCTCGGTGCTCACCGACGGGTTGATCAGGACGACACCGGAGATGTCGGCGCCGCGCTCCTCGGCCAGCCGCAGGACGAGCGCTCCGCCCATCGACAGGCCGATGACGACCACCTGCTCGTGCTCCTGCCGAAGCCGCGTCAGCTCGCTGTCCAGTACGGCGTACCACTCCGGCCAGCTGGTCCTGTTCATCTCCTGCCACGTGGTCCCGTGGCCGGGCAGCCGCGGCACGGCCACGCCGTACCCGAGAGCGGCCAGGTGCTCGCCGAACGGGCGCATGGCGCGCGGTGAGCCGGTGAATCCGTGGCTCAGCAGGACGCCGACAGCGGCGTTCTCACCGGTCCCGGCGCTGCGGAACTCCTCCGCGTGGACTTGCACTGGCACGGTCGACTCCTCGCCCGGTCGTGGGTTCCTCACAGACGGCGCTGAGCGGTGGCACGAGCCCCCACCCCCGCCGCGGGATCAATGGTCGCATCTGGACTTCATCCAGTCTGCATCCAGGTGACAACACGGTGAGCAACTTCGGCATTCCTGGCGGTGACATTGCCTGAGGGGGAAGCTGGAACGTAGTCTCCGCACCGGCGGGCACTGGTGCCGGAGCCGGTAGGGACCGACCATGGAGTGGGTACTTAGTCGGTGATGACGTATGTCGGGCGAGTGACGGAGGTCGAGGCGGATGCTGTACCTGCTCATCAGACAGTTCATCGTTGCACCATTCGTGAAGCTGTTCTTCCGGCCGAAGGTGACGGGACTGCAGCACATCCCGACCAGCGGCCCGGCGCTCCTGGTCAGCAACCACCTCGCGTTCGCCGACTCGATCTTCCTGCCGGTCGCGGTACCGCGGCAGATCGTCTTCCCGGCCAAATCGGAGTACTTCACCGGTCCCGGGCTCAAGGGCAAGCTGACGGCGACCTTCTTCCGGTCGATCGGCCAGATCCCGATCGACCGCTCCGGCGGGCGCGCCTCGCTGGCCGCGCTGAACACCGGCCTGGACATCCTGAAGAAGGGTGAGCTGTTCGGGATCTACCCCGAGGGCACCCGCTCGCCCGACGGCCGCCTGTACAAGGGCAAGACCGGCGTGGCCCGGATGGCGATCGTCGCCGGTGTCCCGGTCATTCCCGTCGCGATGATCGACACCCACAAGCTCCAGCCCCCGGGCTCGGTCCTGCCGAAGGTCTGGCGCCGCGAGCCGGGCAAGCTGTTCCCGCGGATGAACCGCCCGGGCGTCGCGATCGGCGAGCCCCTGGACTTCTCGCGGTACGAGGGCATGGAGCGCGACCGCTTCGTGCTGCGCTCGGTCACCGACGAGATCATGTACGCCCTGATGGACCTCTCCGGCCAGGAGTACGTCGACATGTACGCCGACAAGGCCAAGGAACTGATCAAGGCCGGCGAGTCCGTCGACGACCACCTCCGCCTGGGCGACACCAAAGCCTCCTGACCTCCCGCCGGTGTGACTGAGACGGCGGTGCCGGGGTTGGTGGCGGTCGCTTAGGGTTAGGGCATGCAATTCGCGACGTTGAGTGCCGGGGAAGTGCCTGGGGTTCCGAGTTTGGACGAGTTGCGGGGGCTGAAGCCGCTGCAGCAGCCTGAGTGGCCGGATCCGGTGGCTCTGGAGCAGGTGATCGGGGAGCTGCGGACGTTGCCGCCGCTGGTGTTCGCGGGTGAGTGTGACGACCTGACGACGAAGATCGGGGCGGTGACGCGGGGTGAGGCGTTCCTGCTGCAGGGCGGGGACTGCGCGGAGACCTTCGACGGGGTGACCGCCGAGAACATCCGCGCCAAGTTGCGGGTGTTGCTGCAGATGTCGGTCGTGCTTCAGTACGCGGCGAGTGTGCCGGTGGTGAAGGTCGGGCGGATCGCCGGGCAGTACGCGAAGCCGCGGAGTTCCGGTGAGGAGACTCGGGACGGTGTCACGCTGCCGTCGTACCGGGGGGATGCGGTCAACGGGCTGGAGTTCACGCCGGAGGCCCGGATTCCGGATCCGCGCCGGTTGCGGGGGGTCTACAACGCGGCCGCCGCGACGCTGAACCTGACGCGTGCGTTCACCACGGGTGGGTACGCCGATCTGCACCAGGTGCACGCATGGAACACCGACTTCGTGAAGTCGTCGCCGGTCGGTCAGCGGTACGAGCAGCTGGCCACTGAGATCGAGCGGGCGCTGGCGTTCATGCGGGCCTGTGGTGCGACGGCGGACGAGTTCAAGACGGTCGACTTCTACGCCTCGCACGAGGCGCTGATTCTTGAGTACGAACACGCGCTGACCCGGATCGACTCGCGCACCGAGCAGCCGTACGACGTTGGTGGCCACCTGCTGTGGGTGGGGGAGCGGACGCGGCAGCTGGACGGCGCGCACGTCGAGTTCCTGGCGTCGCTGAGCAACCCGCTGGGTGTGAAGATCGGGCCGACCACGACCCCGGAGTACATCCGCGCCCTGATCGACAAGCTGAACCCGAAGGGCATCGAGGGCCGGCTGACCTTCATCACCCGGATGGGTGCGGGCAAGATCCGCGACGGGCTGCCGCCGTTGCTGGAGGCGGTGCGGGATCACGGTTCGCCGATCGCGTGGGTCTGTGACCCGATGCACGGCAACACGTTCGAGACGCCGAACGGGTACAAGACCCGCAGCTTCGACGCGGTGATGGACGAGGTCCAGGGCTTCTTCGACGCGCACCAGCAGGTCGGCACGTGGCCGGGCGGTATGCACATCGAGCTGACCGGTGACGACGTCACCGAGTGCGTCGGTGGCGGCGAGGCGCTGGTCGCCGAGGACCTCGCGAACCGGTACGAGACGGCCTGCGACCCGCGACTCAACCGGCACCAGTCGCTCGAGCTCGCCTTCCTGGTCGCCGAGCGGCTGCGGGCCGCACGGGCATGATCGACCTCCGGTCGGACACCGTCACCCGGCCGTCGGCGGGGATGCTGGCGGCGATGACGAGCGCGCCGCTCGGCGACGACGTGTACGGCGAGGATCCGACGGCCAACCGGCTCGAGGAGACCGTCGCGGGACTGCTCGGCCACGAGGCCGGGCTGTTCGTGACCACGGGGTCGCTGGCGAACCTGCTCGGCGTACAGGCGTTGGTTCCGCGCGGCGGGGAGCTGCTGTGTGAGGCGAGCGCCCATGTGGTCCGCGCAGAGCTCGGCGGGCACGCGGCCGTCAGCGGTGTCACCACGCGCACGTGGAGCGCACCGGCCGGTCAGATCGACCTCGAGCAGCTCCGGGCGCTGATCGCGCCCGACCTCGGCCCGTACTTCGTCACTACCTCGGCCGTCTCGGTCGAGAACACGCACAACTTCGGTGGCGGTGCGATCCAGCACGGGTACGACGCTCTCGCCGACGAACTCGAATCCCGCGGAATCCCGCTGCACCTGGACGGCGCTCGGCTCTGGAACGCGGCCATCGCCACCGGCCGCATGCCGGCCTCGTACGCCGTTCGTGCGAACGCCGCGAGTGTTTGTCTGTCCAAGGGCCTAGGTGCGCCGGTCGGCTCGGTCCTGGTTGGGTCGACCGAGTTGATCCGGGAAGCGCGCGTCTGGCGGAAGCGCCTCGGCGCCGGCTGGCGGCAGGCCGGCGTACTGGCTGCGGCCGGTCTGCATGCGCTCGACCACAACCTCGACCGCCTCGCCGAGGACCACGCCAACGCCCGCCTGATCGCCGAGATCCTGGCCGACGCCGCGCCCGGCTCGGTCAAGCCCGACCAGGTCGACACCAACATCGTCATCGCCGACCTCGCGGTCATCGGCAAGACTGTCGCCGGGGTCGTGGCGGCCGCCCGCGCCGAAGGCCTTCTCGTCGGCGGTGTCGGCGCCACTCAGCTACGCGTCGTCACCCACCTCGACGCATCAGCCGCCGACTGCCGGACCGCTGCCGAAACCCTCGCCCGCCTCCTCACCACCTGACCGCCGGGCCACGAAGCGCTGGCGGACGATGATCGTGCCGTCGGCGTCTTCGTCCTCGTTGCGCCACTGGAAGCTGTCCGGCGTGATCCCGGTGAAGATCCAGCGGGTCTTCGCGGACTTCGGCTCACGCGCCTCGAGGGTGATGCTGTCCGGGCCGGGATGACCGATGAACGTCATCACCACGGCATGCTTCGGGCCCATCCAGGTGGACCGGAAGGCGCCCAGTTCGGGATCGTGCAGGCGGATGGTCAGGCCCCATTCGCCGTCACCGTCGGTCGTCCGGGCCGCCCGGCTCGGTGTGATCCAGATGTCGGCGACCGCCCGGCCGTCCAGCGCCCAGGCGAAATGCCACTCGCCCTTGGTCTCCCGGGTCGGCCGGCCCTCGTCGTCGTACCAGGTGACGTCGAGGTCCCAGCTGCCGATCAACGGCGCGAACGGCCGGAACGCCTGCTCGAACTCGGGCCGGGGACCGTCGGAGACCATCAAGCCTGCCAGTACCGAAGCTGCGTTTGCACCTGTCATGCCGGAAATCTAGCCCGCCTCAGGGTCAGGTGTTTTAGTTTATGTTTAAATAGTTGAATGACTGACCTAAACATCCTGGGGATCTCCGGAAGCCTGCGGACCGGCTCACTGAACACGGCGTTGCTGCGGGCGGCGCAGAAGCACGCGCCGGCGGGAGTGACGATCGAGCTGTACGACGGTCTCGCGGAGCTCCCGTACTACAACGGCGACCTGGACACCGAGGAGAACCTGCCCGAGCAGGCGCGCGAGCTGCGGGAGCGGATTCACGCGGCGGACGGGCTCCTGATCGCGACCCCGGAGTACAACTACTCGATCCCGGGTGGGCTGAAGAACGCGATCGACTGGGCCTCCCGGCCGTCGGCGACGTCGTCGTTGCTGCACAGGCCGGTGGCGATCATGGGCGCGGCGCCGACGAACTTCGGGACGGTCCGGGCGCAGCTGGCGTTGCGGCAGGTGTTCGTCTGGACGCGCTCCGATCTCGTGGTGAAGCCCGAGGTGATGGTGTTCCGGGCGCACGAGCGGTTCGACGAGGCCGGGAACCTGGTCGACGAGGGCACCATCACCCTGGTCACCGAGCTCGTCGACGCCCTCGCCGCGAAGATCCGGAACGCCACCAAGTAAGGTGTGAGCTGTCGAATCGGCAGCATTCGGGGAGAGCCGTGCGAGAGATCGTCGTGTTCAGCGGAAGTGCCCATACTGGTCTGGCAGAGCAGATCTGCGCCGATCTCGGCGTTCAGCTCTCACCGGTCGAGATCCATCGTTTCAGCAACGACTGCCTGCAGGCACAACTGCAGGCGAACTGCCGGCAGCGCGATGTCTACATCGTGCAGCCGCTGGTGCCACCGACGCAGGAGCACCTGATGGAGCTGCTGCTGATGATCGACGCGGCCCGGGGTGCATCGGCGCAGCAGATCACCGCGGTGATGCCGCACTACGCGTACGCGCGGTCGGACAAGAAGGACGCGTCCCGGATCTCGATCGGCGGCCGGCTGGTCGCCGACCTGCTGGCCACGGCCGGGGTCGACCGGGTGCTGACGATGGCACTGCACGCACCCCAGGTGCACGGCTTCTTCTCGGTGCCGGTCGACCACCTGACCGCGATCGGCGTCCTGGCGGATCACTTCCGCGGCCGGGACCTGAGCGACACGATCGTGGTCAGCCCGGACCTCGGTGCCGCGAAGACGGCCACCCAGTTCGCCCGGCTGCTCGGTCTGCCGGTCGCGGCGGGCAGCAAGCAGCGGCTGGCCGACGACCGGGTCGTGATCGACGCGATCGTCGGTGACGTGAGCGGCAAACGGGCGATCGTGCTCGACGACGAGATCGCCACCGGCGGTTCGATCTTCGAGCTGCTGGACCGGCTGAAGGAGCGCGGCGTCACGGAGGCCGCTGTCGCCTGTACGCACGGTCTGTTCGCCGGGAAGGCCGTCGAGCGGCTGCGGTCGCACCCGGCGATCACCGAGGTGATCAGCACGGACACGGTCCCGCGGCCGGAAGGCTTCCCGGAGCTCCAGGTCAGCTCGGTGGCCGGTCTGTTCGCCGAGGCGATCAAGCGGATCCACGGCGGTGAGTCCGTCAGCAGCCTGTTCGACGGGGTCGACCCGGCGCACGCACCGCCGCAGCCCAAGCTTCCGTTCTAGCCGAGTTCCAGGGTGGTGGTCGCGTAGATGCCATCCTGGTCCAGGTCCGGTACGGCGCCCGTGTACATCCGCGCGCATTCGAAGGTCGGCGTCAGCCCGAGCAGCTCCACCAGCTTCAGCGCGGGCAGGTTGATATCCGGCACATCCAGCGCGACCGGCTGTCCAGCGGCCAGTTCTGAGATCAGCGCGGCGGCGATCTCCTCCGACGCGGCGTAGAGCGGTCCGATCCGCAGACCGGTCCGCGCCGGTCGCAGTACGGCGAAACCTTCGAGCCGTCCGTCGTGGACGGCTGCCAGTGAGCGGTGCCCGGGCAGCCCCAGCCAGCTCGCCAGGAAGGCATCCCGGGGCGCCGGGAAGAACCGCCGGTCGTATGCCGCGAGCTGGTCGAACGGAATCGAACGGGCATCGACCAAGACGACGCTCGACTCGATGACGGGCGGGATTCCCGCGTGGCGGATGTGGTTCCAGCCATGGCGGAATCCGGACTCGCGGTAGTTCGGCTGCTGTTCGACCACACCGTCCAGGGCAACGTTGCGGTGGGCAAGGTGTTCCATCACGTGCTGCCAGATGCGGAGCCCGTAGCCCTTACCGCGCTCGGCCGGCTGGACGATGTACAGACCGAGGAAGCCGAAGTCCGGCCCGTACCGCACGCCCGACACCGAAGCGATCGGTTCACCGTCCAGCCGGCCGACGAAGAAGCCGTGCGGGTCCGCCGCGGCGAACGCGAGTGGATCCGACAGGCCCGGATTCCACTGCTCGGCGGCGGCCCATTCGCTGACCGTCCGCAGATCCGCCGCGCTCGCCACGGCGATGTCGAATTGCGCCATCCCTACCCTTCGCAACACACTCGATGCAGCCACTCGGGTTCGTGCCACCAGTACTCCGCGTCGTGGGCATGAGCCTTGGCCCGGCTGAGCCCTGCCGCGGTGTTGGCCTTCCCTGCATACGGTGCCAGCAGCTGATCGATCGTGTGCAGTTTGCCCGCGATCATGACCCGATCGACCGCAGCCGCTGCCCGAATGTCGGCCAGCGGATCACCGGTGACGAACGAGAGGTCGGCCTGGGCACCGGGTTTGACCACGCCGAGCTTGTCCTCGAGGCTGAGCCAGCGCGCCGGGTTCCGGGTCGCTGTCGTGAGGGCCTCGTACGGCGTGAATCCGCCGGCCACCATCGACCGCAGATTGGCGTGCAGCGAGATCGCGATGTTGTCCAGCGGGGTGTCGGTCCCGGAGATCACGAGTCCGCCGCCGCGATGGATCCGCAGGACCATGTCGACGTTCCCGCGGAGGAGCTCGCGCGTCGTCACCCCGGCCGGGCCGGAAGCCGTGTCCACCTCAGCGCGCAGATTGGTGTACTCCCACGCCGGGAACAACGTCGTCGTACGCCGATCCGTCAGCAGCGACGGATCGTCCACATGCGCCATGGTCGAGTTGAACAGCGTCGGCGTGACGGACAGCCCGGCCCTGGTGAACAGCGTGACGACATCGGCGTACGCACGGCCGAGCCGGCTGACCGTGTGCGAGTAGCCCAACCGGTTGGTCGCCCCGGTGTGCTCCATCCCGTCCATGCCGAGATGCTCGGCCGGGTAGAGATAGTGCGAGGACAACTGCAGACCAAGGCGATGTACGGCGGCGATCGCGCGCCGCTGGTAGTCGATCGGCAACCGGACATACGTCTTCACCAAGTCGTACGCGAGCCCCTCGACCCGATCGAGCTCGAGCCCCAACTGCCGCACCGACAGCGTCGGCCGCATGAAGTTGTAGAAGACCCGCGACCCGTCGATCGCCTCACCGGTCGCGAAGTACCGCGGACCGATCAGAGCGCCGTGGGTGAGCGCCTCCCGCGTCTCCTGCATCTGGTACGCCGGGTCGCCGGGCGAGCGCGTAGTCGTGATCCCGTAGGCCAGCCACAGGTTCCCCTGCCGCGCACCCCAGGCACGACCGCGCAGATGCCAGTGGTTGTGCGCGTCGATCAGTCCGGGCATCACAGTCAGCTTGGATGCGTCGATATCCGCTCGCCCTTGATGCGGCCGTACGGCGGCGATTCGCGAACCGTCGAGCACGATGTCGACGTTCCGCCGCAGAGCGGTCGCGCGGCCGTCCCAGAGCGCACCGGCGTGGATCGTGACGTGCTGCTTGATCGTTGCCCGCCGCCACTGCAGATCGATGGCTACCGTGCGCGGACGCGATCCCTGCAGGTCGACGCGACGGAGGCGGCCGTTGTTGAGGTAGAGCAGTGTGTTGCTGTCCTGCCAGACGGGTGAGTCGGTGACCTCCGCGGTGATCGCCCGCGGTTCGGCGGTGAAACGGCCTCGCTGGTCGACAGGGGCGACATACAGGAGGCTCTCGACGACAAACGCGAGCCGGCGACCGTCGGGCGAGAAGACCGGGCCGTCGTCACCGCGGGTGGCGAGCGAGCGGAACGGCATCGGTTCGACGTACTCGAGAGCGCCGGTGGCGACGTCGACGTACAGGAGTTGGCTGGTGCCTTCCCGGAAGCGCTTGGAGAACGGCTTCACTGCCGCGAGGACTATGGTCTTGCCGTCCGCCGTCCGCCGACCAGCTGACACGGCCGGGCTGGAACAGCGTCGGCGTCACCTGCCGGACCGCCCCGGTGCTGATGTCGAGGATCCAGGCGATCCCGTCCTGGTCCTGGTACGCGACCTGCTTGCCGTCCGGCGAGAAGCGCGGCGCGGTCTGCGCGCCCGGCAGCGTGGAGAGCTTGCGATTCGTGCCCGCCTTGAGGTCGTGCAGCCAGAGGTCTGCGGTGCCGTCGCGATCGCTTGCGTACAGCAACGACTTCCCGTCCGGCGCGAAGTCGGGGTCGCTGTTGAAGTAGCCGTCGGCAACGATCTTGCGCGGCTTCCCGCGGCCATTCGTTGCTGCCAGCCACAAAGCGTTCAAGGCCCGGAAGGCGATCCACTGCCCGTCCGGCGAGACCGCCGGACTGGCGATCCCGAGGACCGGGTGGGATCCGGTGGACTCCAGATCGGGCGACTTCGGCCGCGGCCGGCGCGACGTGATCGGCACGGTGGCAGCGAACGGTACGACGGTGTGTGCGCCGCCGAGGCGATGCCGGACCACGTGGCCGTCGGCGGTGTACACGAGCTCGTCCGCCGATACCCACGACGGCGGTACCGCGAACACGTCCTTGCCGCTGGTCACCTTCTGATCGCCGACCACGAGGTCGCACACCGGCCCGGCGAGCCGGACGTACGCGAGCTGGCCGGTGGGGGAGTAGGCGGGACCGTAGACGCTGCTGCCGGTCTGCGCTGTGACGACAGTACGGCGGGTGCCCGTGGCGAGGTCGACTTCCGCGATCGAGGACGCGTCGACGGTGAACGCGATCTTCGTGCCGTCGGGGGAGACGATCGGCTCGGCCTCTTCCGACGGATCGTCGGTGAGCGCGGTGATCGCGCCGCTCGCCAGGTCCAGGCGGTGGATGCCGTAGCTGCCGGTACTGCCGCGGTCGGAGGAGAAGACGATCGATCCGCCGTCCGGGGTGAAGTGCGGCTCGCGGTGATCGTTGCGTCCGGTGGTCAGCTGGCGCAGGTTGTTGCCATCAGCATCGATCGACCAGAGGTGGAAGTTGCCGTCGCGGTAGGACTGGAAGACGATCCGCCGGCCGTCCGGCGACCACCGGGGCCGGGTCGCGTCCTGCAGGTCGTCGGTGAGCCGCCGGGAGACGCCACCGGCGGCCGGGGTGACCCAGATGGCGGTGACCAGATCGAACGCGAGCCACCGGCCGTCCGGTGAGGCGGCGACCATCAAGTTGGTCCCCTCGTCCAGCACAGCGTGATTGGAGGCCTGCTCGCCCGCGGCCGCCGGGGCGGCCTCATCCGGTGCCGCCTGGGCGTGCGTCGTACTGGCTGTTGCCGCGGCGGCGACGCCGCCGCTGAGTTGGAGTGCCCGGCGCCGCGAGATGCTCCAGGTGCCGGGGTCGGTGGGGTCCTCGTGAACCACGGTCGTTCCAATCCCTCGGAGGGCGGTCCGGACCTGGTAGGCCCGGACGGGACTCTTCCGACCCTGCCAGCCGCCTACCCCACCAACGACCCTGACCGGCGAGTCGCGCCCCAACGCACCAAGCCGCCGCCCCGGAATCCCGGAACGGCGGCTCTTTCGCGGTGCGCTCAGTGCTCGATGCCGGCCCGCGAGGACTTCGGGAGCAGGAAACCGGCGGCGAAGGCCAGCGCCAGGCCGGCGATGGTCGCCAGTAGTGCGGTCTGGGTGCCGTCGAGGGCGGCCAGGGCCCGGGTGGCCGCGTCGGCGGCCGACACCTTGCCCATGAAGATCGTGCCGATGACGGCGATCCCCAGCGCGATCCCGACCTGCTCGAACGAGCCGAGCATCCCGGTCGCGGAACCGACCTCGTCGTCGCGCACCCCGCTCAGGATGATGTCGAACAGCGGCACGAAGACCTTGCCCATCCCGATCCCGCCGAACAGAGTCGGTACGGCGATGTCCCAGCTGCCGACGCTCAGACCGGTCAGCGCGAGGACGGCGTACGTTCCGGTCAGGCCTACTGCCATCAGGGCGAGCCCGAGGTGGAGCAGCCGGCGGCCGTACTTCTGCATCGTCATCCCGGAGACCGCCGAGCCGATCAGCGCGCCGAGGGCCCAGGGAGCCATCGCGAGGCTGGCGCGGATCGGGGTGTAGCCGAGGCCGACCTGAAGGAACATGCCGAGCACGAAGGTCCCGGCCATGGCGCCGAAGAAGACGACGGCGAAGAAGACACCGGACAGGTACGGGCGGCTCTTCAGCAGGCGGGGCTCGATCAGCGGGGTGCCGCCGTTGCGGCTGCGGCGGGACTGGTGGATGCCGAAGCCGGCCAGGACGGGCAGCGAGGCGACCAGCAGGAGCTTCGACCACAGCGGCCAGCCGAGCTCGTGACCCTGGACCAGCGGGTAGACCAGGGCGAACAGACCGGCGCTCGCGATCAGCAGTCCGGGGATGTCGAGCGAGATCTTGCGGGCGGAGGGCTTCGTGTCGGGCAGGTGCTTGGCGGCGATCGCGAAGGTGAACAGGCCGATCGGGATGTTGATCAGGAAGATCGCGCGCCAGCCGGTACCGAACAGGTTCGCGTCGAGGACCGTGCCGCCGATGATCGGGCCGAGGACGGCGGCCAGCCCCATGATCGGGCCGAAGAAGCCGAAGGCCTTGGTCCGCTCGTCCGGCTCGAACAAGTCCCGGACCAGTCCGAAGCCCTGCGGGAGCATCACCGCGGCGAAGGCGCCCTGGGCGACCCGGGAGGCGATCAGCATCTCCGGCGACACCGCGAGACCGCACAGGAGCGACGTCACGGTGAAGCCGGCGACGCCGATCAGCAGCGCACGCTTGCGGCCGACCAGGTCGCCGAGGCGGCCGCCGACCAGGAGCAGGACGGCCAGCGCCATCGTGTAGCCGGCGGCCATCCACTGCAGGCTGGCGTAGGAGCCGCCGAGGTCGCCGCGGATCGCCGGTGCCGCGACGTTCATCACGGTCGAGTCGAGCAGGTCCATGACGGCCGCGGTCATGACGGCGGAGAAGGCGAGCCAGCGCTTGCGGAGCCGCCGGGGCGCGGCAGCGGTGGTTGCGGGCTGGGGGAGTACTGCGACTGCGGTCATCTTCTGCTCCTCAAACGGAACGAACTGTTCTGTTCCAAACTCTAGCGGAACGGATCATTCCGTTCAAGTGCTAATCTGGGTGACATGACGAAAGCTCTGAGTGGCCGGCAGGCGCAGGCGGCCCGGAATGACGAAGTGATCCTGGCGGCCGCCCGGGCGGTCTTCATCGCCGATCCCGGTGCGCCGATCGCCGCCGTCGCCGAGCAGGCCGGCGTCGGGATCAGTGCGCTGTACCGCCGGTATGCGAGCAAGGAGGAGTTGCTGCGGAAGCTGTGTACCGACGGGCTTGCGCGCTACATCGCGGAGTCGGAGAAGGCGCTGGCCGACGACCGGGATCCATGGACCGCCTTCGAGGCGTTCCTGCACGCGCTGGTCGACGCCGACACCAACTCGCTCACCCAGCGGCTCGCGGGCACGTTCACGCCCACCCCCGAGCTGTTCGAGGCCGCCGTACGGGCCGGTGAGCTGAATCAGGCCGTCTACGAACGCACGAAGGAGTACCTGCGGCCGGGCATCGTGGTGGAGGACTTCGCGATGATTCTCGAGCAGATCACCTCGATCAAACTCGGTGACGAGGCGCGGACCAACCAATTGCGCCATCGGTATCTGACGCTGGTGCTGGAGGCGATGCGTCGTTCCGGTGAGCAATCGGGCGGCGGGCCGGAGC